>JAETRD010000007.1 GCA_021770345.1 Lachnospiraceae bacterium | reverse complement strand
ACACAGAAACAGTTAGGTGAAATCCTCGGCTTTCTCGGAAAGACCTCTGATGTCCGCATGGCACAGTATGAAACCGAAGCGAGGACACCGAAGCACGACCTTGTAAAAGAAATGGCAAATATCTTTGATGTAAGCACCCACGCCCTCACAGTGCCGGATATTGATACCTATATCGGGCTTATGCACACGCTCTTTGCGTTGGAAGATATGTATGGTCTGAAAATCGGGGAGATTGACGGGGAAATCTGCCTTCGCCTTGACAAGTCCGACTATTCCACCTATTCGTCCATGTTCAATATGTTCCACGCATGGCGGGAGCAAGCCGCCAAACTGGAACAGGGCGAAATTACCAAAGAGGAATACGACCAGTGGCGGTACAAGTACCCGGAACTGGATAACTCGCATCATTGGGCGAAAGTCCCCTCACAGGCGGTCAGTGATATGCTTATGGAAGAATTTCAGAAAATCGAGAAAGAAGAAAAGAAAACAGCTAAAAAGAAAAAGCAGAAATAAGCATAAAAAGACCTTGCCGATATTCAGTTGCCATAGCAAAAGCCATCTGAAAATCAGCAAGGTCTTTCTTTTATTTTGATGTAATTATCTATTGAGTGATACCTAAAATGTTGCCAAATCGTTGCCAGCACCTAAACAAATTTGTTTGTAACCCGCATAAATACTAGGTTCTTAAAGTTCATTTCATCACTCGAACTCAATCGTCCCCGGCGGCTTACTCGTCAGATCATAAAATACCCGATTCACCCCTCTGACCTCATTAATCACCCTGCTCATCACCCTCTGCAGCACTTCAAACGGAATCTCCGCGCTCTCCGCCGTCATAAAGTCGACCGTCTTCACCGCGCGCAGCGCCACAGCATAGTCATACGTCCGCTCGTCGCCCATGACGCCGACGGAGCGCATATTCGTCAGCGCCGCAAAATACTGATCCGGTTTCCAGGGCGCCGATACGCCATACTCTTTGGCATACAATGCCGCCGACTTGTCCACTTCCTCACGGTAAATCGCATCTGCATCCTGAACAATCCGAACCTTATCGGCGGTCACCTCACCGATAATGCGGATGCCGAGTCCCGGCCCCGGAAACGGCTGACGGAAGACAAGCTTCTCCGGGATGCCAAGCTCTAATCCCGCCTTTCTCACCTCATCCTTAAACAGATTCCGCAGCGGCTCAATGATCTCCTTAAAATCAACATACTCCGGCAGTCCTCCGACATTGTGATGGGATTTGATGACGGCGGATTCGCCGCCGAGCCCGCTTTCCACCACATCCGGATAAATGGTCCCCTGTGCCAGAAAATCCACCGCCCCGATTTTCTTTGCCTCCTCCTCGAACACGCGGATGAACTCCTCGCCGATGATCTTGCGTTTCTGCTCCGGTTCCGTCACCCCGGCAAGCTTGCCATAATAGCGCTCCTGCGCATTCACGCGGATAAAATTGAGGTCAAACTGACCGCCCTCACCGAATACCGCTTCCACCTCGTCTCCCTCATCCTTGCGGAGCAGACCATGATCAACAAACACGCAGGTAAGCTGCCTTCCGATCGCCCTCGATAAAAGTCCCGCGGCAACAGACGAATCCACGCCGCCGGATAATGCGAGGAGCACCTTGCCGTCCCCGACCTTTTCCCGGATCTCTTTGACGGTATTCTCGACAAAAGAATCCATTCTCCATGTTCCGGCACAGCCGCAGACGCCGCGCACGAAATTATAGAGCATCTTCGTTCCCTCCTGCGTGTGAAGCACCTCCGGATGGAACTGAATCGCGTAGAGATTCTTCTCCCTGCACTCCGCCGCGGCGACCGGACAGTCCGCCGTGTGCGCCACGGCCACAAACCCCGGAGCCGGTTTCGAAATATAGTCATTATGGCTCATCCAGCAGATGGTTGCATGGTCATCTGTCTTATGCTCGTCCCAGATTACGCCTGCCGCCTTATCCGTTTTCGTTCCCACCTCCGCAAAAAGCGGCGATGTCCGGTCCACAAATACCTCGATCTTGCCGTACTCGCGGACAGGCGCCTTTTCCACTTTCCCGCCTAAGATGTGCATCATGAGCTGCGCGCCGTAGCAGAGCCCCAACACCGGAATCCCAAGCTCGAACAGTTCTCTCACATAAGTGGGTGAATCCGCTTCATAGCAGCTGTTTGGTCCGCCGGTAAGGATGATTCCCTTCGGATTCATCGCCTTGATCCGCGCAAGGTCTGTCCGATAAGAATATATTTCACAGTAAACATTGCATTCTCTGACACGCCTGGCAACCAACTGATTGTACTGACCGCCAAAGTCAATGACGATTACCTTTTCCATATTTACCTCCATGCGCACACGCTTTTTTGTGCAAAGCCATATATGGCTCTCAAGTTTGTGCGTGTGCGCCCAAACTTGAGATTGAAAATTTTAATTTTCAATCTTGCCTCATTCCTCCTGGTTATCTTCCCGAACCTTTGCCACATACGACAGAAAGTCCGATTTTTCCTTCATTATAAAATATGCCGCCCTGCATTACAAGTTTTTCTCTACAGGACCTTCGACAAAAAATCCCGCAGACGCGGACTCTTCGGATGTTCAAAAATCTCCTGCGGCGTATTCTCCTCCTGAATCACACCGTCGTTGATAAACATGACGCGGTTTGCAACCTCGCGTGCGAAGCCCATCTCATGCGTCACGACAACCATCGTCATCCCGGTTGTCGCCAGTTCTTTCATTACGCTTAACACCTCGCCCACCATCTCCGGGTCAAGCGCGGAGGTCGGCTCATCAAAAAGAATGATATCCGGGTTCATTGCCAGCGAGCGCACAATCGCGATACGCTGCTTTTGCCCGCCCGAAAGGCTCGCCGGGTAAGCGTCCGCCTTGTCCGAGAGTCCAATCCGCGCAAGCAGCTCATCGGCTTCTTTCCGCGCCTCCACATCTGTCATTTTGTGAAGCTTCACCGGCGCAAGCATGATATTTTCCCGCACGGTCATATTCGGAAACAGATTAAACTGCTGAAACACCATGCCGATCTTCTCCCTGACCTGATTGATATCGACCGACGGGTCCGTCAGGTCTGTCCCCTCGAAAAGCACATGCCCCGACGTCGGCGTCTCAAGCAGATTTAACGACCGCAGAAACGTAGACTTTCCGCAGCCGGACGGCCCGATCAGCGCAAGCACGTCGCCCTTTCTGATTGTCGTAGAAATCCCCTTTAATACCTCGTGCCCGTCAAAAGACTTGCAGAGATCCTTCACTTCCAGAATAACCGTATTATCGCTCATTATTTCTCAGCCTCCTTTCCAGCACGGATACGCCCCTGCTCAATCCCATCACCATCAGCAGATACACAACCGCGACCACAATCAGCGGCAGAAACGCCTCATATGTGATGCTTCGTATGATATCGCCGCCTTTTGTCAAATCCATAAGTCCGATATAACCGCTGATCGACGTCTCTTTCAGCAGACTGATAAACTCATTGCAGAGCGCCGGCAGAATATTTTTTATCGCCTGCGGAAGAACAATAGCCGACATCGTCTGCTTATAATTCAGTCCGAGACTTCTCCCCGCCTCAAACTGTCCGATATCGACCGCCATGATACCGGAACGCACAATCTCCGCCACATACGCCGCGGAATTGAGTCCGAACGCGATGATCGCGACCAGCGTCTTCCCGACATTGACGCTCTGGAATATCACATAATAAATAATCAAAAGCTGAATCATGACCGGCGTTCCGCGCACGATCGTAAGGTACAGTCTGCAGATTCCGTTTAAAATCACAAACCCGCCGGTGCGGTCATGACTCGTGCGGACAACCGCGATCAGAAATCCTAAAACAATACCGATCATAACCGCGAATATCGTAATCACAAGCGTACTTCCAAGACCTTTTAACAGATACAGATAACGGTTTTCTTTGACAAAATTATCGTAAAGCTTGTCCGCAAAACTGCTTTTTGCGCCCGCATTCCCGGCATCCGCCACGATAATTACCTGCTTGGAGGTCGTGTATGTATCCGTGAAATTGACATTTTTCTTCCGCTCCTCGGTCACGGTAAAACCCGCGGCCCCGATATCCACCTTCCCTGTGGAGATAGCCGGGATAATGGAATCAAATGCCATATCCTCGATCTTCATCTCCATCCCAAGCTTATCGCAGACGGCCTGCATGATATCCATATCCAGACCCGTAATACTGCCGTTTTCATAATATTCATACGGCGGAAATTCCGCGTTCGTCCCTACGACAAGCGTCCCGTTCGAACGCTCGACGTCCTGTTTCTCATAGAGATAGCTGCCAACCTCTTCCTCCGTGCCGGTATAATTCTTTTTGATCTCGTCAAGAACGCCCTCTTCCCCCAGTTCACCAAGCGCCGCGTTGACCGCTTCAACCAGCCCGTCGTTTCCTTTTCCCACGACGAACGCATAATCCTCCAGTGTAAACTCCTCCGGCAAAACGCGAAGCCCCGGATTCTGTTCCACAAAATTGAGCGCCGGCTCCTCGTCAATGATAACACAGTCAATTTTCCCCTGCTTTAACGCCTGCACCGCGTCCGCTCCCTTATTATAGCGTTCCACCGCCGTGCCCGAACCGTCCGACTCGTAATCGCTGACATAGCTATCTCCGGTCGTGCCGAGCTGGACACCGATTCTTTTTCCCGGAAGGTCATCCACAGACAAAACGGCTCCCGCCGCCTCATTTCCGGCCTCCTCCGTCGCCTGGGTTTCCGTCGCGCTTCCGGCAGCATTCGTCTCCCCCGCTTCATTCGAAGCGTTTCCACAGGCGGCAGCCCCGAGCACAAACCCTGCCGCTGCGAAAAAGCACAGCAGACGCTGTTTCAATTTTTTCATCTTCATAATCCTCCTTACCCTTGATTGACAAGGGTATTGTTTGCATAAATATACATCAATTTGTAAGTATAGCACAGAACCCGTAAAAATGAAAGCACGCCTATAATTTGTGTCCGTTTGCGGCATACTATCCCCATGAAAAAACAAACCCATTTACCGGATTTCACCAATCTCTGCCCACCGGAGCAGAATCATATCACCTGGTTTATTTCCCTGCAGATTTTCTTTTTCTTTTTGTGTTCCATCGCCGGATTTCTCTGGGAGGTCGCCATTTTCTTTGTAAAAGACGGCAGCTTTACGAACCGCGGTTTTCTCTACGGCCCGTGGCTGCCCGTCTACGGCGTGGGCGGCGTTCTCTTTTACCTTCTGCTCTCCCGCAGCGCAAAAAAACACCCGCTCATAACGTTCGTTCTCTCGCTGCTCATCGGCACCGGGCTCGAACTTCTGATCGGGTGGTTTCTCGACTCCGTATGGGATCTGCGCTACTGGGATTACCGCGGCTATCCGCTCAATTATAACGGCTATATCTGTCTCTGGTCCGCACTCGGCTTTGGAATTGCCGGAGTCCTCTGGGTCTGCGTACTCTCCGGGTTCTTTGCAAGACTCTGGGAAAAACTGCCTGTCCCTGTCCGCCTTGGAGCAAACACAATCCTTGTGCTGCTCTTTGTGCTTGACTGCGCCGCCGCGCTGATTTTCCCCAATATCGGACGCGGCATCACATTTCCCTGAAGCGAAATACGCTTTACACATGCCGTCGCTTCGGCAGCAAATTTCTCTCTGTCTCAGACAGAGACTATCCAGCGGCCGAATCCCTGTCCGCGAGATACCGCTCCATCTCTGCGCGTATCGCCAAAAACTGCGCCTGCGTCTTTGGATTTTCCGACTGAAAATGCAGCAGCCGCTCCAGATACCCCTGCTCCTTTACGATGCGCAGGCTTGTACCATAAACCAATTCGTATACCAGAGAGATATGTCCTGCCACATGGTCCACAGGCGTCTGCTTCACACTGCGCAGCACCGCATGGTGCTCATAAAAACTCTTCATCACCGCATCGCTGACCGCGGAAGCGCACAGCGCCTCCGTCGTCGTGTTATAGATCTCCTCCAGCGGCGTCTCCACATTTACCCGCAGAATATCGATTTTATCCGCATCGCGGAGCACGTTGCACAGGATTTTTGTCCGCTCCGGCAGTTCCTGTGGAATGCGGTAATCGCTGTGCACCCGAACGGCTGTCTCTATCAGCGCATCCTCATCGTCCGCTACAACAAAATCCCGGATTCCAGGCAACGCCCGCCCGTCTCCGACGCAAGCCGCATCGCCGCTAAAGAGAATGTCCGCGCCAAGCTGCGCATGCTCCACCGACTCCGCATCGATAAACGTATGGTACCGCCGAAGCTGCTCAAAGCGTCCCACGTCATGCAGCATCCCAAGGAGCCATGCCAGATCCGCATCCTCAGCCGTCACCGGCCCGCCTCCCGCCTGCATCTCACCCCGCACAATCTGCTCGCACAGCTCTGCCACCCGGTAGGTATGGCCGATTTTTAATTTCACCTTTTCATCCGTTGCATCATAACCGCTTGTGTATTCCCGAAAAACCTCTTTTACCCGTTCCCGATTTATCTCCATCCCAATTTCCTCATTCCCACGTCGTATTTTACGTTCGCTCTACTTTTTTCGCGATCTTCTCCCGGTACATAATCTCGTCCGCCTCCCGCACATAGTCGTCAAGCGGTCTGTCGGAATCCATGTCCGTGTAAACATATCCCACGCTGATTGTAAGCGGAAACGGCAGCTTCATCTTGGCAGATTTCTCTTCAAGCCTGTCCCGGATACAGTCTATCATTTCCCGAAGCTTTGCCTCGTCCGTCTTTTTCAGTATGATCAAAAACTCGTCCCCTCCTGTGCGCACCGCCATCGCCTCCGCCGGAATGATTTTTAAAATAGTCTTTGAAATCGTCTTAATCGCACTGTCCCCGTGAATATGCCCGAAGTGATCGTTGATATATTTGAGCCGGTCCATATCGATAAACAGGACCGTGAGGTTCTCCCCCTGTCTCTTTTTCTCGTCAAACAGCCGGCAGGCCAGCTCCTGATATCCAAGGCGGTTATACATCCCGGTCATCGTATCCTTTACCGAGAGCTCCGACAGCTCCCGGTTCAGATAGATCAGCCGTTCCTTCTTGTGCAGGTTCTCCATCGCGGAAGTCAGCACGTTAATGATATGAAGCAGATACTGCCGTTTCATCAGATACACCGCGTTGCAGACAACGAAATACCCGACCGTCCGCTCACGGAAATGCAGCGGGAGAAACAGATAATCGCGCCCGCGCTCCTCTGTGTCAAACATCGGAAAAATCCCGGAAATGCGTTTCCCCTTACACTCTTTTACCTGCCCGTTCTCATACACAAATTCCACACGCATCGTCCCCGGATAGCCCTGAATGCAGAATTCCGCATCCCCGAGCAAATGCCGGTCGTAAAACTCTTTCATATTCTTAAAATCGTTGATATGCTCGTCAACAATCATATAAATCGCGTCACACTGCGCCATTGAAATTCGTTTTGGCAGCCGGTGCGCCATCTGCCGCACCGTATCGCACTGTAAAAACTCATATTCCAACGCCAGCACCTGTTCCCGGAATTCCTCCGCTTCAATCCCGGATACCACCTGCTCTTTCGAATGCAACGCCTGATTTACCGCAAAATCTCCCTTACATCCGCAGCTTTCCCAGAACACACATTTATGTCCGGTATAATTAAAATGCGGTACGCATTCCCCCCGCCAGAGCCGTATCAGAATATCCGCGCAGAGATACCCGACCTCCTCGCGTCCGTGTTCCACCGTAGTGATATGGGGCAGATAATAACCCGCCTTGTCAAAATTGTCAAAACCTGTCACCAGAAAATCCTGCGGCGCATATCGTTCGTGCTTTGCCGCAGCCTCACACACACCGACCGCAATATTGTCATTTGCACAGATAATGGCATCCGGCAAATCCTCATGTCTCTCAAAAAGCGTCTCAAATCCGTTGATACCGCACTGATACTCAAAGCTCTCCGCGTAGAAATCCGCCTCCCGCCACGCAATCCCGTGCTCATCCATATAGTCCCGCAGCGCGGCCGTGCGGCGCCGGTTTTCGTAATTGTCCGTCGGTCCCATCACAAACCAGAAGCTTTTGCAGGCATGTTTTCTGTGCAGATGTGCAATCATTTCCTGCATCGCCGCGTAATTGTCGATTCCCACATAGTAAAAGTCCTCGATGTCATTTGCGATCGCGAGCACGGGTTTCCCCGCCGCCTTTACGGAGGAAATCAGATTGTCCCGCACATCGGGATACCGGATATTATTCAGGTCAACGATAATTCCGTCAAAATCATTCAGATCGGGCAGCCGGTAGATATTATATTCGCCTACATTGTATTCCCTGTCCCTGCTCCAGTCACCGATGCTGTTAAAAATATAAAGGTTTACCTCCTCGTCTGTCTCCCTGATACGGGCGAGAATCCCCGCCGGCCATGCATAGGTAAAAGAGCGCTTCCAGCCGTCCATAATCAGTGCTATTTTTCTCATGTCTTCTCCTCCCCCTGACAACTCCCCCATTTCTCTCCTTCATTATATAAAACCATACACTTTCCGTCAAACTCTGCGTCCGTCACCTTCACAAAAATATTTACCTTTTCCCCGGAAAGTATTAAGATAAGAGTAGCAGTTACGGCATCTTCTGCCGTATGAGTCATCGAAAGAAAAAAGGAGATCTTTATCATGTATCAATGTCCGAACTGCGGCGGAAATGTGAAATTTGACATCCCGTCACAGCAGCTTTCCTGTGAATTCTGTCACACTGGCATCGACCCCTACCGCTTCCGCAAAGAAACGGATGCCGAGGAACATACATACTATGAGGCCACGATATTTACCTGCCCCCAGTGCGGCGGCGAACTTTTGAGCGCCGACACCGACGCCACGGCCTTCTGCAGCTTCTGCGGGGCATCCACGATCTTAGACAGTCGCATCAGCAGGGAACGGCGCCCCGGCTACATCATTCCTTTCACAAAGACAAAGGAGGACTGTAAAAAGGCTTATTCGGCTGCGATGAAGCGCGCCGTTTTTGCGCCGAAGGAGCTGAAGAACGAAAAATTTATCGACAGCTTCCGCGGCATCTACATGCCGTACTGGTGTTATCACATTTCCCAGAAAAATTCACTCAGCCTTTCGGGGCATACGGAAAGGCGGCGCGGCGATTACATCGTAAAAGACCATTACACGCTGCGGGGCCAATTGGAGGCCGGCTACAAAGGCCTGTCCTACGACGCCTCCTCTTCCTTTGACGACAGCATCAGCCAAAAGATCGCTCCCTATGATGTGAAGGGTATGAAATCCTTTACCCCTTCCTTTTTGTGCGGATTCTACGCGGATATCGCGGATGTGGATAAGACTGTTTATCAGCCGGAAGCGGAGGCGGCCGCCTCCCTCGCAAGCATCGACCGTATCTGCAGTACTCCGGAATTCCGTTCTTATCATCCGGACAGAAGCCAGCTCTCCCCCGCCTCCCTCGGCACGAGGTGCGAAGCGGTGGACGGCGCCATGTTCCCGGTGTGGTTTCTCTCCTACCGCCACAAAGACCGTGTCGCCTACGCGACCGTAAACGGGCAGACAGGCAAGGTTGTCGCAGATCTTCCGGTCGATCCGAAAAAGTATATTATCGGTTCCCTGCTGTTAGCGCTTCCGATTTTTGTTCTGTTAAACCTGTTTCTGATTCTGACTCCCGGAAAGCTGCTGATCGCATCCGCCGTGCTGGCTCTCGTCTCCACCGTTATCTACGGCATGGAATTTGCACAGATTACGCGCAGGGAAAACGGCCTTGACGACAAAGGGCTGCAGTACCGAAAGCGATATTCCGGGTCAGCCGTAAGACAGGGCAGAATGGCCGTAGAAGACACCGGTGCCTCCTATAACCTGTGGACAAAGCCCGGGTTCTGGTGTGCCCTGGCCTCGTTTGCCGCCGCGGTGGCAATCTTCATCTTAAACCCGGCCTCGGATCTGGTCTTTTACGGGGCTGCGATACTGTCACTGGCTGCCGTCCTTGTCAGCCTGCTGGACATCATCAAATATTACAACATTTTGTCAACCCGGAGATTACCGCAGTTTGACAAGCAGGGAGGTGACGACCGTGCATAATTTACATCCCGCAACCCGAAAACTCTCAGGCGCATGTGCGTGCTTTCTTATGGCGCTCCTCCTTTTTGCCTGTCCTGCTTTTGCCGATTCCCTTTATACAAACCCTGAAACCGGCTATGAAGTGTTTGCTTCGGACGATGCGAATCTTCTGACCGAAGAGGAACTCGCCTCCATAGAAAAGGCCATGGAGCCCGTCACCGCATACGGGAACGCCGTGTTTAAAACCGTTTCCGAAAACAGCTCCTCCACACGCGCTTACGCCGAACGTTATTATGAATCCCTGTTCGGCAATGAAAGCGGCACTCTGTTTGTGATTGACATGGATAACCGTTACCTCTACATCCACAACACCGGTTCCGTCTCCCGTCTGGTCACAAGCGGCCAGTGTGACATTATCACCGACAATATCTACACCTACGCTTCGGACGGCGATTATGCTGGGTGCGCGGCAGCGGCTTATCAGCAGCTGTTTCAGCTCTTAGAAGGCGGACGCATCGCCCAGCCCATGAAATACATCTGCAATCTCCTGCTGGCAGTGATTCTCGCGCTTTTGATTAATTATGCGCTGGTGCGCGCATATTCCGCCGGCAAAAAGCCCTCCGGGAGTCAGCTTTTGAGCGGCATCTACGCCAGTTATTCCCTGCGGGATACCCACGCCGACTTTTCACATCAGACCAAAGTCTACAGTCCGCGCAGCAGCGGCGGTGGCGGACGCAGCGGCGGCGGTGGCGGACGCAGCGGCGGCAGTCACAGCGGGGGCGGTCACCGGTTCTGACTTCATACCGGCAATTCCGCTGCCGGTCAGCAGTGCTGATGCAGGTATTTTTCTTTTGTTGCCAGCCCGCCGCGAATATGGCGTTCGGATTTATTGACATCGAGCACCTTTCTCGTCTCGGCTGCCAGCGAAGGATTCACCTGCACCAGGCGTTCCGTCACATCCTTATGTACCGTGCTTTTGCTGATTCCGAAATGCTTTGCTGCCTGACGCACCGTGGTGTTATTGTCAATGATATATCTGGCAATTTCCATCGCTCTCTCTTCAATATAACCTTTCACAAAAAACCCTCTGCATTATTGTTTTTACATTGTATGCCGCGAGTTTTTCGTTTATACTAAATTCTATAAAGGATGCCGTTTTGTGAGCATTCATATATGAAGGAGGATTCTGCCATGCCGTTTATCAATACCAAGACCACCGTAACTTTAAGTGACACAAAAAAAGAAGCGCTGACTGCCGAGATTATCGGCATCACCCGAGAATGCCTCGGTAAGCGCGAAAACTGGGTCATGACCGGTTTTGAGGACAACGCAAGCCTCTCTTTCCAAGGCAGCACCACAGACGCCGCCTATGTGGAAGTAAAAACCTTCGGCACGCCCTCGCCGGCAGGCGCAGGCCAGATGACCGCAAAACTCTGTGCCGCACTTTCCTCGGCGCTCTCCATCCCGGCGGACCGTATCTATATCGCCTATTATCCCACAAACGCGTGGGGCTGGAACGGAAGTAATCTGTAAAAAAGGTCTGCCGCGTTCATGCGGCAGACCTTTTTTACTTATGCAGACGACATGTCGCCCGATTTCATTCCTCATCTCCCGATGCCCCGAACAACCTCCCAAACCAGGATTTCTTTTTCGGCGGCTGTATGTGCGCTTCGTCTTCGTCTGCTCCGGTTACACGCGTGTCGCTCACCGGCAGCAAGTCCTCCGAAAAAGTCCGGTCGGCCAGATCCTCCCGCTTATTAATCCGCCGGCACATATCTTTCGTCACTTCCATCATCGTTTCCATCATGCGCCGCGCATTTTTTTCCATGCGGTCCTCAAACGTCATCCCCTGATCCGGCGCGCTTCGCCCCAGAATACAGTCGTCCCCGTACACCCGGAGTCTGTTGAGCCTGTCGCGCTGTTCTTTCCGCAAAACGCTCAAAAACAGGCTCACCATGGAATTGTGCCCGTCGTCATCCGTATAGCACAAAAAATCTTCCAGAGCCGTTCCCTCCGGATACCCCACCTGATAATAACAGTTGTAAATCTCACACACCCGCTTTGCGGCTTCGCGCAGCAGAATCCCGCATTCCTGCGGATTCTGCCGGTATACTTCCTCCGCCTGCGCAAGCTGTGCAGCCGCGGAACTGTACAGTTCCGACAGTGCGTCATCCCCGGTGACGCACTCTCTGATAAAATTAAAATTCATCCCCAACTACCTTCTCACATTTGCTTACAGCAGTCTCAATATCTCCGCGCAGATATCCGGCACACGCTTCCCGTCCGTGGAAACGGAAATATCCGCCACCGCCTGATAACGCGCGCTTCGCTCCCCCATAAGCTCGCCGATATATTCCGGATTCATATTCCCGTTTAAAATCGGCCGGTTCACACTGTTTCTCACCCGCTCGTAAATCGTCTCCGGTTCGGCCAACAACAATACGACTTTGCCGCTTTTCTTCATAATCCCGGCATTTTCGTCCCGAAGGACGCTTCCGCCACCGCAGGAAACGATTAAATTCTCCTGTGTCCCAAGATCGCGCAGCAGCTCTGTCTCAAGCTCCCTGAAATATTCTTCCCCGTACTTTGCAAAAATTTCCGTAACCGTCATCTTCTGCTGCTCCTCGATGACCTGATCCATCTCCACAAGGATCGTCGCCGTCCGCCTGCGCAGCTCGCAGGCCACGGTGCTCTTCCCCGTCCCCATAAATCCAATCAGATATATATTCTTCATCGCTTACTCCGTCCGTTTTCTATTAAAAATTCCTGCATACCGCCGTCTCACGAAAAACATTCCCGCCTTACCTCCTCCACCGGCATCTCAAGACCGGTATAAAGCCGGAACGCCTCCACCCCCTGCCACAGCAGCATCCCCTTGCCGCTGACACAGGTACAGCCCGCAGCCGCGGCGTCGGTAAGCAGCTTTGTCTGCACCGGCTCATACACCGCATCCATAACCACAAGCCCCGGACGAAAACCGTCCAAATCCTTCACGACGCTCTCGTCCTCCTTCGGGCTCATGCCGACGCTCGTCGCATTGATAAAAATATCCGCAGTCCGCATCTCCTCCGTCATCCGCGCGGTATCCGCGATATCGTACACGTCTACCTTACATTCCGGCCGTTCCTTCCGGATATTTTCCACTGCCTGCAGCGCCTTTGCGGGCGTCCTCGCAAATATCGCGAGCGCTGCGGCGCCGTCAAGCGCGCTCTGAATCTGAATTGCCGTAGCCGCACCGCCGGTTCCGGTGACGATCAGTTTCTTCCCGGGAACCGTAATCCCCCGGTCCGCAAGACAATTTACAACGCCCGCACCGTCCGTATTGTACCCGATCAGCCGTCCGTCCTCATTGACGATCGTATTCACCGCTCCCATCATCCGGGCCGCCGGTGAAAGCTCATCCATATATTTTACGAATTCATTTTTACAGGGCATCGTCACGTTGCAGCCGCGCATCCGAAACGTCCGCATGGCCGCGGCGGCCGTCGCCACATCCTCCTCTTTAATGTCAAACGCCACATATATGTAATCCAGCCCGAACTTTTTAAAGCAGTAATTATACATGGCCGGTGAGCCGGAATGTCCGACCGGTGAACCAAACAGCGCCAATACCCCCGTCCGGCCGGAAATGTCTTTGCCCAGCACCGGCGTCATATCCTCCGTGTCCCCGCAGAACACACCGGAAAGCGCACGCTGTATCTGCTGCATCCGCGCTCTTGCCCTCTCATATTCTTCCGGCGGAAAGGTCACCAGAAACACCTGCCTGCACCCGTGTGCATCGGCAAATGCCCGCGTGGCCTCGTCCTTCGGTCGTATCTTTGACGCCTCAAAATCCATGGAGGCCCCGTCCCCAAGCATGACCTCCAGCACGCCGGCCTCCTCCCAGATTTCGGTTTCGCAGTCCGGTCCCAGCGCCTGTGCAATCTGTCTCACCGTAATCCCGCTGCCCGTAAAATACAGCCAATCTCCTGTCATTTCATCCTCCCGAAACACTACCAGCACAATACCTCCGCGCCGTCCTCGGTGACGAGCACCATAATCTCCCACTGCGCGGAAGGCTTTCCGTCTGCCGTGTATACTTCCCAGTCATTCTCGTCGTCCACATAGATGTCCACTTTTCCCATGTTGACCATGGGCTCAATCGTAAAAATCATTCCCGGAACCAGCAGCATCTCCTGGCCGCGTCTGCTGTTATAGCCGACCCACGGCTCCTCATGGAACTTTAACCCAACGCCGTGACCGCCGATTTCACGGACGACCGTATAGCCGTTTGCAAAGGCATGGTCGTGTACCGCCTGCCCCATATCTCCGAGAAATCCCCAGGGCTTTACCTCGTTAAGCCCCAGCTCTACGCACTCCTTTGTAACTTCCACCAGTTTCTTTTTCTCGGCTGAAACCTCTCCGATTTCGAACATGCGCGAAGAGTCCGAAAAATAGCCGTTTAAGATCGTGGAACAATCCACGTTGATGATATCCCCCTGCTTTAAAATGACCTTTTCCGAAGGAAACCCGTGACACACCTGGTCATTCACGGAAGTGCACACCGAAAACGGGTACCCCTCATAATTCAGCGGCGCCGGTATCCCGCCCATATCCGTAGTCATGTCATAAACAATTTTGTCAATCTCCGCCGTGTTCATCCCTTCATGAATGTTCTTCTCAATATAATCAAGCACCGCGATATTGATCTTACAGCTCTCCTTAATCTTTTCAACCTGCTTTGCATTTTTGATAATATCGTGCGTCGGGACAATATGTCCCCGCGCCGCGTACGACGCGATTCTCTCGTCAAATGCCTGATGACATGTCTTATATTTCCGGCCGCTGTTGCACCAGCACGGATCGTTTCTTCCAATTTTTGTTGTCATAGTTTTGCTTCTTCTTTTCTATTTTATTTTAATGATTTACCGTAATACCCCCAAATCGGGTACGACTCCAGACATCCTCCTCTATCTCAAAGGTATGTTCTGTCAAAAGTTCTTCGTAAGCGCTCCCGTCCACCGAATAGGACGCAAAACTTTTCCCCTCCATGGCAGCCAGCACATACTGGTACTTCTCCGCCACGGCCAGCCGGCGCATACTCTCTTTTATCACATCCTCAGAGACCCCCAGCGCCTCTCTCTGTTCCTCCTCGAGATCACTCCAGAAATCATACTGCGCGTTGGCAAGCCGCCGTTCCTCCTCCTCGTCAAGCACAATCCCTTCCGCGAGCGCAAGCTCATAAAAAATTGCATCGTGAACCGCCATATCCATCGCGGCATCCTTGCCCTCTTTGCGCAGGAACACATAGTGGTTGAACAGCTTCCAGTATTCGCCCGTGTCTTCCATATTATAGATGTAGGCTTTCTTTTCGATCTCTCCCTCTTCATAGGCGATGTAAAACGCCAGATCGGAGAGCGTAAGCGCTTTTCCGTCCACCACGGCGGCAGTCTTATCAAGCGACTCCGCAAAGACAAGATCCTCTTTTTCTTCCGCGCTCCGCAGAGAAACCGCTCCCGCCACCACCACAAAGATGATCAGAATGACGACAAAACGTCTGGTCTGTTTCATGAGCGGCAGAGTGCCTCCACCACCTGATTAATCACACTACCCTCCGCTTTGCCTTTGAGCTCGGGCATCACCGCCTTCATGATCACACCCTTATTCTTTCCTGCAATCGCTTCCGCAAAATGCTCCCGGATAAACGCCTCCACTTCATCGGCAGACATCATCTGCGGCGCGTATTCCATAAAAATATCATACCGCGCCTGATACTCCGCCCGCAGGTCTTCCCTGGATTTTGGACAGGTATCAAGCTGTTCCTTCACGGATTTGATCTCCTTTAAAATGACGCGGTCCACCAGTTCTTCACGGATGTCGTCCCGGCACCCCTCGTCGATCGCCACCTTCTTCGCCGCCGACACCAGAGCCGAAATCGCGTCTTTCCGGCCTTTATCTCTCGCTTTCATCGCTGCTATCATATCATCCTGTAACTGTTTAAACTGCATTGCTGCATTCCTCCTAAATATATGCTATCGTTTATTGTATCACTTTGTAAAACAAAACACAAATCGCATGTTCCCCCGCTAGAGCACACGGCGCACCGTGGTAATCGTCCGATAGGTTGCATTCCCGTAGCAAATGCCCGTTCTCGGTGTGGACGCGTGGATAATCCTCCCGTCCCCTATGTAGATCGCCACATGCCCGGGATAGCAGATAATATCGCCGGGCCTTGCATTCTCATAGCTGACGGCCTGTCCGCAGCTCTGCTGCGCGTAGGAAGACCTCGGCAGCGATATCCCGAAATGCTGATAAACGGCCATCACAAAGTAAGAGCAGTCCGTGCCCTCGGTGAGGCTGTTTCCTCCCAGCACATAGGGGTATCCCAGAAACTGGCTGGCGTAGGAGACGACATCGCTGCCGCTCACTCCCGAGGAGTAAGGCGGATTTAAGTTTCCGTCCGTGAGACCGGTTCCGCCTGTCCCGCTTCCCGTTCCACCGGTTCCGTCCGTTCCTGTCCCGCCTGTTCCCGTTCCACCGGTTCCGTCCGTTCCTGTCCCGCCTGTTCCCGTCCCCGTTCCGTCGGTTCCGCTTCCCGTTCCTCCGGTTCCCTCTCCCGTGGAAGCGGTTGTCGAATTATTCTTGTTGTTATTCTTATTTTTGTTCTTTTCCTTTTCTTTTTCTTTTTTCTTTCGCTCTTCCTCGGCCGCACGCTCCTGCTCGATAATCTGATTCTGCTTGCGTATCGTCTGTGCATACTCGCTCGCGAGGCTCTCCGCGTTTGCCAGCTTCGTGTCAAAATCCGCCATCTCACGGCTCTTGGTATTGATAACCTGCTGCAGGGATGCCTGCTGCTCCGTGTAGCTTATCTGCAGCTCTTCCATTTCCTCCATCTCGTTTTCAAGCTGCACCGTCAGATCCTCCACCTGCTGCACCACATTCTGATAGTCGGTAAGCATCTGCCGATCGTATTTGTACACATCCGTGACATATTCCACACGATTTAAAAGGTCCGTCATGTCCTCCGCGCCGATCACGGCCGCAAACATGGACCCGTCGCTGTTCTCGTACATGTACTGAATTCTGAGTTTCATCGCTTCATACTGCTGTTTCTCCTCAAGTTTTGCATGCTCGAGATCCGCATTGGCCTGTTCGATTTCTTCCTCCTGCAGGGCGATATCTCCCTCCAAAATCTCCATATCCGTCAGCAGGTTCATCATCTGCCGGTCATAGCCCGCCATCTCCGACTGCAGCCTGTTCTGCGCCGAATGAATATTGTCAATCTCTTCATTGATCTCGTTCAGATTTTTCTGCGCTTCATTTTTTGTCTTCTCCGCATCCTTAATCACCGACGCCGTCACCGGACAGCTGCACGATACGATGAGTACCGCCGCAAGCAGCCGCGCCGCAGCTTTCTTTTTCCCGGATGCGTTTCCCTCTGGTCTCTTAAAAATCATTCTTTGCTCCTGATACAAACGTGCGCCGCAGGCGCACATAAAAATAGATATAGTGTCCGCACTATATCTATTTTATCATATCTGTTCTGAAATTGTCAGCCTTTCTGAAATTTCCCTATACCTTTTTCACGATCAGTATCGTCTCCCCCGGAGCGGGCGATGTATCCTTCCACTGATTTGTGGCGATGATATCCCGGATCGTCGTATGATTCTCTTTCGCAATTTTCCACAAATCATCCCCTGCCCCTGCAATATATCCGACAAGTCCCGGGCTGTTCTGCAGCTGCTCCATGTCAAGCGGCTCCTCCGTAAGTTCCTCGATATTGGATATCTTCTGCTGCAGAAACGCCAGCAGGTCCAGATGCACAACCGCCTTGATCTCGATGTGCTCCTGGTCGAGCATCACCGCGGAGAGCTGCTCCATTCCGCATTCCAGCTCCATCGCGAGGGAATTTTCCATTTCCGGAATCTCAATCAGCTGGGAAAACGGATAAATCTCTTTTACCGTCCCCACCGGCATATTATCGTCCGTTGTGATGTAGAGCAGTTCCACGGTAACTGTGCCCTCGGCCAGAATCCCGTTTTCCACGCGCTCCTTTTTCTCCAGATTGACCCTGCCCTCACAGGCGCAGATCTGCAGGATTTTCTCCTGGCTCTCCGGGAGCTCCATCTGTTCCGTGATGCGGCACTTGGCATAATTTTTCACGAGCAGCTTTTCCGCCATACGCTCTTTGCGCACCGGAATCACATTCTTTTTCAGCGAATAGATATCCCCGAGCAGTTCCAGCTGCTGTTCCCGCCACACACAGATATCCATGTCCAACGCCAGTTCCAGCACCAAAATACGCTCTTCCCCGTCATAATCCGGTTTTACTTCCAGTTCCATCTGCGTCGGATTCACTCTGATTTTATATACGTCTCCGTCGCTCTCCGCCCCGCATTCCACACCGCACGAAAGCGGCACCGTCGTCTCAAACCACTGCAGGCGGCTGCTCTCTTCCTCCTCGCTGTAGAGCACCGATACCAGCACTTCCCCGCTGACAGACGCCTGTCGGTCTCTGATACTGCTCTCCACGTTGCGCAGTTCAATACTTCGCCAGAGAATTTCCCGGACGTTTGGTTTGCTCGACGGCAGGACAATTTCACTTTTCTGCCTGCACACGTCATGGGCAGATACGACCAGTGTCAGCGTTTCCCAATTTTCCGTTTTCTGTTCGTATTCCTCCGTATCCTCGAGGCAGGCCGTGAGATTCTCGTCTACCTCTTCCGACACGGACACCCGCAGCGCCACCACCGCGCGCACATTTAACTTTCTGGAATGAATCACACCGATTGTGATATCTTCAATTTCACCGCCGGCCAAAACCTTCTCGTATTCCTGCAGTCCCTCTACGTTTACTTTCTCCTGAAACGGAATCTCGCCGCGGAGACAGCTGATCTTTCCCTCACTCTGCTCACTGCGGTATAAAATTCGGAACACGAGGCTTCCTTTTACCCATGCGGCGCCGTTCCCCGCTTTCACCTCGTCGAAGCGCAGCTCTCCCTTTTCCTTTAACACTTTTACAATATCCGGTCGGTAATCCGGCACATTATAATCATCGTCAAGGGTAATCTGGCTGACAGCAGATACTTTTTCCTGTTTTCTATGTATTTTTACTTTTCTCAGTTCCAAAAAAATTCCCCACTTTCGAATCTTTAGAAAATCTTATTCGAACGTGAGGAATTTTATGCCTGTCAATTTCGTCTCTGTTTCATCAACAGAGCTTCATGCGTACATCTCTTGTAATAATATCCGAATAGCTGAACGATAACAGCTGAGGCGGATTCTGTTCCTGCCGGTCATTCACCAGCACCGTGAATACACTCGGATACGCATTCTGAATCACACCTTCCTGGATGTCAATCTTATTGCGTCCCCTGTCAAGCCAAATAAGCACCTTTTTTCCACACTGCTGATGCACAGAAGCGCGTACCTTTCTGATGTCTGCCTGTTGCATATCATCTACCTCCCTGATTCGGTTTCCCCGTATTTCCCCCAAAATACAACCATGCTTCACTATAGCACAGTACTGAAATTTTGTCAAACAAACGTACCCGCTTCATAAAATATTAAGAATATTTCAATCAAAAACCACCGGCTTTTCCTGACAGCCTGTTTTGATCACCACATAGGGGAAGCTCGGACTTTTTGTGACGCTCTCCCCCTTTCTCGGCCCCACCAGCTCCGTATCAAACAGTACCGCATTTGATGTCAGATAACACTCGTTGATTCGAATACTATAGCCGCCTGTCGCCTGTTCTCCATAGCCGCGGACTATGTACAGCGCGTCATCCGCCTCATAGGTCAGCTTAAAATCCGCCGCCTTTTTCTCCTCTATCATCGCGTGCAATTCCTCCGGAAGCTCGCCCTCCTCCACAATACTGTACTCCAAATCCGAAACTTTGGTTCCGTTGGTCCGCTCTACGCTGCATCCGCCAAGCATCGCTCCAAATGTAAATACCGCCAGAACAAGCCCCAGCACACAGAGTTCATAAACACCCGTGGGAAGCTTTTTTTCTCTGTCCACTTTGTCCACTTTTGCCCCCATTTTTGCTTTTATTCTATTATATGTGCGATCCAGGAAAATTATGCCTGTTTTCCCGTTTTATTTTCTTTGTTGTGTTTCCCAGAAATTCCCTATATAATAAAACTTGCCCGGGCGGCGCCGACAAAGCTTCCGTCCGGGCAATACAAACTAGGGCTTTCCCCTGAAAGGATTTTTTATGATACGGATTATTCTCGTTGTATTGTTTGTGGTTTTATTTTTACTTCTCGGAATCCCGGTTCTCGCGGTGGAATGGCTGATCGGAAAGCGCCATCCCGAAGCGGCTGCGATAAGCCAGCTGCGCATTGTACAGTGGGCCTTTCGGTTCATTTTATTTATCTGCGGCACAAAACTTACCGTCATCGGTGAGGAGCATGTCCCGAAGGATGTCCCGGTCCTCTATATCGGCAATCACAAAAGTGACTTTGACATTCTGATCACCTACGCCCGCTGTCCAAGACTTACCGGCTATATCGCCAAAAACAATATCGAAAAGGTCCCGCTCCTGTCCACCTGGATGCGGCGTTTAAACTGCCTGTTTCTGGACCGGGACGACACCCGGGCAGCACTAAAGACGATACTTGCCGGCATTGAAAATATCAAAAACGGCGTTTCCATGTGTATTTTTCCGGAGGGCACGAGAAATACCACTGATGAACAGATGCTTCCTTTTAAAGAGGGAAGCTTTAAGATGGCGGAAAAGACCGGCTGTCCGATTATCCCGATGGCAATCACAAACTCCGCGGCCATTTTTGAAGACCAGTTTCCCCGGATAAAGACAGCCCACGTCATTTTGGAATACGGCGCCCCCATTTATCCGAATGAGCTCGACAAAGAGACAAAGAAAAAGCTCGGCGTCTACTGCCAGAATATCATCAAGGACATGTTAGACGCGCATGAGGCTATGATATAAAAACAAGCAGCCGCTGTTTGCCGCCGCATTTTCTCTTACCAAAAACTTCCGGGAAACCCTGTATAATCGGGTTTCCCAGAAGTTAAACTTCACACGGGAAATGAAAAATCATATGAGAAATTCTGTTCTCTCACTCTGCCAGCGCCCGGACAACCTCCGCGAAACCCATAAAGTGAGACGCCTTAACCAGAATCGTATCCCCTTCTCTCTTCCAGTGTTTGATCTTATCAATCAGTTCGCCTTTGTCCGCAAAATAGAACACGGCCGTATAAGGACTCGCCTCCCGGACTGCCCTTGCAAGCTCTTCGGACAGCGGTCCCGTACAGAGCAGCATATCTATATGCTTTCCAGCAAAGTGATCGCCGACTGCCGCGTGAAGCGCCCGCTCATCCTCACCGAGCTCCCCCATATCGCCGAGCACGGCAATTTTCCGCCCCGGCGCGTTTGACAGCACGTCAACGGACGCCTGCATCGACACGGGATTTGCATTGTAGCAGTCGTCAATAATTGTAATTCCGTCTTTTTGAATGAGATTGCTGCGCCCGCCGATGGTCTGCACCGCCTCTATGCCGCGTTTTATCTCCGCTGCGGTCAGCCCAAGGCGCTTTGCAACACAGGCGGCGGCCAGCGCATTGTAGACATTATGGGTCCCGGCAATCGGAATCTCTGCGGCAAAGCTTTCCTCTCCGAGATGAATCACACAGCTCGTTTTCGTAAGCCCGACCGTCTTTATGTCCGTCGCATAGACCTCCTTTTTGACGGGCGCAGGGATGCCGTCTGCGGAGGCCGGTTCTGCCGCAGCGGCGGCCTGCCCTGACTCACGCCCGATACCGTAGAATACGGCAGGACTTCCGTTTACGGTTTTCTGCGTGCAGAGCTTGTCGTCATCCCCGTTCAAAACGGCAGTTCCGCCCGGCCTAAGATGCGCGAAGCACTCTGTCTTCGCCTTTAAAATACCGTCTCTCGTCCCAAGATTTTCCAGGTGGCAAAGCCCGATATTCGTGATCACGCAGAGATCCGGTTCGGCCATCCGGGACAGCCGCTCCATCTCCCCAAATTCCGAGATCCCCATCTCAAGCACCGCAACCTCGTGATAATCGCGTATCTTAAAAATCGTCAGCGGCAGCCCGATCTCGTTGTTAAGGTTGCCCTCTGTCTTTAAGACGTTGTACTTTTCGGCAAGCACGGAGGCAATCATCTCCTTCGTGCTGGTCTTCCCAACGCTGCCGGTGATCCCCACCACCCGGATATCCAGCGATTTCCGATAGTACTCCGCAATCCGCTTCATCGCCGTCAGAGTGTCCTCCACGAGGATATAGGCTCCGGCGGGATCTTCCAGAGGGTGCTCCGAGAGCACGACAAGCGCGCCCCTGGCAAAGACGGCCGGGATAAAGTCATGGCCGTCCACCCGCGCGCCTTTCACGGGGATAAACAAAAAATCCTGCTCCACAAGCCGGCTGTCGATGACGGCTCCTTTGATTTCTCTCTTTTTGATTTCCTCACTGCCGATGTAAGTCCCCCCACATGCGGCAGCGATGCGTTCCGGCGTCATATTTTTCATGTGAAACTCCATTCGTATCTGCGAAGCGACAGCTCAATGATTTTCTCACAGAGCTGGTTAAAATTCATACCGACAGTCTGCGCCTCCTGCGGAAGCAGACTTGTCGGAGTCATTCCGGGAAGCGTGTTTGCCTCGAGACAGAAGACCTCATGTTCCGCATTCATGAGAAAGTCCATGCGGGAGTAGGTGTCAAGTCCGAGTACCCGCGCCACATCCTCGGCATATCGCTGCATCCTTTCCGCGATCTCTGCGGGCAGATCCGCGGGACAGGTCTCCACCGCACTCCCCGCCTTGTATTTATTCTTATAATCGTAAAAACCCTCTACCGGAGCAATCTCAATCACCGGAAGCGCCCGATAATCCATAACGCCGACGGAAAATTCCCTTCCCTCCACATATTCCTCAATGACAAGCTCATCCTCCCAACGGAATCCCTCCGCAAGCGCGTCGCTGAATTCATCTTCCGTGCGCACGATGGAAACCCCGATACTCGAACCGCCCCGGCACGGTTTTACGACGCAGGGCAGCGAAAGTCCGAGTGCTCCGACGCGCTCCGCTTTCTCCTCGCGCGTGACGGAAATTCCCCTCGGCGTCGGGATCCCGTTCTGCACAAAAAGCTGCTTTGCCATTCCCTTATCCATCGCCAGAGCGCTGCCGAGATAACCGGTTCCCGTATAGCGTATGCCGAACAGATCAAACGCCGCCTGTATTTTGCCATTTTCTCCATTCTCCCCGTGAAGCGCCATAAATACCACATCGGCCATCCGGCAGAGCTCGATGACATTCGGTCCGAAAAAGTTGTCGGACTGGTCCGCACGGCTGGCCTTTATCTTCGCAAGGTCCGGCGCCACCTCGGGGATATTTCCCGTTTTCACGCTGACTTCCTCCGCGCGCTCAAAAATTCCTGTCAGCTCCTCCGCTTTATCGCTATATCCCATAAACACATCAAGCAGTATGACCTGGTGTCCGTCTTCCCGCAATGCTTTTGTAACCATCTCGCCTGTTTTAAACGAAACGTCCCGCTCAGTGCTCAATCCTCCCGCTAAAACAACTATTTTCATGATGTACAACCATTCCCTTTCTATGTACTTTGCGCCCTTCATTATACATTTTTATTCCCCGCATGACAACTCCCTTCTATCTATTTTTCAGACTGTCTTCTACCGACTATTCTCTCTCCTCTAACATCCCCCAAAGCCATAAAAATAACTGGCGCGCAAAAAGCTCCTCCGCCTTAATCTGACTTCCGTACAGATAAATCTGACTCTTCACCAACTCTTTCGGCCCTCCTTCTAATCCGGACAATATCTCCTCCACTAACTCCATACGTTCCCCGTCAAAGGGGCTTGCCTCTCTGATAAATTTTATTAAAGCTGTTTTTTTCATACTTCCTTCTTTTTGTCCTGTCATCATTTCTTTTTTATTACTCATCATCATTTGTATTCTGTCATGCGGGTAATCAACTACAATTATAGTTCATTTTCCCGAATTTCTAAATACATACTTTATACAAACAGCAAAAACCGGAACCCCGAAGTAATTCTCCAGAGTTCCGGCTCCCGCTTCCTGAAATCTATGATTCATATGAGACAGCACATCTCAAACCACCTGATTAAATTTCCGGCTCTATCAGGCCATAAGTACCGCCTTTTCGCTTGTATACCACATTGACATCCTCGGTCTCCGCGTTGATAAACACAAAGAAATCATGTCCGAGCAGTTCCATCTGCACACAGGCATCCTCCGCGTACATCGGCTTCATGCTGAATTTCTTCGTGCGGATAATCCGAATCTCTTCGTCCTCATCCGAAACCGCATCTAAAAACTCCTGCTTGAAAATCGCTCCCGCATTCTGCTGTTTTGTCACAAGCTTTGTTCTGTATTTCTTTAACTGGCGTTCAATAACCTCCTCCACAAGGTCAATGGAAACATACATGTCATTGCTGACCTGCTCGGAGCGGATATAGCTGCCTTTCACCGGAATCGTTACCTCTATTTTCTGTCGCTCCTTTTCCACACTGAGTGTCACAAATACATCCGTGTCCGGTGTAAAGTACCTTTCAAGTTTGTTCAGCTTGTCCTCCACCGCTGCCTTCAGCCCGTCTGTCAGCTCGATATTTCTCCCCGTAATCTTGATCCTCATGATGTAAAACCCCCCTTGCTGCTTATTTGATCGGCCATCCCCGTATCATAGGTATATTATAGCATATTCCTCTCGTATATCAAGAATATATATTGATTTCGGCAATGTTTTCAGACAAAATTTATATTTGCACAAACTTGCGTGCAAACTTGTGTGCAAACTTGCATGCAAACATGTGATAACTCGCAGCAGAGAGGCTATTCAGTCCAACGTCAACCCGAGATATCCCATACCGCTTTGACAGTCCTTTCTTCCTTCCGGCAGCCAGCACATCCCCGAAAGCCCCGCAGTCTGCACCTCCCGGGTATCGGTTTTTGCAAAAAGCACGGGGAGAAACCGCTCCAGCTTATCCGGCGGAAGCGTCGTCTCCAGAATGCGCAGACAGTCTCCCTGCGGATGATACATCAGCACATCACGCTCCCCGGCATCCGGCGTTTCGGAGACAACCGCAACCGTCTCCCCTCCGCACCTTTCATTTTGCCCCATCGCATAGCGCACCGCGTCCGTGTCCCACCGCACATAGCCTTCTCTCTCCAGCCGCGCATCGCGGATTCTGACATACTCCTCGGGGCTCACAGGCTCCTCCGTCAGCTCTTCCTGCGGCTGCCATTCCAGCGCATGCAGCGAAGCCACTTCCTGTACGCCGGCTTCCCCCTGCAGGCAGCGCTCCCCGGAAAAGGCAGTGCGAAATCCGCGCTTTGCATAGTACCCGGTCAGCGATTCCCCTGCCGGGGCCAGCAGAAGCGGCGCCCGATACCACTCCTTCGCAAATTCCAGAATCTGTGTCGCATATCCTCTGTCCCGGTACTCCGGCAGGGTGCCGACCGCATACACATAATACGCATCCACATACGCCCCGTCCATCCGGTACTGTACCGGCAGAAAACTTGCCATGGACACGATGTTCCCGTCCGCATGAATGACGAGCATATTCTGATCGGTCATGCGCTGTTCCATATAATACGCGATGTCTTCTTTTGTGTCCCCAAAGCAGGTCGTCCACAGCCTTTGTATCTGCTCTGCATCCGCATCGCGGTCCGCAAACACCACCGGGCTCTCCGCGGCGCTGTATTTTTTCAGAAGTATCTCGGGATAATACGAAAGCTTTGCCTTCCGCAGCCCTTCGTCGCCAGTGTCGTCCTCCCGGTTGACGTAGTCAAAATCTCCGCAGACATGCTGCACAAACTGCTGATTGATCATCGGATAAGCCCCCTGCAGCTTCGGGTATGCCTTCTCGAAGTGCACCACAAACGTATCCGCGGTCAACGGCTCTCCCATCGTAAAAGCCACGATTTCGTCCCCGCGGTAAAGCACCCCGCCCACGAGTCCGAGCTCCTCCCTGTGGTCAAACGCCTCGTGGAGCACCTCGATCTCCTCGTTCATCTCCTCATTCCACTTTTCCGACCGCATCCGGATCCATGTATACGTCATCTGCCTGCAATCCTCGGCATTTTCCGAGGTCAGGGGCTCATAGCGCCAGTCTCCCTCATCCTTAAACCGCGCGATGTGATTCCTCTTCCCGTGCAGTTTTTTTCCTGCCAGCGTCTCAAGCTTTTCCCTGGAATAGATATAATCAAAATTGTCCCTGCTCTCCGCGATCAGAAACCGCCCCGGAAACCACTCCGCCAGCCGGCGTCTGTCGTCCTCGAGCACCGGAAATAAGAAAAGGGGTTGATTCGTTCTCCGGCACAGGGAAAGCAGCTGTGTGACCGCTTCCCTTTTATCCCCGTTTCCCACCGGATACGAGTAGACCGGGGAACCGTCTTCCCGGGAACGCACAACGAGACATCCGCAGACTTCCGCCACCGCAACCCCGTACCGCTTCCGCCAGATAAAATTGTTGGCGAATGTATACTCACAGGCATTTTTCCCTTCCTCGGCAAATTTCTCATCCATCCACCGCTTGTCTTCCATTGTGATCTCGTGAAATTTTATGTCCTGTGTTTCCATAGTTCTCCTTATGCCCGCACGATATCGCTACAAAACCATATAGCCTGCAAGTCTGTGCGGAACCAAACCTGCAAGCAAAATTTCTACACCTTCTTTATTGCCTTGCCGCCTTTTTATTTTCTGCCGGCTCTCTGTATTTTATTCCAAAAAAATGCGGCCGATACTCTCCGCGCAGCTTTCCGGCAAAACCATTCAGGCTGTCACACATGCGTGGCAGCCCGTCGCATCAGCCTTTCATCCGAAAGCCGGCTTCCAATGTCAAAAAGCTGACCGAATAAGCCGACAAAAGCCTCTCGAACCGCCTGGCCTTTGACGGATTTGTCGTCCCTAACAGGACGGTTGTCTCAGTCTTCTCTCCAAGCATGTAAAATCATCTCCTCCGCTTCCTTTGCTTCGGCCTTTGTGAGCTGCGGTGTATCCGCCAGCGGATATTTTATCCCAAGACTGTCGTATTTTATTTTCCCCATCGCATGATACGGCAGTACTTCCAGCTTTTCCACATTCGAGAGCGTCTTTAAAAACTTTCCGAGCCTCCGGAGCGCCTCTTTTTGAAACGTAATTCCCGGCACTGCCACATGGCGGATCCACATCGGCTTTCCAAGCGCATCCAGATGGCGGGCAAACGCGAGCACATTCCGATTGTCGTGCCCGGTCAGACGCTTGTGCGCTCCGCCGTCCATATGCTTGATGTCAAGCATCACCAGATCCGTGACGGCCAACAGGCGATCCACCCGCCCAAGCACCTCCCCGGCATCCGGGCTGTCCGCACTCACAGCTTCCCCTGGGAAGAGGATTCCCGAGGTGTCCAGACAGGTGTGGATATCAAGCGCTTTCGCCTTTTCAAAAAGCTCCGTCAAAAAATCAAGCTGCGCCATCGGCTCCCCTCCGGTCGCGGTAAGTCCTCCGGTCCGGTAAAACGAATGATTCCTGCTAAAACGCTCCAATAGTTCATCCGCTCCCATGTCCTGCCCGCCGTCAAAGTCCCAGGTATCGGGGTTATGGCAGTACAGACATCGCATCGGGCAGCCCTGAAAAAATATGACAAAGCGCACGCCCGGCCCGTCCACCGTGCCGAATGTCTCGATGGAATGAATCTTTCCCATACCGTCTCCTTTCCGTCTGACACAGACTCCGATCCTCATACATCCCGGCCGCGCGGGTGTGCGGCCGCATATGCCGCGTCCGCCCCGGCTACATGCGCTCGTGGAATGTCCGTGCGATCACCTCGTCCTGCTGTTCCTTTGTCAGCTTGATGAAATTTACCGCGTAACCCGATACCCGGATTGTAAGCTGCGGATATAATTCCGGATGCCGCTGCGCATCCAGCAACGTATCTTTGTTTAACACATTGACATTCAGATGATGTCCGCCCTTTTCCACATAACCGTCGAGCATCGCGATCAGATTCTGCTCTCCGCTTTCTGCGTCCCTGCCGAGCGCATCCGGCACAATCGTAAATGTGTTTGAAATTCCGTCCTGAGAATCCATAAACGGTATCTTTGCAACGGACGCCAGCGACGCCACCGCGCCGTTCGTATCGCGGCCGTGCATCGGATTCGCCCCGGGCGCAAATGCCACGCCCCGCTTTCTCCCGTCCGGCGTCGCGCCCGTATTCTTTCCGTAGGACACATTCGAGGTAATCGTGAGCACCGAGGTCGTCGGGATGCCGCCGCGGTAGGTATGATTTCCGCGGATATAGCCGATAAATGTGTGAAGCACTTCCTTTGCAATCTCGTCCACCCGGTCGTCATCGTTTCCATATTTCGGGAAATCGCCCTCAATCTCGAAGTCAACGGCCACGCCGCGCTCGTCGCGGATCGGCTTCACTTTCGCATATTTTATCGCGGACAGCGAATCCGCCACCACGGAAAATCCCGCGATACCGGTGGCAAACCAGCGCGTGACCTTTTTGTCGTGGAGCGCCATCTGGATTTTCTCATAGCAGTATTTGTCGTGCATATAGTGAATGATGTTCAGCGCGTTGACATAGACGCCGGCCAGCCACTTCATCATATCTTTATACTTTTCCCAGACCTCGTCGTAGTCGAGATACTCTGACGTGATCGGGCGGTATTTCGGCCCGACCTGCTTCCCGCTCATCTCGTCGATGCCGCCGTTAATCGCGTAGAGCAGACATTTTGCAAGATTTGCCCGCGCGCCGAAAAACTGCATCTCTTTGCCGATTTTCATCGAGGACACACAGCAGGCAATGCCATAGTCGTCCCCGTGCACGACACGCATGATATCATCGTTCTCATACTGAATCGCGGAGTGCCTGATCGAGGTCTCGGCGCAGAACCGCTTAAAATTTTCCGGCAGGTTTACGGACCAGAGCACGGTCATATTCGGCTCCGGCGCCGCCCCGATATTATTTAACGTATTCAGGTAGCGGTAGGACATCCGGGTGACCATATGTCTGCCGTCCACACCGATGCCGCCGATGGATTCCGTCACCCAGGTCGGGTCCCCCGCGAAAATATTATTGTAATCCGGCGTGCGCGCAAATTTCACCAGTCGCAGCTTCATCACAAACTGGTCGACGATTTCCTGTATCTCCTTTTCGGTAAAGGTGCCCTCGCGCAGATCGCGCTCCGCATAGATGTCCAGAAACGTCGAGGTGCGCCCCAGGCTCATCGCCGCGCCGTTCTGTTCCTTGACCGCTGCAAGGTAGGAAAAATACACCGCCTGAACCGCCTCTCTGACATTGTCCGCCGGCTTGCTGATATCGCAGCCGTAAATGCGCGCCAGCTCTTTTAACTGCTTTAACGCGCGAATCTGCTCCGACAATTCCTCGCGCTCGCGAATCACATCGGAGTACATGATAATGCGGGTCGTGTCAAGTTGCTCCTGCTTGTCCTCAATCAGACGGTCCACGCCGTAGAGCGCCGGTCTCCTGTAATCGCCGATGATCCGTCCCCGTCCGTAACCGTCCGGAAGCCCCGTGATGATATGTGCCGAACGGCAGGCGCGCATCTCCGGTGTGTACGCGTCAAATACGCCCGCATTGTGCGTCTTTCTGTGCGTGGTAAACGTCTCCACAACTTCCGGGTCCACATGGTAGCCGTTGTCCTCGCAGGCGCTGACTGCGATGCGGATTCCTCCGTACGGCTGCAGCGCGCGCTTAAACGGCTTGTCCGTCTGAAAGCCCACGATTTTTTCCTTCTCTTTATTCAGATAGCCCGGCCCGTGGGACGTGATCGTGGAAATAATCTGGGTGTCCATATCCAGGACGCCGCCTGCCTCACGTTCCTGTTTCGACAATTCGAGCACCTGCTCCCACAAATCCGAGGTATCCTGCGTCGGTCCCTCCAAAAAAGAGCCGTCCCCGTCGTAAGGCGTGTAATTCTTCTGGATAAAATCCCTCACATTAATTTCGCGCTCCCACGCTCCGCCCTTAAAATTTCTCCATTCCTTCTGCATGCTACCTCCCATTCTGCCGCCCGCAGCGGCACAAACACTGTGAAGAAATCTTACACTTCTTCTCTGTCATGAGTTTCTGTCAGAATCCCGCTGCGCATAAATATAGCCGGCAGTCCGGGTATTCTCGCCCAGACGGTCGGCTTCTTTTTCGTTATACTCCATGTGGTTTTCTCCACTGATTCCGTCAGTCATATAACAACCTGATAATACTATGACCGGACGCATTTTGCAATAAAAATCTTTGTAAAATTTTGTTTTTACTCCTCGGTGACGTCAAGCTCGTCGATCACGACCCCATCCTCCGTGACGTCAAGCTCGTCAATCACGACCCCATCCCCGGCGGCGTCAAGCAATTCGGTGCCGTCGAGCATTTCCGTGCTCTGCTCCATCGTCGTGAACAGATTGTCGAAGCTCACACGCTTCCACACTTTCTCATCCACGGTCCAGGTGTGCGCCGCCTTCCACTCCTCGACGACTCCGTCGTAATACTCGCTCTGGCGCTCCTCGATAAGCTCCTGCCGTTTATTCTCGGTAGCCTCCGCATCCGTCTTCGCGTCCAGCCTTGCCACATAGTAGAATCCGTCCGTCTCTATCACGTCCGTCACCGCGCCCTCCGCGCAGTCCTTTAACGCGGCAAGCACGTTCTCATCGATCAGCGTATCGTCCGCGGTAAACGTGTCCGAACTCACCGTGTACTCGTAATCCTCCGCCGCGCTCTCGAGACCTTTTTCCTTCGCCTCGGCGCCAAACGCTTTCACCGTCTCTGCCAGCCCTTTAAGCTCGTCCTCCGTGTACTCCGCAGCATTTCCCTCCGCGTCGGTATAGGAAGTCTTTGATACCCGCACATAGCTGTATGCGCTGGTATTTGCCTCCTCGTCGCTGACTGCGGTGTCGGCCTCTGCAATCACCGCATCGTACATCCTGCCCTGTATCGTCATAAGCGTCAGATATTCCTCGACAATCGCCTGATCGGCCCCCATGGCCGTAAGCGCTTTCTCGTCATTTCCCGCGATAAACTCCGAAGCCGCCGCGGTAATCGCAGCCTTCTCTTCATCGGTAATCTTTATCCCATACTCCTCGGCGTGCGCCTGCAGGGTATAACTCTCAAACAGGCTGTCCAACACGCCGGATTTGACCTCATCTTCCATTGTGGTTCCGTCTCCGTATAAATCGGAGTCCCAGACGGTATCCCCGAAATATGCGGCATAGAAGTCGTCGTAGCTCGCCTGCTGCAAGCGCGCCGCAAAGTTGGCAACGCCGAGCGAAACCTCCGTGTCGTCAAATGTAGCCACCACTGCCGTTTTATCTACTCCGCCGCATCCCGCAAACAGGGACGCCGCCATAACGCCGCATAAAAGGGATGCGGCAATCTTTTTTTCTCTCATCATAGACCCCTCCGTTTTTGACAATTACCTGCTCTATTATAGAGCTTTTTTAAAAAAGCCGCAACCTCTTTCATGGTTTTTTCACAAATAGTCCGGCACCGTTTTCGCCCTTTAAACCGATACCCTGCACACCGGCTTCCACAAAATCCGCTAAAGCAGTAATATTGGGGTCGTCAGCACTCCAGCCGAGCTCATGCTGTACCCCGGCAAGCCCGCTGAAAAGAAATATCCCCAGTGTCCCCATAAAAGCATACTCCTGCGTCAGAGTATCGGACACCTGATAATGCGCGGCGAGTGATTCCCTCAGCTTTTGAGTAAACACTTTACTCGATACATTCCGTATCAAAATCAGGTCACTGCGGCAAATATCCATAGACCGATACAGTGCAAGTACGAACTGCCGTGGATCATCTGTCAGCATATCCACATTATCCAGATGTGCAATGAGCTCGTCGATGGTCTCCTGTGCTAACGTATCCACGAGATCGTAAATCGTCGGATAATGGGCATAAAAGGTAGATTTGTTAATCTCAGCCAAATCAGCCAGTTCCCGGATGGTGATCTTTTCAACAGGCTTTTGACAGAGCAGCTGATAAAAAGCATTTCGAATTGCACGCTCCGTCTTTATGACTCGTAAATCCATATGCTTGTTCTCCCCTAATGTATCTTAAAACCGTTGCCTAACCAACACTTTGCCATGTTTCTATCGTTTATCTGCCTTTTTTCAAAGAAAATGACGGTTGTGAATCCTGTTTCCGCTTGCTATTATAGCCTCTAAGCAGGAAATAATCAACTTTTGTCCTATATCTCAACCAACTGCTAAATGCAGCATTCAGGAGGTGCTTATGAAACCATTTTATCTTGTAACAGGAGGTGCCGGTTATCTGGGCGGTGAAGTCTGCCGCCAGCTGGCGGAAAAAGGAGCGCGTGCCCGTACTCTGGTCTTACCGAACGACAAAGGCGCCGCATACATTCCGGAAGCCATAGAGCGCTGTGAGGGAGACCTGTGTGACATCCCGTCCCTGGAACGCTTTTTTGCAATCCCCGAAGGATACGAATGTATCGTACTGCACTGTGCCAGCATTGTCGCCCTGAATGACGCGCGGCGAGAACTTGTAATGAAAGTCAATGTTCAGGGAACCAAAAATATCATTGAACAGTGTTTTTCCTCACCCTGTTTCAAAAAGCTGGTCTATATCGGCAGCACAGGTGCAATCCCGGAGCTGCCCAAAGGCCAGGCAATTTCCGAAGTGGAATATTACGATGCCGATAAAGTTGTCAGCCTGTATGGACAGTCCAAAGCAATGGCGACACAGGCAGTGCTCGATGCCGCACGGGAGCGTGGATTAAACGCCTGTGCTGTGCTGCCCAGCGGAATCCTCGGCCCCGGTGACTATGCTATCGGTTCGGTAACTGCAGGTCAATTACAGCAGATGAACGGAGATGTTCCCATCGGCATAAATGGAACCTTTAATCTGTGCGACGTGAGAGACCTGGCAAACGGCATTCTGCTTGCCGTCGATCGCGGAAAGGCGGGGCAGAGCTACATTCTTGCAAATGAAGTCGTCAGCTACAAACAATATACCCGGATAGTAGCGGAAGAAGCGCACTGCAAATGTCCGCGCATATTTCTCCCCATTGCAATGGCCAACCTGATTGCAGGAATACAGGAAAAACAGGCAAGAAAAAATAATACCCGGCCTGCACTGAGCAAATATATGCTCTACAACCTGTCCCGCAATAATAAATTTGACTCCACAAAAGCCCGGCGGGAACTGGGATACACCACACGGCCATTTCGTGAAACGGTGCGGGATGAGGTGAAATGGCTGAAAGAGGTCGGAAAAATCAATTCGTTTTGAATAATCGAGCTGTTATGAAATGTCCCGGGACTACCTTTCAGGAATGACAAAAACCGGCGGTTCCCCCGAATCCGCCGGTTTTTCCTGCACCCTTCTCTTAGTTTTTATCCATTCACCTTTCAGCTGCACTTCTTACCCTTCTTGCCGCCACACGGGCAGGAATTATTCGGATATATTTTCCTCTCTCTTTTCTTCCATCCGCAGGCTCTTCGCATCCGCTAAAAATTTCTCGATGATCTCCCGTCCGTCGACATTCTTCTCACGGGAATTTTTTTTCAGGAAATAGGTAAAGTACGGTGCCTTCGCATCCGCGGTAAATTTCACATTCGGCAGATAGCCGGCGACAAACTCCGGCAGCTTCACCACGTCGATTTTGGCCCGCTCGTACAGCGTAAAACGGATAAAATCGGTTTTCTGCGCCACCTCCGTAAACCAGGCTGCATGCGCCATGGATTTCATCCTTGCGATGTAGAGCAGGTTTTCCACGGATTTCGGCGGTTCCCCGAAACGGTCGATCAGCTCCTCGAGCATCTCCTCGGCCTCCTCCTCGTTTTCGATGCCGGCGATTCGCTTGTATATATCCAGCTTCTGCATCTCGTTCGGAATATAGCCCATCGGAATGTAAGCGTCAATGTCAATATCTATCGTGGTGTCAAAACTCTCCTCCACCGAAATTCCTTTGGCCTCCTTGACCGCCTCGTTAAGCATTTTGCAGTACAGATCGTACCCCACGGCCTCCATATGGCCGTGCTGCTCCGCCCCCAAAAGATTGCCGGCGCCCCGGATTTCCAGATCCCGCATCGCGATCTTAAAGCCGCTCCCGAGCTCCGTGTACTCCTTAATCGCCGCAAGACGTTTCTCCGCCACCTCCTTTAACATCTTGTCGCGCTTGTACATCAAAAACGCGTAGGCGGTGCGGCTCGAGCGCCCCACGCGCCCTCTGAGCTGATAGAGCTGCGAAAGCCCCATATTGTCCGCGTCGTGGATAATCATCGTATTCACGTTCGAAATATCCAGTCCGGTTTCTATAATTGTAGTGGAAACCAGCACATCGATCTCGCCGTTGATAAACCGGTACATAATGTTTTCCAGCTCAGTCTCTTTCATCTGGCCATGCGCATACGCCACGTTCGCCTCCGGCACCAGCTCCGCAATTTTTACCGCCACATCCGCAATCTCGCGCACGCGGTTGTACACATAATATGCCTGTCCGCCGCGCGCAAGTTCTCTCGAAATCGCCTCACGCACGAGTTCCTCATTATACTCCATCACATAAGTCTGTATCGGAATCCGGTCCATCGGCGGCTCCTCAAGCACACTCATATCCCGGATGCCGATCAGGCTCATGTGCAGCGTGCGGGGAATCGGCGTCGCCGTCAGCATCAGCACATCCACGTTTGTTTTCAGCTGCTTGATCTTCTCCTTGTGGGTCACGCCGAACCGCTGCTCCTCATCGATAATCAGCAGACCCAAATCCTTGTACGCCACATCCTTCGACAGCAGACGGTGCGTGCCGATCACAATGTCGGCCTCCCCCTTTTTCAGCCGTTCTACAGTCTTTTTCTGCTCCGCAGCGCTGCGGAAGCGGCACAGCAGCTCCACATTGACCGGGAAATCCTTCATGCGCTGCACAAAATTATTGTAATGCTGCTGGGCGAGAATCGTCGTCGGCACGAGAAACGCGACCTGTTTGCCGTCCTGCACGGCCTTAAACGCCGCCCGGATTGCAATCTCCGTCTTGCCGTATCCCACGTCGCCGCAGACGAGGCGGTCCATAATCTTATCGCTTTCCATATCCGCCTTGGTCGCGGCAATCGCAAGCTCCTGATCCTCCGTCTCCTCAAACGGAAACATCTCCTCAAACTCCCTCTGCCACACGGTGTCGGGCCCGTATGCAAACCCTTTGTCCCTCTGGCGCACCGCGTACAGCCGTACCAGATCCCCGGCGATCTCCTTGACGGCTCCGCGGACCTTTGATTTTGTCTTTCCCCACTCCTGCCCGCCGAGCTTGTTGAGCCTCGGTTTTTTCGCGTCCGCGCCGGCGTATTTCTGAATCAGTTCGAGCTGTGTCGCCAGAATATAGAGATTGCCTCCCCCGGCATATTCAATCTTGATATAATCTTTGACGGTCTTGTCTACCTCAATTTTCTCAATGCCGCGGTAAATGCCGAGTCCGTGATTTTCGTGCACTACATAATCCCCGACATTGAGGTCCGTAAAGCTGGCAATCCGCTCGCCTTCGTAAACCTTATGGCGCTTCTTTTTTTTCTTTTCCCCGCCGAAAATATCACTCTCGGAAATCACAACAAATTTCAGCAGCGGATACTCGTACCCTTTCTTCACCTTTCCGCAGCTCACCATAATCTCGCCGGGCTTGATCTCATGTTCGAAATCTTCCGAATAGAATGCATTCAGTCCCTCCGCAAGCAGATCGTCCGCAAGCCGCTTCGCCCGCGTCCGCGAACCGGAGAGCAAAATTGCCTGATATCCGTTCTTCTTGTAGCGGCCCAGGTCTTTTACCAGAAGCTCGAAGCTGTTATTATACGGGTTCACCGTCTTCGATGTGATATTGATTCTCGATCTGATTTCCAGATGCGGATTCTTCAGGTCCAGCGACACCAGAGAAATACATCTGCACTGCAGAAGCTTCGCGAGAATTTCCCGGCATGTAAACAGTTCCCGCATCTGCCCCGGCAGAATATATCCCTTCTCGAGGCGCTGCTTCATGCTCTCGGCAAACTCTGTCTCCGTCGCCATCCCCCGCTCGATACTCCGGATGGTCTCATCTAAAAATACAACGGTATTGGGGGCATCAAAATAATCGAGCAGCGACACGCGCTCCTCGCAGAAATAGGAGAGATACGCGTCGAGCCCTGCGCTGATGCCAAGCTCCCCCGCCGCCTCCGCGATTCCCTCCGCAGCGGACAGTACCCGGTGAGCTTCCTCCGTCTTCATCTCTTTCCGCAGCTTCGCCGAGACCTTCTTCGCCTCCGCGAGAATCCGCCGAATCCCCTCCTCGCGCTGTTCCCCGGAAAGTACGAGTTCGCAGGCCGGATAAATGTGTACCTCCTCCAGATTCTCGACGGAGCGCTGACTCTCCGCGTCAAACGAGCGGATGGAATCCACCTCATCCCCCCACAGTTCAATCCGAAACGGAGTTTCCTCGGTCAGCGGAAAAATATCAATAATCCCGCCGCGCACCGAAAATTCCCCCTGCGCCTCGGCCTGATAATTTTTCTCGTAGCCAAGCTCCGCCAGATGACACGAAAGCTCCTTTAAATCCACGGTATCTCCGACCGCAATCCGTTTCACCGCCTGAATAAACGTCTCCGGGCCGGGCATCGGATTCATCAGCGCGTCAAAGGTAGTGATGATCGTGCACGTCTCTTCTTCCGCCATCATCTTTAACGCGTTGATCCGCTGCGCGGTCAGGACATTGCCGCGGATGTCCGACTGGTAAAACAGGATATCCTTTGCCGGGTAATAAGCGGCGCGTTCGTCAAAAAAGCGGTACTCTTCCCACAGTTCCTTTGCTCTCTGCTCATGAAACGTAACAATGATTCTGTTTCCAGAACCATTGTTTACGCTGTATATCATATGTGGTTTTGCCGCGTCAATGCAGCCCGAAATCTGGACAACCCCGGACAGCCCGGGGAGTTCTCTCTCCAGGTCCTCGAACTCTTTCCAGCCCTGCAGGGGCTCTGTGAATGTCTTCACCTATACCTCCCGTTTCTTTCCGTTAAATTCGTTCATCGCCGCATCCGCCTCACCGCGCAGAACGAGCTCTGCCGCGGCTGCGGCATCCGCAAATGCCTCCTCCACCTTCGCGCGGTCCGCCGCGTCAAAACGTCCCAGCACATAATCCGCCAGATCCCATCCCTTCGGCTTTTCGCCGACACCGACTTTAATCCGCATAAAGTTCTGCGTCCCCGTTGCCGCAATGATATTTTTGATGCCGTTATGCCCGCCGGCGCTCCCCTTTTTGCGGATACGGATGTTCCCCGGCGCAAGGCTGATATCGTCAAACACGACCAAAAGCTCCGTCTCAGGGTCCAGCTTATAATAATTTAAAAGCTCCGCCACACTCTCGCCGCTTAAGTTCATAAAGGTCTGAGGCTTTGCAAGCACCACCTTCTGTCCCTCTATGACGCCTCTGCCGCAGAGCGCTTTGTGCTTTTTCTCACTGATACTGATATTATATTTGTCCGCAAGGACATCCATGACATCAAATCCCACATTATGCCTGGTGTGTTCATACTGTCTGCCCGGATTTCCCAGCCCGATTACCAAAAACATAGCTTTCCTCATTTCTGCGCCGCCTTGCCCGGATAATCTCCGCCGCAGCCGCCAACTGCTCTTTATCATTGACCCCGGTGATATCCTCCGCATTTTCAAGCGCAAAGGCATCCGCCCGCAGTCCCTTTTCCCTGATAATGGTGAGCGTATCCGGCAGATAATATTCTCCCTGCGCGTTATTCGGCGAAAGCTTCTCTAATGCTTCCCGCAGCTCCCCTGTCTCGAAAATATACATTCCGGAGTTAATCTCGTGTGACCGCCGCTCCTCCTCGGTCGCGTCCTTATGCTCCACACTCTTCACAAAATTCCCGTCCGCATCCCGGATTATCCGACCGTATCCCGTCGGGTCTTTTATCATCGCAGATAAAACCGTCACCGTATTCCCGCAATTCCCGTGGTGCTCCCGCAGTCTTTTTAATGTGTCTGCCGTAATCAGCGGGGTATCTCCAAACAGAATCAGCGTCTGCCCTTCTTCACCCAGAAAGTCCCTGGCACATTTTACCGCATGGCCGGTGCCAAGCTGCTGTTCCTGGAGTGCAAAGGTCACATCCTTATGGGCAATCATTTGTTCTACCACCTCGTGCTGATATCCGACAACGAGGCAGATCCCATCCGCCCCCGCCCCCTGCGCCGCATCAATGACATAATCAACCAGACATTTATCCTCAATCGTGTGTACCACCTTCGGCAGATCCGATTTCATCCTCGTGCCCTTCCCCGCCGCAAGAATCACTGCTTTTAACTGCATTTCAATTCCTCCTTGTACTGTCTATGTTTCATTTTACCGTAGATTTGGGAATTTACAAGACGGAATTTTTGCCTTAAATTTCTGTCTGAGCTACAAACCGGATTATGCAATGGAATAAAAAATGCGGACCGTCCGGCGCACTGCCCAAAAAAGGAGACCGTCCTCGACGGTCCCCTCTGTCACATATTTTTTAGCTTTCTGCCTCTACAGTCTCCTGATACCGCTCCAAAATCAACCGCTGAATCCGGTCTCTGGTATCGGAATTAATCGGATGTGCAATGTCGCGGTATTCTCCATCCGCCGCTTTGCGGCTTGGCATTGCGATAAATAATCCCTTTTCTCCTTCGATCACTTTAATGTCGTGCACCACAAACTCTTCATCGATTGTGATGGATACCACCGCTTTCATTTTCCCTTCTTTTTCGACTTTCCTGATTCGCACATCTGTAATCTGCATAATCTTCTGTCCCCCTTCATGTCACTTTAAAGTACATATCTCTCGTTATTTTCTGATACGATTTTGATTCCGTTCTCCCCGCAGTAGTAGGTGTTCGCCTTAAGTGTATCCCGGCTCTCTACAATGCAGTTTTCTATATGTGTATTGTCTCCGATATACACGTCATTCAGGATAATGGAATTCTTAATCACACAGTTCTTCCCGACGAATACTTTCTTAAATAAAACGGAATTCTCGACCTTGCTGTTGATAATACATCCGCTGGCAACAAGACTGTTGCGCACGTCGGAACCGACGTTGTACTTCGCAGGCGGAAGATCGTCAACCTTGGAGTATATCTTCGGCTCGTCCCGGAAGAAATACTTGCGGACTTCCGGCTTCAGGAAATCCATGTTGGTCTGATAATAGGACTCTACCGTCGCGATATTGCTCCAGTATTCCTTCATCTTATATCCGTAAATCTGCTTCATGTTCTTGTAGCGGATTAAAATATCCGTCACGAAATCCCAGCGATCTTCCTCCGCACTGCGCTCAAGCATCTCGATCAGCTGTCTTCTGCGCACGATATAGATTCCCGCCGAAATCGTGTTGGACTTGGATACCATCGGCTTCTCCTCAAACTCGATGATCCGGGCATCCTCATTCATCTTGACGACGCCGTACCGGCTGACATCCTCCCCGACTGCCATATCTTTGCAGACTACGGTAATATCCGCCTTCTTCTCGATATGATAGTCAAGCACCTTATTGTAATCCATCTTATAGATGCAGTCGCCGCTTGTAATGATGACATACGGCTCATGGCGCTTCTTCAGAAAACTGATATTCTGATACATCGCATCCGCCGTACCGCGGTACCACCAGCTGTTGTCGACCGTCACCGTCGGATTGAACACATACAGGCCGCCCTGCTTGCGCCCGAAATCCCACCACTTCGAGGAGCTCAGATGCTCGTTTAAGGATCTTGCACTGTACTGCGTCAGCACCGCCACCGTCTGAATGTGGGAATTGCTCATATTGCTGAGTGCAAAGTCAATACTGCGGTAGCTGCCTCCCACCGGCATCGCTGCAATCGCTCTCTTATTGGATAATTCCTGCATGCGGCTGTTATTACCACCTGCTAAAATAATACCTATTGCCTTCATATCGAGTCACCTGCCTTAATAATTACTTCGCCGCTTCCAAGTGTACCGTCCGGATAATCCTGTTTCCCGGTCTCTCCGGATATTGCGGTATTCTTCCCCACCGACACGCCGTCCGGGACAACGGAACCCTCGCCGATTGTCACCAGTCCAAACGAATAAATGCTCGCGTTAAGTTTATTCGGTGCCTCTTCTCCAACACCAAGCGTCACATTGCTGCCAATCTTACAGTTCTCTGCAATGATGGATTTGTCAATCGTTGCATGATCCCCGATCACGGTATCCGCCATTATGATAGAATCCCGCACGACCGTCCCCTCGCCGATGCTGACATTCGGCCCGACCACAGAATTATACACCGTGCCGTACACCTCGGATCCCTCGCCGATAATGCTCTTTTCTACCACCGCATTCGCAGACAGATACTGCGGTTCGATCATATCGCTCTTTGTGTATATCTTCCAGTATTCTTCGTAGAGGTTGAACTCGGGAATCAGGTCGATCAATTCCATGTTCGCCTCCCAGTAGGAACCGAGCGTACCTACGTCCTTCCAGTAACCGTTATACTCATAGGCAAACAGCCGCTGCCCTCTCTCATGGCAATACGGAATAATATGTTTTCCGAAATCACATCCGCTCTGATCCTTCATCGCGTAGAGCGCTTCCTTTAGCACCTTCCAGCTGAATATGTAGATACCCATGGATGCAAGATTGCTGCGCGGCTCCTTCGGCTTCTCCTCAAACTCCGAAATTTTCTTGTTCTCGTCCGCAATCACGATACCGAAACGGCTTGCCTCCTCGAGCGGAACCGGCATTGTCGCAATCGTGACATCCGCATGATTCTCCTTGTGAAAATCAAGCATCACCTCATAGTCCATCTTGTAAATGTGATCCCCGGACAAAATTAACACATATTCCGGATTATAGTTTTCCATATAATTCATATTCTGGAAAATGGCATTCGCCGTACCGCTGTACCACTCGCTGTTGTCGCTTCTCTCATAGGGCGACAGCACCGTAACTCCTCCGTTATTTCTGTCCAAATCCCACGGAATACCGATTCCGATATGGGTATTCAAACGCAGCGGCTGATACTGGGTCAGCACCCCCACCGTATCAATTCCTGAATTGATACAGTTGCTGAGCGGAAAATCAATGATACGATACTTTCCGCCAAATGCGACTGCAGGCTTGGCAACCTTCGCGGTAAGTACCCCGAGACGGCTGCCCTGTCCTCCCGCCAACAGCATTGCAATCATTTCTTTTCTAATCACGTCCTTCACCTCTCGTCACTTTCTACAGTGTACTGGCACAACGTGTCAATACGCTGACACCTCTTAGCATCTAAAATTATATCACACCACGCCCCTTATGTACATCATTTTTCACAATTTTGTTCCCCTTTTTCACTGTTTTTCGACATTTTCTACAATAATTATTATTTTTTCATAAATTCCTCGTCACATGTCGAAAAGATTTCATGCAAAAGAATTTGCAAATTCATCATATAGGGTTATAATTAATATTGGCAGGTAATGCCTAAATCCTACAAAGAAACAGGCAGGTATGATAAATGTACAAAATTAATTTCAGAGAACCGATACATATCCATTTTATCGGCATCGGCGGAATCAGCATGAGCGGTCTTGCCGAGATACTGTCAGAGGAAAATTTTACGGTTCAGGGCTCCGATGCCAGAGAATCCGAATTGACCAGACATTTAGAAAAAATCGGAGTCACTGTCTTCTACGGACAACGGGCGTCCAATATTATAGAAGGAATCGACCTCGTAGTATACACGGCCGCTATCGCCGAGGATAATCCCGAGTTCGCCGCGGCCCGCGCAAAAGGCATTCCGATGATTTCCCGCGCCGAGCTGCTCGGACAGATCATGGACAATTACAGCCGTTCCATTGCAGTCTCCGGCACACACGGAAAGACGACCACGACCTCGATGATCAGCCAGATTCTGCTTTCCGCATCCGCGGATCCGACGATCACGGTGGGCGGCATCTTAAAGGCAATCGGCGGAAATCTCCGGGTAGGCAAGTCCGATGTTTTTATCTCGGAAGCCTGCGAATATACAAACAGCTTCCTTCATTTCTATCCGAAGTACAGCATTATTCTCAATGTGGAGGCCGAGCACCTGGACTTCTTTAAAGATATTCAGGACATCCGCCATTCATTCCACCGATTTGCGGAAAATACACAAAAAGACGGCGCCATCATCATCAACGGCGAGATCGAACATTATCAGGAGCTCGTGGCAGGACTTTCCCCCCACATCATCACATTCGGGCTTAATCCTTCCTGCGACTACTATCCGAAGGATATCTCGTTTGACGCCGGCGCCTGCGCCACATTCACGGCCATGTACCGGGGCAGTGAAATGATGACCGTCTCCCTCGGCGTCCCGGGAATCCACAACGTGTCAAACGCACTTGCGGCCATCGCACTCGCAGTCGAAATGAAACTCCGGCAGGAAGACATTTTAAAAGGTCTCCTTGCGTTCGGCGGTGCGGACCGGCGTTTCCAGTACAAGGGCACCACAGACGGCGTCACCGTCATCGACGACTATGCACACCACCCGACCGAGATCCGCGCCACCTTAGAGGCCGCCAAAAACTATCCGCACAAGCGGCTGGTTCTGGTGTTCCAGCCTCACACTTACTCCAGAACCAAAGCGTTTCTGGACGATTTTGCGGAGGTTCTCTCAATGGCGGACGTGGTCGTTCTGGCCGACATCTATGCAGCCCGGGAGAAAAACACTTACGGCATCAGCTCCAGAGATCTTCTCGCCCGGTTAAAGGAGCGGGGTACCGACTGCCATTACTTTCCGTCCTTTGAAGAAATCGAAAAGTTTTTGCTGAAAACCTGTATAAACAATGATTTGTTGATAACTATGGGCGCCGGAAATATCGTAACAGTCGGTGAACATATTCTCGGAAAATAAATTATCCACATTATCCACATCCGGATTGGGGAAAACTTCAACTTGCGGATGTGGATTTTTTTGTTTACATAACGCATATTCCGTGTATCCCAAAAAGTGTACCTATCCCGCCGTATTTTTCCTTTTCCCGGTTTCCATAATCTGTCTTTCCCATTTTTATCCACATTATCCACATTCCCGCAAAGCCTTGATTTTACTGGGGTTCCGAAAAAAATTTACTTCTCATTTGCAGATTCCTGTGCTATAATTCATGACGACACAACGTGGGGGAGACACGCTGTCATTTGAGGATTATATGTAAGGAAAGAAGGTTCTGATATGGCCAAAATTGCACTCTACAGCGACAAATCAGATTCTGTTACCAGTGTATCGAATGTTTTTATCGACGAGTATATGTCGGACGCCAACGGGGAATTTGTCAAAATATATCTCTATCTGCTGCGCCTTTTGAATCTGCCGGATGCATCTTTTTCGATTTCTTCCGTTGCGGACAAGTTCGAGCACACCGAAAAGGATATCAAACGGGCATTGTGCTACTGGGAGCGCATGCGTCTGCTGCGCCTCGAGTACGATGCGGCGGACAATCTGACCGGCATACATCTGCTCGATTCCGGCGCGGCCGGCGCCGCGGACGACGCCGCCGCAGCGCCTTGCCCCACCGTGCAGCCGTCCGTTTCCGCTGCACCTATTCCCGCCACACAGCCCTCTGTCTCCGCAGCTTTCGCGGATTCCGATACGACTGTCCCCGCAGAGAAGACGTACTCCGCGGACGAGGTGAAACAGTTCCGGGAAAATGAGGCCATCGCAGAATTGTTTTTTATTATCGAGCGATATCTCGGACGCCCCTTAAGTCCATCCGACATCCAGAAGATTCTGTTTTTGTACGACGGGCTCCACTTTTCCACCGACCTGATTGAATATCTCGTGGAATCCTGTGTGGGCAGCGGCCACAAAAGCATGCCCTATATATATAAGACGGCTTTCCGCTGGGCAGACAGCCACATTACGACCGTGGACGAGGCCAAGCAGCTCTCTGTCCAGTTTCATCGCTCCTATTATACTGTGATGAATTCCTTCGGCCTTTCCGGAACGGGCCGCAATCTGACGCCGGAGGAGATCCGATTTCTGAAACGCTGGACGTCGGAATACGGGTTCTCCGACGAGCTCATCGCCGAGGCTTGCAGGCGCACCATCGACGCGACCTCCCGCCCGAATTTCAGATATGCGGATTCCATTTTAACCGGCTGGCACAAACATCAGGTGCACCATCTCTCCGACGTGGCCGCTCTCGACGCGGAGCACGCGAAGAAGAAGGCTGCCGCGGTTCCCAAAACCGCTGCCCAGGCCCCGAAAAACAAGTTTAACAATTTCACGCAGCGCACCTACGACTACGACGAATTAGAACAGCTGCTTTTGACCAGCAGCGCACAATAATCCCCGGAGGACTCACATGGCTTTAAGCAATTCTCAATATGACGAAATCATCCGCAGCTACGATGCCCGCCAGCTTAAGAATCAGCATACGCGCGAGGCAAAGATCCGGGACGCGTATCAGCGGCTGCCCCGGTTAAAAGAGATTGACGACGCAATCGCCTCCTGTTCCGTCGCACATGCAAGACGTCTGCTCGACGGCGACGAAAATGCGCTTGCCGAACTTGGTGCACGGCTCTCCTCCTACCGCAGTGAGCGAGCCGCCCTCCTGGCCGAAAACGGCTTTCCGGACAGCTATTTTTCCCCCGCTTACACCTGTCCCGACTGTAAAGACACCGGGTATGTAAACGGACAGCGCTGCCACTGTTTTGAGCAGGCCGCCATCGACATGATTTATACGCAGTCCAATCTGAAGGACGTTTTACAACGCGAAAATTTTTCCGCTTTTTCCTTCGATTATTACTCGGATGCGGAAATAAACCCGGCGACCGGCTTATCCGCACTCGCCACTGCCCGGGACGCCGTCGCGAAATGCCGCCATTTTATCGATACCTTTGACGACAACTTTTCCAATCTCTACTTTTACGGCGATACCGGTATCGGAAAAACGTTTCTCTCTAACTGTGTGGCAAAAGAATTGTTAGACCGCGGACATTCCGTGATTTACTTTACGGCATTCCAATTATTTGATATATTAAGCAGGGGCGTATTCCGAAAAGACGCCGACGCAATCGCCGCCCATCAGAATATTTTCGACTGTGATCTGCTAATTATCGATGACCTGGGCACGGAACTGACAAATTCCTTTACCACTTCACAGCTGTTCCTGTGTCTGAACGAACGCATTTTAAGGAAAAAGTCCACGATCATCTCCACCAATCTCGGAATGGGGCAGCTGGCGGACATTTATTCGGAACGCGTGCTCTCACGCATTTCCAGCAACTATATACTGATCAAGCTGTTCGGCGCCGATATCCGCATCTTAAAAAAACGGCCGCACTGATTATTGCATTCAATTAGAGCCATCTCTATTGAAATAAACGTTATTCTTATAATGGAGGAACCATTCAATGCCAAACGATGAAAGAAATTTAGAAACCCTTCCCGACGGAGCGCTCGGTCTGATCCCGCTCGAAAGCTGTAAAGAGCTTGGCCTTAAGGTTGACAAATTCCTTGTGGGCTGGAGGGAAAAGAGGCAGCTGCAGCACCTTGACGACCTTGCGTTCAAGGATTACCGTCGCGACAGCTATCTGATCTCCACCGTTGTTCCACGTTTCGGTACCGGCGAGGCGAAGGGCGTTATCAAAGAGTCCGTGCGCGGCTACGATTTATATCTGATGGTGGACGTGACCAATTACAGTCTTACCTACACCGTCTGCGGTCATCAAAATCATATGTCCCCGGACGATCACTACGCGGATTTAAAGCGCATCATCGCGGCTGTCGGCGGAAAGGCAAGGCGCATTACCGCCATTATCCCGTTTTTGTATGAGAGCCGTCAGCACAAGCGCACCGCCCGCGAATCTCTGGATTGTGCACTGGCCTTACAGGAGCTCACCACAATGGGAGTCGATAACATTATCACGTTTGACGCCCATGATCCCCGCGTGCAGAATGCGATTCCGCTCAAAGGTTTTGAGACCGTGCAGCCCGCTTATCAGTTTATCAAGGGTATTTTGCGTGAAGTAAAGGATCTGCAGATCGACTCTGAGCACATGATGGTCATCAGCCCGGATGAGGGCGGTACCAACCGCGCCGTCTACCTCGCAAGCGTTCTGGGCCTCGACATGGGAATGTTCTATAAGCGCCGGGATTACAGCACGATCGAGGACGGTCGCAACCCGATCGTCGCGCATGAGTTCCTCGGCGACTCCGTGGAGGGTAAGGACGTCATCATTATCGACGATATGATCTCTTCCGGCGAGAGCATGATCGATGTCGCCACCGAACTGAAAAAAAGAAAAGCCAGCCGCATTTTTGTCGTTGCAACCTTCGGTCTTTTTACCAACGGTCTCTCCAAATTTGACGAGGCGGTGGAGAACGGCACGATCTATAAAGTGGTCACCACAAACCTGTGTTATCAGACACCGGAGCTGCTCTCAAAGCCCTACTATGTCAACTGTGACATGAGCAAATATATTGCCTATATTATCGACACCTTAAACCATGACAGTTCCATCAGCGATCTGTTAAATCCCTACGACAGGATTCAGAGGCTTGTCTCTAAGTATAAAGCGGAACAAAACAATGTCTGACAGGCAATGGAAAAGCTGCTGCACGCACTCATGCGTACAGCAGCTTTCTGATACATATATTCACTTTGGCTGATTAAAATAAATCTACTTTTCCTGCAAACTTCTGGTTAATTACATAGTAAGCCGCATACTCTTCCGGTTTCAGATAAACCTGAAGGGTTTTGATGGATGACATTCTATGCCCCTCCGCTACAAACTGGGCTTTTGCTTTTTCTATCACTTCACCTACAGCCGACTCGTTTCCCTGGAACTGAAGAATAATTTCCGGTTTCATTTCTTCCTGTGCTGCTTTTGCTTTCTTTGCTGTTCTGGTGGTCTTTTTCATTTTCGCAACCTCTTTCGCTTTTTCTGTCTGCTCCTTTTTCCCGACAGGTTCTACCTTTACCGCTGCCGCGCCGGTCTCCTTTGTCTCGGCTGCCGCCGTCTCCTTCACTTCTTCCTCCACGGCTTTTGCCACTGCCGCAACGGTTTCTTTCGCCTCCGTCGCTGCCTCTTTCACTGCTGCCTTAACTCCTGCAGGTCTTCCCGGTTTTCTCTTTTCCATCGCTATCCTCCTCCTTTAAACCATAGCTACTGACAAACTAAAAATTTTTCCATTGCAACCAAAGCTTCCTCTTCATCGGAACCGTCCGCAACAATATTAACGGTCATGCCCTTAGATGGATTGAACGCCATTATTCCCATAATACTCTTTGCGTTGATTCTCCGATTATTGCTTTCTAATATAATCTCACTGTCAAAACGACAAGCTACCTGAACCAATTCAGCAATTGGATTATTATGTTCTTCCGATACATCTGATATAATTATTTCTTTTCTGCTCATGTTCCTCCACTTCCTTAATTTCATGTGTTTATCAAAATATACTCCATCTAATTTGAATTTGCAATAGATGCCCGGAAAAACTGTTAAACTTACACAAAAGAAGCTACTGTGTCCGTCTGTTTTTTTGTGTTTTTATTCCGCTAAATATGTGAAAAAAACCTTTCCGACGTTTCCAAATAATTCATCCGCTTCCGCGATGGATTGCCGATATGTGATTCCGATTTTCGGATCGTATATGCTGATATTGTTTGCATCGTAACCGACAATCAGAACCGCCTCCTCACTTTCGGCCATCGCAAACACCGGACTGCCGCAGCTGACATAATACAGAATTTCATCCACGCTGCAACCGGTCAGATCCAACACAACCGCATCCCGCATCGTGTTGTGCAGAATACTTTTCGGCGTCTCCCCGGATGCGATCAGCGCCTCCACATTAATGTTGATTCCTTCCTTTTCCAGCATCGCATTGATGCACTGCGCAATGCTTCCCTCGCCTGCATTCTCCCCCGATCCTCCGATATCGGAAAATGCATTCTGCACCGATTTTCTCGCGCGTTTCCACACATATTTCTGGTTGTCACCGATCACCACGCCGTAATTTTGGTTTGCCGTAATGACCGCCTCACTGATGTTATCCGTGGACAGCAGTACGTCCCCTTTCACATACACATAATAGCGTCCGTTTCGCATCTCCGCTTCGATTTCCACCGTTCTCTCCTCCAGCAGAATCGTCTCCTTCGGCGTTAAAAGCCGCAGTGTTCTCTCAGCCGACATACCCGGAACCGTGATGCGCACGAGCGTTTTCTTCACCGGATCCGTGCCCGCAGAAACCGCAATCGTCTGGCTTCCGTCCCCTTCCCGATTCATAATCATATCGCGATCCGCCTCCACAAATGCGGTCCCGTTATACTGAATACGGTTTAAGTACATCGTGTAGCCGTCAATTTCCACATTCGATACATAGTAACCGGGCCTCTCGTAATTTTTCAATTCTTCCGGCACATCGGACGTAACATCCATAATTTTAATCCGGTACATCGGCGTTGTCACATTTCCCGCCGCATCCTCAAATATGTCCTCTTTTCTGGCGATTCCGTACACGAAATCTTCCCCCATAAAACCCAGAGGTTTTACAAGTTCGTTTCCGTTTCCCTCAAATGTTCCGACTGTCTTAAGGTTTGACAGATTCAAAATCCGAATCGGCGCATCACCGTCTTTTCTCTCCGTCCATGCCACATATCGATTTGATTCGGACACTGCAAATGTTCCGTCCGCAAGGTTTTCTATCACGACGCGGAGCTCTAATGTGTTTAAGTCGATTCCGTAGACGTTTCCATCCATCATCAAAAACAGCTCGCCGCCGTCATTCACATACATCAGCTGTCCGAGTTCCGACTTCATCACCTCGTAAGAATGCTTAGACGGAATAAAAACCTGCTCCTCGTTGGCATTTGACAGTCCGTCATAATGATATACGGCCATGCCAACCTGTCCCTCATGAATTCCCCGGTTCATGTACCCGTACACAATATAGTCTACGCTCCCGGCCTCATCAATATCCACAATTTTAATGTCATGTTCTCCATAATTTTCCCGGATGTCAATTCCCTCATAGCCGCGAAAGCTAAACACTTTTGAAAGCGTATGCTCCGTCACATTATAGCTCCAGAGTTCTCCCTCCTGCACAAACGCAACGTTATTTCCCGCCTCATTCGCCTTGTACTCCACATCCCCGGAGCGGATTCCAAGCTGAATATATCCGTCATAAATATTCTGATTCTCCCCCCGAAAAATCTGGTTCATTCTGCGCTCAAAATTTAAGAGATAAATCCGGCTGCTCGTATAGCGCACCCGATAATATTCCTCGACATTATAGTATTCAAGTTCTCCCGTTTCCCCCACACTGCTGACGACATAGTCAAGCACGATCACGCTGTAGGTATTCGTGATTTCCTTAATCGAAGGCATCGGCTCCGTCAGCCGCTCCCCCTCAAAGTCCGCCCATCCCACCTGCTTTAACGTGGAGTGCAGATCCACATAATGCAGCGTGGAATTGTCCCCGGTGGTCCGTTCCATATAGGTCGCAAGGCTCCCTGTCGTCTCACTGTTAAACGTCTTGTCGTTAAAATCCATCACGAATTCCACACATTCTTCGACATGCGCATCCACCGGTTCAACGATTCTGGTATAATAATAAACCGTCGCATCCCCGCACTCAAGCTGAATGATCAGCAGATATTCCTCTCCCGCTTCCAGAAGATTCTGAATCGTAAGCTCGGCGTTAATCTTTCCTTTTCTTTCTTCGTACGAAGTCACATCGGCATCTGCAATCAGGCGTTTAGCATCAAGGCTGCGGATTTCATAGGAAATCGTGTCCACCGCGGTCTGGTACGTCTGAATCGTAATCGGAAGCTTCCGGTCTTTCCCGATCGGCATGATCGCATCCCGCATATACGCCATATCCATCTCCGTCGAATAGCCGTGCAGTTCGTTGAGCTCCACATCGTTTTGATACAGGGAAACGACGGGCAGTGTGGCCTCCTCCATCTCCCTGGTCAAATCCTCATTCGTATGATTGGTCATCCCTCCGAATACAAGTACTGACATCACAAACACCAGCACAAGAATTATCCCTTTTATCGTACCTTTTTGCACGGTTCATCCTCCCAAAAATGTGTTGCTTCGCGGCACTCTGATGCGTCCTGCGACGCAGTTTCTATAAGGTAAAAATAGCTACCGCTTATGCGATAGCTATATTGTATGCATTTTTTCGAAAAACCGCAAGAATTTTTACGGTTTTAAACTACCACCAACGCCTGCATCTTCTGTGTCTGCAGCGCCTGCGGTACATCTCGTTATTCAGGATTACCCCGATAAGCTCCCGCAGATGATTCCCGGGCCTGTGCGGCGGCCTCGGTCCGGGCGGCGGTCCCTGTGGCGGCCTCGAGCCTGGCCCCCGGTATTGCTCAGCCGTCAAATCCGGCTCCGCGCCCTCCACCTTCTGCATGATTTTGTCCACAAGCATCTCAAGCATCAGGCGGTCCGGATATTCGTCAAACATCAGGCTCCCCTCGTATTCCATCTTGTCACACTCGTCTTCGACATATTCCAGAATCCGCCTGACTTCTCTTGGATACAATTCCTTCATGCGGTCCATATCCTTCTCATATTCCATCTCTGTCAGATACAAGTTCTGCATCGGATAGCTCATATAAAAAGGCATCTTGGGCACCGCAAACTGTTCGTTAAAAAACTGATCTTTCAGATAGTCCACTCTCTGCTCCTATGGCTCTCTTCATCTATATCATATGAACAGACCGCGCACTCTGTGCTTACCCCGCAATATCTTTCAGTTCGTTTATGAGCTCGAGGTCCGACTGCAGCACCCTTAAATTGGTCGTCATCGGCTCCTCTCCCGGGCGGGTCACGGTAATCTCGATCACGGTTCCCTCCTCAATCCTCCGGGAAAAAAGCACATTTAAAAAGGCACTGAATTTCGGATGGTTCTCCGTGAATTTATTCTTCGCATTCATGATCTTCATAATGGATGTCGGGTTCATTCTTCTTCCTCCGTATCTCACCGCGCACGCCGGCTCACTGCTCATGCTTATAGGATACCGGCCTTTGCGATATGTCAGTGAGCCTATTATAGCACAAACTATGCTACAAGATCTTTTTTTTGTGAAAAAAAACAAATTCCAGAAACACAATTCCGACGCTCACCGCAAGCACTACATAGTAGGCCCCGCGGTATGTGAATTCCGGCATATAGGGGAAGTTCATCCCATACCATCCCGCAATCAGCGAAAGCGGCAGAAAAATCGTCGTCACCACCGTCAGAATCCGCATCACCTTATTCTGCTCCACATCAATCAGCGATTGGTAAAGATCCCGGATCTGCACCAGATAATCCCGCAAAAACTCCACATAGCTGCGGAGCCGCGCCACCTGATCGATATAGAGCTGCCAGGAAACCCCCTCTAATTCTTCCGCATCCTGCGTCTGACGCGTGCGCAGCTGCATTTTTTCTCCCAGCACCAGAAGCTGTTCATAATACATATGGTACGCCATAAAGCGCCTCCGGTACCCGATAATCGTCTCGTGAAAATGTTCGGGAATTTTTTTCAGCAGCCCTTCCTCCATCCCCGAGAGAAGTTCCTCCTGCTGCCCCAAGTACATCATATCATTTGCGATCAGCAGGTCAAAGAGAAGCAGCAATACCTGACCCGCACTCGCTGCCCCGCAGTCGTTTCGTTCCATTTTCCGAAGCAGCGGCCGAAACACCTGTCCTTCCTCAATCAGCAGCAACTCGTTGTTTTGCAGATAAAAACCGCAGAACTGCCCTTTCTTTTCCGTTCTGCTCCCGCCCGGGATTTTCAGCGTCCCGAGCACACAGTCTGCATAGGTTTCCACCATACACTGCTCTGCCGGGCACATGCTGCGGTACAACCTCCGCCGGTAGGGATACTCTCCCTGCAGATTTTTAAATTCCTCCATCGTCAGCAGATGCACCTGCTCTCTCCATTTTTCCTGCGGCATAACCAACAATCCTTTTTTGTGATATGCACTATTATCCCCCGTCCTCATGCGCCTATTCATATCCGGCTCATCGTCGGCAAACGATCCTTTTTGTTACGGTGCTATCTTTTTGTCTCCTTTTATCTCTCTTTTCCGAACAGCTCATTTTCCTCAATCAGCCCTGCGCCGCAGGCCGCTTTTTCGACCCCGGCAAAAATGGCCGAAACCGCATGAAACACGTCGCACAAACGGAATTTATCATAATATTTGTCCACCTGATCCCACTCTCTGTGCACAAACCGATTGCGTATCATTCTGACCTTTCTTATATATGCCAGTTCTTCTTCCAGCGCCCCGGTCAGATCGCATGCACAGCACTGTCCGATTTTCCTGAGGTAAAACGTAATTTCATCGTCTCCCCTCTCCTTTCGTCCCAGCGGAACAGAACGCTCCCCGCAAAACCATTTCGCGATTTCGTTCAAGGAGGACTCGAGGTAAGAGAGTATCAGCAGCAGCAACGTGCATTTATTAATATCGCGGGAAAGCTTTTTCCATGTGGTTACCGGAGAAAACATATACGCGGGGTCAAACAGTTCTTCCATATCCTCTGCAGTGTCTTCCTCCGCGCGCCGATATCCCTTTACCAGATGAAACGGAACGTCGGATTCCCGGATTAATGTCTCTAATTTGTCTTCCAACTGAGATAAAATAAAGACGCAGTAATCGTTGATCTCCGCCAGTTCCTCCTCGAATTTAACAAACGGATATACGGAACTGATGCTTGAAAATAAGGCGTAAGGTAATTCTTTATCCTCATAAAATTCCCGGCTGTCAACCAGCCCTTCCCTGTCAAAATATACGTTCATAATCCTCCCCTTTTTGTAAAAATAAAAATGCCGTGTTCTTTTAAACCGAGGCAGGGGCACTCCTTTTCGGCGAAGTGCCCCTGCGTTTATCCGATTATAACATATATTTTCGTTTTATGCGATGCGGCGTCAAAAGCGTTATCCTCACTGCTGGGCAGAAGCCGCACATGCCCGGAATGCGAAGCAGGCCATTCTCGTTTTTTTATGTACGCAGATTGTCACCGGCTCCATCACATTGCCGTCCGTATCCTTAAAATCCTCCAAAAGCAGCTCGTATTCATGGTCGTATTCCGTAAAGACGTCGCGAACCGGAATGCCGCACATCCGGGGAACATAATTAACGGCAAGGATTATCCCAACGTTTTTACAAAACAGAAAAAGCAATGGAAAAGTTCACATCCCGGCGTTATAATTATCATGGAAAACAACGTCAAATCTATGACGCGATATATCGTGCATTCCGAGAAAGTGAGTTTGATTTTGATATGGAAATAACCTTTGTAAACCCCGGCGCAGACTACATGATTTGGCAGATTACGACATTCCAAACCGAAAACGAATCGGCCTTCTGGTCGGAGCCTTTATACCGCTTCTATCCGCAGTTTGATAAAGCTTATGTCGAAAGTCTGCCCTTTCCCGAACGCAGAGCGTATTTCGAAGGTACTTTGCGGACTGTTTATGCCGGGCTTGCGGACACAATCAACGAAAAGCTTTCCTTATATTCCGCGCACTGGGCAGCATGCAAAGAGCAGAGCACCGCAGCGCTTTCGGATGCGTTTGACGTTGATTGTTCCAAACTATTTCATGACCTGCGGTGCAACGTTACCATGAATCCGATTATGCCCCGTTTTTTGCAGGAGCATTCTTTTGATGTGTTCTATCTTTCGAGCGACAAAGGCGCCGTAGGACTGGCGCTGCATGAACTTGTCCATTTCGTCTGGTTTTATGTATGGAATCGGCTGTTTGGCGACAGCTATGACGAATATGAGCGCCCGTCACTCAAATGGATCCTGAGTGAAATGGTGGTTGAACCGGTGATGAAAGATGAGCGCCTCAGCTCCATCAATCCCTATTTTCCAAGAGAACACGGCGGCTGCGTTTACCCTTATTTCTTCGATATGGAGGTGGATGGCAAGCTGGTTTTGGACACGCTGGATGCCATGTACCGGAGTCAGCGTATCGAGGACTTCATGCGTGACAGTTATGCCTATTGCAGGAAGTATGAGACGGAAATCAGGGAACATATTTGCAGGGCGGAGGGATAGGGGAGGGTTTGCGATTAGATAACCGTCAGGTAGTGTAAACTAGTGTACTGACCTGATTATATTTAGCCAAATAATTATTCCATATAACACCATTCCGTGCTATACTAAAAAGAAACGGCGGTGGCGATTATGGCAAGACCAAAAACCTACATTATTAAACTTAGTGACGATGAGAGGGCTGCACTCCAAAAAGTAATCCGTAATAAGAAGACATGTAAAACTGTTTTGAAACGCTGCCAGATACTGCTTGAGCTGGACGAGGTACAGGGAACCGGACTCACCCATGCCCAGCTTGCTCACAGCTATGCAGTCTGTCCAGCCACCATAACAAATATTGTCCAGTCTTATGTCAGGAATGGCATAAAGGATATCATCCGTTACAATATCAGCCCCAATTCCAGTGCTGCTCTGCGAAAAATGGATGGGCGTGCCGAAGCACATGTCATCCAGATGGCTTGTGGACCGGCTCCTGAGGGACATTCACGCTGGACACTGCGGCTCCTGGAAGAAAAAGTTCGTATTGAACTTGATACTCCCATAGGGAGGGAAGCGATCCGCCAGGCTTTAAAAAAAATGAACTTAGACCTCACAAAAATGCCTACTGGTGCATCCCTCCCAAAGAAAACGCGGAATTCGTAGCCTGTATGGAGGATATCCTGGACATATACGAAATGCCTTACGACCCTGCCGTGCCAGTGGTATGCATGGACGAAAAGCCATACCAGCTGCTGGGGGAGGCCAGGGAGCCGCTGTCCATGCGTCCAGGGGATACCCGGAAGATTGATTCGGAATATATCCGGAATGGCATCTGCAGTATCTTTGTATTCGTGGAACCCCTGGGCGGCGTGCGGCATGTAAGTGTTCGGGAACACCGTACCGCAACTGACTGGGCGGAGGAGATCAAGTACCTGGTGGATGTGAGTTATCCTAACCGTGACAGGATCATACTTGTCATGGACAACCTGAACACCCATGCCCTTTCCTCCCTGTACAAGACATTTCCGGCACCGGAAGCTCGCAGGATAGCCAAAAAGCTGGAAATCCATTACACTCCCAAGCACGGGAGCTGGCTGGACATTGCCGAAATAGAGCTTAATGTAATGACACGACAGTGTCTGTCTCGCAGGATTAAGGATATGGATTTGCTCCGTCAGGAGCTGTCCGCATGGGAAAGAGACCGAAATGAACATACAGCCTGTATCCAATGGCACTTTACCACTGATAAGGCCAGAACCAAGCTGACATCGCTTTACCCCAAGTTTGGTACTTTGGATGAAAGGTAATTTAGCTAAATATAATACGGTCACTACACTAGAACGGATTGTTATTTCATCTTTTTCTTTTTCAAATAGGAGGCCTCCCTATATTATTTTTTAATTAGTGCCATATTGAAGAATCTGATTATTCTACACGCCTTAGGTATTAGGCCTGTCTTAATTTTCCTCAGATTAAATACTTATATCATCTATTGCACTTTTGTAACTATTAATTCGGTTAATAACTCAATGTTTGAGAACTGCCATATCGAGTGAATCTGTCTTGCAGCTACTTACTGTAGCCATGTAAATGCCGAGCCTCCTTTCTCCGACATCAGCGAAATAATTAAAAAGTGTGAGGATAATTAAAAGATGTAAGAATAATTGAAAGGTGCTACGTCACGCAATTAAAACTTTTTCGATATCACATTTACGAATGATTCTGCCATATCGTGGTCATATTCCTGTGTGATTAAATCAAAAACTCGCTCGAGCACTTTACGTTGTTCAATAGTAAGTCTCGAATTGATATTCAGCGCAGCATACTTTGTCTGAGCCTTTTTTTGATTTAACAAAAGTTCAAGTTTAGAAATATAGTCAGCCTCTGCAATCTCAGAAGATTCATCTTTATCAAGGGCTGAACTCTCTCCGTAAGCCTCAGCATAGACAAGATCCTCATAGCAGAGATCATTTTCATCATCTATATCGTCAATTTTCTCTGCCTCTGCAACGGCTTTTTTCGGCAAAGAAAGGCTTCTCTCGTATGACACATGTCTTATATTTCTTGAGATTTCAAATGCCCAGTCCTTCAAATTCGATAGAAGATCAATATATGCTGAGTTTTTTTCAAATCCATCACGTCTTGAATTAACAATAATGTCCGGATCAATCACATGTAGCTCACCGATCATCCAGCCATTAAACCGTTCCTCCCTAAACAAAGTATTACATGTCGTTTTATCACCAACCAAAATATTTCCTTGCCTTATCCGAAGCCCCTTCATGGATGTATCTATTACCGTACCATAAAAACTTGTTTCGGCATACCACAATACGGCACTTGCCTTTTCCTTTCGGTAAAAGGTTTCAACTTTCACGTCACGAATAATATCAAGATTTTTTTTCACTCTATCAGAAGCGAACATATCTTGGTATGGCTTGTAGAGAATCTCCCCATTTAGATTAATTTTGTACTGCGGAATCGAATATCCATTCATCCGCATCTTTTCAGTAATTGTACGTCCCCATTTAAACTCATTAGAGAATTGCAGTGGAGCATGTTGTATAAGGTAATCTTTCACCTGTTCGGGATCAATAAGTCCTGCCTCATCCCATACACCTTCAAGCTCTACCTCAAAAAACCTGCGATTTGGCAATTCTTTTTCCGTCCTTGCATTTACAATTTTCTCTATTACGTCTTTGACACTTACACTTTCCTGCTTCCCTGGGAGTAACAATTCCTTAAGAAGCAAAGTATCAAATTCTATGACAGTTACAATGTCCTCACCTTCGTAGCTTGTGCGAAAGGTCAATTTATCACAATAGCTCAGACCAGCAAGTCTGCCAATCCCTCTAAATCCTCGCGAGGTAGCACGGCTTTTATGAGAATTCCCAATGTCCAGAAGAGTGCCAACGGCTGCAGTAGCACGAATACCACAACCATTATCCTGTATGATGACCTTCCTCGTCGATGCATCAATATCTATGGAAATTACCAATCTTTCAGGAACTTCCAGTCCTGCCTCTACAGCTTCATCGAATGAATCGACAGCGTTTTGTATGTACTCCCGGTACATGTCAAGCGGCGAAGCATACATACCATTCGTTAATGATTCCAATGTATACTTGCCTATAATCAATTCATGTCTCATTCTATAACCTCAAACAACGAGATTTGTCTGCAAAAATCATTAAGCTGCTGTTCAATCTGCGTAGCAACATATTCTGCCCCAAGCTCGCCTTCCGTTGATTGTTTAATCAATTTCTTCTTAAAAATTCCAAACCTGTCTTCCAATATTCTTCGTACTTTCTTTTCGTCAAAATTCTTCATTGCTTCCGTGATTTCTGAAATATCTTTCTTCCTAAAAGCACCGCTATTCTTATATAGAAAGAAACTTCTCACTAGTTCAAATTTAAACAAATTCACCTGTGCTTTCTTCTGTGCCTTAATAAGATTTCCAATCACAAAAGGCTCCTCAGATGAAATGTAATCAATATGCTCAAGAACACTTTTAGCAAATTTCGCGCCAAACGTTCTAAGTGCACCCTCAAGTAAGGAGTAAGGAAGTTTGCCCGCAGTAACATATCTAACCATCCGCTCGTACATTAGCGGAAAATCCCCCGTGATATATTCGACGATAACCTCCTTTTCCTTAGCATCCTCGATCATGAATGCTTTCAGAAGTGTAGGTTTGGTAAAATAGTGAATAAACAATTTCTTATGTTCAACATTCTTTATTTCTAAAAACCGATCAATTGTATAATTGTTATCTCCAATATACTTTATAAACTGCTCTCTGGTTTCCCCGAGTTCTTGAAAACGGCGTTTCCATTCTACAAGATACAACTGATTTTCATCCCAAATAGACCGTCGCGCCTTGAACTCATCATCAGTTTCATTCTTCCTTCTCACAAAATGACCGCGCCACCCAAGGTGCTCTTCTGGCATTGCAAGATACATAACAAACTCCTCTGGAGAAGTTCCAAAATCAGCTTCAAAAAAGGATCTCGAAGACACGCCTTTTCCTTGCGTAGGTATTAACATTCTCTGGAGAGCCCGCAAATACTTTGCATTCCATTTTGCACCAACGAATCCACGTTTCAAATCTGAAAGAGGTATGTAACGCATAGGAAACGAGAAAATTGCAACTCTATGATCAAGTTCCTTGTTCAAGTCCTCGCAAAGATCCATAGATATTTTCATACGTTCATACAGATCCTCAGGAGTATCTGCATGATAACTATGCCCTTTACCTGTAAAATCCTCGCCATTATAAAGCAAATAATTCGACATATGTGTAATACCACTACGGGCACATAATGTGATAGCTTTTTTATATGCCTCTACATCCTCTATATGATCAAAAGCTATTCTCGCTGGCCGAAGCGCAAGTTCTCCAAGCCTTTCTGCCTTATGAGGAGTAAGCAGAAAGGCATCTAATCCCTGGTTAAAATCCACAAAGCGTTGAACAGATTTTCCAGTTTTGGGATTGATATAAGTTGCACCCTTTTGGAATCCAAGTGCTTTTATCTCATCTATAATTTGATCAAAGTTCGGGGATCTCAGCACGTTGTTATCCATCAGCAATAGATCCTTCTTTTTTCCGAACTGTTCATCTACACGACGTATGCTCTCCGTGATAGAAATAAACGGGATATATTCTGGTTCCAGAGTTTGCACAGCGCAAAATTGGCATTTCATACCACACCCACGTGTCATATATGTGAAATACGCATCGTGAGCCGGATATACATACTGGTCTGCAATATCATCAAGAATTCCATAATCAAGGGTCATCGTGTCGATGCATTCTTCGTGCTCCAATCCGAGCGTACCCTTTCGATTAAGTAATCCTGTATTATTCTTTACGGTCGGAAAATGCTTTACTATTAACTCTGGCATTAATGTGGCCAGAATTCCACCTGTATAAACCTGCGTCGGATCTTTTACTACAGAAAGCGCATATTCAAGAGCCTTTTTTGTCCTATCCCATTCAAATGTAAAAAGCGTCGTAACATAAACTCTATCCCATTTTTTGTCGCGGAACGCTTCAGGAAGCTCGCCTTTTGCAAACCTTACATAGTCATGATGAATATATTTATGGAAATAAGAAATCTTCATCAGACCAATCGGTGGGTATTTATTTGAATAATTTGGTTCGAGCAAAAGAATGTCCGCCATTTCGTTTATCTCCTAATCTGTTACTTTCTTTTCATTTGGAGCATGTAAAGATAGTATCTTGCTCGAGTAAGTGCAACATACTCTTTTCGTTTCTCCATTTCCGCCATACTATTCCCTGGATAATCATTTTTAAGATATATCACAACGTCTGCTTCCAGACCCTTAAACTCTTCGGATGTTTTAAAGCAAATCTCATTATCTTTGATGTCTCTTAAATCTCCAAAAGAGATATCGAAAGCTCCGATCCGAGTTTCAGTGGCAAGAATTGACTTTTCATACGGCTCATCAGAAAGAATTACAATCGATTTAGTGCTGACATACTCCCTCTGGGTTAGTCTGGTCACAATATTGCTTAAACCTTTTATGCCCTGAAGCACGCTATTATACTGTCTTATATCCGGCTCTACTCCGAGCAATTGATTTGCAATTGTATCCACTCCCAAGCCTGTCGTATCAACAGCACATTTATAAATACACCCTGTATTTCGAATGTTGTACCTGAGGATAAAAGGTGGAAAATCAATTGCAAAGGCGTTGTCTACCTTATACTCAAATACATTCTGATTAACATCATAAAATACAAATAAATCCGATTCTTTCTCATCTTTGAGTAACAGCCTCACCGTAAGTCCCATATCAGCATCAAAGTCTTGACCTTCGTCGATAATGATAGAATCATAGAGCTTAGGATGAGCATCTGCCACATAATCAAAGCAGTTCCTATTGCCATTTTCATTGACCGCTGAGAAGTCATATAATTCACCAATTGTTTCTCTCATAAGCTCTCCGTATGTACGGAAATCAATTTTTTCCGAAACTCCAAGTTTCGTTTTTACAAAACTCGACAGCTCCTTATTGCAGCATAAAAACAAAACATCCTTTCCTGCCAGAACATCTCTTTTTGCTTTTTTCATGGCAATAAAAGTTTTTCCTGTACCTGCTCCACCGAGAATGCGTATTTGGTGATAGTGGTAAAGAACATCAAGTATTGCGTCTTGCACAAAGTCAATCTTGGAGAACTCTTTCTCCTTAATTTGTATTAGAGCTCCAGCTGCAGCAGAGAGAGCAATTCTTTTATTGATAGTGCTAATGAATCGTATCTTCTGATCAGGAGAAAACGGTATATTTATGTTTCGGCGGTTCCGCCAATAATGAAATATTTCATTGATGCGTTTCCCAATATTCTCCATATCACCAACATCGATAGTCAGCTCCATAGGAGCACTCGCTGCTAATGCAGAATCTATTGAATATCTCGGAAAGGCAACTGCAAATCCATAAACTCCGTTGAACGTCTGATGGAATTCATCAGCAAAGTAGGTGTAAAAATGCCTCATGCTCTTTTCTGCCTGTTCATATGGACTACATTTCAACTCGCGTCGCGTCTGAGCATATGTATCAGAATATTCGTTTAGAAACCATTGACCGTTTTCTATCTCAATTCCAATCCCACCTTTCACCTCTATTGTTATAAAGCCAAAAGAAGGATCAAAGACTAGGAAGTCACATTCACTGTCAACTCGCCTATTCTCTTCATTTGTCTCAAACCACCTGATCGAGTAGAATACTTGATATTTGGCCGGAAGCTGATCACGAAATGCTTCATACATTTCACGCTCCGTAGCTGTACACTCATAATTTTCCAAGTCTACCGGATGCATTACAGCCATATTATTCTTCCTCCCAGAAACCTATAATCTGCCTCTTTGTCTGCTTATCTATATGACCGATTACAAGAGACCTGTCTAAATCTTTATTAAAGTGCTGACACGAAACTTCGTTCAAAAACAAGCAACCTGTACACGCTTTATATCGCTCAATGCAGATAGGGTCAAACAAACATTTCTGTGCTGAATTGTTAGCCCTAAGCAGCCACTTATCAAAGTATGCCTCAAAAGTATTGAACAACGATCCAAGATTAAATCCCTGTGAGTTTTGTACATAAATCAGAACTGCAGGAATACCCGGAAAAATATACTCAGACAAAGAGTCCTTACCAAGTCCACCTATATCTGCCGCTGCTCGTATCAAAAGATGCGATATTGAATGAACCAAGCGATAGATATAGAATGTTACAGGCGAATTTCCTTCGCTAATAGTGGAAAATGAATGAATTTCCTCTGGCTTAATATTATTCAAAAACCATAGCTTAATTTCCTCTTCTGAATTAAAATCAGGAGCACTTTGAGGATCAATGAATTCATTTTTCATAAGCCATTCAAGAATCACCGCGCGATCAAACTCAAACAAAACTCCTTCTGTATTCATTCGAGTAGCATAAATATTCTTCCTGCCATTTTTTTCCTCCCTAAAAGCATGAAGTTGAACACCGTCTTCATATTCACTTTTTACGCGAGTGAATCCATAAGAGCAAGATACAAACGGAATTTTGTCGCATGCTCTTGCATGTATTATTCCAAAGCGTCTAGCTATATCACGGAAGGATTCCGGATTGGCATTTGTATTAAGTGTCCTTGCTACTTCAATAGCTGTATCAAGGGTGGCATGGTCTTTTAATTCCTCAACCATACTATGTTCCAAAATCATCTCAGCTAATCTATCGATATTATCAGAAGTTGCATACAATTTTCCTTTTATGTCCTCAATAATTGAAGAATAGGCATTACCGCAATTCTGGTCTGTCATTGCCTTTGCCGCATTCGCTGCATTTGTCTCATCATGGAATACGCCCATAAACATTTGAAAATTTTTTTCATATTCCTTTTTATAAATCTCCGGATTTGTTGTAATTCCTTTGCTGATGACATCATCCAACTGTTCCCTAGCAATCTTGCCAAGGAAATAAGCGACAGTAATATATTTCCCATAATCCGTTTCTGAAATAAACCGTTCCAGTTTCTCATCTATTAAATCGATAAGACTCAGACTATAGGTGAAGAACTGTGAAGGGTCGAGTGCAACCTTCGCGCCAAGTGTTGCTCCACACTCAGGGCATTTCGTTTGCATCGGAATTTTTCTTTTGCAAGTCCGGCATGTGAAATTATACTCTCCATCCCAATATAAATTGCTATAGCTATGCTGAAGACATCTCGGATGCTTATCCGTAGCATAACCACATTTACAAAAATATATTTGCCGGAATTGTGTCAGTTCAATATGGCAATCCTTGCATTTATGATTCCTACTATATGTTTCTTCACTGTTAAACTGATATACCCTCTTGCATTTCTTACAATAGAAAGTAAGCGGGCTTATCTTTGCAACAATCCCACGTTCCACATCAGAAACTTTGGGGGGTAAGAACATCACAGTTATCTGGAGTAAGTTCAGCACCAAAACCTGAAATCGGTTTTATTGCACTTCCTTCCACCCCCTGCGTAGCATATGATTGAATTGCATGATTAACGGTTCGAATCAATCGCTTCGAATTGATCCCGTCCAGTTTTTCACTATTCCAGTGATCGACCTTCGCAATATATTGTTTACGATCTTTTCCTCGCACAGAAAAGTCAATCCAAGAATCTGGGAGATATTTATATAACGACTGCGCTTTACCACGCTTCATCTGTCTATCATTACTCATCACTTCTCCCTCCCTTACTCAAGTTCTATTATGAGTTGAGAATCTGTATCTCTAAGGCTATTCATAATATGGTATCCCATGTGAGTAAACCCTTCAAAAATTCCTTCTTCAGCCCAATTTCGATCAACTATTTCTGTAAAAACATTGTTTATAAATTTCTCAATGCTTTCACGATATTGATTCCCAAGATCAACTACGTCCCCATGTGCCTTGCATCCATATGCCTGAAGCAACTGGTTTAGTACAACATCCTTTTGAATAAAGCCCTGCTGAATCGCTTTCTTAATATTTTTCATCTTAAATAGAGAACCGACGCTGTATTGTAACTGGGGATCATATTGTACGAAAAGCAATCCAGTGAAAATCCCAGGGAGAGTGCCTCCAATCGCTTTAGTCGCCCAGCGATTGATTGGAACGGGTTCAACTAATATATCCTTAAACTTATGAAAATTCACAAAGTTATTTAAGTAACTCCGATCCGTTTCTCTGGATGGTCTGATAATATCAATAACTATACTGGAATAACGCCGTCCAGTTCGTGAATATGCCTGAATATACTCCGCGGTATTTCCCGGTATCCCATAAAAGAACATAATGTTAAACCGATCTGCATCCACGCCATGTGAAATCATGGATGTTGCAGCAATCAAGTTTACTCCGCCAAACACATCATCTGTATTTTCTACCTGTGCGAGAACTTCGCGGACATCTTGGAAAGATTCATCCCCTGTCATTTTCCGCGTTTTGAATTCGGGAACACCTTCTTTTCTAAGCTCAACGTTAATAGGTGTTTCAAGAGCTCCTTCAACATTATTACCATCACGTTTAACATTGTTATACTCAAGGAAAATCCAGTAATCCTCAAGAATTTTTAACGCTTCCTCTCTTGTAGTGATTTCAACGCCAGGTATAGTCAATACCTTTTCTGGTTCAGCAAGATATTGATATACAACTTCCCGCATGTACTTAAGAGAGTATACAACCGAATTAATAATAGCTTTTCCATATGGCGCATATCCCATAATCAGTCTTTGCGTATCCTTCTCATCAATAAAGGAATAAAAATTTCTATCCGGATATGGTGCAGCACATGGAAAACGAATAGGAGACCGCCCTCCATATAACTGCATAATCTGCTCTTCGTAGGAAGAAATCGTGGCTGTGGCTCCAATAATCTTAATCCTGCGTTTGGATGGCGAACCATTCTGAACAAAGTAGTCTATGAATGACTCATAATGCGATGCATAAGTGCCCAGCGACTCGCGAATAAGATGAAGTTCATCCTGGATGAACAATGTTGGAGCTGGATCATACATCTTAACTTCCTCGAAATTCTGAACTTCTTCGTCACAGAATTCGGAGCCGGATGATCTAACAGAGCATCGCCTTATAGATGTAAATCCATGCCTCGGACACCGAAGTGGAGCTCCCGAGAGGATATTTCGGAAGCTTGGATTATTCCCCAGAATCGCCAATTTATCTACAGTACTGATAATTGCTGATGGCAGATACCGATATATTTCATAATCCACCATATAAACTGGAAGAGCGTCTCCGGACGGGCACTCCTGATTTGAGCAAAAATGCATCAGACGATACTTATCTTCATTGAATTGAAGATGTACTGTCGACTGTCCACAAAATGGACAAATATCCAGGATACGTTCCTCATCAATCTCTTCCTGAGTCATACCTCTGTATCGAATTGCACGGTCTCTACCTATGTTGTTCGGGGTATTTACGTCACCCACAAAGTAACCAAGCGAAAATTCCTCTGTGTGACAAATCAAAAGCTCTTCACGCCTAAGCAACTCCGCTTGAGCAAGCGTATTGGCAAGACGCTGCACTTGCTGTACCGAAAGTAGCCTAAGTGGATACCTTAGGATAGACGTAACACCGCAATCTTTACCCCTAAATCTATCAAAGAAAAGATTAAAAACTAACACTCCAAGAAATGCTTCTGTCTTTCCGCCACCAGTAGGGAAGTACAAAAGTGAGACCTCGCTTAGAGTAGTCTTCTGTTTCTCTTCCGGCAGCATGATATTCTCATCGCAAGCAACGATATCTGGAATAAGAGAGACAATAAAGACAATCTGGAACAGTCGCCATGTATTGTATTTCTTTGATGTTGCAAGGAACGACTTATTCATGAGAATAAAGCTCTTAAGCACAATAGGATATGATTCTATTGTGTCGATACCCATCTGAAAACGCTCAATTTCCCGTTGAAATTCGGCAATCTCTGACCTCATCTTTTCCTTTCCAGAGGTAGTAAGAGTAGGCTCTTTCTGATTATAGTATGAGTACCAATTTCTGATTTCTGTATCCATCTTTTTACGGATGTCTTTCAAAGTATTGATTGGGGCATCAATCAAATCTTGAAATTTGACAGCAAAACTGTCTTTGGTGACAAGTCGTTTCTGGACATAGGTAGGCAAATGTTCTGTAGAGATCTTGTTTTTTTCTTTATCATATACGATAGAACAGTTCAGTCCAATTGCCTGCTGCACCTTATCATACTTATAATCATCTAAGAAATAATCCAACTCAATAGGTGCATAATTTGCTCCACGAAGAATAATGTCGATTCCCGAGTTAAATAAAGTTTCAATTGTTGGCTTATCCTTGTCACGTTTATTTGATTGATAGGTTCTATCGTTAGACTGGACAACTGAGTCATTAACAAGTGCCACCGAAATAAGGAAACTGCTTTTTATCCTTTTGACCTGTACACTAATATAAATACTCCAGTTCTGATGAACAGAAACATCCTTTTTCCCATTTCTGGAAAGAAAGCCTCGATAACTTTCTAAAGAAGTAAGATCCTTTATAGTAATTTTCTCATTAACTACATATACATAAAGACCCTCCTCTTCAATGAGTTGTTCTTTTAAAATGTTGATTTGATCCATCAGCAAACCATTCTCCTTACTACTCTCATCGATAGATCCATATACTCCGTGTTTATCCAGAAGTTCGGCTGGTCGAAAGCAGACCGACAAATTAGGAGAGCCTATGGATTTCTTCCTATAGACCGGCACCAGCTTTCTCTTTAATTTTTTGAATTTCTCGGGCTCTTCAGAATCGGCTTTCATCAGTTCTTCAAAAGTCTCAAAAAATTCATCTGAAATTTCATTTGCCTCTTCAAGCAACGCCTGGCGTTGCTGCTCTAATGTAGGATAACAGCGATAGTAAAACTCTCCTCGCGGAAAGACAGTAATTTCAGCACTGTGAATTTCATCCTGATCTATATAAAAATCAGCACCAACGGATTCAATAAAAACATCAGAACTGTATCCACTATTTGCATCACCGTCTTTTGCCAGTAGTTTTCCGACAAAGAAAGTATTCTCCGGATTGTCTCCAACAACAGGCTCGGATATGGCACCTGTTATCTTATTCTTAAATTCTTCGAGAATTCTTTCAGCTAATTTTTCTCTTGCAATCGATAATTTGTCGGCCATTTTTTATCCTCCCACCAGTGTTAGCCCATAAATGACTTAACTGTTTTATACTTAATCCCAATTGACTGGAAGATACGGTCTAATGCCTCATCCTTGTCCAGCCCTATCTCATTTTCACAATGAATTACAGCTTTCAATGCATACGCAAAATCCTCAATGTTTTTTGCGTGGAAAGGTATGTTATCAAGTTCTTTCTCGGTTTCAACCAATAGTTGGTCAAAGACATGTTCAATAGTCTCGTACCTAATTATTTCATCCGGAAGAAGTTTTGCGGCCATTACAGCAATTAGATAATCAAGAAGATTCGTGATCTTAGCAGAATATGACAGTTCAATAACTCTGTGTGTGAGATTCTTCCAGTCATATAAAATGTCATCATCGATGGAAGACAGCTGATCGACAAATTCTATCATTTTATCTTCGTCAATATCTCCGGCTTTTGAAATTTCCTCTTTGATTCGTTCCTTCAGATTCGCAGAGAATACTGAGAATGATTCGTTCTGGGCAGAATTTTCATCCGGTTGTCCGAATGTTGCATCAGTTTCAAGTTCAACAACCTTTCCAAGCACCTCTCCCGAGAAATCAAAGTATTCTGCCGCAATTGCATTTTTTGCAGAAAAGCAACCGCCTCCAAGAATCCCTTCACCTGTAATAACAGATTTCTCAGTTTTTAACGACTCACTAATGTCAAGCGTTGTTTTAGCAATAATATTTCCCGAGCATGAAATCCTGTGACATGCTATATCATTGGCGACAATGTCGCTACCAAGGATCTCTTTTGCATCTATATCCCCACTACAAGTTATGGACTTAAGGCATGAAATCTTTTTCGCCTTAATATCTCCAATAACATGTAAGTTGCCGCTGACTTCTATTTCTTCTACCTCTACGTCACCAATAACAGTAAGGTCATAACATGCGTAAAGAGAAGGGGCTATTAGACTACCACCTGTAACTATATAAGATTCATTAAAAACCAACTTGTCATTGCTGGTTATTGCCTCAGCAATATTCACCCCACCAACGACTGTATCTGAAGTATCAAATTGAAAATAATCGCTCATGTTTACTCTTCCTCGCTTGTTACTCTGCTTCTTCAAGCATCTTCATAAACACCGATGTGTTTCCTGTCTCCGGAAGTATGATATGAAGAATTTCCTTTGCCCGAGTGCATGCTACATACAGAAATCGGATGTCTTCCTCGGTATGTTTAAGCATTTCTTGATATTTAGTATCATCCTCTTTAACAAATGCCCAATTCGGACATTTTGTACCGTTATATTCACCAAGTGGAATTAGTCCGCAAACAATTGCGGCTCTGAAATCAAGTCCAAGTGTTGAATGAAAGCTAATAAACCGTACACCACCATCATCGCCATATCTTGCTCCCCAGTTTTCATCAGTTCCGTACATTGTGCAAAAGGGTATATCCCCCTGCGCAAGTAGTGACATTAAAGGCGTTTCAAGGTTATATTTTTTATTTCCCCATACGTCTATCTTTTTCTTAAACGACTTGTTAAACATTATTACTGCAATTTCATCATAAGGAATACCAGCGTCATCATGTATTTGTCTTATGGACTCAGCGACAATCTTCGCCTCACCCCGGTTAGTACGGTCCACGAGATGTTTCAAGGTAACTCCTTTCCCTTTCCCATAAAATACACTCTTACCGCGAAGGAACTCGTCAGGATCAAGCTCCATACTTTGATTGATTCCTGATAAATATTGTTTAGCATTAGACACATAGCGATTTATGTACTCATTGATTTCTATACAATTTCTATAATTGCGTTCAATGCGTATATTTTTATTTCCACCTCTATAATTCGGATACCCCTCACCCGCATTCCAAGGGGCTCGACCATGCTTTTGAAGGTTTGCGAGTTTCTGAGTTTTATCTCCGCAAATCACAAACAAATGCTCATCAGTTGCTTTGTTTTCGAGAAGATTGAAACAGAATTTATACCACTCTGGATCAAATTGTTGAACCTCATCAATGAATATCCCATAATATCTATTGGGAATCTGCCCTGAATTCATGCGGGCAATGGCACGATTTGCAAGGCCATCAACGTCAAGGCTCGCAACTGAGAAGTTGTTATCAATCAATAATTTCCGACAAAGCGCATGGAAGGTGAGGCATGTTACGTTTTTTGCTCTCAATCCAGCCTGATCAATAAACCATGTATAAAGCGAATGAAGGTTTCTGTTGTAACAAGTGATCAAAAACTGCTTTTCAGGATTCATCGCTGCGGCTTTGAAACATTTGGCTATAAGCAAGACACTTTTCCCCGACCCAGCACATGCAAGAATTAGTTGATCTCCCTTCCGAATCTTATTAACAATATTTATTTGTTCAGCATCAAGACGATATGCCTTTACCGCAGCATCGTTTTCTGAAACAACCAGAAGTTCATTATCTACTCCAGCCTTTGTTTCAGCATCAGAAATTGTCGAAACACGAATTGTAACATACTCTGGTGCAATTCTTTGTAAAATAGAATTGATATTATCATTGTTGATTTTCATCAATTCTGACGAAGTTTCAGTTATCGAATAGGCGAGATATCTCTCCTGAATCGAAGTCAAATCAGATCTGACCCGCTGTAGTTCCTCCTTAAATAAACAATGATTCTTTGTAAAAACCTTCAACTCTTCATCTCCGGCGTTATTCACATCATTACGCATAATGGTCGGAAATACATATAAAATATTAACCGGAAATTTAAGTCTACCTGACTGGTCAACCAGTGCCTTATTACTAAGTAACTTCGATGCTATTACACTCGAAGTCTGCCTATAAATACCACTAACCATCAGAGGAACTATGGCTCCGTACTGATCAACAGCCTCAAACCCTTCAAAAAACTTTAAAATCAAGACACCATCAGAGCATATCAAAGTATGCATGCGTTCATTTGAAAGCATTGCAGGATTTGTGTCGAGGAGTAAAAAGCCATAAAAGTCAGTCGACATGGTATTCCTAATAAAAATCTTTTCATTACGTGATAGATCAATCTGTTGATATTCCGATGGTAAAATTTCCATATTAGTCCTTCTTTCCGTTTAGAGCGGATACTATCTCCTCAATAATGTCATCGACTAACGGTTTTGCAAGTTTCTCTGATAAAATATCACTAACAACAGCAAGTACTCTTCTACTCCTCTTATCAATCCCTGAGTTGACTTGATTCATTTTATAATTATTACTATCATCAACATCCTTGATTGTTTGTTGAAGCTGCTGTTGGAGTTCATCCTTTTTGCCTTTTAGATCATCTCTGACCTTAGTCTTTTTCAACGTCTCTGCTACTGCAGCCAGCTGATCCAGAAGTCGACTTTTGTCCACGGATGAATTGAATCCTTCTGCCACCATAACAGTAGCGTTATTTACTTGTTTTTGTACTTCAGTAATAACTTTTGCAGAATTATCATTTCTTAACGAAGATGCCTCGCGGATTGCTTTTGTTATTTCGGCTCCTATCCCATCCTTAAGAGCGTCGATTAACTTGTAGTAGGCTTCATTTTGCTCGAAATCATCTCTCCGCGCATTGGGTATTAACTTATCTGTTACAACAAAAAGTTCACCCTGCGTCCAACCGTTAAAACGCGCCTCTTTGAAAATCCCATTTAATGTGTGATTATCCCCTATCAGTATGTTTCCCTTACGAACACGAATACCTGAGATTTCATGTTCCGAGAGTGTCCCCAGCCAATTACACACTCCATACCATCCAAGCGCATAAAGTTCATTATCGATTTCTACGCTAAAGGTTCCTAAAGAAAGAATCTCGTCATTTTTCTTTTTATTTCGATCCGAATGATACCTGTGACAATTAGGCTTATAAATCGGCTCTAATACGTTGCTGTTTTCTCCAATGAAAATTGAGAATTCCTCAACGTCATATCCGTTCTCACTAAGAAAGCGATGCAAATCTGGCGAATAAACAAATCTGCGAGATTTGTAAGGCAGTGGCGCAACCTGCGAAATATAACTCGTCACCGTATCAATATTAAGAAGATCCGTAAATCCACTCACATCGAACAGTTCTACAGAAAAATAGTGCCGCTCTTTCTTTTCATCTTCATAGCGCACTGTGGTCACATTAGTAAGAACCGTTGTAAGATCCATATCCTCGTTAGCCCCTGGCACAAGAAGTTGCCTAAGTTTCTTGCAATCAAATTCAACTATTGTTTTTATATTTTCATTTTCAGAAGAAGTCGTAAAAACAAGGCGGTCACAATAGCTCATGCCACCTAGTCTACCAATTCCTCTAAATCCTCTGTTATTTGAATGACGTTTTTGGGAGCTACCAATATTCATTAATGTGGATACCGCAACATCACTTTTAATACCAGTTCCATTATCGCGAACAGAAATGTAGGAATTTTCCTCGTCAACAATAATATCTATCCTCATGCTTTGAGGTTCTAATAGGTTGCATTGGACGGCTGTTTCCAGCGCATCGACACTGTTTTGAATATATTCTCTATAAATAATTTTGGGATCGGAATACATACCCATTGTAAGTGATTCAAGAGTATACTTCCCGACTTGGATGTTTTCCTCCATAATAAACAAACCTTTCTTTGTTGATTGCCTATAGGCTTTACAATATGAAATCAAATACTCATAGGATGAATAATTGTTCTTCGAAATTCGTTTTAAATATGTCAACTCTCCACAGCATCATTTTCGACAATTTCCGCCAGTCTCACAATCCAATGTGACACAAATTTTAAGAATGATATCTGTCATAACATTCTGGCCCTTTCCCAACTATGCCATAGAGACGGAACTAATCTTGCTCATTTCTTTAAGCCTTCGCTTGTTTTTTGTCCATCAGCAACTTTCTTAATTTGTCATAGCTAAAATACATCATTCTTCCTCCAATTTTCCTTCAATTTACTCAGATAAAATTTTTACTTCAAACTCTACTTCATTCCATGCTCTGCCGAATAATTCATGTCCTGGCGAGAGACTTAACTTGACCACTTTCTTTATTACTCCCTGAATTTTGTTTTCGTCCGTATAAGATTCACCCTTATCAATTGCAACAACGAACTGCTTATCGCTATCCGTTACCAAAGAATAATTTTAGTGTACTGCCTTATTTCTGACTTGCGAAGTCTATGCAAAATAGTAGCCAAATCTCTTGTTAATAAAACCTCTCTGACAAATGTACCAATTCTTGCCATAGCAGTATTATCCTATGGCAACGCAATTCTATCGTATGTAAACATCAAATTTACAATCGTCTCACCAAATCATCCCCAGTTTTATCAACCAAAAATTAGAATCCGAATAACAGTACTTCCCTGCCAGTTCCCCCAGTTTACAAGTACCGGAAAATCCTTTTCCCAAAAATCAAAATTTGAAACCATAGTTGCATCCTTCTAAATTGCTCTTAACTTCCACATAGTTTTTATTATCGGAAATTAATCCTTAAACATATCTGTTTCTAACATTTATACTGCACAATATTATTATAGCACTCTTTGTCATGTACCTCCATCAGAAAATGAAGTTTGTAGATTGCAAAATCAGCATATCAGCCACCACAGTCACATGACTATCGCTATTATAATAATATATCATATACAGCTTTTCTTTCTATCCCATCTCAAAATGCTTAAATACTTCCTCTATAGCCCTTTCCTTCTCTGGCGGACATCTCGGTTCTCCGGAATTTTCCGATTTTGGTAAGTTATAATTCTCTATCTCAATAATACCATATTTCCACTTTATCTACGCAATATAAGATTATTAACTTTCAACCCCGTATGCACCAATACATAATCTTTAATCTCCTCATAAGCCACTTTACTCTCCACAGCCGTCAAATCCAACTCATCCACCTGAATCTCAACCTCAATAATGCTCAACGTTTAGTTTGGACAATAAACATACCGTCTCCACATGCACCGTCCACGGAAACATGTCCACCGGCGTGCACTCTACCGCCCGGTACCCGTGCCCGATCAGATACCGCAGATCTCTCCCGAGCGTCTCGGGATTGCAGGAGATATACACCACGCGCTTCGGTGCAAGCTTCACCACAGAGGCGAGAAACGCCTCATCACTTCCCGCCCGCGGCGGGTCCATAAACACCACATCCACATCCGGCCCCGCAGGGTGCCCGGCAGACCGCCCCGCGCCCCCGGACGTTGTCCGGGAATCGGCCATCTGTGTCATAAACTGTCCGGCATCCGCATGGTAGAACCGCACATTCTTAATTCCGTTGCGCTTTGCGTTCGTGACGGCATCCCGCACTGCGTCGCGGTTCTGCTCGACGCCGATGACCTCCGCGGCATCCCGGGCCGCGATCAAACCGATCGTTCCGATGCCGCAGTAGGCATCCACGACGCACTCCTTCCCTGTCAGCTGCGCATACGCAATCGCCCTGCCGTAGAGAATCTCCGTCTGCACCGGGTTCACCTGATAAAAAGACTTCGGCGAGATGCGGAACGTACAGCCGCAGAGCATGTCCTCAATATAGCCCTTCCCGTAAATCACCGTCTCCTTATCCCCCAGCACCATGCTCGTTTTCCGGTCATTTACATTTACGACAATCGTTGTAATCTCCGGGTGCAGCTTCCGCAGCGCCTTTACAAAATTATTCTTCGAGGGAAGGATCGGCGAGCCGAGGACGAGCACCACCATCACCTCTCCGCTGGAAAATCCCCGTCGTACCAGCACATGGCGCAGCAGACCGTACCCGGTGTCCTCATCATACGTTTTGATTTTAAAGGAGCGCAGCAGACCGCGGATATCCCGGATAATCGCGGCGGAAATCTCATCCTCAATCATACACGCATCAATATTTACCACCTCATGCGTTCCGGCGGCGTAGACGCCGGAAATAACCGTGCCGGAAGTGCTGCCGTGGCCGCCTCTTGCGATATCAAACACCGCATGCACCTTATTTCGATAGTGGTACGGCTCCTTCATACCGATGATCGGGTTTACTTTGCAGAACTCCCCGATCTGTTTTTCCACATACACCTGCTTTTTCCGAAGCTGCTTTTCATAGGACATCCCCTGATAATCACAGCCCCCGCATTTCCCCGCATACGGACAGCTTCCTTGACACTTCCCGGTCGCCTCTTCCCGCTTTTCAGCAGCCCTGCTGCCATTCTGTGAGCCGCCTCCCCGCCTCTTCCCGGTCGCCTCTTCCCGGTCTTCAGCAGCCCTGCTGCCATTCCGCGAGCCACCTCCCCGCCTCTTCCCGGTCGCCTCTTCCCGGTCTTCAGCAGCCCTGCTGCCATTCCGCGAGCCGCCTCTCCGCCTCTTCCCGGTCGCCCCTTCCCGCTTTCCGGTTGCCGTATGTTCCATGTGTTTTCTCTTTTCCGCCATCATTACCTCCATGCGCACACGCCTTTTATGGCTCAGCTTTGCTGAGACTATTGCAAAGCGATATATCGCTTTCAAATTTGTGCGTGTGCGCACAAATCAGAATTGAAAATTTTAATTTTCAATCTTCTTCCCTCGTGATATTTCTGACCCATATGTACTTCTTATAATGCAGATAAACCGCCGGAAGCTTGACAATCTCGTCGAGATTCACGATACAGTAAACCACCATGACGGGCAGGCCGAACGCAAATGCCGACAGAAATCCGAGCGGCACCGAAAAGCACCACATCGCCCCGATATTTCCGACCATGTCAAATTTTGAATCGCCGCCCGCGCAGAAGATGCCGTCGAGCACGGTGGTATTTACGGACTGCGCCATAATATTGCAGCCGCAGAACAGCAGCATATACTGCAGGTAATGCGCGGCCGTCTCGGTAAGCGGCGCAAATCTTACAATGAGCGGTGAGAACAGCATCAGAAGGCCGCCGGTGACAACGCCCACCGCAATCGCCATCCGGGTCAGCCTGCCGCCGTATTCCCGCGCCTTCTCCAGTTCGCCGGCTCCGAGCAGATTTCCGATCAGCACGCCGGCTCCTCCGCTTACACCGCGAATCAGGCAGGAGAGCAGGCTTTTTGCGATACTCGTGATGGAGTTCGCAGCCACCGCATCGCTCCCCATATGCCCCATGATTACGGAATACGATACATAAGCGATTCCCCACACCAGCGCCGCGCCCAGAACCGGCGTCGTATATCTCCAGAAATCCGCCCGCAGCGTCCGGTCCGCCGGCCGGAACATACCGCCCCAAATGACATGGACACGCTCCGGGCGTTTTGTCTCAAAATAGCTCCAGACAAGCTCAACCAGGCGCGCACAGACCGTGGCGTACGCCGCTCCCCGAATCCCGAGCGCCGGAAATCCGAGCAGACCGAAAATCAGTATCGCATTTAAAATGATGTTCAGCACCACCGCCGTGGAACTGATGCGCGAGCTGATTGCCGCATGCCCGGTATTTTTCAGTAAAATCAGGTAAATCTGTGAGATCCCGCACAGCAGATACGACAGCGCCACCGCCTGCAGGTACTGCGCTCCGCTCTCAATCAGCGCGGCGTCACTCGCAAAAATTTTCATCAGCATTTCCGGCGCCGCGGCCGCAAGCACCGTAAAAATCCCGCTGAAAATCAGATTTGCCCGCAGTGCGATCGGCATGACCGCCTCAATCGACGCGGCGTCCTGTTTTCCCCAGTACTGCGCCGCCATAATCCCGGAACCCGCCGAGATTCCGCTGATAAACAGATTTAATACAAACTGTATCTGCCCGGCCAGAGAGACCGCCGACAGGGACGTCTGGTCTACCGCCCCAAGCATCACCGCATCCGTCGCGCTGACTAACGCGAGCATAAAGCTCTGAATCGTGATCGGCAGAACTAACACCTTTAACTTCTGATAAAATTCATCCCGAAAGTTCAATTTTTTTGACATACACATTCTCCGCTTTCTGTATTCATTAAGCGCATTTTATCATCCCACGGACTTTTTTACAACGACAGAATCCTTTTGAGATCATATAAAGTGCCCCACATTTGCACTGGCTTGGATTTAACCGAATACGACAGCATGAATAAAACAACGGCGGAACCGTGACATAGAAATGCGATTCCGCCGCTGTTTCAGTTTGAGTGTCCGGTCAAATACTACATACCGCTCTCATCCGCCGATACTTTTCAAAAACTTATCATATTTTCTCAACTTATATATCTTCTCATCATAATATTTCATATCTGATACATCAAAAGAAATATTAATTTGTTCTCCGTTTTCTTTCTGCAATAACGCGACATTAAATTTTTCTAAGAGCCTCCTTGTTACTGTATATGTTGCATCAAATCTCTTTCTGTAAAAGTTTTTGTTATCCTCATACTTTTTTCTAACCAAATCTTTACTCATACTATCCAGCATTTTGGTATCCAAAAGTGCTATCTCCTGCAACGGTAACGTTTTACCGGTTTGCCGATCTTTTACTTTTCCCGTTGCAAGATTATCTAAATCGACAAAAGATATCTCATATTCTCTGGTAATTTTTTCCATTACGGTCAGCTTAAAGTCCTTGCTGTAAATTCCGTCATTCGTAAAACTATTTGCGTCTATTTCCAACTCACACAAATCCGGACTCGGCACGATAGAAGAATGCGCGTATGTATCTCCGATTGTATGACATAAAAATCCAAATATTTTTATTGCTTTTTTTCTGTTTGTTTTCTCCTTATTGTCTGAATAATAAACGTTTTCGTTATCTAATAATCTAACTAAAATAGTATTTACCTGTTTTATCACATCGGTCTGATCACCAATATATTTCCTCGTACTGAGGTAATTATCTATATAGGCAGAATCATTCTGCACCCTACTGTCACAGCTCAAATAACTCAATGACAACTCATACAAATATTTGATTGTAACCATATAGTTATTACCGCCATGCAAGGACTTAACCTGTGTTCCACCCTTATAATCCAGCCAGCGGTATTCTTCCTTATCCGGAAGTTGACTGCATAAATACAATAATTGCAACTCCTGCTCGCTAAAATTTACGTTCTTAATCTTGTTTTTAACGATACTTTCTACTCTCTCTTTGTGATCCCCTCCCTCCCATGCTTTTGCAGTAGTCGGTGTGCTAATCAGTACACCAAACAGCAGAACCAATGCTAACACTTTATTTAATTTTTTCATCTTTATCTTCGCTTTCACTTTCTTTTTTCCTTTCTTGCGGCAGGAAAATTATACCATTCCAATTACTAATATTCAATTAGTAATTGCATGTCTCAGTCTTAAGAAAATAACGGATGCCACCCCCCGCACTCTGCCCCCGTATCCGCAAAAAAAACCGCACGGCAGCCCCACCGTGCGGGCGTTTTCACGCTTACCGCGTAATTTCATATTCATAAGACGCAAGATCCGCGCGCAATCCGGCGCGCTCCTCCTCGTTCTCCCAAAGAAATGTGAGCGTCGCACCCTCGCATGTGCAGGAAAATGCCGCACCCTTCCCGAAAGCTTTCGACGTATTTCGGAACCGGAGCAATTCGAGCTGCTTTTTCACAACCTCTGTCTGCAGTGCCGCTTCCATCTGTTCTTTTGTCAGGTTCGTCCGGTTGATTTCCTTGTGACCGCCCGCGCCGGCCCGTTCCACCGCCGCATGATCGTTTTTCCCGGCAAACAGGTCCAGATACCAGACCTGCGGCTTTCCCGGCATAAACATCTGAATCGCCCTTGCGAGCAGCAGCTTTTTCTCGTCTTCCCCGAGCGCGCTAAAATAGGTCGCATTGACCTGATAGTACATGTTCTTCTGCCCGTGCAGGTCTTTCACATAGCCGCCGCGCGCCACAACCACATCGATCATCCGCCGGATTCGCTCCTCTGGAATCAGCCCCTTTAAGTCCAAAAGCGGAATCCCGTCGTGGCAGCCGAGCATATTTACCGCGGAAATCCCGTTCTCCGCCAGCTCCCGCGCCCACTTTGCCAGCGTCCCGCCGTCTTTGTTCTCGAACGCATCCAGAATCAGACCCGGCAGGAAGAAATCGTATGTCATATATCCGGCCTCTGCGATGCGCTCGTATATCTTTTCGGCGTAACTTGCATGGATTTCCGGCAGAAGCGCGACGCCGTATTTGTCGGCAAGCGTTCTCACCCGCGCCAGCAGCTCCCAGGTGCCCGGCTCGTTTAAGAAATTCTTCTCCCCCGGTTCCTTCGGCGCATACGCAAACGCATCCAGGCGGACAATCTGTGCCCCGTAGCCCGCAAGCGTCTTTAACGTATTGTCATAAAATTCCCACACCAGAGGCGATTTTATATTCAAATCCATCTGCCCGAGATATTTTCTTCTGCACTCGAGAAGCTCGACAATATCCGCCCTGTATGCGTCCTCTAACTCGATTTCGGCCGGGCGCTTCCCCGCGGCAAGCGCCGCGTTTATCTGTTCTGCAAGCGCTTCTGCTCTCCCATACTGAACGCCGGCAGCGCCCATGATATCCTGCGCGTCCACCACAGGGTACCGCACCTCCTGATAAAACGTGTTCCAGTACGGGACTTCTCTGCCGTCCGGAAAACGCACCATTAAAATCGGCAATCCCGGCTTCCGGAAAAACATATCCTTTAGATAGCGTTCTTCCGGCTGAATATATCCGTGTTCCGTCATCTGTCCGCAACCGTCCCAGAACTGATTCCAGTCGATAAAAAAGTCCCGGTACTTAGAGTTTTCTCCGTTTTTGACGATATCCTGAAACTGCTCCGACAGGACCGATGCGTGATTTAAGATAAAATCCAGCTTTAAGCGGATACCCAGATCCGCCAGCTTCTGCAGGTCCTCTCTTTTCGCCAGCATTTCATTCAGCGAATAATCGATCACCGAAAACCCCCGGTCCAGATCCGTATGGAACACGCTCGGCAGCAGGTAAAAGGAAGAAAACACATCCTTTAATTCCGGCCTCTGCAAAAATTCCACGATATCCCCTAACGTGCCGCCCATGCTGTCCGGATAGGCGTTGAGCATCGGCGCAAGGTCCGACGAAAGAATCGTTGTGCTCATCCCTGACTCCTTTCCGGCATCCTGCTGCCATCCATCAGCTCTTTATATTCCTCATAAGATAACAGCTGCCCCGATTTTGCCACAATGATTTTTGCCTTATGCGCCTGCGCCGCAAGCAGTTCCTGCTCCAGTTCCAGCACCAGCGTCGTAAACGGGCTGTCCACCGCCCCGTCGCGGTTCCGCGCCCTGCGGTGCTCCATCGTTTCCTGCGGCGTGCTGTTTAACAGCACCGGGATATCGACGCCCTGATAATGATCGCTGTTTCCGTGCGTCCACTCGATGATCAGCACTTCCGTCTCAGAAAAATCCACCGCATCATACCACAGTTCCGTATCGGTGCGCCCCATACGTTTCAACCAGATTACACGCTCCTGATTTTTAAAACGCGTCACAATCTCCCCGATCTCCGCAAAATTAATCTCGCTGTCGGAGCCGAGATACGCGCGCAGTCCGCATTTCCCGTTCCGAAGATACGACTCGTACCAGCCGTACTCCCCGGGAAGCGCAGCATCCGCGTCTGTTCCCTCTTCCTGCTTTTCGTGAATGATTTGAAATCTTTCCGGAGAAAACAAATTTTCCCGGACCATCCCGCGAATCGCGCTCTCCCGGAAGACGCGCAGCCGCTCCGCGTCATTGTACATTGGAATCCGCCGCGGATAATTGTCGCCGGAAAGCGTGTAGCTTCCCATTCCGGCCTGTTGAAAGTAAAAGGACAGAAGCGACGCCGTCTCCGACTTTCCGACCCCCGAGCCGCCGCACACGGCAATCACGATCTTTCGCTCCGAATCGGCCTTCTTTAACTCTTTTATCTGCGCGAGCAATTCCCGGAAGATAAGCTGCGCCTTTTTTATATGTTCCTCTCCGATTTCAATTTTATCGCCCGGCATATCTCCCTGCGGGATTTTATCCGGCATTGCCGGAGGCGTCCATGACGCCGGATTCTTTATATACTGATTCATTTTTCCCTCATTTCTACTGCGCTGCCTGTTGCGCATTTTTCAACGTTACCTTCAGTGGACAGGGCGTGTATGCCCTTTGTCCGCTGAGAATACTCCCTCTCTTATATTATGAAACTTCCGCAAAGTGCAGCTGGTACGCCCGGTACTCGCCGGTCTCCACCGGCAGCGGCAGCCCCGCCTCCATCAGCGCAGCCCCAGCATATACCCTTCCCGATGTCTGTTCCCGGTAGTATGCATCGTCCCGCAGCCCTTTCAATTTGATATAATTGACGTTCATATTTCCGTGAATTTCCTGCATCACCGCACTGACAAGCGCTTCCCTCCCGTCCTCCGAAAGGTATTCCCACGCGCAGACTTCACTTTCAAACGGATTTGTCAGACGATAGTACAGGCCGTTTTGAATCAGCGGCGCGTATTTGTGATAGCGCGCGATCTGCTCTTTGATCTCCTGTTTTTCCTCGTCGGTCAGTTTTCCCAGATCCAGCTCATAGCCGAACGTGCCGGACATCGCCACAACCGCGCGCGTGCGCATCGGCATGTTTCTCCCGGTCTGGTGGTTTGGAACAGCCGAGACATGCGCCCCCACCGCGGAGGACGGATAGCCGAACGACGTGCCGTACTGGATTTTCAGACGGTCCGCCGCATCCGTGTTATCACTGCACCAGATCTGCGGCGTGTAATACAGCATTCCCGCGTCAAACCGGCCGCCGCCGCCGCTGCATCCCTCAATCAGCAGCTTCGGATATCTCTGCAGAAGCCGCTCTAAGAAGTCATAAAGTCCGAGCACATAGTCGTACATCACGCGCCCCTGGTCCTTTGTGGCGGCGGAATAGATATCCATAAGGCTCCGGTTCATATCCCATTTCAGATACTCGATGTTTCCCTGGTCAAGTACCGCGCAAATCTGGCGAAATACCTCATCCACCACCTCTTTCCTTGAGAAATCGAGCACAAGCTGATTTCTGCTGCGCACCGGATGTCTGTTCGGAATCGCAAGCGCCCAGTCCGGATGCCTGCGGTACAATTCGCTGTCCTCCGAAACCATCTCCGGCTCGACCCAGATTCCGAATTTTATCCCCAGATCATTGATTCTGCGGATCAGTTCCCCGAGTGTTCCGTTTAACTTCTCCTCGTTGACATACCAGTCCCCGAGCCCGCCGTTATCATCGTTGCGCGTTCCGAACCAGCCGTCGTCCATGACCAGCATCTCCACGCCGACCTCCTTTGCATGGCATGCCAGCTCGTAGATCGAGTCCCCCGTAAAGTCAAAGTAGGACGCTTCCCAGCTGTTTACCAGCACCGGACGGACGGTCTCTTTATAGCTGCCCCTGCAGATATGCCTGCGGATACAGCGGTGCAGGTTCTGGGACAGACGGTTTAAGCCCCGGTCCGTGTAGGTCAGGATGACCTCCGGCGCATAAAAGCACTCTCCCGGCGCGAGCGGATAGCGGAACATCTCATCGTTTAAGCCGAGCAGTGCGCGTATCTGATTAAACTGTCCCATCTGCACCTCTCCTTTAAAATTGCCGCTGTACACAAAAGACATCGCATAGGCGCTCCCGAAATCCTCGGTCGTCTCGTGCTCCGCGAGAATCATCATCGGATTGTACTGATGGCTCGAGGTTCCCCTTCTGCTTCCGATCACATAACTCCCGTGCCCGATTTTTGCCCTCTGAAAATTGCGCTCCATCGCATGGCGTCCGTAAAAGGTGATCAGATCATACTCCCCGCACAGGAAATCCAGACAGGCCGACTGTACCCGTTCGAGATACAGTTTCCCCTCCCCCGCATTTTTCACAACGGCGCTTCGCGTGATAATATCGACTCCCGGGAGGACTCCGTAGAGCAGCGTCACGCAGGCGCCGCTCACCGCATCCTCCATATAAATTTCCAGTGTCTGCGCCTCCTGCTCCCCGGCATACACCGCCGGAAGCCCCTTAAGGCCGTATTTTCCGTCTTTTATCTCATGTCCCCGATACCGCAGATCACAGCTTACCGTCCCGTCCGCATTCTCCACGGCAAACGCCACGTTCCGGTAATCGCCGTTCCCGAGGGACGGAAATTCCTGCGGCAGTTCGCTCATCGAGTAGGTGCGGTTTTCGCCCGCATCATACGGGTTTCCCGAAAAGCCTCTGTCGTAGTAGGTCAGCAGATATTCCGTCGATCCGTTCACCCGTCTCCCATAGTACAGATGCAGCAGAAATCCATATGCATCGACTTTCATCTGATAAGTTGTATGTTCCGTGTCAATCGTAAAAATTTTGTCCGTATCGCTGTATCGAATCGCCATCGCAAGTCTCCTTTATGTTATTTTACCGCGCCGTTCACAACGCCGTTTAAGATCTGTTTCTGACAGATAATGTAAAAGATTAAAATCGGTATCAGTGCCAGCAGATAAGAGGCAAATGCCAGGTTATAGTTTGTGCCGAACTGTGTCTGAAAATTCAGCTGTGCAAGCGGCAGCGTGTTTTTCCCGGTCCCCGACATAATGACAAGCGGCGTCATCACATCGTTCCATGTCCCGAGCGCCGTCAGAACCGCGACCGTCGCGTGCATCGGCTTCATGATCGGGAAAATGATTTTCCAGTATGTCGTCCAGGTCGTCGCGCCGTCGATGCATGCCGCCTCCTCGAGCGCGATCGGAATATTTTTCAGATACCCGGAATACAGCAGCACGTTCATCGGCATGTAAAAGACGATATAGAGGATGATTACACCCGCCATATTTCCGAGGCCCATCTCCGCCGTCTGCTTTACGAGCGGCATCATCAGGATTGCAAACGGGACAAACATACCGCTCACGATATAGAGATAAATGAATTTGTAAAATTTACTGTCCGCGCTGTTTCTGCCGATCGCATAGCCGAGCATCGAATGGATGAGGACGGACAGCACCACCGTAATCACGGTGATCAGAATGCTGTTTCCAAGCGAGCGCCAGAAATCTGTGACCTCCATCGCCTCCTTAAAATTTGCAAGGCTAAAGCTTCTCGGCAGGGACAGGATTCCCGCCACGCTGTTTGTCATCTCCGAGGGCTGTTTAAACGCGATCACGATCGTCATGTACAACGGAAACGCGACTGTGATCAGTCCCAAAATCAATACGATTGTCAGGGGCCAGTTTACCTGTTCTTTTCCGACTTTTTTCATTACAGCTGTTCCTCCTTCTTTCCGGTCACCGTCATCTGTGCGACTGAGATCACCACAATTACAATAAAGAAAATAACCGCGTTTGCACTCTGAAATCCGAACTGTCCGCCGCTCATACCGTTGTTGTAAATCAGATACGAAATCGACTCCGTGCTCTGTGCCGGTCCGCCCTTTGTCAGCGCCATAATCTGGTCGAATACCATCAGGAAGTTTTTCCCGCAGAGCACCATATTGATGGAGAAAAACGGTAAGATCAGGGGGAATGTCAGCTCCTTAAATTTATTCCAGCCCGACGCCCCGTCAATCGAACCCGCCTCGTACACATCCTCCGGAACGGTCTGTAAACCCGAGATATAAATAATTGTATTCATTGCAATCGACTGCCACGCGCAGACGATGACGATCGCGACCCATGCGAGCTTTGTGTTCGACAGCATGCTTGAGCCGAGTGCCCCGCTTCCGATCATCTGTCCGAATGCGGGAAGAATATAAGTAAAAAAGTAATTGAAGATATAGCCGACCACCAGTGCGCCCAGGACATTCGGGATGAAATAGGCGCCGCGCAGTGCGCTCTTAAACTTGATTTTACTGTTCAGCCCCATCGCCAGAAGCAGGCTGACCACGTTTGTCAGAATCGTCGCGACGACAGCCAGCTTAAACGTAAACAGGTACGACTTTCCGACTCTTCCGTCGGTAAAGAGGTCCATATAATTGCGCAGGCCGACCCAGTCGTAATCGCCGTAGCCCCTGAAGTTGGTGAAGCTGTAAATGAACCCTTTGATTAACGGCAATGTGTTAAAACAAAAGAATAATGCGACAATCGGAATTGTCATTAACAAAAAGGTACGATTTCTTTTTCCGCTGAATATGCTTTTTTTCATTTTTGTCTCCCCTCCTTATTCCGCATTTTTATTTTGCTCGTTGTACGCCTGCACCTTGCGGATGATATCGCGGTTGTACCGCAGCCAGTCCGAATCAAATTTATCTAAAAACGCCGTTACATCCTGATTGATCAAAAAGGTCTGAATCTGCGCGTCGACCACCATCTCCGCCGGATAGTAGTGGTCCTGATAATCCGCCATGCGTCCCTCCTCGATATAAGCCGACATTCCGTCGAGCATCGGGGATATCGTAAAATCTCCCTCCTTACAGGGAACGCTGTTCTGCGCGCTGATATACTCCTGCACATACTCGTCGCTCAGCAGGAAATCCAACACCTCGTACGCCGCCTCTTTGTTCTCACAGTCCTCCATCACGCAGAACTGCAGGTCAATCCCGGAATTTAATTTATTGTCCGCCTCGTCTGCATTTGACGGCATCACAAACGAATCGATATTCATGTCCGGATTCACCGACAGAATCTGCGGCGCCGCATAACTTCCGATCGGATACATTGCGGCCTCCCCGTTTGCAAATGCCGTGCACGCGCCGTTGTAGTCATACGCAAACGGGTCGTCCGGTCCGTACGGGAGCAGCGCAAGCATCTTTTCGGCCGTTTCTTTATATTCCGCCGTAAAGGTTGTCTGGCCGCTGTTTACCTGGCGGCAGACGTCCGGTTCCACCAGTCCCACCGCAATCGCGTTCCACGGCGCCAGACAGGTCCAGATATCCTTAAAGCCAAAGTACATCGGAAGTATCCCCTCGGCTTCAATCTCCTCGCACAGTGCAAGAAGTTCGTCCCAGGTCTCGGGAATCTCCCAGCCGTGCGCGTCAAACATGTCTTTGTTATAGAGGATTCCGGACGCATTGGCCGCGTAGGGAACCGCATAGACGCCGTCCTGCGGGACAAATTCCAGATCCTTATCGATGTCCTTATACGCCTGCTTGATACTGTCAAGTCCCGGATAGTCCGAAATATCCATCAGCATTCCCGCATCCACAAAATTCGAGTAGTTAATGTCCCCGCCGATTCCGATGATATCCGGGTTATCTTCACGGATAAACCGGGTCTTTAAAATCGTCATCGCATCGTTCGGCGACTCAATCGTCAGATAGATGTCGTCGTGCGTCGCGTTAAACGCCTCCGCTATCCGCTCAAACGTTTTGACCGCCTCCGGCTTGTAGTGCACCAGCTCGATTTCGATCTTTCCGCTCTTCTCGTCTTCGCCGCCGCAGCCGGCAAAAAGTGATGCGGCTGCCACGCAGACACACGCGCATGCGCTCACTGCCCTTGCACATTCTTTTTTCATGCTACATTCTCCTTCCTGTCCTATCATTTTCCCATAATTTTCTCTGTTTTTCTTCTTATCGCAATCATAACATGCCATTATGCGTCTATAAATATCCGCATTTTTTGTGTTTTATGCCAATATGCCGTTTTTCTCCCTGTACCTTGATGTCGCCTGGCATTTTGGTATATAATCGTTTTACAACACGAAATGAAAGCGGTGATTTTTATGCAGGACCTCCTTTTCTCGGTTTTTCCCAATGAAAATTTTGTTGATCTGGGCCTTTATCAGTTCGGCTGGGAGCAGTGCGCGCCGGCGCACTCTTTCGGCCCCGCCTCCCGGAACCATTACCTCTTCCACTTCATTCTCTCGGGAACGGGAACGCTGATGGCCGACGATTCCTCCGGAGTCACTCAGACCTATCAGATTAAGAGCGGCCAGGGGTTCATGCTGTTTCCGAATCAGGTAAATACCTACATCGCCGACCGCGAGCTCCCCTGGGAATACACCTGGATTGAGTTTGACGGATTGCGTGCAAAAGAAGCTGTCGAAATCGCGGGATTAAGCCCCAATCATCCGATTTACCACGCCAATTCCAAGGAATTGTGCGCCGATATGAAAGACGAGATGATCTACATTGCAAATCATGCCGCACAGTCCCCGCTTCATCTGATCGGGCATCTGTATCTGTTTCTGGATTATTTCACAAGATCCGCCGCCTCTCTGCGCGTGAATCACGGAGGGCGGGTGCGCGACTTCTATATTAAAGAAGCGCTCACGTTTATAGAGATGAATTTTCAGAATAATATTTCGATTGAAGAGATTGCAAAATCCTGTGGGTTAAACCGGAGCTATTTCGGGAAAATTTTTCACGATGCAGTCGGAAAATCCCCGCAGGAGTTTTTAATCAGCTACCGCATGACAAAAGCAGCCGAACTGTTAAAGCTGACCGAGCTTTCCGTCGCGGATATCGGCAATGCCGTCGGCTATGAGAATCAACTGCATTTCTCGCGGGCCTTTAAGAATGTGTACGGAATGTCGCCGCGGAACTGGCGGAATCAAAATCATCTGCCGCCGGCGAAAAAGTAGCCGGCAGCGTTTTTCTTCACGATTTTATGTCTTTGGCGTACATCAGTATGCAGATAAACGTCAAAATCGTTTCGACAACGGGCTGCGCCGCAATCACACCATCAAGCTTCCAGAAGTAATTTAAAAGGATCACTCCCGGAATAAACAGCACCGCGTTTCTCAAGACCGTAATGATCAGCGACTTTACCGCGTTTCCCAACGCCTGAAAGTAACTCGTCATCATATTGATCACGCCGAGCATAGGAGCCGACAGGCAGAGGATTTTCAAAAAGTACGCCGTCTGCGCAATCAAAGCCTCATCCTGCAGGAATACGGCTGCAAGCGGCTTTCCGAGAAGCACAAAGATGCCGGTAAATACCGCGCCCATGAGAACGCCGTATAACACCGTGTACTTCACAATATCGGACATTCGCTCTCTCTGATTCCCTCCATAGTAATAACCCACCAGCGGCGCAACGCCCTGCGCTAATCCCACTGACAGCAGAATGGGAATCATATCAAGTTTGTACGCAATCCCGTAAGAAGCCACCGCGTCGGATCCGTAAATACTGATATAGTTGTTGAGCACAATGTTGGACACGCTCATAAGCACTGTGATGAGAGCCCCCGGAATGCCGATGCCAACGACGCTGCGGATCATTGCCGCATTTGGCGAAAAGTATTTCGGCGCCCACGGCACCAGTTCGTTTCCCCTGCGCTCCTCGCGAATCATGCAGACCACATAATAGATTGTCGCGCACACAAATCCCAGGGATGTCGCAAGCGCGGCTCCTGCCGTTCCCCATCCGAACATTGCGATAAACATATAATCCAGCACCATATTAATCACGTTTCCGAGTATCAGCCCAATCGTTCCTTCTTTGATCAGGCCAACTGCCCGGAACAGATGAACAAATCCGTTTGCCAGCATAATAAAAGGCGCTCCCGCAAAAATCCATTTCAGATAATCGCAGGTATAGGCGATATTATCCGCATCCGCACCGGATATTTTTGCTAACGGCTGCAAAAACACAAGCCCCAGCACAAGGGTGATCACGCCGGCAATCGCCATCCCGTATACACAAAAATTCATGGTTGCCCCGGCTTCTTTCTTTTTCTCTTCCCCAAGCAGTCTCGCAATGACACTGCTGCCTCCCATTCCGAAAATACAGGCAATCGACATAATGATAACGAGTATCGGCGCACACAATGTCACGGCGGCAATCGTCGCAGGTTCTTTTGTCAGAGATACGAAAAACGTGTCTGCGATATTATAGATAAGCGTTGTCAGCTGTCCTAACATGGCGGGCAATCCGACTCTCATAATTGCTTTGGAACGATTCTTTTCTTCATAAACCGATGTCATATTTTCTTTTCCTCCCTTGATTTTTCTTCATAATAATGTAAAATAAATGCAAAAAACAGGACATATGTCCTGTTTGGAGGAGATTTTCATGGAGAGAATCTATGATAAAAAGAAAATTGCCGCCTGCATTGCCGGAAGTAACTATCATGCGGTGCTTGACTCACTGGATGTAGATTTTTATCTGATCAAATACGAAAAAGGCGAATTGGTGTGTTCGCCTTTTGAAGATGAAACCTTATTCCGGATTGTGGAACAGGGTTCTATCAACATCTACCTGATTCGCGACGACGGCACGCGCTATTCGCTGTCAAGCGGAACCGCCGACTATTTTCTCGGAGACATGGAACTGTTTTATCCCAGGAGCAGCAACATTTACGCCGAAGCGGCCGAGAGCCTCACCTGCATTTCATTTTCGATCGAAAAACACAGGGACATCCTGCTTTCCAGCAACGAATTCCTGACGCTTGTCTGCGAAAGCCTTTCCGGCAAAATCGGCGCGCTGGCCGCCACCGACGCCGCCCCCGCGTCCCTCACGGAACGCGTTTTGTCCTACATGAAGTATAAATGCGAAAATAAAACCTTAAAGGGCGTCGAGCAGGCTGCGTTTCATCTTCACTGCAGCGCAAGGCAGCTTCAGAGAATTTTAAATCAGAGTGAAGCCGCCGGATTTGTCGAAAAGCTGGGGAAAGGGACATACCGACTGACAGACTTGCCATAATTCCCGCGCTCCCTGTCAGCCGTTCAGCGCTCATCCACCACCTGAAAAATATAGAACTTCAGGTAATAGCTTTCCTCCGCCGCCCACAAAATCGGATGGTCGGGCGACTGCGTGCGAAACTCCACCTGGCGCAGACGCTTATGCGCGCTTTTTGCCGCCTGCCCGATGACTTTTGTGAAATTCTCGTAATCCATAAAATGTGAGCATGAGCAGGTCGCCAGATAACCGCCGTCGTGCACCAGCTTTAAGCCCTGCATATTGATCTCGCGGTAGCCCTTCATCGCGTTTTTTATCGTGCTGCGCGATTTGGTAAACGCCGGCGGGTCGAGGATTACCACGTCAAACTGTTCTCCCGCCTGCCGAAGCTTTGGCAGCAGCTCAAATACGTCCGCACACTGAAATTTCACGACCTCCTGCAGATGGTTTTGCGCCGCATTTTCCGCAGCCTGCGCCACCGCAAGTTCCGACGCGTCCACGCCGAGCACGCTCTTTGCCCCCGCAATCCCGGCATTCAGCGCAAAGGAGCCGGTGTGCGTAAAGCAGTCAAGCACTTTTGCGTCCTTACACAGCTTTTGTATTGCAAGGCGGTTGTATTTCTGGTCGAGGAAAAATCCGGTTTTCTGCCCGTCTTTTACGTCCACAAGGTATTTGACGCCGTTCTCCTCGATCGGAACCTTCGTGTCAAATTCCGCCCCGAGAAAGCCCTTATGCTTTTTCATTCCTTCCTTTTCCCGCTCTTTCGCGTCGCTGCGCTCATAGACGCCGCGGATTGTGATCCCGTCCGCCGCCAGAAGCTCCTTTAACTCCCGCACGATCGTTTCCTTAAAGCGGTCGATTCCGAGCGCTAACGACTGCACCACAAGCACATCGGAAAACTTGTCCACCACGAGTCCCGGGAGGAAATCGGCATCCCCGAAAATCACGCGGCAGCTGCCGGTATCCACGGTCTTTTTCCGGTATTCCCACGCATTTTTGACGCGCATCCGAAGAAAATCTTCATCAATCTCACGGTCGCTGTCTCTCGTCATCATGCGGACACGGATTTTTGAATTCCGATTGATAAATCCCTTTCCCATCGGATAGCCGTCGAAATCATGCACGGTCACGATATCCCCGTTGTCAAAGCTCCCCGCAATCGTATCGATCTCATTGTCAAAAATCCATGCGCCGCCCGCCTTTATCGTCCGGCCTTCGCCTTTTTTCAACGTCACTATCGCACTCATATCTCTGCTCCTCTCTGCTTTTCCGGGCATCTCAAGTCTATCATGTACTTCGCTGTGCGAACACGGAAGCCGCTGGCTTCCTCGTTCACGGGCGGTCTTCGCTCCGCTTCGGTCATTGCTCTCATGGACATTATACCATACAAATCAGCCGCCGCCAATTTTAAGCGTATTTCAATCATTTTCTGTTTGTCCATCCCGGCGGTTCGCGTTATACTATAGACAGACAGCAATGGGGGTTCCTGTGAAAACTTCGCACCGGTTGCTGCAAGAATGGAGGTTATTATGTCAACCATCAGTCTTTGTATGATTGTAAAAAACGAGGAAGCCGTGCTCGCGCGCTGCTTAGATTCCATTGCGGACCTTATGGATGAGATTATCATCATTGACACCGGTTCCACCGACCGGACGAAGGAGATTGCCGCGGCCTACACCGACAAAATCTACGACTACAAATGGACCAACGACTTTTCCGCGGCCCGGAATTTTTCCTTTTCCAAAGCCACAAAGGAATATATCTACACCGCGGACGCCGACGAAATTCTTGACGCCGAAAATCATGAGCGTTTCGCGCGTCTGAAAGCAAATCTTCTCCCGGAAATCGAAATTGTCCAGATGAAATATGTGACCGAATCGGACTTCGATACGGTTTTGAATGCCAAAAAGGAATACCGCCCCAAACTGTTCCGGCGGCTGCGCACCTTTACCTGGGTCGACCCGATCCATGAGACCGTACGCCTCTCGCCGGTGGTCTTCGACAGTGATGTCGAGATTTCGCACCGGCCGCTGTCCCTGCACAGCAAGCGCGATTTCTCCATCTTCATCAAAACCTTTGAGCGGGACGGCACATATTCGCCGAAGATCCGTTCCATGTACGCAAAGGAGCTGTTAAAAACCGGCGAGACAAAAGATTTCTTTGCGGCGAAACCGATTTTTGAACATATCCTGCGAAACGATATGGAGGATGATGCCAGAAAGGAGGCCGCATGCGTGCTCGCGCGGGTCTATCGGCTTTCGGATGACAAAAACGGCTTTTTCAAGCTCGCCTTAAAGGATATGCTGACCACCCCCTGCTCGGAAATCTGCTATGAGCTCGGCACCTACTTTCTCGGGCAGGAAGACTTCGACGAGGCCGTGCTCTGGTTCTATAACGCAGCCTACGAAACCGAGAGCATTCTCGATGTCCACACCGGCGGCGATCTGCCTCTGCTCGGGCTGATCGAATGCTACGAACGCCTGCTGGAATGTCTAAAGACCCGCATGGACCCGAATCCCGCGCTTGAGATTCAGTATCAGGTATTCCTTGACCGCTACCGCCAGGAATCTATGGCCTGGAGGATGCCGGAGGAATAGTTATGGAAGAACACGATTACATATCACATGAATAGCCGCCTGTGGCGGCAGAAACGGAGAAAAGATGACAGACTTTTTGGCAATGCAGCCCACATGGACCCGGAAACCAAAAGAAACGGTTGTAACGGAAACGCGCGCCGAGATTATCACGGAACCCGGGACGGATCTCTGGCAGCGCACCTACTACGGATTCCGGAATGACAATGCGCCCGTCCTGCAGGCGAGGACTTCCGAGAACTATTTTTCTTTTATCGTAAAGACGCAGTTTGAGAGCAAGCACCGCTTTGACCAGTGCGGCGTCGCGCTGTATCTGGACAGCGAAAACTGGTTTAAGGCCTCGATTGAATATGAAAATGAGGAATACCAGCGTCTTGGCAGCGTCGTGACAAACCACGGCTATTCTGACTGGGCCACGACGGATATCCCCGCAGATATAAAAGAGATGTGGTATCGCCTCAGCCGAAGGGAGAGCGATTACTGTATTGAATGCGGCACGGACGGCATAAACTTTAAGCAGATGCGCATTTTCCATCTGTGGGAGGGCGCAGGGGAAATTACATTCGGCATTTATGCGTGCAGCCCGGAGGCCTCCTCCTTCAAAGCCGTATTTACGGATATGGCGCTGACGGAGTGTAAATGGGAAGCCCACAAATAACGGAACTTCTCCTTCTATTTACTTGTAAAAAAGTCCTTAACATGGTAAGATAAAAGTATGGTAAATTTTTAACAATCTTTTGCCGCGGAAATGTTCCGTGCGCAAACTATTTTGTGCGCAGTGTACGTTGCAAACAATTACTCTGTGCCACTGCTACAATATGACAAAATGTATGGAGGTATGAAACTATGGATTTTTCACAGGAGTACAAACAGAAATTAGTTTCGGCGGACGAGGCGGTCAAGCTGATACAGTCGGGCAGCTGGGTGGATTACGGCTGGTGTACCGGCACCGTGGATACGCTTGATCAGGCGCTTGCAAAGCGTACCGACGAACTGACGGACGTTAAAGTGCGCGGCGGTATCCTCTTAAAGCCGCTTGCCATTTTTGAGCGGGAGGACGCCGGAGAACACTTCACCTGGAATTCCTGGCATATGTCCGGAATCGAGCGCAAACTGATTTCCCGCGGCTGCGCTTACTACGCGCCGATTCGCTACTCCGAGCTTCCGCGCTACTACCGCGACCTGGACTGCCCGGATGATGTCGCGATGTTCCAGGTTGCCCCGATGGATTCCCACGGCTACTTTAACTTCGGCCCGAACGCATCCCATCTGGGCGCCGTGTGCGAGACTGCAAAGCACATTATCGTGGAAGTCAATGAAAATATGCCGCGCTGCCTCGGCGGCACCGAATGCGGCGTACATATCTCGGATGTAACCTATATTGTGGAGGGTACAAACCCGCCGATCGGCGAGATGGGCGCAGGCGGCCCTGCCTCCGACATCGATAAGACGGTTGCAAAACTCATCGTCGAAGAGATTCCAAACGGCGCATGTCTACAGCTCGGCATCGGCGGTATGCCGAACGCAGTCGGCTCGATGATCGCGGAATCCGACTTAAAGGATTTGGGCGTTCACACGGAAATGTATGTCGACGCCTTTGTCGATATCGCAAAAGCCGGCAAGATCAACGGCTCGAAAAAGAGCATCGACCGCTATCGTCAGGCTTACGCGTTCGGTGCCGGCACCAAAAAAATGTACGACTACATGGATGAGAATCCCGAGCTGATGAGCGCTCCGGTTAATTATACCAACGATATCCGCTCCATCTCGGCTCTCGACAACTTTATCTCCATCAATAACGCGGTGGATATTGACCTCTACGGACAGGTCAACGCCGAGTCCGCAGGAATCAAACAGATCAGCGGCGCTGGCGGACAGCTCGATTTCGTTCTGGGCGCATACCTCTCCAACGGCGGAAAGAGCTTTATCTGCCTTTCTTCCACATTTAAGACCAAAGACGGGCAAGTGAAATCACGCATCCGTCCGACGTTAACGGAAGGCTCCGTCGTGACCGACGCAAGACCCTGCGTGCACTATATCGTGACCGAGTACGGCAAGGTGAATCTCAAAGGGCTGTCCGCATGGCAGAGGGCCGAGGCACTGATTTCCGTCGCACACCCGGATTTCAGGGATGAGCTGATTGCCGAGGCGGAGAAGATGAACATCTGGCACAGGAGCAATAAATAATGAATCATTCGATTTCTTCAATTTGAATGGGGGTGTCGCAAAATCATCAAATTAGATGATTGAGCGGCACCCTCGCTCTATGTGCGGAAAGATCCGGAAAGTATCCTTGGATTTTTGAAGTTTCCCACTGGGCATTACGCATATGGCCATCTTTCTTCCCACTTCCCAACAGACTTTTCCACACAAAAGTATACTTGTTGCCTTTGGCAGAGTAAGCATGGTATAGCAGGCTGTAATCTAATTCCTCCAGTCCCTGCGTAATCAGATCTATCATAAGTTGTTCCGCAAATTCCGCTTCTGTGTTTATCATTCTATATCCTCCTAAAGTTTAAGCCTTCAAGCTGTTTTGCTCAAAGGCTTTCCTGTCATCACGCTCTGAAAATCCGCAATATCTTTTCCCTGCTGTCAACCAGCATATGAAAAACTCTTAATATGTATACCGTCTGTTCCTCCTCGTCAATCAGGAAGTAAATCTTATAATTTTTGTAATATGTCTTCCTGATCCCATATGCCGCCAGTTCTTCGTCTTCATCCAGCTCATGGCTTTGTGGAAACAGGCTGAGGCTGCTGATTGCTTTCCGAAATCCCCTTACCATATTCACTGCAGTTTCCGGGGACTTCAGTTCAAAGGCTATATAATCTGTCTGATCTGCTATATCCTCCTCTGCCAACGGCAGGGTAATTACCTTATATTCTGTCATTGGAATACTTTTTCTCCAATTCGTCAAAAAATTCGTTGCAGTCCCGGCCCTTTCCCGCTGCAATATCGTGGTAGCTTTCCATTACCATTTCCCGTATCTGTTTCTGGTTTTCATCTATTTCTTTCCGATAATCCAAAGCCTGCTGTGCTGGACTCATACAACTCACCTCTTTCTTATAAGTGTATCATTAGTATACTCAATAACTGCCCTGAATACAAGAAATGAACTTATAAAATTTTAATGTGACTTACTATCTGTTAAATCTACTAATTCCCACCTGCGGATTCCCTTGATAAATCAAGTTTATATTTTTTTGCGCACTCCGCACATTGTATCCATACATTATGTTCCCTGAAGCCCGGAATATTATCATGTTCTTCTTGTTGTGATAAAGTATACACCTATGCAGATTACTTCTTACGGATAGACTGCAATAAAGCAGAAGCTGGATTGAAAACTACTCTCTGTTCGGAATGTGCCTTAAATGCTTTGGCAATAGACGAACCTCTTGCATATGTAAGGCTTTATCCTGAGGGAAATATGCAGATGTGGGTGGATGCGGAAGATTCTCTTGAAGTTTGGTAGGAAGATTTGAAATAATTGTTTTTTTAAACAAACTATGACATAATGGTGTCATAGTTTGTTTGTTATACTGGGGCAGAAAGGAAAGAAGATGAAGATTGACCGGCTTATAAGCATTGTTGTTTATTTATTAAATCATGGTCGGACATCAGCACAGAAATTAGCAGAAGAGTTTGAAGTTTCTTCCAGAACGATTATGCGGGATTTGGAATCGCTGGATCAGGCAGGTATTCCGATTCAATCTTTTTATGGCGTAGAAGGCGGCTATCAGATTATGGACAGCTTTGTTTTAGAAAAACAGGTTGCAACAAGTCACGAATATGATTGGATTGTCACTGCTCTGGAAGGAATGGCAAGCGCATATGCAGGCAAAAGTCTAAAACAGGCACTGGAAAAAGTGCAGAGTATAAGCCATACAAGGGACACTGCTGTTTCCGTAGACTTGGGTGTCGCAAGTGAAGACGACAAGACAAATGAACAATTAGTGCTGTTAGAAGATGCAATCAAGGAAAAATGCGTTGTTCGGTTTTCTTATACAAATAGTCATGATGAAGTAAAAGATATTCAGGTAGAACCGGTTTGTCTGCAATACAAGTGGTACAACTGGTATCTGATTGGATATTATGAAAAATATCAGGATTATTGTATGTTTAAATTAGTCCGTATGGACAATTTGCAAGCCACACAGATAAAATTCACAAAGTCTCATAATCTTTCAGATATTAAAATGAAAGATAGCAATCATGATATTGTACATGTCAAATTATATGGAAAAGCAGTCATAAAAGCAAAATGCAGGGAATATCTAAATGGACAGATTACGCAGGAATTTGAAAATGGGGATTTTGAGTTTTCTTTTTCTGTACCCGAACATGAGACATTTTGGTATGGGGTGATTCTTTCCTTTGGAAATAAGGCTAAGATAATCGAACCGCAGGAAATAAAAGAACGCATTATAAAAATCTGCAAAGAAATACAAATGGAATATGGGGAATAAAGATGAAATTATATCCGAAAGATGAGGCAAGACGTATGTTGTGCCGATATCACAATTTGGACGGTGCAGAAGCGTTATGCGGAAAAAAGGGTGTCGAAAAGATCATGCAGCGGATACACAGTATCCAGTATGATCCTCTGAATGTTGTAGCAAGGAATGCAGATTTGGTATTACAGGCAAGAGTGGATCATTACAGTGAATCAGTTCTTTACGATTTATTATACAGGGAACACAAACTAATTGACGGATTTGATAAAGAAATGTGTATTTATGATGCGAAAGATTTTGCCCACTTTCAGTTTGTGCGAAATGAATATGAGAAACATGCACTGCCTGCTCTAAAACACCGTAACCAGACAGGCATACGGAACATATTGGACGATGTCAGGGATTTTGTGGAAAAGCATGGCAAGACAGGCACAAAAGACATTTCAATCGGAGAAGTGAGGGAAAGCCGATGGGGATATAAAAAATTATCAAGCGCCGCTTTGGATTATCTATTTAACACCGGCGTTCTTACTGTAGCCGGCAAACGTGGAACACAGAAGTATTTTGATTTGACAGAACGTGTGATTGACAGTGAAAACCTTTCCTGTGACCCCAATATGACCGTAGAAGAATTTCTGGAGTGGTATGTCGAGAGGCGAATCCAAAGTGTCGGCTTTCTGTGGAACAAGTCAGGCGGAGCATGGCAGGGACGCTTTTTAAGTGAAAATGAGCTCCGCAGTTCTACACTTCAGACGCTTATAGAAAAAAACAGGATTGAAGAAATACGGATAGAGGGAATCAAAGAGCCTTTTTATATTTCAAAAAAATATAAGAAATATATGAAGAATCAGGCAGCAGGCAGCTATGTAAGATTCATTGCCCCGCTTGATAACATTATGTGGGACAGACAGATGCTGGAATCACTGTTTGATTTCACATACCGCTGGGAAGTGTATACCCCTATTGATAAAAGAAAATATGGCTATTATGTACTGCCTGTGCTATATAATGGTCAATTTATTGCCAGATTCGAGGCAGAACCGATTCGCAAGGCAGGACAATTTATGATTAAGAACTGGTGGTGGGAGCCGACAGTTGAATCAAATGACGAAATGAGAGAAATGATTGTAAACGAAATAGCGCGTTTTACAGAATTTCTTCAGATTGATAATTCACCAAAAAATACTATAAAGTTAGGAGTGTAGAAAAATGAAAGAAATCAGACGATATGACATTAATGAGAACTGGGCACATTCAGGAATTATTCAAGCGGGCGACTATTGCTTTATAAATTATTGTGCCCGTAATATAGGCGGTACGATTGAAGAACAAATTGACGGCGCCTTTGATGAAATGGAAGAACGGCTGGCATTCGTGGGATTGACGCTGGAAAATGTCGTACAGATGAATTGCCTGTTTAAAAATATTTGGGATATTCCGGTAATGGAAACGGTAATTAAGAGAAGATTTCATGGCAAATATCCTGTACGCAAGTCATTTCAGACTGAATTTGCCGATCCAGGTAATTTGTGCTTCCAAGTGGATGGTATCGCTTATTCAGCAGTAAATTCCTAGATAAATAAGCTTCTGCATACTCAGTTTTTGGGGCAGGTAGGGCCATACATGGCATAGGCAAGTAAAGCAGACTATCAAGATCTATACACTTACGCATAATAACTCCTCCTCAATTCCCTTTGTCAGCCTCAATCCAGCCCCGCCATCCGCTCCCTGACCGCAATGCCTGCAGGCGTCCCAGCAAGACCGCCTTTTCCGGTCTCGCGGATGTCCTCGTGCATACTGCGCCCGATACTTTTCATCGCGTCAATGACCTGATCGGGCGGAATCTTGCTGAAAATCCCCGCCATCGTCATATCCGCCGAAGTCAACGCGTTGACCGCGCCCATCACATTGCGCTTCACGCAGGGCACCTCGACAAGCCCCGCCACCGGATCGCAGGCCAGCCCGAGAAGATTTTTAAGCGCCAGAGCCGCCGCGTTTGCAATCTCGGGCGCACCCCCGCCCATCAGATACGCCACGCCGCCCGCCGCCATCGCGGATGCGGAGCCGATCTCCGCCTGACACCCCCCTGCCGCGCCGGCGAGAAATGCCCGACTGCCGATCACCCCGCCGATACCTGCCGCCACATAGAGCGCTTCCACCATCTTTTCAGTGGGAATCTGCCGCTCCTCCTGCAGGCTCAAAAAGACCGCAGGAACCACGCCGCAGGAGCCGGCGGTGGGCGCTGCCACAATGCGTTTCATGCAGGCGTTGGACTCGCTGGTCTTCAACGCCTTCTCCATCACTTTTCCGATAAAATCCCCGCACAGCAGTTTCCCCGCCGCCCGGGCATCCGTCATCTTTTTCCCCTCCGTCCCGACAAGACCGCTCGCGGAGAGAAGCGTTTCATCGTAATGTTCGTCCGCATACCGCATCGCCTCGTACATGCTCTGCATTCCGGCAAACGACTCCTCCGGTGTGATGCCGCGTTCTCTGCAGTCATCCTCCTGCACGATTTTCCAAAACGGCGTTCCGTGTTCCGCTTCAAGTTTACATAATTTATCCAATGACTGATACATAATTCTCCTCACCTGTGCTTTCTGCATGGATTTTATTCTGCCGCCTGCGGATAACGCATATCAGAAGCAAGACCGCTCTCCCGCTCCTCCATACTCAGATATGTCACCTTTATGATTCCCTCGCGCTGCTCTAACCATTCGATAAATTCCTGCGATACCTCCTGGTCGCACTCGATAACCATAACCGCATTCCCGCCGCGGCTCGCCCGATACAGCTGCATCGTCGCAATGTTAATCGACTTTTTCGCCAGTATCGCAGTCACCTCCGTCACATACCCGGGCTTGTCAATATTGTGCACAATGAGCGTCGGATATTCCCCGCTGAAATTCACCTTAAGCCTGTCGAGCTCGTGAATCTCGATCTGTCCGCCTCCGACGGACGCCGCAACGGCCTCAAGCGATTTTCCCGATTCACCGGTCAGCCTCATCTTTACCGAATTCGGATGCGCATCCCCCAGATCAATCCCGCTGATGGAAAATGTCATTCCCTCCTCCCCGGCGATGCGAAAACTGTCCGGGATTGCCACGTCGTCCACCCGCATGCCGAGCAGCCCCGCGACCAATGCCCGGTCCGTCCCGTGCCCCTTTCCCGTCGCCAGAAACGAACCGTGGAAAAAGATTTCGGCATGCGCCACACGCTCGCCGAGCAGCTTTCTGCCAACCTGCCCGATTTTTACCGCGCCCGCCGTATGCGAGCTTGAGGGGCCTACCATCACCGGCCCGATAATATCCGTTAAATTCATAATCCCATCCGCACCTTCCTCATAGACACAAAAGGGGATACCCCATGTTTAAGGTATACCCCCTTCACTCCGAACCTATCCTGATTATATCTTCTTTTCTGTAAAAATGCAATGAAATCAACGCCTTCCGCCATCCTGGCAGCCGTTCCATACACATGCAAATAATTCCATATTATATATAAGAAGCTTTTCATTTGGACATACTTTGTTCATTTTTTATTCACAAATTATAGAAATTCAGGAAATCTTAAGACTTTTTTATACATCTTCCCGATTGATTTTTTCCCCGGAAAACGATATATTTTGTTAGGATTGATTCACCTGCAGCAATCGGCAGAATACGGCAGCCTGGCTGTCTTTTCATATCACATGAAACAAACCGGGAGGATTCGCATGAAAGAAAAACTTCAGACTTTATATACCAAAGCAAAAACATTCATAACAACCATACGAGAAAAGCTTCCGAAGAAAAAGCCGCACAGCGACGCATATTACCGGAGAATCGATTTCTTAAACAGGTATTCTCTGGTCTTTCATTTTTTGCTGGCATGTCTGCTGATTTTTGTCGTGGAGCTGATTTCCAGACGGGATTTTGTGAGCACGGTCACATTCCTCGGCAATCACACGCTGGCATTCCTGTATAATGCACTGATCATCTTCGCATCGCTGTCTCTGGTCTATCTGTTTAAATGCAGAGCGCAGATGCGCGTGTTGATCAGCGGTATCTGGATTTTCCTGGGAACGGTTAACGGTCTGATCTTGTCAAACCGCGTCACCCCGTTCAGCTATACCGACTTAAAGTGTCTGTCTGACCTGTTTGCGATGCAGAACACAAATTATTTTACGGCGAAGGAGGCCACAATCGTCGTTTCCGTCGTTGTGTCGTTCTTCGTATTCCTGTTTCTCTTCTTTGTGAAGGGGCCGCGGTATCAGGGAAAACGCCACGCGGTTTTGGGACCGGTGATGGTCGGAGCGCTCTTTTTGGTCGGGCTTCCAATCACAACGACCGCTGCGCAGAACTCTAACATCCTGGCTTCCTATTTTTCCAATATCGCTCAGGGCTATTCCGATTACGGATTTGTCTACGGCTTTTCCACGAGTGTGGTCGGCCGCGGTATGAGCAAGCCGGATGATTATTCCGAGGAAACCGTGGGCGCGATCAACGCCCTTGTGAATTCCGCAGGCAATGATTCCGCCGCAAACCGGCCGAACATCATCTGCGTGCTGTTGGAGTCCTTCTGTGACCCCTCCGAAATAAATTTCCTGGAACTGTCCGGGGACCCCGTTCCGAATTTCCATGCGCTCGAGGAGAATTATTCCTCCGGCTACCTGACTGTTCCGGTTGTCGGCGCCGGAACCGCAAACACCGAGTTCGAGGTCCTCTCCGGCATGAGTATGCAGTATTTCGGAACCGGCGAGTACCCGTACAAAACGATTTTAAAACAGACCGACTGTGAGAGCATTGCCTCCGATCTTTCAAAAATCGGCTATGGCACGCATGTGGTACATAACAACACCGCCACATTTTACAGCCGGAACAACGCCTTCTCGATGATGGGCTTTGACTCTTTCACCAGCAAGGAGCTGATGAACATTACCGACTACACGCCGAACGGCAACTGGCCGACCGACGATGTACTGATCGAGGAGACCGTAAAGGCAATGGATTCCACCCCGGGGCAGTCCGATTTCGTGTACACCATTACGGTGGAGGGACACGGCGATTACCCGACCGAAAAGATTCTGGAATCCCCGGCCATCACAGTATCCGGCGCTTCTGATGAAGCTTCCAACAATCAATGGGAGTATTATGTGAATATGCTTCACGAGGTGGACGGTTTTATCGGCGATCTGATTTCCGCCGTTGACAGCCGCGGAGAGGACACGATTATCGTATTCTTCGGCGACCATCTTCCGACACTTGGACTGGCTGATTCCGATATGAAGTCCGGCGATATTTTTAAGACGAAGTATATTACCTGGAACAATATGGGACTTGCAAAGAAGGACGCAGACCTGACCGCTTATCAGCTGCTGGCCGAGACCACCAGACAGGTCGACATCCATGAGGGCACCATGTTCCGCTACCATCAGACGCAGGCGGCGTCCGAGACCTACTTAACCGGTCTTGAGACCCTGCAGTATGACCTTTTATACGGAAAGCGCCACACCTACGGCGGCGAGAATCTGTATCCGGCGACGGAACTGACGATGGACGTTGAGGATGTCGCAATCTCCTCCGTCCGCAAGAATGCCGGCAACAGCACCTTAACGGTCCTTGGCACGAACTTTACGCGCAATACAAAGGTCTTCGTAAACGGGACAAAGGTTTCCACCTCGTACTTATCTCCGTCCGTACTGACGGCCGACCTCTCGAGTGTGAAGGACGGCGACGTGATCACCGTAAATATCTTAGGCTCTAAGGGGATCCTGCTCCGCGCAGGTGTCGGCGAAGTCATCTACGAGGACCCGGACGTCGTTCCGGAGACAGAGTCCGCAGCACCGACCGAGAGCACCGAGGACGGCAACGCCGGGACGCAAAGCACCGAAACAGAAACAGGAAATACCCATACAGAAGCTTCACCGGCGGTCGGCGTATAGCGATTATTTACGTCGGGAGGCGAATATGACAGAAGAGAAGGGGTTGCCGCATACAGCACAAGTGTGCATGCGACAGCCCCTTCTCTTCCTTTCTTATGCGTTGCTTTTTTCCATCTCACGGATTACATTAACCATCTCGATTGCGCCCGTCGCGCACTCATAGCCCTTATTTCCCGCCTTGCTACCCGCGCGCTCAATCGCCTGCTCGATATTGTCCGTCGTCAGCACACCGAACATCACCGGAATCTCACTCTGCAGGGATACCTGAGCGATTCCCTTTGACACCTCATTGCACACATAATCATAATGGCTTGTTGCTCCCCGAATCACTGCACCGAGACAGATAACTGCATCATATTTGCCGCTCTTCGCCATTTTTGCGGCAATCAGTGGGATCTCAAATGCTCCCGGCACCCACGCGACGTCCACGTTTTCCTCCGGCACATCGTGGCGCTTCAGGCCGTCCAACGCCCCTCCGAGCAATTTCGAGGTGATAAATTCGTTGAACCGTGCCGCCACGATTCCGACTCTGATTTCCTGTGCTACTACCTTTCCTTCAAATACCTGCATCACTATTTCCTCCTTCTACTCCATGCTCAAAATATGTCCCATCCGCGCCTGCTTTGTTTTCAGATAAAACAAGTCGAAAGGCGTGGCTGCCACCTGAATCGGTATGCGCTCCGCAATTTCCATCCCGTAATCCGAAAGCTGGTAAACCTTATCCGGGTTATTGGTCAGAAGCCGGAGCGTCTTTACGCCCAAATCCTTTAAAATCTGCGCACCGATATAGTACTCGCGCTCGTCGCCGCCAAAGCCCAGCGCCAGATTGGCCTCTAAGGTGTCCATCCCGTTATCCTGCAGTTCGTAGGCGCGCAGCTTGTTCAAAAGGCCGATTCCGCGCCCCTCCTGGCGCATATACAAAAGGATCCCGCGCCCTTCTTTCTCTATCTGCGTCATCGCCGCCGCCAGCTGCTCCCCACAGTCGCACTTCAGCGAACCGAACGCGTCCCCGGTCAGACACTCCGAATGCACCCTGCAAAGCACATCCGCACCGTCTTCGATCTCTCCTTTCACCAGCGCCACATGATGCTCCCCGTTGAGCAGATTCCGGTACCCGTACGCCCGGAATTCCCCGTACTTCGTCGGCAGCTTTGTGACCGCAACGCGCTCCACAAGCTTTTCCTGCTTTTTGCGGTAATCTTTCAGCGCTCGAATCGTGATAAACGAGAGCTTCCATTTCTCCGCCAGCTCATGAAGTTCGGGCGTGCGCATCATCGTCCCGTCCTCCCGCATAATCTCACAGCAAAGCCCGCATTCCTTTAAACCGGCGAGGCGCATCAGATCCACGGTGGCCTCAGTGTGTCCCTCGCGCTCTAAAACGCCGTTTTTCTTTGCCAGAAGCGGGAACATATGGCCCGGCCTGCGGAAGTCTTCGGGTTTTGCCCCCTCTGCGACGCAGTGCAGCGCCGTCATGCTGCGCTCCGCGGCCGAAATGCCGGTCGTCGTCCCCGCATAGTCGATCGACACCGTAAATGCCGTCTCGTGATTGTCCGTATTGGTTCCCACCATCTGCGGCAGACCCAGCTGTCTGCAATAGTGCTCCGACATCGGCATGCAGATCAGTCCCTTGCCGTGCGTCGCCATAAAATTAATGTTTTCCGTCGTCGCCGCCTCCGCCGCGCAGATGAAATCCCCCTCGTTCTCCCGGTCTTCATCATCCGTGACAAGGATTACCTTACCCGCGCGCAAGTCCGCAAGCGCCTGTTCCACCGTCTGAAATTCTGACATATCGTTTCCCTCCATTCGCACCCTCTTTTTTCACACTCTCTTTTTACAGAAATCCCTGGGCCGCAAGAAATTCCCGCGTAATAGCGCCCCCTTTTCCGCCGTCTTCCGTCCCCAGATAATGTCTCACATATTTTCCGATACAGTCTGTCTCCAGATTGACGATATCACCCGGCCCCTTCTCCGCGAGCGTCGTGTGTCCCGACGTGTGCGGAATCACCGACACCGAAAAGCTGTCACCGGATACGTCTGCCACCGTCAGGCTGATGCCGTCAACGGCGACGGAGCCTTTCCTGATTATCCCGGACATCAGCTCCGGCGCCTCCACACGGTACCAGACCGCAATTCCGTCCCGCCTCACATCCCGGATTCTTCCTGTACCGTCAATGTGTCCGCTGACAATATGCCCGCCGAACCTGCCGTCTGCGGGCATGGCCCGCTCCAGGTTGACACGACTGCCGGGGCCAAGCCCCCTGATCGAAGAGCGCATCAACGTCTCATGCATCACATCCACGCAAAAGCTGTTTGCCGAAAAGTCTGTCACCGTCAGACAGATTCCGTTTACCGCAATACTGTCGCCCCGTTTTACGTCATCCATAATTTCCGCGGCGCCTATTTTAAAGCGGGCTTCCGCTGCGGTTTTCTGCATTTCCAGAACTTTTCCGACTTCCTCAATAATCCCAGTAAACATTCTCCCTCTCATTCTGCCGCCTGCGGCGGCATAAGCATGTAACCCGTAATCAGAAGATCCTCTCCCACCGGCCTTACCCTGAGATCCGAAAGCCGATACGCCTCCTGCGGCGTCAGGACGCCGGCGCCCTCCACCGGTGTCTTTGCCCCGGCGCCTCCGAAAATCTTCGGCGCGACATAGGCCTGCACTTCCTGTACAATCCCCGCGCGAAATGCCGCGGCTCCGAGTGTCCCTCCGCCCTCGAGAAGGACACTGTCAATCCCCCGTTTCCCGAGCGCCTCCGCGAGAGCCTGCAGGTCGATGCCGTCCTCCCCGCGCGGAAGCACCAGCAGTTCGCAGCCCGCGCTTCGGTACACCTCATGCCTTTCGGTATCCTCACAGGCGGTTGCGATCATTGTCGGCTGCCGCCGCGCCGTTTTTACGATCTGCGCGCCGGGCGGCGTGCGCAGCCCGGTATCGCAGACGATGCGCACCGGATCCCTGCCGCCCTCCATCCGGCAGTTCAGCCGCGGATCATCCGCAAGCACCGTGCCCACGCCCACCATAATTCCCCGCCTCTCGTGGCGCAGCCGCTGCACTTCTTCTCTCGCCGCTTCCCCGGTAATCCATTGCGACGCCCCGCTCGCCGTCGCAATTTTTCCGTCCAGCGTCATTGCGTACTTAAAGGTCACATAGGGACGCCCCGTCTTTATATAATGAAAGAAAATGCGGTTCTGCTCCTCACACTCCGGACCCAATATCCCTGTCTCCACACAGAGCCCCCGTTCTCTGAGCAGTGCGGCTCCCTTCCCCGCCACCAGCGGATTCGGGTCCGTCGCCCCGATTACCACGCGCCGGATGCCCGCGGCAAGAATCGCCTCCGTGCAGGGCGGCGTCTTGCCATAGTGGCAGCACGGTTCAAGTGTCACATAAATCGTCGCCCCCGCCGGATCTTCCCTGCAGTCTGCCAGCGCATTGCGCTCCGCATGCAGCTCCCCATACCGCCTGTGATATCCCTGACCGATGATATGTCCGTCTTTTACGATGACCGCACCCACCACCGGGTTCGGAGCGGTCCACCCCCGCCCCCGCTCCGCCAGTTCCAACGCTTTTCTCATATATTCCTCGTCTGTCATTCTCTCCCTCCCGATTTCCGCCGAAGCAAAAAAGCAGCCCCGGACATTTGTATCTGTTCAGGGCTGCTCTTTTGAACAACGGGCCGTTCGCAAAACATACAGGCTGTTGTTTGCATATCGTGCGGCGCGTGTGATGCAAATCTGTTCAATTTTCTCACACGTTTCCGCAAAAAAGTCCTGGAATATCGATTCCAGGACCTCTTATACGCCAATCATTCCGGAGAATCCACTTCTCCGCGAAACGCTTCTATCTTCTTTCATCCAGACTGTACTGTCGGCTTCGGAATCACACCGAATCATGCTCCGTCATCACTGATGACAGTAAGCTCGTGGGCTTTACCACCGGTAGGGACTTGCACCCTGCCCTGAAGACTATTTATTTATCTACTCTTAAGTATAGCACGTTATCGCGCGATGTCAAGCATTGACATCGCGCTGGCACGTCAAAGGAAATATCTGTCCATATACGACAGATAAAACTCCCAGTCCGCCGCTTCCATATCGTGCCACCCCGAGCGGACATGGTATCCCATCGATTCGCACCAGAGCGGCGTATCGGCCGGCGGCTGTTCCTCGCTGTCGGGCAGTACAGGAAGCCCGTACAGGGCAAACGCCTCCTTAGCCGCCATCAGCCCGTTCCACGCCCCCTGCGGGTCGGCCCAGAGATCGTCCCTGGCGCTGGCAACATACAAAAGGCGCGGCGCGATTGCCGCAAGCAGGAGATTCTGGTCGACCGGCAATTCATTTTCGTTTTTTCCATAATCCGCATACTTCGAACAGAACCAGTGCGGAAACGCTTTATTGATACTGTACACGGTCTCCCCGCGGTTTCCGCGGCTTAAGCTCGCACCGGAATTTCCGGAATCGTTCGAGATCACCATACCGATTCTGGTATCATTCGCACCGGCCCAGACAGCGGCTTTTCCGAGTCTCGAGTGCCCGACCACCGCGATATGCGCCGCGTCGATTCCGGCGTCGGCCGCAAGGTAGTCGACGCCCCGCATCAACCCGAACGCCCATGCCCCGACTGCCTTAAACTCCTCCTCGTCAAACAGCGACACCACCCGGGTCCGATACGCGTCCCCGCTGTCCGGTGCAAAATCACCGGAATATATTGTGGCCACCGCGTAGCCTCTTGCGATCGAATCGCGGATATTCCAGCGGTATGCCTTACTTCCCCGCTCCTTTTGTATATCCGCACCGTCCGTATCGTAAGAATACGGAACCATGATATTCTCATCGTCGAGCGCCGCATGGTTCCCGCTCGAGTTAAGACCGAGAATCACCGGCGACGGCACACCGTTATTCGGCAGATATAAAAGCATCAGTGCATCCGAGGTACCCTTTTCGGTCGACACCGCAATGCGTATCTGTCTGCGGATTGCCGCACCGTCAAGCGCCTCCCCCTCCTCTAAAACCTCAAAGGACGTCTCAAAACCGCTCTTTGGCAGCGGACCGTACACATTTTCCTCGAACAGCTCCAAAATCTGTTCCCGGCGCGCCTCAAACTGTTTTGTGTCGGCAATTACGGTCCCGTCCTCGAGCGTCAGCGGGCTTGGAAGCGTGGAGTAATCCCGCTTGCCGCCCGTCACATACTCCCGTTGCCCATCGGACAGCTGAATCTTCATATTGCTCGTGGCCGCCAGAAGATTCTGCCAGGGCAGCATCGAGCGCAGGAAGGCCAGCAGGCCGCCGATCAGAATCAAAATCAGACCGATCAAGCCGAGCGGAATCCAGTACCACCGAAATCGTCTTTTTGCTTTCATCTCCTTCATAAAATCCCCCTTTTCTCTTTTGTATTGTGTTTATTAAATCACAATTTATTTTACATAGGCCTTATCCACCTTTGTCACCACAAAATAATTCTCTCCAAGCCGCTCTCTGACCCGCTCCTGCACCAGCTGCATCAGCGCCTCATCGCGAATCGGAAACTGAAAGGGCACCAGCAGATCAAAAATCAGGTTTGTGTGCGTCTGCCCCATCACCACCCTGAAATCATGCATCGAAATGACCGGATCAATCTCGCGAATCAGCCCGGTAACGGTCTCCCGCAGTTCTCGGACGTGCTCGTCCGCCGTCACGATCGGGTCCATATGTATCGTCGCATCACAGCCGAGCCTGGTCTGCAGTTCGTTTTCCACATTGTCAATCACATCATGTATCTCAAGAAGATTCCCCTCCGCCGCGACTTCCGCATGCAGGGATATCATCTGCCGCCCCGGCCCATAGTCATGTACAATCAGATCGTGCAGGCCCCGAATCTCCTCATGCGCCATTACGATCCCCTCAATCTGATTGACGAACTCCTCGTCCGGTGCCTGACCCAACAGCGGATTCAAGGTCTCCTTTGCCGCTCCAAATCCTGCAAACAGGATAAAAATTCCGACCAGAACACCGCACCAGCCGTCAATCTGTACGCCCGTATAGTGTCCAACCAGCGTCGCTGCAAGCACAACCGCCGTCGCGCACATATCACTCAGGCTGTCCGCACCGGTCGCCCGCATCGCGGCGGAGTCAATCCGCTTTCCGATGCGGTAATTGTAGCAGGCCATATAAAGCTTGACCAGAATTGACGCCGCCAGAATGATAAGAACCGGCGCCGAAAACTCCGTCTCCTCCGGATACCGGATTTTTGCGATAGAATCGCGAATCAGTTCATAGGCCATCAGAAGAATCGCGGCCGCCACGCAGAGTCCCGATATGTACTCGATGCGCCCGTGCCCGAACGGGTGCTCAGAATCCGGTTTTGCGCCCGCCATCTTGAATCCCAGCAACGTCACAAACGACGAGCCCGCATCCGAAAGGTTATTAAACGCATCCGCGGTGATGGCAATGGAATTGCTGATCCTTCCCGCCAGAAACTTTCCGGCAAACAGACATATATTCAGAAAAATACCGACAACTCCGCAGAGGATGCCGTACTCCCTGCGCACCTTTCCCCGGTCGTCCTTCTCATGAATAAAAAGACCTGCCAATAATGTTACCATAGCGCTCCTCCGCCCTTACTCCAGTTTTCCCATATTCTTAAGAGGCCAGTAAACCACCTCCGCTTTTCCCAGAATCTTATCCATATGTACATAGGTATTCGTCCAGTATCTGGCATCCCACGAATCGTTCCGGTTATCCCCCAGAACCAGGTAGGAATCCTCCGGCACCTCAAAATGATAATCCCCCGTCGCGACCGTCCATGTTTCTTTCAGATACGTTTCCTCCAAGGCCTCCGCAGCGCCGTCAATATAAATCCTTCCTTCCGTGATGTCCACCGTCTCCCCCGGAAGCCCGATTACCCGCTTCACATAAAGCTCTTCCTCGTCGTCCGGGTAGCGGAAAATCACAATATCGCCGCGTACCGGTTCTTCCTTAATGTATGCGAGCCGATTGCCGATCAACCGATCCCCCGGCATAATGGTATTTTCCATAGAGCCCGTCGGCACATCCGCATTGATAATCACATAATTTTTCAGCAGCAGTGCAAAAAGCAGTGCTCCGCCGAAATAAATCACCCAGCTTATCAATTCTCTGATCACGGGATTGATTGCCCCCTGTCCTCTCTCTATCATTTTACACCGCCTTTAAAATTCCGCTGATTCCATGCTCCTTAAACACTTCCTTATAATACCCAAGCTCGTCCCGGATAATCTCGTCGATGACCCGCATGCCGAGCAGTTCCACCGGCGCCTTATCGTCCGTCAGAATCAAATCTCCTCCCTCGTAGGCCACCAGTCCCTCCGAGACGCCCTGCATCAGCTCTTTTAACGCCGGTGTCTCACACCGCTCTACATTTGCGGCAAAACGCTCGAGCACCTTCGGGTCATTCGCGGCGAAAAGCTCACGGTTTGTTGCATATTTCACATCCACGGTGCAGACTTCCCCAAACACACCCGCAATCGTATCGGAAAGATACGCATTGATACTCTCCGGCCCGTCGGACTTCATATTCATATTGACAACCATCACGCCGTCCTCCTTCAGATGCGCCTGCACAAGCGTAAAAAACTCCGTCGAGGACATCTGAAACGGAATCGTGATATCCTGATAAGCATCCACCATAATCACATCGTATTTCTTGTCCACCGCCTGTAAATACGCGCGCCCGTCATAGGTTGTAACCGGCACGGAATCCGGCAGTCCAAAGTACTTGCCCGCCAGTTCCGTAATCTGTTTGTCGATTTCCACGCCCTCCACCGATACGTTGTCGAAATAATAGCTGCACTGTGTGGCGTAAGTGCCGGTTCCCATGCCAAGCACAAGAACCTCAAGCTCCTCCTTTTCCTCCACTCCGGCCATAAACGGCGCTGCCAGCGCGTAGTCATAGTACATTCCGGTCAACCCTCTCTGCTTCATCGCTATCGACTGCACACCGAACAAAACATTCGTGGACAATACAATGCTGTCCGGGTTCTCTTTTACCTGTAAATAATTGTAAATGGATTCCCCCTCGTAAAGGAGGTTTGGCTCCCAAAAAGCATATCCCCCTCCGAATGCAGAGTATAGAATCGCGCCAATCACAATCACATCCGCCGCAAACGTACAGATTCCCCGCTTGATCCCTCTGTCCGCGAAATAAAACATCGCAATCAGGAGAAGAATCCCGGCAAAAATGGTGAACGTGACAGACGTTCCCACCGCAGGAATCGTCACAAATGTCGGCAGAAACGTTCCAAGAATACTGCCGACGGTATTAAACGCCCCCAAAGTTCCCACCGTCGTTCCGCTGTTCTCAAGATTGTTCACCGTGTATTTCACCAGAGACGGCGTCACCGTCCCGAGCAAAAAAAGCGGATACACAAAGAGCACCATGCACGAGACAAACGCCGCTATCACAAGAAAGCCGTTGCTCACCGTCAGTACCAGCACCGCCGATATCGCGAGAATTATGTACTTTCCCACCAGCGGAATCGCCCCGATCCAGATTGAAGCGATGACCAGTCTTAAATACAACCTGTCCGGATTCGGATCTTTGTCGGCACGTTTGCCTCCCCAGACATTTCCCAGCGCCATCGCAATCATAATCGTCCCGATAATGATTGTCCAGACAATCTGCGACGACGAAAAATAGGGGGCCAGCAGACGACTCGCCCCCAATTCCACGGCCATGACAGCCATTCCGGAAAAAAATTCCGTCAGATACAGATAATACTTATTGTCCAGTATCGTGCTTTTATTTTCCATATAAATCCTCCGTTTCACCGACAGCAGACCCAAGATGCACGGTTCTCCATTTTACTACTTTTACACATTACCGGTATTTTAGCACACTCTACCGATTTTCGCCATCCCGTTTTGCCCGCAAAACGGCAACGTTTTTTTCTACTCTCTGCTTATCGAGCGGATAGACAAACCACAGGATCAGAGCCACCATAAAAAATCCGATTGCCGGAGCGAGCGTCGCCGCACCGTAAATACCGCCGAGCACCGATTCCGTCTGCACCGCCGCCGCGGACTCATACCCGATAAATTCCAGCGCCCAGCCGCCGATACCGCCCGCAAGCGCCTGCCCGACCTTTCTCGCAAACGAATACACCGCATATACCGTGCCGTCCTCCCGCTCGCCGGTTACAACCTCCTGCTCGTCAATGACATCCGTGATATTGGCCCAGATCACCGTGTTAAAAAATCCCAGCCCGAGATAACCGATCATGGAAAGCACCAGAAATACCCACATATTTTTCAAATGAAGCAGATACATCACCGCAAACACAACTCCCGACAGCAGCATTCCGGCCACCGCGCTCTCCTTTTTCCCGAATCTTTTGGAGAGCGGGACACTGAGCGGCGCGATGACCGCCAGCATCTCCACGGTGGAGAGCACTGTAAACAGGGAAATCCCTGCCGCATTCCCAAAGTAATCCGGGTACAGGTAATTATTCATCGTATTGATCAAAAGCTGACCCAGCAGCAGAAAAATCGCCGCGCCGATGATTCCGAGCAGCGCGCGGCTTTTCGCAATCGCTCCGAACGTCTCGGAGAGCGTGTGCCGCTTTGCTCCCTCCTCTACCGGGACGCGCTCCGTAACCAGCCGGTAGCAGATCAGATAGCAGATAATCGCCCCGACGGAAAATACGGCCGCTACAACGGTAAATGTAATTCCTCCCCGCACAATCTGATTTCCCGCTTCATCCCTCGTGTAGATAAACAGCGGCGTCACCACACCGATGACAAGCCCCGCCAAAGCCGCCCCCATCGAGCGGAACGTAGACAGCGCCGTGCGCTCGTTCGGGTCGGCGGTAATCGCCGACGCCATCGAGCCGTACGGAATATTGATGGACGTATAGAAAATACTCCCCCACAAAAGGTATGTCACATACATATAGACGATCTTCCATCCCATAGGCGCCGACGCCATCGCCGTCTGATACATCAGAAAGCTTGCCAGCGCTACCGGCCCACACATTCTCCGAATCCAGCACCGGAACTTTCCGTCCTTCCCCGGTTTTGCGGAATCCACAATGCGCCCCATCGTCACATCCGTAAATGCATCCGCAAACCGTGCCACCAGAAACAGCGTCCCGACCATACCGCCGCTGATTCCCAGCACCTTCGTATAGAAAACCATGAGAAACGAACTGGCAAAAATAAAGGTAAAATCATTTCCAAAATCTCCGAACATATAGCCCACTTTATCCCGCATCCCAAACGGGCGGGTGTTTTCGTAATCTGTCTGCATGAAACTCCTCCTTGATCACAGCGTCTTTCCTCTCTAATATTCCCGTTTTTTCTACCGACATACAAAAAGCATGAAACATTTCCTTTCGAAATATTTCATGCCCATGCTTATTTCACCCTTATCCCGCCGGTTCTTTCATTCCTCATCATGATGCACATGCTTCTCCCTGTACATGCGCTCATCCGCCAGCACAATGATGTCCGGTATGTTTGTGATACCGTTTTCCCCGTAGGCCGCCATGCCGGCCGAAATCGTGATATTCCACTTCTTCCCGTCCGCCCAGTGCATCCCCGCAACGGCCTTCCGCAGCTGTTCAATATCCTCCAGTGTCTCCTTCTCACTCATCCCGTTCAGGATAATGACAAACTCGTCCCCGCCGTATCTGGCCAGAAAGCTGCGCCGGTTACCGAACACACGCTTCATCTGTTCCGCCAGAAGCTTTAACGTCCGATCCCCCGTCACATGTCCGTATGTATCGTTGATCGCCTTAAACCGGTCCACATCAAGAATCACGAATCTCCAGCTGTCCTGTGTGAGGTCCTGCTCTGCAAGCTCCCTGATATATTGATCGAACCTGCGCCGGTTGTTCAGCCCCGTCAGACCGTCGCGCGTCACCTGCTCCTGCTGCACATTGATATACACGATCAAAAGCGCCGACGAGAGAAGCGGCCAGAGCATCTCGACTCCCGGAAAGAGTACCTGATGAATTCCCCCGAGAAACGCAAATCCCGCAAAGCTTCCGAGCCCGTAGTATTTCATTTTCTTTTCCCGGCTAAGCTCCTGTCTGCAGGTCTTCACTATAAGAACTTCCGAAGCGGCCAGATAAAGGACTCCCACCCCTACATAAAGCGGATACACCGGCCCCCTCACATAGCAATTATTCGCATCAAGGTCAAAGATCAGCGGATATAGCGGCGTTACATACAGCACTGCCAGAAAGACCACAAACGGTATTGCGGGGCGCAGAACCTTTTTCCCCCGCTGCCCCACTTCGTTTTTGACGATATCGTACACATAGAGATACCACAGAAACGCCGCAAACTCGATGCATCCAAAATAGGTAATATTGATCAGCCATAAAAGGATGCGCACCAGCTGTCCGCCCCGTCCGTTCAAGAACCACGCCGCAGTGCCGGTTCCGATCACGCCCATCATGAGCACCATACTAAAGCGGAGTGCACGGTTCCGCCATGTGTAAGACAGACTTTTCCGCGCATTCAGCCGTATGATCAGCAACGCCAGAAACGGTATGATGTTAATTTGTAAATAAACCGCTGCGCTCAACTTTCCGCCTCTCCTTTTTCTTTGCCTGTTTGATTTCATACATACGGCCGTCCGCAAGCTCGATGAGTTTTTCCACACTTCCGGGATTCTCATTCCACAGCGCATGGCCGATACTGACTGACAGGCGGTATTCTTTCTTCCCGCATTCGTTAAAAATGTCTATCTCATCCTCTATCTCCTGAATCACTTCTTGAATCCGGGATTCATTCTCCCACATGTCCACCACGACAAACTCGTCTCCGCCGTATCTGGCCAGGAATGTTTTCTCTTTTCCGAGCCGGCGCCGCAGGATATCCGCGGTTTCCCACAACGCCTCGTCTCCGGTCACATGTCCGAGGTTATCGTTAATCTGCTTGAAGTCATCCATATCAATCATCAGCATTCCCCAGCCGGACACTCCCTGCTCGATCAGCCGGCGCAGATACAGGTCGAACTCTCTCCGGTTATTGAGGCCGGTAAGACTGTCGGTCGTGATCTGTCTGTCCTGCGCATTGACATAAATATATAAAATAGCAATCGCAATCGCGGCCCCGGTCATCTTCCACTCCCTGAAATAATTCTCCAGAAGAACACTGAACAGAGGAATCAGCCCAAACCACATCATATGAAAGCATTCGATCCGCTTCTCCCGGATCTCGCGGCGCCGATACGCCAGAACGGCAATGGCGATGCTGATCAAAAGCAGCGTCATATTCTCCACACTGATAATCCGATAAAAGACGATCATCTGCACGGTCTCGTTGCCGTTCCCGTAATGTGCCAGATCTTCCCACGGGGCAAGCAATACCCCTATCATGGATGCCGCAAACACTCCGTGGGCAAACCAGACGATATACTCCGTCCGCCTCTTTTGGTAGTCATCGCAAAGCCTGTATGCAACATAGCACAGCCACGTCGCGGCCAGCCCCGCGCTCAAAAGCAGCCGCGCCACAAAAAAAGCCCACAAAACCGGATCCGGCGACGCGGTGCTTATCTCCGCAGCCAGGTTGCCGGCAATATCCACTGTCATGCTCAGAACCGTAATCAGCGTCAGCCTCTCAAAATAACCGGACGCCTTTGATTTCTCCATCTTTCTGTGATTATTTATCCAAATGATAAGAAGCATGATAATGGGGAATATGTCTATACTCAAATGCACCAGTGCTTTCATCGCTCCCGCCTTTCTCCTTCCGTTATCCCTATGACAATTATAACATCTATCCGTTATATTGCCAACAAAAACGGAACACGGGCCGTTTTTTCTAACGTTTTACGCCTTCAGCCTGCGCTTCCCGGAGCAGCTTGTTGGCCGCAGCCACAAGAGCCGCAATGGAACTCGTGATAATGTCCTCGTCGATGCCGACGCCCCAGTATTTCTTCCCCTTGCAGATAATCTGCACATAGGCCGCCGCCTTTGACGAAGAACCGGTCGAGATCGCATGCTCCTCATAGACCGCAAGCTCATAGCTGATGCCGAAATACATCTTAACCGCATTGCTGACCGCATCGAGGCGTCCGTTTCCGCTCGTCTCGATCACACGCTGCTCGCCGTTCTGCCGAATCGTCACCTTCGCGGTAATGCCGTCCCTCTGCTCAAAATGGCACTCGGGAATCTGAAAGATATCATGGATATTGATGTAATTCTCCTCGAGCACACGGTAGATGGCCTCCGGGGTAAGCTCCTGGTGCAGGCGATCGGAAACGCCCTTCACAAGATACCCGACCTCCTCTTTCATGTGATCCGGGAGCGCCATTCCGAAATTCTGCTTCAGAATAAACGCCACACCGCCCTTGCCCGACTGGCTGTTAATGCGGATGACATCGGACTCGTATTCCCTTCCCACGTCCTTCGGATCAATCGGAAGATAAGGCACATCCCAGCGCTCGCCGCTCAATCCTGCCTCCCGCCATGCCATCCCCTTCGAAATTGCATCCTGATGAGAACCGGAAAACGCAGTAAATACGAGATCTCCTGCATAAGGTGTCCGCTCGTAAACCTTCATACCGGTAAATAATTCATACCGTTCCCGTATATCGGAAATCCGCGAGAAATCCAGTCCCGGATCTACGCCGTGGCACACCATGTTCATCGCGAGCGTCACAATGTCGACATTCCCGGTCCGCTCACCGTTTCCGAACAGCGTCCCTTCCACGCGGTCCGCGCCCGCGAGAATCCCGAACTCCGCATCACTGATCCCGCACCCTCTGTCATTGTGCGGATGAACGCTTAAGACCACATGCTCTCTGTATTTCAGATGCTTGTGTATGTACTCGATCTGACATGCAAACACATGCGGCATCGCAATCTGCACCGTCGTCGGTATGTTGATAATCGCTTTATGTGCCGCGTCCGGTTTCCAGACGTCCAGCACCGCATTGCAGACCTCCACCGCGTAGTCCACCTCGGTTCCCGGAAAGCTCTCCGGGCTGTACTCAAAGGTGAAATTTCCCTCCGTCTCGTCCGCTAAAGTCTTTAACAGCTTAGCCCCGTCAACCGCCAGCTGCTTTACCTCTTCCCTGCTCTTTTTAAATACCTGCTCCCGCTGTGCCACGGAAGTCGAATTGTACAGGTGGATCACCGCGTGAGGCGCGCCCTTTACCGCCTCGAAGGTCTTGCGGATAATGTGCTCTCTGGCCTGCGTCAGCACCTGCACCGTCACGTCGTCCGGAATCATGTTCCGCTCGATCAGCGCGCGCATGAAATTGTATTCGGTGTCCGACGCCGCGGGAAATCCGACTTCAATCTCCTTAAAGCCGATTTCCACAAGCATCCGGAAAAAGTCGAGCTTCTCCTCAAGCCCCATCGGCTCGATCAGTGCCTGATTTCCGTCCCGCAGATCCACGCTGCACCAGACGGGCGGCTTTTGGATGACGTCCTGCTTCACCCAGTCGTACGTCACCTCCGGCGGCATAAAATATGATTTTCCGTATTTCGCTGCTACATCCATATATCTGTCCCTCCAAACTGTCAAGAACGTTGATTTATTTTCCTATGGTACCACAGGCGGTTCGCTTTCCGCAAGGTGCGTTTTCCATCAATCTGCCTGTATTTATCTTGATCTAAACGCCGACTCTCCTGCAGACATCCGTCAGCGGGCACCTGTCGCAGTGCGGGCTGGTCCGCGCCGTACAGATTTCCCTGCCGTGATCCACAAGCCGGTGGCAGAAATCGTTGCTCTCCTCGGGCGGTATGATTTTCCACAGCGCCATCTCCACCTTTTTCGGCTCCTTAATGCCGTCCACAAGCCCCATTCGGTTGACGAGCCGGATACAGTGTGTGTCCGTCACAATCGCCGGCTTTCCAAACACGTCCCCCATAATCAGGTTAGCGCTTTTTCGCCCCACGCCCGGCAGCGTCAAAAGCGTGTCAAAATCCTCCGGCACCCTGCCGCCGAATTCGTCGCGCAGCCGTCTCATACAGGCGCTGATGTCCCTCGCCTTGCTGTGCCCCAGGCCGCACGGCTTTACAATACGCTCGATATCCGCGGCGTCCGCGGCTGCAAGCGCCTCCACATCCGGAAACTCCCGGTACAGCTCCTGCACGACCACGTTTACCCTTGCGTCGGTACACTGCGCCGCCAGGCGCACGCTCACCAGCAGTTTCCATGCGTCGTCGTAATCGAGTGTACATCCGGTTTCCGGGTACATCTGCTTTAACCGTTTTATGATTTCCTCTGCCCGTTCCTTCTTTCTCATCTCTTCCGTTTCCTCCGCCTCCGCTTTTCGCCGAAATAGTTCACAATACCGTCCCTTCCATTATAAAAATTTTGTCCACCTTCGACAAGTCTCTTTTATCGACTGCCAAAATATGCTGTTTTTCTTGAAAAGCACTGTCCCCGGTGCTAAAATACCATTTCGGAACGACTTTATAAAATTTTAATAAATAGAATGAGGAGACTCTTTATGAATGAACTGAGACCAAAACTGTTTGACGTCATGAAGGGCTATACCAAAGAACAGCTGATAAAGGATATCATTTCCGGAATTATTGTTGCGATTATTGCCCTTCCGCTTTCCATTGCCCTGGCGATCGCTTCAGGTGTCGGCCCGGAGCAGGGCCTTTACACCGCCATTATCGCAGGCTTTTTTATTTCTTTCTTCGGCGGAAGCCGCGTACAGATCGGCGGCCCGACCGCCGCTTTCGTCGTTATCATCTACGGCATTGTGGCCGAGTACGGCGCCGACGGGCTTATCGTCGCGACGATTTTAGCCGGCATCATCCTGATTATCATGGGCTTCTGCCGGTTCGGCTCGCTGATTAAATATATCCCGTACACGATTACAACCGGCTTTACCTGCGGTATCGCCGTAACGCTGTTTGCCGGCCAGGTCAAAGATTTTCTGGGGCTTTCCATCGAGTCTGTCCCCTCGGAATTTTTAAACAAGCTGATTTCCTACGCGGCGCATATCGGCACGATAAACCCGACCGCGGCGCTCGTCGGAATCGCAGCCGTCGCCGTCATGCTCGTGTGGCCGAAAGTGACCGATAAAATTCCCGGCTCGCTTGTCGCCATCGTCATCACCACCGCAATTACATATTTTGCACAGCTGCCGGTCAACACGATCGGAAGCGTGTACGGAACGCTCTCTTCCGCTTTCCCGACTCCCACACTGCCGTCCGTCAGCATCTCACTGATCTCGCAGATGCTCTCACCGGCCTTCACCATCGCCATCCTTGCCGGGATCGAGTCGCTGCTCTCCGCCGTCGTCTCAGACGGCATGATCGGCGATACGCATAAATCCAACGCCGAGCTGATCGGACAGGGCCTCGGAAATATCTTTTCCGGCCTCTTCGGCGGCATCCCCGCCACAGGCGCTATCGCAAGAACGGCCGCCAATGTCCGCAACGGCGGTCGCACGCCGGTTGCGGGAATCGTGCACTGCGTCACGCTGACCGTCATATTGCTCGCCCTGATGCCTCTTGCGGCACTGATTCCGATGACGACGCTCGCGGCCGTCCTTCTGGTCGTCGCCGCGAATATGGCCGACTGGTCCTCCTTTTTCCGTCTGTGCAAGACGGCCCCGAAAAGCGACGTCATCGTTCTTGTTGCCACGTTTTTGCTCACGGTCTTCTTTGACCTCGTCGTCGCCATCGAGATCGGCGTCGTGCTCGCTTCCTTATTATTTATGAAGCGCATGGCCGAGACCGCGGACGTGAAGTCCTGGAAATATACCGAGCAGCCGGACGTCACCCCCGGCGAGGCGGAAAAGCTCCGCGTCATCGACCGGCGCATCCGTGTATTCGAGATCAGCGGCCCCCTGTTTTTCGCCGCTGCGGATCAGCTTTTGCACATCGACAGCAAATCCTACACGAAAGTTCTCGTCATCCGCATGCGCAGTGTTCCTGCGATTGACGCAAGCGCCATGAAATCGCTGCGGGAGCTTGCAGCGCGGACGAAAAAGAAAGGCATCGTGCTGCTGTTCTCCCATGTCAATGAACAGCCGATGTCCGTGATGAAAAAGGACGGTTTCATCGACGACATCGGCGCGGAATATTTTCTTCCGAATATCGTGGAGGCGCTCGACTGCGCAGAGCGCATTGTACATAAGACCGCATAATTACAAAAAAGGCCGGGAAAACGCAATCGCTCCGATTCCGTTTTCCCGGCCTTTTATTTTCCTTTCTTATTCCTCTGTCTTCCCTGCGGTCTCGTCCCTGACTACGAGATTGACTGCATCGATTCCTGACACATTGACATTGCGGTTGACCTTTGCATCGTAGGAATCCGCATTGATGATGTCCGCGAGGTCGATTCCCGTGGCCTCCTTCATGCTCTCAAACACCTTCGCCATGACCACCGGCACATTGCCCGCCACCTGGTCCACGCCTCCGGCGCCCTCGCCTCCGCCGATAATCGTGATCTTGTCGATCGCCCCGAGCGGCTCCGCGATCTTACCCGCGATCTCGGGAAGCACCTGAATCATCATCTCCGCAACGGCCGCCTTGTTATACTTCGCGTAGGCCTCGGCTTTCTTCTCCATCGCCTCCGCCTCCGCAAGTCCTTTGGCCTGAATCGCAGCGGCTTCCGCCTCACCGACTGCCCGGATTCCGGCCGCCTCCTGCTCCTTCATGAAGCGGTCCGCCTCCGCCTTTGCCCGTCTCGCCTGCGCGTCGCGCTCGGCCTCAAACTGCTTTGCCTCCGCCGCGCGCTGTATCTCGAACTGCTTTGCCTCGGCTTCCTTCTGACGCTGGTAGAGTGACGCGTCCGCGCGCTGCTGCGCCGCATACTTGTCGGCTTCCGCCTGCTTCTTGATCTCCGCCTCGAGCGCCTGCTCCTTGACCGCAACTTCTTTTTGTTTCAGTTCGATCTCACGCTCCTGCTTCGCGATATCCGCATTCGCCGTCGTGATCTCGATCGTTTTTCGCTGCTCTTCCTTCTGAATCTCGTAAGCGGCGTCGGCCATTGCCTTCTTCGTGTCGGCCTCCTGCTGCAGCTCGGATTTCTTAATGGCAAGCTCATTCTGCTTCTTTGCGATCTCCGTCTGCGCCTCCACTGCCGCATCGTTGGACTCTTTGTCCGCCGCGGCCTGCGCCACCTTGATATCGCGCTCGCTCTCAGCTCTGGCAATCGCCGCGGCCTTTTTGATCTTCACGATATTGTCGATACCCAGATTCTCGATCACCTCGTTGCCGTCCACGAAATTCTGCACGTTAAAGCTGATGATATCGAGTCCCATCGCCGCAAGGTCCGGCTCCGCGTTCTCCTTTACCAGCGTCGCAAACTTCTGCCGGTCGGAGACCATCTCCTCAAGCTTCATCTTGCCGACGATTTCCCGGACATTTCCCTCGAGCACCTCTCTTGCGACGCCCGCGATATATTCCGTCGGTTTATTTAAAAAGTTTTCCGCTGCAAGCCGCAGCTTCTCGGGCTCGCTGCCGATTTTGACATTGACGGTCGCATCTACGTTGATATTGATATAATCCGCCGTAGGCACCGCGTTGCTGGTCTTGACGTCAATCGGTATCAGCCGCAGATTGAGCTTATCAAGCCGCTCGAAAAACGGAATCCGGATACTCGCCTTTCCGATCGCAATCTTGGACTTTTTCTTGATACCGGATATAATAAAGGCCATATCCGGCGGCGCCTTCACATATCCTGCCGCAAACAGCAGAATCACAAGCGCCGCAACCACGGCAACCACTATGAGCGGTATAAATCTTTCCATAATAAACACTCCCCCTTTTCTTTGGTATTCCCCGCACCCGTTCGTCTGCGCGTACAGGCCTGCAAATATTACGGCCGAAGTCCCATACCGCCCTCAAGCGTAATCGTCTCGCCCGACATATACTTGAAATCAGGGGAGGCAAGCTGCAGGCACACACGGCCGATTTCTAACTCCACGTCCCCGTAATGCCCCATCGGCGGCATATGAACATTCTGCTTAAATGCCTCCGGATACGCCTCCTCAAAGTTCTCAAGCTGTGCGGTCCACGCGAGCGGACACACGACATTGACGTTAATGCCGTCCTTGCCCCACTCATTTGCCGCCACACGGGTCAGGCCGCGGATTCCCTCTTTTGCGGCCGCATATGCGCACTGTCCGAAATTTCCGAATAAGCCGGCGCCGGACGCAAAGTTAATCACGGAGCCCTTCGTCTCCTTTAAATACGGATAGCATGCCTTCATATAATAAAACGCCGCGTACAGCCCGGAATACACGGCCAGATCAAACTGCTCCGTCGTGTGGTCCGCAAGCGTTACGCCCGATGCCGACGCCTGCGCATTATTAATCAGGACATCAATCCTTCCAAACTTCGCAATTGTCTCTTCCACAACATGTCCGACAACACTCTCATTGTCCGCCCCGGCGCTGACATCCGCGCGGACCGGAAGCACCTGCACTCCGTACAGTCTCTCCAGCTCCTCTTTGGCCTCCTCGAGCTTTTTCACGTTACGGCCTGTAACGACAATATTCGCGCCTTCCTTTGCATAAGCCGTGGCAATCCCGTACCCGATCGAGCCGCATTTCCCGTCTTTGAGAACCGCGCGTCCTCCGCCGGTAAGAATCACCGTTTTCCCTGTCATAATACCCATAATAAATTCCCCCTCTTAAAATTGTGCAATCTGTATGACTCTATTGTATCCATTATAAAAAATCCCACCCGGTTTGTAAATTCCATTCCGCATATAATAACAGTAAATTTTGTTATCGAAAAGCTGCAGGCCAAATCGCAACTAAATTTTCGATTTGTCCCGCACCGGCGGGCTTGTATTATTTCCATAATTATGCTAATATTTGAAAGATACTCTGAAACATGCAAGAAAACGAGGTTTTTTATGAATGAGAACAAGATGGGCGTCATGCCCGTTGACAAATTAATCATATCGATGTCTCTGCCGATCATGATTTCCATGCTCGTGCAGGCGCTCTACAATATCATCGACAGTATTTTCGTCGCAATGATCAGCGAAAATGCGCTGACGGCCGTCTCGATGGCCTTTCCGATTCAGAATCTGATGATCGCCGTGGGTGTAGGCACCGCAGTCGGCGTCAACGCATTGCTCGCCCGCTCCCTCGGCGAACGGGACTTCGACAAGGTAAATAAGATTGCGGAAAATTCCGTGTTCCTTATCTTTGTGAGCTTTCTCCTGTTTTTTATTATCGGCCTGTTCTTTTCCGAAGCTTTTTACCGCAGCCAGACGGATATCGCTGAGATCGTCGACTACGGAACGCAGTACATGACCATCTGCTGTTGTTTTTCCCTCGGAATTTTCACACAGGTGATGTTTGAGCGGCTTTTGCAGGCGACCGGGAAAACCGTTTACACCATGTTCACGCAGGGCATCGGCGCCGTCGTAAATATCATCCTCGACCCGATTCTGATCTTCGGCCTGTTCGGTCTCCCTGCAATGGGTGTTGCAGGCGCCGCCGCAGCGACGGTCATCGGGCAGATTGTCGGCGGCATTCTGTCCGTCATCTTTAATCAGGTAAAAAATCAGGAAGTCCGCATCCAAATGCGCGGTTTTCGCCCGAACGGCGGCATTATCGGCCAGATCTATCAGATCGGCGTTCCGGCGATTATCATGCAGGCAATCGGTTCCCTGATGACCTACGGCATGAACCGCATTCTGATTTCGTTTACCTCAACGGCAACCGCGGTTTTCGGCGTCTACTTTAAACTGCAGAGCTTTGTATTCATGCCGGTTTTTGGTCTGAACAACGGGATTATCCCGATTATCGCCTACAACTACGGAGCCGGCAGCAAAGAGCGCGTCGTAAAGACTATCAAGCACGGCACCGCCTACGCCGTCGTCATTCTGACCGTGGGACTGATTCTGTTCCAGGTTGCCCCCGGTCCGATGCTGCGCATGTTCAACGCCTCCGACACGATGATGGCGATCGGTATTCCGGCGCTGCGCATTATCAGTACAAGCTTTTTCTTTGCGGCATTTTCGATTTCCTGCAGTGCCGCTTTTCAGGCGCTCGGAAAAGCAGTCTACAGCATGGTTATCTCTATCGTCCGACAGCTGCTCGTGCTGCTTCCGGTCGCGTTCGGACTCGCGATGCTCGGAAATGTCGATCTTGTGTGGTGGGCTTTCCCGATCGCGGAGGTCGCCGCTATCATACTGACAGTTTTCTTTATGCAAAAGATGAATCGCGAAATTATACAAAAAATAGGAGAATCCTATTAACGCAAACGATTATATGCCGGTAATTCTCACTGTGAGAATTACCGGCATATAAAATAAATGTTAAAACACTACCCGCAGCGGACAACCCCGTTTTTGTTAATTTCCGCCTCGTTTTCTCCTTACACGAATCCCGTATCCCGACATTGCCAGCGCAAAAATCAGCGATATCAGTTCCGCGGTTCTCCACGGCAGCGGTTCCACAAACTCCACCGTAACTGTTCCCGCAAACCCTGCCGGAAGTGAAAATCCGATGACGTTGTTCTTTCCGTCCGCAATCGGATATTCCGTACCGTTCCCGTCCCGCACATGATAGCCGCGATAATTAAAAAGCGGAACCTCAATATACGCATCCGCATCCCCGACGTCGCACTGCAGCGCCATCTGCGAGCCATTTCGGGAAAGTTCCGTCACATTCGCATTCTCCGCGTAAATCTCCCCGTCCAATTCATACACGTCCGTGCCGGTGCGCAGGTATTCCGAACCGGTATACGCCGTACTAAGACTCGGCGTATCGTAGTTTTGCATCACCCCCGCAATCCCCTTGTCCTCGATCGATGCAACGGTTTCAAACAGATTCCCCGCAAGATAACAGGACATGAGAACACACGCACACGCCGCTGCCACTCCCGCTTTCTTTGCCCGCTCCGCACTCTCTTTCCCGATCAGGGCAAGCAGTTCACACAAAAGCAGCACCAGAAAAATCGCCGCAATGCCGAGGTATCTCCACGGAAACTGCACCTGCGCAAGCATACGAAAAACGGTAAAACGCCGCGCCAGATAATTCCACGGAAACAGATTTGACGCCAAAAACAGCAGCAAAAGCGACGAAATGCCGTAAAACAGACAGCGCTTATTTCTCCTTCCCGTCAGCAGCAAATATGCCGCCGCCATCAGGGCCGCCATCAGTACCGGTCCCGGTGTCAGCTGCATTCTTCCGACAATCGATGTCGACACGCTTCCCCGCATTCCCGCAAAAAAGGCAAAATACTGGCCGATATACGCGCCGCTCGCCTGTATCGTCATCACGCCGTTGTGAACCTTGTCCGTAATATTGACATCCACGTTTTTATAATAGTCCAGAAAAGGCACGAGAAAATATGCGTTTAACAGCACGGTGCAACACACGGAAGCCGCATAAACCTTTAACGTATTTTTGCGGAATGTCTTTCTGAAAAACACCGCGCAAATCATAACCAGCACAAAGACCGCCATCTCGGCCGAGAGGATATGCGAAGACAGTAAAATCGTCATGCCGGCCGTAAGCGGGACAACATTTCGCCTGTATGTCTTCCAGTCTTTTATATCTTCCGTATAAATATTGTAAACCGCCAGCGCAAGCAGCGGGAACGCCGCCATTGCCGTATACTCGCCGACTGCGGCACGCTCATAAATATCCAGCAGCCGGTACGGGCAGGTCACATACGCCAGCGTTCCGAGAAGCGCCACATCCTGTCTGCCAAACATTTTCCGGAAACATCCGTAACAGATGAAAACAGTCGCCGCGTTGACGAAAAAAACATATATCTTATAGGCGTCCAGCATTGAAAAGCCTGCCAGCCGCAGTACGGCGGGCAGATACAGAAACACATCCCCGTAGAAGACGGAAACCGGATATCCGTATCCGTTGAGTGATAAAGAGTGAAGCTTCGCCGGAAAATTCCCCAGTCTCAGTTCCCGTGCAATTCCCTCGATGCGCAGCAGGTGAAAATGTATATCATGTCCGGAATAGTAATCGGAAATCAGCTCCGGCAATGACGCGAGAAGAAGGATTCCGAGAAGAAGCAGCAGTTCTCTCCGATTCGCCCTGATAATACCGGAATACGCAAAAGCGAGATCCAATATCAGAAATATGCAAAACAGACAGAAAATACTGCGGATATCAGAGGATTTGCTCTCGCTGATGACAATGTCGTTCACTCTCAGATAGCCCGTTCCGCCATACCGAACCGTCACGCCAAAATCGTCCACGTCGTCCGTAAGCTCTATGCGGAATTCTTTTACACGGCTCTTTGCGTCAAGCGTTATCGTATCGCCGCGCAGACATCCGCCGCCGTCCGCCCCCGAGGCAGTCGCCAGACAGGTGTTGTCCCCGTCCGCGTCATAGTACACTTTAACCACATACGAACCCTTTGCCAAATCTATATACGGCCCGTAAATCATATCCGCTTCAGACTTGTCTTTATATATCGTTTCGTCGATATACCAGGCCCCTTGTGCACTGTCGTATTCGATCAGCCACGCTTCCCATTCGGCGAGATCCGCATCGACCGTTTTCCGTTCCTTTGTAAAACAAAAAAAGGCTGCCACGCCGAGTATCAATACCTGTACCGCCAAAACAAGCCGAAGATGCGCTTTTATCCATGCCGCCTTATTTGATGTTTCCGTTGATTTCCCGCTCATATGTCGCTCTCTTTTACAATGCTTCCCCTTTAGAAATTTTCTTTCTTTTGTGTGTATTTAACGTAGTAAATTCCTTTGCCAAAAATTCACACAGCTGCTTTTTATCGATCTGCTCCTCTTTCTTGTCCTGTCTGCGATAAAACAGGTAATAAAATTTATTTCGTTCGGGTCCGTCGGCCTTTAAAGGTTTCGCCACCCTGTCAAACCTGCAGTCAACATAATCCGTTGCCGAAGTATTAAATACGATTGGTATACTCGAAAAATCCGGTTTACCAAACCCGCTGTCGAACTGAGATGCTTCCAGTACTACAAAATCACTCTCATGATGGTTTTGCTCCGCATAATCCAACAGACACTTCATTAGTCGGAATGCCTTTTCTTTATCCTTGCGCTGTGTCTCTTTTGACAGTTTGTCAAGCGGTGATGAATCCAGTTCATCCAAATCTTTCCGGATTTTGTTCAATGACTCTTTATCAATTTTCCATGTATCCGATGTCTTTTTCAAATATGCCGCAGTTGCATTCATCGCTTTTTCAAATTCACCTATGCTGTCGCCGATCCTGCCTATCGCACCTGAAAACAAAGCCTCATATTCTGATTCCGATTTCCATAGAGGATGCCTTCTTAACCCCCGCTCAAAAAATTCATTTCCGATCTCACACGAATATCTGTTTTTCATCAGATAAATAATGTCATCATCACACAAGAGCGATATTCTTATTCCGTTATCGAACTGCTGTCCCTCCTTCAACAATGAATGAACAGAAAAAAGCTTTTTATCATTACCATTGATGTTTTCGCACAGATAACGGAATACATGCTGCAAAATATAGCTTTCGTACAATACCACCGGATGATTCTGTATCCATTTCTTCTCTGCATCATGTGCGTATACTACATTTTCTATCACGCTTATCGCATCTTTGTAGTACGCAAATTTCACCGTTTCATCGTCATTTACAACCACTGTTGCCGATTTTAACAACCTTTCATAATCTATGCTGACTGTGTTGAACCCGGTTATATATGCATCTCTGATCAGATAGTCTAATTTGTCAACATCAATCACTTTTGAGTTAAGCAGTGAAATAAAGCAGTTTTTGACCCCCGCCTCTCTGTTTTTCGCAGAATACTTATACCCTGTAATGCATCTTGCAAAAAGCTCCCTGTCTTCTGTCGTTTTAAAATATTGAGGAAAACTTTTTATTCCTACTATGGCGCTCATAATTTCATGCGGGGCTGTCGATTCACTTGCAGTTACGGGAACATCCCTCGAAAATGTTTCTGATTGAACAACTGCTTTTAGTTCATTATGGATTTTTACATATTGATTCTCACCATCTCCGTCCAGATAAAACATTTCACCGGTGTGAGAAAACGGTGCATGTCCGACATCATGCAGCAGACAGGCCAAAAGAAATATATCTCTGATATGTTCTATTTCCGTTTTATCAATGTCTTCTATATTGCGGATTAACTCGGATATAAATTGTTCTCCAACAATACTTCCCAGATAATACACTCCTAAAGAATGGACAAAACGATTATGTACGGCAGAAGAGTAAAGAGGTGCATAGCTGGTCTGAATAATTCTCCGCAGTCTTTGAAATACAGCGGTATCCACAATATCAGCGATGTAATCGACCGGTACACTAATATATCCATAAATCGGATCTTTTAATCTCTTGCAGAATTTCATCACTATACTCCCAATATCCGCACCGAACTCTTATCAACGAATGCCAGCAAGACATCCAGCGCCAGATATCCCCTGAATTGAATAATCAAATCCTCCTTTCTTTTTCCGGTCTTTAACCGGATCCCCAATCCGTTTTTCAGCTCGACTTCTTCAAAAAACTCCGAATAATCCCTAAACAAAGCATTCGTATCATCCCGTGACAAAACGAGAACTGCCTTTTCACCCTTTTCAGACAAAAGCTGAACCACATGCGCTCCATATTGCTCCAATTCACTATAAGTGATACAGGTTCTGTCACTCTTTTTCATTATTTCAATGAGCGCATTTGCCGCCAAATCCTCAATTCCAATGTAAAAGCACATGTCTCTCTCCCCCGAATCATCTATTTATTATATGTGAATATGCCAGAAAGTATAACATTTCTTGTATATAACTTCAACAATTTTTCACGCACGTTTTTGTAAAAAATTGCGCAGACATACTATTTATGCATGTTTGCGCAATCTTCACTGCCTATTCTGTTATAGCCAAATATTCTAGCACACACCCTGCGCAATCATCGCATTCGCAACCTTCTCAAATCCTGCGATATTGGCGCCGGCCACATAGTTTCCTTCCATGCCGTAACGCTTCGCGGCATCGTCGATATTGTGATAAATGTTTACCATAATCCCCTGAAGCTTTGCGTCAACCTCCTCAAAGGTCCAGCTCAGGCGCTCGCTGTTCTGTGACATCTCCAGCGCGGAGGTCGCCACGCCGCCTGCGTTTGCAGCCTTGCCGCAGATAAACCACACGCCGTTCTCCTGCAGATACTTTGTCGCCTCAAGCGAGGTCGGCATATTTGCTCCTTCGCAGACAGCCTTACAGCCGTTTGCCACAAGCTGCTTTGCATCCTCAATAAGCAGTTCGTTCTGTGTCGCACACGGAAGCGCAATATCGCATTTAATCTGCCATACGCCTGCGCCGCTTCTCTGATCGGCGCTCACCTCGTGATACTCTGCGCTCTTTCTTGCCGCTGCATATTCCGATAAGCGGGCACGCTTTACCTCTTTTACCTCTTTTAACAGCTCCACGTCAATTCCTTCCGGGTCATAAATCCATCCGGTAGAATCGGAGCAGGTCACAACCTTCGCACCCATCTGCTGCGCTTTCTGGGTCGCATAGATCGCCACGTTTCCTGCGCCGGAGACAACCACGGTCTTGCCCTCCATCGACTCTCCGTGACACTTCATCAGCTCCTCGGTTATGTACAGCAGACCGTAGCCGGTTGCCTCGGTACGCGCGAGCGAACCGCCGTAGCTTAAGCCTTTTCCGGTCAGAACACCCTCATACATGCCGCGGACTCTCTTATACTGGCCGAACATGTAGCCGATTTCTCTTGCGCCGGTTCCGATATCGCCGGCGGGAACATCGACGTCCGCACCGATATACTTGCACAGCTCCGTCATAAAGCTCTGGCAGAATGCCATGACCTCGCGGTCGGATTTGCCCTTCGGGTCGAAATCGGAACCGCCTTTGCCGCCGCCGATCGGGAGTCCGGTCAGGGAATTCTTAAAAATCTGCTCAAAGCCGAGGAACTTGATAATCCCGATATTTACGGACGGATGCAGGCGCAGGCCGCCCTTGTACGGTCCAATCGAATTGTTAAACTGTACGCGGTAGCCGATATTCACCTGTACCTGTCCCTTATCGTCCACCCACGGAACGCGGAACTTAAACTGTCTGTCCGGCTCCACCAGTCTCTCTAACAGCGCTTCCTTCCGGTAAACCGCCTCATTGGCGTCAATCACCGGTCTGAGCGACTCCAGCACTTCCTCCGCCGCCTGTAAAAACTCCGGCTCGGAAGCATTCTTCTCTTTTACTTTTGCAAGTACCTCATCAACGTATCCCATCTCTCTGATCTCCTTACCTAATAAATATAGTATATCTGTGCAGCCCGCGGCTGCCCCACAAAGGATTCCGGACCGCCGTCATGCATCCGAATCCCCGCTGTCATATCAGCATCATTATTTTATTATAAAATTGCGAGATGCGCAATCTTTTTTTCTTTATCACGATAAATTGTTAAAGCCTAAATCAGGCGATAAACCAAAATTGCGATCAGCACCCCGATAATGCTCGCAATCGAGATATGTATCGAAAGCCCGAACGTGATCACCATGATGCCGATATCAAACACAACCGGGCTGGTCAGCCCGAAACTCTGTCCGTAATTGAGCCACCCAAACCCCGGGATTCCCGCGACCAGATTCCCGATAAACCCGCCCAGTACAATTCCTGCAAGCAGCAAAAGAAACAGCGCCCACGCATTTTTGCCCATACCGATTCTACTCATTTGCATCCTCCTGTCCGTATATCATCTGAAAATAATCGATCAGTTTCGCCAGCGCATATATTAAAATCGGCGTCTCCTGTTCGGTCAGCTGTCCCTTGACATGCGCGATCATCCTGCGGTGAAACTCCTCATGATGCGCATGCGCTCCCTTTCCCTTCCCGGTCAGGGAAACCCAGACTACGCGCTTATCCTGTTTGCTGCGCTCCCGCACCACATAACCCTTTTCGGTCAGCGCGTCCATCGCTTTCGTCAGCGTACCTGTCGTCACGCCCATCAGCTTTGCGATCGCGGTCATACTCTTAGGCTCCTTCTGCCCGATTGCCTCGATAATATGAAAATCATTATAGCTGATATCCCGGTATTCCTCCGTCACCAGACACCGGCCCTCAATCTCCATGATATCCTTAAACAGCCGCACGAGCAATTCGTTTAATGTTTCGTCTGTCGTCATCTATCCACACTCCCCTGTATATCTCAAAACACTCCGCAGGGACATTATACCATGAATATTTTGATTATCAAGCAAAATCTCCGCGGAGGATCTCCGCGGAAATTCTCCGTTACATGCCCCTTGACAGCCGTTCCGTGAACTGTTATATTTAAAATCGTCAATATAAACAGAAAAACGAATACAACTGCTAGGGGTGCTGAATCTGTACGCTGCGGCGTGCAGATTGGCTGAGAGATGTTTTCATCGACCCTCATTACTTGAACCGGATAATACCGGCGTAAGGAAGCGGATTTTTGATATCCCCCTGGCATACCTGTTCGCAAGGAGGATTTTTTTATGAACAATTTTTTTGCTACTCCGGAAGGCGCCTGGGGAGACGGTTCTGTCCGTGTGACTGCGGTCGGCGTCCTGATGATCGCGGCGCTCATCGTCGCTCTTTTGGTTATCGCTGCGGTGCTCCGCCACAAAAACGCCGAAAAAAAGGCAAAACTTACCACCAGACAGCTTGTCTTTTCCGCCGCTGCGATTGCGCTTGCGATGGTCTGCTCCCTGATTAAGTTTGCCGATCTGCCCATGGGCGGTTCCGTGACACTGTTTAGCATGCTCTTTATCGTTCTGATCGGCTATTGGTACGGCCCCTATGTCGGCATTATGACTGCGGTTGCCTACGGTCTGCTCCAGTTTGTGACGGAGCCGATTTTCTATACGCTGCCGCAGATGCTCATCGACTACCCCTGTGCCTTCGGCGCTCTCGGCCTGTCTGGATTCTTCTCCGGGAAAAAGCACGGCCTTTTGTCTGGCTATATCGCGGGTGTGCTTGGACGTTACCTATTCGCCGTTATCTCCGGTGTTGTCTTCTTTGGCGCTTATGCACCCGAGGGAACACCTGCTATCCTGTACTCACTGGGCTACAACGCCTCCTACCTTGTTCCCGAAGCAATTCTCACCCTGGTTATCATCTCCATCCCGCCGGTGGCACATGCGCTGGCCGAAGTAAAAAAACAGGCTCTGACTGCATAAAAAAAGCTGCCGCAATGCGGCAGCCCTTTTTTTCCGATCGGCTTTTATTTTCCGAATTTTTCCTTATTCATTTTCGTAAATGCATCAATTCCGGTTAAGAGGCAGATAAACGCAAACACAATGCACACAAGTACATAAATCCATGCTGCGCTAAAGCTGATTCCCTCCGCAATCGCACCGAAAATCGGCGTTCCGATTGCATAGCCGACTGCAAAAAAGATCTGGGTAACTGCGAGAATCGAAGCAAACTCTTTATTTCCGAACAGCTTGCCTGCCAGTACAGAAGGACCGGACATATAGTGATATACCGCAAAGCCCTTGCAGACTGCAAATACAAATGCGAGCGGCAAAAGCTTCGGTGTGAGCAGCAGCGCAACGTCTGCAATCACTACGAGGATCCCTGCAAAAATCATGGCTTTCTTTACGCCGATCTTATCAAACATGGTTCCACCGCCGACATTTCCGATCAGCGATGCAAGCGCAAACAGAGAACCAACCGCACCTACGGTAGTCGGAGTAAGCTCAATCGCATTCAGGTAGGTTGCAAAATTCATTGCAAGACCCGCAACATACAGACCGATGAACACAAATCCGACACTGTAAACCCAGAAAAACTTCTGCCCTTTCACCTCGACCACGCTCCAGCCCCAGATCTCGATCTCCTTCTTTTCGGAAGACGCTTCTTCATCCGCCTTACCAAGCACTTCACTGGTGTCTTTGGGCATTCTCACAAACGGGATAATCACGGCGAGACCTACCACAAGCCCGATAATACTTGCCCAGAAATATGCAAACTTATAACCCTGATCCGGATTGGAAAGCACTTTTACAATCAGGGACTGAATCACGATGTTGCCGATGGAACCTCCGGCAAATGTCAGGCCAAGCGCACGTCCGCGCAGCTTCTCGCCAAACCACGAATTCATCAGCATCGGCGCTCCGAGCGAGCACACTGCCCCGGCAGCAACCTGTGACAGCGTATAGCCGAAATAGAACATCCAGTACTGGTTCGCAAAGGAAAGAAACATGATACCGGCCATAGATATGATGGTTCCGGTCATGAAAATTAATTTAATCGGATATTTATTATATGTTTTTCCAATAACCGGCAGAAAAATTGCAGAGAAAACTGCGCCTATTGTGAACATAATAGAAAATGTGGCAAGCTTAAAATTTTCACCCGCGACAACATAAGATGTAAACTGTGTATGCATGTTGGTAGACACGCCAAACACGACTGCCTGCAGTATCATGGCTGAGACAAGTATCAACCAGCCATATTTGGAACTCTTCTTTTCAGTCATAACTAAATACCTCCTGCTTGTATTTTTGCGGTTTGTTTTGACGAGCAAACACGACTTTCGAAAAAGTGGGGTGGTTTTATATGGAAATTCCCCGGAACGGGGAATTTCCGAAAGGAAAAATGCTGACAAGAACCGAAAAATAATATAGAATATATCTATAAAATAAGTAAATGGTTTGGTTTGTAGTTTTTTCGTTTCTTCTCTGGCAGTATTCCCTTTGTTCTACTATATCATTATGCATACATGAAAAGTTTGCAAAAATATTGATGCCACTTGACAAAATGTGAAAAGCGTCGTGAAAACGGCTTTTTCACGGCCTTACTTTAGGAGGATTACACAAATGGTTGCAATGGACTTTGGGAAACTAATCAGCAAACTGCTGAATTATACGGGAACAAAAAATCAGGCATTGGCTCTCGAGCTGGGCTATGACGTATCCTACATCAGCAAAATGGTCAACTCAAAAATTTATCCCTCCAGCAAGAATGCCAGTCTGATCTGCCAGAAAACTGCCGCCTTTATCACGGCAGAGGCCACCGACAGCGCGCGGCACGCCATTCAGAATTTTCTCGAAATACCAAACGATGGGAGCAAAACCATGGCGGATGAAAAGAAAAGTTTCCAGAAGGCAGTCGAGGAACAGCTTTTTTCTTCTTATTTATATAGTACGGAGAAATCTCCCGTTGACGCGGACGCTTCCACCTGCCTTGACAATGCCTATCAGAAATTTGCCGACAAGCCCAACAGTTATACATTGGTTAATCCGAGACTGCGCAGGAAATATCTGCACATTCCGATTGATGAGCACATCACCGCGGAAAATCCACTGGATCTGATTATGCTGACGAGTCTGTTCGAGATCAGCCGGGACGACAAGCTCAATCTCGCCGGTATCCGGGGAAACGATATCAATCTGGTGCGCCCGGAGCTGATGAAATTCCGGTTGATTTTAAGTATCACGGATATCAAAAAGGCCGATTTGATTTTTGATCCGATTCTTTTCATCAATATGGTGACAAATTTCGGCAACACTAATTTTTCGATTTATGCAACGGATTTCTCCTTTTACTCTATGGCTATTTCCGTCAAGAACCATTTTGCGCATTTCGGCATCCCCGGCCGCAACGGAAAGCTTCTGATTGCCACAACCTCCGATGATGAGACAGTCATTCAGGATACTTACGATATGCTCGACGAACTTATCACCATCAGCTGTCACCCTGTGTACTCCTGTCACACGCCGGAGGAAATGATTACCGGGAAACTGTATATGCGCTACATTATCGGAAAGAATATCCGGGTACTGATCGGCGCGATTAATGAATTGTTCCTCCCCGCCGACTTGTTTGAAAAGGTGGCAAAACAGGTCTTCGGAGATCGCCCTGAAATCCTAAATGAGCTGAAAAACATCGATGTCGTTTTAAATAACGCCACCTACAACTCGGGAATGCAGGTGCTTTTATACGAACAGACGCTCAACAATTATGCCCTGACCGGGGAGCTTAACTTTTTCAACACAAAAGTCACGCTCTCTATTTCCGAGCGCACTGCGCATATCAATCACATGATACACCTGATGGAGACAAACCCGAATATTAAAGTAAAGATTATCAACGGTTATTTTATCGAAGAATTTAAGCAGTGCAAAAACCCAAGCTGCTATCTCTCGAGCTTTATCAGCTACCTGCGCATCCATTCCGATTATACGGACCAAACGATGCTGGTATTAAAAGATCAGAAGATGCTTGACCTCTTTGACTCGTTTTACGAGGAGGCCTGGGAAAACCGCAGCGATGTCGTCTCCCATGAGATGATTATCCCGAGCATGGAACTCGCGCTGAGCTACATGGAACTCCTCGAATCCCAGTCCGAAGGATGAATTCACTTTTATGCAATTTTTTGCAACATTTATGAATTGAATATTTTTTTCCGCAATGCTATAGTCAAATTGACGAGCAGACACGGCAAGAGTAATGGATTTTTGTCCATTACTGCTTGTCGTTTTACTTTCAACGAAAAAGTGCCCCCACAAATACGCAAGTAAAAGGAGTACTTATTTTTATGAATATTTTAGACATTGTGGAAAAAATTATCGGCACCATCTCAAATACTGTATGGCCGATTTTCCTTCCGTGTGTTCTGATTCTCGGGGCGTTTCTGTCAATCCGCACATTCACAAAGATTCAGCCTCAGACATCCGGGAAATCCAAAGTGAAATTTGCAAACCTTATCGGTCCGGCTTCCATCTCTCTGGGCGCTATGATCGGTACAGGTGCTATCATCAGCGTTCTTGGCTCTCTGTCAAATCTTGTAAGCAAAGGCCAGACACACATTGAGGCCATGGCCATCTGGGCCTTAATCGGCGCACTTATTATGGTTCCGGTATCTTATTCCGAAACCCTGTGCTCAAAAGTTATGAAAAAGACTCCCAAGGAGTACATCGGAATGCTGCTCTCTCCGAAATTCGCTGCGATATACGGAATCGGCTTTTGTGCACTTTATGTGTTTGGTTTCGGCGGCTTTCAGTTCAGCGGAATGGATTCCGTTGTCACGATAGTGACCGACCAGTATCTGTCCGTTTCCTTAAATCAGGTACAGAGATATCTGTTCATCGTCGTTCCGATTATCCTGATCGTCGGAATTATCGTGCTCACGAAAAAGCATGACCTTTTTATCAATGCCATGACCTATATGATCGGTACGGCAGTGGTTGCATACTTTATTTTCTTCACAATCTTTATTGTGAAAACCCATGACCACATTCCGGTTTACTTAAACGGAATGATTGAAGGTATGACCAATCCCGTCAGCGCAATGCTCGGCGTTCCGCTGGGCTTTATTCTCGGCATGCAGCGCGTAATTCAGACTGCGGAGACCGGTCTCGGCGCTCTTGCGATGTCCGCGCAGGAATCCGACTCAGAGCCCCGCGAGGCGGCAATGATTTCCCTGCTCCCGACGATTGTCACCATCCTGGTATCCATCGTCGTGACTACTTACATCGCTTCCTACGGCGTGACAAACGGAATTATCACATTCCCGGCAGACTCCGTGACCCGTTTAAAAGATTTCTTTATGACGGCATCCGATGTCACCGGTGTTTTCGGACTGATTGTGCTGTGCATGTTTACCCTGCTGTCCGGCCTCACGACACTGCTCGGCTCCTACTATTTCCTGACGGTGCTGTTTGACAACAAGGAAAACACCAACATTGCCATCTACCTGGCTTTAATCATCACGGCCGGAACACTCGCCGTATTCGGTTTCAACATCGTGTTCGACGCGGTGGATCTTCTGCTGTTCGTAGTGGGCGGAATCAATGTGACGGCGCTTGCCGTATTTGCCGCAAAAAAATGGCAGGAATACAAACTGTAAAAAAATAAAAATCCATATATATCAAACAGGAGGTGTATTATTTTGGAAAGAATCATTTTTCACAACGCACAGGTCGTCACAATGGACGACAGCAGAAAAACCGCAGAAGCAATTCTCGTGGAGGACGGCAAAATCGCAAAGGTCGGCTCTAACGAAGAAATTCTCGCCTTAAAAGACGATGCGACCGAGCTGCGGGATCTGTCCGGCAAGACGCTCATGCCCGGTTTTATCGACCCGCATTCCCACCTGACAGCAGTTGCGTACAACCTGCTCATGGTAAATGCAAACCCGTCTCCGACCGGAAACTGCAATACAAAGGAAGAGCTTCTCGCAGAATTCAAAAAAGGGTTCGACGCGGGTGATTTCAGCAACGGCGAGTGGCTGATGGGCATGGGATATGACCCCTCTGCGTTCCCGGACGGCAAACACATCACAAAATATGACCTTGATACCATCTCAACCGAGATTCCGATTTCCTGCACGCATGCATCCGGCCACTGCGCCGTTTTAAACAGCAAGGCGATGGAACTGTTAGGCTACTGCGGCGATTATACCGTACCGGACGGCGGAACCGTAGAGTGTTTTGAGAATGGAGAGCCGAACGGCCTTATCACCGAAAACGCATACCTCGCCCCGGAGATACAGGCAAAGATGGCGCCTCCTGCGTTTGAGAAAGTACTCGCCTCCCTCAAAAAGGCCTGCTCGCTCTATTCTTCCTTCGGAATTACCTCCTGCCAGGACGGCCGTGTGACTAAGAACGAATACCAGCTTCTTACGGCAGCCGGAAAGATGGGTGCGATCAATATCGATGTACTCGGGCTTGTTGCGCCGCAGGTTGCAGACGAGCTCCTTGTGAAGGGACAGAAAGTCGGCCCGTATGAAAACCATGTCAGAATGGGCGCTTACAAGATGTTTTTAGACGGCTCTCCGCAGGCAAAGACGGCCTGGCTGTCAAAGCCGTATCATGTGGCTCCCGAAGGAAAAGACGCCGATTACAACGGCTTCCAGATTTTCAAAGATGAGGATGTCGTTGCGGCTGCAAAGACCTGCCTTGAAAACAAATGGCAGATGAACGTTCACTGCAACGGCGATGCCGCCTGCGAACAGCTGATTCGCTGCTACACACAGGCAATTGAGGAAACCGGAATCCATGAAGATCTGCGTCCTGTTATGGTGCACGCGCAGACGGTTCGTGAGGATCAGCTTGACCGCATGAAAGAAATCGGCATGATTCCCACCTATTTCCTTGATCATGTATATTACTGGGGCGACTGGCATTATGAGTCCGTGCTCGGCCCGGAGCGCGCAGAGCGCATCAGCCCGATCCGCTCCACGATCAACCGCGGCATGAACTATACGATGCATCAGGATTCTCCGGTCGTAAATCCGAATGCGCTCTTTGCCGTGCACAACGCGGTAAACCGTATCACGAAAGGCGGCCGCCTGCTCGGCGCCGACCAGCGGCTGACCGTAGAAGAGGCGTTAAGGGGTGTGACCATCAACGGTGCATATCAGATTTTTGAGGAGGATAAGAAGGGCAGCATCACCGAAGGCAAAATTGCGGACCTTGTGATTCTCGGAGAAAACCCGCTCACCGTCGCATCGGATAAGATTAAAGATATTCCGGTATTAGAGACCATCAAGGAAGGCAAGACGATCTACACCGCATAACAAGCATAAGGGCGGCACGCAAAAGCGGCTGCACCTGTACTCAAAAAGAGGAGGGCGATCACCGCACCTCCTCTTTTCACTTTACGGCGCAACGCCGTGAACAATCCTTTCTACAGCAGCGGTGCAAACAGCCGCAGCAGGCACTGCGTCAACCGCAGAACCGCGCTCCGTCCTTCCCGATACTCTCCGGTCACTTCCCGCGACACTGCAAATATCTGTTTAAAATCTTTCCTGATATCCCGTATCGCATCACAGTCAAACATCAGCACCCCGTTTTCAAAGTGGTGATACAGGCTGCGGTAATCGAAATTAATCGTCCCGACCGCAGCCGCGCAATCGTCACACAGCACCTGTTTCTGGTGGATAAACCCGGGTGTGTACTCATAGATCCGCACGCCTCCCTGCACCAGTCCCGCGTAATAGGAACGCGTAATCTTATAAATCAGCTTTTTGTCCGGAATCCCCGGCGTCACGATCCGCACATCCACCCCGCGCCTGGCCGCCATACACAGTTCCCGCGCCATATCATCGCTGATAATCAGATACGGCGTCGCGATATACAGACGATGCGCCGCATTTTTTATGAGATTCAGGTATACGTTTTCCCCGACGTATTCGTTGTCGAGCGGGCTGTCCGCATACGGTTGAACAAAACCGCTCCCCCTGACCGTTCCCTCATACGCCGGCAGATACCCGGAGACATCCGCATCTGTCTTACCTATCGCATTCCACATCTCAAGGAACATGACCGTAAGACTCTTTACCGCATCTCCCTCAAGCCGCACCCCCGTGTCCTTCCAGTAACCGTAAGGATGCGTGATATTAAAATACTCGTCCGCCAGATTGTAGCCTCCGGTAAAACCGACCTTTCCGTCAATCACGGTAATCTTGCGGTGATCTCTGTTATTCATGAAAATATTGAGGAACGGGAGCACCAGATTAAACACGCGGCATTCCACGCCCACTTCTTTCATGCGCCCGATAAAGCCCGGATCGATAAATCCGATACTGCCGACATCATCATACAGCAGCCGCACCTCCACCCCGGCAGCCGCCCGCTCCGCGAGCACCGCTTTGAGCCGTGCGAATGCCTCCGCCTCCTCGATCGCATGATACTCCATAAAGATGAAGTGTTCCGCCTTCTGCAATTCCCTCAGCTGCGCCTCAAATCCGTCCGACGCCTCCGCATAAAAAGTCACGTCCGTATTGCGGTAGACCGGATATTTTCCATAGTCATACAGGTAACGACTCTGATTTGCAAAATAAAAATTCTTCTCCTCGAGCCGTTCCATCACCGCTTTGTCCTGCAAAATCTCCGGGAGCAGCTTCGCGTCAATCGTCTCAAACCGCCTCCGCATCCCCCTGTTTGCATCCTTGTGCCCAAACAACGCATAAATACACAGCCCCATCAGCGGGGACAGTAAAATCAGAATGATCCATGACAGCTTAAACGCCGTGTTCTCGCTCCTGACATAAATGCGCAGAACCACGGCCGCCGCGATAAGGGCGGTCAATAAGTTGATAAGCTCAGAGTATTCATTCAGGCGGACGAACAGCACCACAATCCATGCAACCTGCAGCAGGACTGACAATCCGACAAAGATCAGTCTGCCGATGCTGTTCTTCACACTTGATTTCTGTTCCGTACGCATCGCTTATCTACTCCAGAAGCATCTGTACGCCGCCGTACATGCCCGCATCGTTCCCGAGACCCGCCGACACAAACTTTGTATCGCGGCACACATGGAACGCGCTCTCTATGAAATGTTTCTGAATCGTGTCAATCAAAATCTGACCCGCTTTCGACACACCGCCTCCGATCACAATAATTTCCGGGTTTACCACACACGCAATATTGGAAAGCGCCGCCCCGAGAATCTGGCAGACTTCGTCCACAAGTCCGAGCGCCACATCGTCTCCGTCTTTCGCCGCATCAAAGACGTCTTTCGCCGTCAGGTTCTCAATGCCTCTGAGCACCGTATCGTCCGAAGTCTTATCCAACTTCCGCTTTGCCACCCGCACAATCCCCGTAGCCGAGGTATACTGCTCCAGACAGCCGTACTGTCCGCAGTTGCAGGCTTCAATCTCGTCATTGTTCACCGTGATATGACCGATCTCTCCGCCGGCACCGTCAAATCCGGCCACAACCTTTCCGTCAATAATGATACCGCCGCCGACGCCGGTGCCGAGCGTCACCATGACAACGTCCCTGCTGCCCTTTGCTCCGCCCTGCCACATCTCGCCGAGCGCCGCCACATTTGCGTCATTTCCGACTTTGATCGTAAGGCCGGTCAGATTTCCAAGCTCCTCGGCCACATTCACAACACCCCATCCAAGATTTACGCAGCGCGTCACGATACCGCTCGTCCGCACCGGTCCCGGCACACCGATGCCGATTCCCTGCACGTCGTCCTTGCTGATCCCCTCCTGCGCCAGCTTATTGTCAACCGCCTGCGCCACATCGGAGAGAATGCGTTCGCCGTTGTTTTCGGTGTCGGTCTTAATCTCCCATTTGTCGAGCAGCACGCCGCTCGTGTCAAAAAAACCGATTTTACATGTCGTTCCGCCGATATCCACGCCAAATGCATATTTTTTCATAACTTTTTCTCCTTCCGCACTAAAAATACTACATTTATGATACCGTCTCCGCACGAATCTGTCAATCCGTTCCGCCGTCTCCCGCGGGCGTTTCTGCGGCTTCCGGCTCTGCGACTTCCGGCTCTCCTGCTTCCGGTTCCGCGGCATGTTCCGGCTCTGCGGCTTCCGGTTCCGCTTCCTCCCGGTTCTCGCGCTCCGCGGCCTCCTTTGCCTCGCGCTGCCTCTCCCGATATTCCTCCGACAGCTGCGCGGCCGGCAAAAATGCCAGCGGTTCGAGTCCTTTATGTATCTCTTCCATATAGGTCTGCCAGATTTTCCCCGGGTAGGTATTCCCCATCAGCGCATCCATTCCGCGCGGCATATCGTATCCCACCCACACGCCCGTCGTATAGTATCTGGTATAGCCCACAAACCACCCATCCTTCTGGTCATTTGTAGTTCCCGTCTTTCCGGCGCAGGGCATCTGCGACAGTCCGAGTCCGCGCGCGGTTCCCCGGGTGAACACACCGGTCAGCACATCCGTTGTCATCCGCGCGGCATTTTTTCGGTAAACGGACTTCTCTGTCCGGTTTGGCTCGCAGATCAGATTCCCGTCCGCGTCCTCGATTTTCACGACGCAGGTCGGCCTGCGGTATACGCCGTCGTTTTCGAGCGCCGCATACCCCGCCGTCATCTCGAGCGCCGACACGCCGTTTGTAAATCCGCCGAGCGCGGAGGTCTGTCTGTAATCTTCCGCGTCGAGCTTTGAAAAGTTCATCTCCGCCAGATACGAGAGCCCCCGTGCCGGGGATATCTCCTCGAACAGCCTCCACGCGACCGTGTTGACGGAATCCTCCGCCGCCTTGCGGAGCGTCATTTCACCCTGATACCTGCCGTTGGCGTTTTTCGGCCCGTCCGGTATCTCCTCGTCCGTCACGATGCTGTCGGGCGTATAGCCCCGCTCAAAAGCCGGCGCATAGACGATCAGCGGCTTGATCGCGCTGCCGGGCTGCCGGTAACTCTGGTAGGCCCGATTGAGCGTATAGCCGTTGTATTCCTGCAGCCTTCCGCCGACAATCGCCTTTACATAACCACTCTCGTTGTCAATACAGACCGCCGACGCCTGCAGCGCATAGATTCCCTCCTCATTGACTTCCTCATAGCCCCCTAACGTGTCGCTTACCGCAGCCTGCAGCTGTTCCTGCATCCGCAGGTCCAACGAGGTGTAAATGCGGTATCCTTTCGTGTACAGATCCTTCTGGCACGATGCGTAAAGCTCCTCGTAGGCCTCCCGGTAAGCGGCCTCCTTCTCCTTCGTCTCAAACTCCGTCTGAAAGACAAAGCCGGCCCCCTCCATCAGCGCCCTTGTCGCGCAGTAGTAAGCGTATGTCTCGACATAATCGTTTTTCTCGTGCCCGGGCGGTCTCTGCAGCCATATCTGCTCCGCCGCGGCCTCCTTGTACGCCCTCTCCGAAATAATTCCGTCTTCCTTCATATTTAAAAGAATCCTGTCCCGGCGCGCCAGTGTGTGTTCCATATTCGTAAGCGGGTCATACAGCGTCGGATTATTGGGAATCGCGCACAGAAATGCCGTCTGCGACAGCGAGAGCTCTCCGACCTCCCGGTTGAAATAGCCGCGGCTCGCAGACAAAATCCCGTAATAGCCGTTCCCGAAGTAAATATTATTCAGATAAAATTCCAGAATCTCATCTTTTGTATACTTTTCCTCCAGATCCCACGCGATAAAAATCTCCTCGACTTTCCGCTGCCATGTTTTCTCCTGCGTGAGAAAGCGGTTGCGCGCCAGCTGCATCGTGATCGTGCTGCCGCCCTGCGTCACCTTGCCGTTCTCAATCATCGCCAGGACCGCGCGCACGATCGCCCGGTAGTCCACACCGCCGTGGCGGTAAAACTTTTTATCCTCAATGCTGACAATGGCCTGCACCACCTGTTCGGGAATCTCCTCCCGCGTCAGATAGTACGACTCCTTTGCACCCTTTAATGTCGAAATCACACTCCCGTCCGCGGCGTACACAATGCCGGTCTGGTTGTCCCGGAAGGTCTCCTTATCCGACGCTCTTACGGCGGCCGCCGCCTCGCGCTTTAAGGCCCGCACTTCCTCCCCGTAACCGCCGAAGGTGTAGTACAGGCCCGCTCCCGCCACCAGCAAAAGCAGTACCAGCTGTATTTTCACAAACAGCCAGAACGCCCGATATTTTTTCTTTTTTCTGCGTCTCGGCGTTTTCGTCATCCCGTTCCCCCGTTTCCCGTATTTCCACCGGACATCCGTCTCTTTGACTCCGTCCTTTTGATACCATATCCGGTCTGTTAATACTAACGTAAACGCCGCCGCTTTTCAAGTTGCAAACATTCTATTTTACAATTTCAATTGGATTCTTCTTTTTATAAAACATGACAAGCCCGGCCATCGCAAGCAGAAAGATATCCAATGCCATAATCATCAATGTCCATGTCGGGAATGCCTCGTCTGAAATCTCCTGCGCATTGCTGTTCGCAACGGTGTAAAGGATATTGTGCGAAGCCGTTCGCAACGCCTGGCGGCCCGCTTTGGTATCGGTCGATAATGCGGACGGCGAAAGGTTCCCCAATGTCGTGAGGCTCAAATCCGTACCGCTCCGGATTGCCCGGTCCGCGTTCTTGCTGTTCGACGTCACAAAATCCGTGATCACCATTCCGCAGAATCCCCACTCATCCCGGAGTACGGTATTCATCAATTCCTCGCGCTCTCCCGCCCATGTCGCTCCGATGAAGCTGTCGGACGCCATAGCCGCAGTCACGCCGCCTTCCTTGACGCAAAGCTCAAACGGCTTGAAGTACAGTTCTCTCATCGCCTGCTCGTTGCACCAGATACTGATATCCAGACGCTCCGTCTCCTGCTCGTCTAATGCAAAGTGCTTCATGTAACAGTAAATCCCGGCCTCGTTTGCCCCTCTCACAAAAGCTGCCGCCGTCTTTCCCGCAAGAACGCCGTCTTCCGAATAATATTCGTAGTTTCTTCCGCCAAACGGGGAGCGGTGCGTGTTCATTGCGGGGCCGTACAGTCCGGCAATCCCGTACTCTGCGGCTTCCGCTCCAAGCGCCTGACCCATTTCCTGTGCCAGCCGTTTGTTAAAAGTAGATGCGACAACGACCTCGGAGGGGAATACGACGCCCTTGACATCGCCGGAAATCAGGCTGTTGATTCCCTGCGGCCCGTCCTCATCCAACGTCGCATTTTTCCCGATACTGTCAATCGCCGCCGTCTGATATCCGCCGTTTGCAATCAGATTTACCATGTCGTCCACGCTAAGCTGCTCTAACAATCCATCCCATGTCGCATCGTCATAGGCGAGGCCTTTGACATCCGCTATCGTAAGCCCGTTGTCTTTCACGACAATATCCTCGGCTTCTTCACTCATCTGGGCGTCCGTCAGCCCCTGATTTTCGATTTCATGTATCACCGCCTCCGATGCGTCTTTGTTCGCCGGACGCGCTGTGGGCAGCGTCCCTTCCCAGTCTGCTCTTGACACATAAGTCACATCATTTCCATCTGACACATTGTCAAACTGATTGACAGCGGCAGTCTTGTCCGTCTGGCGCGCTCCCGCATTCGCATCATTGTAGACGATATCCGATGCGACCGTTACCGTGCGGCTTTCAATCAGGTCATGCGCATTCTTCATCAGCTTAATCTCATAATCGCCGTGCTCTAACACATAACATTCGTTATCCTGATAATCATACGACGCCATATCTTCATACCTGAAAGAAATCGTTACGGTCTGCGACTCTCCCGGCGCGAGAAGTTCCGTTTTCTCGTAATCGGCAAGATTGACAAACGCTTTTTCGATTTCTCCGACGTAATACGGCGGAGTATAATACAGCTGTACGACGTCTTTTCCGGCCACATTCCCGGTATTCGTCACGGTCACATCCACCGTAACCGCAGTTCCGTCATCGGAAAAATCAGAAATCTTCTGCTCGAATTCCGTGTAGGAGAGGCCGTAGCCAAACGGATACTGAACCGCCTGCCGATATGCGGTTTCGTCGCACGCATTTGTCTCGTTGTCAATCCATCTTGTCTCATAATAGCGGTATCCGACATAAATTCCTTCCGCATAGTCGACATACGCATAATGTTCCCCATTAAATACGGACGGGTTCTCGAAAATCAGGGCATATTTGTTTTCCGTATTTTCATAGAGAAACTGTCCGAAGTTATAATAAGACGGATTGCCCGTCAGGTCATACGCATAAGTGTCTGCAAGCCGTCCGGACGGGTTTACTTCCCCCGCAAGGATTTCTCCGAGACTGTCGCATCCCTCACAGCCCGGTCCTCCGATCCACAGCGCCGCGTCAATTGCGTCGTCCTCCAAAAATCCCAACTCCATCGCATTGCTGGAATTAATCACAACGATGATATGTTCAAAATTGGCTTCTACCATAGCCACCATATCGCGCTCGTTTTTGTTCAGTTCCAGATAATGTTCCCCTGCTGCACCTCCCTCATAGCCTGCCGCATCAAGCGGGAGATCTCCTCCCTCGCCGCCGTTTCTCGTCAGCACAATCACCGCGGTATCGGAATATTCTTTCGCGTTCCCAATCAGCTCATCCGAATATTCTTCCACAGACGGCTCATAGGAATTGTAGTCTCCGCCTATCATAGCCATCACATTTGTCTTCTGCTTTTCCGTGTAGGCGCTGTCATAAAACGATTTCAGTTCCTCATTCACTTCAATTCCCGCATTTTTCAGCCCTTCATAAAATCCGACATTGTATTCGTCGCTTCCGGAACCCGAGCCCGTTCCGCCGAAATTAATGTCGATGGAGCTGTAGCCGAATACGTTGACCTGTTTGTTTGCAAGCGGCAGTACCTGATTTTCATTTTTCAGCAGGACAAACCCTTCATCCGCAAGCTTTTTGGCCGTCTCCGTACTGTTCTTTCTCACTTCCTGAATATCCGGGTCATCCAGGCTGATCGTCGCAAAGTACTGCGTAATAACATTTGTAAACTGCAATGCGACAAAATTTGCCGCGCATGTCACAACCAGCAGCAGACTTAAAATCACCCGCCCCGCTTTTCGCAGTTTACTGTCTGTCCCAATCGTTTTTCTTTTTATAAAAGAAAAAACAAAAAACGCTGCGGTCAGACCTGTCATAAGAACAGCTGTCAAAAGAATTATCGTTCTCGCCATAATTTTCTCTCCTTTTCTCTTTTCTTTTTGGACTTCTGACATTTTATAAATACCATACGCAATTAAAAAAAGCCGTCTCTTACATGAAAACGACTTTTCCTTACATATGATGTAACCTTTGACTGGCAAGGGCATACATGTATGCTCCCGTCAATCGAAGGTTCCGATGACAGATTATTTCTTTCTGCAGGACTTTTTACAGGGTAATAAGATTTTAAGTGTAAACCATCCGTCCTCCGCGTCAAAGATTGCACTGCCTCCATATTTCTGTACCACCTGTCGGATGCTTCTGGTTCCGAATCCATGATTTTTCTTGTCTTTGCGGGGCGACTTCGGAATCCCGTTTTCAAAAACGATCCCCTGACGACACGAATTTTCTACCAGAATGATCACAAACTGCTTTTGTTCCGTCACTTCAAGATGGATCAATCGCTTTTCGGCGTCCTCTATCATGGTTACGCTCTCGACGGCGTTATCCAGCGCATTTCCGAACACCGTACAGATATCCGCCACATTCATAAATTCCAGAAGGCCTCCGTCTGCGACGGCTGTAATGATAATATTCCTTTTTCTGCAGATTGTCTGACGGCTGTCGAGCAATGCATCCAGCACCTTATTTCCGGTTTGGATGTAAGGGCTGTATTCTTTCAGCTCGGACTCAATATTATCGATCAGAAGGGTTTGCTCCTCACTGCTTATCTGTTCCTTTAAGTCTTCCATCTGATGCCGCAGATCGTGATATTTCATATTAATCAGATCAATACTGTCCTGATAATTTCGATATTTTTCATACTGTTCCCGCAGGCACCGGTCCATTGTCGCCAAATCCATTTTCATGTCGATTTCCGCAATTCTGCTTTGAAATGCATATAAAATTACCAGCCCCAGAAAATCAACGATCGTCCTGATATTAAACAGATCCGACAGCGACTGTCCCGAAAAAGGGGTATTTAACGTGAAAAAGCCGATATTGCTCAGGAGGAATACCCCGATTACGATCGCCGTCGCGATAAGCCCCTCCTGAACGGATACGGTTCTGAATATCGAATCTCTGATCCATATTTTTTCAACAACCAACAACCCCGCAAAACAAACCGTATAAAACAGCACGGCAATGAAAATCCGGATTTCCCCGGATAAAATTTCATTCCATTTATAAAAATAAGCGATCTGCCATTCAAACGCTGCGACAAACTCCGCCATGATAAAAGATTTCATGGTATAGTAATACACGGTCAACGCCGGTCGCTCTACAACGCAATACATGTAAACAAACATCATCGAAAACAAAAAAAGCATGTGTATCGGCCAAAACCAGCTTGACAGCAGTGTACCTGCACGCGTATACGCAAGTTCCACGAGGCCGACACCGCCCGTAAGCAACAGTATCTTTCCGGCGGATAGCTTTCTTTTACAAATTACAAAAAAAATCCAGCACGACATCATCTCCGCAATCGCGGTATATAACCTCGGAATATTTGCCGACATTTCCTCCATATCGTTCTCCCCATACCATCTTTATAAGCGCAGCCAGTTAATCTAATGGCTGTTAATGTAATGGTTCAGTATCTCCATAAATTCTTTTTTCTTCCCTCTGCTGATCGGAAGCATACTGTCGTTTACCATGCAGCAGTTTTCCTCTACCCCGTCAATGTATCGCAGATTTACGATAATCCCTTTATTAATCCGGTAGAAATTCAGAGCGCACAACGTATGCTCCACGTCTTTCATGCGCATGTAGGTCCGGAAATTCCCCCTCTTTGTATAAAAGGTCAGATAGTGCGCATTGCTTTCAATATAAAAAAGCTCTGCCAGCGCCACTTTTTGAACGCCGGTCGCCATATTGATATTGATATATTCATTTGGTTCCTCCCTGTCGATTTTTGAGAGTGCTCGATCCAGACTCTTCTCCAGTGAAAAATAAGTGATCGGTTTTAAAATATAATCAAATGCGCCCACCTGATACCCCTTGATCGCATAATTTACCATATTAGTGATAAAAATGATCGTAACCCGTTCATCCTGCTTTCGGATGAGTTCGGCAGCGGACATCCCGTCCATAAACCGCATCATAATATCCATCAGGATCAGATCAAACTTACAGTCATAATTCTCAACAATCTCATCGCCGTCCGAAAAAAGTGATATCTCGAACTCTGCCGATTTTTCTCTGGAATATTTTTTCAAAAATTGAAGCAGAAGTTTTTCGTATTTCTCCTCATCCTCTACGATTGCAATCTTAATCAATTTTTATCCTCCCTTTCATCGGTCAAACGGTTCTGATTTCATCATAGCAAAAACCCCCGGCACTTCAAACCGTTATTTTGAAGCGCCGGGTATCTGTCAGAAATGGATTACTCTGCTTTGCGATTTTTTTGAATGATGAATACCTCCAGCAATGCCAGCAGCACCAGCGCGGCCGCGTCGGCGCCCATGAGCATGCGTTTCCACAACGCCAGCTCATAGGACGCATCGCCATCGTATGCCCTGCTGTTTACCACCGTATACAAAATATTATGGCAGGATTTTCTCATTTCCGCAACCGATGTCGCGCTTGCCGTGTCGGTTACCGTGGCGTCCGGCGCATTCATCGGGTTCAACATGCTGTCCACACCGGAACGAATCGCGATATCGGCATCGTAATACCCGTACCCGGCAAACATATCCGTGGACACAAATCCCTGGAATCCCCATTCATTTCTCAGGACTGTGGCGTTCAACTCATAACTTGCGCCGCACCATTTATCACCGATATAACTGTGCGCATCCATCACCGCGCCTGTGTGCCCCTCTTTGACTGCAATCTCAAATGCTTTCAGATAGGTCTCGCGGATGGACTGCTCCGTATTCCAGGTACAGAGCTGATAAATACGGTTGGTCTCCTGATCGTTTAACGCGAAATGTTTGATATAACTGTATACGCCGTATTCGTCTGCCCCTTTAATCTCACAGGCCGCCATCACACCCGACAATACGGCATCTTCCGAATAATACTCAAAATTCCTTCCGCCAAACGCACTGCGGTGAATATTCATCGCCGGCGCATACCATCCGGAAACGCCCATCTCGTCCGCTTCTTTTCCGATGCTCTGCCCCATCCGTGTCGCCAAATCCTTATTCCATGTATTCGCAAGCATCACCTCTGTCGTGTAAGCGCTGCCGGTTGCGCCCGTGTAATTGTTGTAGATAGTCGCAGGCCCGTCATTGTCCGTCGTCGCCGCCTTTTCAATGGAGTCAACCGCCGCCGTCTGATATCCGCCGCCGGCAATCAGCGCCGTCATATCGCTGACGGAAAGCTGATCGAGCAGCTGCTCCCAGAGCGAATCGTCATACGCCCTGCCGCGAAGTTCTTTTAGCTTTACGCCGTTATCCGCGCCGGTCACCGGCATTTCATCCGTATCCTGATTCATGCCCTCTATATCATAATTTGAAACATTCTGATACTTCGCTTTCCGCTCCTCGCTCATGGAATAATCTGCTGGAGCCGCCGTCGCCTGCGCATAATTGGCAAACCCGTTTTCGCGACTTAAATATGTAACGCCGTCACCCTCGGCATACGCAAACTGTACCGTGGCCGCCTTTCCGTCCGACGTTCTGGAATTTGCATCATCATAAACTTCCGTCGCGGAAACCTCATACGTTTTTTCCTCAATCACCGTATGCGCATCCGAGCGGATGCTGATTCCATACGCGCCGGCCTCCAATACATAACAGCCGTGACCATAAGTATCAAACGACGCCATATCCTCTTTCGCAACCGAAAACGTGAGCGTTTCCGTCTCTCCCGGTTCCAGCGTCTTTGTCTTTGCAAAATCAATCAGATTTACGGCCGCCTTCTCGATTCCGCCGTTCGTATAAGGCGGATGATAGTAGACTTCCACAACATCTTTTCCGGCCACGTTTCCGGTGTTCGTCACGTCGATGCGCAGCTCAAACCCGGTATCCGTTGTCTCGAAGCCTGTGATTTTCTGCTCAAAATCCGTATAGGACAGGCCGTAACCAAACGGATACTGCACCACGCTGTCATAGTCAAAGGCCATATTCTGATTCCCGGCTTCCTCATAGGCCGTCTCATAAAATTTATAGCCCACATAAATATTTTCGACATAATTGACAAAGTTGACGTCATTTTTCTTTGTCTCCCCGGTAAACGGATTGGACTCTTCCCATCCGTATTCGTCCATATTGTCATAGGTAAATTCGCCGAAATTTGCAAATGCCGGGGTCGCGGTCAAATCGTACACCCAGGTGTCCGAGAGTTTTCCCGAAGGATTCACCTCTCCGTTTAAGATTTTACCGAGCGCCGCAAATCCGGTTTCCCCCGCGCCCGGACAGCAGATGACGCTTCCGATTTGCGCGTACTCGTCTACCCAGCCGAGCTCCATCGCATTCGCGCTGTTGCAGATCACCACGACGTGCTCGAAATTGCTGCATACCAGATCCACCAGATCTTTTTCGGTCTGGCTGAGTTCGAGATAATGACGGCCGGCTCCGAAGTCCTCATACGCTTCACTGTTATTTTTATAGGTATAAAGAGGGTTTCCGGCCGCATCTTTCGCGCCGAAATCAGTCGGCAGATCGCTTCCCTCGCCGCCCACTCTCGCCAGGACGATTACCGCAGTATCCGAAAACGCTTTTGCCTCCTCCATCATCTCATCCGTATAGCAGTCCGCGGTCGGCTCCGGCAGTGTCCAGTCGACGCTCGACATTGTCGCCTCGCCTCGCGCGCTCGCATAGGAGGTGTACAGCTGCGTCAATGTGTCGTTTAAAGTGTATCCACCGCTTTCGATTCCGGATAATAACGAGACACAGGTCGAGGTATCGACAGCGCCCGAACCGGTTCCGCCGTAGCACGGATTTGTGGAAGCCCAGCCGAACACATTCAACGTTTTAACGTCCGGAGCCAGCGGGAGCGTTCCGTCATTCTTCACGAGCACGGAACCTTCCCCCGCGATATCCGTAATCAGTTCCTCCGCCTCCTGTTTTGTCTTATCCGACACCTGTTTTGCCGGATTTGCGACCACGTCAAGCAATGTTTTCAGCGGTCCCATACACAAGAAATTCAGCATGACGACAAACGCCAGTATTCCGGCGCACAGCGATTGTGCGCGGATCATTTTTTTCTTTTTGGCCTCATACTTTCGCGCGATCACGCAGACAGCGACCAGGGCCGCAGCGATTGCGAGAAAAACCGCAACATAAGGAATGCAGTTTTTCACAACCGAAACGACGTCGCTCGTTTCCACCTGAAGCCCCGCAGCCCAGACAGGCGCCGGCGCGAAAAGCGCAAGCAGGCCGGCGCTAAGAAGCATACTTCCCATAGATTTTTTCTTCATATCGTCCCTCCATTTATGAATTACTGATAAAATTTATTTATCACAATATCGGGACGCCGCATCTCTTTTACACAAAACGCTTCGTGTGTTACACCAAATGCAGGCTTTAGTAAAAATGATCTTGTTATTCATCATTTCGGAACGACAGAAAACATAGATTCGTATTGTGTATCATAAAAATCATGGTATACTATATTTAACAGCAATAAGTTTCCGCTGTAATACCAAATGAGGACAATACATGAGCAGTAAAGCAAAAATTCGTGAAGAAGCGAAAAAACTAAATCCGATTGACGACCTTATGTTTAGGACTATGGCAGAAGATAAGGCATTCTGTGAAGAAATCCTGCGGGTGATTCTTTCTGATTCAGAACTTACAGTATTGGAAGCCACTCCCCAATATGCAGGCACAAATCCGCAGGGACGTTCCGTTATTCTGGATGCAAAATGTGTGCTCGGCGGCGGACGGAAAATCGACATCGAAGTACAGCGCGCTAATGACGACGACCACCAAAGGCGTGTCCGGTATAACGGCGCAATCCTTACGACAAACCTCACAGACCCCGGCGAAAGATTTAAAGATGTTCCTGATGTCTGCGTGGTATTTATCTCCAAATTTGATATCTTTAAAGGCAGCCTTCCTTTATATCATGTAGACCGTGTTATAAGGGAAACAGGCGCTCGGACCAATAATGGTTTTGAAGAGATTTATGTCAATGCAAAAGTAAGGGACGGTTCCGAAGTGTCGGAACTGATGGAAGTATTTGTTGACGACAGTGCATACAATAATAAATTTCCTATTACCTCCGACAGAAAACGTCGGTATAAAGAAACAGAGGAGGGACAGAAAGTTATGTGTGAAATTATGGAAAGGATTGCAAATGAGGAACGTAATGAGGGCAGAATTGAAGGCGAAACCCGCATTAATACCCTCAATTCTATTCTGATAAATCTGAACAGATTCGATGACTTGAAACGTGCTGCTATTGACAAAGATTTTCAAATGCAGCTCATGATTGAACTTCTGCCCGAAGAAATGTAAATCATGGGAAAATTCTATTTCAACCATTATCAAAATTCCACCAAGCTTCCTGCAAATCAGCAGGACGTATATTACCGAACAGGTGATAAATTTCGGAAACTCACAAATACCCGGCATTTCAAACGCTTATTTTGAAATACCGGGTATTTGTGATCTGTCACCGCCGGCAAAAATGCCGCGATGCGCTATGACTCCTTTTCCCTCTTTTTCAGTTCCGCCTGAATCAGGGGCAGTTCTTTATCCAGTTTATAGGCCTTTAATGCCAGCACAGCCAGAAAACACAGCACGGCGGGTATCACCGTGAACAAAAGAATCACCGAATTTATCGCGGAACTGCTCTGTACGGCCGCAGTACCGTCATAACCGCCCAGCGCCGTGACAAGTCCCAGCATCCCGCTTGCAGCGCCGGTCCCGACTTTGCTGCAGAAACCGGATACGCATGTGTAGATTCCTTCGCCCCTCACACCGCTTTTATATTCCCCGTAATCCATGCAGTCAATAATCACATTTGCGGCGAGTATATAAATCGGCATAAAAGAGACAGAGAAGAATAATGAGGAAAGCAACAGCAGCGGCACGCTCGTCAATCCTAGCAACGGCAGTAATTTCCCGACAGCCCCCATCAGAAGCGCCCCGGCCATCAGCTTTTTCATTCCAAGTTTTTTCGAAAGCATCGGGTAAAACGCGATCGTAAACGGGCCGACAATCGCTGTCGCGGAAACCAGTGCCATCATGGAAATATCCCCGACGACATATTTAAAATAATACGTCTGTGAATTTGCACTCACATTCGACGCGATGTTCGTCAGCAGCAGCGCCAATCCAAAAAACATCAGGTAGCGGTTGCCGAATAACAGCTTTGCACTCTGCAGCACCGTAAATTTCTCCCGTCTCACCCCGACTGCCGTTTCCGCCGCGTGATCCGTCTCCGGAATCAGAAAAATCCGGATAAACGATAACACAACTGCCGGTATACGCAGGCAGGAATACAGAGTCTGAAAAACCGAAAAGACCATTGTATACAGCACAAAAACCAGAATTGCCGTACCTGTTGTCCCGATATTCGGAATCGAAAACAGCGCCATCGCCGTCAATGCAAAAAAGGCATATGCAATATCATAAGGTCTTGCCTTTCCCCACTTTGTATTTGTCCGGTCAATCAGGTAGCCTGCAATCACATCCGTAATCCCGTCAAAAATTTTTGAGAGCAGCAATAATACGCCGACCAGCCCCGTCGGCAGCCCCAAAATATCGGTCGAAAAATATGTAATATATCCGAGAAACACCACTACGCATGAGGAACCGATAAGAGGAGCCGACCATACGAGATAAAATAATTTTGAACGCTTTCCGTTTTTATTTCTGATTGTAATCATTCTTCTCCCTCATTTCCCACAGAAAGAACTGTGTGTAACTTTGCATTCACATCGCCGCCGACCCACACGTCGATTGTCGTTTCATCCTGAACATAATCCCCTTTGCTGCAGCTGTAATAGCGCAAATCGTCTGCCGTCAGTTTAAACTCGACTGTCTTTGTCTCGCCCGGCGCCAGCTCAAACTTCGAAAATCCCTTCAGCAGCCGCTTCGGCCTGGTGTCGCTTCCGTATCTCTGGTGAATATAAAGCTGCGCAATCTCAGCTCCCGTCCTGCTTCCGGTATTGCAGACATCCACCCGCACAACCGCCGCTTCCCCTAACCGGATTTTTTCCTTTTCCAATACCAGATTGCGATATTCAAAGGTTGTATAGCTTAGCCCATACCCAAACGGATACAGCGGGCTGCCGTCTTCATTCCAGTATCTTGAATACGGTTTCGGCTGTGTTTCAACCGGCTGATGCGTGAGGTTCTCCGCGTAAAACTTCGGACACTGGCCGGCGCTTCTCGGAACGGTAATCGGCAGTTTTGCGCTTGGGTTCACGTCGCCAAACAGGATGTCTGCCACTGCATTGCCGCCTTCCCAGCCCGGCTGGAACGCCTCGATGATCGCATCCGCATGTTCATCCGCCCATGTGAGCGAAAGCGGACGCCCTCCCAAAACGACAAGCACGATCTGCTTTCCGGTTGCCCAGATCTTTTCCAGAAGTTCCTGCTGCCTGCCCGGCAAATCAAGCGCCGCCCTCGAGCCCGCCTCCCCGGACATATTTACCGCTTCCCCGAGCACCATAACGACGGTATCCGCCCCTTTCGCCGCCTCAACGGCCTCGGAAACAGCCAGATCCGCCTCCTCCTTCGTCTGGCGCTCCTTCTCCTTTTTCCCGCAAAAATCAGGTACAAACTCAGATACCATATTGGGAATATCCCTCTTTAGCCATGCGCCCGGCCGGTAAATCACCTCCGCATCCGGAAGCTTGGCGCGTATTCCCTCTAATACCGTCACCGCCTGCGGAATATTTGACATTCCGAGAATCCCTTCCGTGTCATCCCTTGCATCCGCAGCCGGCCCGATCACGGCAATTTTTTTGATGTCTTTTGAAAGAGGAAGAACGTCATTTTTATTTTTGAGCAATACAATGCTCTGCTGTGCGCTCCACAATGCCTTTTTTCTGTGTTCCGCTTCGTCCTCCTCTGTATCCATATCCGCATACGGGTGTTCAAATAATCCGAGTTCAAATTTAATCTTTAAAATGCGCCTTACCGCCTCGTCAATCTGACTCTCCCGTATCTTTCCTTCCCCGACAAGCTTCGCTAAAAATTGCACATATTGGAAGCTTCCCATATCCATGTCCACCTGCGCATTCATTGCGCGCAACGCGGCGTCCTCTCCGTCTTTTGCAAGTCCCTGCGTCACAAGGTTTGCGATTGTTCCGGCGTCTGTCACCACAAAACCGTCAAAGTTCCATTCCTCTCTCAATACCCGGTTTAAAAGAAACTGATTTACGGTTGCGGGAACGTTATTCAAATCCATATACGCCGTCATTACCGTCTCCGCCCCGGCTTTTAACCCCGCTTCAAAAGTCGGGAAATACACATTCCGAAGCTCCGCTTCCGACAATGTCACCTGGTCATAGTCTCTTCCTCCCATGCAGGCGCCGTACCCGGCAAAATGCTTCACGCATGTCATCAGTGAATCCTGTGATTTCAGCGATGATCTTCCGTGAAATCCCTCGATCTGCGCCTCAACCAGTCTGGATGCAAGATAGGGGTCTTCTCCCATCGTCTCCGTCACTCTCCCCCATCTGGTGTCACGCGCAATATCCGCATTCGGGAAAAACGTCCAGTGGATTCCGTCTTTTCTGGCTTCCTTTGCCGCCACCCTCTGGCTCTCCCGAAGCACTTCGGGATCCCACGAGGCAGCCATTGCCAGTGGAATCGGAAACCCCGTCCGGCATTCCGAATTCTCTCATCTGTTCCAGTCCCCACACCTGATTCATCTGTCCGATTTTGTCTGTCAGCGTCATCTGTGACAATAAAATTTCAATTCGTTCTTCTACCGGAAGCTCCGGGTTTAAGTATGTTCTATCCTGCAGCATCGCTCTTTCCCAAACAACGCGGATAATGACCCCGAAGTTTCCGATTCCTTTCATCAGATCAGCACGGAATTGCGCAAAAAGAAACCCGGGTACGAGTCTGTCGTATCCGGGCTGTTCTGCCGCCTTCTTTTTGCAATTACAAACTCCGCCTTATATCAGGCAAAGCAGTATCAGATCGTTCCGCAGTCCATGGAAGATCTGACGAAAAACATAAAGCAGTATTTAGATACCCACCGCTACAAAATAAGCGGCTCTGAATTATCCGCTGTTTTTCACTTTCACAAAGATGGTAATTTACAAGGCGGACGATTGAGGCGTACTGGACGTACGCCGATTGAGGACAACGCAGAAAATTACCCGAATATCATGGCTCAGGGCGTGTGTCCCTTTGTCCACTGAGGGTAGTATCAAGAAATATAATCAAAACATCTGCATGGAAGAAGCATATCGCTTACTATGTGATTCCCAGATGACGATCAGCGAAATCGCTGCCGCGGTCAATTATGCGAGCCGTTCGCAATTTTATGCCGCCTTTGAAAAAACTTACGGCATAAAACCGTCTTCTCTGAGATAAGTTACTGCTCCATCTGCCTGCCGAGAAAGCTTGCCGCCGCGTATGCCAATTTGCTCTCCACCTCGCCCATCTTGCCTTTCTCGGATTTCGTGCACAGAATCACCGAGCCGATCGCGTCTCCCTCGCAGATAATCGTGCTGACCGCCTGCTGCTTATAGTCCCCTGCATCGTCTAAGGTGACGCGCACAAAGGCATTCTCGTCTTTTTCCGCCAGAAAATTTTTCCGCGCGCCAATCACATCTTCGAGCTGTCCGCTGATCGGTTTCCCCTCAAAATCCTTTCTGCCGCTGCCGGAAGCCGCCACCACATGGTCGCAGTCCGTAATCAGTACCAGATACCCCGTCGTCTGTGACAAACTCTCCGCATACTCCTCCGCAAACTGCGAGAGTTCCCCAATCGGCGAATATTTTTTCAGGATAATCTCGCCCTCTCGGTCCGTAAAAATCTCCAGCGGGTCCCCTTCGCGTATCCGCAGTGTCCTGCGGATTTCCTTCGGAACCACAATTCTTCCCAAGTCGTCAATTCTTCTGACTATCCCAGTTGCCTTCATATATGAGAATACCTCCATTTACATTTTCTAGTTTTAGGTCTAGTATCTGTAAACGGAGGTATTTTATACCTCAATGACGCAGAATTAATCTGCCGTTTCCACCACGATTCCTTCTGTCTTCCTTTTCAGGCGAAGGAACACGGCTGCTTCTACAAGCACCGCTGCTGCGACCGTCAATCCGTCGACGATTAGAAATAATTTTGTCATATTGTTCATTCCGCCCTGATCCGCGGAGGGATCTTTGTAGTATCCGCTGTTTGCGACCACATATAAAATGTTTTTGCTCGCGTTTCTCAACGCTTTCACAACGGTTGCCGATTTGGTTTTCACCTTGTTGGAATCCGCTGTTCCGTAGCCGAGCATCAGGTCGCCGCCGTTTCGGATCGCCGCGTCCGTATTCTGGTAGCCGTAGGAACCGTTATAGTCCGTAATGACCATCCCGCAGAAGCCCCACTCATCCCGCAGCACGGTCTTGAGCAGCTCGGGATTCGCGTAGGCCGGCGTTGTCCCGATCCAGTTGTAGGCGGACATCACGCCCAGCACATTCTTCTCAAAATCAAAGTTCTTGACTACCATCTCAAACGGTTTCAGATAAACCTCACGGATACACTGCTCATCCGCGTATGTCAGCAATACGGCACAGCGGTTCGTCTCCTGATCATTTAATGCGAAATGCTTGATGTAGGCATATACGCCGTATTTCGCCGCACTGTTTACCTCCGCCGACGCAAAATGTCCTGCCAGCACCGCATCCTCCGAGAAATACTCAAAGTTTCTTCCCGAAAAAGCGCTTCTGTGGGTATTCATCGCCGGGCCGTACCATCCGTAGTTATTGGCGTTGGCATATTCCTGCCCGATCGCATCCCCGATCTTTTCCGCCATTTCCTTGCTCCAGGTCTGTGCCATCAATACTTCGGCAGGAAATGCCGTGCCGTAATTTCCGGTCACAAAGTTACTTAAGCCCGCCGGACCGTCACAGTCGGACGTCGCCATCTTCTCAATCGAGTCAATCTCCACCGTCTGCCATCCGCCGACGTTTACAAGATTTACCATCTCCTTGTCGGACAGCTCGTCAAGCAGGTCCTCCCATTTTTCGTCATCGTATGACAATCCTGTCATATCCGCCAGCACAAGCCCGTTTTCGGCTTCAGTCACCGGCATCTCATCTTCCTCATTGTCAAAGTCCGAGCCTTTATATTGCGCGTTGGTATTCTTTGCCACCGTTTCTTTTGTCTCGGAATCCATCTCATACTCGGAATCTTTCGGCCCCGCAAGCGCCTCTTCATAATTTGCAAATCCGTCGGCTCTCGATAAATAGGTCACGTCTCCCTTTGCATATTCGGTAAAGACATTGGCTGCTGCCGTCTTGTCGCTCTCTCTTTTGTTCTGCCCGTAATTCATATCCTGTTCGAGCGCATACACTTCCTCGTCGAGAACGGTATGGGAATCAGACCTCACGGAAAAATGATACTCGCCCGCTTCCAGAATATACCCGCCGTTTTCGGTCTTAACGCATGCGCTGTCATAAGAAGCGATATCCTCAAGCGCCACCTCAAACGTGTACTCGTAAGTTCCGGACGGCTCAATCAGATCCGTTTTCTGAAAATCCACCAGGTTCACGGAAGCTTTTTCGATTCCTCCGTTTTGGTACGGCGGCGTGACGTACAGCTCAATGACATCTTTCCCGGCCACGTCTCCGGTATTCGTCACCTTTACGCTGACGCTGACCGCATCATTTTTTACCTTAAAATCCGTGATCTCCTGTGAAAACGTGGTGTAGCTCAATCCGTAGCCAAACGGGTATTGTACCACTTTCTCATAGTTAATCACCCCTTCTTCCGCCGCAGTCTCATAAAATTTGTATCCCACATAAATGTTTTCCGCATAATCCACAAAGCTGATGTTTCCCTCGTAGGATGCGTCTGCCTGGGCAATTTCGGATTTCAGGTCATCCACATTGGTATATGCAAAATTTCCTGTATGATTCCAGGCCGGCGTCGTCGTAAGGTCATATACAAACGTATCTACGGTCTTTCCGGACGGATTCACTGTCCCGTTTAAGATTTCCCCCAGAGCTTCCATTCCGGTGGCTCCAGTTCCCGGTGCGAGAATCACTGCGCCGATTGAATCATAGTTCTCCACCCAGCCAAGCTCCATGCTGTTGCTCGCGTTGATCACCACGATCACTTTGTCAAACTTCGAGCAAACCAGGTCTATCATATCTTCCTCTGTGTTGCTCAGTTCCAGATAGGTTTCTCCCGCATCGAAATCGTCATAGTCCCCGTTATTCGTATATAAAGCATTTGTATAATTATAGTTTGCAGATACGCTCGCTTCAATCACCCCGGTCGTTCTCACATCGTAGGTTCCGTCAATCACGGCTTTCATATCCTTCGGCAAATCCGCGCCCTCTCCGCCCGAGCGGCCGAGCACAATCACTGCCGTATCCGAAAAATCTGCTGCGGAGCCCATCAGCTCGTCCGTGTAGTATTCCAGTGTCGGTTCCGGCAGTGTCCAGTCCTGCTCTGTCATGGACATATGCGGCCGGTCGGCCCGATATTTTGTATACATCGCGGAAAGTTCCTCGTTGGTGGAATAGCCCGCCTTTTCCAGGCTTTCTAAGACTCCGACTGCGCTCGCGCTGTCGGACGAACCGGAACCGACGCCTCCGAATAACGGATTGGTGGAATCCCATCCGAACACGTTCAGGCTTGTGGTGTCCGCCGCGAGCGGCAGTAACCCGTCGTTTTTCAGAAGAACAAGCCCTTCCTCCCCGGTTTCCTTAATCACTGCTTTGCTGTTCGCCACGACATCATCCGACAATTCCAGCGGAGACGCGTTTAACACACCGGACACATTTGCGTACATCGGTCCGTAACAGATCATGTTCGCAAGAATCACAAGGACCAACACATAGGCAACGCCGGCCGAGATTCTTACGACATGACGTTTTCCCTTTTTTGCAAGCCAATGCGCCGCAATCTGGACTATAATCAAAACAATTGTAAATCCGAGTATCGCATAGATATAACCGATTAATTTCGTCAGATAACTCGTAAGGTCAGCCTGACTCACTCCCATCTCGGAAACGATCGGAAGTAATATTTTCACTAACAAATGGTTGATTATCTCAAAAAAGCCTTGATTTACGGGCATACAAGCAGGATTTCAAGCTGAATTTACTACCAATTTACTACTTTTGAGGGAAAGAGCCTTGATATGCCACCCGGAACCCTGCAAGCCTAAACACCAGCACACAGCATTGAGAAAGAATAAATGAAAACTGAATACGACGCATACGCGGCGTTTCTCTATCCTTAACGGGAGAACAGGAACCAAAGGAGTGATGAAGCTATGGCAGTTTTCCGAGTGGAGCGCAACAAGGGCTATACCGTTATGAGCAACCACCATTTACGCAACAAGGAGCTGACCTTAAAGGCAAAGGGGCTTTTATCGCAAATGCTTTCACTTCCCGAAGATTGGGACTATACCCTTGCGGGGCTGTCACAGATCAACCGGGAAAGTATCGACGCTATCCGTACCGCTGTATGGGAGCTGGAAAAAGCCGGATATATCAAGCGGCGGCAGGGACGGGACGAGAAAGGCAAAATGACCGCCATTGAATACACCATTTACGAGCAGCCCCAGCCGCCGGACGACACCCCGCCGGGGTTGGATAACCCGATATTGGAAAATCCAACACCGGGCAATCCGATATTGGAAAATCCGACACCGGGTAAACCGACGACGGAAAATCCAATGCAATTAAATAAAGATATACCAAAGACTGACTTACCAACAAAAGAAAAAATAAATACAGATTTACAAAGTACCCATTCCATTCCTATCCTTTCCCCTAACCCCTCTCCTTACGCTGGGGAAGCGGCTGCGCCGCCGGAACGGAAGCGAAAGGAAACGGACACACAGAGCGCATACGAGATTTACCGGGAGATCATCAAAGACAATATCTCCTATGACATTCTCATGCAGGATATGAAGTTTGACGGGGACAGGCTGGACGAGATTGTTGACCTCATGCTTGAAACCGTCTGCACCCGGAGAAAGACGATCCGCATTGCCGGGGACGACTACCCCGCCGAGCTGGTGAAAGCTAAGTTTATGAAGCTGGACAGTGAACATATCCGCTTTGTGCTGGACTGTATGCGGGAGAATACGACCAAAATCCGCAACATCAAGCAGTATTTACGGGCGGTGCTTTTCAATGCCCCGTCCACAATCGGCAACTATTATACGTCCCTTGTGGCTCACGACATGGCAAGCGGCGCACTTGCGCCACAGGAGCCGCACGACCCCTATTCATTCAGACCGGGCGAAAGCCTGTAAACACCCACAACCACAAAAGGAGGATTTTATTATGGCACAGAAAACAACGGGAGCATTGGTATTTGACGAGCGCACAGACCGCTATGACATTCGCTTTGACCTTGCCAGCTATTACGGCGGGCTGCATTGCGGGGACTGTTTCGACGTGTTCACCCGCGGCAAGTGGAAGCCGACCCGCATTGAAATGAACATGAAACAGGAATGGTACTTAGTTGGTATCAGAGCCGACGACCTTAGCGGGCTGCGGGTGCGTATCTGACCGCCGCCCCATAAACTACCCCGAAAGGAGGGAAAGACCCCATGCAGGACGAGATCAACGAGAAAACCGTTGCCCTGTATATCAAGACCGGGAAGCTGACCGCCGAAGTGCTGCAAAAGGCAATGAAAGCCGTACTGACACAGACAAAGAAGCAGATCGACAAACAGCCCCACGGGAAACAGACCCTAAAGCAGCTTATGAAGCAGAACACGGGCGTTTCCAACATTGAGATCACCAAAGACAATATCAAGGCGTTTGAGAGTACCGCCAAAAAGTACGGTATCGATTTTGCGCTGAAAAAGGACGCGACGGAAACCCCGCCCCGTTACCTTGTATTCTTCAAGGGCAGGGACGCGGACGCACTGACCGCCGCTTTCAAGGAGTTTTCCGCTAAGAAGCTGACGCAGGACAAAAAGCCCTCAATCCGAAAGGCATTAGCCGCTTTCCGGGAAAAGGCAAAGGAGCTGAACGCCAGCCGCCAGCAGACCAAAAACAAGGACAGGGAGGTATCGCTATGAAGCCGGAAGTAAAGAAGCTGCTTATCCTCAATCTCCCGTATCTGCTCTTTGTGTACCTGTTTGACAAGGTAGGCGCGGCTGTCCGGCTTTCCCCCGGCATGGACGCAAGCCAAAAAATCTTGAACTTGGGGGAGGGCTTCACTGCCGCCTTTGCCAGCGCAGCCCCCAGCTTCCACCCCGCCGATTTACTGATCGGCATTGCCGGGGCGGTGATTATCCGGCTTGCCGTTTACTTAAAGGGCAAGAACGCGAAAAAATACCGCAAGGGCATTGAGTACGGTTCCGCACGCTGGGGGACAGCCGAGGACATAAAGCCGTACATAGACCCGGTATTTGAGAACAATATCCCGCTCACGCAGACGGAACGGCTTACCATGAACAGCCGCCCGAAGCAGCCGAAGTACGCAAGAAATAAAAATATCCTTGTGATCGGCGGTTCCGGCAGCGGCAAGACCCGATTTTTCGTCAAGCCGTCGCTTATGCAAATGCACAGCAGTTATGTTGTCACAGACCCGAAAGGCACGGTTTTAATCGAGTGCGGGAAGCTCTTACAGCGTGGCGGGTACAGGATAAAAGTGCTGAATACAATCAATTTTAAGAAGTCTATGCGTTACAACCCCTTTGCGTATATCCGCAGCGAAAAAGATATTTTGAAGCTGGTAAATACCATAATCGCCAACACCAAAGGCGACGGGGAGAAATCCGGCGAGGATTTTTGGGTGAAGTCGGAACGGCTTTTCTACTGCGCCCTTATCGGCTATAT
>JAETRD010000034.1 GCA_021770345.1 Lachnospiraceae bacterium | reverse complement strand
GAACTTTTTTCTCTGATTTCATGCAAAACAGAAAGCCCCGATATTTTTGGAAGCATAATGTCAAGTACAATTAAGTCAATCCTGCTATTGCTAAAACATTGCAGCGCAGATTCCCCGTCATATGCAGGAATTAATTTGTGTCCCGCTAATTTCAAATACTCGCAAATCGCTTCATTTGTTTTTCGGTCATCTTCAACAATAAGTAATGTCGCCATATTAATCACCTCTTTTTTCAGTTTAACACTCCAATATGGAGCGAATGTGAAATTTTAGAAAGAACATCCATTTATGTGCTAACTTACATCTATTATAACCGCTTATATAAATAGCAACAATTATGTAAATAGGATTTTTCCTCTCTTGTAATAGGAGATAAAATCTCTTATAACCAGAGATTTCACATCGTTTCATAGGATACTACACCTCTGTAAAATATAAGGGTAAAAATTTTCAGAGTACAGGTGGTGAACGAATGGACAAAAGAAACAACGATTTTGACTTTGATTTCAGACCGTTAGGACTGGCAATCAAAAAAGCCCGTAAAGCTCAAGGCGTGACCAGAGAACAGCTTGCGGAGATTATTGATTATAATCCCAGACATCTTCAAGCTGTTGAAAATGAGGGGCAGTATCCAAGCATAGAGCTATTCCTTCAACTTATCACAATGTTTGATGTATCAGTTGACGAACATATACATACTGAGGAAAAAGCAAAGAAAAGTTCTATCCGAAGACGTTTGGATGCTATGCTTGACCGACTGGATGACAAAGAACTGTCCGTTGTTGAAGCAACTGTAAACGGGCTATGTAAAGCAAAAGAGCCAGAGGATTGACCTCTGGTTTCCTTTTGCTCCGCCCAACTAATAGTTTGGGCATCCGTAGCCGTATATTGAGCCGCTCCCGACTGGATAGCTCTGCTGTTTGCAGGCATCCCCAGAGTTACCCTCCACGGTATAAACCGTTCCATTCTCGCATTTCTCCACGATTCCCACATGGTCGATTGAGCCGTCGCTCCCCCAATCAAAGAAAATAAGGTCGCCTGCCTGCGGCTCATAGTTTTTGTCCTTCCACTGTCCTTTGCCCTTGAACCAGTTCACGCCGTCCGAGCAGAGGGAGAATTTCGGCACAATTCCGCTTTCCAGATAGCCGCACTGGTCGGCGCACCACGACACAAAACATGCACACCATTCCACACGCCCGCCAAAGCCGTACCAGCTCCAATAAGGCTGACCTCCCTCGTTGCCAAGCTGCGTCAGAGCCACTTCTACGATGGCTTGATTGCCACCGCTTGTAAACGCCCGCCCGTATGGGTAGTAGCGTAACACATGGGCGGGGTACTGCGTGTCGCCGTACTTCTCCCAACCGAGCCGCTGTGCCTGCATTGCGGAAAATTCCACCGCATTTGCATAGGAATAGCCGCCGTAGTTGGTCTTTGCCCATGAGATATACCCGTTCCCAAAGTTGTAGCCCTGCAGGGCGAGCTTGATGCGCTCCATGTCAATCGGGTTCTCCACCTCGGCTGAAACAAGTGCAGCTTTCAGTTCCTGCACGCCGCACTCGATGGAATATTCGGGGTCTTTAATACCATTCGGCTCATGGGGGTATTTCTTGTTGAAACTCCCCTCCGCCGCCTGCATCGGGTCGCTGCCTTTGCCGCCAGATTCCTGCATCATCACCGCCTTTATCAGCTCCACATATTCGGGGATTCCGTACTGCTTCGCATACTTCTGTATCAGCGGCGTGTAGGCTTCCACTTCCGCACTGACAGGGGTATAGGAAGTGCTGTCGCTGCCGCCCCCGAACAGGGAAACGGCGCACCCAAGCAGGACGACGATAATGATTATCACAATGGCAATCCAGCCGCCCGCGATAAGGGCAGAAATCAACGCTTTTGTCCCCGCTATGATTGCCTTGACCGCCGCAATGGTAGCCTTGACCGTGGCTTTCGTCGCTTCGGCTGTCGCTTTTGCGGTGACTTTTGCCGTCTGCGCCGCTTTCTGGGCGGCTTTGGCAGATGCTTTCGCCGTTTTCTGTGCCGCCTTTGCGGTCTGCTCGGTGGTCTTAATCGCTGTCTTGGATGTCGCCTTTGCGGTTTTCACGCCTTTTTCCGTCGCCTTGACTGTGCCTTTGGCTGTGGTCTTGACGGTTTTTTCCGCATTTCTGGCGGTTGTCTTTATCGTCCGCTTTCCCTGCTGTCTGGTCTTTATCAGCGAGTTTGCCGCCGTCTGGGGCGTTTCGGTCTTGGCAGGAGCAGCGGAAACAGCGGGACGGCTTGCAGTCCCTTGTATTTCCTGCAAGCCGTCCTGTCCCATTGTACGCATGGCGTTTTGTTCTGCCTTATTCCGCATTGTTTTCTGCTCTGCGGCTTTCTTCGCCCGCTTTGCCTTAAAATCGGCAATTTTATCCTTTGCCTTACCGATATTTTCTTTGGTAATCTGGGTGTTTTTCTGCCCCTGCTTATTAAATTGGTGGATGCCCTCGTCCCTGATACGCCCCGAAGCATGGGAAACCTTGTCGGCGGCATATTCCGTGGGGGAATTTTCCTCTGCATAATATCCCTGCTCCGCCTTGTCCTTTGTCTTTGCGTAAGCGGATTTCATGCGTTCCCCTGCAACAGCCGCCTTATCAAGCGTCTTAATCGTGCCTCTGACCGCATCTCTGGTCTTTATATCAGCCATAAAATCCGACCTCCTTTCCCAGAAGATTTGCGGTCATGTCAATTTACCTTTTTTGCCACGACGACAAGCCTGCCGTTCTGTGCCGAGTATTCGCAGGTGGAGAGGGTAATGAGCCTGTCGCCGTATTGGGCTGTCACACCCGTATCATACAAGGCAAGCTCCTTACACTTCCCGACATAGGCGTCAAACTCTTTTTCATTCTCCGCATTGACAAAATCATAGTAGCGGTAGCCCTCCGAGCTGTATGCCACGGTCTTAAAAACGGCGATGATTTCATACGCTGCCTGCTCCGTGAGCGTGTCAAACTGGACGGTCTTATGCTTCTCATAAAAGCTCTTGGATTTGTAATCTTCCAACGCCCCGAACATCCTGCCGCCTTTGATGTGGTGTCCGTAAATAACCAGATTGTCGCTTGTGGGGATGTCGCAGTCCTCTTGGATATACGGCACTCCCAAATCGCTGTATTCCTTTTCAAAGCTGTGCTTCAGATAGAAATTCGGATTGTTTTTACTCTGCATGACGGGGTAGTTGATGCCTGTTCCGTCAATGGCAATCCACCCGACCATATCCTCATTCTGCAAATACAGCTCTTTGTATTTCGCAAGAATGTCCTCGCCCTCGCTGACGGGCATATCCTTATCTCTGGGCGGTTCTTCCTCTGGCTCGGCGTTCTCCACAACCTCGGCAATCTCCGCAAAGGCTTCCGTCTGCTCGTCTATCTGCTGGTAATGGCTGTAAATCTTAAAGCCGCAAAAAACCGCCGCTCCCAAAAGGGTAACAGCGGCGGCGGTACAGAGAATACATTTATAGTTTTTCAGATTCATAGGCTATTCCTTTCCTTAATTCTGCCCTGCTTTCTGGGCATAGGGGTATGCCCGCAGGGTGTTTCTTTGTTCTTGCCCTGCTTTTGGGCATAGACGTATGCCCGCAGGGTAATTCCTTGACATTTATTTTCAGTTACCGTGTATGCTCCGCCTGCTTCTTGGGCGTGGGTAAGTCCCTGCAATATTCGGGATACCGTGCCTTGATGCCCTCCATGAAATACGGGGCGAACTCGCAGCAGAACAATTCTTCTGGCGTAAACAGTTTCTCACGCCCCTCCTCGGCGTAACCGTTCCAGAGGTTAAAAGCAAGGTGGCAGACCTTGACCGTGCCGCTTGTCTGCCATCCGCCGTGCATCCCCTCTGGCTTGATGCAGTCCGTCTTAAAATCGAACATGGCGTTGATGTTCTGCCTTGTTTCCCCCGCAATCCCCATCACATAGAAAAACGCCCTGTGGTAGCAGTCGTTTACCCTGCATTTCATCATGCTTTCCAGAAAAAAATCACGGTGGGCTGCGTTGCGGAATCTTATCTCTGACATAAAAATCCCTCCTTTTAGCACTCCCCAAATTTAGTCGTCATCAGCTTATACAGCTCCGTATTGCGTGGGAACTTATTAACGAACGGCACAAGGGAGCTGCCGACTTTGAGTAACCCCTGCCCCGCACCAACATTCGTGATATAGCTCATCTGTAAATCGGAGATGTTAAGGAGCTTCGCAAGCTCAATACGGTCTGTGGATGCTTGGTTCAGCATGATGATAAATTCAGAGTTGGCAAGCATCGTCCTCGCCGTATGGCTCTGCAAGAGGTCGTCCACGTTCTGCGTAATTCCAGTACAGTACGCCCCGTACTTACGCACACGCTTCCAGAGGGTAAAGAGGAAGTTAGCCGAGTATTCATGCTGAAAGAGCAGATAAATCTCGTCAATGAAAATAAAGGTGTTCCTGCCTTTCGCCCTGTTCTGGGTGATGCGGTTTAAAATGCTGTCGAGGACGACAAGCATACCGATAGGCTGTAACTGCTTGCCCAAATCGAGGATGTCGTAGCAGATAAGGCGGCTGTGGGTGTCCACGTTCGTATGCTTGGCAAAGGTATTCAAACTGCCGTCCGTAAACAGCTCAATCGCAAGGGCGATTTCCTGCGCTTCTGGCTCGTCCTGTTTTAACAGCTCCTCACGGAAGTCCTGCAAGGTCGGAGGTGTACCCATATAGTTGCCCTGCTGGTAATGGCGGTAGACGCTCGCCGTGCAGCGGTCAATGATGGATTTCTGCTTTGCCCCAAGGCTTGCCCCGCCGATAAGCTGCTCGCAGAGGGATAAAATAAACTCTGACTTCAAGATGACGGGGTTCGCACCGTCGCCGTAATCAGAGTTCATGTCCATTGCGTTGATGTGGTTGTCGCTCGTCGCCGAGATGTGGATAACCTCGCCCTGCATCGCCTTTACAAGAGGGGCGTACTCTCGTTCGGGGTCTATGACCAAGACATCGGCGTTAGGGTCGGTCAGAATGATGTTCGTCATTTCCTCCTTTGCCGTAAAGGATTTGCCCGCACCAGACACGCCGAGGATAAAGGAATTTCCGTTCAAAAGGTGGCGGCGGTTGGCGATAATCATGTTCTTTGAAATGACGTTCTGCCCGTAATACACGCCGTCCTTATGGTAGATTTCCTGCACACGGAAAGGAATAAACACCGCAAGGCTCTCCGTGGTGAGGGTACGCAGGGCATCTATTTTCCTCACGCCGAACGGCAGGGCGGTGTTCAGACCGTCCATCTGCTGGTACTTCAGCACGGCAAACTGGCAGAGATGCTTCCTTGCCGTCGTGAGCAGGGCTTCCGTGTCATTGTCAAGCTGCTCTTTGGTGTCTGCGGTATGCACCATCGTAAGCACGGCAAACATCATCCTCTGGTCACGGGTCGTCAAATCGTCCAGAAATTCCTTGCTTTCCTTTCTCTGCTGTTCCAAGTCGTAGGGGATGACGGCGGAAAAATTGTTGTTCTGGTTCTGTTTCCTCTGCCAGTTCGTGATGTTGGTTTCCACGCCTAAAAGACGGTTTTCCACCTCCCGCACGGCTTCGTCTGTGGGAACAGGAACAACATCAACAGAGAGCATCATGTTACGGTTTAATTCGCAAAGCCATGTCAAAGGAGAACGCCGTTTCCTCGCCCGTGCGGTAAAAATCATGGAAGATACGCAGCTTGTCGTTAGCATCCAGTTCCGTACACTTCGAGCCTAAACGGTTAAAATGCCCGATAAGGTCAGCACCGACACGGGCAAAATAATTCCTCGCTTCCTCAATGTTCTTCTTGCAGACGGAAACCGTCACATATTTATCCTGCACGGTGGAGTTTGCCCCCGTTGCTTTATCGAGCAGCATCTTGTTATACTCTTTGCGGTATTTATCCAAATCGTCCTCCGCCATCGGGATTAAGATGGTCTGCTCAAAGTCCGCTTTATTGAGCCTGCGATTGTTTATCGTGATTTTCGTGGTCGCCCCGCTATCGAGGGCGTTAAGAAGCTCCGAGTATTCGAGGAACATCGCTTCCTTGTCCTCACGGCTTGCCACGGCGTAGTTGATGTCCTCAAACTTAAATGTCTTTGCGTATTTGTTCCTGCCCACGAGGAAAATGCCGTCCTCCCACATGGTCTTTAACGGGATGACCGCCTGCACCGACTTCGGCACGATGAATTTCTCCCTGTCCTGCTTGAACAGCGTTTTCAGCGTCTTAATCATAATCTACCTCCTTGCGCTTTCTTGATTTCTTGGGCTGCTTTCGCCCGTCTGTCTTTGTTCTTTTTTTCTGCGTTTCCCCTTTTTCCGTTTCTTCTCCTGCACGGCGGGCAATCCTTTCTCATGTGCGTCCAGTGCCTGCTTCACCGCTTCGTAATATAAATTCTCTGGGACAAATAAAATCTTCTTCGGCATCAGAAACTGCGACTTTATCCACGCCCACACAAACTGCTCGGCGGTCATGCCGTTGTACCTTACAAATCCCATGACCGCAAAAGGGGAAGCCCCCAAGATGCACATCCAGCTTACTGTTTCCGTCCCGAACCTGCCACGGAGCAGGAAGAACAAGCCGACCGCCACGCCGCAGGCAAGCACGGAAAACAGGAACTGCCGCATCGACAGCCCGAAGAACATGGATTCCGTGTAGTTGCGGATTTC
>JAETRD010000090.1 GCA_021770345.1 Lachnospiraceae bacterium | reverse complement strand
TACTATCAGGCGGAGATGGACGTATCGTCGCTGAAGCCGGGGGAGGATTTTAACGAGCTGAAACCGGGTTATGTGATTTTTATCTGCACGTTTGACCCGTTTGGGGAAGGCTTGTATCGCTATACATTCGAGGAGCGCTGTCTGGAGAGCAACCTTGCACTCGGAGACGGGACGCGAAAAATCTTTCTGAACACAAAAGGGAGAAACGATGCGGAAGTACCGGCGGAGCTTGTGCATTTCCTGAAATACATGGAAGAGAGCACTGACGCGTATGTGTCGCAGGTGACGGAACAGTCAATCATTCAGCTGCATGAGCGGGTAACAGAGCTTAAAAAATGGCGGAAAATGGAGGGACGTTTTATGACAGGCGAAGAACTGATGAGACAGCGGGAACGGAAGGGCAGACGGGAAGGTTTGGCAGAAGGAAAAGCAGGGTCGGTTCTCGAACTCTTAGAGGAGTGCGGTACGGTTCCGGAGAATCTGAAAGAGCAGATTTATGAGCAGAGAGATGCTGCGGTATTGTCACGCTGGCTGAAACTGTCGGCAAGAGTCGATTCCGTCGAGCAATTTATGGAACAAATGTAAAAAGATCAGAGTCATATCAGAAATAAACGTCTGTCTGTGATTCCTTGAAAAAGCTCCACATCTGTGGTAGCATAAATATACAGGCAGGGACATATCTGTGTGAATCCATTGGAGGAACCATATATGTCAAAACAAAAGAATGCATTTCAGGAACTGGACTTATGCAACTCGTTTTTATTCGCCACGGCGTTAGAACAGCCGGAAATCTGCCGGCTGGTGCTGGAAATTATAATTGGCTGCAAGGTGCCGGAGGTGAACGTGCACGCGGAGCACAGCGTGCTGGTCAGCTCTGATTTTCGGAGTGTTCGGTTCGACGTGTACGCGAGCGACAAACTGCAGGTCGCCTATGACGTGGAGGCGCAGAACGAAAACGAGGGAAATCTGCCGAAACGGAGCCGCTACTATCAGGCGGAGATGGACGTATC
>JAETRD010000089.1 GCA_021770345.1 Lachnospiraceae bacterium | reverse complement strand
TGCCGCCTTTTTGCTGGCTCTGCGGGTGTGCGCCCCGTCGATATGCTCTAAGACGCGCTCGGCGGTTCCCGTGTCCTGTGCGGCTTCCGTCCCCGGCGCATGGGGCAGGGGCGGCGCATTGGGGGATATGTCCGGCGCGGGATTGCCCGGTATGGGCTGCGCTGCCTGTGCGTCTTGTGCTGCCTGTTGCTCCGGCGTTTTCAGTAAGGCAGCTTCCCGCGCCCGTTTGCTGATACGCTTTTGTTTCCCTGTCGCCCCGTTTACCTCGATAGCCCCGTCGCGGCTCATTTTCTGCGTGATCTTGTCACGGGCTTTGTACTGCTTCATGGTGGTTCACCTCCAAACTGCGCCCCCCAAGAGGGCGCAAGGCTGATAAAATAATCTGCGGGTTACGCGCCGCCCACTTCCTCCGGCTTTGTCGTCATTTGCTGCGGGGAGATGTTGAGCTGCTTCGCAAGGATAGCCCGGTCGCCCGCCGCTTGATTGAGCATGAGGACAAAATCGCTGTTCTCAAAGATATTTTCCACTTCCCGGCTTGCCAAAAGGTCTTTCACGTTCTGCGTAATGGCTGTGGGTATGCCGCCCCACTTTCTGAAACGCTTCCAGATTTCGACGCTGTAAGCGGCGGTCTGTTCGTCTTTCAGTAACAGGTGAAATTCGTCCATAAAATACCGTGTGGACTTCTTCGCTGCCCGGTTCACGGTGACACGGTTCCACACTTGATCTTGAACAATCAGCATACCCAGCTTTTTGAGCTGCTTCCCAAGCTGTTTAATGTCAAAGCAGACAAGGCGGTTGTTAAGCTCTACATTTGTCCTGTGGTTAAAGACGTTAAGGCTCCCGGAAACGTAAAGCTCCAATGCCGCCGCGATACGCGCCGCTTCCGGCTCCGGCTGCTTCAAAAGCTCGTCGTAAAGGTCGCCCAAAATCGGCATTTTTGCCGGGTCGGGGGCTGCAAGGAAAGGACGGTACACGTTCCTAACAGCGCGGTCAATGACGGTCTTATCCACGGGCTGCAAGCCCTCCTTGCCGCCGACGATCAGCTCACAAAGGGAGAGGATAAAATCGCTTTTCAGCGCAAGCGGGTTGTCGTCCTCGGAATAGTTGAGGTTTATATCCATAGGGTTGACGTAGTGCGGGCTGGTGGGGGAAAGCCTTATCACCTGTCCCTGTAATCTTTGCACAAGGGGGTAATACTCGGCTTCGGGATCGCAGATAATAATGTCGTCGTCCGTAATGAGGAAAGCGTTTGTCATTTCCCGCTTCGCCGCAAAGGATTTCCCGCTTCCCGGCGTTCCCAAGATTAAGCCGTTGGGATTTTTAAGCTGCTTGCGGTCGCATAAGATCATGTTGTTGGAAAGAGCGTTCAGCCCGTAATAAAGGCTTGCGCCCCTCTGAAAAAGCTCCTGCGTGATAAAGGGGATAAAGATTGC
>JAETRD010000021.1 GCA_021770345.1 Lachnospiraceae bacterium | reverse complement strand
ATTTCAATCCACGCTCCCGCACGGGGAGCGACGATCATACTGGCCTGTTACGGGATGCGCCGATCGATTTCAATCCACGCTCCCGCACGGGGAGCGACGATCATACTGGCCTGTTACGGGATGCGCCGATCGATTTCAATCCACGCTCCCGCACGGGGAGCGACTTATTTCAAATCAACTTTTTTTATTAAAGTAGCAAAATTTCAATCCACTCTCCCGCACGGGGAGCGACAATGATTATGACGATCACAAGTTGAGTGCTTATATTTCAATCCACGCTCCCGCACGGGGAGCGACACGGATTCCACATCCGCAGATACAATTCCTTAAAATTTCAATCCACGCTCCCGCACGGGGAGCGACTTGATTGCCTTTTGCGCAATCAGGCATAGCTTTAATTTCAATCCACTCTCCCGCACGGGGAGCGACATGTCTTTTAAATATTTGCGATATATATGTATCATTTCAATCCACGCTCCCGCACGGGGAGCGACGTTACTGCGGCCGATATGGAAAAGGGCTTGTAATCATTTCAATCCACGCTCCCGCACGGGGAGCGACTACACTGTCTCTGATTTTGATGGCTATGATAGTCTATTTCAATCCACGCTCCCGCACGGGGAGCGACTATTTTGCAGTCTTTTCGCTTACTGTCAACCGATTTATTTCAATCCACGCTCCCGCACGGGGAGCGACGTCATATTCCCAGCGCGGCAGGTCGGTTACTTTGGATTTCAATCCACGCTCCCGCACGGGGAGCGACGCATTTTCTTTTTGATCTGCTGTAAACATCATAGATATTTCAATCCACGCTCCCGCACGGGGAGCGACGATGCTCTACGAGATCGCGGTTGCATCCACGCGATTTCAATCCACGCTCCCGCACGGGGAGCGACTTCGAAAATCCTTGATCCAAACGTGGACGTGGAATTTCAATCCACGCTCCCGCACGGGGAGCGACAATATTTCCGGGTCAATCATTTAAAGATTGGTTAATTTCAATCCACGCTCCCGCACGGGGAGCGACGAATGAGTTGTCATAAAATAATAACAATGTAAGATTTCAATCCACGCTCCCGCACGGGGAGCGACACTATACCCTGAAATGGTTCTTTTGACAGAGAGATTTCAATCCACGCTCCCGCACGGGGAGCGACCCCCTCTTTCAGTCCGGCGAACATGTCCGTCCCCTATTTCAATCCACGCTCCCGCACGGGGAGCGACTTGGTAAATAAATATGGAACGTGTGTATGATACGATTTCAATCCACGCTCCCGCACGGGGAGCGACTGCGGCGGATATTGCAGATCTTCAGGAGAGTATTAACATTTCAATCCACGCTCCCGCACGGGGAGCGACTTAAGACCGTTTCGGAAATCGAGTACATCCTGATATTTCAATCCACGCTCCCGCACGGGGAGCGACAAAGCACAAAACAGGCAGTTAAGTAGCTTAGATATTTCAATCCACGCTCCCGCACGGGGAGCGACGCAATGCGTCGTAATGGCAGCATGGGCAACGGAATTTCAATCCACGCTCCCGCACGGGGAGCGACTCAATAAATCAGTTTTTTCTTTCCACTCGACATAATTTCAATCCACGCTCCCGCACGGGGAGCGACCAAATCTGCTTCACCATAGACGATACGCCGCACATATTTCAATCCACGCTCCCGCACGGGGAGCGACGTAGGTTTCCCCTATTTCTATGGTCTTGCCACAAATTTCAATCCACGCTCCCGCACGGGGAGCGACTCAAATTCCTTTTCAGCTGCCTCCAGCTTACCCGATTTCAATCCACGCTCCCGCACGGGGAGCGACCAGCAATGCTTTTATGTTCTTCAAACATATAATTCCATTTCAATCCACGCTCCCGCACGGGGAGCGACGGAGTTCTTTGCGCACTTTCTGCCGCAGGTGGTATTTCAATCCACGCTCCCGCACGGGGAGCGACAAAGATTCCTAATATTACCGGGAGGCCGCAGTGATTTCAATCCACGCTCCCGCACGGGGAGCGACTCTACGGGATTCCGATGCGGAGACAACCCTTTGCGATTTCAATCCACGCTCCCGCACGGGGAGCGACAAGTCTGCGTATGCGGAGGAGTGGTATTTAAGGCATTTCAATCCACGCTCCCGCACGGGGAGCGACAGAGTACGACGATATGAATATCGTGGAGTTTACATTTCAATCCACGCTCCCGCACGGGGAGCGACCTGCCGGAAAGTTGTGACGAGCGCTTCATCGAGAGAATTTCAATCCACGCTCCCGCACGGGGAGCGACGCGTGGACTCTGTTTGCATGAGTGTTACCGCCGCGATTTCAATCCACGCTCCCGCACGGGGAGCGACTCTGTGCTGTCCGTACTGCGCGGATTTTATTTGGGATTTCAATCCACGCTCCCGCACGGGGAGCGACGTTTCCCGCGCTCTTCGGTCTTGCAATTTCAATCCAATTTCAATCCACGCTCCCGCACGGGGAGCGACGGCATTTGCCGGCCAGACCGTTCGAGCAAATGTTGATTTCAATCCACGCTCCCGCACGGGGAGCGACCCTATTTTTAGTTGTCAAGGTTCACTTGAATTTATTTCAATCCACGCTCCCGCACGGGGAGCGACTGTTACGTTTAGCATTGTTGTTGACGGGCATAACATTTCAATCCACGCTCCCGCACGGGGAGCGACACGGCAGAAGAATCCACTGCCAATATAATAGAGTTATTTCAATCCACGCTCCCGCACGGGGAGCGACGGACAAAACCCATATCCAAAGTGCAGATACGGCAAATTTCAATCCACGCTCCCGCACGGGGAGCGACACAAACCGACCAACTATTCCCGCAGCTGTCGCAGTATTTCAATCCACGCTCCCGCACGGGGAGCGACCATAAAGGAAAGTAAAGTAAATAAAAGCAAAGTAATTTCAATCCACGCTCCCGCACGGGGAGCGACGCTTCACAGTATCGGCTGTCCACAGCCGGATCCATTTCAATCCACGCTCCCGCACGGGGAGCGACAGCAAAAATCACATATTTTTACCCAAATACGGACTCCTGCTTAAACAATATTACCAAATTTCAACATCAACTCTTATCTGTAAATACAACTCCAACTGCATTCTATAACATTTTTCCGGTGCGAACCTCCCCGGCATTTCATGTCCGCTTACCATTCGCACCGGCCTATATCATCAGCGTTCCCTCGGCTTCATACGATGTTTTTATCCCAAAGTGCTCTACCTTGGTCTGGTATTTATTTCCCAGATAATAAAAGCGCAGACTGTCTTCCTCCTCGTTAATCATCGATGTAAGCCTGTCTTTTAACAGCAACAGCTGCGATGCATCCAAAATACATTCAAACACGGAATTTTGCACCCGCTGTCCGTAATTCACACATTCCTTTGCCACTTTTCGAAGCCGTTTTCTCCCCGCGGCATCCTGCGTAGAAACATCATAAGTAATCAACACCAACATCTGCAGCACCTACTTCCATAAAAATGGCGGATATTCCTCCATGTCTCCCCGGATGGTCCGGGCAAGCAAAAGCGCCTGCACATACGGAACCAGTCCCCACATGATCTTCTCCTTCAAAAACGGATGTGTGATCGTTTCCTTCTTGTGATTCTGCCAGGCATTGAAAAATACCTTTCTGCCATCCTCATTCAGTAAGACCGCACCATCCTTCTGCTTTTCAAAATGTTCCGCCCGAATTGCCTTTGTATTGATTAGCGTCAGGATAAAACGATCTGCCAGAACCGGCCGAAGTTCCTCCATCATATCCAGCGCAAGCGACGCCCGTCCGGGCCTGTCCCCATGCATAAATCCAACGTACGGGTCCAACCCGACACTGTAAAGCGCATTCGCACAGTCTCCCGCCAGAATCGTATACGCAAAAGACAAGAGGGCATTGCTGTTGTCCAACGGCGGCCTGCGATTTCTCGTCGTAAACAGGAAATCCTCCTTCTGGTTCAATATCATATCATTGAGTACTGAAAAATATTGTTCCGCAGCTTTTCCCTCAACGCCCCTCAATTCGTCGAGCCCCGAAACATGATCCACTTTGGGTAAATCCTCATAAAGCACATTCGATATCCGCTTCAATTTATCCGCATCCACGCGGTAAGCATGGTCACGCAGTGTCCGCTCAATACTCCATCGGCTGTTAAAAATCTTTCCGGTAATCATATTTTTCGCGTAGACAAGACTTCTCTCCCCGGAATCCGAGATGCGGTACTGCTCCTTTCTCAGCAAAACATTTCCGTATTCCCTCCCCGCAGCCCTCGCGAGAAATTTCCCCCGCGGAGAAAAGAAACTCATTCCGATCTGCCGTTCGGCACATGCTCCCATAAGCGCAGGAGAGGCGCCTTTATAGGTAAAACAGATAATATTTTCCAGTGTGTGCAGCGGAAACCTGCCAAGCATCTGCTCACCGTTTTGAATCACGATATTTTCTCCGTCCAGTGTCAGATAGCAGTTCTCTGTCATGACATACAGCGTATTTAATAACTTTCTCATCCTGCGGCATCCTTTCCGTGATTTCAATCCATGCTCCCGCACGGGGAGCGGCAGCAAAATCAGTCCTTGCTGTGAATATTCTGCTCAATATACGCTCTGACGTCGACGTCTTTCTGCAGTTTCGGCAGACAGATATCTTCCAGCGAACAGGCTTTGCACCGTTTGGAATACCTTACGTTTGGCGTATATCCGCGCAGGAGCAATTCATGCATTTCCCCGGAAAGCTTTTTCACATTCTCCCGCAAAGCCTCCGTAAACTCCACACGGTGCCGCCTGCGGTTCTGACCGTAATATAAAAAACCTTCCCGTATCTCTGTCTGAAACATCTCCTCAAGACAGATTGCCTGCGCGCAAAGCTGCGCTTCGTCCGAACCGTCCTCTTTCACCGTCCCGCGCTTATACTCAACGGGAACCGGCCTCCATCTGCCGTCATAGCCGAACAGCTCTGCTCCGTCTTTGTCCTGATGGAATTCCACCACGTCACACTGCCCGCTCATTCCGAGCGAACGCGAAGAAATGCGCAGACCTCTCACAGTCAGAAGGTCCCCTCTTTTCTCGAAAGAACCTTCGTCGTGTGCCTTCTTATGCATCAGCTCCCCCGCAGTTGTCTGATAATTTTCCGCCCACTGCTGCTCAATGTGTATCAAAGCCCACTGCCTGCGGCAAAAGACAAAATGCTGAATTCCGGAAAGCATCAAATAGTCTTTTTCCGAGTACATAATTACATTCCCTCAATTTCCTGCACTTCCAAACCGGGCAAAGAATCCAGTCTGATTTCATAATCTTCAAATTCTTTTGGATCATCTACCTTTGCAGTAACATGCAAAAGTCTGTGTACTTTTGCAGAAGAATATTGTCCCATTGGGCAATTATGCTTCCACCAATAAACCTTTCGTACCTCCATACTGCCGTCCGGTCTGGCCGAAGAACTGTCATTTAGAAACAATGTGCGAAAAGCCTCTTTTATTTTTTCTGCATCCTCATCACTAAATCCGGTCTTCTCCGCAAGCTGATGATTAATGCTGCCCTTTATCACATAAAGCGCGGAACAAATTTTATGCTTCATACCCATAGTATCAGAAGATTTTTTATCTTTTGTCTCACTGTTTACACTTTTGGTAATCTGCATACTGTCAATGGATACAGGCAAAACACTAAATCCCGAATGAACAGACACCGGTCCTCTGACGCCGACAGATACATTATTGTCCTTAAAGGCAAATACCTGTCCAAAGCTTCGAACATCAATCCATGTTTCGCACGCTGCTCTGGCATATGTATCGCTGTCTTTATCCTTCAGCGCCTTCTGCATAATCACATTACTTTTTGCTCGTTCGGAAAGGCTCCTGAAACCATCATTTGAGCGTTCATCACTCTGTACAAAAATATTTTCTCCCATGTCCTGCAGTCTGTTTCTTACTTTACGCTTAATACATACATCCGAAATTTCTCCGTACCCGTCATAGGTTTCACGGGGCCGGTTTCCGTTGAGCGGGTCTCCATTTGGATTCGCATTTTTCACCATTACCAATACCGCAAAATCAATTTTGTTTGTAAATTCTCCCATTTTTGCTCCTCCTCATTGCTCTTTTTTCTTAAACATGTTTTTCATTTCTTCCATCTGCAAATAATATCCCGGCAGATACATTTCCGATAACGCCATATTGTCATATCCGCTACGAACAAGACAAACCATAATCTCTTCCATCCAATCCTCAAACCTTTTTCTCTCAAAATCGGACAATTTCTTTTCATAAGAAATCAAATTTTGTTTTATGGTCTGTGATGTTTTTGCTGGCCTGCTGCTGAATGCATTCCAATAACGCTTTGCGTTCGTCATACGCTGTTCCTTATAAGTTCCATCTTTTTCATGCTCAAACATCGCCCTCTGTTCCATATAATCATACACTGCCAAAAGCCTGCCAAACAAAACGCTTCTGTCATTCTTATTTTCCTTCAGGAAATTATCCATCGTTTTATCTCCCTCCTCATAATTAAATCGGATCATTGAGCACACTACGCTTAAGACATCGTTTCTCCATACAAACTCACTCATGGACTCTGGCATAGAAGCACGTCTCGCCGCAGATTTTATAATATCCCGCGGAATTTTTACCCCCTTTTTCGTAATGCATGGCAAAAGACGTTTTACGGTACTTCGAATCACTTTTCCGTCAGCATCCAGCCATTCTGACCTCTGTGTACCGTATGCCGCCAGCGCCATATCTCTTGGCGCCGGTGTACATTCCAGTGTCATTCTTTTTTTTCCGTCAATTTTCTTTTCCAATATGACAGAGCGTTTCCATTTACAATGTTCCTGCCAGTTCAGCACTGCATCAATATACTGCGTTCCCCCCATCTCATCATAATAGACAACGGACAATCTGCCCGTCGTCGCTGCATCGAGAGAAATCACAGCCACCCTGTCATCAAATTTGATTTTTGCTGCATATCCCTGCACCGCATATCCAAACTGCTCGGCAAAATATTTACCGGTATCCTCCCCTGACTGGTCAGTGTTATCCTCTGTTTCAAATAAATCCATGCTGTCAAAATCCAGGTCGAATTCATCAATACCGTTATATGCATTCATTGAATCCTTCATCAAATCCGGTAACTGCATATCCCGATTGACCATCCAACAAACAAACGCAGACTCATCTCTTGTGTACCCCTGTTTTTGTATCAACCACCGGAGTGCATTATGCGCCTTTTGTGACATGTCATATCCAACCGTCACCGCCTCTTCCTTTGTAGTGAACCTCCCTCGATAAGTGAAACCATCTGTATCATTTCCAGAAATCAATTTTGCCTTGTCACCGCTATTTCGTATTTTTATCGGATGTTTATCCGAACATGGAACCATCTCTCCTGATGCATAACACAAATGTACCTTACCCTTTGTTTTTTGCAAATACCGAATATATTTTTGATACAACTCTCTGTTTTTCCATACAGCCGTTTCCCCAAATCTGTCACTCCCGTAAACAATAAACCTGATTTGAGCACCTGTCTGTCCCTGATTATGTAATTTTATCTCATCAGTCAGCTTACCATTTCCATCCAATTCCAGGACTCCCTTTTCCACAAGGTCATGTATCAGTGATCTTTTCTCCAGATAACAATAAATTGCCTGTATCATCGGATGTGTATCTTCTGAGGAAGCCCAATCTCTCAGTTGCTCCATATACGCTTCATAATAATCTTCTTTGTTATCTCCGGTATATTTTGTATAATCCCCGGCGATATAACAAAGTTTATCACACAGCGGATGCGGTGCTTTTGTATTCGTCCTTGAGGCAGAATCTTCTGTTACAGGAATAACAGTAACCATCATTTTTCCTTTTTCAAGCTTTCTCCCGTCAATAAAATTCCCGTCTCCATCAATTACCACTTCAACCTGAGCATTAAATGTCGAATGAGAAACCGGCAGTAAAACCGGCTGGTCATTTTCTTCTACCCCGGCCAAATAAGAATAAACATCATATGTTTCCGCCAATGTCTTCAGCCATGTCAAACATATCACCTCCCCTGAACTCTTCTAATCCTTTAAAATTTTTATCCGGAATAAATTCTTTCTTTTTCACCTCATGTATCGTCCGCCTTATTTCACACTCTTCGGGGCGCGGAAAATATATTACTCCGTTTTTCATCTGCGCATTCCAGAGACGGACTATCATTTTTTCTTTTTCTTCTTCTCTCAGCGCTTCATCGGGATATGTAATTCCATGTACCATAATACCAAAAGATAAACTGGTTGTATCATACGCACCGTTTCCTTCACAAAATTCACAAGGTTCTACATATCCCTGACACTCCCTTGTCCCCAGAAAAATATCTCTTCTTCCGCCGCGTTCAAGCATCCGCCTCGCAATCTCATGGTGTTTATTCTCATTCCGATCCTGCACTAGGTCGTTGCGGTTTTCATTCCATTCAAAATGCGCTTTCACTCTGTATTCCACATCCCGCAGATATGTGTAAAACGATAAATCATTTTTACTGACATATGGATATTTCATCGGCCGGATTCCTTTTGATTCCGTCTGAATTGGATTCATAATCCGACATTCATCAATGTACCACATAATCGTTGGCTTCCAGTAAATTGATTCCGTAATTCCTTTTAATGCCTGATAAGTCGGAATCTGATAACTGATCTTTTCCCCTCCCGTTTTCGACAATGGATCTGTAAACAATGCATATTTTCCAAAAACGCGATATTCTATTCTATTTGGTTTTTCCATTTTCCGCCTTCCCTCCTTCGTTTGATAGTGCACACGCATTTCCTAATTCGATATTATAAGAGGCTCCCACTCACCGGTAATCCCGCACTGGTCGTGATACACTCCCGGCGCTGAAATCATATACAGATTTGGAATGTTTTCCGTAACAAACTGTATCAGTCCCAGTTCTTCCATTTTTTTCAGTTGGTTCCCTCTTGCATTCACGGTATAGCGCTGTGCATTCCGGATATATTTTTTGATCTGTTTCCAATCTTTCGCCTCTTGTATGTTCTTGATCAATTTTTTTCCTTTTCTATATGGAACAATCACGCCAAAAGAATCGTCATCTATAATCCGATATTCTTTCCCTGCCGTCTTATAAGCCTGATTCATAATATTTTTCTTATCAGAACTCTTATATCCCACTGTCAAAAGCTCCAAAACATTTGTGTTTCTGATTGGAAAATTCATTCTGAAATTCATTTCTCTTGTATTATTCTCATCTTTTGTGTACAGCAATTTATAATATTGATCCATCCATTCAGGTGCAAGAAGATCGTCTCTGCCGCCTTCCTTTTTAAAATAATGCAGCGTCTGTCTTGTCACACTGATACTTTGCATCAATTCTTCCATATTTCCCGTGTTTTCACCTTCCAGCTCAATAAGGTGTACGGTTCCATGTTCCATCTCTCCATTTCGATTACACCTTCCTGCGCTCTGCGCCAGACTGTCCAATCCCGCTATGGAACGATATACACACTCAAATGAAAGATCAACTCCTGCCTCTATTAAATTCGTACTGACAACAACAATAGTTTCCTCATGTTGTCTCAATATTTTCTTGATCTTTTCTATTTTGTCACTCCGATGTTCGGCACAGAGATTCGTCGTAAGATATTCTACATTTATATTTTGTTTTTCCAATAAATCATACAATTTCCGCACTGCTGATTTCGTATTTAAGACAATCAAAATGGAATGATACCTGCCCGTCTCTTCAACTATCTCATCTTTTAATTCATCAAACGTATATCTCTGCTCCGAAAGGCAAATCTCCACCCGTCGAAACGTTTGAAACCACTTTGAAACATCCTGAATCATATATTTCGGCCTGCCGTAATAAACGGGGCAATCTGTTTCTGCAAGAGTGGGCTGCGTTGCCGTACACAAAATGATATTCGTACCGCAGACGGCATTCAGAAAGTTCATCATATAATTAAATGTATTGACGCATTTCAAAGGCATTGACTGTATCTCATCTATAATTACAACCGCATGAATCAGTCTGTGCATTAAGCGTATCGACTGTTTCCTATCGGAAAAAAGCGCATTCATAAACTGCACAAAAGTCGTACAAATAAACGCTTCTTCCCAGTTAATATCCAGACTCAAAGACCTGTCTGTCTGATAATCTTCCTCCCTCTGCTCCTCATTCTGAATTACGCAGGAATGATGTTCCAACACCCACTCATCATTTTTCAGTGCACTGCGGAATTCATCCGCATTTTGCTCCGTAATACTGATATATGGAGATATATAAAATACACGTTCCGTTTCCGGATGCTCTTTACAATACTGCAAGGCATAAGCAAGACTGCTCAGTGTTTTTCCACCGCCGGTAGGAATCGGAAGACAATAAATTCCCGCAGGATTTTTGGCAAACTCCTCACATTCCTTTTGCAGGAAATCTCTTGCAGTATTAATCTCTTTTTCCCGGTCTGTTAATTTATCTTTTTCCGCTGCCAGACGCTTTTCTTTCATATATACCTGAAAATTGCACTCCGCCTCTGCAAATATTACTTTCCTGTCCTGATTAACCTGTTTTCCTAACGTATCCGTATCTGTCATAAAATCAAAAGTTGCTTCCCAATCAGAATCAATCAGAATTGAAAGCATCAGTCGTTGTAACGCTGCATAGAAAAACAACTGATATTGGCGCAAAGAACTTTTTATCTCCGGAAGCTGTTTCTGCTTTCCTTTCAACATATCCTTTATATATTCGTATGAGTCCTTCAGCTCTGACCGAATCTTCTCAAATTCGTCTGATGCTTTCCGGAAAATCTCCTCCAACTTGTAGTTGCCAAGGTACTCTCCTGCATTTTCGTAGGCCTCGTCATAATCTTCTACATCATTGATTCTTTGTGTAAACTTATCCACATGCCCGATGTTCACGCAATCGAATAATCCATGATGAGCAGCCACTGCATAAGAAACAAGTTCCGTCAATATCCTGACATTCTGTTTCTCAATACTGTGGTACTTATCATACACATATTTGGCCCCCGTTGATGCATGGGCAATCTTTCCCCTCATTTTCTCCTGCTCAGTCTTATCTGCGCGGATATAATCCTGAAACTTTTTCTTATTTTTTCCCATATCATGCAGGATGCCACACAGAGACATTATATTTGCCATTCCGCACCGCTTTCCGTTTTCCCTACATAAATATTCCGTTTTCGCAGTGTGCTCCGAAACAGATTCTTCTCTTTTTGATTCGTCTCTCGAAATATGTGCAATCAACCGCAATTCCTCCTGTAACTTTTCTCGATTCCGCCTTCTGTTTTTCTCGTCTCCTAAGACTTTTCTCGTCTTCTAAGACTTTTTTCCGTCACTATTCTGTGAATTATGACAAGAAATGACCAATATTTTCCAAATATCTTGTGCTATTATACCAAGAAACTACAACTTTCGCAATCACTACAAGTCTATCTACGATATATAGTTGCATAAATAGTTGAATTAATATTTCAATATCTAAGCAATTTCCAGAATACCATACGCAGACTAACGTAAATCACGGCAAAAAGAAAGAAGCGTTTGCAAACCCTAATGAGATCGCAAACGCTTCTTTCTTCACAATATTATTATTTCAACCCCCTTAGCAGCCATTTCAATTACCACGATATAATCAAAACTTAACCCTGCAGCGGAGCGCCGCAATAATCACATTCACCAATCGTACCTTTGACAATTTTACTCGTGCCGCCGCAACAACGGCAAGTACATGGAACTAACTCGGGTTTGGGTGCCTCGGGTGCCGTACTCTGCATAACCTGAGCCTGCTGCTGCGCCTTTTTCTCCACAGACAAGAGAATCAATCTGTTTTCCCGCTCGTCAATAAGCGCGTCTGTAAAGAACTTCTTACTAATCATATATTTGAGATTCTTCTTTACAACCTCAACAGATGTGCCCGTTGCAGACGCAAGACTTGCCAGTGAACCAGACGGATCAATTGATAACTGTGCTACATATTTCTTAAATTCAAGCCGCATTTTCATTCTCTTTCTTCCCAAATAATATACCCAAAAACCAAAGGCGGCAAAGATCCACATTCCAATTATAAGCACCATTTCTGTCCATTCTTTTGGGTTGTCAAACATGGTATCCAATGCTGCCCACACACTGAGCATAGCCCACCAAATACCGAAAATTTTTTCAATTAGTTCAATAATTTGACTGACAACAATTGCCACTTTTGATTTGTTCATAATGATTTCCTCTGTTATATTGTCTTTTGTATACTATATTTTTCTGAAACTGTGTCCTCGTCCACTGAGGGTATGATTTCCAAATTAAAATTATCCAATTTCATCGATAAACAGAGTATCATAAATGCCATTGAATTTCAACACCGCATCATTTTGCGCACCGCTCCTTCACCGGATGCCGTATCACAGTCCTCCATCTCTCCGGCGCAACCCTTCTCGCATCCGAAAGATAGATCTCATGGTGAAGCCTCTGATCGGAAAAGTCATTCTCATAACCGTTTTCAATCAGATACCGGTCCATTTTTTCGACGGTTGCCGGTTCCTCGTCAAACGGCCCGACATGCATGCACTGCACGCACAGCCCCTCCTCCAGCGTCAAAAACTCCACCTTCGAAAAATCCGTTTTCTTCTTCGTTTCCGCCTCCGCGACGGCCCAGTCAAAATCCTCTTCCGTCACAAAATCCGGCAGACGAATCACCGAAATCCAGCGAAAGTCCTCTTTTCTCGTGTAATCGAACCCGCAAATTCCCTCCTGCCACCAGAAGCCCTCAAGCGGCGGCACCACATAGTCAAAATATCCCTCGATCGCACGGCTTCCCTTTTTGCTCATCTTAATCGTAAATGCAATCCCGTACAGCAGACCAATCGACGCCTTATATGCTCCTCCCTCCTCGTTCGGATCCCCGCTCCCGCGCACCGCGATAAAATTCATCTGCGGAATCCGCACAAGTTCCGGCCGATTTTTGGGCAGGTAAAATTCCTTATACTCCTTCTTGTAATCAAACGCCATCTTTTTTCCCTTTCGTTGCCTTCTTTTTCTTCGGCATCGGAAGCTCCTCGTAAATCGCCTCGAACAGCCCTTTTAAGTACTCGGGGCTGTCAACATTTTCCACCAAAAGCATGTCCTTTGCCCCCTCGTAGGGCGGCTCAAACACCCCGTCGGGAATATAACGTTTCGCAGCCTCCACCGGCTTCACCAGCAGGCGGCCGTCGCACACATACGCGGCGATTTTTCCTCTGTAATAAATGATATATTCCCCCATCATCGACCGGCAGGTAATCTCCTCGAGACCGGACAGCTGCCCCAATATGAAATTGATATAATCCTTGCTTGTCGCCATATAAATCCTCCCCTGTCAAAATCCAAAAGCGCTGCTTGCAGAAACATCTGTCAGGCTTCTCTTTCCTCCTATTTTCTTTCCGTCTTTTTACAGTTTTTCCGATGCGCTTTCAGTTTCTTCATCGCCCAGTCATAGTGGCTCGACGTGCTGCTCACAAAATAGGAGCCGAGTACGGAACCGCCGACGGCCGGAAATGCCTTTGACAAAAACAGCTCCTCATTGGAAAAACGCCCGATTCGCTCCAAAACTTCCGCATGAGACGCGGCGAGCAGCTCCCTCGCCTCCGCAAATCCGGTCTGCCTGTGCGCTTCCCAGAATCCCTGATTCATCGCCGCGATTGTTTTCCAGTTATACGGTTCGGGCAAAAATGCGGTTTTATTTCCCGCGGTATTTTCATCCACAAACCGGATCATCAGCCGCTGCCATTCATATAAGTGAATCAGCACGTCCCGCACATCCTTATCCCGTTTCCAGTGGGCTTCCGTCTTTTTCTCGTCCGCACCAAAATCAAACGGCGTGTTCATCTCCTCCTCGCTGAGCGAATCAATCAGCTGATTCATTTTTTCGTAGTTTTCGGCCGCCGCTCTTTGTAATTCTTCCTTCTCTCTTGGTCTTGGCATTCTGTTTTCCTCCTTTTGTCCCGGTTCCGCCATCGCGGGAATCGTCCCCATAAATCTCTGTCATGTTTTTTGCAATCTGAAAAAGCCTCTGCCGGATACGTTCCGGCTCCAGTACGCGAACCCCGTCGCGGAATGTCAAAAGCCAATCCGTCAGACTCTCCTCATCCGTGTAGTCGCTGCAAAACAGCAGCGTCCCGTCCGGAAGCTCGCTGTAACAGTGCGGCCCGAACTCCTCCACGAGCCGCCACCGCAGTTCCGGCGCAAACACCGCTTCAACCCGGATTCGTCCCGGAAAGATTTTTTCTGTCGACAGATCCGGCATCGGAACCATTCTGACCTCGTACTGCGCTGCGGATATTTTCAGCTCCTCCATACGGTTCAGTTTGAACAACCGAAAATCTTCTCTTTTGCCGCACCAGCCCCACACATACCAGCTGCTCCACTTAAAAATCAGATAATACGGTTCTATCTCCCTGTCTTCGTCCCCCTTCGGGGCATAATACCGGAAAGAAAGCAGCCGCCTCTGTTCAATCGCCGTCTCGATCACTTCAATCTTGGGCGTCAGCGACTCCTTATACCAGGAGGAGAGATCAATCAGAATCGAATCTCTGCCGCTCACATAATCAGAAGAGCCGGCCTTTAGCTTTTCCATCAGCTGCCCGTAATAATGGCTTCCGCTCACGCTGTCGAGACTTCGGAGCCCGGCAAGAATCATTTTCATGTCTTTTGACGTCAGAAGCGTCCGGTCCATCCGGTAGCCTTCCATAATGCGGATTCCGCCTCCGGCTCCCTGCTCCGTGCTGATTGGGATTCCCGCCCTGCACAGATCTTCGATATCCCTTTGAATCGTTCTGCGCGACACCTCAAACTTTTCCGCCAGCCTGGGCGCCGTTATCTTTTCTTCCTGCAGCAATACGGAAAGAATTCCGATCAACCTGTCTGTCTTCATAAAAACCCCTCATCACTGTTATTGTAGCAAACCAAACATGACAGCTGTATGTCATGTTTAGTTTATCACGTTCCTTTTTATAAAACAACGGACAGTCCGCTTCACAGACTGTCCGTTTTCCAAAAAAGTTCCAGAATATTATATTTATTTCTTTGCAGTTGTCTTGCTCAGAATAAAATCAACCATTTCTCCAACGTTTCTCATTGCATTCACCTCATCGATCCGAAACTTTACTCCAAACTCATCCTCTATTGTCACAATCAGATTAACCTGCTCCAGACTGTCCCAGCCTTCGATATCCGATGACGACGTTTCATCTGTCAATCTGATATTCTCGTCATCAAAATTATTCTGAAAGATCACAGTAAGCTTTTCAAACACTTCCTCTCGTTTCATCATTCTCCTCCGCTTTGATATATTTGTTTTTGTCTATATAAGAATTCACCGAAAGAGACCAGACCGTATCGCCATGCTCATCGGCTATCTGTGCAAATCCCATTGCCCCGTAAAATTCCTTTACCATACCGTTTTTAGACGTGGGATAATAATAACCTCTGATTTCATCCATACCTCTGTCACGGCACCGCCTCACAAATACATCCATCATGGCATACTCCATATCCCGTTTCAGCACTCTGCAGCTCATAAGCCAGAGAACAATATGACACACAGTGCCTTCGATCTTCCCGATACATACAGCCACAACTCCGTTATCCCCAAATCTGTCCGCAAGCTTTCCATACAATGTGATAAAGCTTTCATTTTCGGCCGCCCTCTCTATCTCACTCTGTGTATACCGCTTTGTAGTCAAATTAAACTGATTGCTCTTATTCGTAAGCTGTGCAATTCTTGCCATGTAGACGGATTCAAACGGGCGAATTACCGCTCTCATTTCGAGGGACTTCAGATAGTCTCCGTAATCTGTAAACCCCGCCTGCAATTTCAGGCGGCCTGCATTCTCTCTGTACATCTCACTGCGTTTCAGATCGTCCTGCGAAAAATAAGTTACTTCAAAAAAACCGCTTCGATCCAACACCTGAATATACTGATGCGCCTCCCCGATTTCCGGCGCCACGACACCGGGCAGCTGCTCTCTGACAATGTGCCGTTCCGCCGGATTATCATCCACAAAAACAAGACTTTCCGGGAGAACATTCAATTCTTTGGCTATATCCTTAAAATTCTTATCCTTTGTGTCCCAATTTGCTCTGATACAGACCATGTCGTCCGGTTTCAGCGCACTGTCCGGATGGTTCAGTCCCGCCAGCGCATTTTCCTCCTCGTTTTTGGAAGCTACCGCAAGCAAAATTCCCAACTGCTTATGCGCTTTGATATATTTTTGAAATTCGAAATATACGCTTCCCTCCGGTTCCTCCAGTCCAAGTTTTATATTTTCCGCACCGTCATCTCCGATCACTCCGCCCCAGAGCGTATTGTCAAGGTCAAGTACAAATCCCTTCCTGTTCTTTCCAAAGATCGACTTGATAATATTTGAGACATTAAACGCGAGATACGGTATCGCATTCACATTTAATGCATACTTGTACATATGCCAGTAAAACGGATCCGCCCATTCCTTCAACCCGTAATCTGCCGAAATATAATTGATGTCGCAGATAAAAAAATTCTCGTGTGACTGCGCGTATGCATAAAATCCGGCATTCAGCCGCATCAGAAAATGTCCCGCCCCATGGATATCAGAAGCATCCTTGTTCCCAAGCAGCCGGTAATGCGGCATCTCGAAATTGTTTTGGATAATGGGACACGCATATTTTTCCGCAAGGCAATTCCATATCGTTTCAAACCTCTGCATCTCCGCATCTAACAGCACGTCAATCGCTTCCTTACTGTCGGCCATCTTCGGATAAGCTGTCACATTGCGGTTGCTTGTGTGAATATAGATAATATCGGGTTTAAATTGTTTGAGCATTTCGTTTGAAAAAACGGCATCCTCATAATATTTATCGAATTCTGACTCATAAAATACAGGTCTGATTCCCTGCTGCAGAAGAAACAATTCCAAAATCCAGACAATATTTGCCGTGCTCGAGCCGCCGAGGACTGCAATCTTCTTTTCAATAAAATTTGCATCGGATGAAAGCAGTCTCTTTTTTATTTTGCGTCTGTTGGAAAGAATCCATCCCGCATCAAACGGATATTCTAATTCCCTCATGGCACCTCCCGTATGATCGGCATATCAGATTGTGATTCCCTTGACTTCATAAGGAACGGTCTGACTGTCACTCCAATTCAATGCTCCCCTGGAAAATTTCAGGGTGTTTCCGCCCGCATTTTCCAGCATGTCCTTCCGAATTATCGGATAACTCTGCGCAAGATCAACGACCGTAAGCGTGTTATCCATCCACATGGTCTGTTTCGCAACGCCGTGCTCCGTCAGCCACTGATTACAGATTCCGCAGCCGACCTCGACATCCATATCTCTGACATACATCGAATACATTCTCGTTTCCGTGCTTCCGTTCTCATCCGTATAATCTCCAAAGAAAAACTTCGGATGCCTGTATGGAACGCCTGCTTCCTGCTCCACATAATGTCCGAATGTCAGACCCTGATATGCTTCTATATGAAACAAAAGCTCTTTTGCTCCGTGTTTGTGTAAATAATAAAACGGTGATGTGCGGCTCCATGCATCCTGATTATCCATCGCTTTGAGATATTCCGCATCCCGTCCCCAGACCATGAAAGAATAAATCGGATGCCTCGTTCTGACAAAATCATTTCTGTTTGACAGAATCCAGTTTGACAGTGTTCCCGTTTCTCCTTTTGTCTGTCTGCAGTCAAAGCCGTTTCCCCTGCACCAATCCCATGAAAACACGGGAAAAAGGAGCGTTCCTCTCTCTGTCACCACCTCCTGAAAAGCATCTGTCAACGCATGCAGCGCTTTCTCTCTCTCCGGCTTGCTCTTCACATGATGCTCGGCTGCCAGATAAAACAAAAATGTTTTTATGTCCGATGCGACATACAAAATATCGCCTGTCCCTATCTCAATTTCAGACAAAGCCTGTCTGAACTCCTCCATTAATCTATCTAAAAACATAATGATCCCCTTATCAGGCCGTTCTCCAACAACTTTTCTACAATCGGCAGCAATTCAAAAGGCGGTACGCCAATGATTCTGGCGATATCAAACAAATCGTTTTTCCCATCCGCATAAGCAATCAGATTCAACATGGCTCTGACCCCGTCATAACCGCCCTTTTTGCTGATGGTTGGGAATAATCCGCGCTTTCCAAGCTGCGGTTCACCGAGCACGGTCACCTGATATTTTTCGTTTTTCTCCATACACGCAATCCACTGCACCATTGCTTCATAACTCCCCTGCAGCCCCTGCGGCGATATTAACTGCATATTATCTGCCGAAGTATGATATTCCGGGAATTCACAGTATTTGGTTCTGCTGAATCCAACCACAGGGAGTTCGACACCGGGAGCATTATACTGCCGCTCATCGGACCCCCTTTTCAAAAATGAATAAATTTTTAATCTCTGTTTTGTCTCCAAAACGCTTTTTAATGATTTGTCTGCAAGCGTATTCGCATATTTCGTCTCCACAATCGAATAATCCATGTCGTCCCCGACACAGGATAAAATAATTCCCGCAGCGAGACGCTTTTTCAGATGTTCAAGATTTCTGCTGATATAGGTAAGCGAACCTATCGTTTCCGGATTTAACACAAACCGATAGGTATATTTTCTTTTTTTCATGGAATTTACATACCGCATCAGAGCTGCTAAAACTACCGGCCCCGAGCATTCGTTATTCGCCATGGACGGATGGCATGTATAGCTTGAAAACATTATTTCCTCTTTTGTCTCACCGGGTATAACAGCTTCCGCAAATGTCATACTTCCGTCAATCAGCTCGCTGTCAATATACATGTGATATTCCCCAGCCTCCAGCGAGTGCAGCTGTTCCTCACTCATACAGAAACCATAGCGCTCTTTGTAATAGGATGTAACATACGGAATAACTCCCGGCTGTTTGGGCAGTGTATATACATGTTTCCTTAATTCGTCTAAGCCGACCCATTTGTCTACAGGTATGGAATACCCCATGACATGAAGGTTATTGTTTTTCATATCAATAATCCTATTTCCCTGTCTGTCTTCAATATATGCGGCCCGGATTATCCACTCTTTCGGCACCTTCCAGTCAAAAACCTCTGTTCCGGAGGGCACCTCATAAACAGTAAATCCGATTCCGTCTCTGCCGACATAATCGGAGAGAATTTTTAATGTTTGCCTGACGCCTTCTCCGGTAATACTTCTGCATATCGGAAAAATTGTATTTGCAAGCTCGTATATCTCCTGACCTACATATTCAATACCGTCCATTACCGTATCTCCTCTGCACCTATTTTCGCAGAGTACATAGCTCTGCGAATCGGTACGATAATCGGCTGTATAAGAGGCTTTTCATATGGTCTGACCATTTATCTGACTGCGAATAGATCAGAAAGCTTATCCATATTCTCGCGTTTCAGCCGCATTGTGGGATGGACATAACGATTTAAAGTAATATTGATATTTGCATGTCCGAGAATTTCACTCAGAGTTTTGATGTCAAAACCGACTTCCACGCAGCGCGTGGCAAACGTATGACGAAGCGTATGAAAATTGGCATCCGCAATTCCGCATTCTTTCAGTATTTTTTTAAAACGGTTCTCCATGGTTCTTGGTTCTATATACCATTGTGTGGTTCCTGTAAGAAGATACGCTTCCGTTGCATACGCAGCCTGTAATTCTTCCATAATATTTCCGGGAATCGGTATCGTTCGAACAGAACATTCACTTTTGGGCTCTGCTATCTCAATGTATGTCTTTGCGGAAGCATTGGAATCCCTGTTCGGCAGCCGTTGCATTGTATGCCTGATGTAAAATTGCCTCTCCTCAAGTGAAATATCACACCAGGTCAATGCGCATAATTCTCCAATACGGATGCCCGTAAATAGACAAACGAGAATACCAAGACCGGTCAGGCTGGGATTTGCTTTCAGATAGCGAAACAGCTTTTCCTCTTCGGAAAAAGTGAGAACACGCAGGGGCTTCGCTTTCTGCGGAATTGCCACACAATCCGATGTATATCGTACCGCATAGCCATGAGCCAGCGCAAATCTTCTGATAGACTTCAGACGTGAAATAATATCAGACACCGTTTTAGGAGCAAGTCCATTCTCACCATTTGTGCCCGAAAGCAGCCTTCTGCTAAATGAAATGATATCATCATTAAAAATTTCATTTATTTTCCTGTCACCAAATTCCGGAATAATATGATTTTGGATCTGCGTGTGATACCTTGCGAGCGTTGATTTTTTGCAGACAGGCTTTAAATCCTCCATCCAAAGTTCACAGATATCGCGCATACCGGGCTGTTCCCCCTGCGTCACAGAAATTTTGAATTCCTGTGTCAATAATGTGATTGCCTGTATTTTTTTCTTTTTTGCCTCTGTATAAGATTTCCCGAATACATATCCATAGACTGCTTTTCCGTCATTCCTGCCCTTGATATAGCGCGCTTCCCAGCGCCCATCTTTTCTCTTAAAAATATTTTCACCTTTTCTTGCCATAACCGTTACCTCCTGACTGTATTTTTGACGGCGAATGTTCGGAATCTCTGCCCATCCGCCGCCTATATCATAATCGAACAGACAAGTTATCAATATAGCCCACGGCAATATGCCTCTATGACTTTCCCGACATAAGTTTCAAAATCAGGGAAATACAACAAATCTTGACAAATATTGCAGCATCATTTATATTTATTTATGATATTTTTGCTTCGCAGAGCTATGTACTCTGTGAAAAAAGAGCTAATCGACCGGAATTTCTTCCATGCCGATTAGCTCTTTTTTGCTGCCACAGTTCCGCTCACTGCCACCGCGCCCTGCTGCCCTCGTCCGTCTTTGTCACGACCAGTTTCCGGTCTACCTGCGCTTTCAATTCCGTCACATGCGAGATAATCCCGATCAGCCGGTCCCCCTCCGACAGCTCCGCGAGCAGGGAAAGCGCCTGATTTCTCGTATCGTCGGAAAGCGTGCCGAAGCCCTCGTCGATAAACATCGTGTCAATCCGTATCTTTCCGGCGCGCCTCTGGATGACGTCGGAAAGCCCCAGCGCCATCGCGAGCGCCGCCATAAAAGATTCCCCGCCGGACAGCGTTTTCACATCGCGTATCCTGTCGTTCGCGATATCGTAGACGTCCAGGTCCAGCCCCACATTTCCTACCGTCCCCAGATTCGAGAGTTCGCGGCACCGCAGGATAAACTGATTCCCCGACATCTTTATCAACCGCTCGTTTGCGGCGCCGATCACCTGTCCAAAATAACGCCTTTGAACATACGTCTGGAAATCGATGCGCTTCCGCGAAAGTTTTCCTCCTGCGGTGTTGCGCAGCGTCTCGATTACCGTGTACCGTGCGCTCAGCTCCTCCCGTCTCCGGTATCGCTCCGCAATCTTCCCGCGCGCTTCCTCATTTGCCTGTTTTCGAAAAGAAATCTCCTTCTCCTCCCGCCCAAGCCGCTCCGCTTCCTCCTTCCGCTTGCGCTGTTCCTCCCGGTAGACGGATATGTCTGCGCGCGTTTTCCCCTCCGTCCGCTCCACAAGCAGCAAAAGCTTCGTCTGATTTTCGTGCACCTGCTTCTCGTATTCGGAAACTTCGCTTTTCAGCTGTGCAAGCGCCTCCTCCGACAGGCTTACACCGGTAAATTCCGCCTCGGAAACAAATCCGTTTTTCGCAAGCGCCTCCTCAAATTCCTTCCGGCTGCGGCGTTCCTCCTCCGCAAGGCGCTCGCAGGCGCCCGTCTCCGTCTCAAGCTGCGCCGTAAGCGCAATCAGCTTCTGTTCCGCCCGTCTGTACTCCTCGTCCGCGTTTCGTTTATCCTCCTCCAGCTTTTGCCGTGCGGCCGCAAGCTTTTCAAGCCGGCATGCGGCCTCTTCCTTTGTCGGAAACGGAAGTTCCGAAAGAAGCGCTTCCCACGCCGCTTTTTGTGCGGCAGCCTCCGCGTCCAGCCGCTCGACTTCAAGCGCAAGCTGCCGCACGGTCTCCCCGATCTCCTCCGACTGTCTGCTGCAGGCGGAAAGCTCCTCCTTTTTTGCCGCGAGCGCCTCTTTCGCCTCCCCGGCCTCCTCCAGTTCCGATCGCAGCACTGCCAGCCGCTTTTCCGTCTCTTTCACCTGTGCTAGGACCTCTACAACCACGGCGCTGCCGTCACAGATATCCGATCGTTTCCGGTAAGCCGAAAGCTGCTTTTCATTCTCCTCGCGGCGCAGGCAGAGTTTCGTGAGCGCTTCCTTTTCGCTCTGCGCGGTTCCTGCCTCCCGCTCAAACACTTCTTTTGCCGCGTCGACCGCTTCCCTTGCAACCGCAGTCACATCCGTCTGCGGCAGCACGGCGTGGTGTGTACTCCCGCACACCGGGCAGGGCTCTCCGTCGATCAGATGCGCGCGCAGCACCTGCGCCTGACCGTCAATAAACGCCTGATACAGCCGGTTGTATTCCTCCTCCGCCTGTCTGCGCGTCTCCTCTGCGGCATCATAGCGTCTCTGCCGCTCTTTTATTTTCCTCGAAAATTCCTCCGCGGTTTCTAATAGACGAGAAAGCTCCCACCCGTCCGCCGCCTCGCGCTCAAGCCTGTCTGTCTCCCGCGCCTTTGCATCCTTTGTACCGGCCAGCTCCGACAGTTTTTCTACCTCCTGCGCAAGCTCCTTTGCCCGCTTTAAGACGGCTTCCTCCCGCGCCCTCTCCGCGTCCAGCGCACTTCTTTTTTCCGCAAGTTTTGTCTGCTTTGCCTCGAAACTTTCCTGCGCCCCGGCGGCCGCATCATAGCGCTCCAGCGCACTCCGCAGTCTGGCCGCCTCCTCCGTCATTTTCTGATAGCCGCCGTCATACCGCGCGCCCGCGGCCTCCTTCTCCCGGACACAGGCATCCCGCTGCACCTGCTGCCTGCGGACACACAGCCTGGTTTGTTCCGTCTCCTCCCGCTTTTTGGCAAGAGACTCTCGCTTCTCGCAGCAGATTGCAAAAGCGCCCGAAACCCGAACCGCCCGTTCCCCCTTTGCAATCCGCTCCCGCTTCCCGTCCGTCTCCGCCCTCTGTGCCTCCAGCGCTTCTCCGGTGCATTTTGCCGCATCAAACGCGTCAAAATCCCGATTGACCGCAGCGGCTTCGTCCATCCGCCGCCGGATTTCCTCAAGCTTCCGGCCGCAGCGCTCCGCCTCCCTCTGCTTTTCCTCACTGCGCAGCAAAAGTTCGTCATTGACGGCGTCAATCAGGCGCAAAAGCTCGTCCGCGCGCTCCTCGCCAAAACTTCCCCGTTCCTCCCATGCGGCAGAATATGCGCTCTCCACGGCACATCCGATGTTCGAAAGCTGCATCTCGATTTCCTTGCGGTTATCTTCAAGTTCCCCGCAAAGCGCGCGCCAACGCGCCTCGAGTTCCCGTTCGACGGCATCGTAAAAGCAGGTGTCAAACAATTTCGCAAAAATCTCCTTCCGCTCGTCGGATCTCGCATGCAGAAGCTTTAAAAAATCCCCCTGCGCGAGCATTGCAATCTGCGCAAACTGCGCGGCGTCCACGCCGACAATCTCCTTGATTTTCTCATTCGTCTCCTTAATTTTTCCGTCAAAAATCTTCCCGTCTGGCATTGTCAGCGCAACCTCCGGCTGCCTGGGCTTTTTCAGTTCCTCGTACTCCTCCGCCCCGGGTACCCCGCCGTCTGTTTTCGCCTTTTTTTTATATTTGGGCTGCTCGGGCAGACGTCTGACCGTGTAGGAATCGGGACCGCACGAAAAACAAAACTCCACCTCCGTGTACTCTGCGGGTCTCGCATACTGGCTGACCATCATCCTTCCGTCCCGCTTTCCGCCGCTCGACTCCCCGTACAGCGCAAACATGATGGCGTCAAAGATCGTTGTCTTCCCCGCCCCGGTGTCTCCCGTGATCAGGAAGATCCCGCTGCTCGCATCTGCAAAATCAATCGTCTCATCCCGGTACGACCCAAAGGATTTCATTTTCAGATATACTGGCTTCATTTTTCCCTCCGGCCGCGCGCCTTATGATCATGCGCGCAGGCATTTTCCCCCGTTTCTCAAGGAAGTCTCCCGCCGACCTTCTCTATCACATCCGCCATAACCGCAAGCTCCGCTTCGCTGATCGGCTGCCCGTTCATCTCCCTGTAAAAGTCGGAAAACAGTGCAAGAGGCTCCTCGTTCTCCGGACAGACGACATCGTTTTTCAGCAGTGCCGCCGTCCTCGTATTTTCGATCTGAATGTCAAGGATATTGCCGTAATATTCTCGCAGCCGTTCCCTCGGCCGAAACAGCGGCTCCTCGTCGGTCAGCGTGATGCTCACATAGTCCTCGCCGTACTCTGCTGCCATCGCGATCACCTCCGCGAACGTGCTGCGCAGCTTCCGGACGTCCGGTTTCATCACAAGCGGAAGAAATTCAATCTCCGGATCCGCGCCCTTTTCGCCGAGCGTCACAACCGTGATCGCTTTTGTGTCGGAGGCCTCGCTCGCCGAATACTTTAACGGCGTACCGCTGTACCGGATATGCGGGCTGCCGACCTGCTGTGCGCTGTGGATATGTCCGAGCGCCGCATAGTCAAAACTTCGGATGTGACAGACATCGACACTGTCGATTCCCCCGACCGAAATGTAGCGCAGCTCGGATTCCCGGCGCTCCGGCTCTGCGCTCCCGGACACAAAAAACTGATGCGCGATCAGCACGTTCCTCTGTGTAAAATCAATCTCCTCCCGCGCGAGTATCGCGGCAAACGCCTCGTCGTATGTTCGTATTTCCGCCCCGTCCCCGGGCAGATTCTTCGCGTCCGCAGGTTTCACAAACGGAAACATATAAAAATTTACCTTGCCGTATTCATCCTCGAGAACAATTTTTTTCAGATGCTCCTCCCCGGTTTTCGGCGGAGCGGACGAGATATAGATCTGATGTTTTGCCAGAAACGAACTCGCAAAATTAAGACGGAGATTGCTGTCGTGATTGCCGGATATGAGGAGCACCGGAATCATCGGTTTCAGGTTTCCAAGACTGTTTAGAAATGCGTCAAAAAGCGCGAACGCCTCGCCGGAGGGCGCCGACCTGTCATAGATATCCCCGGCGATCACGATCGCATCCGGCCGCTCCCTTTCGGCGGCGGCCGTAAGCTGCGCGAGAACGTCCCGCTGTATCTCCGACAGGTCATACCGGTTCAGCTGCTTTCCGATATGCAAGTCGGATATGTGAAATAGTTTCATATCATTTCCTTTCTCCGGCCGCAGGATTTTTACCTGTCGTGCACCGCACCGACAAGTTCGCGGATATCCCCTACCCCGTACCGCTCCATATAGGCTGCGATTCCGGCCGCAATCTGCTCCGTTGCATGGGGATTTGTGAAATTGGCCGTTCCCACCGACACCGCGGACGCTCCCGCAAGTATCATCTCGATCGCATCTTCCGCCGTCAGGATTCCGCCCATTCCGATAATGGGGATATACACTGCCTGCGCGCTCTGATACACCATGCGCACGGCCACCGGGTGCACCGCAGGGCCCGACATGCCGCCGGTGCGGTTCGCAAGCGCAAAGCATCGTCTGTGAATGTCAATCTTCATGCCGGTGATCGTGTTTATCATCGAGAGCGCGTCCGCTCCCCCGGCCTCCGCCGCCCGCGCCGTCTCCGTGATATCCGTCACATTCGGGGACAGCTTCATGATCACGGGCTGTTTTGCATGCCTTTTTATCTCCGCGGTAATCGCCTCGACCGTCTTCGGACTCTGTCCGAACGCGATGCCACCCTCTTTGACATTCGGGCAGGAAATATTGATCTCAAGCATGTCGACGGGTTCGTCGGCAAGCCGCTCAACCACCGCCACATACTCTTCTGTGGTATGCCCGCAGACATTGACGATGATTTTCGTATCAAACTGCTTTAAGAACGGGATATCACGCTTCACAAACACGTCGATTCCGGGGTTCTGCAGGCCGATCGCATTGAGCATCCCCCCGCAGACCTCCGCCACGCGCGGGGTCGGATTTCCCTCCCACGGCACGGCCGCCACACCTTTTGTGACCACGGCGCCGAGCCGGTTTAAATCCACGAACTCGCCGTACTCCTGCCCGGAACCGAACGTGCCCGATGCCGTCATTACGGGATTTTTTAACTTCACGCCACACAAATCCACACCAAGATTCATAAAAAAAACCATCCCTTTCTCTTGGCCCGCGAATTTGGGACGCAGGCACAAATTCGCAACATGAACTTGTTCATGTTTCCACCTCCTCTGCCAAAAATACCGGGCCTTCCGCACAGACCCGTTTATTCTTTACGTTGGAGTGCGCGTCCACGTCCTTTGACTTGCAGACGCAGGCAAGGCAGGCGCCGATTCCGCACGCCATGCGCTCCTCCATCGAAATCCAGCAGGGAATCTTCTGCTCGGCCGCGTATTCTTTCAGCGCGCGAAGCATCGGCCCGGGGCCGCAGGCGTAGATCACATCGGCGGAAAGCTTCCGTTCCCGGATGACGTCTAACACATTCCCGCGCGTACCCGCGCTTCCGTCCTCGGTTGCTATGTAAACGGATTCATCCGCAGTCTCTCCGAAAACTTTCTTAAAATCCTCAAGTAAAAACAGCTCGTCCCGATAACCCAGAACAACCTGCTTCTCACAGTCCGTCTCCTTCGCCAGCGCAAGCATCGGCGGAATCCCGATTCCGCCGCCGATCAGAAGCGCCTTTTTCTGCTCTTTGGGGAACCCGTTTCCAAGCGGTCCCACGGCCCTCCGCTGCGCGCCGGGACACATCCCGGAAAATTCTTTCGTCCCCTCTCCTGCCACCCGGTAGACAAGGCGAATCTCCCCTCTCTCCCGCGCGATCTCGCAGATGCTGATGGGTCTCGGAAGCAGTCTGCTTCCGTCCGCACAATACAGGGACACAAACTGTCCCGCCACAGCATGCGCCGCAATCTGCTCCGCGCGCAGCCACATGCTGTATATATCCGTCCCGATCTGCTCCTGACTTACGACAGTCACAGTCTCTTCAAACTTTTCGTGTTCCATTGAAATCTCCATTCTTAATGAATGGTTAGATTTACTTAGGCGGCGCACCCTCTGGTGCGACGTTTTAGTAAATCTCCATTCTTAATGAATGGTTAGATTTACTTAGGCGGCGCACCCTCTGGTGCGACGTCTTAGTAAATCTCCATTCTATTCGTATGCGATATGCCCGCCCACAATTGTCATGCATACCATGCCCTTCACTTTTCTTCCGTGGAACGGGGTATTTTTCCCTTTGCTTGCAAACTGATTCTTGTCGATAACATATTCTTTTTCCGGGTCGAAGATCACGATATCCGCCGTTTTGCCCGGCTGGATATCCCCCTTGTCAATTCCGATAATCCTGGCCGGATTGTAGCTCATCTTTTCCGCCATCTGCATCGGCGTCAGATATCCCTGCTCCACCAGCTCCGTATACGTCAGGCTTGCCGCGGTCTCAAGTCCTACAACGCCAAAAGGCGCCTTGTTCATTGTCGTATTCTTATCCTCATAAGTATGCGGCGCATGGTCCGTTGCAATCACGTCCATGATATCGTCCCGCAGTCCCTCCTTAAGCTGCTGCACGTCCCGCTTTGTGCGCAGCGGCGGATTCATTTTAAAATTTGTATCCGCATCGGCATTGATCGCCACCTTTTTCTCGGGATCCATCTTGGCCTCCACCTTGTGAATGTCGTCGGAGGTCAGCGTAAAGTGGTGCGGGCACACCTCGGCGCTCACCGAAAGCCCCCTCTGCTTTGCAAGCTTTACCATCCAGACGGAATTGTAGGTCGAGCAATGGCACAGATGCAGTTTTACACCGGTATCATGGCTTAACATGATATCCCTGGCCGCAATGATATCCTCCACCGAATTCATGATTCCCTTTAATCCGAGCTCCTCGGCATTCTTATCCGCATTCATGACGCCGCCGCAGACCAGATTGGTATCCTCGCAGTGCGCCAGCACAAGGATTCCGAGGTCCGCCGCCTTCTGCATTGCTTTCCGGTACAGCTCGGCATTCATGACGGTTTTGCCGTCCTCGCTGATCGCCGGGATTCCGGCTTCTGCCATCCCTTCGATATCCGCAAGCTCTTTTCCGTTCTGCCCTTTTGTGACGGCTCCGACCTGCATCACATTGATGACGCCCACGGTTCTCGCCTTATTCTGCACATAATTTACGACGTCCTTATTGTCCACGACCGGCCTGGTGTTCGGCATCGCAAGAATCGTCGTATATCCTCCGCGGGCAGCCGCGCGGCAGCCCGTCTCGATCGTCTCCTTCTCCTCAAACCCCGGGTCCCGCAGATGCACATGCATATCGATAAAGCCCGGCATGACATAGAGGCCCTTCGCTTCAATCACCCGGTCGGCCTTCGCTTCAATCCCTTTTTCTAACTTTGACACCTGTCCGTTCTCAATCAGAACATCCGCAATCTCATTCGTCTGGGTTGCGGGATTTATCACCTGTCCGTTTTTGATCAATATGGTCATTTATTTCCCTCTCCTTATTCTGCCGCACCCGAATCTTTCATGCGGGCGGTACGGTCTCTGCCCTGTTCGCTTATTATAACACGGCCTCCGGTAATTTTCCATAAAGTTCCGACGTCACATAGGCTTTTATATAAATCCCCTCCGGGCGGTATTCCTCCTCCAAAAGCTCTCCCTGCCTCCGTATCTGCGAGAGCACGCCTCCCTCCCCGTAAGGGATGGTCCGCTCCAGCAGTATCCTGTTATCGCGCAAAAGCCGGCAGAGCAGTTCTTTTAACTCCTCAAACCCCTCTCCGGTCTTCGCCGTGACAGGGAGCGTATAATCCGCCTTGAAATCCCGCAGCGGTTCCAGGTCCGTGACGATATCCTGTTTGTTAAACAGCGTGACAACCGGCTTCTCCTGCACCCCAAGCCGATAGAGCGTGTCGTACACAATGTGCATCTGCTTCTCCCGCTGCGGATTTGACGCGTCTACGACATGGAGAATATAATCCGCATGCTTCGCCTCCTCTAAAGTGCTGCGGAACGCCTCGATCAGATGATGGGGCAGCTTCCGGATAAATCCCACCGTATCTGTCAGAAGTATCTCCTGCCTGCCCGGCAGTGTGAGCATGCGCGTCGTCGGGTCTAACGTCGCAAAAAGCTTGTCCTCCGCAAGCACGCCCGCATCCGTCAGCCGGTTTAAGAGCGTGGACTTTCCCGCATTGGTGTACCCCACGATGGCCGCCACCGGCACATGGCTCTTTTCCCGCTTTGCCCTCCGGGTCTCCCTGTGCTTCTGCACCTCCTTAAGCTCACGGTTCAGCTGCGCAATCCTGTCCTTGATCAGACGGCGGTCCATCTCAAGCTTTTTCTCACCCGGGCCGCGCGTCCCGATACCGCCTCCGAGCCGCGACATCGAGCGCCCGAGTCCGGCAAGACGGCTTAAGCGGTAGCGCAGCTGTGCGAGCTCCACCTGGATTTTCCCCTCGCTCGTGGTGGCCCGGGCCGCGAATATATCGAGAATGATCAATGTGCGGTCCATCACCTTTGTGTCTAACATGCTCTCTAAATTTTTAAGCTGTGCAGGGGTAAGCTCGTCGTCACAGACGATTCCCGTCGCATCCGTCCGCTCCACGAGCTCTGCGATCTCTGTCACCTTTCCGGTTCCCACATAAGTGCCCGGATGAATCTGCTCCCTCTTCTGAATCAGTGTTCCCGCCACAACGGCCCCTGCGGTCTTTACGAGCTCCGCAAGCTCCGCCACGGAATCCTCGGCGTCGTCGCCCTCCTGCTCGCTGACGCCGACCAAAATCACCCGCTCCGTAAGTTCTTCCACTTCAAATGTCTCTGCCATAATTCCCCCGTTTTCCTTTCCTGTCTGCATCCTCACCGGACAAACGGCTAAGGCGTTCCCGCGGCGCCTTCCCCGGCCTCCGAAGAGCCCGCGGCTTCCGTATCCGGCACGTCCCCGGCCGCCTCCGTATCCGGCACGGGTTCCCTGATTCCCTGCCTGTTTTTCAGGAAAATATATTCCCGCGCGGCGCTCTCATCCTCCGGGTACAGCGTCACATACTCGGAAACCACGCCGAATGCCCCGGCAAAATCGCCGGTCATCTCCATCGCGATAATCCGGTTCTGCATCAACTCCCGCGTGCACTCGTCCTCTTCCATCGCAAGCCCCTGCTCTGTGTACGAGAGCGCGGCACTGTAGTCCCCCTTTGCCATCGCAAGCTCCGCCAACGCATTCATCGCACCGGCGTCTTTCGCCCCCTGCTCCACATAGGCCGCATAATAGCGCTCCGCGCCTGTTGTGTCGCCAAGCGCCTCGCACACCTCGGCCATCGTGAGATTTGCCTCCGGCTCCTTCTTCTCAAGCGCCGCTTCAAGCTCGGTCTTTGCGTTTTCATACTGTCCGAGCAGATAGTAAATCCTGCCCCGCGCCGCATTGTCGGCGGCGGTATCGCCCTTGATTGAAAACGCTTTATTTAAAAATTCTTCCCCGTCCTCTTTTAAATTATAAGCACAGAGATTTTCATAAATTGCTATGTAGCGTTCATAATCGGCCGAATTGTCTGCAACCGCGCTCTCGTATGCCTTCTTCGCCTCGTCCGGCTGCTCGAGCGAAAGCAGCAGGCATCCGTACAGATACCAGGCGTTTGCATCCTTCGGGTTGTATTCAACCAGCGCCTCGCAGGTCGCGCGCGCGCCCTCAAAATCCTCCGCCGCATACTGTGCTGCCGCCTTATAATAGCAGATATCAAGCTCCGCCTTGCCGACCGAGCCGCCGCATTTGCCGAGCGCAGCGTCAAACGCCGCGACAGCCTCCTCATAGTTTCCGCTCTCCATCGCGGTTATGCCGATCTCCCGGTAGGAGAGTTCCTCCTCCCTGGCCTTGCTCCCGCAGCCGCAAAATACGCAGCCGCAGAGAATGCCTCCGAGAAAAAACGCCGCAATTTGTCTGTTAAAATAGTATTTCATAAACTCTCCTAACTTACTGTATTTATGAAAAGTATGAGGGATAATCCCTGCCCTGTCAAGGCAAAAGCCGCGCTAGAGCACATCGCGCAGAACACGCATCACATTTCCGCACGCAATCTGCTCAAGCTGCCCTTCGGACAGCCCCCTTTTGTGCAGCGCCGCAAACAGCCACTCCATCTGTGTGCAGTCCGCAATCTCAAACTCCCCGCTGATACCGTCAAAATCCGTGCCGATACCCACGCACCCGATACCGCCCTTGTCGATAAAGTGAAGCACATGGTCGCACATGCGCGCGATCCGGCTGACCGCATCCTCCGTGTTCTCATTCAGAAATTGCGGCGCAAAATTAATGCCCGCCACGCCGCCGGATTCCGCCAAAACGCGTATCATCTCATCGGTCAGATTCCGTGTCGCGGGGGAGAGCGCCCTGCAGTTTGAGTGCGACGCCACAAACGGCTTTTTCGACACATCGGCCACATCGTAAAAGCCTCCGTCCGACAGATGCGAGACGTCCACGAGCATCCCGAGTTCATTCATATAGCCGATGGCCTCTTTCCCGAAATCGGTTAATCCGCGCCGCATCTCCTCCCCGTTTCCGGAGTGCGGCCACCCGAAGCAGTTCGCGTCGTTCCACGTCAGTGTTATCAGCCGTACCCCCATGTCATAAAACTCTTTTATCTTTTCGAATTTCCCGTCCGCGACACAGCCGTTTTCGATCGTCAGAAACGCGGAAATCTTCCCCGCGCGCTGATTTTCCAATAAATTCTCATAAGAGCGGGCCGGCGCCATATAATCGCTGCAGGCCTCCATCGTATTCCGGTAAACCTGATACATCAGATGCAAAAGCTCTGACGGCTCCGGCACGTTTTCCTGTCCGAACCGTTCCGGTTCCGTTTTCTGCGGCAGAAACATCGCAAAAAACTGTGCCGACGCGCCGCTTCGGCGCAGACGGGCAGCGTCCACCATCGTCCCGTCAAGCTGCTCTATCGTATCCCTGCGGCGCATCAGCGCCTGCATCAGTGTGTCGCAGTGCATGTCAATGTATTGCATAAAACCTCCCTCCGTTCAAAACGAACCCCGTTTTTGTATCACCCGCGCCGTACTTCGTACGCGGTATAGGTATGGCTGTAACGATATCCGAGCTTTCCCGCGAGCGCCGCGGACCATTTATTCTGCGCATCCCAGCTCGGATACCAGCCGCGCTCTAAGCATTCCAGAATCAGCCCTGCTCCCGCGGCGTGCGCAAGCCCTCTTCTGCGGTATTCCGGCTTCGTGTCAATCTCAATCTCGATCCCGCCGAGATAACCCGCGTAGGACGACGCGCCGGAGACAATCTCCCCGTTCTTTATGATCACCACGCCGATTCCGTGCGCACGGTACGCGTCATAGTTGTCATAGCAGGACACCAGATCCCTGCACCAGGACGCCTCCTGGCATTTTTCAAAAAGCGCTTCGTCTATCCGTTTCATCCGGTACTCCTCCGGCAGTCCCGACGCAGCCGCCGCAAGCGCTTTCCTGTCAAAAACGTCCGGCTCCTTATGAAACGCATACCGCTCCGTCTTTTGGGCTCTTTCGCCGAAACACGCTTCCAGCAGCGCGCCCCACTCCCCGTTCTGCGGCACCATAATCAGAAAATCTCTCCCCGCACAGGCGAATGCACCGGTAGCAAGCGCCGCGTCCGGCACTCCCGCCAAAAAGCAGAAATCGCCCAGCAGTGCCGCCGCGGAGACCGGATTTTCCGTATCGTTTACATAGATGCGCCCCATCACGTTTTGCAGACAGGACCAGATTAGCGTTTCCTGCCAGTCGCCGAAAATCGGGCGCGCTTTATCTGTCTGTTTTAACTCGTACATCCGTCTCACCTGCTTTCCCATTATTTTATTTATTATACGACATAGGAAATGGTCTGTAAATCTTGTCAGCGTGGGAAAAAGGTCTTATCAGGTAAAAAACGGCACAGCCCGCAGGCCATGCCGTTTTCGAACACAATTCCAATATTTTTTATCCCGTATTTTTGCATACGGCAGCCTTTTACAGATGCCAGATGTCCTTGTTGTACTGCTCGATCGTCCGGTCGGAGGAGAAGAAGCCTGCCTGGCTGATATTGACAAGCATTTTCTTCGCCCACGCCATGCGGTCCTCGTAGTCCGCGTAAATGCGCTCTTTCGTCGCAACATAATCTTTGAAGTCGGGAAGGGTCATAAACCAGTCCTTATTCAACAGCTCGCGATAGAGACGCTCCAGGTTTTCCTTACATCCGACCGCCATCAGCTCGTCGCCGACAATAAAGTCAACTGCGCGCTTGATATCCGCATCTTTCTCGTAGTATTCTCTGGACACATAATCCGCCTTTTCGTAGTGCTCGATCACCTGCTCGGAGCTCTCACCGAAAATGTAGATATTGTCGTCCCCGACAAACTGGTGCATCTCCACGTTTGCACCGTCCATCGTTCCGATTGCAACGGCGCCGTTTAACATAAATTTCATGTTTGAGGTGCCGGACGCCTCCTTCGATGCAAGCGAAATCTGCTCGTGGATATCCGCCGCCGGGATTAATTTCTCGGCAAGCGTCACGTTGTAATTCTCAACCATCACAACTTTCAGATACGGCGCAACCTCCGGGTCTTTGCCGATGACTTCCTGTAAGCAGAGAATCAGATGGATGATATCCTTTGCGATGATATAAGCCGGAGCCGCCTTTGCGCCGAAAATCACGGTAATCGGACGCGCCGGTTTTTTGCCCGCCTTAATCTCGAAATATTTGTGGATCACATACAGCGCGTTCATCTGCTGCCGCTTATACTCGTGCAGACGCTTAATCTGGATATCAAAGATCGAATTCTCGTCCAGCGCGATGCCCTGCGTCTTTGCAAGATATTCTTTCAGCTCTGTCTTTTTCGCGCCCTTTACATCCAGAAGACGCTGCAGAATCGCCTCGTCATTTACAAACGCGCCGAGCTTTTCAAGCTCTTTCGCATCCTTCTTAAACCCGTCGCCGATCAGGGACTCGATCAGTTCGGCAAGCGCGTGGTTGCAGTGCAGCAGCCACCGGCGGAACGTGATTCCGTTTGTCTTATTGTTGAATTTCTCCGGGTAAATCTTATAAAAATTATGAAGCTCGGTGTTCTTTAAAATCTCGGTGTGAAGGTAAGCGACGCCGTTTACGCTGTAACCGTAGTGAATGTCCATATGCGCCATATGCACCCGCCGTTCGTCGTCGATAATCGCAACGGACGGATCGTCGTACTTTTTTGCCACGCGGCTGTTTAACTCGTAGATAATCGGCAGAAGCTGCGGCACCGCTTTCTCCAGGAAATGCATCGGCCATTTCTCGAGCGCCTCCGCGAGAATCGTGTGGTTGGTGTACGCGCAGGTCTTTGACACGATTTCAATCGCCTCGTCCATGAGGATGCCGCGCTCCATCAGAAGACGAATCAGCTCCGGGATTACCATACTCGGGTGCGTGTCGTTAATCTGAACCGCCGCATATTCATGCAGCCTGTGCAGGTCTCCGCCGCGCGCAAGCGTCTCGTCGATGATCAGCCTCGCGCCGTTGCTCACCATAAAATACTGCTGGTATACGCGCAGGATTCTTCCGGCATCGTCGGAGTCGTCCGGGTAGAGAAACAGCGTCAGTCTGCGCGGGATATCGGTCTTGTCAAAGTCGATGCCGTCGCCCGACAGCGTCTCATCCACAGTCTCGACATCAAACAGGTGCAGCTTTGTCGTGCGGTTCTCATAGCCGATCACATCAATGTCATACATTCTCGACTGCAGCGTAAATCCGCCGAAAGAAATCGGGTAAGTCACATCCGTTTTCGTCAGCCAGCTCTCTTTCTCAATCCACGGATTCGGCGTCTCGCGCTGTAAATTCTTGTCAAACACCTGCTTAAACAGACCGTAGTGATAATTTAATCCCACGCCGTCGCCGTTTAAGCCGAGGCTTGCAATCGAATCGAGAAAGCACGCCGCAAGGCGCCCGAGTCCGCCGTTTCCGAGAGACGGCTCTGGCTCGACCTCCTCCACCTCTGCAAGGCTTTTTCCGTTTTCCTCCAGAAGCGCCTTTACCTCCTCATAGATGCCCAGATTAATCAGATTGTTGGACAAAAGTTTTCCGATCAGAAACTCCGCGGAGATGTAATACAGCTTCCGCTTTCCCTCATTGCTCTCCTTTTCTTTTGCCATGTCTTTTGTCATCGAAAGCAGCGCGTAATAAAGCTCCTCGTTTGTGCACGCGCCGATCTCTTTTTGATACTTCTCCGTGATTACTTTCTGTAAATCCATGCTCATTTTTGTACCATGCTCCTTTCCTAGTGCGCAAGTCCCGCCGCCACACACCGCGCGGGCAACCCGTCTGGATGTATCTGCAATTCCGTTAAAGTACATATTTCCGTCATGCTGTCATTATATGCATTTCTTTTTGTTTTTTCTTGTAATATATGGCACAAAAGTGGTACAATTCTATCATCATGAACATTTTAGAATACGAAAACTACCAGGAAAAAAAATCGCACGGGGACCCGCTGTTCCCCTACATCACCTACCCCTGCTCGATTCCGCTCGACTTTCTCCATGTGCCGCTGCACTGGCACGACGAGGTGGAGATCATCTACGTCAAAAAGGGCTGCGGCACCATCACGGTCGATTTCTCGCCCTGCCATGTGACGGCGGGGACGATCGTGCTCATCATCCCGGGCCGGCTTCACTCGATCGAGCAGTACGGAGAGGACTGCATGGAATACGAAAATATTATTTTCCACCCCAGTATCCTTTTGTCCCGGAATGCCGACGCGAGCAGCACCGATATCTTGCAGCCGTTGTTTTCGGGCAGCCTCTCGCTGCCGCTGCTCTATACGCCGGAATCCGAGGGCTACCGGGAACTGTCCGCCTGCATTGACGCCAACGACGAGATCAGCCGCACGCATCCGAAGGGCTACCCGCTCTTTATCAAGAGCCAGCTCTTCATGCTCTTTTTTCTGCTGTACAACCGCTGCGGCGTGAAAGAACATCCGGGAAAACCGCGCAAATCCCTGGAAAAAATGAAACTCGTGCTCAAATACATTGAAAATCACTATATGGACAAAATTACGATTGAGGAAATCGCCGAGAAAGCCGGCTTAAGCCAGTCCCATTTTATGAAATACTTTAAAAACACGATGGGCACTTCCTTTACCTGCTATCTCAACGAGTACCGCCTGATTATGGCATCGAGGCTTCTGGTGTCCTCGGACTCCTCGATTTTGGATATCGCGGCGGAGGTGGGCTTCGACAATCTGTCGTACTTCAACCGCACATTTAAAAAGCGTTTTTCCCAGACACCCCGGGAATACCGAAAGGAGCATACATGATCTACCCGATTCTCACCGCCGGCGTCTTTGTTCTCGACTCCGCCGTCAAACATTTCGCAGACAAACGGCTCGCCGAACACGCAAAACACCCGCGGTTTTTCGGCCTGCTGACACTCGAAAAATATTACAATCAAGGCGCGGCTTTCGGCTTTCTCTCCGGCCATCCGGCCGCGCTGCGCGGGCTCCAGACCGTATTGTTCGCCTCGGTGGGAACCGCGTACGCCCTCCTCTTACGGCTTCCGGGAAAGCCTCTCGCAAAGACCGGAATGGCGCTGCTCACCGGGGGAGGCGCCAGCAATTTTCTCGACCGGTGCATAAGAGGGTACGTCGTCGACTATTTTCATCTGAACATCGGCCCGAAGCGTTTCCGGCGCATTATCTATAATATCTCCGATATCTGCATCTTTCTTGGCGCCGTGCTGACCGTATTCGGCGCGGACGAGTAAACCGCCGCTGTTTTTGCTTTTATCAGGAAGGACGTATCCGTATGACAAAAGAAACTTATCTGAAACTCACAAAGCCCGTGCGGGAAAACAAAAAAAGAGCCAGACTCCTCTCGCTTGTCAACGGAGTTCTGACTGCCTTTGTATTTCTGCTCTATCCGGTTTTCCTGCTGCAGCTCTACGCGGAGCATCATCCGTTTTTGCTGCGGGCGATTCTCATTCCGGGCGTCTCCTTTCTCGCAGTCAGCGTGTTCCGCGCCGTCGTCAACGTGCCGCGCCCCTACGAGAAATTCAATCTGCCGCCGACACTCGGCAAGGACACCAAAGGGAAATCTTTTCCCAGCCGACATGTCTTTTCCATTTACATCATCGCGATGACCGTCCTGTATATCTACCCGGACGCCGGCCTGCTGCTCGGCGTCCTGGGACTTGTTCTCGCCGTTATCCGCGTTGTCGGCGGCGTCCACGAGCCGCGGGACGTCATCGCAGGCGCGCTTTTCGGCGTCTTCTGCGGCCTGTTCTACTACCTCTGACAGAGCTCTGGCGCCGGTATCTTCCGCTTCCACGCCGCACACAGCGCCGCCCCGGCCAGCAGTGACAGCATATCCGTAAGCGGCGCCGTATAAATCACGCCGTTTAGGCCGAACAGCATATTCAGTCCAAAAAGTATCGGCAGATAAAGAATCCCCTTATCAAGCAGTGCCACAAGCGTGGCATAGGACGCTTTTCCCGTGGACTGCAAAAACATGGTGCACAGCTGATACAGTCCGTAAAGCGGCCCCATCAGCATGGAGGCGGTAACCATCCGCTCCCCCAGCAGAATCACTTCCTCATGCTCGATGAACATTGCCGTCAACTGGCTTTTTCCCAGCAGGCACCCAATCGTCAGAAGACCTCCCACAACGACCGCGAGAATCCCGAGATTTCTTATGATGCGGTACATTCTCTCATATGTCCCGGCCCCGAAATTATAAGAAATCGCAGGCTGCATGCCCATGCAAAGCCCCATTGCCACCATAGATACCACCATGGAAACTTTTCCCGCAACTCCATTTGCCGCCACCGCAACAGAGCCGTATCCGGCCAGTACATGGTTCATAAACATATGGGAAACACTCATCATAATGGTACTGCAGGCTAACGGCAGTCCCAGAGTCACCACCGGCATGACAATCTCTTTTTTCAGCGAACAATCCCTGATACTCAGTGAAAATGTCTTCTGTTTTTTTCTGACATACCAGAGCAGATAGAAAAAACTGAGCAAATTTCCCGCCACGGTCGCCACGGCAGCCCCTGCCACTCCCATTTGGGCTCCCAGAATCAGAATCGGATCCAGAATCATATTGGCAATCGTGCCAAGCCCGTTTGAAATCATCGACTGTTTCGCGGATCCGTCCGCGCGAATCAGATTATTGAACACATTTCCAAACAGTATGACTGGCCCGCCGACAGCCAGAATCTGCAGATAAGTACGGGTGTATTCCAGCGTATCGGCATTCGCTCCGATGGCATTGCCGATACCGGTCAGATTCAGAAGCACTACCGCGGTAAACACCAGCCCGATTGCCAGAGAAGCGTAGCAGCACAGGCTGGTGCAGGCCTTAATCGTGCGGTATTCCTTTTTCCCAAGCGCCAGAGAGACCACCGTGCAGCCCCCGCTTCCGAGAAGCGCTCCCAGGCCGGACAAAAAACTGAACACCGGACCGCATAAAGAAACGGCTGCGATTTTACAGGGATCCCCCGTCTTTCCGATAAAATAAGTGTCCGCCATATTGTAAAGGACCATAACCAGCATAATCACAATGGTCGGCACGCAAAGATTACATACCAGCTGTAAAAAAGATCCTGTCTGCAGCATCTGCTCATTCTTTTCATTCTTTTCATTCTTTTCCATTCTTATACCATGCTCCTTTCCCAGCGCACGATTTGCGTAACAGTTCAATTTACACATTCTCACGGACTTTGCAGCAAGTGCAAAGTCCTGGGCTGAACTGTTACCGATTTGCGCCATCTTCCTGATAATTCTATTGTAAATGGAAGCGCATTGCGGTACAATCATCAATATATCATCGTGTGTTGAGTTAATGAACATTTCTTCTCATGTCGTCGATCTGTGGAGGTATTTATGAATTCAAAAAATAATCTGCGCTTTCAGCAGACAGAACGGAAAATCCGGGATATTTTTTTAGATTTGCTGAAAAAGAAAGAACTATCAGAAATTACCGTCAAAGAAATCTGCGATTCCGCAGACATCAACCGCACCACCTTCTATCTGCACCACGAAGATATCTTTGAATTAATGCAGTGCGTGGAATCGGATATGTATGAATATTTTATCCTCATTTTTAAAGTTCCCGGAAAACCATATTCGCTCCGGGAGCGTTTTTTGCACCTGTTCGCTTTTATCAGAGAACGTCAGGAGTTCTACCGCATCTATTTTTCCTCGCAGCGTGCGTCCAAAATTTTAGACTATACGCTTTTGCCGTTTTCCGACGACAGCATACAAAAGTTCCTGTCGCAGTCGGGCGTGACCGGCCGCTTAGAATATGAGTACTGCCAGACCTTTTTCATCTCCGGTCTGACTGCCGTACTGCAAAAATGGCTAAACGGCTTCTGCAAAGAATCAGAAGACGAACTTCTCCGTCTTCTGACTATACAACTCTCGTTTTGCACGCATATGTCATCGTTCTTACTGTGAAACAACTTTGCCGAACCCTTACGTTTCTCCTCCGTCTTTCGCGCCCTTTTTCGCTATCTGCCGAGTACCCGGTTCCGGTACTCATTGGCCGAAACGCCCTCCTGCTTTTTAAACACGCGCGAGAAATGCGCCATATCCAAAAATCCCACCTGCTCCGAGATATCCCCGATGCGGAGCGCGGGATCTTTTAACAGCTCCTTGGCATGCTCGATGCGCACATGGTTTAAAATATCCGAAAAGCTCTGTCCCGTGTGGCGGTTCAAAAGCTTCGACAGATGCCACTGGCTGACATAATTTTTCTCCGCCACGTCGGAGAGCGTGAGCTTCTGCGTATAGTTTTCCTCGATATACGCAAGCGCATTCTTCACGATAAAGCTGCTCGACGTGCTCTCCTTTTGCTCCTCCGCCGCTTCCTTCGGCTCCGAATCCCCGAAATTCCCCTTTTTCTGAAGATTCGCCCGCATCGCCTCGATCGCTTCCTCAATCTCGTCCATATTCGACGGCTTGAGCAGAAATCTGGTGACTCCAAGCCGGATGGCCTCCCTCGCATACTCAAAATCGCGGTAGCCGGTCAGCACGCAGACCTCGAGATTGGGAAACTCCGAGTGAATGGAGGCAATCATCCGAAGACCGTCCATCTCCGGCATACAGATATCCATAAACACGATATCCGGCCGCTCCTCCTCAATCAGACGCTTCCCCTCAAGCCCGTCATTTGCCGTCGCTACGACTCTGCAGTTCCATTTTTCCCATTCCACACTGCGCATTAAGCCTTCCACGATAATCGGCTCATCATCCACAAGCATCACCCGATACATACAGATTTCCTCCGTTTTGTAAGCTGTCTTTCCAAAATTTTAGCCTTTAATTGCTCCGGCTGTCAATCCTTTGATGATGTTCTTCTGAAGCAGGATATACACGATCATGACAGGTACCACGATAATCGTTACGGACGCCGCCATCAGGCCGAAATCGGTCCCGTACTGAGAGCTGATCTCCTCCAGCAGACGGCATACCGGGTACTTCGTGTTGTCGCGCATCATAACCTTCTGCACAAACAGGTCATTGTAGGACCACAGGAAGCTGAAAATCGCTACCGTTGCAAGCGACGGCCGGCAGAGCGGAACAATAATCTGGCCAAACACCCGGAATACATTCGCTCCCTCCATGTAGGCGGCCTCCTCCATCTCCACGGAAATGCTCTGAATAAATCCGAGCATCACGATCGTCGCAAAGCTCAGATTCCCCGCAATCTGCGGCAGGATGACCGCGATATTTTTGCTCAGCAGCCCCCAGCTGACAATCATGCGGTATACCGGAATAATCGTCGCAAACACCGGGAACATCAGGCTTGCCACAATCAGGCTGTGTACGAATTTTTTCCCTTTAAAGCGGTATCTGCTGAGTCCGAATGCCATCATCGATGATAAAACCATAACGCCGACCGTGACCGTCCCCGAAATCAGAAAACTCTGCTTGTATGCGTTTAAGACGTTCAGACGCCCAAACGCCGTCTGATAATTCTCCAGCGTAAATTCCTGCGGGAGCAGGAAGGAGGAGCGCAGCACTTCCGCCGACGGTTTAAAGGAATTATTTAAGATCCACAAAAACGGAAATATCGTCGTGACTGCCCAGATAATCAAAATCAGATATATGATAACCTTACTTGCGCTTACTTTTTTCATCTTTTTCCTCCGTCAAAAAACCGATGCAACGGGAAACTGCCACACCCAATATCACAATCAGGACCGCGAGCGTCGAACCGTAATCATAATTGTTCAGGCCGTAGGTCTGCTGGTACATATAAGTCCCGAGGAAGTGTGTGAGCCCCTGGGGCGCTCCGTTCGGCGCAATCACCCACGGCAGGTCAAACACCTTTAACGCGCCGGTCACCGCGAGCGTCACGGAAGTAAAAAATACCGTTTTCATCATCGGAAGCGTGATATAAAATACCTGCTTAAATTTTCCGCAGCCGTCAATCGCGGCCGCCTCATAGATGTCGTCCGGAATATCGCTTAAGCCGGTTAAAAGAATGACAAAATAAAATCCGATGTAGCTCCAGACGGTCGGGATCGCCAGCATTGTAAACGCCCGTTCCGGCGACAGCCAGAGTACCGGGTCTTTTCCGAAATATGCCAGAATCTGGTTGAGCATACCGCCGTTATAATTATAAAACAGACTGAACATCAGACCGATTGCAGTCGCGGAGATTACCACCGGGAAAAAGAACACCGTGCGGAACAGCTGCTGTCCCCTCTTAATCTGCGATACCAGAACCGCCAACACAAACGCAATTCCAACCTCAAAAATCACGGTTACGATCATCATTTTCAGCGAATTAATCAGCGCCACTCTCACATCCGTGTCGGTAAACAGTTTTTTATAATTTTCCAGACCGATAAAATCCCACTCCGTACCCGGCATTTTTACTACGGCATTCATGTCGTAAAAACTGTTTTTGATATTCTCCACAAACGGAAGATATAAAAACATCAGCATAAACAAAAGCCCAGGCACCAAAAAAATCAGCAACGGCCATTTTTTTCGATATAACATCCCACTCCCACCTTTCCCTTCCCGCTTTCAAACACAATTTACGCTGTCGCAATTCCTGATTTGCATAAATATAGAGGGACACCGCGGGCGATGCCCCTCTGTGCTGTTTTTCTTACTTAATTAACGCTAACGCTTCGTTGATTGCATCCTCCGCAGTCATCGCTCCGGTGGAAACCTTTACGATCTCGGATACCAGCGTCTTATACGCATCGCCGATACGGGAATCCGTCGGTGCCACGATCGCGCTTGCCGCGCTTGTGTATTCCGCAATCGACTGTGCAAACGGGCTTGCACCCTCTACCGGAGTTACCTCCACTGCTGCCTGCGCTACGGCTCCGCCTGCCTCCCAGTACTGCTGCACGCCTGCCTGGCAGGTATGCGCCATCACGAATTTCACTGCCGCATCTCTCTTGTCCGGATCATCCCATGCTTTTCTTGTGATGTAGAAACCGGAAGAGATACCGCCTACCAGAGAGCCTGCCTCCGCCTTCTGCTCCGGCACACCCGGGAATGCGATCACAACGGTGTTCTCCACATCCTCGATATTTCCGGAATACCAGGAACCGTCAAGCTGCATCGCCGCTTTCTTGTCGCGGAACAGCTGTCCGATATACGCGTCATCCACGGTGTCGGTATCCTCCGGGAACGCGCCCATCTCTCTTAACGTCTGGAATAAGGAAAGTCCCTTTACCCAGCCTTCCGGCGCCGTCTCCGGAACCGATGTATACTCGTCTACGCCTGCCGAATACAGCATCAGGAACTCAATCCAGTAATGCGGTACGTTATTCAGAGAGCATGCGATCGGAATCACACCGTTCTCCTTAAAGGTCGTGATCGCCGTCGTCAGGGACTCCCAGTCTGTCGGCAGTTCAAGGTTATACTGGTCAAACAGATCCTTGTTGCAGAACAGGCCCTCCCAGTATCCGGTCGTCGGCACCGCACGCATCACTCCGTCCGTGTTTGCGGCCGCCGCGAGTGCGGACTCCAACGTATCCCCTGCGTACTCCGGATACTCTGCCCAAATCTCATTGATCGTCACCAGTTTATCCGTCGCAACAATCGTATCTGCGGTCGCATCGGTAAAGAACTGGATGACATCCGGCTCGTTTCCGACACTGAAATCCGCGTTTACCGCTGCCTTCCACTCCTCGTCGGAAGTCTGCGAATTGTCCTCAATCGTGATATAGTCATACTCTTCCTTCAAGGAAGCATTGATTGCCTCGTAAGCTACCTTGTTCGGGTCGGTTCCTCCAAACATCGAAACCGTCTTTAAGGTCACCGGATTTTTCGGCGCCTCCTCGTTCGCTGCCTCCCCCTGTACTTCCGTGCCCGCTGCTCCTGCATCTGCCGCATCCCCTGCGTTTGCCGCCGCGTCGTCCTTACCTCCGCCGCACCCCGCCAAAAGCGATGCCGCCATTGTTCCGGCCATCAGCAATGATAACACTTTTTTCTTCATTATACGCTCCTCCTTCATATGATCCGTAAATGTTTTTCATTTACTAACCATATTATAAAAGCAAAAATAACAAAAAGCATTAGACCAACTTGACATTATTTGTTCAATCTTGCCATATTTGCGGATGGAACGGAATCCGTATCGTTGACACGGTCTCACACCCTTCATTCTGCTCGATCGTAAGCCCGTATTCCTCCCCGTACAGCAGCCGGATCCTGCGGTTCACATTCTGGATTCCGATCGACGTGTGGCGGCCCGGCTCTCTTGGAATCTGTTCCTTATCCCCCTCAAGAATCTCCCGTATCTTCCGCTTTACCTCCTCGGTCATTTTCTTTCCGGTGTTGCGCACCACAAAATAAGTACAGTCCTCATCGTGAAAAATCTCCAGATGAATCACGCCGTTCTTTACGGCCTCGACACCGTGCACGATCGCATTCTCCACAATCGGCTGTAAAATCAGCGGCGGCACCATCATGGAGAGCAGGCTTTCGTCGATGGCTCGCTCAATCTGCAGGCGGTGCCCGAAGCGCATCGACATAATATAGAAATACGCATCGATACACTGCAGCTCCTCGGCGAGATGGATCTCCCTGACGTCCGCACGGTTCATCCGGTAATCGAGCACGGTTCCGAGCGACTCGATCATTTTGGAGACCACCATATCCTTTGACATCCGCGCCTGCCAGTTCATCATCTCCAGCGTATTGTTGAGGAAATGCGGGTTAATCTGTGCCTGCAGCGCCTGAATCTGCGCATCCTTTCTCGCGAGCGTCTCGCTGTAAACCGTGTCAAACAGATATTTTACCTGCCCGGACATGCCGTCAAAGCGCTCCCGCAGATGCCAGAATTCCTGATTCGGCATCTCCTCCCCCTGCACCGTGGCGCCGATCTCCCCGTCCGCAATCCGCTGTGAAGCCTCAAGCAGCTGGTCCATCGGTGTGCGGACGTTGCGGTGGAAAAAGTAAATTCCGTAGCCAAACAGCGGGATAAACAACACCAGCATCACGGCAATAATCCCATAAAACTCATAGAGGCCCGAATAAAGCTCGCTTCTCTTTGCAAAGACGACGATTCCCATATGATAATGGTCCGTATTTTCCTGATAAAAATAACCGTTGTAGGTCCGATCGGAAATCCGGTCGATGCGGCGGTTGACATTGTCGTCATATGTGTCAAGCAGCTCCTTTGCAAGCGCCTGCCTTTCCGAATCCTCCGCAAGGTGTGCAAAATCGAGCACGGCTTCCCTGCCGTCGATACAGACAAGCATGTTCTCCCTGACCTCCTGCGGCACATCCCCAAACACCCTGTCGCGGTTCAGCTCGACCACCAGCGTACCGTAGCGGCTGTAATCCGTGGTCGTATAGAGATTTCGCACAATAAAAATCCGGTTCCGCGTCACACGCACATACGCGTAGGAGGAATCCGTCTCTATGATATCGAAAAGTTCCGGCTGGATTTCATCGACATAGCTCTTATAAGAAGTTCCGATGCGCGAGGAAAAGCAGACCGGCGTGTTTTCCCCGTAGCAGTAATACGCATACAGGTTAAACCGCTCGTCCAGATAAAATTTCCCCTTCAGGCTGCTGTTTACCTCCTGCAGATACTCGCTTTTCGTATTTGTCCCGCCCTCGTATCTCTTCCATGCGTTTTCCCAGGTTTTCTCATAGGAAGGCCGCTGGCACAGCGTGATGGCATCCTCGATGCGGATGGCCGCAAACGCAGCCGCATTCACCAGCTCGTCCTCCATCAGCCCCTCCACCTTCTCGACAATCCCGTTGCGGTAGGAAGTGGTTGTAAACGCAAAAAATACTGCAATGGGCACACCCCAGCACAGTATCATGAATATCAGTACTTTTTGTTTTAACGATCTCGGTTCTTTTTTCTTTTCCATATGTTTATTTTATCACAGAAGTGCGCGGGATGCACGCCCGGATTATCCGTTCCGGGCGCATCCTGCATGTTCCGTTATACCAGTCCGAGAAATTCCTCGTAAACGCCGCACACCTTTACCGCCTGCCATGCCTTCGGCATTTCGCAGAAGATGCGCAGCAGCGGCTCCGTGCCTGAAAATCTCGCGATCACCCATCCTCCGTTCGAAAAATATACTTTGCTGCCGTCGAGATAGGAGATGTGATCCACCTCAAATTCCATTTCCGGTATCTGCTTTTCCTCCATCAGGCGCTTAAAAATCTCCTGCTTTTTCTCCTGCGAAAACTTGTAGTCCCGCTCCTCCATATGGATTTCCCCGCATTCCGCGTGGATATCCTCCATGATTTGCGACATTTTCCTGCCTGTTACTGCAAGCATTTCCACGAGCAGCGCCGCCGCATAGACGCCGTCCTTTCCTTTGATATGCCCGCGCACCGTGAGTCCGCCGGAGGACTCACCGCCGATAATGGCCCCGGTCTCCTGCATTTTCGCGGAAATATGCTTGAATCCCACCGGCACCTCATAACATTTTTCCCCGAACTCTTCGGCAATCTTATCCAGCATATGCGTCGTGGCGATATTGCGCACCACAGGCCCGCGCCAGCCCTTGAATTTCACAAGGTAATAGTAGAGCAGCACCAGAATGTCATTCGGATGCAGGAAATTTCCCTTGTCGTCTATGACGCCGATCCGGTCCGCATCCCCGTCGGTCGCAATCCCGATGTCATACCCCTTTTCCACCACATAATTCTGCAGCGAGTGCAGCGTCGCGGCCGACGGGGACGGAAGCTTCCCGCCGAAGAGCGTGTCGTGTCTGTCATGAATTGTCGCCACCTCGCAGCGCGCCGTCATAAGAATCGTCTTTAACGAAGTCTCGCTGACCCCGTACATCGGGTCCACCGCCACTTTCAGGCCGGCCTCCCTGATTTTCTCCACATCCACGGAGGCGAGAATATTGTCGAGGTATTCGTTGAGCGGATAAATCTCCTCGATATACCCGGCTTCCCTTGCCTTCTCATACTCCATGCTGCCGATCTCTTCCGGCGCAATGTCCGCGATGTAATCCTCGATATCCTTTGTCTGGATTTCGTCGGCGTCCCTGCCCCCTGCCGTAAAGACCTTGATCCCGTTGTAGATCGCCGGGTTATGGCTGGCGGTGATCATCATTCCGTACGGAAAACCGTGCTTCATCACATAGTACATCACAAGCGGCGTCGGCGACGATTTGTTGATGAGATACGCTTTGATCTGCGCCGCGGCAAACACTTCCGCCGCCCACTGCATCGCCTCTTTTGAGAGAAATCTGCGGTCGTAGCCCATCACGATCCCAAATCCCGCAACGCCTTCGTTTTTCATTTTATTGACAAGTCCCTGTGCCAGAAGCTGAATATTTGCTTTCGTGAACCCGTCGCCGATCACGGCTCTCCAGCCCCCTGTTCCAAACTGTACCATATCGCAATCCCCTTTCTTCTACTCCCCTGCTCCCATCACAACCCAAACCTCGTGCACGCTGCCGCTCTCTGCCGCCGGGATGCGCTCCACACGTTCCCCGTCGAACCAGAGCTCCTTCACGCCCTTCATCACGCCGTCCGGATTCACGACGGACACTTTATATTCCGCTCCGCGCCATCTGCGGGTCACCTCGAATTCCTTCCAGTCCGCCGGCACGCACGGGTCTATCACAAGCTCCGCAAAATCGGGCCGGATTCCGAGCATATATCTCGTCGCGGAAAAATAAGCCCAGCCGCCGCTTCCGGTCATAAACGGATGGCGCGCCCTGCCGTACGCCGTGTGGTCGCGCCCTGCCACGAACTGGCAATAGGAATACGGCTCCGATTCCCGGATTTCGATCTTGTCATTCTGGTAGTACGGGCAGAGCGCATCGTAATATTTCATCGCCTTGTCGCCGCGCCCGAGCACGCACTCCGCCGCCCATGCCCAGGGATTCGGGTGCGAGAAAATCGCCCCGTTTTCCTTGAGGCCCGGATACACTCTTGTGACAAAGCCGATGTCGTCGTCCGGCACCGTGTAGGAGGGCGCGTTTAACATGATTCCGTAGGGCGTATACAGATATTTCTCGACGCTGTCCATTGCCTTTTTGCCCTTTTCTTCTCCTGCCGCACCCGAGAGCACTGCCCACGCGTTGGACTCCAGGTGAATTTTCCCCTCTTTATCCTCCGCCGTCCCGATTTTCTTTCCGTTCTTTGTCACGCCGCGGATAAACCACTCTTTGTCCCAGAGCTTCTCCCTGCAGACCGTGCCGACGGTTTCTCGCATCGCGCGGTATTTTTCGACATCCTCCGCACGTCCGAGATACTCCGCCAGCTCTAAGAAACTGCCGATCGCCCAGTAGTGCAGGAACGACACCAGCGCGCTCTCCCCGCCGCCGAGATTTAAGCAGTCGTTCCAGTCCGCCCGAAGCCCCTTGCAGATGCCGGACGCCCCGACCTGCTCCGCAGAAAAGTCAAGAATCCGCATCATGTGTTCATACACGGTTCCCGCTCCGCCGTCCGCGTAGGTTACGACTTCCTCCGCAAACGCGGTATCGCCGGTCTCTTTGATGTACTCCACGATCGCCGGCACAAGCCAGAGCGCGTCGTCCGAGCATGCGTCTTCGATGCCGTGAACGATATCCGCCGCGTTTGCCGTCGGTACCACCGTCGGCGACTTGAACGGCTTTTTCTTCTCTTCCTTCTTTGGTTCAAACCACTCCGGCTGGAACAGATGAAGCCCGTAGCCTTTGCCGGTCAGCCCGCGCAAAAGCTCAACGATACGCTGCCTGCATTTGTCCGGATTGGAATGCGGGATTGTCATCGCGTCCTGCGCGGTATCCCGGTAACCGAGCCCCGTCCGGCCTCCGACCTCGATAAAGGAGGCAAACCTCGAAAACATGATGTTGACCTCGGCCTGATACAGATTCCAGGTATTGATCATCGCATTCATGCCCTCACTCGGCGTCTGAATCTGCAGCCTGTGAAACTTGTCCTCCCAGTAGGCCGCAAGCTCGCGGTATACCGCGTCCACGGCCTCCGGCGCCGCATATTTTTCACGAATTCTCGCGCCCTCGCTGCGGTTCCCCTCTCCGAGCATGAAGACAAGGCGCACCTCCTCGCCGGGCGCAAGCGTAAGCTTCTTTGTCAGGCTGCCGCAGTGGTTTCCGCCAAGCTCATGGCTGGCGCCGCAGTACCCGCGCTCCACCGCCTCGGGGTTTGTCTCGGTCCGGTAAGCGCCTAAGAATTTATCGCGCAGGCAGTCAAACCCGTCCGGCGTAAAATTCGCCGTAAAGTACTGATAGCCGAACTCCTCGTAGAACAGATCATGCTCGATAATGCCGTCCTCGTAAGAGGAACCCGCGCAGTACAGGCTCATCTGAAAGTTCTGATTGTCAATCATCACATGGTGGAACGAGAACTCCAGATAGGAAAAGACCGAGAGTGTGCGCTCCTCCTCCGTCGTGTTTTTGATTTTCACATCCCACAGTTCCACCGCATCGTCCATCGGCACCACAAGCGTCTGCGACGCATGAATCCCCCTGTAATCGCACTCGTACGCGGAGTAGCTCATCCCGTGGCGACAGGTATACCGCGCCGCGTCAAGCGGCTTGCCCACCGGCTGCCAGGAAATGCTCCAGTAATCCCCGTCCGCATCGTCCCTCAGATACACATAGTGTCCCGGACGGTCCATCGGAACCGCATTTCCCCGAAACCGCGTAATCCTGTGATACTCCGGCGACTGATAAAACAGATAGCCCCCCGCCGTGTGGTTTACGACCACACACATATCTTTTACGCCGAGATAATTCGTCCACGAAACCGGTAAATCCACCCGGTCAATCACATACTCCCGCTTTTCATTGTCAAAATATCCGTACTGCATATCCCCCTCCTCTTTCTTCTCCGTTTCTAAATCCATTATAAAAAAACAGAAAAGGGAAAGGTATTGTCAGATATGGCATAATTTGTTTTTTGTTGCGGGAATGATGTCATTCTCTATAGCAGCCTTTACCTCTGTAAGGCTGTCACGGATGATCTTACGCATCAGTTCTACGAATCCCGCACTGTCTGCTTGCCGAGCAGGAGGCTGTGTAGTGGTCAGGCATTTATTTAGTGTAGACCGTCAAATTCCCATCCACTCATTTTCCCCTTATCCGTCAAATAAATATATCAGACGGATAAGTTAATCTGATGCTTTCTACGTCAGCTTATTTTATTTATGGATGTTT
>JAETRD010000088.1 GCA_021770345.1 Lachnospiraceae bacterium | reverse complement strand
TCCGCATAGAAATTGCTCGGCTCGCCGTTGGGGTCCAGGGAAAGGGAAACGGCGCCGGGCATCGCAACGGGCGTGCCAAAGGACACCGCCCCGTCCGTCCCCAGCGTCAGCAGCGCGTAATGCACGTTGCAGATGTTGAATTTCACTTTATTCTTCTTCGGCATCGTAAACCACCTCCATGTCAAACTGGTAGAGGACCTCGTACAGCTTCTCGCTGGCAATCCAGACCTCCGACTTGTTGTAGAAGATGCGCCGCTTATCCAGCGCGTCCTCCAGTTTCTTTTCCACCGACGGGTCCTTGGTGTCGGTGTATAATTCTATCTTCACGCCGCTTGCCTTGAAGTACACCATGCCGTCAGCGGCGAAATTGTCGCTCTGCGGCAGGAGGTAGCAGACAAACGGCGGCTCCGGCGATTCGCCCTCCGCAAAATGGTCATAGGCGAAGGGGATGCCGGTTTCCTTTAAAAGCGCCAGTAATGTTTTCACAATTTATCCCTCCAATGCTTTCTGTATCTCTTTTTCAAGCTGCTCTATGCCGGCCTGCTCCGCCGCCGCGATATGCGGCTTTGCCGGGACGCGCCCGCCTCCCCGCTTGGCGTGGCCGTGTTCCAGAAGGTGCGAAAGCTGGTAGCGGTTCCTGGAATGCACCGTCACTTCCAGCGAATTGGATGTTTCCTTCGTGGTCTTCACCGCCCATGACTTTGCATACTTCCCGGTGTCCTTGGGTGCGTTGGTTTCAATGTCCCTGCGTACCGCTGTCCCGGCTTTCTTCACCGCCTTTTTCACATCCTCCGTGGCAAGGTCCGCATATTCCGTCAGCCCCTTCATGATCTCCTCCGCCATCCGGTCAATAGATACGCCGCTCGCCATCCTCACCGCCTCGCTTTCCTGCACTTGAATTTAATGCATTTCTTTTTATAATTCATGTGGTCGATGGCGAGGATGTCGTACAGCTCCCCGCCAAAAACCACCCGGTACCCCGTGGAATCAACCGCGGACGCTTTCCTGCACCAGCGGAC
>JAETRD010000006.1 GCA_021770345.1 Lachnospiraceae bacterium | reverse complement strand
ATCGCCGCACTGCAGAAACGGCTGTCGGTATACGGCACAAACACATCCGAGGAAACCCGCGCACAGATTCAGCGGCTGAAAGTAGAATTACAGGATGCCAGAGACGACCTGCGCGATACCCAGTACGAGAAATACCGCTCGGACGCGGAAGAAATGCTCGAAGACCTTTCCAACGATTACACGGAATTTATCGACGAAAAGCTAAACGACACCAACGACATCCTTGGCGAAATCAGCGGCCTGCTCGGCGACGAGGGAGCAATCATCGCAACCTTAAAAGAACTCGATAAAAACTTAAGCGGCGAACTTGCGGCGCTCATAAACGGAGACACCACCGCGGAAAAACAAACCGGCGACGCCGTGGAAAAGAGAAAAAAGAAGCCGACAAACCGGCAAACACAGCACAAAAACCGGCGGCCGAAACCGCAAAACCAAAACCGGCTGCGGAAACCGGCAAACGCGCCGCCCAAACCGTGGCAAAAGGATCGACACAAAAACCGACAGCCGAACCCACAAAGCCGGCCGCCACAACCGACAAGCGCGCCGCAGAGACCGCACTGAAAAAACCGACGGAAAAATCCGTGAGTGAAAAAGCAGCGGCATACCCAAACGCCGCTTCCGGGGAAGAAGCGCAGGCACTGGTGAGATCCGGCGAAGCGCTCGCAGTAGACGAGAACATCCGAAAACTCCTCGAGCGTGCCAGCCAGACCCCGATCCTTCCGGCAACGCCGGACATCATCAAAAACGGGTTCCCGCCGCTCCCGTCCCCGCCCGCGTTCTTAGAAAACCTCGGCGACAATATCCGCGTGGAGACGGGTAAAATCGACATCGTCATGAATGGGGTAAACGATGTGGAGACCTTCGGCAGACAGCTGCGGGAGGAAATCTGCCGCAACGGAAAGACGACACAGTGCATTGCGGAGGCGGTCTCGGCCAAGCAGCTCGGCCGCGGCATCGGCAATGCAAGACTACACAGGTAAAAAGAAAGGAGTATTATGGCAAAAATAAGATTTAATCAAAACTTTGGCATCGATATGCCGACGCTGGTATTAGAACGGCGTGATTTCTCAAAAATCGGCATACTTAGCGACATTTCAGACGTGGAATACCGGGAAACCTTACAGGCGCCGGAATTATCCTTTACCGTCAGAAAAACGGACGCAACCATTTGGGAACACATCAACAATTACAATCTGATTTTCATTCCGGAATACAGAGAACATTTTTCACTGCATGTGGATACATCGGAGGAAGCCTGCACCACCAAGTCCGTGACGGCTACCTATCTCCCGGTCAGCGAACTGCAGGAAATCAAACTGCGGAATCTGGAAATCAATACGGAGGCGGATATCGCGCGGGGGGACTATGACGCCGACTATCCGACCGTTTTTTACCGCGATTTGTCGGGATATGCAGAAGGAAGCCCGATGTATCAGAAACTTCGCTCCGCGTCCCTTCTGCACAGAATCCTCGACAAGGCGTCGAATTACGAAATCGGACACATCGACGGCTCCCTGCGGGACTTAAAACTCTGGTTTCAATACAGCATCAGCGACAGCAGCGTCTATGACGTGCTGACCGGAGAAATCGCGGCGGATTACCAGTGCCTGTTCACCTTCGACTCCGACACAAGAACCATACATGCATACGATCTGTGCAATACCTGCGGCAGCTGCGGTTATCGGGGTGATTTTCACGATGTATGCCCCGAGTGCGGCGCAAAATATGACGCCAACGCTTCGAGCGGCAGCGCCTACGGCAACGACACAACGATTTTCATTTCCAGAGACAATCTGGCAGCGGCTTCGGCCGTTGCCAGCAACAAGGACAATCTGAAAAATTGTCTCTATGTCGTCGGCGGAGACGATTTGATGACAGCCGCAGTCGCTATGGTAAATCCGAGCGGTTCCAATTACCTTCTGCAGTTTTCGGATGAAATGTACGAGAACATGCCACCGGATTTATCCGAAAAACTAAAAAAGTACAACCGCAATTATCAGTACTGTATGAACGAGCGGGCCTTCTCCTTATCGCCCGCTCTCGTTTCACAGTACAATAAAGTGGTAGAATACATAAATCGGCTTTACCCGGCGCACGGCGACAACGGAACCCGCCGCTACCAGCCCATCGGATCTGCACCGGGCGACTGCACACTGACCGGCTACAAAGAAATTTCGGCGCTGTGCTTCGACTGTATTGATATCGCTCTGACGCTTCAGTCCTCCATGGGAAAGACGCAGCAGATGGACTCCCCCTCAATGGAGGCTACAATGGCGCTGCTATGCGACTCGCGTTTATCTCCGGTGGCGGTGAAATCAAATGTATCCTCCGTCGCCGAATCGGTTGTCACAAACACCGTTTTGGGCGCCTGCAAATCACTGATCCACACCGGATTGTACAAGGTTGACGCAGTGGATCCCTCCTACTCCAAAACCGCACATGTCTGGACGGGAAAATTTAAGCTCACAAGCATCGAGGACAAAACCGTCAGCCTTATCGGCCCCCAGGTATCTGTCACTGTAAATAACAATATGGAAACTTATCTGAAACAAAATATTCAGAGAAATCTGAACAAGCTTGACACCAATTACAAAGATTTAAGAAAACTGGATTTAGCGGAAAGCGATTTTATAGAACAACTGCAGTTCTACAGCTTTGATTTCCTCGACGGATTAAAAAATGCTTACGGCGACGTGCTCTCCATCGTGTTCGATTCCGGCAACGCACAATTGCGGAACAACTATTGCGCACTGTATAGCAGACGCATCGGTTTGATTGAAGCGGAGATGACGAAACGGCAGGAGCAGATTGATGCCGTAAAGCAGCTGTACGACTATGAAACCCCATCCGGCGAAATTTGCGTCATCCAGGATTCCCTGCGGGACGAATTGAACTTGGAAACCATGCTCGACGACGAAGCGATGTGGAAGGTTTTCTGTTCCTACCGCATGGAAGACACCTACCAGAACAGCAATTTTATCTCCGACGGACTCGACAACGCCGCTCTCGTCTCACGGGCAAACGAACTGCTTTTGATGGCAAAACGCGAGCTGCAGAAAATCAGCAATGTGCAGTATACGGTCACGGCCACCATCAACAATCTGCTCGCGCTCCCCGAATTTCAGCCGCTATTCGATCAATTTGAGGTCGGCAGCTGGATTCATGTCTGTGTGGACGAAAAAATCTATTACCTGCGGCTGCTCTCCTACAAGCTGTTCTTTGATGATATTTCAAAAATGGAAGTGGAATTTTCCACTGTGGAGAAAGTATGGTCCGGCATTTCCGACGTAGACAGCGTTCTGCAATCCGCCCAGTCCGTGGCGTCCTCCTACTCCTACACGACCCAGAAGGTAAAAAATACCGCAAAAACATCGCAATACGTTGAAAACTGGGTGCGGAAAGGACTCGATGCGACCGCAACAAAGATTGTAAATAACGCGGAAAACCAGAACATCGTATATGACTCCGCCGGCCTTTTATGCAGAACCTACGACGATCTGACCGACATGTACGACCCCTGCCAGTCAAGGTTTATAAACAGCGGCCTGTATGTGACGGATGATAATTGGGAATCCGTAAAGGCTGCCGTCGGAAAATATATTTACATCGACCCGAATACGGGTGAAGAAAAGACAACCATGGGGGTGATCGCAGATACCATCATCGGCGAATTTATCCTCGGGCAAAATCTTTTGATTCGCAATGAAAACGGTTCTCTGGAATTCAAAAAAGACGGCTTCCATATCACCAACGGCAAGGAAGGCGATAAGATGGTTTCTTTTGTCGTCAATCCCGACGAAGAAAAACTGCTGCGGATTACAAAAGGAGGCGGCGGCAGCGCAAAAGATCTGTTTTATACCGACAAAGACGGAAACGTATATTTTGCCGGCAATCTGTCTTCTCCGGGCGGGAAGATCGGCGGGTTTACGATAAAGCCGAACGCGCTCTGTAACGGGACGGATTCCATGACAAGTACGGCTACGGGAGTGTACCTGGGGACGGACGGAATCAGACAGTATCAATCCCCTTCCACCTATACGCAGATTCAAAACGGGAAGCTCACCTGCATGGGGGCTGATATCAAAGGTAACATTTACCTTAATAACGATCTTATGATGTGGCATGGCGACGACATAAGTGATTTTGGCGCACGTTACGAAAAAGCCTTAAGCTGGGAACTGTTATCCGAAGCATACGTTCTGAGGCTTGGGGGAGCGGCGGCGATCACATCCTATCTGCATATACAAAACGATGCTCATATGTGGGGTAACGCCAGTGTCGGAGGTAATATCGGTGTGACTGGAAATTTATCCGTTCAGGGAAATACAAATCTAAAGGCCGCAACCGTCACCGGAACACTTGTACTGTCTAAGAAAACCGACGCATCCGGCACGGAAAACAAATCCCCGGCATTGATTGTCGGAGGAACCTCCGCAGAAGCCCATTTAGAGCTTGATAACAATGAGATACAGGGAAAAGGCAACGGTACAACGCCGAATCAAATATCACTAAATGCGGATGGCGGAAATGTTAATATTGGTAAAGACACTGGTGAGTATAAATGTACCATACGGCTTGCAACAAAATTTTTAAGAAATGTGTGGATAGAAGATCTTTCATTGGGTAATGCATTGCGTAATGATTTGGAAATACAAAATAACAAATGGATTACTACCGATTTTATCATCAGCAGCACTCCTGACGGCGACTATAATAACGTTGTTTCCAGTCCTGTAAGGCTGCTTGGTATGAATAGCAAAAATCAAATCCATATCGGCGACCCTGATTCGAATAATGAATCACCGGTATACCTTCACGCCAAAGGATCATCATATGGATTCCACAAAACAACGTTCCGATATGAAGAAAATTCATTAAGTTTACTACAGAATCCGGCAAACCTCGGCGACTCCTCGCATCTCTGGAATAACGTGTACGCCAAAAACGGAACCATCAACACCTCGGACCGAAATCAGAAAAAAGAGATCGCAGACATCGGAGAAATCTACGAGAAACTGTTTCTGATGATCAGGCCGAAAACATTCCTGTTCAACGATGGCGACCGAATCCATATCGGCGCAATCTCACAGGACATCGAGGAAGCGATGCAGACGCTTGGGCTGGCGCCGGAGCAGTTTGCAGGCTTCTGCAAAGACATCGTATACCGCTATACCGAGTATAGCGAGGACGGCACGCCGGTGGAGGAATCAAAAGTACCGGAAACCAACCCGGACGGCAGCGTCAAATACGCCTACTCCCTTCGTTATCAGGAGTTTATCATGCTGACCGTTCACATGGTACAGAAGCTGCTCGCCAAAGAAGAGGAAAACGCCGGGCGGCTGCTGTTATTAGAAAGACAACTCGCACACATGCAAAACAAACCAGACGCATAAGCGTCCCCATTTTCAAAACAAAGGAGGTTACCTATGAAAGCAATTGATTTATTAAACATTTATCATGTATTTATGGCATTGGCCGAGAAAGAATTGGATTTGAACACGGCCTGCGCCATTGCCAAAAACATCCACACATTGTCTGTTCTGAAAAATACCATAGAGGCCAGACGCGAAAAACTCATCGAAACATATGCCTTGCGGGACGATGCGGGAAAAATTCTGGCGGACGAAAACGGTATGCTCAAAGGATTTACGGACGGCAGCGCATTTAACCATGAGATGAATGAACTGCTGTCGACCGAAGTTCCGATGGGGAATGATTTAATCCCCGTCTCCAAAGACTCCTTATCCGGCATTCAAATAACGCCGCAGACATTATTGCCACTGATCACATTTGACTTATTACGAGAGGAATCATTATGAAAAATTTTTTAAACTTTGAATACGACGGCGAACGTTTATCCGACTATCAGATGATGGTCTGCCGCTTTGACGGCTCCGGCGGCATTGAAACGGTGTCATCCGGTGCGGATCTCACGTTTCAACAGATACGCCCCTCCGGCAGCTGTCGCTTTCGCCTTTACGCATCCAGCTACGATACTGCCCTTTCCGCCACGTTCCAGATATGCAAAAATCCTGACCGCACCGCCGGTCAGGAGGAGGCAGCTCTCTCGCCACAGGAGGTTTCGGCACTGCAGCGCTGGCTTTGCCGCAGAGACTACAAGCGGTTTAAAATCCTTTTGGACGGCTTTGAACATCTCTACTGGAACGGGACTTTTGGCAGCAAACAAATTGAATACAACGGACAAATCATCGGTCTCGAGCTGACACTCTATACCGATGCTCCGTTTTCCTTTATGGATGAAGTATCTGCCGTCTACGACTGTGCGGCAGGTACTTCTTTTGATTTGTATGACAATTCGGACGAGATCACCGCAATCGATGCACAGATTCTGCCCGATATGGAAATCACCCTGTTAGACGACGGAAATTTTACGCTTGCAAATTCCATGGACACCAGAATCCTGCGGGTAAATAACTGCCGCACGAACGAAATTCTGCGCATAGACGGAAAGAACCAGATCATTAGTTCCTCCCTCTCCCACCCTGCGCTTGCCAATGATTTTAACTATTTTTTCCCGCGTATCATCAATACCTATGAGAATCGGTGCAATACGTTTACGCCGAGTCTCGATTGCAGCATAAAAATCACCTACTCTCCGATTCGAAAAATCGGGATATAAGAAAGGAGCGCCATGCATACAACATTTGAACAAAAAATCACACTGGATTTGACCGTATCAAAAATACAGAATGTCCATTGCAGTCAGGATGACGATTTTTCAAGAACACTGTTAATCACCCTGTCGGATAACGGGAAGCCGTATCCGATACCGCAAAACGATATCCTGTGCCTGAAGATTTCCAAACCGGATCATACCTTTGTCTATATAGACGAAACAGACGAAAACCACCTGCTGAAAAACGCGGACGGCACGGTGTCTGTTGTCTTATCACAGCAGATGACCTCCGTCCCCGGCATATGCCGGGCAGAATTGCAGATTATTTCTGCGGACGGCATGATCACGTCGTGTAATTTTAATATTATTGTAAAAAAATCCGTCCTGAGCGATACGGAAATTTCATCGACCATTGAATCGAATATTGTACAAAAAATGGTTCGCCATTTAACGGATTCCCTCAATCCGCATAACGTGACAAAAGACCAGGTCGGCCTTGGAAATGCGGACAATACGGCGGACATTGACAAAAACGTAAACAGTTCGGAAAAATTAACAACAGCAAGGAATATTAACGGGACATCCTTTGACGGCACCGAAGATATTGTCACCGATAAATGGGGAAAATCACGAACGCTGACATTGTCCGGCGATGTATCCGCCTCCACCCCGCTTGACGGTTCATCAGATATCGATCTTGCGGTAACAGTCAGGGATGATTCGCACAATCATACCGTCAACAGCATCTCGGACCTGACAGCGACCGCCGCCGAACTGAATGTCCTGGACGGACTTACCGCCACCACAAATGATTTGAACCATACCGCCGGAGTAACGGACAATATTCAAACGCAGTTAGACGCAAAATCCCCTGTTGAAAGCCCTGCTCTGACAGGTGTCCCAACTGCTCCGACCGCCGCTGCCGGTACGGATACGGCCCAGCTTGCCACTACCGCTTTTACACAGCGTGCCGTGTCGGCTCACAACACGTCCGATTCGGCCCACGCTGATATCAGAAACCTTATTTCCGCACTCGTCACGAGACTGAATGCCGTGGCGGACAGCGACGATGAGACGCTCGATCAGTTAAGTGAGATCGTCGCATATATCAAAAATAATAAGAGTCTGATCGACAGCATTACAACAGCTAAAATCAATGTGACGGATATCGTTGACAACCTGACTTCCGCTGCCGCGGACAAACCGCTGTCGGCCAGACAGGGAAAGGCCCTGCGGGATTTAATCGACACTTTGACAAACGCCGGTGTCTCCGGCGTAAAAGGGAGTGCCGAAGCCGCTTACCGAACAGGCTATGTAAACCTGACACCCGCCAATATCGGACTCGCAAACGTGACAAATGAGCGCCAGTACTCCGCAAGTAATCCGCAGCCAAGCGTGGCCGGTTCCAGCGGAAGCTGTACCGGAAATGCGGCGACTGCAACCAGAGCCACACAGGACGGAAACGGACGCAATATCGCAAATACATACCTTCCCAAAAGTGATATCGGCAGCAATTACAGCACATCTCTGACAACATCAAAATCAATTCCAAACGATGTGTCCACCGAAATTCTGACCATCACGATTGGCGTTACCGGAACTTATTTGATCCATGCTCAAGCCAGTTTTTCAAGCAACAAAAACGGATTGCGGCGATTAGACTTAAAAGATACAAATACAACCGGTGGATTTGGCGGTATCCAGGTTGGCGCTTCCGGAAGCGGTACAACAGTGCTGCAGGTATCATCCGTTTCTGCACTCGGCCTCGCGGCAGGACAAAAAGTAAGATTGTACGCACGTCAGAATTGCGGAGCCGCTTTAAACATAAACAGCGTATACCTGAATGCCATCCGTATAAAATAGCACTGTAGACTGCCATCCGTATAAAATAGCATCGTAAAAAGAAAGGAGTATTATGTCTTTAAAATTAAAACAAAAGATCACCCTTGATTTCACTGTATCAAGGATTCAAAACATTCACTGCAGCCAGGACGACTGCGATTCCAGAAACATTTTAATCACCCTGTCCGATAACGGAAAACCGTACCGGCTGTCGCAGAGCGATATTCTCTGCATCAAAATTTCCAAACCGGACCACACCTTCGTCTATATGGACGATGACGACGCGCATGTGTCCAGAAATGAAGACGGAACAATTTCCCTCATTCTTCCCGAGCAGGCGACCTGCGTGCCCGGCAAATGCGACGCGGAGTTAAAAATCATATCCGAAAACAGCACTGTCACAACCGCCTGCTTTCACATTATCGTAAGAAAATCCGTGTTGGAAGACAACGAGATCGAATCCGCCGTCGAGTCTAATATCATTGAAAAAATGGTGCGGCACTTAGCGGATGAGAGCAATCCGCACAAAACGGATAAAGTGCAGGTCGGACTTGGAAACGTACCGAATGTCACGACGAACGATCAGACACCGACCTACACCGAATCCTCTGCCCTGAACACGTTAAGCAGCGGCGAGACACTCAGCACGGCATTTGGAAAAATAGCAAAAGCAATCCATACATTTATCGAACATCTCACGGAACACGCATCCGTTTTGTCGTATGGACACACGCGACTGGTAGACAGCGTCACAAGCACTTCCACCGACGCGTCGGCGACCCCAAATTCCGTCAAAACAGCTTACGACAAAGCTGCGGAGGTCGCCAATGATCTGGATCGGCACAATTTATCCGAAGACGCCCACGCCGACCTGCGGGATTTCATGGAAACACTCTCCTCGCGCTTAAGCGCCGTGGCGGACAGCGATGATGAGACGCTTGATCAGTTAAGTGAGATCGTCGCATACATCAAAAATAATAAGAGTCTGATCGACAGCATTACAACAACTAAAATCAATGTGACGGATATCGTTGACAACCTGACTTCCGCTGCCGCGGACAAACCGCTGTCGGCCAGACAGGGAAAGACCCTGCGGGATTTAATCGACACCGCAGTAAACGCCGATGTCTCCGGTGTAAAAGGCGATGCGGAAGACGCTTACCGAACAGGCTATGTAAACCTGACACCCGCCAATATCGGACTCGCAAACGTAGATAACACCCATGACTTAGACAAAAATGTTGCAAGTTCTAAAAATCTTTCTTTACAGGAAGATAATTTTAGGGATGGCGCAGATTTATCAAACACATATCCAATTGGCGAAACCGTTTTTTTCAGTAATAATCCAACTAACAGATTTAACGGACTACAGTTTTGTACTGTACATACTATAAGAGGATACGGAATTGGCACCATACAATTTCTGTATCCATATAATACAAATCATGACAAATTTTATTTTCGCGAAGCATTATATAATACAAACACATGGCGGGATTGGCACGAAATTATTACATCTGCAAATATTGGTCAGCAATCCGTAAATTATGCTAACAGTGCGGAAAATGCGGCAACTGCAACCACTGCGGCAAAATTGGGCCGGGATGGAAATACGGGACTACCAATGACTTTCCATTGGAGCGGCCAGGCCGGGCAGCCCACATGGCTGTGGGGCGGTACGGATGGGACAAATATGTATGTTTATAATCCGGCGAATTTTAGCGTGAAATCAGCCACTTCGGCCACCTCAGCGGGAACAGCAACAAAAGCCACGCAGGACGGGAACGGGAATAATATTGTAAATACTTATTTTCCGAAAACCGGCGGAGCAATGAGCGGCAATTTAGATCTGGAAAATCAGAAGTGGGTTCGATCAAAGACAACAGCAGGCGTACAAACCACATTGCTCGGCATGAACTCCAAAAATAACATCCACATGGGCGATTACAACGGATCAGATGCATCACCTGTTTTTATGCACGCGCAAGGGGTACAGTATGATTTTTATGCTGCATCATTCCATCCATCATCATCAAATGCCAGAACCCTCGGCGACACCTCCCATCTCTGGAAAACCGTATACGCCAAGACCGGAACTATTAACACCTCCGACCGGACGAAAAAGCATGACATCTGCGATATTTCGGAAGTGTATGAGCAGCTGTTCCTCAAGCTGCAGCCGAAATCTTTTATATTTAACGACGGCGACCGCGTGCATATCGGCGCCATTTCACAGGATGTCGAAGATGCGATGACGGAGCTTGGCATCGAGCCGGAACAGTTTGCCGGATTCTGCAGGGACGTCCGATACAAATATACGGAGTTCAACGAGGAAGACGGGACACCGGTTGAATCTTCAAAAGTTCTCTGTACGGATGAAAACGACAATCCGATTTATGATTATTCTCTGCGCTATCAGGAATTTATCTTCCTGACGGTTCACATGACACAGCTCCTGTGGAAAAAGGTAGAGCGGATAGAAGAAGAAAACCGGATGCTGAAGGAGAAATTCACCGCCTTAGAGGCAAGGATAAACGCTCTGTCCGGAAGCTAAGCACCCCGGGACACCTGGTCGAACATGTGATTATCTGTCGTATGTTCGGCGAAAAAAGGAGACTGTGAAACACAACACCGTGTTTCACAGTCTCCTTTTCCCGAATACAAGGGCTGTTCGCGAAGCATGCAGCCCGTTGCTTTCAACTGGAAGCGAGTGTAAACCGATCCACCAGTTCTTTCAATCCGACCGCTTCGGCGGAAAGCTGTTCGCTGGCTGCGGCGCTCTCCTCCGCGGTAGCACTGTTGCTCTGTACAATATTTGATATCCGGTTAATTCCTTCCGATATCTGCCCAACCGCATCCGACTGCTCGTTGGACACGGCGGCAATATGATCGATGGAATCAATCATAGACTGAATACTGCTTACAACATCGAACAGGATACTCGCTGTATTTTGGGCAATCTCCGTACCGGTATGTACTGCCTCCGTGGAATTCTCAATGAGCGCGGACGTATTTTGGGCAGCTTCGGCCGATTTTCCAGCGAGGTTGCGCACTTCCTCCGCAACAACAGCAAACCCTTTTCCGGCAGTGCCCGCTCTCGCCGCTTCCACCGCCGCATTCAGCGCCAGTATATTGGTCTGGAATGCAATATCGTCGATTGTCTTAAGAATCTTCTCGATCTCGTTGGAGCTGGTCTGAATCCTGTCCATAGCCTCAACCAGATTCTGCATCTTCTGGTTACACAGAGAGATTTCCTCACCGGTCCGGTGCGTCTGGCTGCGCACATCCGATGCGCCGTCTGCGGTGCTCTTAGCCTGCTCGGAGATTTCATTTACCCGCGCCGCAAGCTCCTGTACGGAACCGGCCTGTTCTAAAGTTCCCTGACTGAGCGTCTGAGCGCCTGAAGCCAGCTGATTGCTGGCTGCGGACACCTGAGCCGCAGAATGATTCACCTGGCGCATCGCACCGCTTAACTCCACCCTCATATTGCGCATGGAAAGCAGTATATTCCGGAAGCTGCCGACATATACCTCCTCATGCTCCGTATGAACATCCAGATTCTGATTTGCCATCTCGTTCAGCAGATATGCGATATCATTGATCACAACGCTTAACCCCTCGACCAGCGATGCCGTAGACCCCGCAAGCATACCTGTTTCGTCTCTGCTGGTAATCTTCGGCATCGGCGTATCCAGATCTCCCTGTACAAGCAGTTCCATCCGCTTTGCACATGCTTTCATCGGCCTGCTGATGTTTCCGGCCAGTACCAGCGCGATCACGACGGAAACCAGTATGGAGATCACAATCACTGCAATGTTGACAACCATGGTATTCCGCGTGGAGGCCAGGTAATTTAACTGCGGCGCGGTAACCGCAATGCTCCAGCCGTCCGTATCATTTACGGGCGCATAGGCCGCAAACATTTTCTCTTCCCCGCTCGTATAGCTTCCGAATCCGTTTTTCCCCTGACGCATCTGGGCATGAATCGCCGCAAGATCCCCCAGCGTCGGATCGCCCTGTGCCTCGGCTTCGATATTCTGAACCGTGATCGTCTCAAGCGTAATGTCCGCAATCGTGTCACCGGATTTGTTGATCATATAAGCCCTGCTGTTTTCGCCGACCTGAATGGCCGATACAATGTCATTCAAAAAAGTCTCACGCGGAACAAAATATACGACACCGACTATGGATGAACCATATATTCCGTCGGCGTAAAGCGGCGCCGCAACCATAATGGACAGTTCTCCGGTAATCTTGCTGATCAGCGGCTCCGACACATAGACATTGCCCTGCATGGCCTGCTGCACATATTCCCGATCCGAATAATCCTTTCCGTCCAGAACGCTGATGCCGTCTAAACCGATAATGTTTCCCCGCTGGAAACCGTGCATCGAGGCGCGTTCGTCAATAATCGCCTGCTTTTCACTCCGCAGCACAGTCGGATCCGACAGCTGCGGGATACAGCCCGCATCCATAACGGCATTCTTGTAAGCCGCAAGCTCCTGTTCCACACGTCCTGCTGCCAAAACGGCTGTCTGACTCATCATCTGTTCTACAATAGACATCGTATTGTTGTAATTCGGCATAATACTCGAAGCGCCGGTTGCAAACAATCCCGCCAGAACTGTTAAGATGAGACATAAGGTGATTTTGGTTCGAATACTTTTCATTTCCTGACTCCCCCTGTTTGATCATTATATCATACCCTCAGCCCTGTTCACTGAGGATAATTTCAAAAAATCACTCCTATGACCTTTTTCCCATTTCCAAATATTATCATATATAGTTATGACAGTTCCGTCAAGCCCAAAAACCGACAAAATATACCTGTTGACATCCCACGAATAGCTCTCCTGGAAAAACAAATGCGGCCGCAAAAAAGCCGGGGTCTCCCCCGGCTTTGTCTGATTCCATACAGGCCATGTGCTTCTATGTAAAATCCGAAAGCGGTCGGAACGTATATCCCATCTCCTCCCACTTCGTCAGCAATTCGTCTAAAATCTCCCCGTTCGTCTTCGAGGTGCTGTGCAGCAGCACGATTGCCCCCGGATGAATGCGGCCGAGCAGTTTGTCGAACGCTTCGTCTTTTGTCGGCTGATTATCCACATTCCAGTCCACATACGCGAGACTCCAGAAAAACGTATGGTACCCCAGCTCCTTTGCCATCGCAAGATTTTCCGTGCTGTACTTGCCCTGCGGCGGACGATAGTATTTCGCGAGTTCCTGTCCGGTGATATCATGGAAAAGAGACGACACGTCATCCATCTCCTTCTGAAACGAAGCCAAATCCGAAATCGCCGACATATCGGGATGATGGTAGGTGTGATTGCCCACCGTATGGCCGTCAGCCACCATGCGCTTTACGATTTCCGGGGCGGACTCCAGAAAATGTCCGACCACAAAAAACGTTGCCGGCGCATTGTGTTTTTTTAACGCGTCAAGAATCGGCTCCGTATTCCCGTTTTCGTACCCGCAGTCAAACGTCAGGTACAGTACTTTTTCCTCCTTGCCCCCGACATAGCAGGCATCGTATTTTTTCAGTTCCTCCGCGGAGACATTTCCGGTCGGCTGCGTCCCCTCCGCGCCAAACCCGAGTCCCCAGTTATCCGATTGATTTTCTATGGTTCCCTGCACATACATCGCCTGATAGGTCTGCTGCAGCGTGGCGGTACCGCGCCCCGCCGCAAACAGCAATGCCGCAGCGGCGGCCATGCAGACTGCCTTTTTTACCTTTTGTCTCATAACCACTCCAAGTATTCTTTTTGTAAAATATATGGAACCGGCGCCGTGGATATGATTTATTCGTTATTCTGGAAACCGCATTCCGGGCAGACGTTTCCGCCGCGGTAGATATGTCCGCAGCGCAGGCAGCAGATGGTATCGTGCTTTTCTTTCGCCAGATAGGGCAGCTGCCTCGACTCCGGTTTCTCCTGCAGATAATGAATATAGTCATTCAAAACTTCCGCAAAAGCAGTAAGCTCCTTTGTCTCCACCGCACAGGGAACCTTGATCTTCGCTCCGTTCTTCCGATGCACATAAAGCCCTCTGTTCAAAAGCCCCGTGGAGGCCGTAACCGAATCGATTCCCCCGATCGGGAAGCCATAGGCGCTCAGCAGCGTGCTGTAATAAAAATGATCCGGCGTCAGAATAAATCCCTCCTTGCCGGTACCGCTGCGCGTCGCATCCTCCACCAGAATCGGATATTCAAAAAGTCCTGTCCCGGCGGCGTAGGAGGCCATCGCAAAGTCGATGACGCGCAGTTCCTCCGGGGCTGCCTGCCCAAGCAGCGCCTTTCTCGCCGGATAAAAATGGTGCTGCGGATTTTCCGAAATTCCCGCTTCCCGAAGCTCTGACGAAAGCTTCTGCACCAGAAGTTCGCACTCGTCTGTCTTTAGCTTTGCAAGGCGCTTTTCCAGCATTTTCAAGGTATTTTCTTTCAGCTCAGGCAGAAAATCCCCGTCCCGGATCATCTGATAAGATACCATGCCCTCCTCGAAGGACATTTTCATCGGATCCGGGCAGATCCGGGCGATCTCCTCCGCGTCAAGCTCACGGATTTTACTTTCGATTTTTTCGAGATAGGGCGCCGCAAGCCCGGGCAGAAAATCCCCCTCCCGAAGCTTTGCCGCAAGCTCTTCGTAATCCTCCCTGGAAACCTTTCTGGCCCGCCGCACCACATTGGCAAGCTCCTGCTCTTCCGCTCTTCTGCGGCGTTCCAGCAGCTGTTCTTCATAGGGAGAAATGTCCACATCCTCATAGTCGCGAATCCGCTGCACATACCTGCGGTAGCCCTCCCTGTCAAGCGTCGGGGGCATTTTTTCCACCAGCTGCCGCACCTCCCGCTCTCCCTGCGCAAGGCGCCATTCCCCGAGACGTTTTAAAAGCGGCTCCTTTTCCTCGGGCGGAAGCTGTGCATGTTCGATTTCTTCGCAGACGCGTTTCATCAGGATATATGATTTCCCCTCGCAGCCGTCCACCTTCTTCGCCAGCTGTCCCACGCGCCCCTGCACCAGCTTGCGCTCTATCCGATCCAAATACTGCTTTTTTGTCGCCGCATCGAGCTTTCGCTCACCGGAAATCTGTGTCTTTAGCTCCCGCAGCTGACGGTCGGAAAAGCGCTCTATCATCTCGATACGCGCCTCATACCGGCGCTCCAGCTCCTGCTGCTCCTCCGCGCCCGGGGAAATCCGTCCGCCGTCCCGGCTCCCTGCACCGCCTCCGCTTTGGCCGGCGCTTCCGGCACCGCCGCGGTCACCCCGCCCGTCTTCCGCCGCTTCCCGCCGCCTGGTCTTTGCCCCGGGCTCTCCGCCGGCGCTTCCAACCGTCCCCGCGTATCCGTCCCTACCGGCGGTTCCGACTATATCTGCGCCCTTCTCCCGGCCGCCGCTTCCCGCCGTGTCTGCGCTTCCCGTCCTGCCGGCGGTTCCGACCGTGTCTGCGCTTCCCGCCGTGTCTGCGCTCTTCTCTCTGCCGCGACTCCCGGCTGTATCTGCGCTCCTCTCCCGGCCGCCGCTTCCCGCCGCCGCCCCACGTTCCCGCTCCTGTATGCGTTCCCGCTCCTGCGCACGCACCTGTCGCTCCACGCGCCCGCGGCTTTCCTCGGGGTAAAACCCCTCCTCCATCCGCGCCATCAGCTTCTGCACCTCGATATCCGGCAGTTCGGGAAGCTTCTCCACAAGCTCATCCAGACTCTTCGCGTCCTCCTCCCCGCTTTCGGCATACCGGCTCTTATCCACAAATTCGTTGCAGTTGCTGTTGGAAACGCGCGCGCCGTTTTGTCCCAAAAGCTCCAGGTAATCCTCGTACGCTCTCCGGTCCTCCCCAAACTCCATCACATAGATATCCCCCTCGGCAAACAGCTTCCGGGGACGTGGCGTATAAAAGCTGTTGCAGCAGTCACAAGCTGCCGCTCTTGCCAGAAGCACCGCGCCCTCCTCCGTCTCAATCCGAAACTCACTGCCGGACGGGTACACCACCATGTGCAGATTCTTCCGGCAGACAGGACACAGATAGCCCACCATATAAAAATTATTGCCGAGACGTCCCGTCTTACGTTCCTCCGCCGTCGTCTCCGTGCGCACAAACTCCGCAGCCTGTCTTTTCCAGATAATTTTCCGCCAGAGTCCCGCCGTCTCTCCCTCTTCTTCGCTCTCAGACACATCCTCCTCGCGGTACTCGATTGCAAGCTGCATCACGTCCTCATAGGTAATCCGCATATTGCCGCGGTAAAACCGGTAATACTCCCGCGTGTATTCCGGCTCCACCTCATACTCCCGCATAATTCCGGCAAACAGCCGGTTTAACTGCCCGTAATCCTTATCCACCCGCAGTCCTTTGATATTGCCCCATTTTCCGAATGCATAGAGGATCATATTAATCGCGTTCTGCACTCTTATATTCGCATCGACCGGCGTAACCGCCTCCTCCTGCACCGGAATGTCAATCAGATTCGTCACGACGCGCCTGCTGTCAAAGTGAAAAAACAGCGAACGCACCTCCCCCTGCAGGATAATGTAATTGTCAATCACCGCAAAAATCCCGTTCCACTGCACCGGAACCTGCATCGCCTCTATCACACGCTCAAACGTCCGCTGCAGCTCCGCATTTGCACGCAATAAAATCATAATAATCTCCCCGCTTCTCTTCTGGTACTTTCTCTCATTATAGCACACGCCGGCCCGTTTGTTAAATATCCTTGTCCGCGCGCCACGACAAAGCAGTATGGTGCTGTTTGCAAAACTCTCGCAATACTTATTTCCGCCATAATTTAATCCGGTCTTTCACTACAATAATCTTTTTAAATGAATCGCCGATATGCACCAATGATTTGTCTTTCCGTTTTCATCACGTTCGGAACGTTCCACAACGCCAACATCTACATTGAATCCCCTTACTTTTGAAAGTATCAGCCAGTTTTGTCGGATTTGTCAAAGAACTTACCGCCGACGCAAGTATATTGACCAGAGTATCCATGACATGATCCCCCCGCAGCTTATGCCGTTCTTTCTTATACGGAAAATTCATAAAATAATATGCTAAAGCCATATAAACACTTCCCCGATATCCCCGTCCATACATATCGACTGCTCCTCAACCGCCTTCGGACAGACAGCCTCGCCGTAATGTATACAAGCATACACCGCCTGTGGATTCGCCGCCGTCATCCGCCGGAAGGGATACTTGATGATCCCCGGGGTAGTATTGTGTTCTTTGCGCACCATTTCTATTTTATAATGGTACCCTCAGTGGACAAGGGTATAGTAAGTGCTTCTTGCTTTTCCATTACATTTCAGCAAACCTCTTTTTACAAGTGCTCTGATCAGCCTGGCAGCGGTTGACGGACTTACTTTAAGTAAATCGATCACATCATTTTTGGTAAAGGAATTGTGAGCCTTGGCATATGCTAAAATCTGCACTTCCCTTTCATCTACCATTTTTTTCTTTTTGACATCAAAACCTGCCACAGATTCTGCTTGGGAAACAGAGATATCTGTTGTGTCCTGCCTTACGTTCCTGTTAGGCAGGATGATCTTAAAAGTATTTCGGGTAGTTTCAATCATGGGTTTTTCTGTCATACCTTCATATGCCTTCATAATCTTACCCATTCCAGTACCATAGGCTTCGATCAAATATAAGCGATAGAACACATTTGCAAGTTCCTGGTTTCTGCATATGGAAATCCCCGCCATGATATCTTCCAGGTCAATCCCCGGCATGAGACCGCCAATAGAAACAAACTCTATCCGGTCTGTATAAATGCTGATTAAAGCGCTGGCGCTAAAAGAATAATCCCGATGCACCAACAGATTCAGCAGCGCTTCTCTGACAGCGATCTCAGGGTAATCTCTGACATCAATACGATATAGTTTCTCTATAATCGCATGAACCTGATTACGAAAATCAATAAAATCATAGACTTCATTCATCTGCTGCATCAAAGACCCGGTAAATTCCCGGCGATCCTTAAAAATTGTCTGATCGGTTCCCTGAAAAGCAGCTATCTTAACAGTGTGGATACACTGATCCGATAAGAGTAATGCAAGATTGCTGTATAAACCGTCCTGATCCACCAGCTTTAAGGTACGCATCTGCTGCAATCCAAAATCCACTTCCCGTAGTCGAAACTCCTTTTTCGCCGCCTCAAAAGTAAGCTCTTGATTTAGACTGCGCATAGCCTCGAAACGGTCTCCATCTGTTTCTTTGATCATGCAGCGAATTGCCGCATCCGTAGCCGGAACTGCAGAATACCCTTGTCTGACATACACACCCTCAGGACGCATTCCTTTCTTTGCTATAAAGTATGGGCGGTCTGTCCCCCGCTGGATATCCACTGCGATGATGTTTCTTCCATCTTCCTCAATCGTCTCGTAGTGCAGAAACATTGTCAAATCCGGCTTAATTGCATCTCTGACCATATTGCTGATTTGTAATGCAGCACCATCGGCATCATTAAGGCCGATGACTGTACCGTCATCCCGGACGCCAATGTAAAGCTTTCCTCCATTGCAGTTAGCAAATGCAACAATTTCTTTTTTTATGTCATCAGTGACTATTTCTTTGAGTTCTATAGTTTCACATTCCTGTAACACCATACGCACCGCTCCTTCAAATAGATTATCTGTTCCTAATTATAACAAATCGTGTCAATCGTGTCAATTAGCTTTGACCTGATTGACACGATTTTAAACTATTCTGACCAGATATATTCAAAGTTCAGACCACAACGGCATCCGCGTTTTTAGGCTTTTCAATCAATCGCTGTATCGTATCATTACTCATAAAAAACGCCTCTGTATCGCAGGATTTTGCGTTATTTTTAGGAAAGCGCCGGATTCCACGGTCTGGGCCAGGGAAACCGCAAAGGCCACCCGGCTATCCTCCGGGATCTGGATGTCGCTGCCCTCGATGCTCCGGAGGGCGATGGGATTTTCCTTCAGCTTAACCTAAATCATTTTATAAACTTTTTAGATTTGCGCAAACCCGCTGTTTTCCTGCCCTTGGCGCGCATTGTTAGCACTCATCCGAAAAGAGTGCTAATTTTCTATTGACTTTTTAAAAGCACCGTACTAATATTTTATCTATGAGGATTGCGGCATGTCCGCAGAATGTTGACAAACAGTTTACTTTTATAAAGAAGGAGTGTTTACTATGGCAAACAAACATGGAAGCCTTTCCATCGACAGCGAAAACCTGTTTCCGATTATCAAGAAATGGCTGTACTCGGATCACGACATCTTTTACCGCGAGTTAATCAGCAACGGCTGCGACGCCATCACCAAACTCAAAAAGCTCGATATGATGGGCGAGTACGAACTCCCGGCTGATTTTAAGGCCAAAATCCAGATTATCGTAAATCCGGAGGAAAAGACGCTGACTTTTATCGACAACGGTCTCGGTATGACCGCAGACGAGGTCGAGGAATACATCTGTCAGATCGCTTTTTCCGGCGCGACCGATTTTATTCAGAAATATAAGGACAAATCCACCGACGACCAGATTATCGGCCACTTCGGCCTCGGATTCTACTCCGCGTTCATGGTTGCCGACGAGGTGGAAATCAACACGCTATCCTATCAGGAGAGCGCCGTACCCGTACACTGGACCTGCGATGGCGGCACCGATTATGAACTGACCGACGGCACGAAAGACACCGTCGGAACCGAGATCATCCTCCATTTAAACGAGGACTGCCTCGAGTTTGCCAATGAGTACCGCGCACGCGAGGTCATCGAGAAATACTGCTCTTTCATGCCGACCGAGATTTACCTCTCCAAGGCAAACGCCGAGACACAGTATGAGACTATCGACGCGGCCGACCGTCTTGACACTGACGTGGTCGTAGAAGAAATCCACGAGGAGGCAAAGACCGAGGAAAAGGAAAACGAAAACGGCGAAAAAGAAACCGTTGAGATTTCTCCCGCAAAAGACAAACTGAAAATCGAAAAGCGCCCGGTTCCGTTAAACGACACGAACCCGCTGTGGCTGAAAAATCCAAACGACTGCACCGAGGAGGATTACAGGGCGTTCTATCGCAAAGTATTTTTAGATTACAAGGAGCCGCTGTTCTGGATTCACCTGAACATGGACTACCCGTTCAATTTAAAGGGCATCCTCTATTTCCCGAAAATCAATACCGAGTACGATTCCATCGAGGGCACAATCAAGCTCTACAACAACCAGGTATTTATCGCGGACAATATCAAGGAAGTCATTCCGGAGTTTCTGATGCTCTTAAAAGGCGTAATCGACTGTCCGGATCTGCCGCTGAACGTCTCCCGCTCCGCGCTGCAGAACGACGGCTTTGTCAAAAAAATCGAGGAATATATCACAAAGAAAGTTGCCGATAAGCTGATCGGCATGTGCAAGACCGAGAAGGAAAACTACGAGAAATACTGGGACGATATCAGCCCGTTCATCAAGTTCGGCTGCCTGAAAGATACCAAATTCTGCGACAAGATGAACGACTATATCCTCTTTAAGAACCTTGACGACAAATACCTGACTCTTCCAGAGCTGCTCGTAAAGGAAGAGGAAAAAGAGGAGAACAACGACGCTTCCGATACGGCTGCCGCGGAGGACGCCGAGGTCGTAAACGAGGACGGCAGTTCGGCAACCGCGGAGGACGCCGAAGAAGAAACTGACGAGCGCAAGATCGTCTACTATGTGACCGACCGTCTGCAGCAGGGACAGTATATCAATCTGTTCAAAGAGCAGGGCATGGATGCGGTGATTTTAGACCACAACATCGACACCTCCTTCATCTCCCAGCTCGAGCAGCGCAACGAACACTATAAGTTCATGCGCATCGACGCGGATCTGACGGATTCCTTAAAGGATGAGACCGACGAGGAAGCGCTCAAAGAGGAGACCGACAAGCTGACGGAACTTTTCAAAAAGACTTTGAACAACGACAAGCTGACCGTTCGCGTCGAAAAGTTAAAGAACGAGAATATCTCCTCCATCCTCACACTCTCCGAGGAAGGCAGACGGATGCAGGATATGATGAAGATGTACGCGATGGGCGGTATGGGCGCAATGGACGCCAACATGTTTGCGGCAGACCAGACACTGACGTTAAATGCCGGCAACGCGCTTGTGAAATACATCTTTGAGCACAGTGACTCCGAGCATGTCCCGATGTTCTGCGAACAGCTCTACGATCTGGCGGTTCTCTCGAACCATCCGCTGTCCGTGGACGCCATGACAAAATTTGTGGAGCGCAGCAACAAAATCATGATGCTGCTGGCAAAATAAATTTCTGTAAATATAAAAGAAGCCGGAAAACGGAATGAAACCAATCCCGTTTTTCCGGCTCTTTTCTCTTTATTCAGTGAAGCATATCCGCGACTTCGCTGCAGTACCAGCGCTCGTCCGTCTGTCTCGGTCCCTTCTCCGTGACAACAATCGGATGGCTGATGTCATTGGGCGGAATGTACGCCACAACACCGACGCTTCCGTCGACCATCAAAACTTCGCTCCTCTTAAATACATGCTTCATATTCCGGACAAACACCGCCGTCAGATGCTGATCGAGCCCCTTAAACTCCCCCTGCACCATCTGGTCTAAAATATCAAAGGGCAGCCGGGATGCCTTATAGCTGCGCGCCGAGACCATCGCGTCGTAGACATCTGCGATCGCCGTAATCCGGGCAAACAGCGAAATCTCATCCCCTGTAAGTCCGTCCGGATATCCGGTGCCGTTGAGCTTTTCATGGTGATGCCGCACCACATCGCAGATGGCTGAGTCAAACCCTTTATGTACAATATCGTAGGAATAGACCGGATGCTGCTTTATCACCTCACGCTCTTTGGCGGTCAGTCCCCGGGCTGCCATAAGGATTTCCACCGGAATCCGGGTCTTCCCCACGTCATGAAGAAGTCCTCCCACCACAATCCTGCTCACATCGATTCCGGAAAAATGCATCCAATGCGCCATCATTCCGTTTAAAAGCGCCACATTCAGCGAATGACGCTGCAGTCCTTCATCCATCTCCCGCGGAGTATCAATGCAGCGAAGCAATTCTCCAAGTTCGGCGGATGAGATTTTTGAAATGACGGCACTCGCCACAACCTCCGTCTCCTGAAAACTGTTCTCTGCCGTCTCCGAAATCCGTGTGAGAAGATTCTGCACCGCTTCTTTCAATGCGGTATAACCGGCCTCATCTTCCGCCCTCTGCTGGCGCTGCTCGGCCGACATCGCCCCCTCGCCGGAAATCACGCGCCAGGAGGTTTCATAGGTCATGACAAAATTATCCTTCGTCCCCATCTTATTGAGCTTCGTGATAAGCTCCTCCGTCACCGTCTCACCGGCACGAATCAGAAGCGCTTTCCCGTCCCGGCTGTACAGATCATCCGGCAGGATCATCCCAGCACGGATACAGCTGACGGGTACCTTCCGCAATACTCTGACATTTCCTTCCATTACGCCCTCCTGTATCGCAAATTCTCAAGCTGCGAGGCTATTATACCATAAGACGGCAACCATACTGTTCTGTCTGCGTATTCTTGTCGACCACTCTGCATATCTCATAATTGCTCCGCAGCATTCCGCTTTTGAGGCGGACCGCCACCTGGATCTGATCTTTCACGGAAAAGCTTCCCGCAATCGTCCGAATCAGTATACCGTTTGAACTGATATTTATTGTCAGAATCGGAATCGGCTTTCGGAGCGTCACCCACTGCCCTTCTATCCGGATTTTGTCGACGACTCCCCGCTCTTTTATCGTAAGCCGCCTGCTTCTGCGCTCCTCCTTTTTCTTCGCCTGGGAACAGAGCGCGATCTCCATCTCGTTGGACACAAACGACCGTCTGAGATTTCCGATGTACTCGTACACCCCGCCGTCCGCAAACACAAGTACCTGTACCTTCTGCGCGCGGCGCGGCGGCACACCGCAGGCGCCGATATGCATGATTTTGTTTACCAGATCATAGCTGTTTATCTTTGTGTCGGCAATCAGGTCTCCCGTCTGCTGATCCCTGACACTGATTTTTTTTCCGATTAAATCTCTGCCTGCCGGCTGCATACTGTCATCCCCTCTTACCTGCCTGCTATCGTATCCGTTTTTATTTTACTGCATTTATCGGCAATCTACAACGATATCCATACCGTTCTTATCATTTTTTCCGGCTCCGGGCGCACTAATACGCATAAAAATTTTTATTGACAGTATATTTTGTTTGTAGTAGTATCATAATATATTTAACATAGTTTTTAAAACTACATAGAATATTTTCATATACTATTTGTCAAAGTATTTTGTAACAAGGAGGACTTTATTATGCAGATTACGATACGCGAACCCGGCAGCGCACTCACACACTATATTGCGATGATGCTCACACTCGCCTTTGCGAGCCCGCTTCTCGTCAAAGCTTCCGGCGACTCCGCCGTCACCCTGTTCTCCATGGCCGTTTTCTGCCTGAGCATGGTGCTTCTCTACGGCGCCAGTGCAACCTATCACTCGGTCAATCTCAAAGGAAAGCTGTTGGCGGTCTTCCGCCGGGTTGACCACATGATGATTTTCGTCCTGATCGCCGGTTCCTATACGCCGGTATGCCTCGTGGTCTTAGGCGGCCGCACCGGCTATACGCTGCTTGCGCTTGTCTGGGGGATTGCCATTGCGGGAATGCTCTTAAAACTCTTTTGGATTTCCTGCCCGAAATGGCTCTCCTCCGTCCTCTATATCGCGATGGGCTGGGTCTGTGTGCTGGTGTTCGGCCCGCTCTTAGACACATTATCCCCGGCCGCTTTTCTGTGGCTCCTCGCCGGAGGCATCATCTACACGGTCGGCGGCGTCATCTATGCGCTGAAACTTCCGCTCTTTAATGCGAAGCACCGCTTTTTCGGCTCCCATGAGATTTTCCATCTATTCGTGATGGCCGGAAGCTTCTGCCATTTCGTCTTCATGTACGCCTATGTCGCGTAGTTCCTGCTCAATGAGGTCCAACATCCGCTGTATGAGTTTCGCATCCTCGTCCCCGTATTCGCCGACACAGCACAGCGTGACGGCTCCGTCAAAACCGGCTGCGGAAATCTGCATGCCCGGTTTTTTCTTTAACGGGCCGCCGAAAATCCCCCCGGTCGGATGCATCCCGTCCATCACCAGCGCGTCGCAGGGAATATTTCCCATATTTGTCAGACCGATGGACATACTTCCGTACACTTTGTGCGCAACCTTGAGCAGAACCCAAAGCGGCGTGGTCTTCGCCGCCGTATGAATCAGCGGCATACCGCTGAGTCCTGCGATCGGATTCTCCTTTGCGCTCCGCGTCTGTGCAGCAACCTCCTCCAGGGTATCCGCAAAGCTTCCACTTACCCCGTGTTCCAAAACGGTCGGAAGCGACCCCGACATATTGCAGAGCCCCTCGCATTCGCCGTCCTTGCAGTGGCGCCGCAAATCCATCATCGACATAATACTCAGCGCCTCTCCCGGAGCACTGTCAAAAAGCTTTGCATACGCCCGGTAGCAGGCGGCCAGCAGCAGGTCGTTCACCGTCGCATTCCGCTCTTTGCCATACCCGGCTGCCGGTCTGACAATCGCGGCCGGAATACATTTCCATACGATATTCGGACGTCCCGGCTCCTCCTCCGGAAAACAAAATTCCGTCTTCACACCGGACATGTCGGGTTTGATCGCCGCAAGTAATTCCCTGTGATCAAGCTCTTTATAGACCTGAAACGCTGAGCGGCTACCGTTTTTTATCTCCAGCCCGTCCGCCGTGCCCGTCCGTGCAATCCGATTATACGCCTCCACAAGCTTTCCCAGCAGATATTTTCCGTCTCCGCCGTCCACGCACAGATGGCTGATATTCAGCACCAGTACACTCTCCGCCGCTCCCTGTACCAGCGTGCAGTGCAGCTGCGTCTTCGCGTCCGGCGCCACCGGCTGCACCAGCGCCTGCTCCGCCAGAATCATCGGGTTCTCTGCCGTCTCCTGCAGCGCAAAGAAATCCCCGGCAGAAAAATCTTCATTGTAAATCCAGTACGCGTCAAGCGGCGTTGACCGAAAAGAAGCGTGCAGCACATCCACGCGGCTGACGACCGCCTCCGCGGCCTGTGCGAGAATCTCCGCCGACAGGCGGCCCGGATACCGCAGCGCGATGCGCACCGTATTATCATTCATCTCATGTACCAGATACTGCACCTTCTCGCCGGCCCCCGCGATCTCCCCCTGCGGAATCACTGTTTTTCTCTTCTCCAAATCCTTCATCATAATCCCCCATTCTTGCTCAGCCCGCGAATTTGGGCGCAAGCACAAATTTGCCTGTGAAAAATTTATTTTTCACAGTACTCTCCTTTTCTTGTTGTGTGAATTTTGTCTGCCCGCTGCGGCAGCCCTCCTTCGCTCTGAGAAGGTATATTCAGTATACACAGGAAACCCGTATTTTTCCAATAAAGAATTTCTGTTTTTTCTAAAAATTTTCTGTCCTCGCAGGAATCATTCCGCCCGGTTTACCCTTTCCAAAAATTAAAACGTGAACCATTTTTTTATCCCCCTCTTGTAAGTTTCTTCCTGCACGATTAAAATAAGAAGGAAATACGATCAGAATAAGGGGATTTTCCAATGAAATCATTTCAATTTATCCTGCAGTATGTCAAACGGCACCGGCTGCGCTATTTTGCCGGCATCATCACTCTGTTTGTCGTGGATTACGCCAATATTTTTGTTCCGAAGCTGACGGGCACTATCACCGACGGGCTGGCCTCCCGCACATTCGGCTGGGACGAGGTCCGCTCCTGTCTGGCGGCCATCCTGATTCTCGGAATCACGCTGTCCGTCGGACGCTTTCTCTGGCGCTATTTTCTGTTCGGCGCGTCGCGCTCCATCGAAAAGGAGCTCCGCAACGACATGTTTGCGCACCTCGAGGAAATGAGCGTGGAATACTATAACGAACACAAGACCGGCGATTTGATGACGCGCTTTACCAGCGACTTAAACGCGGTCCGCATGGCCATCGGCCCCGCCGTCATATGCGTGTTTGACGCATCGGTCATGACGGTCATGGTCATTTTCCAGATGATGCACTATGTCAACGTACAGTTGACACTGCTGGCCGTTCTTCCCATGATTCTCATCTGTTTCGGCGAGATCTATTACGGGAAAATCATGCACAGACGTTTCCTGGCCCGCCAGCAGGCGGTCTCCGACCTCACGGATTTCGTGCAGGAAAGTTTTTCCGGCGTGCGTGTCATCAAAGCTTTTGTCAGAGAGCGCGCCGAGCTTTACGCGTTTCTCCGTGAAAATAAAAATGCGATGGACAAAAATCTTCATGTTGCAAAGCTCCAGGCGATTGTAATGCCGCTGCTCGACGTCATCATCGGTCTGTCAACGCTCGTCACTTTAGTGTACGGCGGCTATCTCGCCCTGCTCGGCGATATCACCTTAGGCCGCTTTGTCGCATTTCACCAGTATGTCAATATGTTAGTCTGGCCGATGATCGCCTGCGGGGACGCCATCCACATGTTTTCGCAGGGCGGCGCATCCATCGGGCGTATCCGGGAAGTCTTTGAGGAGCCGCCGGAGATTTTTGACAAAACGGAGGCGTCGGCGCCGGCTTTCATAAAAGGGCGCATCACGCTCTCCCACCTGACCTTTACGCACCGCGGCCAGAGCGAGCCGACGCTGCGGGATTTAAGCCTTGACGTGCCCGCCGGCACGACGCTCGCGATTATCGGCCGCACCGGAAACGGGAAATCAACACTGGTAAACCTGCTGTTACACCTGTACAACACAAAACCCGGCATGATTTTTATCGACGGAACGGATATCAACGACATCCCGTTAAAGGCGCTGCGGGAACAGATTGCCTATGTGCCGCAGGATAACTTCCTGTTCTCCGACACGTTAAAATCCAACATCGCGTTCGGTGCGGCGGACGAGGATATGGACGCCATCGTGCAGGCCACAAGAGCCGCCTGCATCCACGACAGCATCGTGCAGTTTCCGGACGGCTACGAAACCATCGTCGGGGAACGCGGCGTCACGCTCTCCGGCGGACAGAAACAGCGGAGCTCGATCGCGCGGGCGCTGTTAAAAGACGCGCCGATTCTGATTCTCGACGACGCGCTCTCCGCGGTGGACACGGACACCGAGGAACATATTCTGCGCAACCTGAAAGAAAACCGGGCAGGCAAAACCACGATCCTGATCGCGCACCGCATCTCCACGATTCAGCATGCGGATCTGATTCTGGTGCTCGAGGAGGGTTCCGCCGCGGAAATCGGCAATCACGATTCCCTGATGAAAGAAAACGGCATCTATCGGGAAATGTTTGAACAGCAGCAGCTCGAGGCGGCCTTCGTCGAAAAGCAGTCCGCCATGAAAGGAGGGACTTTGGCATGAAACGACTTTTGTCCTACTTAAAACCGCATAAAACCGTTATGACGGCCGCCACGCTCCTCGTGCTCCTCATCATTGCAGTCGAGCTCTACCGCCCGATCATCATCGGCGACGCGATCGACGACTATATCAACGGCTACTATACGCCCTACACCGTGACGGAGGCGGGGACTCCCGGCGCCGTGCGCTACGGGGACATTTATCTGACAAAAAATTTCGACGGAGCCGAGAATTCCGACAACCGCACAGATGTCCCGGACGGTGCCGTCATCTCCGACAGCCCGGCAGCGTCATCCGGCAATTCAGGCGCCCGCTTCTACCAGCTTTTTCTCTGTGAAGAGCGCTACTATATGGCGGAAAACCTCACCGCCGAAGAGAGCGCGGCGCTCCTCGACGCGGACAACGATGCTCTGGCCGCTTTTATCGAAACTTCGGGCGCCGCCCCGCTCGCGCGGGAACAGTTAAAGGAGCTCCGCCGCACGGATTTTACCGGGATTCTCATCGCCGCGGCCCTCTATCTTGCGATGCTTCTCGCAGGCTTTGCGCTGAATGCCGCAGATACCTGGATGCTGCAGAAAATGGGACAGCAGATTATCTTTACGATGCGCGAGGAGGTCTTCTCCCACATCCACAGTCTGTCCTTAAGCTTTTTTAACACCACGCCGGTCGGCAAGCTTGTGACCCGGGTCTCAAACGACACCGAGGCCGTCAACGAGCTGTTTACGACGATTCTCGTAAAACTGTTTAAAAATATCGTAAAAATCATCGGTTACGCCGTCGTCATGCTCTCCATCAACGTGCGCATGGCGCTCTGCTCTTTTGTGCTGCTGCCGCTTGTCACCGGTCTGACCTTCTTTTTCCGCTATATGTCCAGGAAGGCGTATCAGCTGACAAGAACCCGGATTACCGAGCTCAACACGTTTCTCTCGGAGCATATTTCCGGCATGAAGCTCATCCAGATTTTCGCGCGGGAAAAGGAAAAGTATCAGGAATTCGCCGGCAAATCCGAAGCACTGTTTGCGGCGAACTGGCGCGAGGTCATGACTTTTGCGATTTTCCGCCCCACCATCTACCTGGTGTCCGTCCTCGCAATGATCCTGATTATCGGCACGGGCAGCGCCTCGGTGCTTTCCGGAACGCTCTCGCTCGGCACGCTGTTTATCTTTATCGCCTACATCAGCTCCTTCTTCGAGCCGATTCAGGAGCTCGCAGAACAGTTCGGAACGCTGCAGTCCTCGCTCGCCTCGGCCGAGAAAATCTTTTCGATTCTCGACGAGCAGCCCGAAATCGTCTCCCCGGCCGCTCCCCGCGCGGTAGAAATCCGGGGCCGCATCGAGTTTCGCCATGTATGGTTTGCCTATGAGAAGGAAGACTACATCTTAAAGGATGTCAGCTTTGTGATCGAACCGGGATGGCGCGTCGCCTTTGTCGGCGCCACCGGGGCAGGAAAATCCTCTATCCTGAATCTGATCGGCCGCTATTACGACATCCAGAAGGGCGAAATCCTGATTGACGGCGTAAACATCAAAGACATCGACACCGATGTGCTGCGGGGCGCGATCGGTCAGGTGCAGCAGGATGTGTTCCTCTTCACCGGCGATATCAAAAGCAATATCACCCTGCGCAACGAGGCGATCTCCCTCGAGGAGGTAAAGCGCGCCGCGCAGATCGTGCACGCGGACTCTTTCATCGAAAAGATGCCGCAGGGTTACGACGCCCCGGTGACGGAGCGCGGAAGCACGCTGTCCGCCGGGCAGAGACAGCTGCTGTCGTTCGCGCGGACCCTCGCCTACAACCCGGCCATCCTCGTCCTTGACGAGGCGACCGCGAACATCGACACCGAGACTGAGAGCATGATCACGTCCGCTTTAGAAAAGCTGATGGAGGGGCGCACGACGATCATGGTCGCACACCGCCTCTCCACCATTCAGCATGCGGATAACATCATCGTCATGCATCAGGGACGGATTCGGGAATCCGGCACGCACCAGGAGCTGCTCGCGCAGAACGGGCTGTACAAAAATCTCTACGACCTGCAGCTGGTGGATGCGTAACGGCGGCATGCGGCCTGCTGCCAGACATCCGGACCGTCCGTACGGCATGCCGCGCCGCTGTCCGGTGTAACATACGCCTTCCAGGATGCAGCATACGCACGGTGCCATTGCATGTGCCGAAACAGCAGGTATAATCATTTGTATCAATCAAATTTTTATATCAGGGAGGACATCGCAATGAAATCAAACGGAAAAGAACCAAACAAATGGGCAAAGCAGACGCTGTCGATCTTTTGTGTGCTGTACACCGTATCAACGCTCGCAAACAGCATTTTATATCTGATAAACGGATATTATGAAGATCCGAACGGGAACTGGCACGAGCTGGACCGGGCAGTCATCGTCCTGATCGGAGTTCTCTCCTTTGTCCTCATCCGGAATCTGGAGTCGAACAGCTATCTTCTGAAGATGCTTGCGGTCTATGTCCCCACAATGCTGCTCGTCTTCGGATATATCGGGCTGACCGGTTTGCGGGAGCCGCTGGCGCCGTCCGCTTTTCATGATATTTTTGTAAATTATACCGTTTGCTTCGGAGGCGTTGCGGCAATCGCGTATGTACCCTCGCGAATCAAACGACAGAGACAACAGACAGGAGCCGACAGGTGAAAATACAATATTGGAAAAACCCCGCTTTGCAGGAGGACCTTGTGGATGTGCATTATCGGGAGGAAAACGAAACCATAGCGGTGATCAGAGATTTTTTCGGTTCTTTCAACCGTATTACCGGAAAAAACGAGAACGGCGTCCGCAAGCTCCACCCGGACAGCATTTATTATTTAGAGGTGGTCGACCGAAAACTTTTTGCCTGTCTGGAAACGGACGTCTACGAGTTAGCGTATACGCTTCACCGCTTTCTGGATTTATTTTCTGCGAACGGATTTGTGCGGATCGGGAAGTCTGCTGCCGTAAATGTCTATAAGGTAGGCAGCATACAGGCAGATTTTAATATGCATCTGCGGCTGCGTCTCGATAACGGCGAAATCCTGATTCTGAATCGAAGCTACAAAAAATCATTTCTTGCAGCATTGCAGCATATCAGGGAGGTGTGCCATGAAACCGATTCATAAAAAGAATTTTTTCCCGGACGTATGTGAAGTTTTTACGATACTCACGCTGTCAAAAATCGTACTGGAATCGGTTTTTCAGGGGGAATTCGGAGCTTACCAAACAAATATCGCCGTCATGTTTCTGTTATCTCTGCTGGCGACATTTGTGCTGTCGCTGCATGAGCGCTTCCGGAGCGTTCCGCTTCCTCTTGTCATCCTGGTGCAGTATCTGTTTCTGATCGGCATTGTCCTTGGAATGGTGTGGCTCAGCTCGTTTTGGGAACCGTTGCATGAACATGCGTATCGGGATATGTTTTTGAGTTTTACAATCCCGTATGTCATCGGCGCCATCCTGTATTATGTTTCGTTCTTTGTGAAAGTGCGAAATGCAAATAAATATTTAATGGAGATTAAACAACATAAAAAAGATTCGTAAACACCAACAGACTGAACAACGCTTGATGGAACGGAGGCAAAGCCTCCGTCCCGACAGGTATATCCTTATGCAATTTCGTCGTGTTTCGATTGCGGCTTTGCCGTGTTATGACTGCGGCTTTGCCGCCGGCTCCGTAAGCGGGTCTACGATATAGGTTGCAGTCCGTTCATCGCTGATCACTCCGCTCCAGTTCATTCCGAATCCAAAGCTGTATGTATTGCCGGCCGTATCCACATGGCACTCCATGTCCCGCGGCAGATCTTCGGACTGTTTCTCAACCGCTTCCATGTTTGCAGGCAGACCGATCGGCAGCAGTGCAGACGGTTCCACCTTTCCCGTTGCGATATCGAGGAATGCTCTGTTGTCAATATTCAGTCCGTAAAGAATCGCATCCGAATCCGCCTCGAACTCATTTACCACCATCGAAGCGACCGGCGATTTTCCTGTCGTATTGACCGCAACAATCACGTTTGCATCTTCGGGCATATGTTCCTGCGCATAGCGAATCATATCTAAATCCGTCGCGTTATCGAGCTTCGCCGTGGCTCCGTAATAGGACTGGTTTTCTTTTCCCTTTGTCATCTGCTCGCCGTACGGCGTCTGCGTCGGCACATCAACCATATGTCCGGCTGTGGATTCTTTTTTTACATACTCGGAATTTGCCGTGTATTCACCATACTGGAGAGAAAGCGGAACATAGGACTGTGTTTCCATGTCAAATCCGCCGGTGATACTCCACCCGGACGTGTTCTTCGGAGAGCGTGTAAACACCAGCGCATAGTCGCAAGCTGCCAGCTCTTCCTGAGAAGCCCGGATCACATCTTCATAGGCCAGAGTCGCCTCGCCGTTCTCGTCCACCGGTCCTGTCAGCGTCTCGCTTACCGTGTCCGTAACGACATTGAAGTACTGCTCTAAAATCTCCATCTCGACCGGAAGATCTGCCGAATAATAATTCTGGCCGACAAATCCGATTGTCGCCGGCGTATATACGAGCGGCACATAGACAGTCGGCTTATCGCTTCCCGTATTCTCGCTTATCACACCGTCATTCTTAAGCATTACAACCGTCTTTTCCTGCGCCTCATAGGCCGTCGCCGTATCCTCGGCATTCGCAACCGCTGCAACGCTTGCGTCAACGTCCAGGTACGGATTTTCAAAAAGCCCGACATTGAAATAATTGACCAGCAATCGCTTCGCCGTTTCCTGCATGCGGGCCGCTGCCGCTTCCTCGCCAAGCTCTTCCTCAAGCAAAGCAATTCCGTCTCTGACAATCGCAAGGTCACTGGTTCCGCCGAACTGATCGACACCGGCCTTTATCGCCTTGCACACGCGCTCCGCCGGCGTAAGCTCCTCGACTCCCCATACTTTTCCCTCGTCTTCCACGACCTGCCAGTCAGTACAGATCACGCCGTCAAAGCCGTAGGAACGCAGCAGCTGAACCTTGTATTCACTGAAACTGGAAGCGACCAGTTCGCCGTATTCCTCATTTTCCGACCATGCGATGGAATACGATGTCATCGCCGCGCTCGCGGACTCCGTCAATCCGTCTAACTGTAACGCTCCGTCAACGAACGGAATCAGCTGTGTCGCAAATCCGCCATTCGGATAAATATTAAATGCTCCCGTGGAATCGTGCGCCTCGCGTCCCGCCTGGGCGGCGCCGTCTCCCGGCCAGTGCTTCATCATCGCATTCACGCTGCTGCTTCCCCAGCCCATATCCGTGCCGTCTTCCGCAAATGTTGACTGAAGACCGTTTGTGGCTCCTCGCATGATGTCTCTCGACAATGCCGGGTCCTCGCCGAACGTTCCGGTTGCGCGCCCCCATCTCGGCTCTGTCGCAACGTCCGTCTGCGGTCCCAACAGAGTGGTAATCCCCAATGCCCGGTACTCCGTGGACATGTGTTGATACATTTCCTGTGCAAATTCGGGATCGAAGGTGGCGGAAATCGCCAGGTTATCCGGCCAGGGAGAGATCCCGATTCCCCAGCCGCTGTTTCTCGGATCCGAGTATACCTGCAGCGGGATTCCCAGCCCGTTTTTCTCCGCCTCGGCCTGCATGGCGTTCGACCATTTCACCTGATCGGCAACCGGGTTCGTAAGCGCGCCGTTCTGTACGCCCAGAACACCGTCCGCGATTGCCGCTTTCTGATCTTCATCGAGTTTGTCGGAAATATTGTTGGCCAGATTTCCGCTGACAACCATCATCCCGGCAATCTGCTCATTGGTCATCATTGCAGCTAAATTTTCCGCGCGGGAATCGGCATCCTTTCGCCAGTCCTCAAATACGTCAAGCGCGCCGTTTTTGTTTAAATCCTTAAATGCATATCCGTCCGCCTGCAGAATGGATACCCCCGATTCAGAACTGTAGCCGAGTGTGGCTCCCCCTTCATTCGTGATCTTTACCCAGCCGTCCGCGGCAGCCTCCTCTGACCACTTCGGCTCTCCGGAACCGGGTTCCTCCGTCTTTACCTCGCTGTCTTTCGGTGATCCCCCGCCTGCAGCATCTTTCGGCGTGCCGCATGCAGCAAGGCTTACCAGCATGGATACCGAAACTCCCAATGCGGCAATCCTCTTCATTTTTTGCTTCATAGTGCTCCCTCCTTATTCAAAGTCTCTGTGACTTCCGTAAAGCAACTATAAGCGCAAAGTAATTCAGACTCAATGCCTTGGACATAAGTGGCATCACCCGCAGCACACATAAATTCCGACACGGCACAAGTGGTACCTGCGGCGGCACAGGTGGTATTGTAATGATTTATGCCATATGAGATACTTTTTGTGTGCATACCCTCGCTTAAACGTGTGTGCACTTGTCAATCAAGGGTATGAAAAACCGGGATTTTTATGTAAGGAGGCTGTTATGACTAAAATCGCTGTTGTTGAAGATAATCCGACCCATGCAAAACAACTGCTAAATTGTATCAATAAATATCAGCTCGATCATAATCTCGTTTTCCGGACAGAGACGTTTGATGCCGGTACAAAGCTGCTTGAGAGTGATTCCTCCGCCTGGGACGTTCTTTTTCTGGACATCGAAATGCCTGTGATCGACGGAATGAGTCTGGCGCAAAAAATCAGAGCACTTGATTCTTCCGTAGTAATTGTTTTTGTAACAAACTTAACGCAGTATGCGATCAAAGGATACTCGGTACAGGCGTTTGATTATCTTCTCAAACCGATCCGATACGCCTCCTTTGCCGTAACGATGACGAAAATTTTATCCGTCCTCAATCACCGGAAAGAGAACAGTATCGTTCTTAAGTGTAAAGATAAGATTTGCAAACTTCCCATTCCTTCCGTTTACTATGTCGAAGTTCAAAAACATACGCTCATTTATCACGCTGCCGAAGGCGAATTCACGGTCAGAGGCACACTTTCCGCTACCGAAGAACACCTCGGACATGACTTTGCCAGATGCAGCAACTGCTATCTGGTAAACCTCGCACATGTGGATTTCCTTAGCAGGGAAATCGTCAGAGTCGGTCCGTTCGAGCTGAATGTAAGCCGACGGGTCTACTCGGACTTCCTTCGCAAACTCTCTGATTACCTTGAAAGGACCGTTCTATGACCGCACTGATGATTAATTCCGGGTTTGTGGCATTTATGGAAATAACAGCCGTATTCACAGTCATCTATCCGATTGAAAAAAGAAAGCATTATAAATTATATGCTGTTTTAATTAGTATCTTTTTTATCGCCGCATGTATTGTTCAGCGAATCTTCCTGACGGTCCATGACAACAGCAATCTCCTGTGGCTCTTCTTTGAGCTTGCGAATTTTCTTTTTATCGGTTTTCTTATCCGGGCTGTGACACCGCGCGGGGCTGCTGCATGCATGTACCTTTCGGTCTGGTCGATCTGCCTGTTCCAGCTCGCCTTTACAGTCACCTGCCTTTTTCAGAACAGAGAACCGTTTAAGAATTTTTCGCTCAATATGCTGGCCGTTTTTCCGATTTATATTCCGCTTTACGCCTTCTTTGCACTCGCTGTTTCAAAAAGGCTGTATATGGACAGGAACATGCAGATCACGAACCGGGATCTGATCATTGCGGTTTTCACGCATTTTCCGATTAACCTTTTTAACCATATGCTGTTTAATGCAAACAATTATGATTCCAGCAATTATCTGCTGGTATTTTCCACGATTTTTGCATATGCCTGCTGCCTTTTCGTTCTGTATCTCCATCGTATGTTTCTCAGACAGGCAAAGCTGAATGAAGAGATTGACATTATCAATGAACTCTGGCAGCAGCGCCAGACTCAATATGAGGTGACAAGCTGCAATATTGAATATATAAACAAAAAAACCCATGATCTGATGCACACCCTGACAGAGCTTTACACGCTGGACGATTCCAATTTGAGAAGAGAATTTCTTGACGAACTGTCAACGAAGCTCCGGGTGTACGACGCCTTTGTAGATACCGGAAACAGAGCGCTGGACACGATTCTTTCCCAGGCAAATCTATACTGCCAGAGCAAAGGCATTGCGCTTAAAAGTATCGTAGACAGCAAGACGATTGAATTTATGGATGTCACTGATTTGTTTACCGTCTTAAACAACGCCCTCGAACATGCATTTATCCAGGTTTTGCAGGTGGCTGACCCGGAGTTGAAACAAGTCTGCATTCATATTCGCCAAAAAGGAAATCTTCTTTTAATTTCTGTGGAAAATATCAGAAATCCTGCTATTTCAATTTCCAGTGATTCCGACTTTCGAATGAAGGGAATCTCCCATGTCGTTCGGAAATATGATGGTCAAATCCATACATCGTCTAAAAATGGTCTGTATAAATTAAGCATTATTATTCCGAAGGTCTGAAAGTAAGGGACTTGCAATTCATTATGCGCCGGACGTTCTTACCGCTTTTATCTTTTTGCCTGATAGCCTTATCGATATGGTTCTTCTTATTGCCTTTTTATTCCATAATAAACGCCGCTTTCTCTTTTTCGGTTAATTCTATTACTTTGACTCCCTTTTCTTTTGCGTTTTGCATCAGCCCTCGCAGATCAAGCTTAATCTTCGGACATTGGCTTAACAAGATCGGCTCAGGCATTTTTGCGAGGCTTTCTTTATATCTCTTCATCTGTCCATTCATAATCATACACCTCCATAATTTCTCTTGCAGCCTGCTCACCGATTGCAAACTGGTATAGGTGCAGCATGGCAATTACCTCGCCATGAAATGTACTGTGCATATCGTCATTGCGGGTTACAGCAACCAAACCCTGAATATCAACGGAACCTTCGACTACCAAAGCATAGATTTCATTTTCATCTGCAAGAGATTCCCAGTTTGTGTACCATCCATTCTTTTCTCTATAATTTTACCACATAAAGCCGCATTTATCTATGCGACACGCCAAGCAGGTTGTCTGCCAGCGCCGCTTTGGTTAAGACTGACATCCTTGCAGGTGCCCTCCTGCACAAAGCGGGTCTTTCCCTTAATGGTATATCGCATATTGCCCACCGATTTTGGAAAGAGCTCCTCAAATTTACATTTCTCTAATGTTTTACCATGTGAACGGCTTTACTTTTCGCTTTAAAGGGGTATAATAAAAGTGAACCTCAATTTTTCTTTAGATTTCAAGAATAGAAAGGATGGTTTTTATGAATTTAGCAAAAATCTCTGCGAATGGACAGATTACTGTACCGGTGGAAATCCGCCGTCTGCTCGACCTGAAATCCGGCGATAAGATTTTGTTCTATCAAAAACAGAACGGAGAGGTGGTCTTAAGTAATGCCTCTGCACAGGCAATCCGCAAAGCGCAGTCTGCTTTTTTGGGCGCAGCCGAAGCTATGGGGATTTCCGATGAAGAAGATGTGCAGGCTCTTGTGGACGAAGTACGTTACGGAAAGGAACGGTAAAAATGCGAATATTGGTCGATACAAACATTCTTTTTTCCGCATTGGTTTTCCCTCGGTCAAGGCCAGCACAGGCCCTGCTCCATGTAACGGATAACCATGAGATGGTCCTGTGTGACCGCAATATCACGGAACTGAGGAATATCCTGGAACGGAAAGCACCTAAGTTCCTGCCAGATGCGGAAGTTTTGCTGGCAGAAATGTCTTATGAACTGATCCCGGCGGTAAACCATGCGGAAAAGCTGATACGCGACGCAAAGGACCAACCCATCCTGAATGCCGCCATTGTGTCTGATGTGGATATTATACTTACCGGAGACAAAGACTTTCTAAGCCTTGAAATGGAGCACCCCAGATGTATGACTGTCGCACAATTTTTAGAAAGTGAGGGTGTGGTGGAATGAGCCTCACACTTTTTAGCAGCATGTTTTCGGGTTTCATTTCGGGGAGATAAGCTCCTCGCCGTCTCTTTGATGGCCGCCTCTTCTTATTTAATCATTCTAGTCAACGCAGCACAAAACCTTTTTCCCTTCCACATCTTTTGCAGTTTCCACGCGGATTCTGTGCGAAGACCTCTTTTCATTTCACCGTTTATCCGCTATACTGTTCTTATGCAATAAAATATGATAAGAACGGACGTATGAAAATACGAACAGGTGACAGTATGAAACTAAATTACAGGCGAACTACTCTGATCGGTCTTGCATTTCTGTCCGTCTGCGCGTTCTGGCAGATGTACGACAACATCATCCCCTTGATTCTAAAGGATACCTTCGGTCTCGGAGAAACCGTAACCGGCGTCATCATGGCGATGGACAATATCTTAGCGCTCTTTCTGCTGCCGTTTTTCGGCTCACTGTCCGACAAAATCGACACCCGCATCGGAAAGCGCATGCCCTTTATCCTCATCGGAACGGCGCTCGCATTTGTCTTTCTGATGCTCCTGCCGTTTGCGGACCGCAGCCGCAACCTGCTGCTGTTTATCGGCGCGCTGTTTTTTGTGCTGATTTGCATGGGGCTTTACCGCTCCCCCGCCGTGGCGCTGATGCCGGATCTGACCCCGAAGCCGCTGCGCAGCCAGGCGAACGCCGTCATCAATCTGATGGGCGCGGTCGGCGGCGTCTACGCGCTGATCATGATCCGCTTTCTCGTCGGCGCGGGGCCGTCCCCGGATTATTTTCCGCTGTTTCTCTCCATCGGCCTTCTGATGCTGGTCTGCGTGGCGGTCTTGTTTTTCACGATCCCGGAGAAAAAGCTGCGGGCGGACATGCCTCTTGAGGACGAGACGATAGACGAAGGCCCGGCTACGACCGCGGAGCTTCCGCGCGAGGTGAAACGCAGCCTGTTTTTCATCCTGCTGTCGATCGCGCTGTGGTTTATCGCCTACAACGCCGTCACCACCGCATTTTCCCGCTATGCGACCCACGTCTGGGGCATGGAGCACGGCGGATATGCCAACTGCCTGATGGTGGCTACCGTGGCGGCCATTATCAGCTACATCCCGATCGGAGCGATTTCCAGCAGAGTCGGACGGAAAAAGACGATTTTAATCGGCGTCGCACTTCTGGCTTTCTGCTACCTGTGCGCTTCCTTTTACAATTCGTTCCATTTTACGATGAACTTTTTCTTCGCGATCATCGGCTTTGCATGGGCAGCCATCAACGTCAATTCCCTCCCGATGGTCGTGGAAATCGCCGCGTCGGGCGACGTCGGCAAATACACCGGCTATTATTACACGTTCTCGATGGCAGCCCAGGTAATCACACCGATCCTCTCCGGCTTCCTGCTCGAGCATGTGTCCTACCGGACGCTGTTCCCCTACGCGCTGATCTTCTCGCTGCTGGCATTCTTCACGATGACGATGGTAAAGCACGGAGACTCAAAACCGGAAAAGAAAAAGAACGTGCTGGAAAATTTTGACGTTGACGACTAAACTTTCACAAATGGAGAAAAACATATGAGGAATAATCAAAAACTTTTTGCCGCAGTTTCCGCGGTGTCAGCCGCTTATCTCTTTCTGATTTCTCCCCGGGTACTCTGCAGGCCTGACCGGAGTTTTCTGCTCGGCAGGCACTATGCCCACCGGGGACTGTTTGACAACACGACCGAGGCGCCCGAAAATTCCGTCCCGGCATTCCGCAAAGCCGTGGAATCGGGCTACGGCATCGAGCTGGACGTCCAGCTCTCAAAGGACGGCGTTCCCGTCGTCTTCCACGACGCCACCTTAAAGCGCATGTGCGGTGTGGACGGAAATGTCTGGGACTACACGTTAGCGGAGCTAAAACAGCTTCGCCTCGCGGGCTCCTCCGCCTCGATTCCGACGTTTGAGGAGGCGCTCGCGGCAATTGACCGCAAAGTTCCGATTATCGTGGAGTACAAGCTCGACGTGGCGCAGACAAAAGTCTGCGAGCTCGGAAACGAGCTTTTAAACCGCTACGGCGGCCCCTACTGCATCGAATGTTTCCATCCGCTGGCGCTGCTCTGGTACCGCAAAAACCGGCCCGACGTCGTACGCGGACAGCTCTGCGAGGAATACTGGAAGGATGAAAAATACCGCGGCAATCCGGTTTTTCTGCTCCTCAGCTATCTTGTGACCAATGTCGCCACAAGGCCGGACTTTATCGCCTACAACCACAGGGATGCCGGAAATCTGTCCCGCAGGCTCTGCAGGCGGCTCGGCGCTCTGTCCGTCGCCTGGACGATAAAGAGCGAGGAGGACTACCGGAGGGCAAAAGACTCCTTCGACTTATTCATCTTTGACAGCTTTCGCCTGGAATCCCCCACGAAAAACAAGTCCCACAGCGGGCGGAACTCATAAAAACAGCATGGGGCTGTCGCATTATTCACTCGGAACAAATGAAGGAGGGCAATATATGAACTGGGAACCGTGGACCGGTTGTTATAAGATAAGCGACGGCTGCACAAATTGCTATTTTCCGTCCGATTGGGGTACGGGCTATGATAATGTGAATATCGGCTGTACTGTGGAAAATCAGGCGTTAGCCGATTACAGGCTTCCGCTGTTTTTATCCTATCCGATAAAACGGCGTTTTATCGCCTGTGCGCCGCTTTTGGAAGAGATTGATTTAACGCCGTACCTTCACGGCGTAGACCATGTAACCGTTGGCGGGGAAACGGGACGCGAAGCCCGCGTGTGCGATTATGACTGGGTGCTTCGCATCCGCGAACAGTGTGTAACAGCCGGCATAACATTTTGGTTCAAAAATACGGGTTCGTTTTTCCGACGTGACGGTCTGGTAGAAAAGGTGAATCCGTATAAGCAGACCAGTATGGCAAAAGCGCTTTGTATAGATATTTCCGACGGAAAAAGACTGTTCTGATACGCAATGACGGGGCCGTCTCATCATCCCCTTATCCGACTTCCTCCCTCCGGAATCGAAGCAGACACGCAGCAATCCCCCAAAAACACATAATCAGAATCAGCGCCGCCGAGAGCCCTGCCGGACAGCTTTGCCCGTGGAATCGTCTGCACACAAAAAGCCAGGACGCGGACCACGGATAAACCCCTGCGATCGGGGAACCTGACAGCACAACATTGACAAAGCAGACCGCGGCGGCAGCAATCAGCGGTGCGACAAATCCTCTCGTACGGATTGTCAGATAAAGAAACGGCGTCTGCGTCGCGCACAAAAACAACCCGCCGGACAGCATCCGGACAAGAAAAAAGAACGCGGACAGAATCGTAAGATCCGTCACCGGGACAAAAAAACTGCACAAAATGGCCAGCACTAATATCTCGAGCCAGGAAATCAGCATAAACGCAAACGTGACGCATGCAAGAAAAAGCAATTTCCCGCAGAGAAACGCCGTCTTTGAAACCGGGATCACAAAAATATTTTTCAGCGTCCCGTCCGTGTATTCCCGGCTGACAATCCATGCATGCAGGATTGTCAAAACCAGCGGCGCAAACAAAAGCATCAGAAACATTAGCGCGTCATCATACAGCGTAAACAGGCTTACGACTGTCCGCGAATCCGAACCGTATCTTGTGACGGCTTTTATGATGATAAAAAACGGTACGATCAGCGTACCCGCAATTCCAATCAAAAGAAACCGCGATCGTCTCAGTTTCATCGCTTCACATTGCAGCAGTCTAAGCAATTCCCTCACCTCCCGTGATTCGTTTAAAATGATCTTCCAGGCTTTCCCCGCAGGTATGCGCCTCGAAAACCTCGAGACCGTTTTCCCCAAAGACCCTGACAATTTTTGTGACCGACAACTCCGGATGATACAGCCGGAGATTGCAATCGTCCTCTACCGCAAACTGCGTTTCGCCGAACTCACGCTCCAGAATCCGCGCCGCCTGCGCCGTATCCGATACCGCAAAATGAATATATTTCCGGCTCCTTTGTTCCAGCGCGGCAAGACTCTCCTCCTCAAGCAGCACACCCTTGTCGATAATCGCAACATCGTCGGCAAGCAGCGCTATCTCGGACAGGATATGGCTGGAAATCAGAATGGTTTTCCCTTTCCCGTCGCAAAGCTGCCGTAAAAACAAGCGGATCTCCGCAATCCCGACCGGGTCCAGTCCGTTCATCGGTTCATCGAGGATCAGCAATTCCGGGTCATGCATGATCGCAAGGGCGATCGCCAGCCGCTGCTTCATGCCGAGTGAATACTGGGAAAACAGCTTTTTGTCCCTGCAGGGCAGGCGGACGAACTCCAATGCGTTTTCGATTGCACGCGGCCCCGGCACGCCCCGCAACGCCGCAAAAATACGCAGGTTTTCCGCCGCCGTCAAATTCGGATAAAAGCCGGGCGCTTCGATCAGACTTCCGATGCGCGGCAGAAGGTTCCTCTTATTTCCCCGCAACGGTTTATCCCAGAGAAACACCTCCCCGGCTGTCGGCCGCGTAAGTCCGAGCAGCATTTTCATCGTGGTCGTTTTTCCCGCTCCGTTCCTCCCAAGCAGCCCGTAAATCCGTCCTCTTCGAATATGAATATTCAAATCCGCAACACTCGTTCCGACGCCATACGTTTTGGTAAGATTCTTTGTTTCAATCACATAATTGTTCACACAGTTCCCTCCTCTCATGCGTTATCTTATCACGCCCGTCTTGCGGGAACCTTGCCGAAACCTTGCATAAACCTTGCATTTTACAGCAATCGTTCTATTCTGCCGCAGCAGGGAACATAAGCGTAAAGACGGTTCCCTTTTCCGGTTCGCTTTCCGCCGTTATCTTTCCGTTCATTTTTTCGGTGAGCTGATATGCGATCGACAGCCCGAGACCGCTGCCCGCTTCCGACGAACCACTGTCACATTTATACAGCCGTTCAAAGATATGTTTTAAATCCTGAGTTTTTATGCCCGCGCCGTTATCCGATACCCGTACTTCTACCCGATTTTCGGATTCCCGCAGAGAAATTCGTATGTTGTCCGCGCGGCTGTGTGTGACGACATTTTGTATCAGATTATTTAAGATCCGCGCATACGCATCCGGATCAAGCCTTGCCGCAAAAGGCCGTCCCGGGATTGAAAAGTCGTATTCGATCTGCCTGTCCTCAAACACCGGTATCCAGTCAATCAGAATCGTTCTTGTGAGTTCCGCCGCTTCCACAGTGTCCATTTTGACCGCAAATTCGTTGGAATTGAGCTTAAACCAGTCAAAAAGCACATCCACGTAATCTTTGAGGGCGCGTGATTTCCTGCAGGCAATCTCAATATAATCGTCGCGCTCTGTGCCCGTGACGACTCCTTTTTCTACCGCATCCAGATAGCCGATCAGCGTGGTCAGCGGCGTCCTGACATCGTGGGACAGACTCGTCATAAGCCGTTTATTTGCCTCCTCCGTCCGGCGGAGGGCGGCAAGCCTGTTTTCATAAGATAAGACAATCTCGTTGATTTCATAAGCAAGCGGAGCGGCTCTATCCCGTGTTTTAGCCAGAATACGTCTGTTCCCGTTTCCGCTTTTGATATCGGCAAGCGCGTCAAGCATTTCGGCTATCTGTCTTTTTGTATCGCGCGTGACCGTGACGGCATATAAGACCGCCAGTAACGCGGTCACAAAGAGCAGGAAACAGAGCAGGTTCATGTGTCAGACCTCCTTATTAAAGCGATAGCCGATTCCCTTTATCGTCTGAATATATCTCGGATTGCCGGGGTTTTCTTCGATCTTTTTCCGTATACGGCTGATAATCGCCATGATGTTGCCGTCGTCATACACATACGGCTCTTTCCACACCGCCTCGTAAATCTGCTGTTTCGTCAGAATTTTTCCCTGACGTGCGGCGCAGAAAAAAAGCACGTCAAATTCCTTTGGCGGCAATTCAAAACTTCCGTTGACGGAGACAACCGTGCGGCTGTCCGCGTCAATTGTAAGGCCGTCAAAGCAAAGCTTCCCCGATGTTTCCTCCGCCCGGTTAAAGCGGGTATAGCGGCGTATCAGCGAGAGGATGCGGGCGGTCAGCTCATCCATCTCAAACGGCTTTGTCAGATAATCGTCCGCTCCGGCCCGCAGTCCGCGCACCTTCGAAATGCCGTCGTCTCTTGACGTGAGCATCAGAATGGGCAGATTGTCGCGCTCCCTGATTTTTTCCAGAATCGCAAACCCGTCCGCCTCCGGCATCACAACATCCAGTATGACAAGCTGATATCTGGTTTCTCTCAGCTTCGCAAGGCCGTCTCTGCCCGAATAGCAGCAGTCCGCTTCTATATTTTCCCGCAGGATGCTTTTCCGAATCAATGCACAGAGTTCTCTGTCATCGTCTATCAGCAAAATCTTATTCAAGCTCGCCCCTCCGTTTGCTCAGCACTCTTTCGTCGTCCACTTCGTGCAGTCCCAGACTTCCCCCACAATGTCCTGATAAAATTCGGGCTCATGGCAGATCAAAAGCATGCTTCCCCGATATTCCAGAAGCGCCCGCTTCAGCTCCTCCTTCGCCTCCACGTCGAGGTGATTTGTCGGCTCGTCCAAAAGCAGGATATTTGTCGTGCGGTTCATCAGCTTGCAGAGGCGCACCTTCGCCTGCTCTCCCCCGCTTAACACCCGCACCTGGCTCTCGATATGCTTTGTCGTAAGCCCGCACCGCGCCAGTGCGGCGCGCACCTCATACTGGGTGAATGCCGGGAATTCCTCCCAGATCTCCTCGATACAGGTTCTTTTGTTTTCCCCTTTCAGCTCCTGCTCAAAATAGCCGATTTCAAGATTTTCCCCGAGCTCCACGCTGCCGGCGAGCGCCGGTGTCAGTCCCAGGATACTGCGAAGCAGCGTCGTCTTGCCGATTCCGTTCGCGCCGATGAGCGCCGCCTTATGTCCCCGCTCCAGAGCGATCGAGACTGGTTTCGTCAGCGGCTCGTCATAGCCGATGACAAGGTCCTTTGTCTCAAAGATATATTTTCCGGGCGTCTTCCCCATCGGGAACGCAAATTCCGGCTTCGGCCGCTTTGCCGCAAGCTCGATCACTTCCATCTTATCCAGCTTTTTCTGCCGCGACATCGCCATATTCCGGGTTGCGACACGCGCCTTGTTGCGCGCGACGAAATCCTTTAACTCGCCAATCTCCTGCTGCTGTCTGCGGTAGGCCGCCTCCAGCTGCGATTTTTTTACCTCGTATACCTCCCGGAATTTGTCGTAATCGCCCACATAGCGGTCCAGACGGCAGTTTTCCATATGGTAAATAATATTGATCACGCTGTTCAAAAACGGAATGTCATGGGAAATCAGGATAAACGCGTTCTCATATTCCTGCAGATAGCGGGTCAGCCATGCAATGTGCTCCGCATCCAGATAATTCGTCGGCTCATCCAAAAGCAGGATATCCGGTTTCTCGAGCAGCAGCTTTGCGAGCAGCACCTTCATGCGCTGCCCGCCGCTCAGCTCTGTCACGTCGCGGTCGAGGCCGAACTCGAGCAGGCCAAGCGCACGCGCCACCTCCTCCGTTTTTGCATCTATGACATAGAAGTCATGCATCGTCAGCGTATCCTGTATCACGCCGAGCTCTTCCATCATCGACTCCATCTCCTCCGGGGCCGCATCCCCGAGCGAGTCACAGATGACATTCATGCGCTCCTCCTTCGCAAACAGCCAGGCAAACGCAGATTTGAGTACCTGCTCTATGGTCATTCCGCGCTCCAAAGAAGAGTTCTGGTCGAGATAGCCCACACGGACATTTTTCGCCCATTCCACCTTCCCCTCGTCCGGCATCAGCTTTCCGGTCACAATATTCATAAAAGTAGACTTGCCTTCGCCGTTGGCTCCGACAAGTCCAATATGCTCTCCTTTCAGCAGGCGGAACGACACGTCGTCAAAAATCGCCCGGTCCCCAAACCCATGTGTCAGGTGTTCTACATTTAAAATACTCATTCCTCTCCTCTCGTTTCTTTATCCTTTCAGTGCAAAATACAGCAGCACAACCGCGCCGAGCGCAATCCGGTACCAGCCGAACACTTTAAAATCATGCTTTCGGATATATCCAAGCAAAAACTGAATCACAACGACAGACACCGCAAACGCACTTATCATGCCGGCCGCGAGAATCGACCACTCCGTCCCCGTCAGCCCGAAACCGAAATCCAAAACCTCGAGCAGGCTCGCGCCGAGCATCACCGGAATCGCAAGGATAAATGTAAATTCACTGGCCGCTCTCCGCGAAACGCCGATTAACAGCGCGCCTATGATCGTCGCTCCGGAGCGCGAGGTCCCCGGAAAAGCCGCCGCAAGCAACTGAAATACGCCGATCGCCGCCGCCATCTTCCATGTGATATCCCCCATCGTCTGCACCGCCGAAGTCTTTCCGCTATTGCGGTTTTCCACAAGGAGAAACGCCACGCCAAAGACGATCAGCGCAATCGCCACGCACACGGGATTGTAAAAATACGCGTCGCACACGTCGTCCAGCCCCAGCACGACAAAGACAATCGCAGGCAGACAGGATACCACGATTTTACACCAGTTTAAGATGATTCCCATGTCAACCGTAAGACTTCCCAAAAACAGCCGCTCCGGCACGGTACAGGTTCCGGCAACTTTCACCTTTCCTGCCGCTTCCGTCTCCCCGCCCCATCCAAACGGCCATATCTGTTTCCAGAACAGCAGCACCACCGCGAGAATCGCTCCAAGCTGTATCACCACAAGAAACATATCCCAAAATTCCCTCGTGGTGTCAAGTTTCAAAAACTCGTCTAACAGAATCATATGTCCCGTGCTGCTGATCGGCAGCCACTCCGTGATTCCCTCCACAATACCGAATATAATCGCCTTTATAATTTCTGTCATTTTTTTCCTTTCTCTCTGACATCCAATCCGCAGAGGCCCCAAAAGGCCGTGTGTCTGACTATCCGTGCATCGGTTCCCCGAGCATACGCTTCGTCTTTTTTAATACATGCACATATGCCGGGAACAGAAACGCGTCCGCAAAGACCCATGCCACCGGGCTCGCAAAGCAGGCCGCCGGAAATCCGAATAGCGGCACAAACACAAACCCCACAAGCGTGCGGGCCGCCATCTCAAAAACGCCCGCCAGAACCGCGAACTTGCTGTAGCCCATGCCCTGAATCAAAAACCGCACGATGTTCACAAAGACCAACGCCACATAAAACGCGCTGTTTGCGACCAGAAACAGCCGTGCGTTCCGAATCACCTCCGGCACCGCCGTCTCCACAAAAAAGCCGGCCAGTTTCGAACCGCAGGCAAGCAACACAAAAAAAGCAAACACCGCGTACCCGACGCCCAGAATCGAGCTCGCTTTCAATCCCCCGGAGATGCGCTCCATCTTCTTCGCCCCGACGTTCTGCCCGCCGTAGGTCGCCATCGTCGAGCCGAGCGCATCAAACGGGCAGCAGAAAAACATGCTGATCTTCGAGCCCGCCGTCATCGCCGCCACCGCATTCGAGCCGAGGCTGTTGACCGCACTCTGTAAAATCACACTCCCGATGGCGGTGATCGAGTACTGCAACCCCATCGGAACTCCCATATTACAGAGCGTCTTCATATAGGAAGTGTTGATTCTCCGCTCATCCGCATCCGTGCGCAGCACCTCGAACTTTTTCCGGCTGTAGATCAGGCATCCGATCCCGGAGACCGCCTGAGAAATCACCGTGGCAAGCGCAGCTCCCTCGACTCCCATCCCAAGACTCACGATAAAAATCAGATCAAGCGCGATATTGACGGCCGAGGCCAGTGTCAGAAACACGACCGGCGTCCTGCTGTCCCCGATCGAACGAATCACTCCCGACACCAGATTGTAGAGGTATGTCACCGGTATGCCCGCAAAGATGATCACAATATACCGGTATGCGCCGTCGATAATATTGTCCGGCGTCCGCATCAGCTGCAGAATCGGCCGGCAAAAGCTCACGGTCAGCACCGTCATCACCACCGCAAAAATCGCGGACAGATACACCGCGTTCATCATAAACGCCCGCAGCGCTCGGTAATCTCCGGCCCCGAAACGGTGTGCCAGAGGAATCGCAAACCCGTTGCAGACCCCCATACAAAACCCGATAATCAGAAAGTTGACGGAGCCGGTCGACCCCACCGATGCCAGCGCATCCACTCCAAGAAACCGCCCTACAATCAGTGTATCCATCAGATTGTAAAACTGCTGAAATAAAAACCCGAACAGCAGCGGCACCGAAAATCCCAAAATCAGTTTCATCGGAGAACCGCTCGTCATATCCTTTGTCATGTCCGTTCTTATGCCCTTTCTGCAGCCCGCCTCAGATGCCGCTGCAATATTTCTCATATATCTCAAAAAAACCGGTCGTCGCTATCTCCTCTCCGGCGTCTAAGCGCACTTCCTCCCAGGCCTCCTCGTTCAGATAGGAACTAAGGCCCGCCGTAAATTCGTGGTACACATCGTCAAACGCTTCCTTCTCACGCTTCTCGACGATGTTTGACTTATTCGCCTCCGTCTGCTCCACATCATATTTATTCAGACATTTGATAAAATAGTAGCCGTTTTCTACTTCAATCCGGTCGGAAATCTCGTTGTCGTCCAACTGAAAGGCAATCTCTTCGACCTCCTTTGGCAGATCATCCCGCGCAACCGAGACCTGTATCGCCGGAAGCTCGTTGTAATTTCCAGCCACCGCGGCAAAATCATCCCCTGCCGCGAGCTTTTGCTGTACATGCATTGCCTTCGCCTGATCCGACACATAAATCTGCATAATCTCCATCACGCGGGCCTCGTCGTCGCTGACCTCCTCGTTGACCTCGCCGGTCAGAGAATTGTAAAGCTTCTGCGCCAGCGCATAGTGCTCATAGTACTCCCTGATGTCGGCTTCGGTGACTTCCATATAGAGAATCTCGTCCCGCGTCAGGGATGCGTAATATTCCTCCGCGGCCTCCGCGGTTTTCTTAAGTTCCTCCTCCGTCAGGCCAATCTCCCTCGACTCCGCAAGCAAATCCATGCAGTACACCCGCGTCAGCTCGCTGAGCGTGATATCCTTAATATAATCCTCCAGGGAATACGCGCCGAAATCATGCTGCCACAAATCAATCGTGTAAGCCGTACCGTAAATGTTAGCGTAATTGCACAGATAGACCCGCGCCTCCTTTAAACTGCACTCTCTTCCCCCGATCTGAAATACCTGCTTGCTGCTCATCGTGCTCATCACGACAACATTACGATTTCCAACCTGACATCCCGCAGGCAGTACCGCAAGCAAAAGCGCCGCGCATATCAGGCCGCATGTATTTTTTCTCTTCATCGTAAGCACCCGTCGTTATTCCATCGTCTTTAAAATGCTTCTCGCCACGGAAATACCGTTCGCGGACGCCTGCTGCAGTCCGCGTGTCACGGACGCACCGTCGCCGATCGCGCGAAGCCCCTTTACGCTCGTCTCAAAATCCGTATTCACAACTACCTTATTTGAGTAAAACTTCACCTCCACTCCATAGAGCAGCGTCTCGTCACTCGCAAGTCCGGGCGTCACTTTGTCCAGCGCCAGAATCATCTCCTCGATGTCCACCATAATGCGGTGCGGGAACACCAGCGATAAGTCTCCCGGCACGGCGTCCTTTAACGTCGGAATCAGATTATTCCTGCAAAGGCGCTCCTCTGTCGTTCTTCTTCCCCGTCGGAAATCCCCGAAGGTCTGCACCAGAATCCTGCCGTCGCAGAGCATATTCGACAGCTGCGCAATCTGTTTGCCGTACTCAATCGGCGTCTTGAACGGTTTCGTGAAATTCTTCGACACGAGAATGGCAAAATTGGTGTTGTTTGTCTTAAGCTCCTTCGATTTATAGGCATGCCCGTTTACGACAGCAAGCCCGTTGTCGTAGTATTCGGTCGCGACCTCGCCGGACGGATTGGTACAGAACGTGCGCACCTTGTCGTCAAACGTCGGCGTATGGTACACAAGCTTCGCCTCATAGAGATTTTCGTTCAGAAATTCCATCACCTCGTCGCGGACCTCCACGCGGACACCCACGTCGACGGTCCCGACCTGCGTCTCGATGTCATGCTGCGTGCAGATATGGGAAAACCAGTCCGCACCCTCGCGCCCCACCGCGGAGATCACTTCCGGGGCCATGCAGGTCTCGCCTTTATCGGTGAGAATTCCCTTTACCCGGTTGTCTTCGATAATAATATCCTGCACCATCGTGTCAAACATCATCTCGACGCCCTCCGCAAGCAAATGCTCCTGGAGTCTCGAATAAATCTTGTAGCCCTCCTCGGTCCCGAGATGACGGATCGGGCACTCGATTAATTTCAGATTCGCATTGATCGCTTTTCTGCGTATCTCGCGGATTTCTTTCTCCTTGTCCACACCGTACACCTTGGTGTCCGCACCGAATTTCAGATAAATGTCATCCGACTCCTTCAACAGCTCGACCGTCCTGTCATAGCCCAGAATCTCCGGCAGATTGCCGCCCACATCCGGGGAGAGCGAGAGCTTCCCGTCGGAAAACGCACCGGCTCCCGCAAATCCAGTCGTGATGGAGCAGGGCGTACAGCCCACGCAGACCTTTGTCTTGCGCTTCGGACAGGTCCGTTTCTCAATCCTTCTCCCCTTCTCTATCATCAGAACCTTTAAGTCCCGTCTTGCATGAATCAGCTCGTACGCGCAGAAAATGCCGGACGGCCCCGCGCCGATAATAATCACATCATAATTCTTCATCTTTCCCCCATTTCTGCAGCGTGTGCCACGCCCACGCCGACTTTGTTCTCGCATAGAAGTAATTCGCCTATGCTTCCACAATCAGATATCTTCCGTCCCCGATCTCAAATACTTCGCTGGCCTCCAAAAGCTCGTTCTCGCTCATCCCGCAGATATCGGTTCCCGCCTCCTCGAAATATCTTCGCACTTCTTTTTTATTTTTACACACAACCGCCATGCAGTCCTCCAAAAATGCGTCCGCCTCCTCTAACGTCTCCGCGACAGGCTCCGCGAAAAGCTGCCCCTGCCGTGCCAGAAACGCGTTCAGACATGCCTCCTCATACACCATACGCCACTCCCCGCCTTTCCGTAATCTTCCTATGATAAAACCAGGTTGATTCCAAGCTTTTTCAACTCCCGGTAAACGGCTGCCACCGGAAGCCCTACCACATTATTATAGTCACCTTCGATTTTGTCAACAAAAATCGCACATTTCCCCTGAATCCCGTAAGCGCCGGCCTTGTCCATCGGCTCCCCGGTCGCAATGTACCAGCGGATTTCCTCCTCGCTCATGGCGCGTATCGTCACCCTTGTCTCCTCGAAAAAGGAAAACTCCCCCGCTTTTCCGGAAGCATCCATAAGAACGACCGCCACGCCCGTATAAACCGAATGTGTTTTCCCGGAAAGCAGCGACAGCATCCGGAATGCGTCCGCCTCGTCCTTCGGTTTTCCGAGAATCACCTCCCGGCCGCCCTCCGCAGCGCAGCTTACGACCGTGTCCGCCCCGAGCACAAGGATATCCCGCGGCGTCACAAGCTCCGGGTGCCCCGCCTCATAGCTTTTGATCAGGGAGGCCACCTCTCTTGCTTTCTGTCCGGCAAGCTCTTTTACCACCTCCGCAGGCGTTTCCTTCGTCGTGATCTCCTCGCCCCGCGCCGGGCACACCTCAAATTCGAGCCCAAGCTGTGCGAGCAGCTCCCTGCGCCGCGGAGATCCGGACGCCAAAACAACGGACACTTCGCCCTGCGAACCGTCCTTTTGTTCTACAACGGATATGGCGCCCTGCGCCCTATCCGTTTGTTCTGCAACGGACATTTCGCCCTGCGCCCTATCCGTTTGTTCTGCAATGGATTGTTGCGTTATCAGTCCCATTGTTCCCTCCCTGGATTTTAAATCGTGTTTATATTTTTATTTCTTCATCGGAAAAATCAGGTGTTTCGCTGCCGCTCACTCCGTGAGCAGTGACCGCATTTCTTCTCCGGAAACCGCATTCTCCCAGCAGACCCGACCTCCGTCCTCCGTGATGCCAAGCGCGTCCGCCTTTTCCCGATACGCCGCCTCATCGCACTCCCGCCCCGCACAGGTATAGTCGGTAACTCCTCTGCCCGTGTATACGCCCGCCTCGTCGGAAAGCGCATTGTATGTGAAGCCAAGCGCCGGCACGGAATCGTCCGTGACGATATCGCCGTCTGTCAGCTGATAGTAATACCACCCGTAGCCGCCCTCGTCACCGCCGCCGTTCCAGCGCGCAAACAGCGCCACAACGCCGCTTTGCTCAAAATAGGTCAGTTCCACGGCGGTCATCTGATCCATCAGGCAGACTGCCGCGTCATCTTTTATTGTATAAATCGAACAGCTCCCATAGAAGCTGTCATACACAACCAGCTCCGGAACCTCGTCGTCATCGAGATAAATCAGCGAAAACAGGATGTCCTCCCCCATGTTCTCCCTGACTGTCTGTGCGTAGATTTCACGGAAATCGCCGTCCGCATCCCCGATTACTTCGGACACAGATTCCTCCGACGCGCTGCCCTGCGCGCTGCTCCCTGCGCCGTCTGTATTTTTACTGCAGGCTGAAAAAAGAACCGGCAGCAGGAGTAAAAGACAGCTGACTATATATCGTTTCATTCTTTAATTCCGGATTGAACCTGTCAATCTTCCTCCACATGCATATATTTTGCTGTATTATTCTACCACACGCCTGCACACAATTCCAGTAAAGTGTTTCTTAAATTTCTCCATTCACCTCCAAATTTTGGTATTTCAAATTTTGATAAACCCTTGACTGTAAACCTTGTTGACACCTTATAATGAAAAAGAATCACAGTCAGATCTGTGAGACATCGCAAAATGAAAGAAGGAGGCAGCAGGCATGACAATAAAAGAAGTCGAAAAAGAAACCGGATTGACGCGTTCCAATATCCGGTTTTATGAAAAAGAAAAGCTGATCGAACCGTCACGAAACGAGAAAAACGGATACAGGGATTATTCAAAAAAGGATATCGAAACCATCAAAAAAATTGCGTTTCTGCGCACGCTGGGAATCTCTGTCGAGGACATCCGCCTCGTCCAGTCCCAAAAAACTCCTCTGGCGGAACTCATAGAAACGCAGACCTCTTCCCTTCGACTCCTGATAGAAGATTTAAGCCGCGCAAAAGCAATCTGCGAAAAAATCCAAAAAGACGGGAGCGTCAGTTATGACAACCTGCATCCGGAAAAATATGTGGCCGATTTGACACCCTATTGGAGCGAACACAAAACGATTTTCAAGCTGGATTCGGTCGGATTCCTGTACCTGTGGGGCAGCCTGATCACCTGGACTGTCATCGCACTGCTGTGCCTTATGCTTGCCGTCCTGACTTATCCAGACCTGCCGGATGAAATACCGATTCAGTGGAGCAACGGAGGCGCCGTTTCTTATGCGGACAAAAAATTTATGTTTGCCTGTCCGCTGGCCTGTCTCTTCGTCCGCGTTTTTGTAAAGCCTGTCATCTATACAAAAATGTGCACGGCGTTTCCCCGCGGAACACTTATCGCCGAATATCTGTCGAACTACCTCTGTTTTCTCATGCTGTCGGCGGAACTTTTTACCGTGCTGTTTGTGTATGGGATTGTAAAAAACATCGCGTTTGTCCTGCTCGCAGATACCGCCGTGCTGATCGGCGTACTGGCATTCGGAATCCTTGCGCCCCGCAAAAGAGTACATTAATTAAATCAGGATAAAACTTCTATTATACTATGCCAAACGGATTGTTCTCGCGTATTTATTCTCCGAATCTTCAACAACTTTGATTTTTCCGGTCCCAATCAGGTGATCGATTCGTTTGGCATACCACCAGTCCCCGACTCCAAGCTGGTTATATCCAAGAATATCACCGATCAATCTTGCCTCTTTGATCGGTTTTTGGGTTATTCTTTTCCGGATCAGAAAATCATAAAAATCTTCCGGCACCCCCGTCAGTTTTCCGTTGACGACCGCCCGTAAGGGACTGTTATCTTCCTGCAGAATGCTCCATAGCATGGCATACATCCGAATTTCTTCCGCGGATAATTTCTTTTCGCAGGTTAAAAATCCGAAAAATTCTTCTGCGGCAACCTCTCCCCAATTTTTATAAGATACGATAGCATGATCGGTGCGGATCCGATATTCGGGCAGTTTTACGACACATATCTCATTCTGATATTTTTGAAGACAAGCGCACAAATGGTAAAAGCCACACCTGGAATACGGCGCGTCACTGTACCACACCCGGATGGGGTTCCCCTCTGCCAAATATGCCTTCAGACGCTCCAGTTCCGCACAATAGTGATCACACAGCCGCATCAGTGATGCGTCCGTTTCTTCCTCTTTTCCCCACTGCTGTTGTGCATACATGGAATAAATCAGATGCCTGCGATACTCACTGCTTATATCTTCCCTGATATCACCAACGTCCAATAAGAAACCGAGACAGATAACCTCCTCTGCCGTTCCCTCAATCCATCCGCAATTCTCTCGTTCCGGCGGTTTCTTTTTTCCGGCTGCCCATACAGCTGTGGGCCCGTCAACCTTACCTGTGATGACGGTACTTTTTGCCGCCCTCATCGATGCCGCTTCACTTTCTCCGAATAACACCTCTATCATAATGTCACTCCTCAAATCATGATTTAACATATTTGATTACAGTCTATCTTCCTGCCATCCAAGATGCGGCTTTCTACTCTTTCGGATTTACATGCACCATAATGTGCTTTACCTTCTGAAACTCCCGCTCGATCTTTTCGTGCACCAGCTCCGCGATCTCATGCGCCTCCTGCAGACTGTATAAACCATCCACCTGAATCTCCACATCCACATAAATCTTATTTCCGAAGATACGGGTCTGCAGCAGGTCAATTCCGAGCACATGATCATTTTCCATCACGCAGTCATAAATCTGCCGCTCCGTTTCCTCGTCACAGGAATGATCTACCATCTTATCCACGGCATCCTTAAAAATATCAAAGGCGGCCTTCGCGATAAATCCGAAAATCACCAGACTGGCCACGGAATCCATCACCGGATAGCCAAGCCGCGCGCCGACGATTCCGATCAGGGCACCGACGGACGAGAGCGCGTCGGAGCGGTGATGCCATGCATCCGCCATCAGCGCGCTCGAGTCAATCTTTTTGGCGTAATACCTTGTATACCAGTACATCGCTTCCTTGCTGACAATTGAGAGAACCGCCGCAGCCAGCGCAGCGATCCCCGGTATCTGCAGCCGTTCGTAATCACCTCCGAAAATATTTTTCAGCGCCTCCCTGCCGATTCCGAGCCCCGTTATAAAAAGAACCATCGACAAAATAATTGCCGCGACACACTCGAGCCGCTCGTGTCCGTACGGATGCTCCCGGTCGGATTCCTTCGCCGCCAGCCGGATACCGATCATCACGATGACGGTGCTGAACACATCCGACGCAGAGTGCACCGCGTCGCTGATCATTGCACCGGAATGCGCAAGCATCCCGGCGAAAAGCTTGATCATGGACAATATCGCGTTTCCCGTGATTGTGACGATTGACACCCTGTTTGCGGTTCTCTGAAATTCATCCCGAATCATACCTTTGTTTTTTTCCATATCAACAGCCTCCGAAAATCATTTTTAGACAGCTCTGTGACACCGGATATTTGCGGGAAGGTTTCTTGAATATAAAAAAACACCCGCGAATCAGTAATAGCAACTACTGTCCCGCGGATGTAAAAGATTCCACTGTCACTCATGTGACCCGACTCCATGACATATGTCACGGTCTGCTCAGTTTGTACTGTAGATTATATGCAGTGCAAAGAGTTCTTGAGTCTCTGTAGAATATCATATGTATGACGGTTTGTCAATGTTTCCGTTTTTCCTCTTACCAGATAAACAGCGCCTTCTCTTTCAGGCGGAGAATCGCTTCGATGAAATAATAGTCCCCGTAAATAATCGGAACTTCCGTGTTGCTTCCGTCCTTGTCGTGGTAGAAGAACGTACCGCCGTCCACGATCGAATCCACCTCGGGATCCCAGTTATTAAACTTCGCGTCGCCTGCCTTTAAGATGCGGATTGCAGCCTCAACATAGAGCTTTCTCTCGTGCTCTCCCACATGCTCCGCCAGCTCAAGCAGACCGCAGGCGGTAATCATCCCGGCCGTGGAGTCATATTTTAACGGCTCCTCGGGCGCACGGTAATCCACGAGCGGAAGCCAGTCATTGACCGCAAGATTGGAAATACAGTAATGCGCGCATTTCTTTGCGGTATTCAGGAACTCCTCATCGCCCGTATGGCGGTAGCTTAACGCAAAGCCGTACACGGCCCACGACTGCCCGCGACTCCAGGAAGAGCCCTTCTCATAACCCTGTCCGCCCGGATTGTCCACAAATTCTCCGGTATTCGGGTTAATTCCGACAATGTGGTTGCTGCTGCCGTCCTCACGGATTACATACCGCTGCGCGGTTTTCGCATGACGTTTTGCGACATACGCATAGCGCGGGTCTTTCGTGATCTCGCTCGCCCAGTAGAGCAGCGGGATATTCATCATGCAGTCGATAATCATCCAGCCGCTTACATCGACATCGCTCTTTCCGAAGAAAGCATCCATCCCGTCTCCCCACGCGCGGATAAAGTTTCCTTCCGGATTAAAACGCCCTGCCAGCAGATTTGCAGCCTGCATCCCGCGCATCTTTGACGTTTCGTTTCCCGTCTTCCGATAGTTCGCCACCGCGGAAGGCAGAAACAGGAAGCCCGCGTCATGGTCCACGCCCTTAAAATCAGTCAGAATCACCTCAAGGCGCTCCTCCACGCCCTCCGCGGCCGTCCGGTAGCACTCCTCACCGGTCGCCTCATACATCTGCCAGAGCATACCGGGCCAGAACCCGTTCGTCCAGAAATGGATTCCTCCCGGATATCCCAGATCCTCGTACTTCCCGTCCTTCGGACAGTAGGGAATCTTTGTTCCGACACGCTCACACTCCGCACGCATCTTTACCAGCAGCTTCTCGTACACCCCATCGACCCATTCCAGATCCGCAGCGTTTACATATTCCCGTTGCATAAAAACCCTCCTTCAAAATTTATATTGTACGCCCAGTATAACAAAGAAAAAACCTGTCGGTTAGAAAAAACTGACAGGTTTTAGAAAAAACGCCGATATAATTTTACAGTTTCCTCCAGTGCTCTCTGCGGTACTCCTGCGGTGAAACGCCTTTGTTTGCCTTAAAAACCTTGGAAAAATAGTTATTGTCCAGATATCCCACATAGGCGCTGATCTCCTGAATGCTCAGCCTGCTGTCCGCCAGAAGCTCGGCAGCCGCGTCGCAGCGCTTTTTTGCAAGATACTGCTTGATCGTCATGCCGGTTTCCCGGCAAAACTGTTTCACCAGCTGCTGTTCATTCATCCCCGCAATCTTTGCCAGCTCCGCTTTTGTCACCGCCCGCTCGAAATGGATGTCCATGTAATCAACGGCTCGCTTCACTCCGGCAGAATAGCGTTTTTCCCGATCCCAGCGCACCTCCCTGCACATGCGCTCAAGCAGTTCCATCTGTAAATACGCGAGGTTATCCGCCGATACCGCATGATGCATCTTCTGCGCATACTCCTGACTGATGTAATCGATGACGACCGGGTTTAATCCGGATGCGATAACCCCCAGCCTTACCACGGTCCGCATGATTGCCGCCCCGGCGATCTGGTCTTTCAAATCCGCCGAGAGAAACCGGATGTTTGCGCAGACTCCCCCCATCTCTTTTATGCACCTGCGCGCCTCCTCAATCTCCCCGCGGCTGACTGCCTCCATAAGCTGGCCCTCGATGCGGTACCGTCGATTCACGACATTCTCATCTTCATAGAGCTCCGAAATGACCGCATCCGCATGGCACTCCCCCGCATCCGCACGGATTTCTTTTACCGGATACCCGTTTTGCTCCCCGCATCCATGACAAACCAGAAGCTGTGCAATTTTTACCGGATAACTCCGGCCCGAAACCGGAAATCCGCAGCGGTAAGACTTGTACGGGGACAGCACTGTTCCGGGGACTCCCAGTTTTGCCAGCAGGCATTTCGCGTCCGTCTCGTTCCATGCCTCACAGACATAAGGCCCCAGTAACACCCACTTCTCTTCAAACCGGAACACGAGCAGCCGCACCTCCATCGAGTCCGTGATCTCATAGATCACGGATTCCGAGGCACTCCCGAAAAATTTCTGCAGTCCTGAAGCGGTAAACAGCTCCTGCAGTTCCGCCAAAAAGCAGTTTTCCTTTTCAAACCGTTTCAACACATCCGCATCCCCCTCATAAACCGTCACGCCGATTCCGGTCAGCGAAGGAATCAAAACGGCCGCGGCCGAAAGAAACGCCGCGCCGGCACGGCAGCTTTCGGTTTCTTTTTCCCGCTCTGCATTTTTGTAACCTGACATGTCCCTCCTCCTTTATACCGGTATGACTTTCTCGAGCCGGAACGAATAGAGCAGTCGCTCTTTGACCTTTCCCCTTCCCCCGTCCTGCGCCGTGCAGATGCGCTCCAGCGCTTCACCGTACAGCCGCAGCTGCGCCGCATAGCGGTCGACAAGTTCCTGCCCGGTATCCACCCGGTCTGTCTTATAGTCTAACACCACAATGCCGTCATCCTCAACCCAGAACACGTCGATAATGCCCTGGATCAGCGTCAGGTCCCCGCCGTCCGCCATCTCCCCGGATGCTTCGTCCCCGAAACCGAACCGCTTTAGTTCCTCCGCGGTAAAGCCCATGACAAACGGCTTCTCCCGGTACAACCTTCCTGCCCGTTCCGCCTCCGCCATGCGCCGCCCCGCCTCCGAGGCGAAAAAATGCTCCACCAGCGGCAGTTTCACCAGTTCCGCCATATCGGGCGTAAGCTTTCCCGTCTCCGTCAGCGCCCGCACCTGCTCCGCGGCCGGGATCCCGGAGGCAAAGCTGCAGCACTCCATCACCCGGTGCACCGCCGTCCCGCGCAGCGCCCCGCGGTTGACGCTCTCCTCCGCCGCTTCCATGCGCTGCACGAATGTCGGTTTGTAGGGAATGATTTCCTCCGTGGGGAATACCGGCTTCATCTCCGTCTCCTCCTGCTGCGACAGCTCGCGCATCGCGCGGTGCTTAAGCTCCGACACGGAATATTTGTTTTTCCGGTTCAGATCTCCGGCGTGCGCATACCGGAACGCAAACCGCTTCGCAAATGATTCCACCGTTTTGGGGTCCGCACACTCCGCCGCTTTCATACACGCCTCCGCAGTCAGCACTCCCTGCGCCGCTGCCCCTGCCTCTTCCGTCACAAGCTCCGCAAGCGGAACCACCTGCACCGGATACCTCCCCGGGTAAGACAACAGCGCCGGAAGCAGCCAGTCCAGATAGCCGGATGCCCCCTCTCTGCGCAGATAGGAAAGCGGTTTGCGCGCAAACTCCTCAAACGGCGCCGCCTCGGATGCCGCCGCAAGACGCGCGAGCTCGTCTGCGGCATTTTTTCGCATCCCGGTCAGGATCAGCTTTTCCTTCGCCCGCGTCAGCGCCACATAGAGCACCCGAAGCTCCTCCCCGAGATTTTCCAGGTCCGTCTGCTTGCCGAGTGCGCGTTTTAAAATCGTAGGCGTTTTGATCCTGCGCACGCCGTCCATGCAGTCCAGTCCAAGCCCAAGCTCCGGGTGGATCACCATGCGCCCCCGGACATCCTGCCTGTTGAACTGTTTTCCGAGCCCGCAGACAAACACAACCGGAAATTCCAGTCCCTTGCTCTTATGAATACTCATAATGCGGACTACATCGGCATTTTCCGAAATCATGTCCGCCTCCCCGAAATCCACCTCGTATTTCTGCAGCTTGTCGATGTAGCGCACGAAGTGAAACAGTCCCCGGTAGCTCGTCCGCTCGTAGGCGATGGCGCGCTCGATGAGCATATGCAGATTTGCCTCCCGACGCTTCCCGGCAGGCATGGCCGCCGCATAGTTCCCGTAGCCGGTTTCCCGCAGCAGGATTTCGAGCAGCTCGTGAATCGGCGTGTCCGGGACAAGCCCGCGCAGCTTTTCATACATCCGGGAAAAGCCGGACAGCTTCGCACCAAGCGCCGGGGAGACTGCCGCGGATTCCTCCCCGGGGGATGCGGATTCCTCCCCGAGGCTCGCGGATTCCTCCCCGCGTTTCTCTGCCGCCGTCTCCTCCGCGCCCGCGGACGCATCCACGAGTTTCCTGCAGCACTCCCACACACACGCGTAAAACGGCTGTTCCCTGTCCCGGATGCGCAAAAGCGCCAGCTCCTCGTCCGTCAGCCCCACAATCGGGGAGCGCAGCACCGCCGTAAGCGGGATATCCTGCCGCGGATTGTCAAGAATCCGCAGCATGGCAAGCACAGTCTGGACTTCGACCGCAGAAAAATACCCCGTCGCCGACACCGCATGCGCCGGAATCCCGGCGTCGTTTAACACTGCGGAAAACACATCCGCCGTGCCGCTCAGGCTGCGCAGCAGAATCACAATATCCGCATAGCGCACCGGCCGGAGCGCGCCGGTCTCTCTGTCGGTCACTAGCTGATGTCCCATCAGTTTTCGGATGCGGTCCGCGACAAGATGCGCTTCTATGGTCTTTCGGTCGGCAGACTCCGGCGCGTCGGAAAGCAGCTCGTCGGCCCCGTCCGCAAGAAGTACCTCGGGCGCAAACATCGACGCGTCCGCACTCTCCTGGTAAGAAGCGCCGGGGTAGAGCGCCGCCGCATCGTCATACTCCACATTTCCGAGGTCCCGCGCCATCATGCGGGAAAAGAGGTCATTTGTAAAGGAAAGCACCTCTTCCCGGCTCCGGAAATTTTTGTGCAGGTCAATGCGCTGTTTCGCGCTCTCCTGTGTATCGTAAGTGTCATATTTTTCCATGAAAAGCTCGGGCCTCGCCAGCCGGAACCGGTAGATGCTCTGCTTGACGTCCCCCACCATAAAAATATTATTCTGCCCCCGTTCCTCCCGCGAAATCGCGCGTAGGATGGTCTCCTGCACATGATTGCTGTCCTGGTACTCGTCGATCATAATCTCCGCAAACGTGTCCCGGAACTCCTCCGCCGCCCGCCGCGGCTCCTTCGTCGTCCCGTCCACCAGAATATTCAGTGCAAAATGCTCCAGGTCATGGAAATCCACGAGATTTTTCCGGCGCTTCTCCCCGGCAAAAGCCTCCGCAAATTCCTTTGCAAGACGCACAAGCTCCGCAGCCATCGGCGCAGTTTTTAAAAGCTGCTCCGCCATCACCTCAGGTTCCGCAAAAAAGTACTGCTTCCGCAGCTTTCCCACAAGCTCCTTGCCGTCATCCCGGATCTCCTTCACCCGCGCAAGCTTGTCCGCATCACCCGCAAATCCGCGGCTCGACGGAAGCCTCCCGTAACCTACGGCGGAGACGGCCCGATAAAAATCCCGAAAGCTTTCACAGGCCGCAAGCTGCTCGTACTGCTCCATATCGCTGCGTATGACTCCCTCATACATATACGGCCCGTCCTCCGCAAGGCACAGCGCAAGCGCCTCCCGAAGGTTTTTTGCCGCATCCGCCGCCACGCAGCGCAGATTGTCCGTCAGCGCACGCATCCACACCGCCTGCTCCATCGCCTCCGCATCCGCGCACGCATACCCCGCCGCGCAGCCATCAAGCCACTCTCCCGGCCACGGGTAGCTGCGCGAAAACTCGTAGAGGGAGAGGATCATCTCCCCGACACCCGCGTCGCTCCTGCCGGTCATATAGCTGTCCATAAACGCGAGAAACGGCTCCTCTGCGGCCTCATAATTTCGCTCCATCACCGCGTCTAACACGTCCTCCCGCAGAAGCTTTAACTCCCCCTCGTCCCCGATGCGAAAGCCCGGCTCGAGATCAATCTCATGAAAATGATTGCGGATGACATAGAGGCAGAAACTGTCTATCGTCGTAATCTGCGCGTTGTGCAGAAGCGTCAGCTGCCGCTGCAAATGCTCACTCTCCGGCGTCTCCAAAAGCGCCTTTTCGATTGCGGCGCCGATGCGCTCCCGCATCTCGGCCGCCGCCGCATTCGTAAACGTCACGATCAAAAGCCGGTCGATGTCCACCGGCTCCGCCGCATCCGTGATCATACGGATAATGCGTTCCACGAGCACCGCGGTCTTGCCGGAGCCCGCCGCTGCGGACACTAAAATATTTCGTTTTCGAAGGTCGATGACCTGCTGCTGCTCCTTGGTCCATGAAACGCTCATTGTTTCCCTCCATCCTCCATCGCCGAAAAAATTTCCTCCGCGCGGCCGAACTTCTTTAATTTCCGATAGGCATAGCCCGGAATCCGGGTGTCAAACCCGCACACCGTGTGATAGGGACAATAATCGCAGCCGCTCTTTCCATCCAGCAGATAGGGCGCTACCGAAGCGTCGCCCGCCATAATCTTCTTCCCGGTCGAAAGAATCGTTTGATTCACATAATCCGCCATCCGCGCAAACTCCCCGCTGTCTGCGAGCTTTGAATTTGCCCGCGGCGTCCCGTCTGTCTTTAACGACACCGGAATCACCGAGGAGCTGCCGGAAAAGTCCTCATCCATCGCCCGGTAAATCTCCGAATCCGCGTTTACAAGCCCGTTTAACGCGAGCTGCGCGAGCACGCTCTGCCGAATCTCATCCTCCGACTCCGTCCCCTGCCCCTCCACCATCGGATTGGCAATGTGATAATAGAAAATCCCCGCCGGCACGACCTGTTTTGCCGGATACTTTTTCTGCTCCAGCTCGAGCGCCGCATTCATATACACGACCAGCTGCAGCTGCAGCCCGTGATACAGATTGAGCAGGGAAAAACTCGTATTTCCCGATTTATAGTCGATAATCCGGACATACACCTTATCCGCCGTCTCGTAGGTGTCCACCCGGTCGATGCGGCCTTTCAGCCGCATTTTTTCCTCCTCGCTTAGGGAAAAGCGCAGCGCAGCCAGATTGTCGGCGCGCGAGAAAGACACCTCAAATTCCTTCGGCGTAAAGCGCCCTTTCTGCACCTGCGCAATAAGCGCCCAGACCGTCTTTCGCATCGTCGCTTTCATCTGCGCGAGCAGATAGCGGTTCCGCGCCTCCGCGCAGGCCCCGGCGTTTGGGTTCCCCAGAATCGCATCCTCCATGCTCTCCTCCACCCACTGCTCCTGCAGCGCCTGCGGAACGTTAAACCAGGTATACTCCGACGCGTCGACCCGACGCGCGAAATGCTCCAGCGCATCGTGATAGATATTTCCCATATCCACGCTTGCAAACCCGTACTCCTCGCGCTCTCTGAGCATCAGGCCGTAATCCAGAAAATGTGAAAACGCACAGGCCGCAAAACGCTCCAGGCGCGTGACGCTGTTTTCAAGCTCGGTGCCGTAAAGCGCCCGCACCGCCGCCCGCCCGATCGGAGTGTCGGCATGCACCCCGAACGCCGCGTCAAAGAGGCGGTAAACTTCACTGCGGTACGGCTCCCGCGACAGATACCAGTGCAAAAGCGCATACCAGGCATCCTCATCCCAGTCTCCCCGCCGCCACAATCCCGCGAGCAGATAGCGGATTCCGTTCTCCGGAGTCAGGACATCCCTCTCGCACTCCGCCTCTGCGGGCTCCAATGCCACAAGGTCCGGAAACATATGCTGCAAGGTTCCGATCAGGTAGGAGCTGCGCAGCGCCTTCCCGTCGGAATTCACCTTCGAGTAAGTCACATACAGGCGGTCGGAGGGTTTCGTCATATTTAAATACAGATAAAACTTTTGGATAAATACGCGCTCCCGCTCAAGCGGCGCCAGTTCCAGATGATGCTCCGCCATCATCTCCCGCTCGAACTGTGAGATGATGCCCCCCGGGTTCCCAAGCTTCGGCACAACACCGTCATTGACTCCGACAAAAAATAAAATCCTAATATGATTTAATCTCGTCCGCTCGATATCCCCGATTGTGACACGGTCGTTTCCGGGGGGAATGATCCCCACTTTCGCCGCCTCAAACCCCGCGTCGAGAATATCACTGTACTCCCGGATGCCAGGCTGCTCGTCCCCAAGCAGCGTATATACCTTGTCCAGCAGATCCATGACAATCCGGTATATCTGGGCGTACTCCTGCGCCAGCTGCAGGCGTTCCCCCTCCTCGGTCAGAGACTGCTCCTTCCGCTTTAACTGTTCCTCCACCCCGAGCCGCTCGATAAACCGGTAAAGCGCATATGTCTGCTCCGCAGCGGAATGCCCGCCTCCCGAAAAGGCCGCGGCAAGCGGCGCAAACGCCTCCGACACCTGCTCCCGCAACCCGTTGATGAGGTCGAGCTCCTGCTTTTTTCGCTCCCCGTCCGCCTCCTCCCTCCTCGATGCTCTCCAGCGCTCACCCCAGCGCCTTCTCCCGCGGATTCCTTTTGCGCGCACATAGTTTTCGAGAAGATCCACATCCTCCTCGCGCAGAAACAGGCCGCACCGCAGGAAGCGGAACACGCTCTCATAGGAAAAGTCATACTCCACAACCTCGAGCGCCGCGCGGACGAACTCGACAAACGGGTGAAACAGGATATTTCTCGTCTGGTCGATAAAGTACGGAATCCCGTACTGCCGGAAAATCTCCGGCACATAGTTGGCATACCCCGGCACATCCCCGGTCACCACCGCGATGTCCTTGTAGCAGTACCCCTGCTCTCTGACGAGCCTTGTGATCTCTCTTGCCGCAAATGTAAGCTCCTCCCTGGGATTTTTCGCGGACGCAATGCGGATATTCTCCGGCTCTCCCCGCCACTGCCCCGCGCGGGCCCGAAACAGATTCTGCTCCATGAAAAAAAGCGCCGGTGCCCCGGCGTATCGCTTCGCTTCTCCTGCCGCAAGAACGACCGGCTCCTCCGTCTCCACCGCAAGCTCCGATGCCATTTTTTGCAGTGTGCCGACCGTCTTTTTGCTCATCGCAAACAACTCGTGAATCCCTCTGCTGTGATAGAAATCCTCCCTGATATCGACAGTGACCGAGACCATCACCTTTTTTGCCAGACAGAGCAGCTCCCGCATTACCCGGTTCTGAATCGGCGTAAAGCCCGTAAACTCGTCAAAGACTATCACGCAGTCCCGCAGCAGCGCGGACTCTCCTGCCACCTCGCAGAGCAGGGAGAGCACCTCCTCCGCGGTGATATACGCCCCCTCGATATACTCCCGAAATCCCCGGTACAGTGTCAGAATATCCGTGAGCTTATACCGCACGGCATCCCCGATGCACTCGTTTTCCAGAAAGCGCTCCAGATCCTCCGGGGAAACATTGTACTGCGTCAGCTCGGAAATCAGGGACTTGATCTCGCCCACATAGCCCATCTTATTCATGCTGCTCCCGAGCATCGGAAGCTCTTCCCGCTTCTGTTCCGCGACCTTGCGCAGCACAAGGTTCTTCCCCGTTTCTTCAAGCACGATTAAATTTTGTTTCCCGAGTTCGTCAAATACGCGGTAGGCAAGCCTTGCAAAGCTTAAGACATCCACGTTCATGATCGCATGGCTGCTCTGCCGCTCCACAAGTTCCCGCTGCGTCTGCATCGTAAACTGTTCCGGCACCACAACCAGAAAATTGCGTTCCGGTTCGGCCGCCGCCTGTGCCAGTATATGCTCATACAAATATTCCGATTTTCCGCTCCCCGAATTTCCGAAGACAAACTGTAACGACATGCCGTTCCTCCGCTGTGATTTCTGATACGGCCCGCGCATTGACTGCGCGGGCCTGTTAAGTTGCCGCCTGCCGCTGACTGCCGCCGGCTGTCGATTGCCCTGTTACCTGCCGCCAATCTTATCTTACATAAAAACAATATTTCGTCACGGACCGATACGTCTCTCCCGGGTGCAGCAGCGGCTTCTTAAAGTTCGCGTCGTTGACCGCATTCGGGAAGTACTGCGTCTCGAGACAGAAGCCACAGCGCTTCCCGTAACGCGCGCCGCCCTTGCCCTGCATGTCGGTGATAAAATTCCCCGCATACAGCTGAATTCCCACACAGTCCGTGTACACGTCCATGCAGATTCCGGAGTCCGCCGCCATCGCTCTTGCGGCAAGCCGCAGCGTGCCGTCGGCGCCGTCGAGCGCATAGTTGTGGTCGTAGCCACCCACATACCAAAGCTGCTCGAAATCCGCCTCGATCTCCGCGCCGATTTCTTTTCTCTCCCGGAAATCCATCGGCGTACCGGACACGTCGGCGAGCTCCCCGGTCGGAATCGCCTCGCCGTCGATCACCGGCGTATAGCGGGACGCGAAAATCTCCAACTGCTGCCGTTCGATCGTGCCGGAATCGTGCCCGTCCAGATTGAAATAGCTGTGATTCGTCAGATTTGCGACCGTGGTCTGATCCGACTGCGCCCGGTACGCAATCACCAGCTCGTTCTCGTCCGTCAGCGTATAGGTCACCTGCACCGTCATATTTCCCGGGAAATCCTGCTCCCCGTCTCTGCTCAGATAAGAGAATGTGATGCTCTGCGCGTCCTCCCGCTCCGCCTCCCAGACCGCCGCGTGAAAGCCGTGCGCGCCGCTGTGAAGATTATTCCCGTTATCATTCTGCTCCAACGCATACTCCGTCCCGTCAAGACAGATGCGCGCGCCCGCAATGCGGTTCGCATTTCTCCCGATCACCGCGCCCAGATAACAGGTGTGCTCCTCGTAATCCGCCGGATTGTCATAGCCCAGCACCACGTCCCGCACCGCGCCGTCCGCGCCCGCAAGCCGGACGGAGACAACCGTCGCCCCGAGGTCAATCAGCGAAACCTCCGTGCCCGCCGCATTTTTCAGCGTGTATTCCGTCACCTGTTTTCCGGCCTTCGTCGTCCCGAATACTCTTTTCTTCATAAATAATCCCTATCCTTTCCGTCAATTCTGCCCGTAATATGCATGCTCCCCGTGCTTGCGGTAGAAATGCTTTTCTTTAATAGAATCCGGCGCCGGCATCACCCCGGGACGGATGGCTTCGGTATTGCGCGCCATCGCCGCCACCTGCTCCAACACCACGGCGTTATGTACCGCCTCCGCGGCATCCTTCCCCCAGGTAAACGGGCCGTGATTCTTGCAGAGTACCGCCGGCGTGTACATCGGGTTTAACCCCCGCTCCTCAAAGGTCTCTATAATCACAAGCCCCGTATTCTTCTCGTAGGCAGCGTCAATCTCCTCCGGCGTCAGATTCCTCGTACACGGAATCGGCCCGAGAAAATAATCCGCGTGGGTCGTTCCGTACAGCGGAATGTCCCGCCCCGCCTGTGCCCACGCCACCGCCTCCGGCGAGTGGGTGTGCACGATGCCGCCGATCTTCGAATACTTCCTGTACAGCTCCAGATGCGTCGCGGTGTCCGAGGAGGGCTTATAGTCCCCCTCGATTTTATTTCCGGAAAGATCCATCACCACCATATCCTCCGGACCGAGCGCCTCATAGTCCACGCCGCTCGGCTTGATGACGAAATACCCTCTCTCCCTGTCAATGCCGCTGACATTTCCCCAGGTATAGGTAATCAGCCCTCTGCGGGGAAGTTCCATATTCGCCTCATAAACCTGCTTTTTCAGCTCCTCTAACATATCCGTCCTTTCCGCCTTCGCGGCGCTCTGTCTGCCCGGCACCCGCAAAAGCTCTCTGCCGCTCTGTCTGCCCGACTCTCGCAAAGACTCTGCGCTATGCGCCGAGTTCCCGCGCAATCCGGCCTGCGATACCCTCCGCATCAAGCGCATACTTGTGCAGCAGCTCCCTTGCCGGACCGGACTCTCCGAACACGTCGTTCATTCCGATTCTCGTCAGCTTCGTCGGGCAATTCTCCGCGAGCGTCTCCGCCACAGCCGCCCCGAGTCCGCCGATCACCGAGTGCTCCTCCACGGTAAAAATCCTTCCCGTCTTTTCTGCCGCGGCAATGACGCATGCCTCGTCTAACGGCTTTACCGTATGGATATTGATCACCTGAGCGTCGATGCCCTTCGCCGCAAGCAGCTTTGCGGCCGCAAGCGTCTCGCTGACACAGAGTCCCGCCGCAAAAACCGTACAGTCGGCGCCGTTCCGCAACTGAATTCCCTTTCCGAGCTCAAACCGGTAGGTCGTCTCGTCGTTAAAAACCGGGACCGCCAGCCTGCCGAAACGGAGGTATACCGGCCCCTCGTACGCGTAGGCCGCGCGCACCGCAGCCTGCGCCTCCACATCATCCGCAGGGTTTATCACCACCATCCCGGGAATTGCGCGCATCAGCGCCATATCCTCGTTGCACTGGTGGCTCGCGCCGTCCTCGCCGACGGAGATTCCCGCATGCGTCGCACCGATTTTTACATTCAGATGCGGATACCCGATGGAATTGCGCACCTGCTCAAAGGCGCGGCCGGCCGCAAACATTGCGAACGTGCTGACAAACGGTACAAGGCCGCAGGTGGACATTCCTGCTGCCACGGCTGTCATATTCGCCTCGGCGATCCCGCAGTCGATATGGCGCTCCGGAAATGCCTTTTTAAAAATGCCTGTCTTTGTGGCCGCCGCCAGATCCGCGTCCAGCACCACCAGATTATCGTGCTCCGCTCCGAGCGCCGCAAGCGCTCTGCCGTAACTTTCTCTTGTCGCAATCTTCTCACCTATTTTTGACACAGCGCCTCACCTGCCTTTCTCAAATCCGCAACCGCGAGCGCATACTCCTCGTCGTTCGGCGCCTTGCCGTGCCAGTCGACGCTGTTTTCCATATAGGAAACGCCCTTTCCCTTGACCGTGCGGGCAATCACCGCCGTCGGCATCCCCTTCGTCCCCCGCGCCTCGTCAAAGGCACGCCGGATATCGTCAAAATCGTTTCCGTCAATCGTGATCACATGGAATCCGAACGCCCGGAATTTCTCGTCGATCGGATAGGGTGAGCACACCTCGTCAATCGGCCCGTCGATCTGCAGATTGTTGTTGTCCACAATCACGCACAGATTGTCTAACTTGCGGAAGCCCGCAAACATCGCCGCCTCCCAGATCTGTCCCTCCTCGATCTCACCGTCTCCGCAGAGCACATAGACGCGGTAATCCTTTTTCTGCATCTTTCCCGCAAGCGCCATCCCTGCCGCACAGGAAAATCCCTGGCCGAGGGAACCCGACGACATATCAACCCCCGGAATATGCTTCATGTCCGGGTGCCCCTGCAGATAGGAACCGGTGTGGCGCAGCGTCAAAAGGTCCTCCACCGGAAAATATCCCCGGTTTGCAAGCACCGAATAAAGTCCCGGCGCCGTATGCCCCTTTGACAGCACGAAGCGGTCCCGGTCGGGGTCCTTCGGATGTTCGGGGTCTATATGCATCTCCTCAAAATACAGATAGGTATAGATATCCGCCGCGGACAGCGAACCGCCCGGATGGCCGGCCCCGGCGCTGTGCACGGCGTCCACGATCCCTCTGCGGACGGCCACGGCCGTCTTTTCAAGCTCTGTTTTGTTCATCATACGCTCCCCTCTACTCGCCGAATACCGCCTTATAGTCCTTCTGAAACTTCTCAATCCCGGCATCCGTCAGCGGATGCTTTGTCATCTGCACGATCACGCCGTAGGGAACGGTTGCTATGTGTGCACCCGCAAGCGCACAGTCGGTCACATGAATCGGATTGCGGACAGACGCCGCGATAATCTCCGTCTCAAGGCCGTAATTGTCAAAAATCTGCACGATATCCTGAATCAGATCGATGCCCGCCACATTGATATCGTCAAGCCTTCCGAGGAACGGAGACACATAAGAAGCGCCGGCCCGCGCCGCGAGCAGCGCCTGATTTGCGCTAAAGACAAGCGTCACGTTCGTCTTTATCCCCTCGGCGGACAGCACCTTGACCGCCTTTAGGCCTTCCTCCGTCATCGGGATCTTGACAACCATATTCGGGTGGATCGCCGCAATCTCTCTGCCCTCTTTTATCATCCCTTCCGCATCCACGGTGGTGGCCTTCACCTCGCCGCTGATGGGCCCGTCCACGATCGTAGTGATCTCTCTGATCACCTCACCGAAATTTCTCCCCTCTTTTGCGATCAGGGACGGATTCGTCGTAACGCCGCAGATTACGCCCATATCGTTCGCTTTCCGAATCTCCTCCACGTTTGCCGTGTCGATAAAAAATTTCATGTTCATCCTCCTTTTTCTCATTGCGTGCTCGTGCACGCTACTGTGATTTCAGCATATACCCTTTTTTATCAGAAAGCAACCGTTTTTCGAAATTTTTCCACCTGTGCAGCTGCGATTTGCGGCAGGTTTCAGGAAGAAGCGCGGCGGGCGGCAGAGGCGCGCAGTTTCGACCTGCGCGCGGCAGAGATGCGCCCACAGGCTACAGCGGCAACGCTAAGACAGCCTCCGCCTCCGCCCCAAGCACGGCCTTATAGCGCGCAATATATGCGTCAAACCCTCTGACGTCCTCCGGATCCGGCTGCATCACCGTGCCGCGCGCTCCGCCAAAGACCCGGTCGGCCAGATAATGCGCAAGCGTCTCGCCCGCATCCTTCCTCACCATGTACGACGCCAGCAATGCCATGCCCCAGGGACCGCCCTCCCCGGCGGTGTCCATCACCGATACCGGCGCATTCATCGCCGCAGCGAGGATTCCCTGGCCGACACCCTCTGTCTTAAAAAGGCCGCCGTGCCCGTACAGCGTGTCCACCTTCACCTCTTCCTCCTTAAAAAGGATATCGCAGCCGATTTTCAACGTGGCGAGTGCCGCGTACAGATGCGTGCGCATAAAGTTTGCAAGCGAGAGCTTTGCATCCGGCCGGCGCACAAACATCGGCCGCCCTCCGTCAAGCCCTGTCACCGGCTCCCCGGAAAAATAATTGTACGCCACAAGGCCGCCGCAGTCCTTCTCCCCCTCCAGTGCCCTGCCGTAGAGCGTTGCAAAAAGCGCATCCGTATCCGCCTCTACGCCGAATGCCTGCGCAAACTCCCGGAACAGGCCGACCCATGCGTTCAGATCCGAGGTACAGTTGTTGCAGTGCACCATCGCCACCGCATCGCCGGCGGGCGTTGTCACAAGATCGATTTCTTCGTGCACCGCCTTTGGCTCCTCCTCGAGCACCACCATCGCAAACACGGAGGTTCCCGCGGAAACATTTCCGGTTCTGACCGCAACGGAATTTGTGGCCGCCATTCCGGTACCCGCATCTCCCTCCGGCGGACAGAGCGGGATTCCCGCACAAAGGTTCCCCGTCACATCCAATAACGCGGCGCCCTCCGCGGTCAGTGTTCCCGCATGCGCTCCGGCCGGAAGCACCCGCGGCAGAATATCTTTAAGCTTCCATCCGAACCCCCGCGGCGCAAGCAGCGCGTCAAACTGCTGCACCATCTTCTGATTGTAATCTTTCGTCCGGATATCAATCGGGAACATCCCCGATGCCTCGCCCACACCGAGCACCTTCTCGCCGGTCAGCCTCCAGTGAACGTATCCGGCCAGCGTCGTCAGATACGCAATCTGCGGCACATGCGCCTCCTCGTTTAACACCGCCTGATAGAGATGGGCAATACTCCAGCGCTGCGGAATGTTAAACCCGAATTCTTTCGTCAATGCCGCTGCCGCCTCCCCGGTAGTCGTATTTCGCCAGGTGCGGAAAGGTGCCAAAAGCTTCCCCGCCGCGTCAAAAGCCATATAGCCGTGCATCATTCCGGAAAAACCGATGGCCGCAAGCGCCGTCACCGGGACGCCGTACCGCGCACGCACATCCTCCGCCATACTCCGGTAGCAGTCCTGCAATCCTTCCCGGATATCTTCCGGACTGTACGTCCATATCCCGTCCGCAAGCCGGTTCTCCCACTCGTGCGCCCCCTGCGCGATCGGCGTATGGCTCTCGTCCACCAGCACCGCCTTAATCCGTGTGGAGCCGAACTCAATGCCGAGCACCGCTCTTCCGCTCTCAATCGTCTGCTTTGCATCACTCATACTATCACCCCGTCCTTTCTCTGCCGCTTTTCCCGCAGCACTTATATTTTTCTGTAAACAACATTCATTTTCTAACAATTTCTGCCGATAAATATCTTAAGAAGGAACCAGTTCACCCAATATTTTGTGCTTTTGTCAAGGAGGATGATTGTCGCAGTTTACACAAACGGTACTGCCCTTTGGGCAACTGTTCTTCCAATCGCACCTGTGACCCGGATTGACAAATATCCGCGCCAGCAGCGGGAACAGCGGCGTTCGCATCAGGAGACCAGCTCCTTTGCGTCACTGCTCGTATCACTGCAGAAGACACAGGCCGACACGGAATCAAACGGATTTGATCACCGTGCATAGCGTATGGGGACAGCTTCAACGGTAAAAGGGAGTCCTGCATCGATGCGTTCGCTGCAAGGCTCTTTTTTCGTCTACAGATTCCCGACGGCCTCCTTCGCAAGCCTGTCCGCCTCCTCGTTCCCCTCCACACCGGAGTGTCCCTTCACTTTCACAAAAGAAATCCGAATCCGCTCCCGCGCCGAGGCGATAAAGTCGTGATAAGCCGCCGTGCCCTGTTTATTGCGTTTCCAGGCGCCGGTCGCCCACATCTCAATCCCCATATAATCATAGTAGATCGTCAGCGTCTGCAATCCGAGCGCAAGCGCACGCTCCACAGCCGCCATGCTGCCGAGAATCTCCCCCGCCACATTGCGCATCGAGGCCATTTCCACATCGTCGCCGGCCCCCTGCAGCAGCTCCTTTTCCCCGCCGTGCATAAGAAATCCGCCGTATCCGTAAACCTTCGCCGCCGCGTTGTAGGAACCGTCCACAAACGCATAATTCTCCGGCAAAACGTCACGACCGACCTGTTCGCCATACCCGGATAGCTCCCCCGCATGGCCGGCCTGTTCGCCACACCCGGATAGCTCCCCCGCATGGCCGGCCTGCTCCCCGCAGCCGTTCGCCGCCGCGCCGAGAAACGCAAGCGCCTCCTCCTCGGTCCCAAAGCTCTTGTAAACCGCCCCCGGATAGCCGTGCACCATCGCCCTGCATGCCTCCCAGCTCCGGTAGATCCCAGGTTTTTTTCCGTTTCTTACCGCATAATATTTTGCCGCCATCTGTTCTCCTCTTATGATACAAAAAGATTTCGAATCCCCGCAGACGCGTGATTCGAAATCTTGTATTCATGACAATTTTAATTTGCAATGCGCCCGCATCTTAAGCGGACATTCGTAAACATTTTCCGAATTGACTTTCGCGATATAGGAAAGCGGGCATCTCCTGCAATCGCCCGGCACAAAATCGCTTCCGACCTCGAATTCCAGCAATGCGGTCTTAGAACCGTTCGCCATCTCCTCCTTGCGGATGTTATCCCAGCCAAGCGACTGGCCGCAGCCGGAACATTTGTCATCACCCACCGCAACTGCTCTCTTACACGTGGGGCACGCATAATACTTCTTCCCGTTCTTCTCGGTCACCTCTACGACCTCCGCCGGGAACTGCTTAATCAGCTCGCTTCTCAAGCTATCCTGCATAACCTGCACACTCCTTTGTATTTTATCAGATAGTCCTATTATAACATCCGCGCCAATGTTTGTAAATTGATTATCCCAACGCGACATCCAAAATCATCATAATCAGGAATCCGGCGGAAAAGCCGATCGTTCCCAGATCGGAATGCTCGCCCTCCGAGGCCTCGGGCAGCAGTTCCTCCACCACCACATAGATCATCGCACCGGCCGCAAACGCAAGGATATAGGGCAGGCATTTCGATATCGCACCCGTCAGAAAAATCGTGACCGCCGCCGCGATGGGCTCCACGATGCCGGACGCGGTTCCGTACCAGAATGCCGACCACCTGCTGCCTCCCTCGCTCTTAAGCGGAAGAGAGATAATCGCACCCTCGGGGAAATTCTGAATCGCGATTCCGACCGCCAGGGCAAACGCGCCCGCAAATGTAATCTCGTCATTCCCGTTCAGAAGTCCCGCGAACACGACGCCAACCGCCATCCCCTCCGGAATGTTGTGCAGTGTCACCGCCAGCACCAGCATGGTTGTTTTCCCCAGCCTGCTCGGAAGTCCCTCCGGCTTCTCCTCATGCAGGTGCAGATGCGGAATGATTTTGTCCATGGCAAGCAGAAAAAAAATACCGATCACAAACCCGGCCGCCGCCGGGATAAACGCCAGTTTTCCCATCGTCTGCTCCGCCATCGAAATCGCAGGAATCAAAAGCGACCACACCGAAGCTGCCACCATCACCCCTGAGGCAAAGCCCAGCAATGCTTTCTGTACCAGCCGGTGCAAATCGTTTTTCAGAAAAAAGACACACGCCGCACCAAGCGTCGTACCCAAAAACGGAATCAATAACCCCAATGCTATTTCCATGTCAAATCCTCACTCTGTCTCCCTGATAAAATTCAGGATAAAGTCTACTGTCTCCTGCCACTGTTCCTCTTTGTCAATCTCCGCCGCACCGTCACCGTCCTGCGCGCCGTAGTTGCCGAACTGCGCATGATTGCCGCCCTCGATCACATGTTCCGTCAGATTCGCGGCAAGCGGAATTGACGTTTCATATTTTTCGCGGTTTAACACCCCGTCCTCGCTGCCGTATACCGAGAGCACCGGCAGCTCCTCTATCTCCTTTGTCGGATAGGCCGCAAGCAGCACGAGCCCTTTTAAGCGCTCCTCGTGCTCCGCCGCAAATCCGGCCGCCATCGCACCGCCCAGAGAGTGTCCGCCGAGGTACCAGCAGTCAATTTCCGGGAAATCATCCATCACGGCAGCCGCCGCATCCGCATCCATCACGGCCAGATGCAGGGGCATCTTCACTGTCACGCAGAAAATGTCCGCTTCTGCCAGCGCGGCGAGCAGCGGCAGGTAAGCCGTCTCCTCCACTTTGCCGCCCGGATAAAAAATAAAACCGCAGGCGCTGCCCGCATCCCCGATGCTCCAGTAATCTTCCGTCTCCTCCACCGGCACATCCAGACTGTCCCAGGACAGGCTGCTGTAATACTCCTTTGTGTATCTTCCGGCGGCAGCCAGCAGGATACTGGCGATCAGCAGTACCCACACCGTCACCCGCACCCATTTCTTTCTGCTTTTCATCTATATATAACCTCCATGTTTCTATCATATGAAACTGTTTCCGCTGCTGTGAAAAACTATAACAATCCCTTCTGCCGCTGTCAATGGCTTACTTTTCCATAAATTATTTTATTTCTATATTTGTGGTACCCTTTTCTTCCAATATAAGCTATAATAGATATAATATATTTTTGGAAGCAAGGAGGCGTATCCATGAAAAAACAAAAGAAACAGCCCACCCCCTCAACCGAACTGTACCCAAACGGTCAGCGCGCGCGCCTGAATCAGATTTCCCGCGTTGTAAACAGATCTGTTGTCACCGGCATTATTTTTCTTCTGATGCTTCTCGTGACACAGCTGCTCGTCTCTTCCGTCACGGAAGACTGTCTCGAGACGACAATGGCATTGAATCAATATCGGCTCGGCTCCAAGACGCTGACCTCCTCCGTGCAGTCATACGCCGTCACCGGTCAGCAGCGGTATTATGACGAATACATGGCGGAATTAAACGAACACAAAAACCGCGATGCCGCTCTTGCCATCCTCGAAAAAAACGATATCACCGACGAGGAATGGACAAAAATGAACGAGATCGCCTCTCTGTCCAATGAGCTTGTCCCCTTAGAGGAAGCGGCGATGGCGGCCGTGCAGGCCGGGGACATGCAGTCTGCATCAGACGCGGTGTTCGGCAACGCATATGAGGATACGGTCGTCCAGATCAATTCACTCACGGAGACCACGATCAATCAGGTGCAGGACCGTCTCGCGGGCAAAACACGCGCGATGAAGCTGATTCAGTATGCGGTGGAACTGCTGTTTGTCCTCTCCTTCGTCTATATCTCAAGGCAGATCAGCAATACCATCCGCTTCTCCAAAGAAAAGCTTTTGCAGCCGATCGAGCAGGTATCCGCGCAGATGGTTGTCCTCTCCGAAGGCAAGCTGCATGAAAGCTTTGATATGTACGAGGACGAGAGCGAAGTCGGCCGGATGGTAAAGGCCATCAATTCAATGAAAACAAACCTCAGCGGCATCATCGAGGAAATCTCCGGCACACTCGAGCAGATGGGACAGGGAAACTATGTCATGGATATCCGTCAGGACTATGTCGGCGATTTTTCACAGATTAAGGACTCCCTGCTGGCAATCGGAGATAAGATGCGCGACACGCTGACCACCCTGCAGGATGTCACACAGCAGGTTGACGGCGGCTCCGAGCAGCTCTCCTGCGCGGCCACCGACCTCGCCGAGGGCTGCACGACGCAGGCAATGAAAGTGTCCGAGCTTGCCGGCATCATCGACGCGCTGTCCGCAAACACCATGAAAAACGCGCAGGAAGCCGACGAATGCAGAAAACTGTCCTCGAGCGCCGGCATGCTTTTGCAGACCGGAAACGCAAAGATGCAGGAGCTTATGGCCGCCATCACGGAAATCAGCAGCTGTTCGGAACAGATCAACTCCATTATCAACACGATTGAGCAGATCGCGGACCAGACCGGCCTTTTGTCCCTGAATGCGTCTATCGAAGCGGCGCGCGCAGGCGAGGCAGGAAAGGGCTTTGCCGTTGTGGCCGACCAGGTCAAGAAACTGTCCGAGGAATCCGCACAGGCCGTAAACGAGACGACCAAATTGATCGAGGCAACGATCGAGGCCGTCACACACAGTACAAATATTGCAAACGAGACGATGGCAAATATGGAGCAGGTAATGGTCGGCGCCGGCAGCGCCACGGAAAAGATGTCTCTGATCGCCGCCCTTCTCAACGAGGAGGCCGAAAAGATGCAGGAGATCAACGAGAGTATTTCGAGCGTATCCGCGATCGTTGACAACAACTCCGCCACCTCCGAGGAGACTGCCGCAATCAGCGAGCAGCAGCAGGCGCAGGTGGAAACCTTAGTCGGCCTGATTGATTATTTTAAGATCTGACAGATAACGGCGCACACTGCGCATTGCGGCTTATCCCGCATGATTCAAAGAGGTGCACCGCACGGGTGAATAAACCCGCGCGGTGCACCTCTTATTATCCTGAAAATTGCGTCGTCAGACATATCTGTCCCGAAGCTGCGAAGCAGCTTTAACATGCCGCATCTCGACACGTCTTACTGCTTTTTCCCGACATTTACAATGTGATGGATTCCGTCCGGCGCCGTCACCCGGTTCCAGACAAAAACATCCTCGTGATTTCTTATCAGCTGGGTCATATTCCGATAATTGTAATTTCTCGCATCAAAGCCCTGATATTTCTGCTTTAACATCTTGCCGACTTCGGCCAGATTGACCATCGTATTATCGTCGGCCACGGAGTCAAGCATGGCGCTTATCGATGTCACGATCTCGTCCTCATCCGGAATCTTAATCTCCGCCTCCTCGACTTCCTCTTCCGCTGCCTCGTCCTCCTCTTCGGAGACATCATAGATCTCCTCTGCAGCAGGCTCCGTCTTCTCCTCGAATGCCGGCTCCTCCTGCGCGCTCTCGTCCTTATATATCAAATCGAGGATTTTAAATTCATCACAGGCGTTCGCCAACGCCTCCTTCGTCTTCTGTTCCCCCATTCCGATTACGGTCTTGCCCGCCTCCCGAATCCGATACACCAGCTTCGTATAATCGCTGTCACTCGACACAATGCAGAACACATCTATTTTTTCCATGTGCAGAATATCCATCGCGTCGATTGTCAGCGCCTGATCCGCCACGCTTTTTCCGTGTACATAGCAGATCTGAAGCACCGGAGAAATCCCGTACTTCGGCATCACCCGATACCACCGCTTCACGCTCGGGGAATTGACGGAACCGTACAGCCGGAGAATCTTCACCCTCCCGTACTGCCTTGCCTCCTGCCTGATATACTCCGCATATTTGTCGGAAATATTGTCCCCATCGATTAACACTGCCACCTGTTTTACATAATCTTCCATCTGACGCTGCCTTTCTCACACAATTTTCGGAACCGATCCGTTGTCTCTCCTTCCAGTGTAAGCGATTTTGACTTTTTGTCAACACCTCCGGCATGATTGAACGCAATTAAGGAAAAACAAACCGCAAATCACATGGCAACGGGCCGCACGCTTTGCGTACAGCCCGTTATCCTCAACCAAAATCAAATTCCTGTTTCCTTCACATAAAATATGTGTAATACCTCAGATAATGAAAAGCGGCACCAACCCCCATCGCAAGGACGGCACACACCAATACCTTCAAAACCTTTCCCGACACGCTCATTCCTTCCGAAAAGGAAAAGAACGGCTTCTTTCCTGTCACACGGCCATATAACTGATCGGTAATAAATACAAACAGACAGAATAATGCTTCCATGGACAGCCATCCCGCATTTCCGGTATGGCTTCCGCCGACGGCATCTGCCAGATCAAAAAATCCCCGCACCTGCTGGAATCCCCAACTGCGCGGAATACAGCAGCAAATGAGAAGCAATGCCGTGAGAACGGTCAATAGTAAAAACAGGATAAAACTTTTTTTATAGTTACTCTGACTCATATTTTGACCCTCCTCTCCATCTGACGGCATTTTTATAGTTTATTTCTCTTCGGTTTCCGTTTCTGTACCGGCAGCCGGCGTAGACACATCTATGATTGTCTCTTTTACAATAAGTTTTCCACAATAACTGCAGGTCCATGATTCATAGAAAATGAAAAAACGTCCGCCGCTTGTATCTGTCCAGCAATTATAATCCTTCCCAGGGTAATATTTATGATTCTCATATGCTTTGATATAGTTAAAGTTCGCTCCCACATGCGGGCCTGAATTGGGACAATTCTCGAATGAATGAGAATATGCATATATAGTATATGCATTTAATGACAGACACACACACATTATTGTAAATAATCCTATTGTTTTCTTAATCATCTGCTTCATAAAAGAATTTCTCCTTTCATCGTTTGCTATTCTGCAAATACCCTTCCTATTCTTTTCCACATCGGACTCACTTCCTTTCGTATCATTATAATTGTAGTTTTATTATACCCATATATACTACAATTGTCAAATAATATCATCGACTGCGTATCTCCTGTTCTCATTCCACGTTTTTCTCCGCCAATCTCTCATTCATCCGGCCAATTTCCCGTTTGATACGGCCGTATTCCACTGTCCAGATCCCCCAGTAAATTGCCAGAAAAAGTGCATAATAGCTTAAGATCCCACCTATGCTGTGCGGCATCCAGTACATAAAATACGCAACCGGAAAAGTGGCTGTGGTGCAGACAAGAAAATGCGTTACCGTCTGACGCAGCAGGCTCCAACTTTCTACCTTCCAGAAAAAAGACGCTCCCGCCCACGCCGCCCCGTACAGGCAGGAACACACAAACTGTATCCATACCGCATTGATTTCCGATCCGCACGCCGTAATCAGTTCCGGGACAACCGGATAAAACTGTCCGTCCCCCGCAAACAATGAAATCGTCATTGTAATCACGCTGCTGATAAAGTGCCCCGCCAGCGCTCCGATCAAACATGTCAGCATAATTTTCTTCTTCATTTTTACCTCCTGTTCCGCCGCCTGCGGCAGCGCAAATAAATTCCCCTGTTTAAACGTTCACTTATATCCCCAACACCTGTTTTATTTTCGCGACATAGCGTCTTGAAACATAGCTGGTCGTACCGTTCGCTAAGGAGATACAGATCGTTCCCGCATAGCTCAGATCAAACCTTCTTACCTTTTTCAGATTAATGATCTCGGAGTTTGAAATGCGCACAAACAGATCTCTGCAAAGGCGCGCTTCCAGCTCGTAAAGCCGCAGCCGCAGCTGATATTCCCCGTCGGCCGTCTCTGCAAACACCCTGCCCTCCGCCGCATAAATCCGTATGATATCCGCCTCCTCGAGCAAAAAGGCCTCACCTTCACGGAACCCTGCAAGCACGGAACGCTTTTCCTCCGACAGTATTTTTACAAGCTCCGCGATCTCTTCCGTCATCTGGTCCGTGACGATAATCGCTCTCGGCTTTTCACAGGATGCATCAATCTTTATCTCTACCTGCATGTCATCACCTCCCTGTCATGGCTTCATTATAGAGAATCCCGAAACAGAAATCCATCGATTCTCGACGGATGGTCGATATCGGCACACAATCGGTATATCCGATGATTTTTGATATGGCAAAACAGAGGCCGGCCTGCAAACACAGGTCGGCCTCCGCCAAAACAAAAGGAATTTGGAAAATTGCTGATTTACTGCTGCTTCGGCTGCTTGGCCGCGGGAGCGCCCGCTTTCCGCTTTTTCATCCAGCGTAAAATCACAACTGCCATTATACAGGCTGCCGCAGCGAAAACCGCGACGTCAATACCGACAAACAGTTTTGTCATATTGCTCATCTTGCCCTCTCTCGGGTCGGGAACCGTGTAGTTTCCGCTGTTTACCACCGTGTAGAAAATATTTTTGCTCGCCGCGCGCAGCGCTTTTACTAACGTCGCCGACTCCGTGTTCGTGATGACATTCGACGCATGCTGCATAAAGCCGAGCATCGCATCATTTCCGTTTCGCACGAAGTCATCCGTATTCTGATAGCCGTAGGAGCCGTTCCAGTCGGAGAGAACCATTCCCCGAAAGCCCCACTCGTCACGCAGCACCGTATTCAAAAGCTCCGGGTTCGCCCCCGTCGGCTTATGCCCGATATAGTTAAACGACGACATCACCGCAAGGGACTGTCCTGTAAAATGCTTCACGCTCATCTCAAACGGTTTCATATAAATCTCGCGCAGCGCCTGCTCATCGGTATAAGTCAGAAGAAGCGCACAGCGGTTTGTCTCCTGGTCATTCAGCACGAAATGCTTGATATAGGCGTACACGCCTTTCTGCGCCAGACCGTTTACCATATTCTCTGCGATATAGCCGCCGAGCACACCGTCCTCGGAATAATACTCGAAATTGCGCCCGGTAAACGCGCTGCGGTGCGTATTCATCGCCGGCGAATAGGTACCGAATACGCGGCAGTCCGCATACTCCGCGCCCTCCGCCTCACCGACACGGTAAGCCAGATCCTTATTCCAGGTCTGTGCGATCAAAAGCTCCGTCGGATAGGCCGTTCCAAAAACGCCGATATACCAGTCGTTCAGGCCGGATGTTCCGTCCGAATCCAGCGTCGCCGTTTTCCCGACGGATTCCACCGGAACGGTCTGAAAGCCTCCGAGGTTCACAAAGTTTATCATCTCCTCGACGGTAAGCTGGTCTAACAGTTCCTCCCAGGACGCATCGTCATAGTCCACACCGATATACTCCGCCAGGGTACGGCCGCCTGCCGCGCCCGTCACCGGCATCTCATCCTCCGGGTTGTCATACTGCGTGGAATCGTAGTACGCAACGGATTTTGCGGTGACCGCCGCAAGCGTCTCGTCATCGAGAACATGCATTTTTGCCGACGGCGCCGCGGTCGCCTCCGCATAGTTTGCAAAACCGTCCGCGCGGGACAGATAAGTCACGTCACCCGCAGAGTAATCCTGAAACCGGTTGACCGCAGTCACACCGTCTGACACACGCCCGTCTCTGCTGTAGTCAATATCCGACGCCACCGTAAATGTCTCCTCGTCCAGCACGGTATGCGCGTTGGCACGAATCGAGATTTTGTACTCTCCCACCTCAAGCACATAGCCGCCGTTTGCCGTCTTGATGCAATTCGAATCATAGGACGCCAGTTCCTCTTTCGCAAGCGCAAAAGAAAGTGTCTCGGAAGCCCCCGGCTCAAGCACCTGTGTCTTTCCGAAATCCGCGAGATTGACCGATGCCTTCTCGATCCCTCCGTTTGTATAGGGCGGCGTGTAGTACACCTCCACAACATCCTTTCCGGCCGTATCTCCGGTATTCGTCACGGTCACGTCAAAGGAAACCGTATCCCCGTTGTCTTTAAAGTTCTGCATTTCCTGTGAAAATGTCGTGTAGCTTAAGCCGTGGCCGAACGGATACTGCACATGCTCCTCATAAGTAAGAAATCCTTCCTCGGCGGCCGTCTCATAGAATTTGTAGCCCACATAGATGCCCTCGACATAGTTGACAAAAGAAACCACTCCCTGATAAGCCGGGTCACTCTCGGTCAGCGCAGCCTGCAAATCCGCCACATTGTTGTATGTAAAGTTTCCATAATTGTTATAGGAAGGTGTCTGCGTCAAATCGTACACATAGGTGTCCACGGTTCTTCCGGACGGATTTACCGTGCCGTTCAAAATATCCCCGAGAGCTGCCATACCGCTCGCACCGGTGCCCGGCGCAAGAATCACGGCGCCGATCTGCTCGTACTCGTCCACCCATCCAAGCTCCATCGGATTGTTTGCATTGATGACAACCGCAACATCGTCAAACTCTGCGCAGACCTTCTCGATCATCGCTTCCTCCGAGTTGGAAAGCTCCAGATAGCTCTCGCCGGGATCGAAGTCGTCATACGCGTCACTGTTGTTTGTATAGCTGCATCGGAAATAGGTATACTGCTCGTTTCCGTTTGCGATTTCATCGGTCGGGTCGTAAGTCCCTTTGATTACCTGATTCATATCGAGCGGCACGTCCTGCCCCTCGCCGCCGGACCTCGAAATCACAATCAGGGCCTTATCCGAAAAATCCTTCGCTCCCTGCATCAGCTCGTCGGTATAATATTCCGCCGGCGGCTCCGGCAGCGACCAGTCGGTGAAAGTCACACTCACAACATTTCCGCCCAGATTCCGGGTCGGGCTGTACGCCGTGTACATATCAATAAGATCCTGATTGACATGGAACCCCGCGTCCGTCAGGGAGGTGAGGATATCCGCCGCGTTCGAGCTGTCGGAAGAGCCGGAACCGGTGCCGCCGTAAATCGGGTTTGTCGCCGCCCATCCGAAGACATTCAGGTTGGAATCCGGCGCAAACGGAAGCGTTTTGTTCTCGTTTTTCACCAGCGTAATCCCTTCCTGCCCGATCTCCTCGATAATCTCCCTCGACGCAGCCGCGGACGCTTCGGAAACCGACGCCTGACCGTTTAAAATCGGCGCAAGATTATTGTACATCGGCCCGAAACAAATCACATTTGCGAGAATCGTCACAATGCCGACCCATGCAACCCCTGCGCTCCACCGCACCACATGGCGCGTTCCCTTTTTCACAAACCAGTGCGCGGCAATCATAACCGCAATCGCCAGAACAGAAAGGCCCAGAATCGCGTAAATATAGCCGGAAAGCATATTCACATACGTCTCTACGTCCGTCGGGCTGACACCCATATTCTCAAAAACGGGCGTCAGTAAATCCACCAAAAACTTTAACATCGTTTCTCCCTCCTCCAGATTTTTTTACATTTTCATTCCTCTCAAAAGATGCGGTCGCACGCTTGAGTCATACCTCTACGGAATGTGCAGTCTATGCGCATTCCCGCCCCGCGAAAAGTGACCCGCTCTCTTTTTTCTGGCTCCATTATAAGCCCCGGCTATTGAAATATCCAATTTATATATGCTATAATCTATTCAAATATTTTATAATATCAGTGAGCAAAGAAACGTGCGTCACGTTGCCGGCCGACGGCAGCTATGGGGAAATAAAGCATGAATACAAAGCAGATCGACTGTGTGTTAGAATTGTCAAATACCTTAAATTTCAGCCGGGCGGCCGAGAATCTTTTTATTAGTCAGCCCTCGCTGACCTACCAGATACAGTGCCTGGAAAACGAGATCGGCTTTTCTGTCTTTGAGCGCTCCGCAAAGGGCGCCGTACTGACTCCTGCCGGCGAACAGTTCTGCACCAGCCTGCGGCATATCAGAAAGGAATTGCAGACTGCCGTCGAACAGGGACAAAATTTAAGCTCCCGCTATACGGAAGCTCTGAATATCTGTATTCCCATGCGCTCGTGCATCTGCTTTCTGCCGCAGATCATGCAGCAGTTCGCCGAGACGCTGCCTGCCGTCGCGCTCAACCTGAAATTCGTATACAGCTCCGACAGAATTGATCTGTTTTTCCGGCGGGCACAGGATATTCTTTTTGCACGTGAGACGGAACTGAACCGTTTTACGCATATCAAAACTGTCCCCCTGTACGAGAGCCGCTTTTATCTGATCACAAGGCATGATGACCCGCTTGCCCGCCTGCCTCTCGCAACCGAGCAGGATCTGGCCGGTCGGACCTTTCTCCTCGGCGGGGATAGTCCCTCCGAAATGTTAGCCGCTCAGCAACGGATTGTAAATAGCGGACATATCACTACCTTAAACGCCCATGACCTGGAAATCGCTTTCACCTATGTTGCAGCGGGAGCGGCCGTCTCCCTCGCCCCCGGCTTTGCGAACGACCACAACGGGGAATTTGCGTGGATTCCGTTTGACTGCCCCGAAAAAATGCAGTGTGTACTCGCCTTTCACCGGGACGATACCCGGGAGAGCACGCGCCTGTTTCTCGAAATCGCACAGGCGGCTTACCGCGACACCGGCGATTTTCCGCTGTAATTGTATATGTTTCTACTCCCGATAACCGTCCCGGAGAAACGGCTGATCAATCTTTGTGTCGGTCAAAAGCCCGTACTTTTTCGGACGGCGATATGCATTGCCATGCACTTCACTGCTGCGGTAACGGCGAAGCTGCTCCAAATCAAGCTCCGCCAGATAAATCCCCTCTTCCCCGTTCGCCTGCAAAATACAGGTATTCCGCGAATCGTTTAATTCGGGGAGGTACGCCACACCGTCAAAAACGCTCGATGCGCCGTTGCAGTCCGGTACCGTCGCGGGATAATTGCAGGTGGCAATCGCCGTCATATTTTCATAAGCCCTGGCACGAAGCTGCGAGAGACGGTTGATCTCCATCGGACACGCATTCGGCACCAGGATAAGCTCGGCACCTTTGAGCATTAAAATCCGCGCGCTTTCGGGAAACTCCCTGTCATAGCAGATCATCGCACCGACCTTTACTTTGCCGCAGGCCGTATCGAGCGCCGTGACATAAAAATCTTCGCCGGGCGTTAAGTTCCGTTCCACATCAAAGTCACAGGTATGTACCTTTGCGTAGACAAACTTCCGATCGCCGAACCGATCAAAAAGGACAAGAGAGTTGCGCGGCGCATTTTCGTATTTTTCAAGCAGCGTAATCCCGATCGCCATCTGATGCTCCCCCGCAAGGCGGCCGAATGCATGCACAAAATCACTGTCCACAGCGATTGCTTCCGCTTTCCACTCGTCAACGGGCCGGTCATAGATGCGATATCCGTTGCTCCACATTTCAGGGAAAAGCGCGAGGTCCGCACCTTTTTCTTTCGCCATTCTGCAATATCGGATTCCCTTTTCGAGGTTTTCCTGCAGCGTCCCGCCGGGGGCAATCTGCAATAACGCGATTTTCAGTCTGTTCATCGTTCCATCCCCTCATTTCTCTTCGTCTTTCTTTTTCTTCTTCTTTTTATTTTTGATTACGTTTTTCGCCTTTTCGTGAAACTGTTTCAACACGGCAAGCGTTTTCTCATCGTTTGGAAAAAGCCAGCGGAGCAATGCGATTGCGATCGCAAATGTGACCACCTTCTCCGGCGAAACGGGCAGCCACAGGAACGCCAGATACGCGCTCGCAATCCCAACCATCCAGCCAATCTCAAGGTAGGTTCCGATTCCAAACAAAAGATAGGACCACCCGTTTGTGATAAACCAGGCGATCACCACGCACAAAAGCAGTCTTGGATTTGCAATAAACTGCAGGATTTTTTTCAATTTCTTTTTCATCATGATCCCTTATTTTTTGTATCTGCTGTAAGTACCCTCAGTGGACAAAGGGACGTGTATGCCCTTGTCCACTGAGGGTACAATCCTTCATGCCGAAATTATATTCTTCATCAGGTTTTGGCTTCCTCATCTTTCACCCGGTCTCTCATTTCAATATAATGCTCCACAATCTCTCTCTGAACCACCGAAGGATACATCAAAACTGTATACGAAGTCCCTGCTTTGCTTATCTTTTCTGCAGAAATAATCCCTTTCGAAAGACCCGTCTCTGTCTGTATTGGAACCAACCGCCCGTCAAGCTGCTGTTCTTCCACATACCCCGCCTGTGTCAATAACTTGAAAATATCTGTTCCGAATATCTTCTTTACATGATTTGCAGATGTGATCCTGTTTAATTCGTCCCTGATCTCGCCTAAAAGATAAAGATCCTTATATACGAACTTATCCCCATCTTCCGGATTCAGAAAGAACGGGCCTTTATGTTTTCTTCTCCGTTTCCCTGATCTCATCATTTCAGACACATCCTGATTCTCTTCCATGCCTGTGACAGCTCCCGGATTATCATTCAAAAATGCGGCTATGGTCCAGATAAACCGTTCTCCGTACTTGTCGTATCTTGCTTTACCGACACCGGATACACGCAGCATCGTCACTTTATCCTGCGGCGCTTTCGCACTCATATCGATCAGCGTTTTATCGCTAAAGACGATATATGGCGGTATTCCTTCTTCCCTGGCAATCGCAAGCCTTTGTTTCCGAAGAATATCAAAAAGTTCGTATCCGGCCTTTGTAAGAATATCCGTACTTCTCTTACTTTGTCCCGCTATCTGTCGCCTAAGTTCCCTGTCTTTATATACGCGAATTGAAATGCGTGTATTCGGGTCTTTCAGTGCATCTATATGCCCCATGCGGATCACACTGTACTGATCCGCAGTCTGGTACAGATACCCATCCAAAAGTAATCGGCCGACAAGCAGCCGGACTTCGGATTCCGAACGGTTCTTGAGAGCGCCATAAGTCTTGTAGTCTGTTGTTCCAAGCTCTTTTAATCTGGCTCTGTTGGCGCCAAGGAGTGTTCTAAGTATGATATTAAGGCCATATCTGCCCTTCGCCTCCCATACACAGTTAATGACCTGTTTGGCATCCTCGGTCATATCAATCTCTGTGAACTCCCTGTCACAGTTTCCACAAGGTTTCTCCCTCTTTTCGCCAAAGTATTCAAGGATATAATTCCTGAGGCAATCTGTTGTTCGAGCGTAGCCTTCCATGACCTGAAGCCTTTTTGCATCACGCTGCTTTATCAGGAGAGCATCTTCATGGGGAATATCCGAAAAATCCTTATGTTCAAGCAGGAATTTGTTTATCATAATATCCTGCGCCGAAAACAGCAGAATACAATGTGATGCCTCCCCATCCCGCCCTGCACGCCCGGCTTCCTGATAATAATTCTCCATACTCTGTGGCATGTTGTAATGAATGACAAATCTTACATTTGATTTATCGATCCCCATTCCAAATGCATTCGTTGCAACAATCACCGGTCGCCTGTCATATATGAAATCATCCTGATTTTCTTTCCTGTCTTCATGACTCATTCCGGCATGGTATCTTGCAACCAAAATCCCCTCGTCGAAAAGCAGTTCATGCAATGCATCCACATTCTTCCTTGTAGCGCAATATATGATACCGCTATCGTCCGGATGCTTTTTTATATATTCCAGCACATATGGATCCTTTTTCCGGATCGCCTCTACCTCAAAATAGAGGTTCTCACGGTCAAAACCGGTGACGATGACCTTCGGATTTTGGAGTTTCAGTACACAGGAAATATCGGTTTTCACTTCTTCCGTAGCGGTTGCAGTGAATGCACTTACGACAGGTCTTTCCCGCAGACGGTCTATAAAACCTACAATTTTCAGGTAACTTGGTCTGAAATCCTGTCCCCACTGGGAGATGCAATGCGCCTCATCTACCGTTACCATCGATATCTTCATACGATCCGCAAAATCAGTGAATCCGTAGCTTTCAAGCCGCTCCGGAGCAACATACAGAAGCTTGTATACACCATCCAGTGCTCTGGCATACACCATCGATATCTGTGACTCTGTCAGGGATGAATTTATATATCCCGCATGAATACCGGTTTCATTTAAAGGCTTTACCTGATCCTGCATAAGTGATATAAGCGGTGAAATAACGATTGTAATCCCAGACAAAAGCAGAGCCGGCACCTGATAACAGACAGATTTTCCCGCCCCGGTCGGCATGATTGCCACTACATCTTCCCCGGCAAGGACAGCGTCCACGATCTCCTCTTGCCCGGGTTTGTAGGAATCATATCCAAAATATATTTTTAATGCTTCTCTTGCATCCATGCTGTATTATGTAATGCCACTATGCAGCAAGTGACACGTTATCCTTTCAAGTTTTTCATTTTATACAGGCAATCGCCATTCCTATGCCGTTATCCTTAATCACAAAGACATCATCGTTTCCTGCCATGATTTTTTAATTTTATAATCATCCATCCCCACAAATTTGTTATATTCTCTCATCAGTAATTTAATGTCCCACTATTTTTCCCCGCTTATTTTATCATAAAACATTACAGCGCCAGCGATATCTTCTTCGGTCGGATGCCCTTTGGCAATACCACCGACCAATTTGAACGGGCCATAAGTATCATAACCTCTGCAGCCATAGTTTCCCATTACCCTTGCCCCATTTGATGTAAGCGTTCTGGTAATGTTCTTCACATACCCAGCACTTGGATTCCCACAGGTATAGAGAAGAAACACCCTGCTTCCTGATGGGATTTTCATGGCAAACTCCTCCATACGTTTGTAGAATTTTCCAAAAGCAATCCCAGCGGCAAGGCCCACCATATCATAACCTGACAGGTCTACGGATTCTGCGTTTTCAATGCTGACAGTTTCCACATGATGCTTTTTTGCAATTGCATCCACAAGCTTTTTTGTGTTCCCATGATGGGTGGATTCATAAATGATAATAGATTTCATAAAAACATCCCTCCTGCCTGATCGGCCAAATATATCCCTGTCTCCTTTTCATCATACGCTTCTCTTCCGTTTTTCTGTCACAAAAATTAGTATGGGTTATACTACGCAGTCTCTTCCGAATTGCGCTTTATCTCTGCCACCACGTCCATAATACGCCTTGCGGTTCCCATATCGTCCTGAAACAATGCAGTGATACTCCCGACTGACCGGAATGGCTCACCCATATTTAATTATGTCGTTCGTCACTCCTATCCTCTCCTTCCCTATAGTTTTACACTGCTTTTATCCATTTTTACTGAACAAATTCCATATCCCCGAACATCTGACTGCAACATACCCTGTTATTTTTTAAAGTTCTTCTGTCTTATAAGTTGCATACCCCTCGTAATAATAGCTATAATCTATGCCCTTCATATATATTTCCCGGCTGTCCGTCTCATCCGTCAAAGCGGCTTTCAGCAAATATTTTATCTCAATATCCTTAATCGGGCTTCTCTCCATTGCAAGCAGATAGTCTTCTTTGTCAACTTTGCTCCAATCCACCACCATATGGAGTTCCCGGCTCAAAATCAAATCCAGCCAGATTCTTGTACTTCTGCCATTGCCCTCCCGAAACGGATGCGCAATATTCATCTCAACATATTTCTCAACAATTTCGTCAAAGCTTTTTTGCGGCATTTTCTCAATATTCTCAAGCGCAGCATATAAATACAAAGCCGGTGCAAAACGAAAATTTCCCTTTGAAATATTCGTTTCTCTTACCTTCCCTGCAAAATCATAAATCTCATCGAAGAGATACTCATGTATTTTTAAAAGACTCTCTATTGTACCTGCTTTTAATGTAAACAAATACCCGCTTTCAAAAAGCAGCGCCGCCTTTTTCTTACTTGTTTTTTCTTCTATTCGTGCTAATTCTGCCGAATCCGTTATATGAAGTTTGTTTTCAAGTATCATAATCACCCATCCTCACAAACCTGCGTATTATGCGATCTTCTCTTTTACAGCATTCAGCGTATACAATGTGTCCGGATCAATATCAATACATTTCATACTATCCCTATTCCCCGATACATCCCATGCCAGAGTATCGTTCATTATAGTACAGGTTTGCATAAAATATTCAATTTCTCTTAAAGCAGTAAATGCTCCTTTCTCTAACAGTGGCTTTATATCATAACAAACTATTTTACCTTCGATGAACAAGGGAACACACGCCTCAAAGCGTGATAATTTCAGCATTTTCTTCGTTATCCTCAATCGGCATACGTCCAGTACGCCTCAATTGTCTGCCTTGAAAATGCTGAAATTCTCTCCGCTTGAGGTCGAAGAGTCAGGCAGAAAAAAATTTTGTGCCCTGCAAGGCACTTGAGCGCCGCGTACAGGGCGTACGCGAAGCGAGGGTAACGATGCAGGACGCAAAATTTATTCTGCCCTGACCGTGTGTGCCCTTGTTCATCGAAGGTACCATCTTCAAAATAAACATATACTGTATATTCTTCCGTAGGAACAACCTGAACAATTTTAGGAAACATTTTTCTCCTCCTACATCAATGGTGCAATCTTATTAAGTACTTTCCCAGCCTTTGCCAATTCCCGGTTCTGCATCAACTCGTCCTGATGTAATACACACCATGCCAGTACCGGCTTTAACTGCCTTGAAGGTAACGCGCCTTTTATAACTCTTGTCCCATCAATATCTACCAATGCCTTATGCACATTGTATTCCGTATGGAAATGCGGCGGATTATGATCGTCATAATACATCATAATTGATCATTCGTTTACTCATAATTTTTCAATCACTACAAATCTAATCATATCTGAAAATTCCAACAATCCTTTTGAGACTTTCTCACATATTAAGCCCTCAACCGAATATTTAAAAATTCCTATTTCATTATTTTCACAATATACAATACTTATCCTCTTAGAAGGAAATTCCACCCAAATATTGTATAAAAATTGAGAACAATGTATACGCCGTTTCAATTTGTTATCATCTGTTAAGCCATTATCTGCTTCTAAATCTACAATAATAGACTCTTCATTTTCTTCATTTATTTTGATATCAACTAATTTAAAGCCTTGACCCAAAAGTGCCGTTCGAAGTTGCCCTATTTTCATAACGTCTCTGTCATGCACATTTATTAAGTTTTCATTCAAATCTGCAAACATATCATTATTATCAAAAAGAAATATTCTTCTTGCTATATCTATGATGTTACATGATTTGATAACTTTTGCCGAATATTTTTTTAATTCATCAAAAGTTACTTCGAAACTATTTCCTTTTCTTCCGTAATAACATTTGATTGTATTTTCTTGAATTTCATATGTATGATGATATGCTATATTTCTCCAATCAGACAGTTTTATATCATTTGGTAACGTTTTTAAGATATTCCCCAAATATCCTTTATCTAATATGCTTTGAATAATAACGCCAAAATCCCTCTTTCTTATTGTTTCATAGTCAATACTTTTCCCAAGTGATATTTCCAAAATGGCATACAATTCAATAATCTCATGTCTTGTCCCTATTTCTAATACATCTCCTATATGTTTCATAAATTTATATGTAACTTCGTGTATATCATCAGAAATTTCTCTTGGAGTATTAGATTTAACAGTCCACATTAAGTTTTCTTTTTGCCCCATCAAATTTACAGTGGCAAATATAACATTTTTTACTTGGTTAGGGTCAAGAGCATAAGATTTTCTATAAATAGACAATACCTCAAGTATACCTTGCGAAAAGAATCTATCTGAATTATATATAACAAAATATGAAAACATTGATAAAAAATGGCTTTGCATTGCATTTTTTATTAATGCTGATTTATTATCAAAATATGGAGATAAAAATGTTATAACTGCCTCTTTAACTTCATCTGGTGTATATCCCTGTTTTGATAAATCTTCTAACATTTCATCTACAATAAATCCCATTAATATGCTCCTTTATAAGAATTATTATGTGCCGGCAAACATTTCCCCTCATTCGCCCAGAAATACACCCAATAGGAACCAATCCTAAAAACCGGAGGCATTCATGAATCCCCTTCCCGCGAAAATTCTATCATCAAATGCGCGGTAGATTTGATAATATCCATAAAATAATTTACTTCATCCTCCGTATAACCATTCACTTCTACACGGTAAGACGGCAGATAGCAGGTCATATTGTAAAAGCAATCTTCTGCATCCGGCGTTTCAATATAAACCTTTACTTCTCCGTTCTCTAACTGCTCTGAATGAACGATTTCCGTATTATCTTCCAAAGTCATAAACGGGTACATCATAGCTGTTCCCCCTCCTGTTAATTCTTTTAAACCACATTGCTTTACCCAAAATACTCCTGCATCAGCGAATCCATCAAATTCTGTGTCTCCTTTAATGATTTTTGTGTTTCAAATTTCAATCCGGCAATTCTTTCTCCGTTTCAAGCAATATCTGAGCCAGCACCTTATAATCCAAATACTGTACTCCTTCTTTTCCGAGATAAATCTTGTCCGCCAATTTACTGCTATAATATAAATCCATTGCCTTTTCATAGGAAAAATCACATATCTTTGCCAGATACGCTATAATTCGTTCTTCGAGGTTTTCCTGATATACGCGCTCTAACATCTCTTCATTCATCTCTTCGCCACCTCACAAAATGATTCGTAAAATAATAGCTGGTTTATCGCCTTTTGACTGATAGAAACACTTTATCATTTGCCACTTTTCCCTGAATCAAATCGTACTGTAAATAATCTTGTTCTTCATCACGGTATTTGCATACAAAATCAATCCACCCCGTTAAGTCCTCGTCAAAACATTTATAAGTCAGCCCGTTTAGATTTTCCGCCATATTATAAACAATGACAACTGCTTTTCCAGTGCCGCAAATATCAGCCTTTCTCCTTGCCTATCTGGCAGCCTGTTCCTTTACAGTCGTTACATAAAACCCTTTTCCAAAATCCAGCGCGCGAAAGGAATGTTCTGTATCCGGAAGATTTACAATCACATTTGAGCCATGATAAACAATCATACGGATATCCCCCTGACATTAAAATATTCTCTGATATCTTCAATAATATATTTTGTGCTTTGCGTGTGAAGAATCTCGTAATTCGGCACTAGAAAACCCATGATACAATCCGTATTTTTCATATTTTTATATACTTCAGACGGATTCTGATTCCAATAATTTGCACATGCATGAATCATATATATCACAAATGAAAACATCTCTTTATTCATAATCACCCATCCCCACAAATCTAAATTTGTCTGCCAAGCATCTCTTTTAATTCCGCTATTTCTGTCTGAATCTACGCCTCGATCTGCTCAATGCGTCCGATGATGGCATCGGAAGGCTCATACTCCATCTTCTCATATATAATTTCTCTGTATTTGTTAATCGAAAGGTCATAGTCATTCGATACGATCTCCTCAATCGAAACAAAGAAGCTCTGTTCCGTCCTTGCCCGCTCTGTCTTGGCATCCAGATTATGAAATCTGCTGATAATATCCGGTATGTCACAGTCGGCAATTTCCTGTCTCTTATCATCCAGACTGTAGCCGTCTTTTTTAATATGCACAAAAACAAAGCGAGAAACAGCAGTTCTGTCTTTTTTATCTTTGTGACCCGAAGCAGGTTCACAGACATCGCTTCATAGTCAAGACTACCTTTAAAAGGGGGATTTGAAGCACCAGACTGTACTTTTCAATATCTGTATTCTGCTCCGATAAGCTGTCCCGATAGGAAATGTTCGGGTTATCAATCCCATGCAAAAGTATATTCATAGCGCCGATGCACAGAAGGGATAGTGGAATTATTCTTTTTTGCCCAGACCACATGAAACGCCGCAGCCCATATTTTATTTTCAGGCCAGTGGTTTAGCATCCAATTATTGATCCGATTGTTTTTCATCACATTACCTCTCAGTCCGAAATAGCACAGGAGTATTATTTGCCCCGTACTTATCCTTTTTCTTCTGCCGTTTGAGTTCAAACTGCTGCTGGGCATCAGCTTTTTTCTACTCATATATTCTGCCCTTTCGTTCCGTTAATGTCTGATCCCTTTGCAGTTTTAACACCTGTTGGGACATTGTTCCAATCCCAACATTTTCCATCTTTCTTTATATCCGCTGAATACACTTTGGATTTTTCTTTGCTGCCTTGATAATGGCATCCACAGCCGAACTAAACTGCAGGTCATACTAATAGTTTTATAGAAAATTATAAATCTCATAATCTTTTGGTTCTGACCGTGTCAAGTAAAGGATAAAAATTTTTCAACTTTTTTATTCTATACTTAACACTCATATTTACCTCTTTATCACCTAACCTATTATACCCCAAAACCAACAAAGCCACAAGCACCCCGCTCATGGCTCCGTCAATCTTCTTACTAATTTTTACGAATTTCCCCACTGCCGAACATACCCCCAGCCTTTCCGACCGCCTCAATCCATCCTTCCCCAAACACCCTAATTCTCTCAATCCCTTTTCCCAATACTCCTTTATCTGGATAAGCTATAATAAACTGGACAGATTTTTTGAGGTCATATACTATAAAATCATTAAACAAAGAAGCAATCAATATGACCGAAACAACACAGAAAAGACCATAAATACACAGATGAGTTTAAACAGCAATTAATAGACTTATATCGTTCCAGCAGCAAGTACAGATGCGATATCTGCAGGGAATACGATATCTCCCATTCCCTGTTCAATAAATGGTTAAAACAATCGGAAAATTCCGGTTGATTCTATGAAAAAGGCAACCACACACCGGAATTGGAAGAATTAATTCAGTTTCGTAAAAAAATCAGCAGCTTAAAATGGAGAATGACATTTTAAAACAGGCGGTACAGATCTTATTACAAAATAAAACAGCTATCCGATGAATCGGGACTAACATCAAAAATCAAAGAGATCTTTCGCGCAAGCAGCAATAATTACGGCATACGCAAAATAAAAAAGAAGTTGGAGAAAACAGGTTTCCAGACGTTGGATTTGGCAAGTCATGATCATCACAGAATCCATTCTTCTTTGGGATATTAAACCTCAGTATAGGGAAAACAACCATAAAAAATATCTAAAAAAGTGTTAACAGTCCAATTGCAAATATCTCGGAGCCGATTCTTTTGCTGTACAGACATTGAAAACAGATACAGCAGGTAACCGCATACGGCAGGAAAAAGTGAACCGCCATCACGAAAAGCTGCACGTTTCCGGCCGCACTTTCTCCCAGCCGTCTTTTGATTTCGCGTTCTGACCGCCTCATACATGCTCCTTTCCAAATAGTATAACGTCCCGCAGATGAAAAAAGACAGGATGTTTTTTATTTCTCTAACTCTCTCTGGTGGCAGGGAGACGCGCGGAGAGTGTTCTTATACGAACACTATTACCGGAAGAAAAACAGCGGATAATGAAACATAAGGAAAGGACTGTTAAAATATGAAGCAGACAAACAACAGCGCTATGGAGCAGACAACCGAATACCAGAGAGAGCTCGATTTGCTGCGCGCCGAAAACGCAAGGCTTGCAAACGCGCTCCGCGCGTCCGAGGAAGAAAACAGGGCCAAGAGTACGTTTCTCTCAAATATGTCGCACGATATCCGCACCCCGATGAATGCCATTATGGGCATGACCTCCATCGGGCTGTCGCACATCGACGAAAAAGCGCGCGTGCAGGACTGCCTTCAGAAAATTCAGAGCGCATCCTCCCATCTGATGAGCCTCGTCAATGATGTGCTTGATATGTCGCGCATCGCAAGCGGACGTCTCGTCCTCGGCGAGGAACCGTTTTCGCTCGCCGACATGGTGCATGACATCACGGTCATCGTACGGCCGCAGGCGGCCCAAAAGCGGCAGGATTTTCAGACGGAAATCGGACAGATTTATGAGGAAACTCTGATCGGAGATCCGCTCCATCTGCGGCAGATTCTGGTAAACATTATCGGAAACGCCGTCAAATATACGTTGGAGGACGGTTTTGTCCGCGTGCGCTTTTCCCAGCGCAGGGATGACTCCGCGGCCGCAGGCGGCTCAAAGGTATGGCTCGATTTCCTCTGCGAGGACAACGGAATCGGCATGAGTGCCGCGTTTCTGGAGCGGATTTTCGTCCCGTTTGAGCGCGTAAACAATTCCACCGTCAACGGGATTGAGGGCACCGGACTCGGAATGTCCATCGTCAAAAACCTCGTCGACCGCATGGGCGGCGAGATCACCGTCGAGAGCGAGGAGGGGAAAGGCAGCCGCTTTTTCGTGTCGATTCCCCTTGCCGCCGCCCCGCAGGAGGAGGACGCACAGGCACTTCCCGTCGGACAGACCGTGCTGATCGCGGAAAGTGACGTCAATCGTGCCGGACAGCTTGACACTTACCTCACCGACAGCGGCGTAAAGGCCGTACATTTGCAAAGCGGCATGGAAACCGTCAGATGGCTGACTGAGGCGCAGTACGAAAACCGGATGCCCTGCGCCCTTCTTCTGGGCTATGAGCTTGCCGACATGACAGCCTTTGACATTGCATCCCATGTGCGCAAACTTGCAGGACAGACATTCCCGATCATTCTGGTCGCGGAGGCCGACTGGGCACAGATCGAGTATCGCGCGGCGCGGGCAGGCATCAACGCCTTTGTCCCCTGTCCGCTGTTCAAGAGCCGCCTCATTGCCACCGTGTCGGACCAGACCCGCACTTCCGGAAAAGATTCCGGAAATTTATCCGACAGCGATCTCGATTACGGCAGATACCGCCTGCTGCTCGCGGAAGACAACGAGCTGAACCGCGAGATCGCGGTGGAACTGTTATCAATGACGGGCGTCCGGGTGGAGACGGCCGAAAACGGACGCGAGGCGGTGGATGCTTTTGCAAATTCACCCGAAGGGTATTTTGACCTGATTTTTATGGATATTCAGATGCCGGTTTTAAACGGCTACGATGCCGCGAGAGAAATCCGGCAGCTTCCCAGAAAGGACGCGGAAACGGTCTGGATCGTCGCGATGACGGCCAACGCCTTTGTGGAGGATATCCGTCTGTCAAAGGAAGCCGGCATGAACGAACACTGCGCAAAGCCGGTAAATCCCGACCGTCTGTACGAGATTATGCGCAGGCGTTTTATGCGGGAGTAATCATACCTTCGATGAACAAAACAGACCGCACATTCACAGCAAAAACCGAGGTGAATTTTTATGCAGCCCTATCAGGAGGAATATATTGCAAATTTAAAGGAGATCACACTGCTTTCCGCGCACCTGGAATATGCCGCCTGCTCTTTTGCGGACTATCAGGAGACGATCGAACGCGACAGACAGCAGATCGAACGCAGGATCAGCCGCAATATGGAACTGCTGCGCGATGGCCTGTTCCCGCTCATCGACGGACTTTTTGCGGCAACGCCGGAGGAAATCACGGAATTGGAGGAATTTGCCGGCACGCTGCTGCGCGGAAAAGACGAGCTGGACGGCGGCCTGTTCTGTCAGATTTATGAGGCGCTGTTAAGCCGGGCAAGGCAGGACAAAGACCGCAGCAGGATTATCCGCTGCCTGTACTGGCTCGGCATCGGCCGCCACAATATGAGCACAAAAATGGTCGGCCTCGACTACGCGGACAGCAAAAGCTATATGTCCCGGATGCGCCTGTGCTTCGCGGAGGCCGCGGCTTACTTAAAATATTACGACGAGATTGACGATACCGACACCAGAGGATATATCCTGCGCTCGCGCGCCAATATCGCGCTCGGGCAGTACGAATCCGCCAGCGCCAAAATCCGCGTGGCCCGAGAGACCCTGCAGATTTTGCAGGATGAGGACTACCAAACCATGGAGCCGGAGCTGCCGTGGGACCGTTTTATCTATATGACGCATCAGCAGATCGCCTCGAGCATCTCCTACAGCAGAGACAACGACATGACCCCGCAGGACGTGGCCGCGATTATGGAATCCGTCCACATTGTACATCAGGGACGGATCTTAGAGGCGCTTGACCGGGGCGAAACGCCTTCCATGCGCTCCGCATTTGCGTGCCGGGCCATCGAATATTACTGCGGCCTGATGAACCTGACGGAATTGCTCGGCCGCATGGAAGCGCTGATGGACTTCGCCGACGGCACCGATTTTTCCGCCGACGGCATGTATATGGCAATCTCCCTCCCCGCATTTTACTGCAACTACCTGCGGGAATATCCCGAGCAGCTACCGGGCCGCGAAACATACCTCGAAGCCCTCTATCGCAAAGTCGTCGCCTACACAAGGGCATTTCCGGCAGACAAGGCGAACGAGCAGCTCTTCTATTTTCTGCGGCAGCTCTCAAGCACCTATATCGAAACCCCGCACAGCATCTCCTACGGGGAGTTTCAGCTGCTTTTGCTGACGCATTTTGCCCCCGACGTCTACGTCCACTCAAAGGTCGTAGGAAAAACCGCAGCCGCGCTCTGCGGAATTATCATGGAGGAGAACTCCTCCTTTTTCGACGACATCGATGAGATTCATGCGATAAAAGAGCCCGCACAAAAGCGTCGGGCCGTGCTTGATCTCGCGGAAAACTGCGGCCTCTTCCACGATGTCGGAAAGATCAACTTTATCCGTCTGTTCACCCGTACGGCAAGACAGTGGTTTGAGGAGGAATACGAGATCACCAAACTGCATACCGTCGTCGGAAATGCACGTCTCGCAGCCAACGCGTCGACGCGTGGTTACGCCGCCGCTGCGCTCGGGCATCACAGCTGGTATGACGGCTCCCACGGGTATCCGGAGTCCTACAGGCGGCTCGAATGCCCTTACCGTCAGATGGTAGATGTCATCGGCCTGTTTGACTGGATTGACAACTCCGTCTGTCAATTCTGGCTGTACGGACAGCCGAAAAAGACCTTCGACGAGGCGATCTCAGAGGCGATTTCCCTGGAAGGCCGACGGTTTTCACCGCTTTTGACGGCGATGCTCCGCGATACCGCCGTGTGCGAGACTGTCAGGCGTGCGTACGAGGCCGCCCGCCGGGACGCAAACCGGCAATTATACGAGATGAACACAGGAGAAAAAGCGAAAAATGATACGATATGACCGACTATGGCTCACCATGAAGGAAAAGGGAATCACACAGTATGACCTGTACACCCGCTACAACATTAACCGTTCCCAGATCAACCGTTTAAAACACAACAAAAACGTGGAAGTCAACACGATCGACAAGCTGTGCAATATCCTCCACTGCAACGTGGAGGATATTATGGAGCACATCGAGGACGACAATCTCTTTTAATGCCCGCAGACCGGATTCTTATCGTTGCGCTCCAATCCGCCGCATGCTACAATTGACGTATGAAAAGAGTACCATGCTTTTAAGGAGGAACCGCAGATGTATGAGTTAAAACAGGGCAGCATCTTTGATGAAAAATGCGATATCGTTATTATTCCGTGTAATGACAGCGGCGGATTGAGCGCACCGATAAGAAAGGATTTAATCTCCTACGGACTGCCGACTTCCGTCAAGGCATGTGAACCCGGACAGGTTATATTTGAAATCTGTCCCAGACACTTTACACTTTCCTCCGTAATCGGCTACTCCGCATCCGTCGAGTTATTGTCTGTATGGCAGCAGTTTTCAACCTCTGAATTACTGCATAATATCTGTAATCAGATCATTGCATATTGCAGGGAAAATTCGTTACGAATTGTAAATATCCCTCTGCTGGGTGCCGGGGCCGGAAAACTGTCCTACGAAGAATCATTCAGGACCATCCGTGACTGTTTTAAAACGGAACCATATATGAAAGCAAACATCTATGCCCTTTCGGAAAACGTATACCGTCTGTTAAAAGCGTCCGAATCTCTGAATCAGTCAGAACCGCTAAATAAAGGGGATTCGCCGTCAGAAACAACGCCTGAATTACATCCGAGGGTTTTTATCAGCTATACCGGATATAACGAAAACAATCGAAACTGGGTTAAAAATCTGTGCCTGAATCTGCGCCGGAACGGGGTAGATGCAAGATGCGATATTTACCACTTAAAACTTGGGCAGGATCTGCCGCAGTGGATGACAAATGAAATCTTTCTCGCAAATAAGGTCTTGTTGATCTGTGATAAATACTATCTTTCAAAAATAGATTCCCATCGCGGCGGCGTCAGCTGGGAAACCATGATCATCCAGGGCGATATGCTGATGAATCAGGATATCAATAAGTACATCTGCATCATGCGCGAAGAAAATCCGGAATCATCGCTTCCCATCTATATGCGCACAAAATATTCCCTGCGTTGTGTTGAAGAAACAATTGACGATGAACTATTCCGACAGTTGCTGTTTAGTATTTTCGACTGTGAAGATATTCCTCCGGTACTGCCCGTACCGCAGTTTATTAAGGATAAACTTGTAACACAATAGCGGTAAGTCTTTCACTGACAGTTTTTATTCCCTGATGGAAAGTTTCCTTGACATTTCAGATAAATATGATATACTCCCCTTATGGAAAGTAAACTTTCCATAAGAGAATAGGAGGTATCATGTGAAAAATCGCTTAGAAGAACTGCGCCGGGAAAAGGGAATCCGGCAGGAGGAACTGGCGGCGGCGATGGCGGTTTCAAGGCAAACCATAGGTTCCCTCGAAAACGGCAGATACAATCCGTCACTCACCCTCGCATTCAAGCTGGCGCACTACTTTGATTTATCAATCGAAGAAATTTTTATCTATCAGGAGGAAAACGAATGAAAGCATCTACGGAAAACAAATACAAAGCAATCTCCGCCGTGTGGGCAATTCTGGGCGCGCTCTTTTTGATCGGCGCATCGGCGGTATTTCTTATGCGGAACGATATGCCGCAGATACCGAGGGCAGATATTGCATACATCGGCTTTCTGGTCGTCGGAATCATATTTTTAATCCTGGCGATCGCAGTTTCCTGTATGGCAAAAGATAAAGACGCCCTGATTGAAGAAAACGATGAGCGGACGACGATAATCACGGGAAAGGCGGGCAATCTGGCGTTTCTCACCCAGACCGTTCTTTTGTGCAGCGCACTTTTTCTGCTGTGCTTTATGGGGTTTGCAAACGCACCCGTGATGATCACGTTGATGTGTTTAATCGCGGTCAGCGTTTTTGTTTACCTTATTTCCGTTTTATATTATAATAAAAAAATGTAACGTCATTTATACAAATGAACCGTGGGAAGTGCTCCGATACTGTGCATCTTTGGGGGAAATTTACGATATCGTCATTGAAGATATGGACAGACAGGCACGGGGGTTAAAGGGCTGAGAACGACCGATGATAAACGAAAACGCCACCAGGGAAACGCAAACCTTCCCTGGTAACGTTTCTTTAATCCAACAAATACCCTTCTCTATAAGAACATTCCAGATAGCTTGGATTTTGATAATAAACCCCTGTCTGAAAATCAGATATTTGATCACTGATAAACGAAGAAAAAATATTCATTAATTCCTCGACCTCTTTCCCCTGTTTTGCACAGTCTTCGATCATAATACTGTACAATTTCCCAATATCCATAAAACTGGGAATCGTATATCTGCATTTCGTAATTGTATCAAAATTGCCAGTCGAAATTCCATATTTTTCAATTATCTCATCACTTACCTGCTCAAAACTCAGACAATGATTTACCTCCGCATCGTGCAGGAGCTTTTCAATTCCCTTTTTACCAATCGCTTCTGCAATGACCCCACGTTCATTTTGAGTCTGACGTGCAATAAATTCAATTAGCGAACAAACATAAAAAAAATCATTCTTTTCTTTCTCGGTCATAAACAATATCACTCCTGTCAAAAATCAGACAATTCAGCGCTGACAATGTATGAAAACTGATCTGACGCGTTGGATATTTAAACTCTGCAAGCGCCCAGAATTGTCTACGGTTTATTCTGCCTGATACAAAATCATTTACATAATTCCATATTGTATCATTTGCCATCGGCCCTTCCACAATATCATAAGAATGTGTTTCACCATTTCTGCATTTTGCAATAAAATCCAACCATTCGTCCGACATATTTTCAAATTTTAAAATAGATAACCCCTCTGTCGGGCAATAAGAATAATAATTAATAACCGGTTTTCCGTTTCCGCGATTCGCCCATCGCACCGCCTGTTCAAAACTAGAAGTACAATAAAATCCCCATGAAAAGTCTTTTGTATATTTTGCCTTACGTATTTCCGGGAACCTGACAATCTCCTTACTCGCATGATAGAGAATCATAATTTCCTATCACCCCCAATTCTCTGACTTTCTTCCCTTTTTCATACATACATCATAACACAAAACATACAAAATATAAAACCCCCATCCGGAATGCCTTCCCTACCACTCCAGCACCGCGGCTCCCCAGGTAAGCCCTGCGCCGAACCCCGCGAGCACGATTTTATCCCCGTCTTTGATTCTCCCGCTCCGTTTGACCTCATCCAACAGAATCGGCACGCTCGCAGCTGAAATATTCCCGTGCTCCTGCATATTGGTCGGAAATTTTTCCATCGGCTGTCCGAGGCGTTTTGCGACTGCCTCAATAATGCGGTAATTCGCCTGATGCAGCAGAAACAGGTCGATCTCATCCACGGAAAGCCGCGCCTTTTCCACCGCCTGCATAATTGCCGCGGGCACCGTCTTTACCGCAAATTTGTAGACCTCCTGCCCGTTCATATGGACGTAGGGGATTTCATTTCCGTGATTTACATACGGATTGTTCAGCGGGCGGTTTGCACAGCTCAAAACCATGCCCCTGCCGCCGTCGGAACCCTGCACCATGCCAAGGATGCCGCGCGTCTCCTCCGCTCCGTCAACCGCGACAACGGCAGCGCCCGCGCCGTCCCCGAACAGGACGCACGTCCCTCTGTCCGTCCAGTCCGTCAGCCGCGAGAGCGTCTCGGCGCCGATGACAAGCGCGTTTTGATACACTCCGCTCCGCAGATATGCATCCGCGATATTTAACCCAAACAAAAACCCGGAGCACGCTGCATTGATATCAAATGCGACCGCCCGTGTTGCGCCCAAAATGCGCTGCACCTCGCAGGCAAGCCCCGGCAGCAGACGGTCCGGCGTCGCGGTGGCGCCGATCATGAGATCGATGTCTTCCGCCGCAAGCTGCGCCATCGAGAGCGCGGCCTCTGCCGCATCTGCCGCAAGCTGTGCCGTCGTCTCCTCCACCGCAATATGGCGCGCCCGGATGCCGGTGCGGCTGTAAATCCATTCATCCGACGTATCTATGATTCTGCTCAAGTCTTCATTTGTCACCCGCAGCTTTGGAACCGCACTTCCGGTTCCGATCATCCTCACACTCATACATTCCTCCATGTACACAAACCTTCTTCTCACGCTAAAAACTGCGGAACCGCCGATACCGCTCCTCCGCCAGCTCTTCCCCTGTCTTTTTGCTCTGCCGCCTCAAAAATTCTTTGATCCGCCCTTTCATATAGCGGGCAATCGACTCGCACGCCTTCGCGTCCGCCGTGCCGTACTCCGGTATGATTTTCTCGACGACATGCAGGTCATACAGGTCGTGCGCGGTAATCTTCATCACGTCGCTCGCCTCCTTCGCGCGCTTTCCGTCCTTCCAGAGAATCGAGGCAAACCCCTCCGGCGAAAGAATGCTGTAAGTCGCATTTTCCATCATCCAGACCTCATTTCCGACCGCGAGCGCAAGCGCGCCTCCGCTTCCTCCCTCGCCGATCATCACACACAGCACGGGCACTTTTAAGCCGGACATCTCGTAGAGATTGCGCGCGATCGCCTCTCCCTGTCCGCGCTCTTCGGCTTCCATGCCGCAGAATGCGCCCGAGGTATTGACAAACGTGATGACGGGGCGGTGGAATTTTTCCGCCTGCTTCATCAGCCGCAGCGCCTTGCGGTAGCCTTCCGGGGACGGCATCCCGTAATTGTGCCGGATGCAGTCCTTTAAATCCTTTCCCTTGTGAATGCCGATCACGGTCACCGGCTGGCCGTCCAGATACGCAATGCCGCCGATGACTGCCCCGTCGTCCCCGAAACAGCGGTCGCCGTGCAGCTCCGTAAACCCGTCAAAAATTTTGTCCATATAATCGACAGACGAAGGACGGTTTACCTTCCTCGCCGCTTTGACCTTCTCCCACGCAGTCAGTGGTTTCGCCTTTGCGGCGCGTTCTTTCATCAGCTCGGTCGGCTCGTAGCGCTCCCCGGCGTGCCACGCGTCAAAATTCGCATACCCCTTCGCCGGACGGTGCATTTTCAGCAGCTCATACAGGGTTTCCTTCAAATGCTCCCTCTCGACAATCGCATCGACAAATCCGTGCGCAAGCTGAAATTCCGCGCGCTGAAAGCCCTCCGGCAGTTTCTGGCCGATCGTCTGCTCGATAACACGCGGCCCCGCAAAGCCGATCAGTGCGCCCGGTTCCGCCAGGATAATGTCCCCGAGCATCGCAAAGCTCGCGGTCACGCCGCCGGTCGTCGGATCCGTCAAAACCGGAATATAGAGAAGTCCCGCATCCGAATGGCGCCTTATGGCTGCAGAAGTTTTCGCCATCTGCATCAGTGATATGATCCCCTCCTGCATCCGCGCACCTCCGGAACAGCAGAATAAAATAACCGGAAGCCGCTCCTTTGTCGCCCGCTCCACGGCAAGCGCAAGTTTCTCGCCGACAACATGCCCCATGCTGCTCATCAGAAACCGCGCATCACAGACGCCGAGAACCGCCTTTTCCCCGTATACCATACAGCTGCCGACCGTCAGTGCTTCATGCAGCCCCGTCTTTTCCTGCGCCGCCTTTAGCTTTTCCCCGTACTCCGGAAAATCAAGCGGATTTTCCGTCCGAAGCTCCTCAAACCACGGCGCAAAGCTGTCTTTGTCCGCAACCATCTTCACACGGTTTTTGGCCCGGACCCGGAAGTAGCTGCCGCATTCGTAACAGACATAGCGGTTTCGCTCCGTCTCTTTTTTATCAATTTTCCTGCCGCAGGCCGGGCAGACAATCACAGAAGCCTCCCCCTGCTCTTTTGCGCGTTCCGCACTCTTTTTCTCTCCCTGTTCCGCCTTTTTCCGATGAAATAATACTGCCATATCCACTCCTCCGTATCCGGACATTTTAATTGATTGCAAATGTGAGTTCCGCCGTGCAGACGATTTTGCCATCCACCCGGGCCGTCGCCTTCCCGACGCCGAGCGGTCCCTTTTGCCGGATAATCTCCGTCTCGAGAACCAGCACGTCCCCGGGAACGACTTTCTGTCTGAATTTCGCGGAATTGATTCCGGCGAAATACGCCGTCTTCCCTCTGTTTTCTTCCGGACAGAGGATCGCGACCGCCCCGGTCTGCGCGAGCGCCTCAATAATCAGCACGCCCGGCATCACCGGCTCCCCCGGGAAATGCCCGCCAAAATACGGTTCGTTGTAGCTGACGCATTTTTTTGCCGCGGCGCGCACGCCGGGCTCCAATTCCTCCACCGTGTCAATGAGCAGAAACGGCTGGCGGTGCGGAATGATTTCCATAATCTGCTTTGTTGTTAAAACCGGCATCTCTCTCCCCGTCTCTTTCTTTTATATATATTTCTTTAACAGGAGGCTTGCATTGTGACCGCCGAAGCCCAGCGAATTGCTGAGCGCATAAGGCACGTCAAGCTCCGCTGCCTCCCTGCAGTAATCCAGGTCCAGCTCCTCGTCCGGCGTCGTGTAGCCGACGGTCGCATGGAGATAGCCCTCCTGTATCTCTTTGGCACAGGTCACAAACTCGATGGCTCCGGCCGCGCCCAACAGATGTCCGACCATCGATTTCGTGGAATTGATTTTGATCCGTTTCGCGTGTTCCCCAAAGGCAAGCTTAATCGCACGCGTCTCAAACAGATCGTTGTGGTGTGTGGCCGTCCCGTGCGCATTGATATACAGAATGTCTTCCGTATGAATCCCCGCGTCTCTTACGGCGTTTTCCATCGCGCGCGCTGCACCCGCACCGTCCTCGGCCGGGGATGTGATATGGTACGCGTCGGAAGAGCAGCCGTATCCGGCTACCTCCGCATAGATCTTCGCGCCGCGCGCCAGCGCGTGCTCCAATTCCTCGAGAATCACGACCGCCGCTCCCTCTCCCATCACAAAGCCGCTGCGGTTTTTGTCAAACGGAAGCGAACATTTCGCCGGATCGCTCTCGGTCGATAACGCCGTCAGCGCCGTAAACCCTGCAATGCCAAGCGGTGTGATACAGCTCTCCGTTCCGCCCGCCGCCATGATGTCCGCCTCCCCGTACTGGATGCTGCGGAACGCCTCTCCGATCGTATTGGTGCCGGTCGTGCAGGCCGTCACGACATTTAGGCTTTTCCCTTTCAGCCCGAACTGAATGGAGACATTTCCGGCCGCCATGTTTGCGATCATCATCGGAACAAACAGCGGATTGATGCGCCCCGGCCCCTTTTCCAATAATTTCCGGTGCTCCCGCTCGATTGCCTGCAGACTTCCGATTCCGCTTCCGATCGCGCAGCCCGCCCGGTAAGGGTCTTCCTTTTCCATGTCAAGTCCCGAATCGCAAAACGCCTCCCGCGCCGCCGCCACCGCGTACTGGCAGAAAAGCTCCATGCGCTTTGCCGCCTTGGGGTCCATATAATTTTTCGCGTCAAATCCTTTCACCTCGGCCGCAACACGGCATTTATAGCCCTCCGCGTCAAAATGTGTGATCTCACCGAAGCCGATCTTTTTCTCTTTTACCGCCTGCCAGTATTCCGGAACCGACAGCCCGATCGGAGTGATCGCGCCCATACCGGTCACAACTACACGTCTGCTCATAATTTTCCTCCCATAACTATATACACATACCGCCGTCAACGGAAATCACCTGCCCGGTGATATATCCCGCGCGCTCGGACGCGAGAAACGCCACCAGCTCCGCGACGTCCCGCACGCTCCCGGTGCGCCCGAGCGGAATCTCGGATTTCAGGTTTTCCTTTGCCGCGTCGGAGAGCACCGCCGTCATATCCGTCTCGATAAAGCCCGGCGCGACCGCGTTGCAGGTAATGCCGCGGCTCGCGAGCTCGCGCGCCACGCTCTTTGTCAGTCCGATGACGCCCGCCTTGCTCGCGCTGTAATTCGCCTGCCCGGCATTTCCCATGACGCCGGAGACGGACGAGAGATTGATAATCCTGCCGGAGCGCTGTTTTAAAAAATAGCGGGACGCATGGCGTATCGTGTGAAACGCCCCTTTTAAATTGGTGTCGATGACCGCGGCGAAATCTTCCTCGCTCATTTTCATCAGCAGTCCGTCTCTTGTGATTCCTGCGTTGTTGACGAGAATATCGATGCGCCCGTACTCCTTTATCACATCCCGTATCATCGCTTCGCAGGCCGAAAAATCCGCCACATTGCAGCCGTAGACAGCCGCATCGCCTCCCGCCGCCTGAATCTCCGCAGCGACGGCCTTTGCCCGCTCCTTCGAACCGTTGTAATTGACAATGACAAACGCCCCGTCTCTGGCGAGCGTGCGCGCGATCTCGCTCCCAATGCCGCGGCCTGCGCCCGTCACCAATGCTACCTTACCTGTTGACATAGCGGTCAAAATCCTCCATTTTATCAATATTGACGACCGCGGCGCTGCGGTCGATTTTTCTTAAAAATCCGCGCAACGTGCGCCCCGGTCCGATTTCCACAAACTCGTCTGTCCCGTCCGCAAGCATGCGCTCCACAGACTGCTGCCAGCGCACCGGCGACGATACCTGCCGCACTAAGAGATCTCTCACAAGACTTTTATCCGTCACATAATCCGCCGTCACATTTGAGACATAGGGAATTTTGACGTCCCGGATTTCCGCCCGGTCGAGTTCCTCTCCGAGCTTTTTCCCGGCGCCCGCAAGCATTTTGGAGTGAAACGGCCCGCTGACATTTAACGGAATCGTCCGCTTTGCACCGGCAGCAACACACGCCTGTGCCGCAGCCGCGACCGCCTGCGCCTCCCCGGTGATGACAATCTGCCCCGGACAGTTATAATTTGCAATCGAGACAAGCCCGCCGGTCTCCTCACACGCCTTTTGTACCGCAGCCGCATCAAGACCCAGCACCGCCGTCATCGCACCGCCCTTTGGCACCGCCTCCTGCATATAAATCCCTCTCTTGCGGATGAGATAAAACGCGTCCGAGGGGGACAGCACATCGGCCGCAAGCAGCGCGCCGTATTCGCCGAGGCTGAGCCCCGCCGTCACGTCGGCGTGTACGCCGGCAGCCTCAAGCGCCTTCAAGATGGCAGCCTCCGCGGTCAGCATGCAGATCTGCGTGTATTCCGTGACATTGAGTTTGTCGTTTTCCTCAAAACAGAGCGCCGCCACGTCAAGACCCGTGGCTTCCCCCGCTGTCTCAAAGACTTCCCGGCATACCGGGATCTGCTCGTAAAATTCCTTCGCCATGCCCACATACTGCGCGCCCTGGCCCGGAAAAATAAATGCTCTTTTTCCCATCTTATCCTCCTAATGTAAAAGCGCGTCCGCTTCCCGCATCATCTCTTCGATCATTTCCCGGCAGGTCTGGCGCTTTTTCACAAGACCGGCGCTCTGCCCCGCCATCAGGCTCCCGTTTACGACGTCTCCGTCTATCACCGCTTTTCTCAGCGAGCCGAGCGTCAGCCGTTCCAATTCCTCAAACGAGGCGCCCGCCCGTTCCATTTTCAGATATTCGCGGCTCATCTTGTTGCGCAGCACGCGGATCGGATGCCCCGTGCCCGTTCCGGTAACCTCGGAGTCGATATCCTTCGCCTTTATCACACGCTCCTTGTAGTTGTCGTGCACGACGGCCTCCTCGGCCACAAGAAACCGCGTTCCCAGCTGCACGCCCTCGGCGCCGAGCATCACCGCCGCCGCAATTCCCCTGCCGTCCGCGATACCGCCCGCCGCGATCACCGGAATGTCGACGGCGTCCGCCACCTGCGGCACAAGCGTCATCGTCGTCTGCGCGCCGATATGCCCGCCGGACTCCATCCCCTCGGCGACAACGGCGTCGGCTCCCGCGCGCTGCATCAGTTTTGCCATCGCGACGCTCGCGACGACCGGAATCACTGTCACGCCCGCCGCCTTCCACGCGTCCATAAACTGCGCCGGGCTCCCCGCGCCGGTCGTCACGACCTTCACGCCCTCCTCAATGACGATTTTCGCCACCTCGGGCGCATTCGGGTTCAGCAGCATGACATTGACGCCGAACGGTTTGTCGGTCCGCTTTTTTGTCTCTCTGATCTGCTCGCGCACAACTTCCGCCGGCGCGCTCGCCGCACCGATTACCCCGAGTCCCCCCGCATTTGACACGGCTGCCGCCAGATGATACTCCGCCACCCACGCCATGCCGCCCTGAATCACGGGATATGTAACGCCAAGCAATTCACTTACCCTTGTCTTCATTGAAATCCTCCTGCAAAACCGCTGCGAACGTCCCTACTCCTCGATGCCTTTCTTCTTCAGATACTCCATCACGTCGCTGACTTTTGCAAGGGACTGCAGGTCTTCCGACGGGATCTCAACATCAAATTCCTCTTCCAGCGTCATCACCAGCTCAAACAGATCGAGCGAATCCGCCCCAAGATCATCCTTAAAAGCGGTGTCCGCCGTGATCGCGGACTCCTCGACATTCAGCTGCTCTGCGATAATCGGTATCATTCTCTCCAACATTATTTTGGGTTCCTTTCTTTCTTCGTTTTCAAAAAATGTTTTGGTTATCAAATAGTTTGATCATCAAACTTTTAAACCAAAGTATAGACATTTGCTTTTCTTTTGTCAACCCATTTTTTTCCTTTCCTGTCTTCGGCGTATGTCTTTTCGCATAGACGCAGCTCCTTCAGCGGTTTTGCGGCGCGCAAACAACGGGCTGCGCACTTTGCGAACAGCCCTTATGTTCAACAAAAGGCAGCGGCTGTCCGAATGGACAGGCGCTGCCTGAAATGACAACTATTTCGTTTTTTATTCCGCCTTTTAATCCTCTTGGCGCAGGTAGTCTGCATACCAGCAAACCACATTTCCGATCCGGCAAAGTTCCGACTCTCTGCTGATGCGCCTCCATTCCTCCTTATACTCATAGAGCCATTCTTCCAGTTCCACAGCCAAATCTGCAGCCTTCACAGAAAACAGCGGAGCATGTCCATACTCCCTTGCACTGACGAGCGCCCCCAGTTTCTGCAGAAGTATCATGCCGTCTATCGCCATCAGATAAGGCGGCACGCATGCCCTCCCGGAACTGTCCAGTTCCGGAAGAAGTCCGTACAGCTCCTTTGCACATGCTTCCAATTCTCTGACAGCCTCCGGCAGGCCCGACAGCTGCGCACTGTCTTTCGCTCCGCTGTGCCCTTCCATGAAATCAACTGCATCGCGCCACTTGAAAATCCATGTTCGGGAAAGCTTCTCTATGACCGAAACAAAGGTTTCACTGCGGTCACGAAACTCCAAAAATGAAATCTGCCGATTCAATTCCTCATATTCCGGCGCTTCACTTTCCCATGAAAAAACGGCCCCGTAAATCATCCCCGTAATGCCAAAGTCGGGATGATTGATATGCCCGCAGTCCCCCCAGTCCGTATTCAGTATACCGACTGCCCCGCACTCTCTGGCATAACGGCACATCCGCTTAATATTCTGATAAGATACGTCTATCTGATTGACCAGCTGATCCCATCCGCTCACACCCGGACAGCAATACTGCACTGCTCCCGCCGCGGCAACCCTGCGCACCGATTCCCCGCTTTCGTCTGCCCCGTAGCCCCAGCTTAAGCATACTGTGCCTTCCGGCAGTTCCTTTAGCAGTTCCGGGCATTCGCTGATGATATCCCCCCAGAACATGGGCTGCCTGTCATGCTCCTTCAGGAACAGGCACAGTTCCTTTACAAAATCCACATAAAGCCTGTGCATACCTATCTCCTCTGCCAGATATCGGCTTCTGCCTTTTCCCAGATCAAACGTCTCGTCCGCGCAGATATTAAACTTATCGGAAGAAAATAACAGCATATATTCTTCCATCAGTTCTTTTACAAACCATAAGCTTTCCGGGTTGGACACATCCAGCGTATGATGGTTCATCCTGTCCACGAAGCCAAAAGGCTCCTCTGCCAGTTCCGGCTTCTCACACAGATGACGGAAAGATTTGGTGCGCAATACCTTATACAAATGCCCGAAAGAAGCGATTGCAGGCACAAGTTCTATCTCTCTTTCCCTGCAGTAACGGTCAAATTCCAGTATATCCTCCGCTGTCAGGGGCGTATCGTCGCGCCAGACCTCGCTTAGATTTTCAAACAAAAAGCTGTGTTCGATATAAAGCTGTAATTGGTTCATTTTATAGAAAACCATACGGTCCGCCAATTTTTTCAGATAATCCAGCGTGGGAATCCGTCCCCTGGTCACATCATAGAAAAGCCCACGCACCGGAAAGCAGGGATAATCGGAAATCCTTAAGCAGGGAATGCATGCCCCCGCCTGTCTTACAATCTGACGCATTGTCTGTATTCCGTATATCAACCCTGCCCTCCCCCCGGCATTCAGCCATATGCCTTTCTGATTGACAATAAGGGTATATGCCTCCCCTTCTTCCAAAGCGTCAATCCGAAGCGTAATATCTGCTTTTTTCGAGCTTCCCCGACGAAGTTTCAGCCTGATCCCCGTATCTTTCTCGACTTCCTCCTGCAACATCTTCATATACGGATAACCGTCCACATCGCCCGTCTCTTCCAGCACAATGCATCCGTCATACCGAATCGTGTAACATTCCTCATACCATTCTTCCTGCTGCGGCCTTGGCAATAAATACATTTTTTAGTCCCCTTTCGTTTTTCTTTTTGTTTTTCGATATTCATTCGGTGAAAATCCCGTACTGTCCCGGAACATTTTTGCAAAATAAGAAAAATTGCTGTACCCCACCTGCATGGAAACCACGTTCACCGGCACATCTGTATTCTCCAGCAGTTCTTTTGCCAGTCCAATCCGTTTTTCCAGCAGGTAACCGCTGATGGACCGTCCCGTTTCTTTCCGGAACAGCCGGGAAATATAATCCGGATTCAGAAATGCAATCTCCACCAGTTCTTTCCGCGTAATTTCCCTGTCATAATTCCGGTCAATATAATCCTTGATTTTATCAATCGCCGTCTTGGGCCTGTCCGTAAGACCGGAATACCGGACAGTCACCTGTACCATATACCGGACATAATCCATCATATCCTGCACGGATGTCACAGCCCTTTGATACAAAGTTTCCCATGTATCATTGCCAAGCAGCCGGTACGCCTGTACCCCATTCTCCCGGAGCCTCACATACATAAGCTGCATAATATCAATCCTGAGCAGCTTCAGCGCTTCTTTGTTCAGCTGCTCCCTGCTCTTTAACCCCTCTAAATATGCTTCCACTTTATGCGCAAACCCTTCTGCATTATTTTCCCGCAGCAGCGCTTCCCATGCATGGATTTCCGGAAGCTCATAAAGTACTTTCCTGTCTTCATACCCGGCCAGAAAGACGATCCCGCTCTCCCTTGTCACATGATCCGCACAAATCCGCTTCAGCCTGCAATACATCTCATGGCACTGCGCAAGCCCGCATTCCGTGCCCACTGTAAAAAAGGCATCCATGCCGAAAGATTCCCAAAACTGTTCCGCATATTCCTCGCAAAAACTCTGCAGCGCAGGGTAGGGTAATTTTTCCCCCAATAATTCCAATACCAGCACCAGCGTCGATTCCTGAATCAAGACCGCTTTCCAATCCCGGAACATCTCCTGCGGAAAATAGTCTCTGGCCTGATTCTCCAGCGCAAGAACAAGCCGCATTCTATCCCAGCTCCCCAGACCTCCCTCCTCTTCGTAAATCTTTACATACAAAAGCAGGAACCGGGCATCGGGCTGATAGGCGATTCCCGCCTCCTGCAGCCTGGCTGGCTGAAGTCCCTGCCAATGGCCGGCTTCTTCCCCCAGAAGCACAGAATGCAAAAAACTCCTCTCGACTCCCTCTTTGTTCCGCTTCCAATATTCGCTCTCTTTTTTACAGACTGATTGCTCCGATCTGCTTCTTGTGTGCGCAACCGCCGACCGGATGCCTTTTTCCAATTCAAAGTAGTCCACCGGTTTCAGGTAATAGTCCATACTCTGCAGCTGTATGGCACGCCGGGCATAAGAAAATTCCGCATAACTGGTCAAAAAAAGCGTCTCCACCTCATACCCTTCGCCCCGTATCCATTCCAGAAGCTCCAGTCCGCTCCCCTGCGGCATCTCAATGTCGCAGACCATAACCTGTATCGGAAGCTGCCTGAGCAATTCTTTCGCCTGCCGGATATTACAGGCAGCGTAAACATTCCCTGCTCCCAGCCCTTCCCAATTAAGCTTCCGCTTCAATGCCTGTATGACATACTTATCATCATCCACCAATAAAATATTAATTCTCTCCTCCATCCGGATTCTTCCCTCTTCCCTCTGCAGGCAGATGCAGCATGACTACCGCTCCTCCCGCCGGGTTATTGTAAAACTCAATCCTTCCTTTGTCCCCGTAAAAATAACGAAGCCTGTGAATGCAATTTGTTATACCCACACGGTGTCCGTCGATGGTTTCCAATGCTTTATTCTTTTCCAGGTCATCAAGCACATCCTCCGGAAACCCCTCTCCGGTATCGGAAATGCTGATATTAAAATACCGACCTCCCCCGTTTTCCTCCAGGGATACGATAATGGTAATATCCTCCAGCTTCTCCATGGAAATATGGTGCACTGCATTCTCCACAAAAGTCTGGATTACCAAAGGCGGTATCCTTCCCTCAAAGGTCTCTTCCTCCTGCTCTATATAATAAGAAAACCCATCGCCATAGCGCAGTTTCTGTATTTCCAGATAATTTCCCACATGCGCCAGTTCATGCCTTATTTCTACGAAATCATGATTTGACTGAAATAAAAACCGGAAATAATCAGATGTGATATGCGTCATCTTTTTTGCATTTCCGTAGTATCCCAGTTCCACCATCTGACAGATAAACGACAGACAGTTAATATAAAAATGAGGCTTTATCTGTAATTGCAGATATTCTGTCTGCATTTTCTGCTTCTTTAATTCATTTTCATACAGTGTGATTTTCAAACGGCGTATCTGATGAAGCAGATTCCTGAACTGTTCATTGGCCTGTTCTAATTCTTTCAGTTCATTTTCCGTCAGGTCATATACAAGCTGATCCTGACCGTCAAATTTCAGCAGATTGTCGGCAAACCGCTGAATCGGTCGCAGTACCCGCCTTTGCAGATACAGGTTGAGAACGAACATCGTACTTAAAATAATCATTCCAAGTATCAAAAGCAAAATATGCACTGCCACATATTTTCCGTAAACTCCGACATTATCCATATAGATCCTGACACGGAAAGGCGCCTGTTTAAAAGGAGCGTCAATGATACAGCGTTCATTCCAGCATCTGCCGCCCCTCCCAACGGCTGCCACATTCTCGTCTCCATCCACCAGAACCGCAAATCCGTGGTTATTGAAATCCAGTCTTTCCAAAGGCTTCAGCAGGACATTGGCATCTATATAACAGCCCATATAACGGTTTCCGTAACACATCACCTTCAGAATATAAGTTTCGGAATCCAGCGATACGCAGGTCCACATGGATTTTGCGGAATAAGTGTTCAGGCTCCCTCCCTGTATCAATTCCCTGACAGCCACCTCCATCTCCGGGTCACTTCCTTTTTCCAGGTTCAGATTCACATACCTTCCGTTTCCCCCCAGATAGATGAAAAAACGGTAATCCGTTCCATAATTCCATGTATATTCCAGAAAGATATTCCGAAGTTCCATCGTTGCCACATTTACTTCAAACTGACCCGATTCCTCTGCTTCCAATATAGCCAGATTCTCGTTAATTTCGGATTTCACCAGATTCCCGCCGATCAATACCGAAAGCATCTGTCTCCCCAGTTTAAAAAATGTTTGATCCTCCTCACGGATATACAATTGTACCATATTGCTCATATACTTTGTATCCTGCCTCCTGATATCCCGTACAACCAGATGACTGATACCAATATCCGCTGCGACTAAAAAAAGCGACAGAATAAAAATACTTTTCTTCCTGTATGAAACTGATTTTCGTTTTTTCCCTCTTCTTTTCGTGTCCACTTAACCCTTTACCGCCCCCACTGTGATGCCTTCCGCAAAATACTTCTGCAGCAAAGGATAAATTATGAGCAACGGCAGCATTGCCACGAACGCAATCGCCATCCGCACCGATACGGTAGGCATCCGATTTACCTCCGCCCCCACATTCTGCACCTTTCCGCTGGCCAGATACTGAATATTGGTTATCATTTCGTTCAGCAGATTCTGAATGGTGTAAAGCCTCTGCCCGTCTTTCCCTGATAAGTAGTACAACCCATTTGTCCAGTCGTTCCAATACGCAAGCCCGGTAAATAATCCCATGGTTACCAGAATCGGTTTCCCAAGGGGCAGCACAATCCTCCGGAATACCGTCATCCGTCCCGCTCCGTCGATTTCCGCCGATTCATACAATGCCTCCGGGATACTTGTCACATAGTAAGTCCGAATCAGCAGCACACTGTTTGCACTCAACATCAGTCCCGGCACCACCAACGCCCATATTGTATTTTTTATATGGAATGTATTTACATACATCATATAGGTCGGCACCAATCCGCCTCCGAACAGCATCGTGAAAAAAATATAAAATGTAATCGCATGCCGAAACGGCAATGTACGGACGGAAAGCACATATGCCGTCATGGACGACATCAACAGATTCACAGCCGTGCCAATCAGCGTCACCAGAATCGTCATGCCGTATGCCCGGAAAATCTTTGCTCCCTGCCCCGATATGTACTGATATGCATACAAACTCAGTTTTTCCGGAAAAAAGGAATAACCGTTCGAAATCAGCACATTTTCATCCGTAATGGATGAAATGAACACAAGCAGGAACGGGAGCACCACCATTAAAGTAACAGCCAGCATACAACTATTGGCCAAAATCTGAAACCTTGTATTTCCTTTGGAATGTAACATGCTCTCTCCTCTCCATCTGCCGCTCAAAACAAAGCGCTGTCGGCATCGATTTTCTTTACCGCAAAATTGCTGAACAACACTACCACGAAACCAACCAGAGACTGATAGAACCCTGCCGCCGATGCCATGCCTATATTCCCAAGCTGCAGCAACGCACGGTATACATAGGTATCAATTACGTTTATAGTATTCAAAAGCGTTCCTGAATTCATCGGCACCTGATAAAATAACCCGAAATCAGAGTAAAATATTCTGCCGATATTCAGCAACGTCAATGTGATGATCGTTGCTTTCAGCCCCGGAAGCGTAATATGTTTGATCTGCTTCCAGCGGGACGCCCCGTCCAGCTTCGCTGCTTCGTAAAGCGACTTGTCAATGCCGATAATCGTGGAAATATAAATCAGGCAGCCGTACCCTACGCCTTTCCAGCAATTGACAACGATCAGAATCGCAGGCCAGTATTTCGGTTCATTATACCATGAAATCGCTTCTCTGCCCAATAACGGCATAATGGAGTTATTGACCATGCCGTTTTCCGCACTGAACAGCGCATAAACAATATAACTTAAAATAACCATGGACATCAGGAACGGTACAAGTATCATACTCTGATACAGCTTTTTGGCAATTTTGCTCTGGATTTCGCAAATCAAAATTGCAAGGAAAATCCCTACGATCATATTTACCACAATAAACGTAAGATTATATAAAATCGTATTCCTCGTTATCACCCACGCATCCTTTGTCTGAAATAAAAACTTGAAATTATCCAGGCCGCTCCACGGACTTGCCCAGATTCCCTTACTGAAATTGACTTTTTTAAATGCGATGATAAGTCCTGCCATCGGAATATAATTATTGATAAATAAATATAAACAGCCCGGGAACAGCATCAAATATAACGCCCAGTGTTTTTTTACCGCTTTCCAAGTTGAATTCCTGCCCATATTTTCCCTCGTTTCCTCGCTGCCGCTGTCACCCCGGGCTATGGCGCAGCGCTGCCATCAGCCCGGGAGCGAAAGGTACTTCTGGTACCTAACTCATTTTCTTTATTTTTTCTCCTCCAGCCAGGCATCAAACTGCTCCTGCTTCGCTTCTATAATATCGCCCAGCCCTGCGGTCTCCATATCCTCAATAAGCTTAGGGATATAGCTTTCCGGGTCTACCGTGCCGGAAATAATGGATGGCACATATTTATTATATACATTGTCCAAGGCTGCAATCTGTGTGTCCAGCCCCGTGGCATCAAACACAAATCCCACCGCAACCGACGGCACGCCCTGCTTGTTGGATTCTTCCATCAGGTCATTCATATTCGGATCACTCCCCTCCCAAAGATGAATAATCCTTCCATTGGGTATTTCCCATCCAAGGTTCAGGGAATATCCTACATTTTCGATATTCACTCCTTCAGGATAAGCAATCAGCCCGTTCTCCCTGTCAATAAACACATAATCGATACCTTCTTCTCCCCAGTTAAGCAAATTCATAATATCCGCATTGCCATAGATATAATCCAGGCACTGCATTGCTTTCTCCGGATCTTCCGAATTCTGCGCAATAGAAAAAATAATGTCCGAATAGTAATTGCTCATTTTCACACCGAGGTCAACCAGTCTCACAGAAACATATTCATATCCCGTGGAAGACTCCAGTTCCGGCATGATGGCCGGATGATCCCCTGTAATCATGGAAAATACCTTCCCTGCTTTCATGAGGCTGTTCCAGCTCTCGTTCTCCGTCGCCGCATCTTTATTGATATATCCCTTCTGATACCACCCATAAAGCAATTTTGCCGTATCCATGAACCAATCGCTTGCAAACAGGTCTTCGACCTTTGTGTTTCCCTCAGCCGGATCCATGATGACTCCGTAAAAACTGCCGATTTTATCAAATTTCGACAGTCCGAGCCGATACATCGGGCCATTGGTGGAACCGTTCGAGAAAAGCATATCCATATCCGGCTCCCCGGCCTGAACCGTGGCAAACACATCGTCCAGATCCTCGACCGACCGGATCTTTGACGCATCTATATTGTATTTTTCCACCAAATCCTTTCTCATAAAAATTGCAGGGTAACTCACGTTTTCACAATGACAGGGCACGCCGAACGTAAAGCCTCCGGCGGACATATCCTGCAATACCTCTCCCCCAAAAATCTGCTTCAGATTATTCCCGTACTTATCCACCAGGTCCGTCATATCCACAATCTGTCCGTTATTCATATACTGCAGAGCATGCTGCGCATCGGTATAGAAAAAATCGATTTTTTCGTCCCCGGAAAGCATCAGCTGTATCTGCTGTATGGAGCTGCCCCAGGGAAGAACCACCAGATCCAGCTTCATGTTCAGTTCCGGCATCAGAATTTCGTTGATTTTTTGCTCAATCCTCTCTTCGTCCGGCTGCTGCGTCCCGGTCATTACCATTGTGACCGTATATGGCTCTTCAGCACTTTCCACACTGTCCCCCGGTGTTTTCTGTCCCTCTCCCCCGGATAACGACGTTTTCCCGCACCCCGCAAAGGCACTGACTGCCGTCGTTATTAAAAGTGTTGATAATACCATTGGTAGAATCCGTTTTCTCATCCTTTTAACCTCCCGATTTCCATAGTTTTTCAAAGGAACCAACCCTTTCCAAGGATAACATTTCCTCCCTCCCCTTTTCTATAACCCGTCTGACTTTCTGATGACATGATTCCGACAATCAGCAAGGGCATTCTACGCCCGGCGCACAACAAAAGGCAGGAAACCTTTTTCGGTTTCCTGCCCGTACAGCCCTGTTTCTAAAGCGATCACCACACAAAGACGCCTTTCCCCCGAAGCTTTAACACTGCCTCGATGTAAAAATAATCCGCATAGACATAATTCATATTCCGTCCGGACATATGATACCCCGTCGTCCCGTTCAACGTAATCCCGTCGGTATCCTCGCTCCAGTCCGCACTCTTTTCGTCGATTGCCCGCAGCATCTTTACCGCCGCAGCGAGATATTTCGTGCCCGCCTCCTCCGGCACGAGGCCGGACAGCTCGATTAAGCCGCTCGCCGCGGCGCACGCACCGATATCGTCCTGCACCCACGGTTCCCTGGGCTGACAGAAATCGCACGGGATCAGGCCATTTTCTGGAATGTTTTCGATAAAATACGCGGCAATCTTTTCCGCCGTCTCGAGATATTCCTTTTTCTGCGTGTGTTTGTAACTCGAAGTAAATCCGTACAGCCCCCACGCCTGTCCTCTCGTCCAGGAGGAACCCTGGCCGTAGCCCTGCCCGCCGAGATCTGCCGTCCGCTCGCCGCTCTCGGGGTCAAACTCGACAATGTGAATCACGCTGCCGTCCTCACGGACAAAATTTGCCCGCGTCGTGTCCGCATGACGCATCGCGATCCGTTTGAACCGCGGGTCCCCCGACGTCTCCGACGCCCAGTAGAGCAGCGGCAGATTCAGCATACAGTCAATGATCGTCGCTCCCGCCATATGGACGGGCGGCGCCCCTTTTGCGAGCGGCATCGCCTCGTTGCCGCTGCCCCATGCACGGATCACACCGCTCGCCGGGTTAAAACGCGCCGCAAGCCACTTTGCCGCCGCAAGACCGTCCGCCATCGCCTGTTCGCTTCCGGTGATTTTGTAATCGAGCACGGAACCCGGAAGCCACAGATAACCGATATCATGGCTTTCAATCTCGAGCAGACACGGGTTTAACACCGATTCCGTGTACCGCGCGATTTCCATATAGCGCTCGTCCTTCGTCGCGTCGTACATCTGCCACATCATACCGGCCCAGAACCCGTTCGTCCAGAAGGTCCGCGTCATCCCCGACGGTCCTTCCTTTGCAGCCATATCGTCGTGCACGCCGTCAATCGCCTGCGACGGAATCTTTTTTGCGGAGCGCTCGCGCACCTTCACAAGCTTTTTTTCTATTTTTTGTACGGTTTCGTCCACCCAGTTTTTCTCTTCCGCCGTCAGTTTTTCGTATCCCATTTTCCCTCCGTTCTGCGCTGCATTTTATGCATGAATAAATTTGTGTCAGGCCATTCCTCCACAGCCCTGCAGCGCGCAGACACAAAATCTGCAATTAACAATTTTAATTTCCAAATAGATCCGACACTTAGTTCTGTCCGTGCCTTCTCTCCTCAAGCACTCTTGCGTTCTCATCCACCTGCTTTTTACCGAGCGGATAGACAAGCCATAAAAGCAGGAACACCGCCAGATAGCAGATGCCCGGCAGAAGCGTGGAACAGTTGTAAATGCCGTCCTTGACGCTCTGCGTCTGCTCGATTCCTTCCACAGAGCTGACATAACCGATCGCCACCAGCACAAAGCCGCCGAGTCCGCCGGCCGCCGCCTGCGCAAGCTTCCTCGAAAACGAATAGATTCCGTACACGCTTCCGTCGCTGCGCTGCCCGCTGCGAACCTCCTGATAGTCAATCACGTCGGCAAGGAATGCCCATGTGAGCATACTCATCAGACCCATTCCGATATTGCTGATAAAAATCAGCACGATAAACACCATCGGCGATTTGATGCGCAGTATCCACAGCGCAATGAAAATGACTGCCGAGAGCAGCACGCCGGCGGAGCAGACCTCCTTTTTGCCGAATTTCCCCGCAAGCTTTGAGGCAAGCGGCGCCATCAGCAGCATGGACAGCGTGGACGTCAGGCTGGCGAGCGCCATGATCTGCGTATTGTTAAAGTAATCCTTGTACAGGTATGTATTCATCGTACGCGCTCGGTCGTCAGCTTATAGCAGCCCAGGTAAAATACCGCGGCCAGAACACCGTATATCACGGCGACGAGCGTCACACGCTCCGGTATGATCACCTGCTGGCCCGCCTCATTCGCGCGGTACACCAGCTGCGGCGTCACCATTCCGATAATCATTCCGGCCATCACCGCACCGACCGTGCGGAATACGGAAAGAGACGCGCGCTCTTTTGCATTGTTTGTGATTACCGAGGACATACTTCCGTAGGGAATATTACATGCCGTATAAAAAAAGCTGCCCCACAAAATATAGGTGACAAGCACCCATGCGATCTTGACCGGCATCGGGAAATCCTTCACCCAGTACATGTAAATGAGCATACTGCTCACACCCATCGGAATTGCCATGCGCTTGATCCACACGCGGAACCTTCCGTCCTTCGACGGCTTTGCCGTATCACAGATGCGTCCCATCGCCGTGTCCGTAAACGCATCGACAATGCGGGCCGCCATCAGAATCACGCCGACAACCCCGGCTCCGATTCCCAGTACATCCGTACAGAACACCATCAGATACATCTGTGCGAACAGGAATGTAAAATCATTTCCGAAGTCTCCCAGCATATAGCCGATTTTGTCTTTCAGCCCAAACGGTCGTACACTTTGTTTGTTTTTGTCGGAACTCATTTTTCCTCTCTTTCTACCGCTTTTGCGGTGTGTCTCATTTTCACTAACATTTTATATAAATATCACGGCCATGTTTATTCTTTTATTGTGCACAATCACAATTTATGTTATGATTGTAACAGGCACACTTTGACAGGAACAGTCACAAAAAGAAACACTTATAGCACATTTTGATACAAACCGAAAAGCCATGTATGGCTTTGCATAAACGGTCTGTGCACACGGAGGCAGAAATGAAATATGACGCAGACAGCTTCCGGGCCGAAAATCAACAGGAGATTATCCGGCGCGAGGCAATGATCAGCCAGGAATCCGTTTTCAGACGGTATGCTTTGGAGAAAAAACTGATATCCCACGTCACTGCCGGGAATTACGAACAGGCCATCCGGGTTCTCGACAGCTTTTCGGACAATCCCGACGATTATGCGGATCTTATCGCAAGAATCCCCAACGATCCCGCCAGACGGCTCCGTTACTTCGGTTCGCTCTTAAATACCATGCTCCGTGTCTCGCTGCTCTCCTCACAGATTCCCGTTATGCACATCCACATCGTCGCAACACATTTCGGAATCCTGCTCGAGGACGCCCCCATTGAATATCTGAGGGAGGAGCACATTTTGCACCGGATTATCGAAGCATACTGCTACTATGCCGGCGAATTCAACGGCACGCCGTACAGCGACACCGTCTCGAAAATCACGGACTATATTATTTTTCACATAAACGAGGATCTTTCCCTGCATCAGATTGCGGAAGCTTTTCACTTTTCCCCGGCTTATGTAAACCGGATTTTAAAAAAGGAGACTGGCTGCACCACCATCCAGTACATCAAAAGAAGCAGGATTTTCCTGTCGAAAACCCTGCTCCATTTCGGAGACCTGACCATCACCGACATCGCTGTCTCCGTCGGCTATTCAGACTGCAACTATTTCTGCCGTGTCTTTAAACAGCTTGAGGGAATCTCCCCGATGCAGTTCCGGCAGATACACGGGGAACGGATTCTGTAATTTACACTTTTATGCGAGTTCCGGCGTCTCGCAAACGCCGGATGGCGTAGCTACAAAAAGGAGATCATTTTCTATGAAAGGTGATATGACTACGGGCTCTCCGAAGCAAAAAATATTGTCGTTTGCATTTCCCATGCTGCTTGGCGTCGTTTTCCAACAGTTTTATAACATTGCGGACAGCGTGATCGTCGGGCGTTTTGTGAGCCTGGATGCGCTTGCCGCCGTCAGCGCCTCCTATCCGGTCACCACCCTGTTTCTGGGAATTGCGACAGGCGGAGGCGCCGGCGCTGCAATCCTGATCGGATACTATTTCGGCGCAAAAAAAACGGACGTCATGCTGACATCCATGCGCACGTCCGTTCTCACGTTTCTCGGGCTGGCGTTGCTTTTGACAGGGGGCGGGCTTCTTCTCGGCGACATGACTTTGAAGCTTCTCGGGACACCCGCCGATATTTTTGCACTGTCGGGCCTGTATCTGAGAATCTTTTTATACGGCCTCCCGTTTCTGTTTCTCTACAATGTGTGCAATGCCGGATTTCAGGCGCTGGGCGACAGCATAACACCGCTGGCGCTCTTAATCTTTTCTTCGATTCTCAATGTCCTGCTGGACTTATGGTGGGTTGCCCGACTGCACGCAGGCGTTTTCGGTGCTGCCGCGGCAACGCTGTTTTCGCAGGCACTCGCCGCGCTCTTTGCGGCTTTCCTGCTGCACCGCAAAGTCAGCCCCTGGAGGAAAGAGGGCACTTATTTTGATATCCGGTGCTTTCGTGAGCTGATCGGCTATGCACTCCCGGGTATGCTGCAGCAGAGCGTGGTCGCCGTCGGCCAGTTATTTATGCAGAACAAGATCAACAGTTTCGGAACGGCCGTCGTCGCCGGGCACGCCGCCGCTTTCAAGGTCAACACGCTCGTCATGTCCTCGGTCAATGCGCTCGGAAACGCGCTCTCCGGCTACACTTCGCAGAATCTCGGAGCAAAGCAGAATGCAAGGATTCGTCAGGGGTTTTGTGTCGCTTTGACGACAACCCTGCTGATGTGCGGTTCGATTTCCCTTTTTGCCTGTATATTCAGCGGGAATTTTGTCTCTGTCTTCCTCGAGCCGCCCGTCGATGCGCGGGCGCTCGGTACCGGAGTCCGATTTTTGCACATTGTAGGCCCCTGTTATCTCCTGCTGGCCGTCAAAATCTGTACGGACGGCCTGATGAAGGGTCTCGGCAATATGAAAACCTTTACCGTGGCAACGCTCATCGACCTGTGCGTGCGCGTGGGGTCTGCCTTTCTGCTCACGGATCTGCTCGGCTACACGGCAATCTGTCTGGCGTATCCGTTCGGCTGGGTCGTGGGCCTTGCCATAACGCTCTTTGTCTATTTCAAAAACCGGAAAGATTATTATGGGCAGTAAAGCCGCCCGGCTCCTTTACTCGCGCTCCCGGATCGTCACAAGGACACGGTCTCCCGGCTGCTTGCCGATCTCGGAGCGGATGTCCTTGCGCAGGCCGATGATATAGCAGACGCTCCCGTCCTCATGTTTCAATCCCATATTTACGATGCTGCCGTCGTACGGCACCCCGTCAAATGTGGCGTGCACTTTCACCCGTCCCTTTCCGAACTCCTCCCGGATATCATAGGGAAATGCGACGTATGCGCCTCCTTTCTGTTCTGCCGCGCATATCACGGCTTCATATTCATATATTTTATCGTTCATTTCCGTCTCCTTTGCACAAGCCTGTTTTCTTTTCCATGATATGCCCTTTATCTGCCGCTCGTATACATGCGGCGGCAAATTTTCCCGATGTGACCGCAATCGGGAGTCCACCGTTTGTCGTAAGCCACTGGCTTGCGAGAACGACATTTTTCAGACCGCGCACACTATTTTTCGCCGTCAGGCTTTTATATCCCTTCTGTTCATAAAAGCTCATGTAGGCGCCCTTGTAGGCACCGCACCACTCCGTAAATGTGACCGGAGAATAGGTATCCAGCAGGATCAGCCGGTTCGCAAGTTCCGGAAAAAGCCCCGTGATGCGCGCCGTTATCGTCTCCGCAATCCGCTGTTTTTCTGCCCGGTATCGCTTTTTATCGTCATACAGTGCCCTCCAGTATTCGTAATCGGCCACATCCTGCAGAATATTGCACTGAATGACCCGCCGGTCTCTCGGGAACAGGGTTTTGTCATAATCGTACATCCTTACGGCGACAGATTCGAACTTATGCGTTCCGACCGTATAGCTCTTGCAGGGACAGACCGTTGACCCGCTCTCGATCCCACAGTCCTCCTCCCCGACAACCCCAAACGACACATGAAACGTCGAAGACACTCGATAGCCGCTTTTCGCTTCATACATTTTTCTGAGATTTCTGTCCATATACCTTTGATCCAGCAGACCGCCAAACGTCACTGCAGGATCCGCGGCGCATATCACAAAATCGCATTCCACCTGGCTGCCATCCGCAAAAGAAACGGATTTTGCCCTGTTTTTGTATGTGTTGATCTTTACGGCGCATGTATTTGTGCATATTTTTCCTCCAAGTTTTCGAAAGCGATCCGCAATGCGCGAAACCATGCCGACCGAACCGCCTGCCGGAATCCCGGCCGTCCCTCCCGTGTAAAATGCATACGAGGAAATCAGCGCCGTCGCTTTGTAGGACTCGTTGAAATACGATCTCATCATCTCTCTGACACAGCCATTCCGAAAACGGTCCGCGAGATCGGCAACGGTATCATTTCCGTATTCCCGGATCACTTTGCCCATCTCTGCCATGCGCATTCCAAATCTCATATATTCGATGAAATTCATGTCGGCAAGTGATTTCTCACAGGGTACTCTTACCGCCTCGGCCATTTTCACACTGTCAAAAAAACGGTTGAGTTCCGCCTCGTCCTCCGGCGCCGCCGCGAGAAACTCACGCCTTGCTTTCTCGATATCGCTCCAGAAATGCAGCGTCTGATCCCCCGATTCCAGAGTGTAAAAACAGGGCTCACGGTAGAGTGCGACATCATCGTCAATCGCTCCGACTTCCCTCCAGATTTTATATAAATCGTCTGCCGGGTTACATCCCGTAAGCCAGTGAATACAGTTGTCAATGTGGTATCCCCGCCTGTCCCAACCGGTGCACTCGCCGCCGACAGCGGCGTTCTTCTCATACAGGACAACGTCATAGCCGTTCTTAAGACAGTAAATCCCTGCCGATAGCCCTGCGATACCGCCTCCGATAATCACTGTTTTTTTATGTTTCATGCTTTTGTCCCCCGTATGATATCAATCAGCCAGTCCGTTTCCGGCAGCTGTCCCTTTTCAATCATTTCGGGGGAAACCGCAAGCTGCTCCATGATTCCCTGCACGCTGCTCCAGAATGCAAAGGAAAGCGCATACGGATCCCCCTCCCTGAAATAGCCGTACTGCTGTCCCGCCTCAATAATCCCGGCGGACTGCTCCACCTGATTCACGCCCAGGGCAATTTCCCTGATATGCGCCGGAATCCCCGTGCTTCGGCGCGCCTGCGCCATCAGCACAAACAGATATAAAACCCACGGCTGCTCCTTCGCGTAGGAAAAGAGCATGTCAAGAAATCCGCTGAAATATGTAAGCGGATTCTCGAAATTCATCTCCTTCGGCGCATTTGTCCCCTCGGCCCCCATTTTTATGAGTTCCTCATAGAGCTGCTCCTTTGATTCAAAATAGTGGAACATCAGCCCGATGCTCATATCGGCTGCTTTTGCGATATCCCCGATTTTGGTATCGGAATAACCTTTTTTCACAAACAGCTCAAGCGCTTTTGAGATAATAAGCTTCCTGCGCTGCTCCTTTTGTTCCTCTCTGGTCGTCACGGCTTCACCCCCACCTGTTGAATATTAATTCATTGAATATATATTCAATATATAATAAAAGACGACCCATGTCAAGAGGAATTTAAAAAACCCCGGGACCGGCACAGCTTTCACACTGTACCACCCCCGGGGCAAAGCAAATGTCACATCCATTTCAAAGCTGCCGCATACGCAGGCACTTGCTCCGTTATCCCTCGATAGCGATATATTTCTTTTCCGGAACCGCCGGTTTTCTCGCCTCCATCTTCGGAACGCAGAGCTTCAATACCCCGTTTTCATACTTCGCATGGATATCTTCCTGTTTGACGTCCTCGCCGACATAAAACGCTCTGCTCATGCTTCCCATATAGCGCTCCCTGCGGACGAACCTGCCGGTTTCCTCCTCTTTCTCGTCTCTGTCAAGCTTCTTTTCCGCGCTGATTGCCAGATATCCGTTCTTTAACTCCAGCGAGAGCTCCTCTTTCTTGAATCCGGGCAGATCGATGTCCAATTCAAAATGGTCGCCGTGCTCCTGCACATCCGTCTTCATCATATTTGCTGTATGGTGTCCGTACAGTTCCTTCTGCGCTTTCTGCATCGCCCTGTCGTCAAATGCCGGGAATCCGAAAAAGTTACCAAAAAACTCGTCAAATAAATTTTCTCCAAAAATACTCGGTGTCATCATAAGTCATCGCTCCTTTCTTTTGATACCTATGTTATACCACTATTATTAGCACTCGTCAATAGTGAGTGCTAATAATTTCTGTGAATTTTTTGTGTCCAATTTATTTTGCCGCACATTACTGATTTTTAAACCGCAGCTGCGCGATTTGTTTCATGCTAATTATTCTCCCAGCGCTGTCTGTGTCCGGTACATGCGGGCATAAATCCCATTTTGCGCCATCAGCTCCTCATGGGTGCCCTGTTCGGCGATTCTCCCGTTTTCCAGCAGAAGTATCAAATCCGAATCCCGAATCGTGGAAAGGCGGTGTGCAATAATGACCGAAGTCCGATTCTCGCAGATTTTCAGCAGGGCGCGTCGGATTTTCTGCTCGGTGACCGTATCTACAGAACTCGTCGCCTCATCCAGAATCAATATCGGCGCATTGGCAAAGACCGCTCTGGCAATCGTCAAAAGCTGCCGCTCTCCCTGGGAAAGTTCCATCCCTCCCTGCGCAAGGACTGTATCATATCCTTCGGGCAGCCGTTCAATAAAACTGTCCGCCCCCGCCGTCCGCGCCGCCTCCCGCACTTTCTCCATGGAAGCCTCCTCAAACTTTTCTTCTTCCTTTTCCTCCGCGTGAAACGCCTTTACCACGCGGACGGAAGAAAGGAACTCCCGTGTCACGCCGTTTAAACGGTCGAGCCGTTTTTGTACGGTTCCAAACCTGGGATACCCGACGCGCATATTCCCGAAAATGAGGACGGCGGCCACCGCAGGAATCCCCGCCATCACCGGCGCCTGCTGCGGCGTCTGAATCAGAATCAGGACAATGGCGCCAATACAGGTGATGGGCGCTTTCACCATAATCCGCATAATCCCGTTGATAAATTTGCTTTACATCGGCATTCTTAATCCCTCTGTCCACGATTCAGGACATAAACGCGGGCTGGAACAAATCCGCCATCGCTTCCAGTGTCAAAAAAAGCGTGGAAAGCAGGAAGATAGCCAGATGCTTTCTGACTATAGTGCAAAATCAGCTTCATACGCTTCCCCCTCCGTGTGTTTCTTTTCCATGCGCAGTCAGTTTTTCCGTCAGGATAAACAAATCACCAATCATATTTTTGCTTAATCGAATTTCCTCCGGATACAATTTTATTCAGAAAATCGGACAGTGCCTGTATATCTTTTAATAATCGTTTTCCGTTTTCGCTTTCACTTTTTACCATCCTTAAGAAAAAATTTACCAGCGAATAAGTAATTTACAAGGCGGACGATTGAGGCGTACTGGACGTACGCCGATTGAGGACAACGCAGAAAATTACCCGAATATCATGGCTCAGGGCGTGTGTCCCTTTGTCCACTGAGGGTACCATACCAGATTTTCTTTCTTTTTTAACATCTCGCAAAACTCTCTGTAAGTCAGGATATTCTGTTCATTTACCTGATACATCTCTCTTCCTATGTTCATTTGTATCGGATAATATATATTTAGATTCCTTCCAAAATCATTTACGATATGACCGATTAATTCCGCCATTTTCGTATCGTTTTCATTTTCCAGTTTCAAAAACGGCATTTTGTTGCGTATTCTTTCTAAAAAAGCAAACAGACATGCGGTATAATAGCAGGCAGACATAAGATAACACCCGCATCCGGTAAACCATTCATCATCCTTTTCCAGTAATTCGAAAGGATCCCCAATGATTCGAATATCGTTTATTCTATTCTTATTTTCCTGTTCCACGGCTTTTAATATTTCATCTATCCTAAAATAATTTTCTTCCAGAAAAAATCTTAAAGAATTTAGATGCTCTTTTTGAACCTGTTCGATTTCCTCTTTTCTCCGCTTTTTCTTATCCCCTGTAGCAATCAGAACATGCGATAAAACGACCACAAATATCGATGTAACTGCCGATATAACCGCAGCAATTAAATTTTTATCCATACTTTTTCCTTTAATAAACCGGTTTTTTATTTATAACAGCACATACCCCGCCGTATGTCAAGCGCCAGGCGCAGGAAAAAGCCTGTCAGACAAATCCGGAGCCGCACAGTTCTCACACCGCACAGACTCCGGATTTTTCAACCTTCATCGAACAAAATAATTTTTCAAATACTCAGGCCGCTCTCTTTGCCGCCCTTCTCTCCTTTCTCGCCTGCTTTTTCGCAAGGTGCCGTTTCGTGCCCCACAGGCAGTAGCCTCCGTACACGCCCCCGACGAAAATCAGCACCATCACAACGACAAGCACATAGACCAGCTTCTGCCAGCCGGCTTTGACGTTCATAACCTTCGTGTCTCTGTCGACGCCGTTCATCGCGTTGCTGTTTGCAACCACATATAAGAACCGGTGAGCTGCCGTGCGCGCGTTTTGCATCACGCCGGCGGTCAGTTCCTCGTCCGCGAGCGCCCACATATTATTCGCCGTATTCAGCCACATATCGTTGCCTGCGGCAAGCCCGGCGCGGATATCACAGTAGTTAAAACTCGGGAAAGAGGTCTGGTCCGTGATGACAAAGCCTTTAAAATCCCACTCGCCGCGGACAATATTCGTCATCACGCCGGCATGAGCGCCCATCCAGCGTGCACCGACCCGGTTCATGCTGCTCATGATCCCGTTTGCATTTCCTTCCGTGATCGCAAGCTCAAACGGCTTTAAATATATTTCTCTGGCCGCCTGCTCATTGGAAAAGACGGCTCCGCCGATCCGGTTCGTCTCCTGATCGTTTAACGCAAAATGCTTGATCGTGACGATTCCGCCCATCGCCTGCACGCCTGCCACCTCCGCGGCGCCCATCTTTCCGGATAAGAAGGCGTCCTCCGAATAATACTCAAAATTGCGCCCGCTGCGCGCGGTCCGGTGGATATTCATCGCCGGCGCGTACCACACCGCAACGCCCGAGGAGAGGCTGTCCTCCCCGATCAGCTTTCCGAATTCCTCCACAAGTTCCTCATTCCATGTAGAAGCCACAACCACCTCGGGCGGGTAGGCCATGCAGCTTAAGTTGCCACCTGCGAGCGTGCTCGAGATACCGGCCGGCCCGTCCTTTTGTACCGTGCCCGGCAGGCCGATGCTGCCGACGGCGTAGGTGCCGTAGCCGCTGTGGCGGACCAGATCATAAAGCTCCTTTTTCCCTGCCTGATTCAGCAGATCCTCCCAGCGGGGATCGTCAAAATCCGCTCCGATCAGATCGGCCAGCATCAGCTCGCCGCTCTCACTTGTGACCGTCTCAAAAACGGGCATTTCGGCATCCGCATTTTCCTCGGGCACGGGAACAGCCAAATCTGCCAGAAGCTCCTCCGGCGCCTCAAAGCTGCCGTCCGCGTAAAGCGCGGGCCAGGTGCCCGTCCAGTCGCTGCGGCTCAGATATGTAAAGTCCGCATCGTAAGAACGGATATCCACGTCCGTCATCTGGTTTTCGATGTTTGCCCCGGTCACGGCCGATACTGCATAGGTGTTTGCATCCGTCTGCTCCTGCATGTACAGATACGCCATCGCCGCATCGCCGTCCGCGGTCATGCCGTCCGCGGCGGTCTTACCTTTCGCGGATAACATATGATTCAACGCCTCGTGCGCGTTTTTCCCGGCCGCGAGATAATAGTCTCCGGCCTCCGCGATATAGGTGCCGTATCCCTCGCTGTCATAGACTTTCATCATCTCTTTCGGAACCGTCACGGTGACCGTCTCCCGCTCGCCCGGCGCAAGGAGCGCAGTTTTTGCAAAGCCGACAAGTTCGACTGCGGCCTTCTCGATATGGTTTGCGATATCATATTCGGTGTAGGGCGACTGCAGATACACCTGCACGGTTTCTTTTCCCGCCGCATCCCCGGTGTTTTCCACGGTCACAGACACGGTAAACGCATCCGCGCTCTCCGTCACCGCATAGTCCGACCACGCAAACTCCGTGTAAGAAAGCCCGTATCCGAACGGGAACTGCACCTCGGATGCGTAATCGTAGTCCCCGGCTCCCTTTGTCCCGAGAACCACATCCTCATATCTCGTCTCATAGTAGCGATACCCCACATAGATGCCTTCCGCGTAAACCATATATTTGTTTCCGGCCTCCACCTGGCTGTTTGTGATCGTATAATCGCCGAAATTTACGGCTGCGGGCGCCGCGCCCGGATTGTACGCGTATGTATCCACAAGGCGGCCCGACGGGTTTACCGTTCCATTCAACGCTTCCCCGACCGCGTCCACACCGCACTGTCCGAACGCTCCGACCCACAGGCATGCGTCTATCGTACCGTCCGCAAGCACGGATAGATTCATCGGGTTCGTCGTGTTTAAAAGCAGCACCACCGTTTCGAATTTCTCTCCGGCAAGGCGGATCAGATCCAGCTCTTCCGCCGTAAATTCCAGATATTCCGCGGGCAAATCCATGCTCTCGCTTCCGCCGCGGCCGATCACGACAATTCCGGCGTCACCGTACGTTTCCATGCTGCGGAGCACATCCTCGGTGTACTCCGACTGCGGCACCTCGTGCGCCGCCAGATTCCCGGCTCCGGTCACGCTCGGCGTCTCTTTCCGGTAGCCGGCTCCGGCCCCGGTCGCGTAAAAGTCCCAGAGCGTTCCGTTTACCTCAAAACCGGCGCGCTCCAGCGCCTCCCTGAGATTCCCGGCTTTGGACGTGTCGACCGAACCGGCCCCGGCTCCGCCGTAGACCAGATCCACGGAATTTTGCCCGAGCAGGCTCACCTTTGCCCCCTGCGCAAGCGGCAGCGCGCGGTTTTCGTTTTGAAGCAGCACCATGCCCTCCCGCTCCAGCTCTCTGCACATCTCCTCCGCGGCAAGCGCCATCGCTTCCTCCGTGGAATACGCGCTCTTGTAATACTGCGGATTGCTCCCGCCTTTTGTCTCCACCGTGGACTGCCCGAGCGCCATGCTGATCATCGCCGCGTAATTGTTCGCCAGCGGAACCGCCACCGCCGTCGCGGCCGTCAGAAGCGTGACGACCAGTATCAGAAATACGGCGAGCACCCTCTTTAGGATTTTTGCAAGTGTTCCCATAAATACCTCCCCTTTTTGATGTCATATGATTAGACGAAACAGCATTTTAAACAGTTGATTCCAGGATTTTGCACGAAACGGGCAATTGAAAAGATCATTGTTGAATTTTCCCGTCCTTTATGATATATTAGATGTAAGAAAAGTACCCACTCCAAAGGTGGATGCCTCTCGATTAGAGCAAATGTCCTTACGGACACCGCCTATCCTGTGAGTCAGACAGGATAGGCTTTTTTATTTCTTCCTGTTATCCTTTTCTCTTGTGAGAAAGGCAAGAAACGCGATAATCAAGCTGCCAAAGGTCACTAACAATGTCAGTATCCCAATGAAAACCGAAATAATCTCAAATGCTGTCATATCACGCACCTCCCTTCCTATGTACTCCCAGTAAACTGGTGTCATTGGCTCGGGAGGCTACCGTCCCTGTCATGGGTACTCTCTTCGGAACATTCCTGCTCCGTTGGCTTATAGCCACGTCTATAATATATCGTTAATAACTCAAAACTTCAATCAATTTCCATCACACCGGCACTGCCGTATTCCCCGCGACAAGACGCAGCACTCTTGCCGCGCTCCGCTTTAAATCCGCAGGCAGCACCGCCCCGGATTCCACACCTTTTACGATTGCCTCCACCTGGTCGGGCCGGCCCGGCATAATCAAATCGCACTGCGATACAGCCGCTCTCAACACGTCCCCGGTGGCCGCCTCCATGCAGTCGTCGCGCGAAGCTTTCATCGCATCCCAGTCGCTCATCACAAGTCCCGTAAAGCCCCATTCTTCCCGCAGCACCTTCACGAGCAGGTCATAATTATTTGTGGCATACACGTCGTTTATCATATTGTAAGAAGCCATCACCGTCATCGGCGCAGCCTCCTTTACCGCAATCTCAAAGCCGCGCAGATAGATTTCCCGCAGCGCCCGCTCATGCATGTCCGAGGAGGATTCGTTGCGGTTGAGCTCGCAGTTATTCGCCGCGAAATGCTTGACACTCACCCCTTTGCCCGGATGGCGCTGCACGCCCCGCACAAGCGCTGCGGCCAGCTTCCCGGACACCAGCGGGTCCTCGGAATAATACTCGAACGTCCGCCCGCACAGAGGATTTCTGTGGATATTCATCCCCGGCGCAAGCCATACCGTGACACCGTAAGCCTCCATCTCACTGCCCGTGGCATCCCCGATTTTCTCTAACAGCTCCACGTCAAACGTCTGCGCCAGAAGCTGGCTGCAGGGCCATGCGGTACAGTACTGATAATGGGAAATCCCGTCCTCCGGCGCGGCCATCTGCGACATCAGGGCCGTCTTGCTAAAGCCGAACAGATACCGCTTATAGGCCTCTAAATTTTCTTCCACCCGGGCCGCACGGTAGCTGCCGTCGGGAAGCTCCACGATATGTCCGGTCAGATTGAGCCCTGCCGGGCCGTCCGACAAAATGACGTTGGGGATACCGTGCATCTCATACAGCCTGCTCGTCGTTGTTCCGCTCGCTCCCATCGCAGTCACAAGGCGCTCCCCGCTCGTACCTCCGCCGCAGACGAGCGTCGCAAGCTCCTCCGTCGTAAGATGCTCCAACAGCTTCCACAGGCGCTCCTGCAGGGCCGCCTTCCGGTACGGCTCCTTTCTCCACTGCTCTTCTGTCCCATACACATGCGTCACTGTCCTGAAATCGGCAGCGGAAAAGGCAATTACCGGAAGCCCGGAAATATCCTCCTTTGCCCGCTCCGGCGGCACAATTTCAGCCACCTCCCGTTTCCGCGGGCAGACAGGCGCACACTGCTCCGTGACGACATCCGCATCCAGCCGCAGGACGGCCGCAGGCACCGTGTCTGCCGAGGAAGTCCCGAGCCGTAAAATGTAATCGCCCTCTCCCATCCGGTAGGCGCTTCTCCCCTCATCATAGCTTGCGAGGTCCGACGTTGGAACACAAAACGTTACCACTGTCTCCTCCCCGGGTGCAAGCTCTTTTGTCTTTGCAAATGCGATCAGGCGTTTCTGCTCCGCTCCGCACAGCGTATCCTCCCGGTAAAACGGCACCGTCGCGTACAGCTGCACGACTTCCTTCCCCGCACGGCCTCCCTCGTTTTTTACCCACGCCCGCACCGTCACATGCGCGGCGTCCGCCTTTACGTCGTCCGCCCAAACCGCAAACGTTGTGTACGAAAGTCCATAACCAAACGGAAAGCGCGGCGCGACGCCGAACGTGTCAAAATAGCGGTAACCCACATAGATTCCCTCATTGTAGGTCTGCCGGTGCGCGTCCTCCCCCAGATAGGAATAGGTAGTATTGGAAGGGATATCCGAAAATTCGTACGCCCAGCTTGTCGCAAGCTTTCCGGAAAAATTGACCTTCCCGCCGAGCACGTCCGCGAGCGCGTTTCCCCCCTCCTCGCCGCCCTGCACATAGTAGACCAGCGCGTTCACTCGCATCGTATCCAAAAAGGACACATCGATTACGCCGCCCACATTTATTACCACAATCAGCTTTTCATAGCCTTCCGACACGGCCTTTATGTTTGCATACTCCGTCTCGTCGAGACGATAATCGCCGGGCACATCCCGCCTGTCGTTTCCCTCGCCGCCCTGCCTTGCCAGCACATAAATCGCGGTGTCCGTGCCGGAACTGCGGATATCCTCCGCCGTCACGGGGATTCCCGTCGGGTGGGAAAACGGCTGCACCGCGCCCAGAATCTGATAAAATTCCCGCATTCCCTCAACCCGCTTTTCCTGCTCCTTTCGGTACGTCTCGTATGTATCCGCATAATAGCGGTCAAATCGGTCCAGCCAGTCTTTCGTCGCAATCTCATACCCGGCCGAAAGCAGCCCCTGCTCGATCGTCACGCTGTAACGCTCTCTGACTGCGCCCGAGCCTGTCCCGCCCTTTACCGTCATCCGCGCGCCCGAACCGTAGAGCGCAATTCTCTTTCCTGTAAGCGGCAACGCGCCCTCGTTTTTCAGCAGCACGAACCCCTCCGCAGCCGCCCTGCGCGCCAGTGCGCGGTTTTTCTTCTCCGTTTCGGATTCCCTCTTGTCACATCCCGCTAACACAATCGGTTTCATCCCGTTCCCTCCCTGCTCACTTTTCTTTTATTTACAATTTCGCCAGCATATCATCCAGCCCGTTTAACTGCTCTTCCGTCATCCGCCCGCCGAATTTTGCCGCCACATCGCGGAGGCTTTTGTCCAGATATGTCTCCGGGATCCGTTCAAGCGGCAGCACGCGGGAGAGCATCGCTCGCACCTTTGAATTTTCTCTCAGGGCGCGAATCGGGCTCGCCGTGCTGTAAAGCATCTTTAGCGGCCCCGCCGTCTCCCAGATAAATGAATAGCTCCCTGCTCCAAACGTCCGCGCCACAGACGCATCCCCGGCAGATGAATTTGCCTCCGCAGACTCGTTTTCCTTTGCGAATGAGTTTTCCTCCGCCGTCACGTTTTCGTCCGCGCCTGTCCCCTCTACACATTTTCCCGTCGGAAGAATCAGCCTTGCCTGCGCCCCAAACGGAATGCAGACATCAATTTTCACATGAAAAGCGTCCAAAATCTCCCAACCGATGGCGTAGGTTCCCGCCGGGGAATCGTACTCCGCCCGCAGGCGGCGCACCTCCCAGTTCGGCTGCGGTGCGAGCGTCACGCTCCTGCAGCCCGGTGCTCCCTCGTCGAAGTTTAAGCCCGCCGCCCAGCGGAACATCCACTCCGCCACCGCGCCGTATGCGTAATGATTTAAGCTGTTCATTCCGGTTCCGGAGATTTTCCCATCGTCGTCAAGACTGTTCCAGCGCTCCCACACCGTCGTTGCCCCAAGTTTTACCTCGTGCAGCCAGCCCGGGTACTCCTCGTTTAAAAGCAGTTTCCACGCGAGCGCGTGAAAACCGTTTTCCGAGAGTACATTGCACAAAAGCGGCGTCCCGACAAACCCGGTCTTTAACTTTCCCCCGCAGTCTTTGAGCAGCTTTTCCAGCTGTTTTTTCATCAACGCCTCATTGTCGGAGAGATGATATTTTAACGTCAGCAAAAGGGCCGTCTGCGTCCTGACGCAGCACCTTCCGGTTGCGCTGAAATACTCCCGTTTCACCTCCGCAAACTGCTGTTCGGCCAGCGCGCCGTATGCCGCCATATCCTCTTTATATCCGAGCGCTCCGGCAGCCTTTGCCACCAGCGCCGCACTCGCCGCATAGTAAATATTTGCGATAAAATCCTCGTCGGTTCCGCCCAGCGTCTGCTCCGCGCCGCCCGCAGGGTGGTCGAGCGCCAGCCAGTCCCCAAAATGAAACACCCGGCGCCAGCCATGGCAGTCCCCGTCTATCCTCCTGATATAGTCGACCCACGCTTTCATGCTGTCATACTGCGCTTCTAAAATGCTCTTATCCCCGTAAAACAGATAGAGATTCCACGGCATCAGGCAGGCCGCGTCGCCCCACACGCTCGACGTGTCCGCCACGCCGAAAGACGGAATTACATTCGGGACTTTTCCCTCCGCCGCCTTCTGCTCCTGCGCCATGTCATATAAATACTTCGCGTAAAACGCATAAGCGTCGGTCAAAAATACGGCCGTCGGCAGAAACACCTGCGCGTCCCCCGTCCATCCCATCCGCTCGTCGCGCTGCGGGCAGTCGGTCGGCACATCAAGGAAGTTGCTTTTCAGACCCCACATCACATTTGAAAAAAAGCGGTTGAGCAGCGTATGTCCCGTCTCGATTTTCCCCGTTTCCCTGATATCGCTGTAGAGCGCGATTCCGGTAAAATCCGACGCCTTTAAGTCCGCGATGCCCTCGATTTTCACATACCGGTAACCGTAATAAGTAAAATGCGGGATAATGGTCGTCTCCTCGCCGTTTGAAATGTAACTATACTCCGACTTTGCGGTCCGCAGGTTCTCGTTGTAAAAATTTTCGTCCTGTAAAACTTCGCCGGTCTGAATGCGTATTTTCGTGCCCTTCGGCTCATGGACACGCAGGGAGAAAATTCCCGCAAACTCCTGCCCCAAATCGAGCACCTGCTCCCCGGCCGGCGTGATAAGCACCGCAGGCGCCTGAAAGGTTTCGTGCGCCGTCACGGGGAGACTCAACCGCTCCGCAAGAACCCCCTCCGGCGCCTCGCAGAGCGCTGCCGCTTCCGGCGCTCCGTCCGCAAGCGTATCGTCCCGGTGTTCCCCGTCATAGAGACTCGAAAACAGCAGCGTGCTCCGCCGCACGCTCCACGAATCGTCCGTTCCGACGACCTCCTTCCCTCCGTCCCGATACCGGATATGAAGCTCCGCAATCAGTTTCCACTCGTTTCCGTAAAAGCCCTTTTCCTCGCGCGCTGCAAACCCGAAACGCCCTTTGTACCAGCCGTTGCCGAGCAGCACCGAGAGCGTTCCGCTTTTCTTTAACTGCTCCGTGACGTCGTAGGTCTGATACTGCACCCACTCCGTGTAATCGTTGCAGTACGGCGTCAGGTATTCATTTCCGATTTTTTCGCCGTTGTAATACGCCTCGTAAAGTCCGAGCCCGCAAATATACAGACGCGCCGACTCTACCTCCCCTGCCGGCCGAATCTCCTTTTCGAAAAACGGATGCCGCGGGTTTTCGCTGTCACAGGTGACCCATTTCCCCAGCCACGGCTCCCCCCGCTTCGCGGTCTCAAACCACTGTGCGGCAGATGACGCCTCCCCGTCTGCGTCGTCGCGCACCGTCACCGTCCAGTAATATCTTGTGCGCGGTTTTAAATTAAGCGCAACTTCCGTTCCGAGCGAATCCGCCTGTTCCTGATACCCGGTATCCGTCAAAATATCCGTAAACGCCGCATCCGCCGCAATCCGGATGCGCGCCGCCCGCTGGCGGGTTCCCCGCGCTCCTTTTACCTTCCATGAAAAAGACAGTTTCTCCATGAAAAACCCCAGCGGATTTTTCAGATGATTTACTTTCGCATCATAGATTTCCATCTCACCGCTCCTTTTCTTCCGTGCGCTGCGCATCTTCGTAATCCTCCGGTCTCCACTCATCCCGCCAGTCAATCAGCGCCCGCTCCCCGTCAAACCGGAGCGGCAGCCACACATAGTCCGCCGCGGAGGTATTTGCGCTCTCAAGCATCGGACTGTTCATCACTTCCCGCCGCTCCTCCTCGGTCACACAATACGTTTCCGGCTCGTAACGGGATGCAATCGTCCGTCGGATAACGTCCGCCCGTCTGGCATCCACCGGATAATCCGGCACCCAGCGGTCCGCTATGGCAATGTAGAGGTCCTTTTTCCACGGCACCCGAAACACCTGTGAAATCTGGCTGTTGAAAGAGGCGTTTGTCGCATCATTCACATGCGGATTTCCGAGGCTCGCAAACGGTTTCTCCCATGAATCCGAGACTGCGGAATCACTCTTATTCGGGATATAACCGCTCATACCCGAAGTCAGCATGTATCGTTTCCCTTTCCGCGCAAAAACTGCGGGCGCTTCTCTGCAGAAAGGCGCGTGCAGCCCCTCGTATGAGACGGACACCTTTCGCTCTGCCAAAAGGAAATCCTCTGACAGCTCCATTCCCACAATCCCCGTGTGGTCCGCATCCATATACAGATAGCACTTCTCTCCCTCCACGGTCATATCAAAATCGCCGACTCGCATCCCAAACGGACGGTAATTTTCTTTTACCACCGCATAAGGACCCAAAAACGCGTCGGCCTGCAAAATCAGAAAGCACGCCTCCTCGCCCGACTGCTTGATCCAGCACACATACTTTCCGGTTTTCTCACATTTTACGATATGCGGGCGGTCCACATGGCATTCGGGGTACAGCCCGGATGCCCGGTTCTCCAAATCCGGCCCGATGATAAGCCCCTGATCTTCCCAGTTACACAGATCCTTCGACGCGTAGGCGCGGATACCCCAGGTCCACACCGCGCATTTCCCGTCCGTGCGCTCTTTGTTTTCCCCGTACCAGTAACAGGTGCCGTCCTCGTAAAACAGTGCGCCGCCGTGCGCCTGAATGCGGAATCCAGCGGTATCTCTCCAGACCCTTCCCGGATAAACGGCCGTCCGGCGCTCCTCTCTGACGCACTCGGATGCCGCCAAAGTCAACGGCTGCTCTTCCTTATAGCCGCTTCCTTTCGCCTCCTCTGCATACAGCTCAAGCTGCCGCAGTGCGGCGTCAAGCTCCTCCGCCGCAGAATCCGGTACCGCCCCGCCTGCGAAATCGATCAGCTTGCGCACGGAAAATCCCATGACGGCGGGCTGGCTCTCCACCCGCGCCCGCATGCCCGGCAGGTATGTATCAAAAATTTCTCTGCTCTCCTCATACGCGAAAATTTCCGTCAGTCTCGAATCGATGGAGAGTTCGACTCTCTGTAATTTTTCCATTTCACATTTCCTCCCATATACCCGATACGCTATTTCCGCTTGGCTCTTTTGGCCGCTTTTGCCGCCGCCTTCGCCGCTTTTGCCGCGCGCTTATCCAACACCTTCTGATTTTCCGCATCGAAATCAAGTCCCTTCTTTGCACAGTACTCCCGCAGCTCGGCAATCCGGTTCTCCTCCGTCATGCGGTCGGCTTCCGCCCGCTCGCGGCGCTCTAACTCATCCGCCGGTATGTACTCGATTCCAAGCTTCGCGCACTCGGCAACCCTGCGCTCCTGCAATTCTTTTGAAATCATCGGCATATCATTTTCAATTTTAAACACAAAGCAGAACATGAAAAATACAACCGCGCCGACGATAATAAAACTTCCCTGATAAGCAAAATTAATCCAATTTACCGCGGCGCCGGTCTGGTCGGCATAGAGCGCAATCCCCTCCGCCGAAGTCCCGATCTGCTCCGGCTTCGCGTAGCCCGTCGCCATCAGCCCGAGATTAAACAGCCCCTGGGCGATGCCCACCGCAAACATCATCATCGCGCTCACCAGACCGCCCGTCAGCCCGTCGGCACGCACGCCTGTCTTCCACTCTACCTGGTCGACCACATCGCCCATAAAGGTCATGATCATATAACTGAACGAGATATTGCCGATCGCAGCCAGCGCCGTTCCCGCATAGATCATCGTTCCTTTCCCCATGCTCATAAACGCGAGTATGGAACCTGCGATTGTCAGGACGGAAGTCGTCCAGATTGTTTTCGTGCGGCCGAACTTTTTCGTCAGAGGCAGCATCAGAAGGATGCCCGGCCCCATCGGGGAGAGCGCGATCATCTGAAACTTCGCCTGAATCGCGGCCACATTCCCGTACGCATTGCCGTTTACCACCCAGCCGGAATAGTAAATCAGTGAGATATTCCGCAGATTCCCGCAGATATTAAAAATCAAAACAATCAGTAAAATCAGAATCCAGTACCGACTCTTTAAGCAGGCCCGAAACTGCTCCCACATGCCCGCTTCCCTCTGTACCGTAAGCTTTGCAGCCTCCTCTTTCTTTACTCCCCGCTGGTTTCGCCGCTCCTCCGTGACGCGCTCACGGGTATAAAAATACTGAACAAACGTGGTCGCCACCGCCACGCAGGCCATAATGGACATTGACAGCAGATAGCCCTTCGCCGTCGTGGAAACCATGCCGCAGACCGCTGCAAACATCGTCGGAAACAGGATCGATACCAGCCCGGTTCCCACATTTCCCACAATCTGAGCCGCCATCGAAAGATTCTTCCTCTGGTTCACATTGCGGGTGGAAACTACCGGCGTCAGTTCCTTGGACATATTCCACATCGTGTATGCCACGGCATAATACAGATTAAATGCCACGACCACCCAGATGGCCTGATGCACCGGCTCCGTAAACGGCATCCAGAACAGTAAAATCACGCTCACCGCCACAAACGGCGCGGAGATGAGCAGCCACGGCCGCACCTTTCCCTGTTTACAGGTTGTAGAATCGATAATCTTTGCCATGACAAGATTGGTAATCGCATCCAGCAGCTTCGACAGCACCGGAAACACGACCATAAAGGTTGCAATCCACATCCCCTTGCTCGAATCAAAACCGATGACGTCGGTCAGATACTGATTGAAATAGCTGTTGACGATGGAACTTGTCATCATCATACCCCAGACGCCTAAGACATACCCCAGCCACATTTCCTTTTTTGTGGTGTTTGCCGACTTAATTCTCGAATCCCATTTCGAGTTTGTAAAAGCCCCTTCCAGCAAACCCCGTTTTGCTTTTGTCCGTTCGCTCATAACTTCTCCTCCTCTGCTCTCGCCACTACAAATTTTCACCGTTCGCCGCTATCACGTCCCGGTAATAATAAGCGGAATCCTTCAGGATACGCTTCTGAGTCTGATAATCGATATAGATCAGTCCAAACCGCATATCATACCCGTGAAACCACTCAAAATTATCCATGACAGACCAGTACAGATAGCCCTCCACCGGGATTCCCTCCTCTACGGCGCGCCGCAGGGAAAGCAGATACCGACGAATATAGTCGATGCGCTGCGGGTCATGTACCTTATGGTCTGTCATCTCAAAATCAATGTTGGAAAAGCCGTTTTCCGTGAATAACACCGGGAGATGATACCGCTCCCATGCAAATTTCGCCATGTAATACATGCACTCCGGCCGAATCGGCATGCCGATATGGGATTTCGGGATTCCCGGGTAAGACAGCGGATTTTTCCTTCCCGGATTGTCATAAAAATTGGCTGACCCGTAGACATTGACACAGAACAAATCAAGCGGCTGATGTATGATTTCCATATCTTCCGCGGACAATATCGCCTTCATGCTCTCCGGCACCTGTCCGAGCAGGATCGGGTCCGCCCATCGCAGCATGGTCAAAAATCCTCCTCTGTCCGAAAAGGTCATGGCAGCCGCCTGCTCCTCGCTGATAATCCCCGGTAACGCCTCTACCACCATTCCCATAACGACCATGCCGATTTTTAACGGCTGCTTTGCCGCGGCGCGCATCTCACATACTGCCCTCCCGTGCGCTAACAGCATACGGCGGTATACCTGATCCTCATCCCCGCCGGCCAGTTCCAGAAAGTCCGGCAGCATGCACTGTGTTTCATTCATTGTGAACCAGTAACGCACCTTGTCGGACAGCGCCTCTGTCATCACCCGTGCGAAAAAAGCAAATTCCCCGACACATTCGTCGCTGTTCCATCCGCCCAGATCAAACACCCACTGCGGCAAATCGCTGTGGTAGAGCGTTATCATAGGCTCAATGCCGGCCTCGCACAACGCGTCTGTCAGATTCCGATAAAACTCCATGCCCTTCGGGTTTATCACGCCCCTCTGCGGTATCACACGGCTCCAGCTCACCGAAAAGCGATAGGCTTTTAGGCCCATCTGCCTCATCAGTTCCACATCCTCTTTCCAGTAATGGTAGTGGTCGCAGGCCGTGTGGCAGGTCTCGTTTTTATTGATTTTCCCTTCCGGTATATTATCCCAGATGCTCGGCGTCCGGCCGTCCTCATCCCACGCTCCTTCAATCTGTGCGGCAGCGCTCGCGGCGCCCCACAAAAAATCTTTCGAAAATCCCATATGTTCCTCCGTTTCTGTTCCGTTTCCGTATAGATAGTACACCGCTTCTTCTGTTCTCATCCTACTATATCCGCTTTGAATGATACGAACGCTTTTTCGCTTTTTGGACTGATTATTCGTTCTATTTTTATTTTAAAACTATTTTTCAGTCTTTTTCGCCAGATTTATATCTGTTAATCTTTCGGAAATATGCTATACTATCCTCAGTGGACTGGGAAGTACCCCCTTTTCCACCGAGCGTAATACCGGAGAAACAGAAACGAGGTGCCTTATGCAAATCGGACAAAAAACCGCCTTTTTCAGAGAGCTTCTTTCTATCACAAAAAATGTGTATCTCTGGCACTATACCCATGATATGCTTCCCATCTCATCCAACTGCCCCATGCAGAATATCTTTGTCAATATTTTTGCGCTGAATCAATGCGGCATTCAGGTCTTAAAACATTTTGACGCACAGGCCACGCCGCTTATCATCAGCGACCGTTTCGGCATGGTGTGGGCCTGTTGCGCCGACCTGACGTCTCCCGACAGATCCTTCTACATCATTGGGCCTGTTTTCACGGCGGATTTTACACTGAAAAATCTCGAAAAAAAGGTGAACGAACATGAAATTCCGCTCACCTACAAAAAAACACTGATGCAGTTTCTCGCCGGTCTTCCGGTCGTACCTGCGACGACTCTGTTCGAGTATGCACTGATGCTGCACTACACCGTAACCGGAGAAAAGCTGCAGATCAGCGACCTGACCCATGCTTCCCACGCAGCTCCCTCTGACACCTCTTCCTCCGACACATCCGGCCCCGCAAACCACGCCGGAATCTGGACCGCAGAGCAGACGCTGTTAAAGATGGTGGAGGACGGCAATCCCAACTGGAAGGACGCTTTAAATAAAATCTCCACGTTAAGCTTCGGCACGAAAATCCAGTCGGAAAACCCGCTGCGGCAGGCACAGGATTCGGTCATTATCTTTGTCTCCCTGTGTACGCGCGCCGCCATCCGGGGCGGATTGTCCCCGGAAACCGCCTACAATATGAGCGACTATTATATCCAGAATGTCGAACAGTGCCGTACGATTGCCGACGTGACAAACACAAGCCATCAGATGTTTGGCGACTTTATCGAACGCGTACAAAAAGCAAAAAAACATGCCCGCTATTCCAAACCCGTAAAAATGGCCCTGGAATATGTGGACATGCACATTTTTGAAAAAATAGAGCTAAAACAACTCGCGATGTATACCGGCTATACGGAGTATTATCTCACGAAAAAATTCCGGCATGAAACAGGCGTCTCCCTGAACGAACACATCCGCAGCCGCAAAATCGAGTACGCAAAGATCCTGCTGTCCACCACCGACAAATCGGTCGCGGAAATCAGCGCCGAGCTGGGCTTCTCAAGCAGAAGCTTCTTTAGCGATTCCTTTTTGCGCGCAACCGGAATCACACCTACTGAATTTCGCAAAAAAAGCTTCGACACGGAGGAATTATTATGAGAAGAAAAGACAGAGAAATCAGAGATTTTACACGGATGACAGAGATTTTAAAGTCCTGCGGATGCTGCAGGCTCGGGCTCGTCGACGCAGGCAGCGCATATATCGTTCCCATGAATTTCGGTTATGAAATACAGGGAGAAACCGTTTTTCTATATTTTCATTCCGCAAAAGAGGGACGAAAAATCGATTTGCTTTCGTCGCAGACATCCATGACTTTTGAGGCGGACTGCGGGCACGAACTGCTGACGGCGGACAATGCCTGCGGCTTTTCTTACCGGTATCGGTGTGTGATGGGAAGAGGCACCATCGAGATCTTAGCGCGGGCGGACGACAAAATACACGGATTGCAGAAAATCATGGAGCACTATTCGGGCACAGGTGGCCATGCCTTTGATCCCCGGATGCTCGACCGCATTGATGTCTTAAGACTCGACGTGGCAGAATGGTCGTGCAAGGAACATTGAATAAAGCAGGCATAGCGCCTGCTCTGTCGCAAATCATATTGATACCCTCAGCGGACGGGGAACACACACCTTTCGTCCACTGAGGGATATTCTTACGCCTCCAGCTGCCGCATAATATTTTGAATGCCGGCAATGCTGTCCTCCATGCCGTGAATACGATTTCTCGCAATCCAAAGCCCCGGATGTATCGCCTGTATTTCCCTTCCCAAAGCGCGTATGTCAGCTTTTACCCCGGCCTTTTCCTCAGCGCTCATGGACATTCCCTTCGCGTTGAGATAGTGGACGTTCTGTGCAAACTTCGCAATACGGAAAATATTCAAGACCTCCGCCTTCAAAAGCTCCGCTTTATCCCCGGAAAGCTCTGCCTTTTCCAATCGGCTTTCCAATGCGCGGATGGCCTCCATGGCCCCGGCATAATCAAAATCCTTCTTCTGCGCCAGGATGGCGTCAATCATCCCTTTCGCGGATGGCGCGAGTGCCTGTATGCCCCTGATTCCCTGCTCCAACGCATTCGGGAATACACCCTCCGGCAAAATCCCCATCATCAGGTTCATGCTGGCAATTGTCATATTTACCATTGGAAATTCTTCATAATGATACAAACGCCCCAGGTCAAGCAGAATCTGTGATAACTCGTTCGCCCTGTCCCGATATACGAATTGGTTCAGGTAATCCGTGACAGCCTCTTCCGCCACGTCCAAATCACCCCACATATAGGCGGACGCATAGGCTATCGGTCCGTCATTCAGGAGTTCATACTCCAGATGACCACCGTCCCCCCACGCTGTCAAAAGAACGCCCTCTCCCTCGTGCGCGATTGCCGCCTTTGCTGCGTTTCGGATATTCTCTCTCATATTGTCCGTGCGTCCGGTCAGCGTCGTCCAGGTGGAAGTTCCCGGGCAAAGGATAAACGGCACCTTTTCCTCCTGCAGCTTTGCCGCGTGCTCCTCAAATGGCGAAAATGCCTCGTACCCCCAGTCGAGAACCGTGATGCCCTCCGGCAATTCCGAAAACTTCTCGGGGTGGTTTGCCAGAATGTCGCCCCACATATACATCTGCTTGCCACGGGCTGTCACACGCTCATGCAAACGTTTCAGATAATCCATGTAAAGATATTCCTCACCCTTCTCCTCGGTCAGAGCCTTGTTCTTTCCTTTCCCGAGTTCGAACGGTTCATCCAGGTTTACATTGAACTTGTCAGAGCTGAAAAACGGTATCATATCGTCCATCATGGCCGTCACCAGATCCAGGCTCCTCGGGTCCATCGCATCAAGCGTGCTAACCGGCACGGCCTTCCCCATAAACTCCATTCCCCTGTCCGCTTCCGCCAGATCCTTGTATTCTTCCCTTGCAATCCACGCAGACATATGCCCCAGGCTGTTCTGGTTTGGGACGAGCTCGATTCCGTGCGCCTTGCAGTAAGCATCCAGGTATCGGATTTCCTCGCCGGTAATCGGCATCTTGTCTTTCCATACCTCCGTAAAAGACGGATACGCAAAGGAAAAACCCTCCACATACAGCTGCAGCTGATTATACTTCATCCCCGCCAGGCGATCCACATATCCGCACAAATCATCCAACGACGCGACCTTGCCACGGCTGATGTCAAGCATGTATCCGCGGACAGCGAGCGACGGCCCGTCAGAAATGTCACAGCCCGGAACCGTTCCGTCACACTGCCTCAAAATCTGCCCCAGCGTCACAAGTCCATAATACGCGCCCTGCCGCGTCCTGTAAGAAATTCGAACCCCGTCTCCTGAAACGACGATGCCATATGCCTCATCTCCCAGTGCCTCATCTCTCAAAAAACGAACTGCGGCTTCCTCATCCTTTGAAACGGACACCGTGTTCTTACCCTTTAAGGTCTCATGCAAGATGTCGGCAAGCGTGTTCAGCTCCTCCGGAAGCGATACGGTGACTACTTGCGGCACCGTGAATGCCTCCCCCGTCATTTCCATCTTCTTTGGTTTTGGAAAAATCTTTGGACCCATAAATAAACCCTCCTTTTACATTTTATGCCATTATTTGACCGGGAAACGAACAAAGCCTTTGCACTTTGATTCATTTCCCGCACGTTCTCATGATTGCACATTTGCTTCCCTGCGTTTTTTCAGTTCCGCACGAATTTCCGGCAAATGCTTCTCCAGCTCGAATTTGCGGAGTGCGATTGCCGCAATCAGGTACAGCAGTCCAGGCAATATCGTATAAGATATGATGATGGACATATTTGCCGATGCCGACTGCTCCATAAGCGTCCCATCATATCCGCCGAGCGCCGTCACCAGGCCCAGAACCCCGCTTGCAACCCCGATGCCGACCTTACTGCAAAACCCTGACACGCAGGTGTAGATGCCCTCGCCCCGAATTCCACTCTTATACTCACCGTAATCCATACATGCAATGATAGCATTTCCACAAAGTATGTAAATCGGCATGTAAGAAATGGCATTGAACAGAGAACCGACAATTAGAATCGGCATGTTCGTCGGCGCGAACATCGGGAGAATTCTGCCAACTGCTCCAAGAATCAGTGCCGCCGCCATGAGGTTGCGCATTCCCATCTTTCTGGAAAGTGCCGGGAACGCCGCTATGGTGAGCGGTCCTATGACCGCAACCATTGCAACCGCCGTCATCGCGGATATGTCTCCAATGACATATTTGAAATAATAGGTCTGCGCGTTGCCGACGAGGGTGACTGCAATATTTGTAAGCAGCAGTGCCAATGTATAGAACATGAGGTAGCTATTGGAAAACAACAGCTTTGCCGCTTGCAGGATTCCCAGATTTTCCTGCTTTTTTTCCGTCTTTGCGTCATTAATTTCGGGAATCAGGAAGATACGGAAAGAACAGAGCGCCACGGCCGGCAGACAGATGCCAAGCGCCATCGACTGCCAGCTCGCCTGATTGACTCCTGCGTTCTCAATCAACATCGGAAATATGATTGCAAGAACGATGGCCATCAGCGACGCCACCAAGCCAGTTACAGAACTGATGGAAATCTGATCCTCCGTGTTATCAACAGCACGGGCCATATACACGGTTCCCGCACAGGAATAAAGCGTTTGAAACACGGAATACGTCAGCAGGTATATGATGAACAAAAGCGCCGCTTTTCCGGTTGTTCCAATATCCGGGATGAAGAAAAACAGCATCGCGCTGATACAGAACAATACATTTGCCACGTCATAGGGACGCGCCTTGCCTATTCTGGTGTGCGTTCTGTCAATGATGAATCCCGCCGCGATATCCGTGAATCCGTCAAACACCTTGGACACCAACAGCAGCATCCCCACCAACATCGGGTTGAGCCCCAATACGTCCGTTGCAAAAAACGTAATATAACCCAACAAAGCTGTCACGGATGCCACGCCGATTCCCGGTGCCATCCACACCAGATAAAACAACAGGGATCTTTTCCCTTTTTTGTTTCGAACTGAAAGCATGAATAACTCTCCTTTTTTTAATTTTATGTACGCGTATCATACCCTCAGTGGACAAAGGGACGCACGGTCGGAAAAGAGCCAATTTTTACCCCTGCCGCGTTGCTTTCGTTCCGCGTACGTCCAGTACGCGTCAGTCAAGCGCCTCGCAGGGACGAAAATTGACTTCTTTTCGACTCTTTAACCCTGACCATAGATATTCGGGTAATTTACAAGGCGGACGATTGAGGCGTACTGGACGTACGCCGATTGAGGACAACGCAGAAAATTACCCGAATGTCATGGCTCAGGGCGTGTGTCCCTTTGTCCACTGAGGGTATGTTCAATTATAGCAGATTCCACTCCCTGCTTTGTTCGATTTTGTTTAATATTTCACATCTTTGTTTGATTTTGCAATCCCGATAAGGTATACTTGACCTATGAAGCCGCTTACTTACAAAAGCAGGGAAAGGAGGCCCCATGAAATCCTTTGATAATGAAAACCTGACTATTTCCAGCAACTCCACGCTGATTCAAAACTACCTGAAGGATTATTCCCTCTCCTCCTTATACGTCAGCACACACTATAACGGGATCAACGTCGTCATTATGAATGCGACCACCCCTGACGAATTTGTGTGCGCATATACCGACCTCCGCTCTTCCGGGTTTGTGACGATCAAAATAAATCCTGACACGGAGCATTTACCTCCGCGCGCCCAGAAGCACAAGGGGTTTGAATTCATTTTTGTCGCAAACGGATCCTATACGAGCGTCATCGAGGGCCACGCCTATCATTTAAAAAAATATGACGCGATTTTGATGAATCAGAATTGCAAAAACATGATGACGGAGTTCGACAACCTTATCGCCATCGTCGTTTCCCTGTCACGGGAATACCTGTCACAGAACCACCTGTTGAAGCACCTTACGCCCTTGTCCGCGCAAAGCCGTTTTGACCCAAATTATAAAAACGCCGAGTACACCGTTTTTCACGCCCGCGATTTTGATATGGCGAAAGCCGGGGAGGATTGCGGGCAGGGCGCCCCCTCTCCCAATCAGCAGGAGGAGTCCGTTAAGCAGCTCCTGTACCAGCTCTATGACGAATTAAAAAGGAAACAAGTCGGATACAACTTCATCATAACGGGACTCATCCACCGTCTTTTTCATTATTTATCCCGCGACACGCTATATTTTACCGAGCACAAGACTGAAAAATATATGAAGGACGAGGAACTTGCGGAGCACATCAAACTTTACCTCGATAACAATCCGCGAAAAACCACGATAGAAGAACTTACGCGAATATTCTTTTACAATCGCAACCATTTATCAAACGTGTTTTCGAAACAGCTCTCCCGCTCGATTAAGGAATACAACAACGCCGTGTGCATGGAGGAGGCCAAACGGCTGCTGACGGAAACCCCGCTCTCCATCTCAGACATCGCGAAGCAGTTGAACTTCCGGAGCCGTTCTCAGTTTTACAACGTATTCCGGGAGTACTACGGCTGCCTGCCGAAAGATTTGCGCCGGTAATTAAGTATTACAACTGAAATACTTCTAAATTTATGTAAAGCGTAACTTTATTCATCAGAAGAATGGCACGGTAAAGCCTTCCTGAACATGAAATAAAGCAGGCATAGCGCCTGCTTTATCCGTTTTCATATTCACAATCCCACTGACAGCGTTTCCATATCCACTCCTTCCAGCGTAAGAAGCCGCTCCTTTTTATCCACACCGCCCGCATATCCTGTCAGGCTGCCGTCAGCCCCCACCACACGATGGCAGGGGACGATAATGGAAATCGCGTTATGCCCCACCGCACCGCCTACCGCCTGCGCGGACATACTGGAAAGCCCCCTCTGACTCGCAATCCGTTTCGCCAATTCCCCGTAAGTCACCGTCTCCCCATAGGGAATCTGCCGCAACAGTTCCCACACGCCAAGCCGGAACGGGGAACCGATCAGATGGACAGGCGGCATAAAATCCGGTTCCTTTCCGGAAAAATAGATATCCAGCCAGTTCTTCACAGTCTGAAAAACCGACAGCTCTTTTTCTTCATGCTCCGGAGCGAGGCTGTCGGCATAATACTTTTGACCTTCAAACCACAATCCCGTCAGCCCGCTCTCATCGGCTGCCAGAAGAATTTCTCCCATCGGTGACTGATATTTCGCCGTATACTGCATTGTCATTCCCCCTGTTCACTGAGATTACAGTTCCATATTGATAGATTTGTCGGTAAATCCGTAATCCGCATACATTTTGCGGGCGGCTTTGTTTTTTGCATTCACCTGCAGCTCGATTCCGTCATATCCGTTCCGGCGCTTTAATTCCCGGAGGAAATCAAAGAATGTATGTCCGATTCCCCTTCCCCGAAATTCCTCGTCCACCGCCATCGAGTCGACAAAGATCACATCCCTCGTCACCTGGTTTGCGCTCTCAATATGACGGTACACGACAAATAAAACGCCCGCAACCTGCCCTTTGTATTCCGCGACAAAAAACGCTCCTTCCGCAGCAGCCTGCCCGTAAATCTCCCGCGGCAGCACGGTCTCACTGTATTTATAAATATCCGGCCTCCAGTCGATATGCATCTTTTGCACCTGTTTCATGATCGCTTCGACTGTCTCATAGTCTTCCGGCTCCGCGTTTCTGATACGAATGTTTTGGTTTTGTTTACAGACCCATACTTCCATCGCCGCTTCTCCTTATCTAATAGTCCAGATCCACCTCGGCAAACAGCTGATCAAATGTAATCGCAAGCTTTGGAAAATGCACCACAATTCATGATCCATGACATCAGCCTCCCGCTCCAAATTCTTTTCTTTATTATAAATTAATCCGGACAGGAACTCAATCGCGCCACTCAAAATTCTCTTTCCCGGCGCCGGGTTCAAAATGATTTTTTGAAAATTCTATCATCAAATGAGCGTTATTCCGGACAAATTCCTTAAAATAATCCATCTCTGCATCTGAGTATCCGTTCACATCCTCCCAGGTATATTCCGGCAAACAACAGGTGGCATTGTGAAAGCCATCCTTTAAATCAGGCGTTTCTATATATACTTTTACTCTCCCATCCGGCAGTGTCTCCGAATGTGTAATCTCCGTGTCATCATTTAGTGTTGCATATGGATACATCATCTTATGAACCTCCACCCTTTCCCCTTGATTCTATCGCTATTGTATCATACTTCTCCTGAAAAAAACCATCGAACTTATTACACTTTTCCAAATTTACCCGGGTTCGGATGAAAAACGGCAAGCAGGAAATCTTTTTATACTCCGCGCTACTGCCGCATCGCATTCGGATAAATCCGCTCCATCCTGGCATCGTCAAAATACCGGTCCATCACCCGCTCCCAGCCGGATTCCGCCGCTTTTTTGTCCGCGCGCGTATCATAGCGCATCAGCGCCAGCACGGATACCGAGACATTCAGCGCCATAAACACCGCGAGAACCCCGGTCAGCCACCGCCCCGTCTTCTTCAATATAAAATCCACGAGACGCGCCGCTTTCGGGTACACTCCCTTGAGCCAGACGACCGCCGCAATCCCCCAGAAAAAGCAGTAGAGCAGATTGATTCTTCCTCCCAGATTAAACGGCATCCAGCTGTAATCCCAGAACACTTTTCCGAAAATCAGCTCGGTAAACACACTGCATATGTACTCGTAGGCGCCGCCCAGAAAAAAGCCGATCCAGAAAATATGGCGGTCCTCCTTCTCCCTGTCCTTATAGAGCAGTGCCGTCACAAGCGCGATCGCGAGTCCCCAGACAACGCTGAAATCTCCCCAGACGAGACTGCTCCTGCTCATCCACACACCCGCAGTGGCACGGCAGAACAGCGTCTCCACAACGTCCCCCGCAAAAGCCCCGATCACAAAAAGCCAGAACAGCTGTGTAAGACTGCATTTCTCCGCGCTCTTTTCCGCCTCTTCCTCCGCTCCCAAAAGCACGGAAGGGTAGGATCTGCCGATTCGTCTCTCGATGCGCCCGGATACGGCCGAAGCCAGCGCATACGTCCACCTCTGCAGCCTGTGGTTCCATCCGAGCAGCGTCGGAAGCTTCTCCTCAATATGAGAAAGCGACATCAGAGAGCCGGCAAAATCCACAAAACCAACCGCAAGGAGCGCCCAGATCGCCGCCTTCCCGACGGTCTCCGGTAGAACATGATACAGGGAAAGAAGCAGGCCGTTTCCGTACCGGACAGCAAGAAAGCCGAGAAGCCCCCATAGCGCGGAATACTGCAGGCAGATATATCCGTCAAAATTCCACCGCTTGCCAGAGTAGTCCCACCACTTTTTGTGCTTCATCCGCTCTAACGTTTTCCCGGCAAACCACTGCATGGCCGTCGCCACCACGGCACTTCCCACAAAGAGGAAAAACGCGTCGCCTTTCAGTTCATACAAAAAAACTTCCAGCAGCACCCCGGTAACCCCATAGACAAAGCAAAACGGTCCCGAGGCAAAGCCCCGGTTTCTGAAATCCTTTTCTTTTATCGTCGCAACCGTCGTCTCGGCCAGCCATCCGAAAAAGGAATAGCAAAAAAAGAGCACGGCCGTTTCATAAAATGTAATTCCCATACGGTCTCTCCTCCACAGACAGCTTTTTCCGTCTGTGTTTTATCTGTATTAAATCGTATCATAAGCGTTAAGCCCTGCCGCCGTATCCATACCGCCTTTGGTATTTCAGAAACATCACGGCAGACAGGACGAGCGCCGCAAACTCCGCCGCAGGCGTCGCCAGCCAGACGCCGTTCACCCCGAAAATCGCGGGAAGCACAAGCATCGCGATCAGCATAAACACAAACGACCGCGAAAATGCGAGGATGGCCGACACCACGCCGTTTGACAGCGCGGTAAACATCCCGCTTGCAAAAATGTTAAACCCGATAAAAAGCAGCGCCACCGTGCAGATTCGGTTCCCCGTCACCGCAAGCTCAAACACCGGGTTGTCGGGGCGCGCAAACACCGATACCAGCGGCTTTGTCAAAAGGAAAGACGCCGCAACCGTGACCGCCGAAATGCCGGCGATTACTTTCAGGCTGACTGCGACAAGTTTTCTCAATTTCCCACGGTTCTGCTCCCCGTAATAATAGCTGATCATAGGGGCCACACCATAAGAATACCCCGTATACAGCGAACTTGCAAACATTAATACATACATGATGATCGTGACCGCCGCAACGCCGTCCTCGCCGACATAGCGGAGCATCGTCCAGTTAACATCATCGTGACAATCCCGGTGACAAGCGCGGTCGCCATCTCGGAGCATCCGTTTGCGGCCGCATTTGTGAGAACCCGAAACCGGAACGCCGGCTTTGTAAAGTGCAGCAGGCTCTTTTTGCGGCTGAATACGAAAAGACCCGCAACTGCCGTCACGGAATACCCAAGCCCCGTCGCAACCGCAGCCCCGCCGATTCCCAGATCGAACACCGCGAGGAACACATAGTCGAGCACCATATTGAGAACGCCGCCCGTCACGGAACAGACGAGCGAAAGCGTGGCCTTCTCGCTGGCAATCATGTAAAGCGTAAAATTATTCATCAGAAGAATCGGCACGGTAAAGATCAGATACCGGCTTAAATATTCCACACAGTACCCCTCCACCTTTGCGGAGAGATTCATACCGGCAAAAATGCGGTCCATCAAAAGATATCCGAGCGCGCACATAACGATTCCCACCGCCACATTCACGAGAATCAGAAACGTAAAATCCTCCTTCGCCTCCCCGCTCTTCTGCTCTCCCATCTTGCGCATAATGACCGCGCTGCCTCCGGTCGCAAGCATCGTGGAAATCGCGGTGACAAGCTGAATCACCGGCGCCGTCAGGTTAATCGCGGAAAGGGCGTCCGTGCCGATGAGATTCGACACAAACAGTCCGTCAACCATCGTGTAAAACGACATAAACACCGTCATCGCGATCGTCGGGACCGCGAATTTAAAAATATTTTTCAATGTCACGGGTTTTAAATATGCATTTTGTTCCTCCATAAATGTTCTCCTTTCGTCTTGCATTTGTCCCTTACCTGTTGTATCATAAACCGTACAGTAACTGTACAGTCAAGCAAAAAAGAGGGAAACATGAACAAGAACGAAAAAATGCTCACGATCGGCCAATTTGCGGCACTGCACGGCATCAACAAAAAGACACTGATGTGGTACGACGAGATCGGCCTGTTCCATCCCGCCGCCGTGAACCCGGAAAACGGCTACCGCTGCTACAATTATCATCAGAGCCCCGTTCTCGAGACGATCCTGCTGATGCGGGAACTCGGAGTATCCGTTCCGGAAATACAGGCTTTTATGGAAAACCGCTCCGCCGAAAATTTCAAATGTATTCTGGAAGAAAAGATTGCCGATTTAGACGCGCAGCTGATGCATCTTGCGGCAGTGCGAAAAACCTTATTGAACCACAGACGGGACATGCTTACGCTGTTGACGATGGATTTGTCAGAAATCAGTATTGTCGAAAAAGAAGAGCGCAGCCTTATCACGGTAGATATCGATAAGGACACTCCCTTTGAAAAGGAAGTGGAACTGATTGTTGCCAGGACGGAAGAATACCGTCTCGGCCGCCTGCATGACGCCTCCTACGGGTCTATGATTCCCGCGGAAAGCCTGCTTTGCGGCGATTTTGAAAATTATACGAAGCTGTTTATCGAAATCCCCTTCCTGAAGCCGGAAAAGGGCCTGCATATACAGCCGGGCGGACGCTACCTGAAAGCGTTCCACCGGGGAGCATGGGACGGGATTCCCGGGCGTTACCGGGAAATCCTTACCTATGCCGCGCAACACGGTCTGACGCTTTCTGGCTATTCCTACGAAAAGGGAATCAACGAGACTGTCATCGACCGGATTGAGGATTATATCGTACAGATTGAGATTCCGATCTTCTCCGGCGATTCCGAATAATCAGAACCGGGCGCTAATACGGTAGCCTTTTTCCCCGGACTGTGGTAAGATACAGACAGAAAACCACACGGTAAAAATAACCGGACAAATCGAAAAAACGAAAGGGGAAATACAGATGGAACAAACGCAAGTCACTGGAAAACTGCCGTTTCCAGGTTCCATGAATTTTCGCGAGCTTGGCGGCTACAAATCCGCAGACGGCCGGAGCGTTAAACACCACATGTTCTACCGCAGCGGAATGCTCTGCGCCATTACGGATGCGGCGAACAGGGAGGCATTCGAAAAACTCGGAATAAAAACCATCCTCGATTTCCGGAGCAACGGAGAGAAAGACGCGGCCCCGGACCCGGCGTTTCCGGGAACGGACTACGTCCATATCTGCGCGCTGTATCAGGAAGACGGAACAGAGGTCGAATTTTCCCCTTCCGAAATCAGACATATCCTTACAGACCCGTCTATGATCGCAGAGCAGGCCAGCCAGATGTTCAAAAACATGTACCGCAGTATGGCATTCCGAAACCCGGGATTTCAGAGGTTATTTGCAGAAATCGAGCATGGCAATGTGCCGCTCCTGTTTCACTGCACGTCGGGAAAAGACCGCACAGGCGTGGCGGCGATGCTGATTCTGCTCGCACTCGGAGTCGATGAAGAGACGGCGCTTGACGATTATGAGCTCACCAACCTCTACCGCAAAGATGTGATTGAGGCATCCGTTCAAAAACATGCGGGACGGCTGTCCGAAATGCCGGCGCTTAAAGCCGTGTACCTGATGACGGAGGGCGTCGACCGGAAATCCGCGGAATGCACGTTAAACGGAATTAAGGAAGCATACGGAAGCTATGACAGGTACTTTGAGGCGGAATACGGGCTGACGGCGGAGAGACTGGCCGCATTGCGGAACCGTTTTCTCGAGTGACGGTATGGCACCTGTACATAAAATGGGAGTCAACATCATGAACTTTAAAGGGCCCGGCACATTGCGCCTGGCCCTTTTTCTGTCACAGATTCGAGTACCCCATCAGGCTCTCGTCCACCTCTCTCGCCGCCTCGCGGCCCTCGCGTATCGCCCACACGACAAGCGACTGCCCTCTGCGGACATCCCCCGCCGCAAAGACATTCTTTACGCCGGTCGCGTAAGAACCCTCCGCGGTCGCAACATTTGTCCTGCCGTCAAGCGTCACGCCGAACGCATCCGCCGCATACTTCTCGGCGCCGAGGAACCCCGCGGCGATCAGCACCAGATCCGCCGCAAGCTTCTGCTCGGAGCCCGCGACCTCCGTCATCGCCATGCGGCCGGTCTTCTCGTCTTTTGTACGCGCAAGTTTTACGGTCACAAGACCGCACACATTGCCGTTTTTATCTTTTAAAAACTCCTTTACCGTCGTCTCGTAGATGCGCGGGTCATGCCCGAATACGGCGACGGCCTCCTCCTGCCCGTAATCGGTCTTGCAGACCTTCGGCCACTCGGGCCAGGGATTGTCTTCCGCGCGCATATCCGGGGCTTTCGGCATCATCTCAAGCTGCGTCACATCCGCGCAGCCGTGGCGGATTGCCGTCCCCACACAGTCGTTTCCGGTATCGCCTCCGCCGATGATGACAACCTTTTTCCCTTTCGCGGAGATATAGCCGTTGTCTTTCAGTTCGGAGTCAAGCAGGCTTTTCGTCGTCGCCCGAAGAAAGTCCACCGCGAAATAAATTCCTCCGGCATCCCTTCCCGGCACTTTGATGTCCCGCGGATTTTTGGCCCCGCAGGCTAAGATCACGCGGTCGTAATTCTTCAAAAGCTTTGCCGCCTTTACCTCCTTGCCCACGTTGACGCCGCACTCAAATGTGACGCCCTCCTCTTTCATAACCGCAATCTTGCGGTCAACCACCCATTTTTCGAGCTTCATATTCGGAATCCCGTACATCAGAAGCCCGCCCGCGCGGTCGTCTCTCTCGTATACCGTGACCGAATGACCGCGCTTGTTCAGCTGGTCCGCCGCCGCAAGCCCCGCAGGCCCGGAGCCGATGACGGCCACCTTTTTTCCGGTGCGCACCCGCGGAGGCTTTGCCGCCGCATAGCCCTGCTCGTAGGCATGCTCGATGATGCCGCGCTCATTTTCCTTACAGGTCACGGGGGCATCCCAGTGGCCGCAGGTGCAGGCCGCCTCGCAGAGCGCCGGGCACACCCGCGACGTAAACTCCGGGAAATTGTTCGTCTTTTTCAGACGGCTGTACGCCTGTTCCCAGTTTCCGGTGTAGACCAGATCGTTCCACTCGGGAATCAGATTGTGCAACGGACAGCCGGAAGTCATCCCCATAAGCTCCATGCCCGACTGGCAGAACGGCACGCCGCAGTTCATACACCGCGCGCCCTGCAGCCGCTGTTTTTCCGCGGACAGGGGCGTATGAAATTCATTGAAATTTTTGATGCGCTCCCGCGGTGCCTGCGCTTTTGCATTCTCCCTGTCATATTCCATAAATCCTGTTGGCTTTCCCATCTTAATCTCTGTCCCCTTTCCCGCTAATCTCTGGTGTTCGCATAAAACGCTTCAATCTGCGCCTGCTCGGAGGACAGTCCCTTCTCCTCCATCTGGACAATCGCCATCAGCATGCGGTTGTAGTCATACGGAATCACCTTTTTAAATTTCGGCAGATATTCGCTGAAATGATCAAGAATCTCCTTGCCCTTTTCGGAATTTGTCAGCGCCACATGCTCCTTTATCATCTCTTTGAGTTCCATCACGTCGTACTTATTTGAAATCTCCTCAGAAAACACCATCTCCTTGTTGATTCTGGTGTAGAGGTCATTGTCCTCGTCAAGCACATAGGCGATACCACCGCTCATGCCGGCCGCAAAGTTTTTGCCGGTCTTTCCGAGCACGACCACGCGCCCGCCGGTCATATACTCGCATCCGTGGTCGCCGACGCCCTCCACAACCGCGGAGGCGCCGGAGTTGCGCACGCCGAACCGCTCGCCGGCCACGCCGCTGATAAACGCCTTCCCGCTCGTCGCCCCGTAGAGCGCCACGTTTCCGATGATGATATTCTCGTCCCGCTTAAATTTTACGCCCGCCGGCGCATAGACCACAAGCTTTCCGCCGGAAAGCCCCTTGCCGAAATAATCGTTGGAATCCCCGACAAGCTCTAACGTCAGCCCTCGCGGGATAAACGCGCCGAAACTCTGCCCGCCGGCGCCGCTGCATTTCACGAGAAACGTATCCTCCGGCAGCCCCTCGCCGCCGCAGCGCTTTGTGATCTCTGAGCCGAAGATCGTGCCGAACGAGCGGTCGGTATTCGTGACCTCCACGGCGATGCTTCTGCGCTGTCCCTGCTCCAACGCACCCTTCAACTGCTTTAGCAGCACCGTCATGTCCTTTGTCTTTTCCAACTCAAAGTCGTAAACCTGTTTTGGGTCGAACGTGACCTTTTCCTTTGGACTCGCAAACGGATTATTTAAGATGCCGGAAAGGTCGATTTCTTTCTCCCGCCCCGTCAAATCCTCACGCACCTTGAGCAGGTCGCTCCTTCCCACCATCTCGTCAATCGTGCGGCATCCCAGTTTTGCCATGTATTCCCGCAGCTCCTGCGCGATAAAGCGCATGAAATTCTCCACATATTCCGGCTTGCCCGCAAAGCGTTTGCGCAGCGCAGGGTTCTGGGTCGCAATACCGGCCGGACAGGTGTCGAGATTGCAGACGCGCATCATCACGCAGCCCAGCGTCACAAGCGGCGCCGTCGCAAAGCCGAACTCCTCGGCGCCGAGCAGCGCCGCCGTCGCCACGTCCCGGCCGCTCATCAGCTTGCCGTCCGTCTCGATGCGCACCTTATTGCGCAGCCCGTTCATAATCAGCGTCTGGTGCGTCTCCGCAAGGCCGAGCTCCCACGGAAGCCCCGCATTGTGAATCGAACTCGCCGGCGCGGCCCCGGTGCCGCCGTCGTAGCCGGAAATCAGAACCACCTGCGCGCCCGCTTTCGCAACGCCGGCGGCCACCGTGCCGACGCCCGCCTCGGAGACCAGCTTTACCGTGATCCGCGCGTCGCGGTTTGCATTCTTTAAATCAAATATCAGCTGCTCCAAATCCTCGATGGAATAGATGTCGTGGTGCGGCGGCGGCGAGATTAACGATACGCCCGGCGTTGAGAGCCTTGTCTTTGCAATCCACGGATATACCTTTTTGCCGGGCAGATGCCCGCCCTCGCCCGGTTTCGCACCCTGTGCCATCTTGATCTGTATCTCCTCGGCGCTGACAAGGTACTGGCTCGTCACGCCGAATCGCCCGGATGCCACCTGCTTGATGGCGGAACAGCGGTTTACGCGGCTGTTTTTGCTCGCAATGCGCTCCGCATCCTCGCCGCCCTCGCCGGAGTTTGACTTCCCGTGCAGGCGGTTCATCGCGATCGCTAACGTCTCGTGGGCCTCCTGCGAGATCGAGCCGTAGGACATCGCTCCCGTCTTAAAGCGCTTCACGATGGACTCCACGCTCTCGACCTCCTCGAGAGGAACCCCCTTCTTCGGATAGTTAAAATCCATCAGGCCGCGCAGCGTAATCTGCTGCTCCTCTTTATTCACGAGCGCCGTGTACTGCAAAAACAACTCGTAGTCCCCGCGTCTCGTCGCCTCCTGCAGCAGATGGATCGTCGCCGGATTGTACAGATGCGGGTCGGCGCCGCTGCGCATCTTGTGGCGCCCCCTGCTGTCTAACGTCAGATCGTTCTCGAGCCCGAGCGGGTCGTACGCCGCGGAGTGAAGCTCGTTGACGTCCTCCTCGATATCATGCAGCGTGATGCCGCCGATACGGCTGACCGTGTTCATGAAATATTTATCGATAATCTCCTTATCAATGCCGATGGCCTCGAAAATCTTGGAACCCTCGTAGGACTGAATCGTCGAGATTCCCATTTTCGATGCAATCTTTACAATCCCGTTTAAGATCGCGGCGTTGTAATCCGCGACCGCCGCATAGTAATCCTTGTCAAGCATGTGCTCATCCACGAGCTGCTTTACCGTATCCTGCGCCAGATACGGGTTGATCGCGCAGGCGCCGTAACCTAAGAGCGTCGCAAAATGATGCACCTCCCTCGGCTCGCCGGACTCTAAAATCATCGCGACGGACGTTCTCTTCTTCGTGCGCACCAGATGCTGCTGCAGCGCGGAGACGGCGAGCAACGACGGAATCGGCACATGGTTCTCGTCAATGCCGCGGTCGGACAGAATCAGAATATTCGCCCCGTCCCGGTAAGCGCGGTCCGCCTCCACGCACAGGCGGTCAATCGCTTTTTCAAGGCTCGTATTTTTATAGTAGATAATCGGGATGACCTCTACTTTGAACCCGTCGACCTTCATCGCCTTGATTTTCATTAAATCCGTCGTCGTCAGAATCGGATTGTTTACCTTTAACACCTTGCAGTTCTCCGCTTTTTCCTCGAGCAGGTTTCCGTCCTCGCCGATATACACCGTTGTCGACGTCACGACCTTCTCGCGGATGGAGTCGATCGGCGGGTTTGTCACCTGCGCGAACAGCTGCTTAAAGTAATTAAACAGCGGCTGGTGGTCGCCCGCAAGCGCCGCGAGCTGCGTGTCGATTCCCATCGCGGAAGTTCCCTCCGCGCCGGTTTTCGCCATCGGCAGAATCGCCTCGCGCAGCGACTCGTAGGTGTAGCCGAACGCCTTCTGCATCCGCTTCCTCTCCTCTTTCGCGTACTCCGGCACGCGCTCGTTCGGTATCTTTAAGTCACTTAAATTCAGCAGATTCCGGTCCAGCCACTCGCCGTACGGCTTTCTGCCGGCGTAGCGCTCCTTTAACTCGTCATCGTCGATCACCTTTCCCTGCACCGTGTCCACGAGCAGCATCTTGCCGGGGCGCAGCCGTTCCTTTGTCACAATCTTCGTCGGATCGATGTCGAGCACGCCGACCTCGGAGGAGAGAATCAGATAGTTGTCGTCCGTGATGTAATACCGGGACGGGCGCAGGCCGTTGCGGTCGAGCACCGCCCCCATCAGATCGCCGTCCGAAAAGAGAATCGAGGCCGGGCCGTCCCACGGCTCCATCATCGTCGCGTAATACTGGTAAAAATCTTTCTTTTTCCGGGACATGATGCGGTTGTTCGCCCACGGCTCCGGTATCAGAATCATCACCGCAAGCGGGAGCTCCATGCCGCTCATCACAAGAAACTCCAGCGTATTGTCGAGCATCGCGGAGTCGGAACCCTCGGTGTTGATGACCGGCAGCACCTTCTGCAGCTCGCCCCGCAAATGCTCGGACTCCATCGTCTCCTCGCGCGCTAACATCTTGTCGGCGTTTCCCTTGATCGTGTTAATCTCCCCGTTATGTACGATAAAGCGGTTCGGGTGCGCCCGCTCCCAGCTCGGGTTCGTGTTTGTCGAAAAGCGGGAGTGCACCGTCGCAATCGCAGACTCATAGTCTGCGTCCTGCAGATCCGCAAAAAACTGCCGCAGCTGTTCCACCAGGAACATGCCCTTATACACGATCGTCCTGCTCGAGAGCGACACCACATAAGTGTCGTCGTTCGACTGCTCAAACACGCGCCTCGCGACATAGAGCCTGCGGTCAAACGGCAGCCCCCGCTCCACATCCGCCGGGCGCTTTACAAAACACTGCATAATGCAGGGCATGCAGGCCGCCGCCTTCTGGCCGAGCTTCGTCGGGTCGGTCGGCACCTCTCTCCAGCCCAGGAAATCCATCCCCTCTTTTCGGACAATCACCTCAAACATCTTCTTCGCCCGGTTGCGCTGCAGCTCATCCTGCGGGAAAAAGAACATGCCGACGCCGTAATCCCGCTCCTCGCCGAGCTCAATCCCGAGCTGCCCCGCAATCTTCGTAAAAAACCGGTGGGAAATCTGTAACAGGATGCCGACGCCGTCCCCGGTCTTTCCCTCGGCGTCCTTCCCCGCGCGGTGTTTTAGACACTCTACAATCTTAAGCGCGTTCGCCACCGTCTCGTGCGTTTTGATTCCTTTGATATTCACCACCGCGCCGATGCCGCAGTTGTCGTGCTCGAATCCCGGATCATAAAGCCCCGCCGCAACGCCCGACACGGGCGGACAGAATCGGTTTAACGTATCTCTCTTATCGGTTCTCTGCTCTCTCATACATGGATTTCCTTTCTCATTTCACTGTAAACTCCAAAGTCTCTGTCCTTCTGTTGCGAACAGATGTCTTTTCCTTTTTTCTGTTTTTTAATATACACCTTTCTGTCGCCGCTGTCCACCGCTTTTTTCGTCTTATTTTCTGATAATTTGACTATTATGTATATTTTTTATTCTAGTCAGATTACTTTCTTTATTTTTTATATTAATAATTGATTTTTAAACAATTCTGAACGCAATAACGGGGAAGTACACAAAATATTTTTGTGTACTTCCCCGTTATTTTCCCTGTGAAAACAAAATTGTGCCGGAATTGTGTCGGACGGCTGCTGCTTTCCTTCGCGGGAAACGAAACTCCCAGATGGAAATACGGCAGATAACAATGCCGGATTGTTACTGCCTGCAGTCACTATTTTGAATAAACCGCATCATTTCTGGAAAGAAGATACAAACAATACTGATTCATGCTGATCCCTTCCCTTTTAGAATGTTCAGCAAGTGAACGATGCAGGCTGCGAGGAATTCTTAACTTGAATTGTCCGGAATATTCCTCCAGGCTATCCGGGCTGTGAATTTCCACGCCATCTTCAATAGCCGCTTCTAACCATGCTTTTTTCGCATCCAGAGCATTTGCAACCGCAGTTTCTATTGTCTCGCCACAAGTAATACATCCTGGAAGTTCCGGAAACGAAACCACAAATCCCTCCTCTTCCTTATCCTCTATAATTTCCATACGATAATTCATTGTCAAATAATCATTCAGCGTTTTCACCATTCATCGCCTCACTTTCCACAATCTGCTTTACCAACTCAACATACACTTTTTTGATTGGTTCATGTTTAGGTATTGTAATCGGCTGACATCCGATTTTTCGAAATGTAAAATGACTACTGCCACTTTTGGGAGCATTCATCACATATCCATAGCTTTCCAACACCTTACGCAATTCATCAAATCGGAGGTCTTTTGATAAAGTACATATTCTCGTCAATAGTTTATCCCATTTCGACATTCTGAATACCTCTTACTTTTATTATATGTGGTGTCATATGTGGTGTCAATATTTTCTATTATATTTAAAGAAATCTGATATTGTCAATATTAGATTTCTTTTTCCTGCTCCGCCTGCGCGGGACTGCCAGATCGCTGTGACCCTATCCGAGCAGCTTTTGATAGATCACATAATCCTCCTCTTTGAACACATTGAAAATCACCCGCCGAATCCGCGCATCCGCATTCAGATATTCCGCAACCGCCTTTACCGCAATATCCGCGGCTTCCTTCCGCGGGAAACGAAACTCCCCGGTGGAAATACAGCAAAAAGCAATACTTTTCAGTCCGCTGTCCGCAGCTAGTTCCAGACAGGAGCGATAACAGGAGGCAAGCTGCCTGCGGTGTTCTTCCGTGAGCGGTCCGTGCACGATCGGCCCTACGGTGTGCAGAACATAGCGGCACGGCAGATTGAATGCGGGCGTGATTTTCGCCTTCCCCGTCGGCTCGTCGCATCCCTGCTCCGTCATCAGTTTATCGCAGGCCAGACGCAGCTGAATGCCGCTCACGCTGTGAATGATGTTGTCCACGCAGGAATGGCAGGGTACAAAGCACCCCCTTAACGCGCTGTTGGCCGCGTTTACGATCGCATCTGCCTTTAAGGTTGTGATATCCCCCTGCCAGAGGACAAGGCGACTGTCAACCGGGGACGCGGGCAGCATATCACCGTCCGTAATCCCCCTTTCTCTGACCTCCCCGCGCAGATACGCGTCCTGCACCTTAAGAAACTCCTCCGAAATCGGACGCGGAGTGCGTATATTCATGAGGCTCCGCAAAAGCCGCTTCTGCTCCCCCGCTTCGTCCGGAATCTCCACATCCTCATACTGCGGCAGCTCCGACAGCAGTTCCCTGATCAGATATAATCTTTTTTCCGTTTCGTTCATTTTCGACCTCCCACCCGTTTGTCTTCAGCAGTCAAAAGAGCAAAGCGTATGTCATTTTCGCGACGCTTAATCAGCCTTTTTACATATCTTATAAGCGCTTAAGTACCTCCCCAATATCCCCGTCAATACATATAGACTGCTTCTCAATCTCCCCCGGGCAAGCCGTCTCCCCATAATTGATACAAGCGTATACAGCCTTCGGATTCTCCTCCGTCATACGCCAGAACGGATACTTGATAATCCCCGGGGTGTTGAAGCCGACTGCCAGCTCCAAAAACAATACCTTCCCTTCCCGGTGTCCGCGCAGGAACCGGGCATACCTCTCTGCAGCCGCCCGCCAGCCTTCGTCTTCCACAAAGGTATCGTCAGCCCGAAGGTTCATGCTCATCGGTTCCCCGCATACCGGACAACGCGGGATTAGCTCCGCAGGAACCGTCATCCCGGGCACGATACCGTCCGGCAGAGTCAGCGTTCCGTCCGCGGCCGTCACAAATCCCTGCGCCTTTACCATCTCCCGGATGACGGGCTCATTGTCATAAGTTTCCTTATGGCACGGCCTGCTGCACTGGAACAGCCCGTAATCCCCCTGGGTATAGAACAGGCGGTGCTTCTCAAATCCGGCTTTTTGGAAACAGTGGTCCACATTCGTGGTCAGCACAAAATAATCTTTGTTCTTAACCAGATCGTACAGTTTACGGTAAACCGGTTTCGGTGCATCCATATACCGGTTGATGTAAATATACCGGCTCCAGTAAGCCCAGTGTTCTTCCAGCGTATCATAGGGATAAAAACCTCCGGAATACATATCACGGAAATGATATTTTTCCGCAAAATCATGAAAATATCGGTCAAAACGCTCTCCCGCATAGCCAAAACCCGCGGAAGCCGAAAGACCGGCCCCCGCACCGACAACAACGGCGTCCGCTGCCGCAAGCGCCTCGCGCAGCCTGTCAGCATCATCATGATGAGGTTGTGATTCAAAACTTTTCCACCCGGGCATTCCACACACCGCCTTTCCTTATATCCCCGTTTTATCGGGCAAAAATACAAATCGAGCTATCCGCTATTTTCTCACAACGGAAATCCGCTGCCGCAGATGATTTCCGTTTTCGATTTCATCCACCATCGCGATCGCATAATCCGCATAGCTGATGATGCTTTCCCCTCTTTCGTTCAGCGTCAGCTCTTCCCCGCCGAGTATATACTGCCCGCTGCGCTCACCCTCTGCCTGGAAATCTCCCGCCGGGCTGATGTAAGTCCAATTTACGTCATCCCTGCCGCGCAGCTCTGACAGCGCCTTTGCCATGGCCGCCGCTAACGGTTTGAACACATCCGGGAAATCCGGACCGTCCGACACGCAGGCGGTATGCTCCGAATTTACATAAAGGCTTCCCGCGCCGCCGACCACCAGCAATCTGGTATCCGTACCGGAAAGAGCGTCGCACAAGGTTTTCAGCGTTATGCTGTGAAGACCAAGCGTATCCTCCGTCCATGTGCCGAAAGCATCCACCACCACATCGAACCCTGTGAGATCCTCCGCTCTAAGATCAAGAAGATCCTTTCTCAGCGTCTCAGGCGCTGCCGACTTATTTTCTCCTCTCACGACAGCTGTCACATCCAGCCCCCTGTCAACTGCCTCCTTTGTGATGAGCTTCCCCGCTTTCCCGTTTGCACAAACTACCGCGATCTTCATAATCATTCACCATTCCTTTCTTCTGTCTGCGGATTAATTTTCTCCGCCCTTTCCTGTTTTTGTTGTAAGTATCTTAGTTACATCTTGCATTGTCATAGTATCACGCTTGTGTTGTAATGTCAATAGTTACATTGAATTTTTTAAAAAAATTTCAGAGCATCCGAAAACTCCCTGACACTCTGAAATTCCACGCTTTTCTCTATTTTTCCCGCCCGAAAAGGGCCTCCTCTTTCAGACACTCCTCCGTATCCCGCTTCAAATCCGCCAGCGTGACAGACGCAAGCTCATCCTCCATCGCTTTCTGCACCTGAAAAAGCTTATCGTCCAGGATATGATGAATATTTCTTCCGACCGGACACTCCGCATTCGGGTTTTCGTGGAAATGAAACAATTCCCCTCTTTCAATACATTCCACTGCCCGATACACATCCAGAAACGTAATCTCGTCTAACGGCTTCGCAGCCGTGGTGCCTCCGGTCCCGCGCGCCACGTCGATCAGTCCCGCGCCTTTTAACTGCCCTAAAATTTTCCGGATAATGACCGGATTTACATTCGTGCTTTTCGCAAGGAAATCGCTGGTCACTTTATATTCCTCTCCGAACGTGTCTATACAGGCGAAAATATGAATCGCCAGTGTAAATCGACTTGAAATCTGCATATCGCGCTACCGCCTTTCCGCTCTGTCACTCAACTTCCTTTTTCCGCATATACACGGCCGCAGCGCCCGCCCCAATCAAAAGCAGCGCCGCCGTCACACCGATTCCCGCGGCCGTCGGCTCAAAGGCAAATGCCAGAAAGCCGCTCTCCGCCCGCAGCACTGCAACGAGATTGGCCGCGATATGACCGAGCACCGGCACATACAAAAAGCCGCTCTTCTCATACAGCAAGGCCAGCACAAGGCCGATTCCCGCGGCGTAGACAAACTGCACCAGATTAAAGTGCACCAGACCGAACAGCAGCGCCGACAGGAACATCGCAATCCGGCCCCCCGCAGGAGATTCCGGGCACAGCAGTTTCAAACGCTGATACACCACGCCGCGGAACAGAAGCTCCTCCGCAACCGGAATCACAAGACAGGAACCGAGCAGCTCATAAAACAGCCTCCCCGCAAAAAAGGTCTCGTTGACCGCGGCAAAACTGTCGGACGCCTCCATAAGCGGCGACATCGCGATCAGATTGTTGACCGCCGCGGCAAGCGCAGCCGTAATAACCACGGCCGCAGCGACATTTCCCGCAAGCTCCCTGTCAAACTTCACCGGACGTCTCCCGTACACATTGTCCCGTATGCGCCCGTCCGTCGCATAGTAAGAAAAAATGACCGGAATCGTCGCCGCCGCGCCAACCGTCTGGCGCAGCATATACGTTTCCGCCGCATCCCCCAAAAAAAGCTGCAAAAAGAAAAATGCAATTCCCTCCACCACATAGAACATGCCGATCGGGTAGAGAATCTGCCAGATTTTATAAGCTCCCGTCGTTTTCAAAATATTGCTCCACTTCCTTTACCGTGTCAACCGTCGCATCCGCACCCGCAGCCAACAATTCCTCGCGCGTTCCGAACCCGTAAGTCACTCCGAGGCAGCGGATTCCCGCCGTCACCGCGCCCGCGGCGTCATACTTTGTATCGCCGACAAGGCACATCTCATCCCGCCCGATGCCGTGCCCGCGCTCTGCCATCCTGCGGCAGAGCTCCTCTAAGACCTCCTCCTTGCTGCTGATGGAACCGTCCAGCGTGGAGCCGACAATCTCGTCAAACTCCTCCGTCAGTCCGAAATGCGCGAGAATCCGCCGGCAGGCAGTCTCCGGCTTGGAAGAAGCCAGCGCAATGACAAATCCCCGCCGCTTCAGATTTCGGATGCACTCCCCCACACCTTCGTAGAGGCTGCACTCAAAAATTCCTTTGACGTCAAAGCGCTCCCGGTATTTTACGACCGCCTCCCACGCCTCGTCCCCGCTCATCCCGTACCGTTCTCTGAAAATCAGCTCCAGAGGCGGCCCGATAAAGACCCGCAGCTTCGTCAGGTCCGGCTCCTCCACGCCGTATGCACGGAGCGCATACTGCACGCACTTCGTGATGCCCTCCTCCGAGTTGATGATCGTCCCGTCCAGATCAAATAAAATCGCCTTTACCGCCACAAGCTCCCTCCAATCCGGCCGACTCTGCGTCCGTATTCTCCAACATATCCAAAAGCTCCGCCACCGTCTTCCCAAACAGCGGATGCCTGTAATTCGGACAGAGCTCCGCCAGAGGCGCGAGCACAAAGCTGCGGTTTGCCATGTCCGCATGGGGAATGATCAAATCCGCATCCTCGTATACCAGCTTATCATAAAAAATGATATCCAGATCCAGCGTCCGCGGTCCCCAATGGATTTCGCGCACACGCATCTCCTGCGCCTCGATCTCGTGCAGCCGCGCAAGCAGTTCATGCGGCGTGAGCAGCGTGCGCACGGCCACGGCGCCGTTGACAAAATCATCCTGCGCAACCCCGCCGTAGGGCTTTGTCACGAGCATCCCGGAAATCTTCTGCACCTGCACCCCGGGCGTATCGCGCAGCGCCGCAAGCCCCCGTCCGATATGCGCCTCCTTCACCCCCATATTGGAGCCGACCGCGAGATATACCTGGTGCCAGCCCCGCTCGATCGTGACGGAAACATTCTCAAACGGCAGGCCGATCGGCGCATGCGGTTTGCACAGCTCTATCCGCACCTGCGCAAGAAGCGGCATTTTAAGAAGCATGGCCTCCGCGAGATGTTCCGCGGCCGCCTCAATCAGCTTATAGGTGTGCTGCTGCAGGAAATCCGTGATAAACGCGCTCGCCTCCCCGTAATTGACCGAGTCTTCCAGGCAATCGGTTTTGCCGGCCTTCCTGCAGTCCAGATACAGCCATGCATTCACATAGAAATCCTGCCCATCCCGCGTCTCCTCGGGGAATACGCCGTGGTGTGCAAACACCTTCAGATTCGTAATTTTAATCACATCCATGTCGTCCTCATTTCCGCACTTTTTGTGCATATCAGGATTGCGGATTCCGTGCGCTGCCGTACAGAATCGCCTCGGTCATCGCGATCGCCCTGACGTTCTCCAAAACATCGTGCACCCGCACAAAACTGCAGCCCTGCATCACGCCGACCACCGTCGTCGCAAGCGTTCCCTCCACGCGCCGGTCCGCAGGCAGATCGAGCGTCAGTCCGATCACCGACTTCCGGGAAGTCCCGAGCAGCACGGGATAGCCGAGCTCCCGCAATTCCCCGACGCGACGGATTGCGCCAAGATTCTGCTCATAGCTCTTCGCAAATCCGACGCCAGGGTCGAGCAGAATCTTATCCGGTGCAATCTGCGCCTGCGCGGCAAGCGCAATCGACTCCCGAAGGTCGTTTTTGATATCCTCGATGAAATCCCCGTAATCCGTATTCTTCCGGTTGTGCATCAGGCAGCAGGCCGCGCCGCTCTCCGCAATGACGGCAGCCATGTCTGCGTCATACTTCAGTCCCCAGATGTCATTCACCAGGTCCGCGCCGGCCTCCACCGCCGCAGCCGCGACCGCGCTCTTATAAGTGTCCACCGAAATCGGCGCGTCAAATCGCTCTCTTAGCGCCGCAATCACCGGGACAACCCGGGCGATCTCCTCCCCGTCGGAAATCTGCACATGCCCGGGCCGTGTGGACTCCCCGCCCACGTCAATCACCGCGGCGCCCTCCCGTATCATCTCTTCCGCGTGGTATAACGCCGCATCCATGTCCGTAAACTTCCCGCCGTCCGAAAAGGAATCCGGCGTCACATTTAAAATCCCCATCACATAAGTGCGGTTTTTTAAGTCAAATTCCCGTTTCCCAATCTGTATCCTGTCTGTCATCGCTGTCTCCTTTGCTTTCACATCCGCACAAGTTCAAAAAACTGATTCTGCAGCTTCGCATCCTCCGCAAAAACGCCTCTCGTCACAAAAGTCACGGTCCGGCTGCCCGGCTTTTTCACCCCGCGCATCGTCATACAGGTGTGCTCCGCCTCGAGCATCACCATCGCTCCTTTTGGCTTTAAATACTCCATCATCGCGTCCGCGATCTGCGCCGTCATCTGCTCCTGCAGCTGCGGGCGCTTCGCATAGACCTCCACCGTGCGCGCGAGCTTGCTTAAACCGGCCACCCGCCCGTCCGGCACATAGGCCAGATGCGCCTTTCCGTAAAACGGCATGAAATGGTGCTCGCAGGTAGAATAAAACGTGATATCCCGCTCTAACACCATCTCGTTATCTTCTGTCTGAAATGTCTTTGACAGCGGCTCCGCCGCCGTCTGCACAAGCCCCGCAAATATTTCTTCGTACATGCGGGCAATCCGGTCCGGCGTGCCGATAAGACCCTCCCTGTCCGGATTCTCACCGATTCCCTCAAGTATCAGTCTGACTCCCCGCTCAATTTTCTCTCTATCCATCCAAACTGTCCTTCTCTCCTGCCCGCGCGGCCTCACACCCCGCGGTTCTCCATGTCTCTCACAAGCGCTTTTACCTCCGCCAGATAGGACAGCGAACCGAACGCTAAAATCACACCGTCCGCGGATGTGTGCAAATCCGCCTGCTCTACGGCCTCCGCAATGCTCCCGCAGGCCGTCACATCCCCGCAAAAGCGCGACGCCTCCTTTGCAAGCGCCTCTCCAGGCAGTGCCCGCGCGTTCGGCGGCGTCACCGTGTAGACTCTGGCCGCCCGGGGCAGCATGATCTCCAACATCTTCCCGTGTTCCTTATCTGCAAGTACCCCTATTATATAAGTTATCTCCCTGTTTGTAAAATAGATTTGGAGTGAGTCGTAAAGTTTCCGGGCTGCATCCTCGTTGTGGGCGCCGTCTATCACAAAGCGCCCGGCCGCGGAGACCGTCTCAAAGCGCCCCGGCCAGCGTGCAAGGCGGATTCCCTCTCGGATGAGCTCCGGTGGAAGGTGCAGCACTTCATGGAGCACAGTGACCGCAAGATAAGAGTTTTCAATCTGATACAGCCCCCGAATCTCCGGCGCAATCCGCCCGACACCCGGATAGTCGTAAGCGATTTTCGGCAGAGACTTCCCTGTTTCTTCGCACGAAGAGGCGCAGGCCTCCGCCTCTTCGTATACCTGTGCATACGCCTCCGACGGGTCTGCGATCATCAGAGGCGCCTGCTGCCTCTCTGCCGCGCGCAAAAGCTCCTCCGTCGCCTCCCCGCGCTGGCGGATTGTTACGACCGGACACCCTGGCTTGATGATTCCGGCTTTTTCGGCCGCAATCTTTTCGATGCTGTCCCCGAGGAATTTCATGTGGTCCATGCTAATCGAGGTGATGACCGCACACACCGGCTTCCGGATCAGATTCGTCGCGTCGGTGCTGCCTCCCATTCCCGTCTCCAGGAGCACATAATCGCACTGCTTCCGGTAAAACAGCAGAAATGCAAACGCCGTCTCGACCTCAAAAATGGTCGGATGCGGCAGTCCCCGGGCCTCCATGCGCGCGCATGCCTCCCGGACCTCCGTCATCCCCTCGGCGTAGTCCTCCCCGGAAATATTTTTCCCGTTGACGCGCCATACCTCGAGCGGGTCAAACACCGCCGGCGACGTGTAGCGCCCCACCGACTTCCCGGTCAATAGCAGCGCCGACTCCAAAAACGCGCCGACGGAACCCTTTCCGTTCGTCCCTGCAATATGTATGATGCGAAGCCCCTCCTGCACGTTCGAAAGCTCCTGCATCAGATTTTCAATACTCTCCAGGCCCATGACCATGCCGGTTTTTCCGATCTGGGCCGCATATATTCTCGCCTCTTCGTAATTCATGTCAAAAATTCATCCTGTCTTTATACTTTTCCTGTCCTTATGCTTTTCTCGTTCCCTTTGTGTCACGGTTTCCGACATGAAGCCGGTTTAAATCATACTTCTTACCGCGGACCTCGACTTCCACATTCTCGCCCGCAGACAGCAGATAGATATTCGTCAGCGCATCCCCGGCGGAAAGCTTCATGCCGCGGACGCCCACGGCCCCCTTTTTCTTCTCGGGTATCGACGATGCATCGATGCGCAAAAAGAAATCCTTCTCCGACTGCATGATCAGGCTTTCGTCACCGGCAACGCGCTGCACAAACAGCAGTTCGTCATCCTCCGCAAGCTTTGTCGCCGCCGTCGTCCGCTTCGCCACATCAAATTCCGCGCCGGATACGACCTTTAACATCGCATTTTTCGTGCCGAATATGAGACGCTCCTCCCGGATCGCACCGAGATTCGTGATATACACAAAATTCTCCTCGCTGCTGTTGTAATTGCTCAGATTGTCAATCGGCGTTCCCTTGTCACGGAATTTGCCGAACGGCAGATCGAGCACTTTCAGCAGATGCATCTGACCCCGGTTTGTGAAAATACAGATTTTGTCGGTATTTTTCACCGTCATCACATAGCGGTTTTCGCTGTCGGCCGCCTCCCTGTTGCGCTCGTAGGCCGTGACATCGATGGTCTTCGCATAGCCGAAGCGGTCCATCAGAAATACGACGTCCGTCTCCTCAATCTTCTTTTCGACGACGACGGCTTCTTTCAGATTTTCGATAGCTGTCTTTCTCGGCCTCCCGTATTCCTTTTTCCAGCTCTGCAGTTCCCTGATGATCACCTTCGCCATCGACGCGCGGTTTTCCAGGATATCCTCATACTGCGCAATATTCGCAAGCGTCTTCTCATGGTCTTTCATCAGCGCTTCAATCTCAAGCCCGATCAGCTTGTAGAGGCGCATCTCTAAGATCGCATCGGCCTGCCGCTCCGTAAAGCGCAGCTTCGCTGCATCCTTTTTGGACTGCGCAGACTTAAAACGAATCCCGTCCGTGACGCCCGACGTGAGGCACGCCTTCGCCTCTTTCACGTTCGCACTTCCGCGCAGGATCTCGATAATCAGGTCGATGACGTCGCAGGCTGCGATCAATCCCTCCTGTATCTCTTTTTTATCGAGCTCCTTTGCGAGCAGGGTCTGATATTTGCGCGTGGCAAGCTCGTACTGGAAATTCACATGGTGGCGTATCACCGGCACAATCCCCATCGTCTCCGGCCTGCCGTCCGCGACTGCGAGCATATTGACGCCGAAGGTGTCCTCGAGCTTCGTCTTTTTATATAAAAGATTCTCCAGATTTTCCGCGTCCGCGCCCTTGCGCAGCTCGAGCACAATGCGGATGCCCTCCTTTGACGACTGGTTTGTGATATCCACGATATCACTTGTCTTTTTTGTCTCGACAAGACTGTAGACGTCGTTTAAAAATTTTCCGATGTTCGCGCCGATCATGGTATACGGAATCTCCGTGATCACCAGCCGGTCCCTGCCGCCCTTGCCGTGCTCAAGCTCGACCTTTCCGCGGATTTTGATTTTCCCGGCGCCCGTGGCGTAGACAGACAGCAGCTCGTCCTTATTCGCCACGATGCCCCCGGTCGGGAAATCCGGCCCCGGGATATAGCGCATCATCTGCTCCGTGTTGATGTCCGGATTTTTGATGTAGGCGATCACGCCGTCGATGACCTCAGAGAGGTTGTGGGGCGGAATGCTCGTCGTCATGCCGACCGCAATGCCCTCAGCCCCGTTAATCAGCAGGTTCGGAACCCGTACCGGCAATACCTCCGGTTCCTTTTCCGTCTCGTCGAAGTTCGGCACAAAATCGACGACATTTTTATCGAGGTCCGCCAGATACGCCTCCTGGGTCAGCTTCATCAGGCGCGCCTCGGTATAACGCATCGCCGCGGCCCCGTCCCCCTCAATGGAACCGAAATTTCCGTGCCCGTCCACCAGCGGCATCCCCATCTTAAAATCCTGCGCAAGCACCACAAGCGCGCCGTAGATGGAACTGTCCCCGTGCGGATGGTATTTACCCATCGTGTCACCGACGATACGCGCGCTCTTGCGGTAGGGCTTATCGTAGCGGATGCCGAGCTCATACATATCGTACAGCGTCCGCCGCTGCACCGGCTTTAAGCCGTCCCGGATATCCGGCAGCGCGCGCGCGATAATCACGCTCATCGCGTAATCGATAAACGATTTCTGCATGAGCTCCGAATATTCCGTGCGGATAATCTGTTCTTCCTCTCTCATAGTTCCTCCTATACGTCGAGCGCGGCATCCGTCGCGTGCTCGTAGATAAACATCCTGCGCGGCGGTACGTCGTTGCCCATCAGAAGTTCGGTGATATCCGAAGCCATCCTTCCGTCCTCAATCTCGATGCGCTTTAAAATGCGGGTCTTCGGGTCGAGCGTCGTCTCCCAGAGCTGCCCGGCGTCCATCTCCCCGAGTCCCTTGTAGCGCTGCAGCGTAAAGCTCCCCTTGTGCGTTCTCCGGTAGCGCTCCAACGCCTCGTCGTCGTAGAGATACTCCTCCTCGCCTCTGGCCGGAATCGCCTTGTACAGCGGCGGCATCGCCACATACACATGCCCCTCATAGATCAGTTCCGGCATAAAGCGGTAAAACAGCGTCAGAAGCAGCGTCGAAATATGCGCGCCGTCCACATCGGCATCGGCCATGATAATAATCTTGTCGTAGCGCAGCTTTGTGATGTCAAAGTCGTTGCCGAACCCCTCGGAAAAGCCGCACCCGAACGCGTTTATCATCGTCTTAATCTCGGCGTTCGCCAAAACCTTGTCGATGCTCGCCTTCTCCACATTCAAAATCTTGCCCCGGATCGGCAGAATCGCCTGAAAGCTGCGGTCTCTGGCCGTTTTCGCGGAGCCGCCCGCGGAATCTCCCTCGACGATAAAAATCTCACAGACCGAGGCGTCCCTGCTCTCGCAGTTTGCGAGCTTGCCGTTCGAGTCAAACGAAAACTTCTGCTTCGTCAGAAGATTTGTTTTCGCCTTTTCCTCGGTCTTTCGAATCTTCGCCGCTTTCTCCGCACAGGAAATCACGGTCTTTAAATTCTCGAGGTTCTTGTCAAAGTACAGCTGGATTTCATCCCCCGTAATCTTTGACGCGGCCCGAGACGCATCCTGATTGTCGAGTTTCGTCTTTGTCTGCCCCTCAAAACGCGGGTCCGGGTGCTTAATCGAAACGACAGCAGTCATGCCGTTTCTGACGTCCGTTCCGGTAAAGTTCGCGTCTTTCTCCTTTAAAATGCCGAGCTCTCTCGCATAGGAATTGATCACCGTCGTAAACACCGTCTTAAACCCGGTGATATGGGTGCCTCCCTCCGCATTAAAAATGTTGTTGCAAAATCCTAAAATATTCTCGTGGAATTCGTTGGTGTATTGAAACGCCGCCTCGACGGTGATCCCCTCGAGCTCGCCCTTAAAGTAAACCACCTCGTGCAACACCTCCGAGCTCTTGTTCAAGTCCCGGACAAAGCCCTTGATCCCGTCCTCCTCGTGATAGATGATCTGCTCCGGCTCCGGCCCGCGGCGGTCCTCATACACAATTGTTAATTCAGGATTTAAGTATGCCGTCTCATGCATGCGGCTCTTGACCTCGTCCTCTTTAAAGCGGGTCTTCTCGAAAATCTCCGGGTCCGGCAGGAAATTCACCTTCGTCCCGGTCTTCTTCGTCCGTCCGAGCTTCGGGAGCAGTCCGTTCTCGAGCTCCACAACGGGAACTCCCCGCTCGTAGCGATCGTGGTGCACATACCCCTCCCTGCTGATCTCCACATCCATATAGACAGACAGCGCGTTGACAACCGAAGAACCCACGCCGTGCAGACCGCCGCTGGTCTTGTACGCAGAGTCGTCAAACTTCCCGCCGGCGTGCAGCGTCGTGTACACGATACGGGCCGCGGAAACACCCTTCGCGTGCATCCCGACCGGCACACCGCGGCCGTTATCCTCCACCGTGCACGAGCCGTCCGCCTCGAGCGTCACCCGGATCGTGTCGCAGGCCCCCGCGAGATGCTCGTCCACCGCATTGTCCACGATCTCGTAAATCAGATGATTCAAGCCCTTTCTTGAGACGCTTCCGATATACATTCCGGGCCTCTTGCGCACCGCCTCCAAGCCCTCGAGAACCGATATACTGTGCTCATCATATGCTGCCTGTTTCGCCATAAAAATCACTATACCTTTCTAAAACTCCTGTTCCTTCTCCTGATAATTCATATGCGCCAGCACCATCATCGCGATGCGGAACGTCATTGCGTCGTCAAACTTTCGGATATCAAGCCCGATCACCTTCTGCAGCCGCTCCAGCCGGTACACCAGCGTATTGCGGTGCACATACAGCTGTCTGGCCGTCTCCGAGATATTCAGGTTATTGTCAAAAAACTTCTGTATCGTAGTCGAAATCTCCTCACTGAAAACATCCGGCGCGTCCCCGCCGAACACCTCATGGATAAACATCTCGCACAGGGACATCGGAAGCTGGTAGATCAGGCGGCCGATTCCGAGGCAGCCGTACGCGATCGTCTCCTTTTCGGCATAAAAAATCCGTCCCACCTCAAGCGCCATCTTTGCTTCCTGATAGGATTTCGCAATATCCTGCAGATTGTTCACGCGGCTGCCGTAGCCGACACGCACGCGCACCATTGCCTCCGCATGAATATTGTCCACAATCATCGAGGCGAGATTCTCAAGCTCCGATTCTTCCTTCCGGTCTCTGACATCCTTGATTAAAATGATATTCTGCTCGTCCACCTCGGTCACAAAATCTTTCGCGCGCGCGGAAAACAGATTTTTCACAAGCTCCATCACGGCTGCATCCTTTGTCCCCGCGACCTCAATCACAAAGACCACGCGCTCCGCCTGCTCAATTCGGAGCTTTTGCGCTTTGCTGTACATATCCACCACAAGCATATTTCCGAGCAGGATATTCTGCATGAAGTTGTTCCGGTCAAACTGCTCCATATAGGCCGCGGCCAGATTGCGGATCTGGCAGACGGCAAGCCGTCCCACCATGTACGCGTCCTCCGACGAAGAGTACGTCAGCAACACATACTCTAACTCCCCGTCCACAGTAACCTTGAAAAAATGGCAGCCCGCCACCATCTGGCGCTCCGCCATGGAATCCACGAACGAGAGAACCGCCTGCTCCATATCTCCGTCGGGGACAAACGTGCCCGCCACAGGCTTGCCCTTGTCCGAATACAGCACCAGGTCAATCCGCGATATCTCCTTGATTTCTTCTAACGCCGTCTGTATTTTATGGTTTGATATCATTTTGCACCCCTCTTGATTCAATATGTGCCCCTGCGCATAAAAACTGGGTGCAATGGCTGCACCCAGTTTTATTTTTTTGTCTGTATAATTTTACCTAATCCGGCGGCAAATGTCAATTCATACCGCCCGTTAAATTTCGGAAACGATATCCGGTAAACGAACTATTAGTTTGTAACCGTCTGCTCGGTCTCTTTGTCAAATACATGAATCTTCTCCGGGTCGAGCGCCAGTCTGATGTGATCGCCCATGCGTGCGGTTGTTCTGGAATCAACCTTTGCCGTCATGCCTGCTCCGGCAACATTGAAGTATAACAGAACCTCGGAGCCCAAAAGCTCGTATCCGGTCACGTCGGTCTCAAATGCACAGTCCTTGTGCGCTTCAATCTCGATCTCGGAATCTCCGATATCCTCCGGCCGGATCCCCATCACAACGGTCTTTCCGTTGTAGCCGCCGTCTGCGAGCTTCTTTGCCTTTGCGGGCGGGAGAACAATCGTGGTGTTCTCGAAGGAAAGCGTTACCTTCTCACCCTCTACCTTGCACACCGCATCGACAAAGTTCATCTGCGGAGATCCGATAAATCCTGCAACGAAAAGGTTGTTCGGCTCGTTGTATAATTTCTGCGGAGAATCTACCTGCATAATGACGCCGTCCTTTAACACGACGATTCTGGTACCTAAGGTCATAGCCTCGGTCTGGTCATGCGTAACGTAGATGATCGTTGCTTTCAGTCTGTTGTGCAGCGATGCGATCTCGGAACGCATCTGCACACGCAGTTTTGCATCCAGGTTGGAAAGCGGCTCATCCATAAGGAATACCTTCGGATTACGAACAATTGCACGACCCATCGCAACACGCTGTCTCTGACCACCGGAGAGAGCCTTCGGCTTGCGGTCTAACAGTTTCTCAAGGTCGAGGATCTTTGCCGCCTCTTCCACTTTTCTCTTGATCTCATCCTTCGGAACTTTTCTGAGCTTAAGACCGAATGCCATGTTGTCAAATACGGTCATGTGCGGATACAGCGCGTAGTTCTGGAATACCATTGCGATATCGCGATCCTTCGGCTCCACATCATTCATCAGCTTGCCGTCGATCTTGAACTCGCCCGAGGAAATCTCCTCAAGTCCTGCGATCATACGAAGCGTCGTGGACTTTCCGCATCCGGACGGTCCTACGAAAATGATAAATTCCTGATCCTCAACCTCAAGGTTGAAATCTTTTACGGCCTCAAAACCGTTCGGATATACTTTACAGATGTTTTTCATGGATAAACTTGCCATTGGTATCAATCCCTCCTGAAAGAAATATTTATGTTCCTGCATTACTGTGTTTTCACTACAATTACTATACAAAAAAACAGCCCGGATTACCATAGCCTGCCTACACAAAGAATCTCACGGTTTGTTGTAGGATGTCACAGTAATCGGGACTGCCTTTTGGTCTCTTCGTCAAATCGACGGGTTTTTCTCTCTTTTCTGAACAATTTGACGAACCGCACTTATTTTAAAACTCGGTTACCAAAAAGTTTTTGTTCTGAATATATCCCTGCCCTCGACCGTGGGTACGGCTCTGACACAGAACATATGCTTCTGCTTTTCTGATTGTGTATCAGCTTTCCGTATGCTATAATTGACCCGTATAGTTGAAAAGAAGTAAGATGCGATTTTCCGATGGATGCCCTCTAGTCTTACGAAAGAGGGTGATGCCCTATGAGCGTGATGGAAGTTCTTACATTATTGCTTGTATTATTTGCGGCTCTGTCTTACATAGACAATCATAAAAAGAAATAGCATCCCAACCGTCCAAAGTTAGATGCTATTCCTATGAATAATATTCTGTACTGAGGGCAATCGGAGATTTCAATTCCGATCACTTCCAAGTAGATTATACTCCAGAGCTGCTTGATTTTCAAGTGGCTCTTTTCATTTCAGGGTTCATTCAGTAACAGTTCAGCCTGCTGCTTCCGGTCGAGCCGAAGCCACCCTCACCGCGCCCTGTCACGTCAAGTTCTTCCGTCTCCTCAAACTCCGCCGCGAGGTACGGCAGCAGAATCAGCTGGGCAATCCGCTCCCCCGGCTCTACCGTCCGCGCCTTGTCGGAATCGTTGTGCAGCGCCACGATCACCGGCCCTCTGTAGTCGGAATCTACCACGCCGGTGCAGTTCGCCGGGCGCAGCCCCTTCTTTGTCGAAAGCCCGCTTCGCGCAAAAATCCCTCCGAAATATCCGTCGGGAATCGCAAACGCGAGACCGGTCGCAACCTTTGACGTCTCCCCCGGCGCGATTACAAGCGGCTCTGCGATATCGGCACACAGATCATAGCCCGCCGCCTGCGCGCTGCCGCGAACCGGAAGCACCGCCGTGCCGCTCAAACGTTTTACCTTTACTCTCATTCCGTTTCCTTCCACTCCAATGCGCTGTGTTCCGCGCGCTTATCCCGCGCCATCAGCTCGAGCACGGCCTCGCGCGCCGGCTTCTCCTCAAACAGTACCCGGTTGACCGCCTCGACAATCGGCATATCCACCCCGTGCTTTTCCGCAAGGCGAATCGCGGCCTTTGCGGAATATACGCCCTCGACCACCATCTTCACCTCGTCCATCGCCTGCCGCATCGTATAGCCCTGCCCCATCAGCATGCCGGCCTTCCGGTTGCGGCTGTGCCTGCTCGCGCAGGTCACGATCAGATCCCCGATCCCGGTCAGGCCGCCGAGCGTCTCGTAACTCGCCCCCATCGCCGTTGCAAGGCGGCTCATCTCGGCGATTCCGCGGGTGATCAGCGCCGCCTTTGTGTTGTCGCCGTAACCTAACCCGTCCGCCATGCCGGCCGCGAGCGCGATCACGTTTTTTAATGCGCCGCCCAGCTCCATGCCGAGCACGTCGGGGCTCGTGTAGACGCGGAACACCTCGTTCATAAACAGATCCTGCACGCCCTCGGCCACGCGCTTTTTGCGGGAACCTGCGACAACCGTCGTCGGCAGGCCGCATCCGACCTCCTCCGCGTGGCTCGGCCCGCACATCACGGCGACCTCGGCCGCGGGGATCTCCTGCTCCACAATGTCGGAGAGCGTCGCGAGCGTCTCCTCCTCAATCCCCTTGGCCACACAGACGATCACCTGTCCCTGCCGCACAAAGGGCGCCATACTCCCCGCCGTACTCCTCGTAAACACTGAGGGCACTGCCAAAATCAGATAATCTTTGCCCGATACGGCCTCCTGTAAGTCTGTCGTAAATATCATATCCTCCGGAAGCTTCACGCCGGGCAGTTTGTCCGTATGCTCCCGCTTCTCCCGAAGCATTGCAATCTCCGCTTCCACGATCGACCACACCGTCACCGCGTGCCCGTTTGCATGAAGCACTTTTGCAAGGGCAATCCCCCAGCTGCCCGCCCCGATCACGCCAACCTGTTTCATTTCTTCTCCCCTTCTTTCTTCATTCCGAATTTATTCTCGGTTCCCGTCAAAAGCCGCTTAATATTCGCCCGGTGCTGCCAGAGCGCCAGCGCCGTAAAACAGGCGCTCACCGCGTAAAATTCCGGCAGGCAGGCCTCATCGACCGCCAGATAACCCAGCTGCCCGAATACGACAACCTGAATCAAAAAAGTAATCACCACGAGAATCGAGCCGAGCGACACATACCTTGTGAGAGCCACCACACCGATAAACAGCGCGAGGCAAAGCGGCGCCGCAATCGGGCAGACCGCAAGAATCATGCCGGACGTACACGCGATCCCCTTCCCGCCCTTAAACTTTAAAAAAAACGGAAAATTATGTCCGAGCACCGCGCCGAAACCCGCGTACAGCTCTAAGACATGCAGCTCCTGCGGGAAGCGTTCACGGAAGAGAAAGTGGACGATCACGACCGCGAGAATCGCCTTGCACAGGTCGCCCGCAAACGTGATGAGCCCCGCCTTATACCCCAGCACGCGCAGCGTGTTTGTCGCGCCCGCGTTCCCGCTGCCCTGCGAGCGGATGTCGATGCCCTTATATTTTCCATATAGATATCCTGTCTGAAAAATGCCCAAAAAATACCCGATCAGCACCGCTGCTATTCTCGCTCCGATCACCATGTTATTCCTCCTTTCTTTCACGCGTGATAAATTTGAGCGCCGTCCCGCGAAAACCGAACGTCTCCCGAATCCGGTTTTCCAGATAGCGCGTATAGGAAAAATGCATCAGCTCTTTGTCATTGACAAACACCACAAACGTCGGCGGCTTTACCGACACCTGCGTCACATAATATATCTTCAACCGCTTTCCCTTATCCGAAGGCGGCTGCTGCATCGCCACTGCCTCCGCGACAATCTCGTTTAAAACGCCGGTTGCGACACGCATGCTGTTATTCTCAATCACCACGTCGATCAACTCGAAGATTTTATTCAGCCGCTGCCCCGACTTCGCCGAGATAAAAAGGATTTCCGCGTAGGGCATAAAACTTAAAATCTGCCGGATTTTCTCCGTGTGACGGTAAATCGTCTTGTCGTCCTTCTCGACGGCATCCCACTTATTGACTGCAATGATAATCCCCTTGCCGCGCTCGTGGGCGATACCCGCAATCTTTGCATCCTGCTCCGTCACGCCCTCGGTCGCGTCAATCACAATGATGCAGACATCCGCGCGCTCCACCGCCGTCACTGCGCGGATAATGCTGTAGCGCTCAATCTCCTCTTTGATCTTGTTCTTGCGCCTAAGGCCCGCCGTGTCGATAAAGACATATTCCTTCCCGTCATAACGGATATCCGTGTCAATCGCATCCCTTGTGGTTCCCGCGATATCCGAGACGATCACGCGCTCCTCCTTTGCGAGACGGTTGATCAGCGAGGACTTGCCGACATTCGGCTTCCCGATAATCGCGACCTTCGGTCTCTCGTCGCAGGCCTCCTCCTTGTCATAATCCGGGAAATGTTTTACCACCTCGTCTAACATATCCCCGAGACCGAGCATCGACGCGGCCGAAACCGCAACCGGGTCGCCGATGCCCAGATTATAAAATTCATAGACATCCGGCATATACTTCTCAAAGCTGTCCACCTTATTCACCGCTAAGACCACGGGCTTTGCCGAGCGGCGCAGCAGATCCGCCACCTTCGCGTCAGCGTCCTGAAGCCCCTGACGCACATCGGTGAGGAATAAAATCACGTCCGCCGTCGCAATCGCAATCTCGGCCTGCTCCCGCATCTGGGACAGAATCACATCCCTGCTGTCCGGCTCGATACCGCCGGTGTCAATCAGCGTAAAATTATGGTCAAGCCAGGTCACATCCGCATAAATGCGGTCCCTTGTGACGCCGGGCGTATCCTTTACAATCGAAATCCGCTCGCCCGCAAGCGCGTTAAACAATGTGGACTTCCCCACATTCGGGCGGCCGACAACCGCTACTACCGGTTTACTCATCTCTATAACCTATCCTTTCCCAGCATCGCAAAAAGCAAATCCTGACCGCTTGATTTTACAATATCTATTTCTGCTTGTAAAGCAGTTTTCAGCTCCGCGAGCGTCATGTCGTCCAGGAAAATCTCCTCCCCGGCGCGCAGCAGATTGCACGGCAGCAGCAGAACTTCCCCGAGCTCTTTCCCCTGCAGCTGCGCGCGGATATCCTGCCCGGTGAGCAGTCCGGATACGGTGATGCGCTCCCCGAAAAAGTCATTGCGGATTGCATGGACACGGATTTCGTAATTCGGAAACCGCCGCATACAATCCGCCGCGAGCCGCTCGATAAATGGGGCTGCAAGCCGCCCCGTCGCAAGCGAGACCGTATGATGCCCGTCCCTGTCCGGAACCCAGTCGTCCTCCCCCGGGTTCTCCGCCGTGCGGCAAAGCGCGAGAAGCGCCTCCTCAAACTCGTCAAGCAGCAGACGTATCATCCCGACACCGTTCTCCAGCTGGATATAACCGTCGTAACTGTCCTCCCCCGGCAGTTCCTGCTCCGCCAGCAGATACCACTCGTCGCTGGCGTGGATAAAATGTGTCCCGTGGCGCTGCATGCAGATCTCCTGCCACCTGCGGACCGTCTCAAGCACCGCACGCGCGTCCTCCTTCGCAAATGGTTCCAGCGGGTACAGACCCTCCCTGTATCTCGAAAGTCCCACCGGCACGACCGAGACGCTCTGCATATACGGGAGGTATCTCGTCAGATCCGAGATCGAACGCTCAAGCTCCGCCCCGTCATTGATCCCCCGACAGAGCACGATCTGTCCGTTCATCTCGATACCGTTCTCATAGAGCAGATCTATTTTCTTTAACGCCTCCCCCGCAAAGCGGTTATTTAACATCATGCACCGCAGCGCGGGGTTTGTCGTCTGCACCGAGATATTAATCGGCGCGAGGTGATAGGCGATAATGCGGTTTAAATCCTTTTCCTTCATGTTGGTGAGCGTTACATAATTGCCCTGCAGAAACGACAGCCTCGAATCGTCGTCCTTAAAATACAGTGTGTCCCGCATTCCTTTCGGCATCTGGTCGATAAAGCAGAAAATGCATCTGTTATGACAGGACTTATAGTCGTCCATCAGCCCGTTTTCAAACTCAATCCCGAGATCCTCGTCATAGTCCTTCTCGATCTCATACTCCCACTGCTCACCGTCCGGCTTTTCGACATGCAGCACGAGCTGCTCATCGTGAATCAGATAGTGATAATCCAGGACATCCTCTATCTCATTGTCATTGACTGCGAGCAGCATATCTCCCGGTTCGATTCCAAGTTCTTCCGCGATGCTCCCCGGCTCCGTCTTCGCCACCTTATGTTTTTTCTCTGCCATCTGTCCCGTTCTCCCGATTCTCTGTTCTCACCCCGCCCGCAGACCATATTTCTGTCAGATCTGTCCCAAGTGGACAAAGGGGTATCTTTAGTTTACACCAAAAAAGGCGGAATAACAACCGTTCCGCCTTTTTTGCCGCGTGTTCCGGTAACAGTTCAGCCTTCGGCTTCACTGTTACGGAATTACTGTACCACGCGGTCGTATTCTTCACTAGTCATAAGGTTCCAGGTATCGTCGATCATACCGAGTTTCTCGAGCGTTTCAATGATATTTGTGCACTCCGCTCCAAACCGGACGGACGTGTACACCTGACCGCCTTCCCGTTCCGAAGTCGCGTCAAACGTCTGCGCCGTTCCCCGGTAAGATCCGTAATAATCATAATTGTCATAATAGTTATCGTCCGTGCGGTATTCAAAAGACAGCTCATTCATGTAGCTCACATTCTGCTCACCGGTACAGTACGCATAATATTTTCCGAGATTTCCGGCTTCGATATCCCTCGATACCGCCTCAAGTATCTGTGTCAGTTCCTCCCCGTCCAGCGCATAGGTATTATACTCTCTGTCCTCGCTGTAGCGTTCAATGCTTCCCGCCTGGTACACATTCGTCTCATATCCCGGCCCGAACAGCTGCTTTTTCAGATTCTCCGCGCGCTGCTCCCATTCGAGGAACCGTGCAGCGGGACTTTCCGCGTCGCTTAAATATTCCTCCGTCACCGGAAGCGCATATCTGCGCTCCAGCTTGCCGCCGTCTTTCAGATAATAGCGGATTGTCGTGTAATAGTAGCCTTCCTTATTCTTCATGTTTTCAAGATTCGCCTTTTTGTTCGCCACAATCTCCGCGTGCAGCTTACGCAGGTCCTCCAGGTCCTCCTCCGCGACCTCCACCGGGTAATCCATATATACAAACGCCGTCTCAATATCTTCTTTCTGCGGTACCCGCCGCTCAATGCCGAAGACATCGAGTTCAAAAAGTGTCAGAATCAAAACGGCCGCAACGCAAAAACAGCCCCATTCCACCAGACGCTTTTTCGTAAATACACGAAACCGTTTGTCAAGCAGCATCTCCGCTGCAAAAAAGCAGACAAATCCAAACACAATTATGCCTCCCGCAACCCACGGATAGGCGTTTATCAGATTTCCGTCGATTCCGATCGCATATGCGATAAATGCCTCGACAAAAACCAGGGACAGCAAAATCCCCCCACATGCAGCCACACCCCAGCGGAAAACGGGTTTCAACACGCGAATACTCAGCCAGTCGCCCGCGGTCTCGATCTGGCGTCTCTTATAGATCTGATACGCCAGCGCCACAAACACCACCGCCACTGCCGTATAAATTCCGACCAGCCACATACCTCTTATCTCGATCGCCTCGACCATACCTGCCTTAGCCCCTGTGCCGTATACAAGTCTCGCACGCACATTGTTATTCAGATAATACAGCGGCGACAGGATGCAGGATGCACCCGGATTCCAGAAATCCGAAATGCCGTAGTTTAATATCGTCACAACCATCCCGAGCAGATACATACAGCCGACATACAGATAATTCAGCACAAAAAAGAATACCGGCATCGCGATCATCTGCCCGGTGAACATCGCCACCAGCACCGCCAGCGAGTAGGCAAAAAACGCTTCCCCCATCGACAGCAAAAGCCCTGTCATCAGATATTGGATATGGGTAATGCCACTCGCAAGGCTTACCAGAAGCGTCAGCACAAAAGAAAGCAGCTGCGGCACGATCAAAAAGGAAAGACCCGAAAGATAATTGGTCACAAACAGCTCCCTGCGGTCCACCGGCAGCGCATGAATCATATTTGCATTGCGCGGCACATACAGATAGGAAAACACCAAAAGTCCGGCCGCCATCGCAAACACGAAAACCGGGAACGGAAAAAGCTGAATATCAAGCACCGTCTCTACAATATAGTAAGACCTGTTCGCGATTTCCTGTGCGTTCTGCGCCATATTCGATATATTATCCGCTTTCGCCTGACTCCAGACAAACAGCGGCATCGTTCCGAGCAGATACAGCAGGTACAGCACCCACATCGGCCAGAAGGTCGTCACATTTTTCCAAAATATGGTACGGTTAAAACAGGATGTCTTTGACTTCATAATCCGCACCTCCCATCTCATAAATAAATATTTCCTCAAGCGTCAGCGGCAGTACATCCACGATCGTCGGATTGAGCTGCCCCAGCGCCGCCTCGGCCGCCTTTGCGTCCCCTTTGACGATCAGCGTGTACACGCGTCCGGTGTTTGACATATGGAGCACGTCGAAATTTTCCGGAAGCTTGGGCATACCGCTCTGGCAGGCCACCTGGATTTTTGACACGCTGCCCTGCAAGTCCGACAGGGAACGCTCGATCATCAGGCTGCCCTGATGCATGATCCCCACATGGTCGCACACGTCCTCAAGCTCGCGCAGATTATGGGAGGACACAAGCACCGTCATCTGGCATTCCGCCACTTCCGACATGATCACGCTCCATATCTGCCGCCGCATCACCGGGTCTAACCCGTCCACCGGCTCGTCCAGAATCATCAGCTCCGGTTTGCTGCAGATTGCAAGCCAGAACGCCACCTGCTTCTGCATCCCCTTTGACAGCCTGCGGATACTCCGCTTCACATCGATGTTCGGGAAAAATTCCTGCATCCGGTAAAAGAGCTTCTCGTCAAACTGCGGATAAATCCCCTGATAGAAGCGCTTCATCTCCATCGTATCCGCCTGCATAAAATAAAACAGGTCATCCGGGATATACGCCATCCGCGCTTTTACCTGCCGGTTCTCGTACACCGGTTCCCCGTCCACAAGCACTTCCCCGGCATCCGGTCTGTAAATCCCGGTAAGATGGCGGATCAACGTGGATTTCCCCGCGCCGTTCGGACCGACCAGACCGTAGATCGCACCTTTTCTGACGTGCATATCCACACCCCGGAGGGCCTCAAATCCGTCGAAGGATTTTTTTAGGTCTTTCACTCTTATCATGCCTTTTCTCCTCCTTTTGCAAGCAGCTCAATCCGTTCCTGCAGTATCTCTTTCCCGACAGATAAGAAGTACAGTTCCTGCACAATCTCATCAAACTCCTCAAGCAGCTCGTGCTGCCTCGTGTCATAAATTTCCGCCCGCTCCGCCACAAAGCTTCCCCTGCCTGCCATCGTGTAAATATATCCCTCACTCTCGAGATCGCGGTACGCCTTCTGAATCGTGTTTGGGTTGATGGCAAGCCCGGAGGCCAGTTCGCGCACGGAGGGCAGTTTCTCATTTGCAGAAAGCGAATTCGAAATAATCAATTTCCGAAATCCGTCTTTGATTTGTTCATAAATCGGTTTTGAATCACGGTAATTTAGCTGAATCAAATCAAAACCTCCCATCTGTACTAACTGTACTAATTGTTTTAATACAGCAAGTCTACCATGGGAGGTCTGTAGATACAATAAAGATAATCCTATGAATTTATTAAGATATTCTTAACCCGTTTTTCCTGCGCCTGCATCCGAACCGCAGTGCGGACAGACATCCGCCGCACGCTCCTTTAAATCTTTTTATTCGTCTCTGATGCACAGAAAACCTCCGAGTCCGCCCCGCTTCCCATGGCTCGCCCGGTGGGAAAACAGCACGCCCGGATTACAGCAGGTACACAGATCCGTGACCGAAATATGCTCCGGCAAAACGCCGGCCTCCGCAAGGACAATCTCGTTGGCCTTCCACAGGTCAAGCCGGTACTTCCTTGCGCCGCTTTTGGGACAGAGGCGGCCTTCTTTCAGGATTTCCCGTTCGCGCCCCGAAAATGCGCACACAAATTCCTCCGCCACATCCGCTCCCACCTCATAACAGTCCGCGCAGATGGAGGGACCGACGGCACAGATCAGGTCCTCTGGCCTCGTGCCATACTCCCGCCGCATCGCTTCGATCGTCACGCTTCCGATCCGGCCGACCGTCCCGCGCCAGCCGGAATGACTCATGCCGATGGCGCGGTGCACGGGGTCGACAAAATACAGCGGCACGCAGTCCGCAAAAGACGTCGCAAGCACGAGGCCCGGCACATTCGTGATCAGTCCGTCCACATCCGCGTAATCCTGCGGCCGGGTGATTCCCTTCCCGGCATCGTCCTCCGTGACTTTTCTCACGTTGACGGTGTGCGTCTGATCGGCGAGCACAAGCTTCCCGTAATCCACACCCATCGCCTCTGCCAGATTCCGGTAGTTCTGCTCTACTGCCGCCCGCTCGTCACCCCGGGTAAAGTTTAGGTTCATCGAGGCGTAAATCCCCTCGCTGACACCACCGAACCGGGTCGAAAAGCAGTGATTTACAATCCCCGTCTCCTCTAACGCCGGGTAGCGCAGGAGAAGTACCTGTGCTCCGTTTTCTATCGTTACCCGGTCCTCCCGCAGCACCGGCACCATTCTCTGTTTTCTGATCAGCCTCATTCTTTCCCGTCCGCCTTATTCTGATTTCCGCCTATTTTGATTTCCGATCTCTCAGCCGAGCCACTTGTGCAGAACGCCCATCAGCTGTTCAAAGTCGATCGGCTTTGCCATATGCTGATTCATACCGGCGTTTCGCGAGGCCTGCACATCCTCCACAAACGCATTTGCCGTCATCGCGATAATCGGCACCCGTTTCGTATAATTCCTTGGCAGCGCGCGGATCGCCACCGTCGCATCGTATCCGTTCATCACCGGCATCTGAATATCCATAAACACGATATCATAATAGTCGTCCGCCGCCGCAGTCATGATATCAAGCGCTTCCTTGCCGTCCTTTGCAAAGTCGATGACAAGTCCAGCCATCCCGAGGATTTCCCCCGCGATCTCCGCATTCAGCTCGTTATCCTCGACGAGAAGCGCCCGCCGACCGGTAAAGTCCTCGTTGATCACATTCTCAAGCGACGCGTCCCCAAATTCGTCCTGTCCCCGCTCCAGCAGGTTGTTGAACACATGGGCCATCCTTGATTTAAACAGCGGTTTCGAGACAAACGCATCCGCGCCGGCTGCTCTGGCCTCCAGCTCGATGTCCGCCCAGTCGTAGGCCGAAATGATGATAATCGGCACCTCCTGCCCGATAAGTCTGCGGATTTCCTTTGTCGTCTGGATTCCGTCCATCTCCGGCATTTTCCAGTCGATGATCACCGCAAAAAAATCCCGCTTCTTTTCATGGCGCTGCACGACGAGATCCACCGCTTCCTGTCCCGAGAGGACCCACTCCCCGTTCATGCCGAGCTCCTCCAAAACCTCGCAGGTCGATTCGCAGGCGCTCTCGTCGTCATCCGCCACCAGAATCGGCAGATCCGAAAATGCGTCATATGCGATATGCTCATCCGGATTCTGCAACTGCATCACGATTGTGACCGTAATCTTTGTCCCCTCGTTCAGCCGGCTTTCCACCTTGATATCGCCGTTCATCATCTGCACGATATTTCTTGTGATCGCCATTCCGAGACCCGTGCCCTGGATTTTCTCCACACGGCTGTCCGTTGCCCGCGTAAACGGCTCAAAGAAATGCTCCAAAAACTCCTCGCTCATACCGATGCCGTTGTCCTCAAAGATAAACTCGTAGCAGCCCACCTGCGATTTGTCCATCGGCTTCTCCGAGATCGTCAGCGCTATCTTTCCGCCGTCCGGCGTATATTTCACCGCATTGCTCATCAGATTCATAAACGACTGCTGAATGCGCTGGCTGTCTGCGATTACCTTTTCATGCTCAATCCCGCGGATTGTCACGGACAGCTCATGATTTTTGGCTTTTACCTGCGGCTTTACCATGGACAGAAGATTGTCGATCAGATCCGGTATGCTGAATTCCTCCTCGTGCAGTTCGATCTTGCCGGATTCAATCTTGCTCATGTCAAGCACCTCATTGATCAATCCCAGAAGGTGCTTGCTCGAAACGGTAATTTTGCCCAGGCAGTCCGCCACCCGCTCCCTGTCGTCGAGATGCGTTCCCGCGATCGCCGTCATACCGATAATGGCGTTCATCGGCGTGCGGATATCATGGCTCATATTTGCGAGAAATTTCGTCTTTGCGCTGTTTGCGCGGCTCGCCGACTCATAGGCCGTGCGGAGCGCCTCCTGCTGCGCAAGCTCTATCTGCTTTTCGGCATCGATATGCTGCGCCGCCCAGAGCACCCGGTATACGTTGCCCTCCTCGTCCCGGCTCACCGCAATAAAACTCACGCGGATCCATCCCGCCTTCTTGCTGATGCAGTCCATATTCACAATCTGCGTATCGCGCATGCGTTCCGGCACCGTCGCAAGGTCCGCAAACGCCCGCATATCCTCCCGGAACGACTCGTCTAACAACTGATCAATCCAGAGACGCAGCGCTTCCGTGGCCCTGTGAGAAAATATCCGGTCCATATATCCGATGCTCGACACCGTAGAAATCGTCTCGTTCCGCAAATCAATCAGGTAACTGCAGTAATAGATATTGCTCATCGCCCCGATCACGGCCGTCTTCTCTCTCTCCGAGCGCAGGGAGGTCTGCAATTCTCTGTTGACGACGCTTAAAGTTTCCTTTGCCTCGATCAGCTGGTTCTTATGGAGCTGCTCCGCTTTTCTTGCTTCCGTTATGTTGTAAACAATAAAAATCGCATGCACATGGTCCTTCTCGTGCACCTTGGACAACAGGATCAGAATATTGTAATACTCGTCATACTTCGCGCTGTAGTACTCCTCCTCCACACGGGTATCGCCGCCCTCATACCGCTCAAGCAGTTCTTTTCTGTGAAGGCCCATACCCCGGGCCGCATTCAGCGGCGTGATCTGTCTCTGTCCGATCCATTTGTCCAGCATATCGTCATAGCAGACCGGTGCCGTCATACTTATCCGTTCTGCGGGAATCTCCCCGTCCTTCGTATGTACGGCATCCTGCAGATATCCTTTTGTCAGGTCAACCGAGAAGGAAAGCTCCGCACCGTCAAGCAGCGCATCCTTGTACTGGCCGCGCTCCGCCGTGAGCAGCCATTCGAGATTTGTCTGCTCCGTGATGTCGAGCATCGAGCTCAAAATGTAGCGCTGTCCGTTCGTGAACTGCAGAAGTTTCGTGTTGCACTGGACAACCATCAGTGAACCGTCCGATCTCCTCACCCGGAATTTGTTCTGGGCGCTCTCGCCCGGCTCTTTCAGTCCGTCCGCCATCCCGTTTGCAATTTCCCGGTCTTCCGGAATGATACTCTGTGTATAAAACCGCCCCACATCTTCCATCACATCGGAAGAACCGCTCTCTATAATCTCTTTTGCCGCATCGTTGACAACGATCAGTTCATGCTCCGGAACCTTGTAGGCAAGCACGCCGCAGCTGATAGAATCGAGCATCTGCGCCTGCATTTCGTTCGCATCCTTCAACGCGATGTTCCGCTCCTCAAGCTCCGTCACATCCTGAACCAGACTGTAATGACGCACGTCTCCGTCCGGACCTATCACCCGCTTGCCGCTGTCGATGATCCACTTTAAACTTCCGTCCCTGTGCCGCACCCGGTATTTGACATAATGCACTTCCCCTCTCGCATGCTGCGCTTCCAGCGCAAGCCTTGTGTACTCCCTGTCCTCGTGATAACAGTTGGAAAGCACCGAGCCGCCGGATGCCTCGAGAAACTCCTCGGCCGTATATCCCTGAATCAACGCAGCCCCCTCGCTGACATACACAAACGAATAATCCCTGTCATCCCTGCTGATCTTAAACCCGCCGGCGATTCCGCCGAGCACCGTCTCAAGCTGAAGGTTCATTTCGTGGTTTGCATACTCTAACTGCCTTCCCATCTCCTTGAGTTCATGCAGCTGTCTGTCTTCTTTTTTTCTGGCCTCCGTCGTGTCATTCGCGATGACAACGGCATACACATGTCCGGTTGCATCGTCCTTCGACAGCAGCATGCACACGCGCAGATACCGGTCCGCGACCGGGCTGTAATACTCCGACTCCACACTTGTCACGCCGTTGTCGTACTGCTCCAACAGCCCCTCACAGGTGAAAATCCTTGCGGATTCTTTATCCAGGATTTCAACACCGAAATAAGACAGGTATTTCTGATTCAGATCGTCAAAGCTGACCGGAAGCATAAGTCCAAGCTCCTCCGCAAGCCTGCCTCCGTGTGCGGTCACGACCTCCTCATAGATACGACCGTCATTCACGTCAAATGAATAACAGTATTCGGAGCTGTTCGAGAGCGCGTCGCGATACCGCTTCTGCTCCTGAATCAGCGCAAGGTTTTTCTTTTGAATATTTGCCCGTTCTTTCCGAAGCTGCATGGACATTCCGAGAAATGTACCCAGCATCGAGAGCGCATCTATAATGAGTCCGGTTATCTCGTTCGGCGCGTTGTCCACGCCGAGAAACCCGAACAGACGATTATCCATCTTGATTGGGGCCTCCACGACCCGGTTGATTTTCTGTCGGTGCAGCAGCGCATAGATGTCCGGCACCGTGTCTTTAATCTCCTCGACATCCGATATATAGATGCACTCACCCTTTTCCAGGCGTTCGATCCACGGGCTTGCCTCCTCTCTTGTGACATTCTGCAGCGTATCGATCTCCGATTCGATTCCCGGCTTACACCACTCGTAGGTATTCGGATAAAATTCTCCCCGATCCTCAAAAATATAGACACGCTCGGCATCCATGTAATCCCCGACAACCGCCAGCAACCGATTGACCGCTTTGTTGAAATCCTCCTCTGACGTAAAGCGTGTAATCTCCTCCAAAATAATCTTTACTGCCTCAATCTCATGAGAAAGCATTGTTATTTCCGTCTGAATCCCCTCTAAAGATATTTTTGTCGCTTTCCTGTTATCCATAACTGTTTCCTCCTGCAAAGTCATCGCCACCCCTGAAATTCAAAGGCATTTTCTATATGCCGGACCGCACCGTTCCCCTCTATCCCGATCACGTCAAACCGGCAGGGCTGCTCCTTCACATATCCGTTTTCTTTATAATAGTACAGTGCCGCCCGGGAGATGCGCCGTTGCTTGCGCTCATCCACGGCCTCCAGGGGATTTCCGCACTGTCCGCCGCTTCGGTATTTGATCTCAAAAAACACAAGCGCGCCGCCGTCCTCCGCAATGATATCAATCTCCCCGAAACGGCATCGGAAATTCCGTATCCGAATCCGATACCCCTTTTCCTGCAGATACTCCGCCGCAAGCGTTTCATATTTCATTCCGGTCCTGCGATTATTCAAACGGTTTTCCTCCTACAACAATCCCGATTTCTGCAACTTAGATTTCATGCGGTCCATATCGTCCACAAAGACCAATATCTCCGCCACCACCTCGTAGAGCTCCGGCGGTATCGTATCGCCGATCTGAAGCTTCGAGAGCGTCTGCGCCAGCTGGCCGTCCTGATAAAACGGGACGTCGTTGGCCTCCGCTGTCTCGATAATGCGCTCCGCCACCTCGCCTTTTCCCGCTGCAAGGATTTTCGGCGCCTGATCTCCGGGCTGGTAGGCGAGCGCCACCGCTGTCTTTTTATTTTCTCCGAGCTGATCTCTTCCCCTTTTTTTCACATAATCCGGCATGTCAATCCTCCGTCTAAGCCCTCACGTCAAAGGAATATCTGCGCAATGTCTTTCCGCTCGTCTGCGTCTGTCCCTTCTTCACAAAATTTTCGGAAAAGCTGCTGTCCTTCTTTTCCTTCGCAATCGAAATCTGGCACTGATAGCCCTTGTTTTTCAATCGCTTCTCCAAAATCGGCAGATGCTTTTCCAAAAGCTGATAAGCGGCATCATTTTCCAGATAAAAATTCGTTTTCACCTGACGGTTCTGCATGCGCACGGAGACATCCGTAGAGCCGAGATTTTCCAGATCCAGATGAAGAAACGCGGTCAGTTCGGCATCCGGGTCCGTAAACTTTTTCCGGTTTGAGTACACATAAAGTTCCCCGTTGGCATTCTGACCGGACATCTTGAGCGGCAGCTGCACATAGTTGTAAATCTGGTTCATCTGATTCATAAATTCGAGGTTCCCCCGGATATCCGACGCGGTCTGCAGGACCGAGACATGCTGCGTCCCCGCCTGGCGCACCGCCGCCTCGAGCTGACGCATCTGGCCGGACAGTCTCTCGTAGAGCTCCTCTACGCTGCCCGCGCGCTTTACGTCCTTCGGCTTTATCAGCCATTGCCGTTCCGCCACATCGGCGAGCAGCTGCCCGAACTCCTTTCCCGCAAACAGACGCTGCATCCCCGCAAGGCCGAGAGGCCGGTTCTCCGTCAGCGCTTTTCCCACCGTCTGCAGCAGCTGTGCCGCCGTCAGATTCGGGTTCAGCGTCCGGACGGTTTTCGCCGCATCATCCGCCTGTACGGCTGCCTCCGCAGTCTGCGGCAGGCCGTCATCCTGCAGCGTATCCACATACACTTCCTCCTCCGCTTCCCCGACAAAAAGCGCGTGGTTTCCGGCCAGCGCAGGAATCTCCGCGAGGCTCTTTGCAAGCCTTGCGAACTGTTCCTCCGTAAACAGATTCCCGATCGTCTGCGGCTGCTCCGCGGCCCCCGGCAAAACGCCTCCGGCGCCTGCAGGATTTCCTGCAGAATCTTCGAACGTTGACCGGATGGCTTCTTTTTCCCCCGCTGCCTGCTGATCGGACATCACCTGAAAATCCGGCACCGGCTGTCCCGACGCGTCAACCGCTCCCTTTCCATTCACGGAATCTCCGATAAGATTCTCCACAAAATTTTCCGTCGCAGGCATTCCGGATGGATTTTGGGGTAATCCGTTCGGATTACCCTGTATTCCATTCGGATTACCCTGTATGGCGCCCGCCTGCGACGTACTCCCGTCACCGGTGAGAATCGTGAGAATCTGATTGTACAGCCGCAGCGCCGCCTCCGGCTCCATGCTCTCGTCCCCGAGCAGTTCCGACAGCTGCGCCGTCACCAGCTCCATCTCATTTAACAGCGCGTGGCGGTCCGACAGATAGTTCTCGAACTGGCTCGCAAGCTCCGCCGTCACCGGCATGCCAAGCTTTGTCATCTGCACAAGCGTCTGTACATTCGATTCCGGGTTCGCGTCCACCACCCGAATCATATTTAAAAGACTCTGCTTATCGATCGGCATCTGTTCCCGCATCATCGTATCCACCATCACAAGGCTCCGGTCCGTCACCGGTATCTGCGCCGCAGTCAGCGCATTCTGCAGAATCGGATTTCCTCCACTTCCCGCCCCCGAATACGGCCGGAGCGCGATTGTCATACCGTCGTTGGAGCGCACCTGAAAAAACATGGCGCTTCCCGGCCTCATCTCCACCTTGCCGTCCATCCGGGCGCTGATCTGCTCCCCGTTTGCGAGTGTCAGCACTACCTTGCCGTTTTTCGCGTAATTGACGGTGCCCTCAAACACGCTTCCCGCAGACAGGTCCCGCACTCTCGATACGAGGCGCTGTACGCCCTGACTGTTTTTCAGCTCTTCCGTGCCGTTTGCAGTATTCCGATTGTATTGTCCTAACATCTCTGATATCTGCATCTTTTCCACATCCTTCACACAAAGTTGCCGATAAATCCCGCGCGGTGAATCGGAGACGGACCGTATTTTTTCAGTGCTGCAATATGTTCGGCCGAGCCGTAGCCTTTGTTCGACGCAAATCCATACTCCGGCATAATCCGGTCATATTCCAGCATCAGACGGTCTCTGGTCACCTTCGCTATTATGCTCGCGGCGCCGATGGAAATGCTTTTTGCATCCCCTTTGATAATCGGCACCTGCCGGATTGCCACCCCCGGGATCGTCACCGCATCATTTAATAATATATCGGGTTTCACCGACAGTTTGCTTATAGCTTCCCGCATCGCCTCATAGGTCGCCTGCAAAATATTAATCTCGTCAATCCGCCCCGGCCCGGCCATCCCGACGCCGACCGCAACGGCCTTTTCCATGATCACCGCATAAAGCTCCTCCCGCTTCGCCGCGGAAAGCTTTTTCGAGTCGTTGATGTATAAGATATCGCAGTCCGCAGGCAGAATCACGGCTCCCGCTACCACCGGACCCGCGAGCGGTCCCCGCCCTGCCTCGTCGATACCGCAGACATAACCGCACGGCTCGTATTCGCGCTCGTAAATTTTCAGCTTCTCGATGCGCTCCCGCTCCGCAAAAAGGCGCGCAAGCCGCCCTTTTGCCTGCTCCACCAGCTTCTGTACGCCGGCGCGCGCATCCCCGCCATATCTCTCTGTAAATGAAGCCAGCCCATCGTCCTCCGTCATCTTCAGTTCTTCTTTGATCTGTGCAATCCTTTTTTCTTCCATCACAATCCCGCTCTCACTCTCCGCCGTATCATCCGCCCCGCTGCGGCTGCTCCAGCGTAATCTTCCCAAGCTTTCCGCCGCGGAACTCGTCGATGAGAAGCGCAGCGGCCTTGCCGTAATCCGGCTCGTTCCCGCGGGAAATACACTTTCTGTTCTCCGCGATCCCACGGAGCACATCCGCGGGCTCTTCCTCCTCGCGCAGCGGCTGTTCCTCCGTGGAATAGCGGTCCGAAAGCACACCGGGATACTCCTTTTGAAGCAACTTTATCAGTGCAAGCGCCAGCTCGTCAATGTTGAGGATCTCATCTTTGATGGCCCCGATCAGCGCAAGGCGCAGCCCCACCGTCTGATCTTCGAATTTCGGCCAGAGAATCCCCGGCGTATCGAGCAGTTCCACATTCTTATTGAGCCGAATCCACTGTTTCCCCCTTGTGACGCCGGGCTTATTGCCGGTCTTCGCGCAGGCCTTTCCCGCATAAGAATTGATAAACGTGGATTTCCCGACATTCGGGATTCCCACGACCATCGCGCGCACCGGACGGTTCACGATCCCGCGCTTACGGTCCCGCTCAATCTTCTCCCTGCACGCCTCCATCACCACGTTTGTCACCTGTTTCATCCCCGCCCTGCTGCGGGCGTCCAGACAGACCACATAACAGCCCCTCTCCCGGAAGTATTCCGTCCACTCCCGGTTACGCTCCTCGTCGGACAAATCGGCTTTGTTCATCAGAATCAGCCTGTATTTATTCTTTCCGAGCTCGTCGATGTCGGGATTTCTGCTGCTTTGCGGTATTCTTGCATCCACCAGCTCAATCACCAGGTCGATCAGCTTCATATCTTCCTGCATCTGGCGCTTTGCCTTTGTCATATGTCCCGGATACCATTGAAACTGCATCTTTACCTCCTAAATCACAAAAAACCAAGCTCGCTCCACGGCGATACGCAAAACCATGCTTTTCCGATTATGTGTTCCTTTTTGATGTTGCCGATATTGGCATACCGGCTGTCCTCACTGTTGTTGCGGTTGTCCCCGAGCACAAAATATTCATCGGCTCCGAGCACCAGCTCCTCCCCCGCAAGCCCCGCATCCTCGATCGATGCCGCCTGGATTTCCTCCGGGAATTCGTCCCCGTTGACGTAGACGGTTCCGTTCTCAATCAAAACCACATCCCCCGGTGTCGCGATCACCCGCTTCACATAATAATGAGATTTTTCATTGCCGTTCGGCAGAAATACCACGATATCATTCGGCCTGGGATTGGTCACTTTATAGATAAAACGGTTGACAAGTATCTCATCTCCGCCGTTTAGCGTCTCCGCCATGGACTGTCCGACCACGCTCGTCCGAAGCCCAACAAAATAGACCAGCGTATACGCGGTCAGAACTGCCAGCAGAATTTCCGCGGCCCAGGTCAGAATCTCTTTTACGACCGTCATGTTGATTTTCTTTTTCTGTTTTCCGAAGTTAAGCCCGCTCTTCCTGCGTTTTGGCATCCCTGCGTTCCTCCATAACACCATATATTTCGCATTTTATCACAAAAACGGGTCATGCGCAACGAATTGCTTTTTCCTGTGTTTCCACATTTTTATTTTCCGCCTGAAATCGAAACTTCCGGGACTTCTTTAAGAGATATTAAAGAATATTTAAAAGAGTGTTAAAGAATACTTAAAGGCGTTTTTCAGAAATTTCCTTTATAATAGCATATGTCGTTTCACGGCGAAAACAAAGGAAAAAAGAGTTACGGAGGGTAGCACGAACCATGGCAGTCAGACAGAATACCAGACAATACGGAGTAAACGAGTCAGTCCAAAACAGACAGCGCATCCGCGCGCGCAGGCAAAAGGAACGGCGGCGGCAAAGGCGGCTGTTTCTCCTTCTGCAGGTACTGATTGTCATAGTAATCCTGCTCTTAATCTGGAATATCAGACTGCAGCTCGACCGGGCAAAACAGACAGGCGCAGGGGCAGGCGGCCGGGCAGATCTCTTTTCCTTCGGCACGGATAATGCCAGCACGAACGCCGCTTTCGCCAAAAGCGATTATCCGGCCGTGATTGAGGAGATTGAAGTCGCCGCCCCCATCAAGCGGAGCAGGGAAGAAGTTCTCTCAGAAATCGAAGCGCTGGCGCAGGATTCCGAAACGATCCGGGAAATATGGGAAAACAGGAACGCCTATCCGGACAATGTGCTTGAAGCGCTGGCAAACAACCCCGAAATGGCGGATTTCGTCTCGGGCTACCTGACGGCCGAACGCCAGGCGCAGGGAACTTTGACAGACACGGAAAAAGATGCGACCTATCCGCTGTTTCTGCAGTGGGACCCCAGATGGGGCTATGCGCCCTACGGGGATGACAGCTGCATCGGCATTGCGGGCTGCGGCCCCACCTGCCTTTCGATGGCGCTTTACGCGCTGACACGCGACGAGACGCTGACCCCTGACAAAATTGCGGCCTACGGCATGGAAAACGGCTATTACATGTCCGGGACCGGGACCATGTGGTCGCTGATGGACGATGTGCCGGGAAATTACGGCGTAAAAGTGAACAGGCCCGGCATCAGCGATTCCGTTATGAAACAGGAACTGTCCGCCGGAAACGTGCTGATCTGCGCCATGCGGCCGGGCGATTTCACGTCCGCCGGCCACTTTATTGTCATTTACGATTACGACGAGGACGGTTTTCTCGTCAACGACCCGAACTGCGTGGCGCGAAGTTTAAAGCGCTGGTCCTATGAACAGATCGGCGGGCAGATCAAGCAGCTGTGGTCCTTTGGGATATAGCGCGTCATTCCGGCACACGAAAAACCCGCCGGGCACCTTTCGATGCCCGGCGGGTTTCTGATAAGCTAAGATTATTTTACAAGCTCTTTTACTTTTGCTCTCTTTCCTACACGGTCTCTGAGGTAGAATAATTTCGCGCGTCTCACTTTACCCTGACGCACAACCTCCACCTTCTCCACATTCGGGGAATGCAGCGGCCAGGTCTTCTCGACACCGACACCGTTGGAAATCTTCCGCACCGTGAAGGTTGCGCGGTTGCTTCCGCCCTGCTTCTTAATCACGGTTCCCTCGAAAATCTGGATTCTCTCGCGGTTACCCTCTTTGATTTTGCCGTATACCTTCACCGTATCACCGGTGCAAAACTGCGGCACTTCCGCCTTGAGCTGCTCTGCTTCAATGCTCTTGATAATCTCATTTGCGTTCATCTTGTGACCTCCTGATAATCTGGATGTTCTTAATACGTCAATTCGTAACAGAGGACCATCTATTTATTCACAACTATTGTAGTCTACCACGAAACACCGCGCTTGTAAAGCACATTTTTCGGGGGGGCGGCATCAGATTGCCCCGACCCAATATACCATTTCTTTCGCCGCATACAGCCCCAGGCTCTCCTGTAAGCGCATGGAAATCCCGTTTCCGGCTTTCACCTGTCCGTACGGCGTATATCCCTGCTCTAAAAAGCGGTTTATCATGTACGTTTCCAGCGCCTTGCCGATTTTCCGCCCCCGGTATTCCGGCAGCACTGTGAGCATCCCGATGCTCCCCTCGGTGTGGCTCCCCGCAAAACCCGCCAACTCTCCGTCCACGAACGCGCCGAACACGCATCCCTTTGCGATGCGCTCCCGGATATAGGCGGGATCCCCTGCCATCTCATAGTGCGCAAACACAGTGTCGGTGTACTCCGGCGTGAGCTTTCGAATCACGGGCACTCCGTCCTCCGTCGTCTGCTCCTCGCGGTAAAGCCCTGCGACCGGAAGCTTTTCTCTGCGTGTATACACCAGCTGATAACAGTCCATCCGCTCCCGCGTGCCAAGATATTCCATTGCCGGTTCGCATAAAAACTCCTGATGCAGCACCAAAAGCACATCCGGCCCCGGCGCAATCTTCTCGAAAAGTTTATGGCCCTCCGCGGCATTTTCCGCCGTCAGAAAATAGATGCCGCTCTCCGCATCCCTCAGACAGATATTTGCCCCGTCGGCCGCAACAAGCCGCGCCTTTCCCCGCGCGATCAGCTCGGTCATATCAATGTGGAGCAGCTTTTTCCTCCCGAGGATTTCCCTGCACTGCTGCAGTTTTTCATACTGTTGGTACAAATCCGGACGCCGCTCCCGCGTGCGCTGCTCGGCCTGCGCCGTGCGCCACTCCCTGATTTTCTTCCGGTTCCCGGAGAGCAGCACATCCGGCACCCGCTTTCCCATCCAGCACTCCGGACGGCTGTACTGCGGGTACTCTAACAGATGTCCCTCGAAGGATTCCGTCTCCCCCGAGCTCTCGTTCGAGAGCACGCCCGGCACCATTCTGGAAACCGCATCCACTATGACCATAGCCGCAAGCTCTCCGCCGGTCAGCACATAATCCCCGATGGAAACGTAGTCCGTCACAATCTCCGCAAGCACCCGCTCGTCGATGCCCTCGTAATGGCCGCAGAGAATGACAAGCTCCTCCTCCGCGGCAAATTCCTTCGCCATCGCCTGCGTAAAAGGAACACCCTGCGGCGTCACATAAACCGTGCGCACGCGGCCTTTTCTACCGTCATCCGACACGGCCGGCACTCCGTTTCCCCGTGTGCCTTCCCCCGCGCAGTCCTCCGCCGCACCACCTAAAATTCGCTCCGACACGGCGCGCCACGCATCGTAGACCGGCTGCGCCTGCATCAGCATTCCGGCTCCGCCGCCGTAGGGATAGTCGTCCACCTTCCGATGCCTGTCCTTCGTGTAATCCCGGATATCGACCGCTTCTATCCCAAGAATCCCTTTTTCCACCGCGTTTCCGATAATGCTCGTGTGCATCCCCCGCATCACCATATCCGGAAATAATGTCAGTATATGAAAATTCATGTTCTCCTCCATGTGCACGCCCGTCACTCCTGCAGCCCTCATGTATCAATTTAATGACACGAACTTTTTAGCTTTTTTGTTTTAATAAATCCCATAATGTTTTCTCATTTCTACGCACTTTTGCTACTCGTCTATACTCATGCAGTGCATTGATTAAAACATCTATATCACAAAAATATTCATAAATGAAATCATAGCTTTTTACATTTTTATATTCTAAAACGTGCTTACAATATGTACTCGGTTTTTCTCTCTTGCTTTTAAATTCTCTATACTTTCCCTCGTTACATATTATAAGCATTTCAATTTCAGGTGCTGTAATTACATTTATAACATCTACCTTTTTCTCGTATGCTTTACGCAACTTAAAGTTCTCATTTCTTGAGTCTAAAACTCTGTAAACCGTTATTTTTTCAGAAAATCCTTTCTTGAGATACTTCTCTTCAAAGTCTTGTCCTCGTCTGCATTTCAACACTTCTTCTTCAATTAAATCTTCCCTTTCAAAAATTAATTTATGATTATTAAGTAATAAATCTAATATTGCACGCTCAGCACCGCCTTCACAGATACATGCCAAATATTTTGCCATTTTAAAGCCTCCTATCTTAGTGAAGCTAAAGATTTTTTTAATGCAATATAGGATTCATAGGTTGGTACAGTTCCTCCAAGAAAATCACTATCATAAACCTCACTTTTCTTAATATCATTTCTTTTCAAAATACCGGAAAGCTTTTCGGCTGTAATCCCTTCTTTGTTTTTTATAATATATATACTATCATTCCTATTAAATTCATCGAGCAATTCTGAATAATGGGTTGAAAAAATCAAGGTTGCTCCTTTCTTATTGATTTTTTTATCCATAAAAAAGCGTATTAACGTTGAAACTATTTCTCTGTTAAAATGATTTTCTAATTCATCTACAATTAAATATCCCCCTTCCACAAATGAAAATACTGCTCCCATAAATACACTTAGACCTTTTATTGTACCCGAAGAAAGATATCTGTTAAGCGCTAATGGACTATTCAAAACTATTTCATCTTTCCCGTAAAATTTTAGTCTGATATCAACCTTCTTTTCAGTTGGTTCACAGCTAAGATTTTCAATGCTGGGATCTAAAAAAGTTAATATTTCTTTCGGATATTGACCTAAAACGTTCAACATATTATGGTCTGTGAACTCTGACATATCACATAAGAAAAAATTAGTGTCCTGTTTCTTATTTATGGCTACGATAATGCTAACATCCTCCATTAAATACTTCTCATCTTTATCCCTTCTCATTTTCACTTGAGCATCCGTAAAATCATAGAGACTTTTTTTAGTTTTTACTTTGCAAACCTCTTTTGACCATAGTGTTTCATCCATAATTACAAGCTTTGTATTACCATCAATAGAATTTATCTTTTTCCCTACTACTGTTTCCAGTTTATAGATAACATTATTGTGATAAAAGTATGCGGTAAAAATTGTATTTTTTATGTTATCCAGATCATATAAAAATTCTTTTGAAGAAATATTATTAATAGGCTCATTATTTAACAATCCTATAAAAAAGGAAATTAATTTTAAAATCGTTGTCTTACCTGATGCATTAATACCAATAAAAGCTAACGTTGGATTTATATATACATTAGAAAATACATGAAACATTTGTATTCTGTCATCATCATCTACTCTTTGCTGTGCAACGAAATCTACTTCCATAGTATCTTTAAAATTTTGTAATCCCTCTATAGATAATTTTAATATCTTCATTGCAATCTCCCTTTTATTTACAAGAATTTTGTTTCTATTTTCTATTATATATACTTTTTCATATTATTTCAATAATTATTCTCGACATTCTTGTTTTTATTTATTTTATTAGATAAAAGCGGAGTACCATCTCAAGTTCTCCGCTTCCTATCTTTCCCTTACAATACACCGCCGCCATCAACGAACTGATAAGCATGGCCACGATCGTCGACGCGAGAATCCCCGCCGGATTCATGCTTCCGTACTTTTCCTACATCTCCACTCTCCGGCAGCGCCCGCCCTGTCAGGACTGATTGAGTTCCCGCAGTCCCGGCAGAAGATGCACGGTCATGCTTCCCCCCTCGACGTCCACCTGCTTCACACAATCGCGGATGGCCGGAAGCAGGATATCCGCGCCGTCTTCCCGCCCGACCACATAGACATCGTTGGCTCCAGTCTGCAATACGTCTTTCACCTCGCCTAAGTCTTCCCCCTCGTCGGAGGTCACCGCAAGCCCGATGAGATCCGCGATAAAATATTCGTTCTCCGCGAGCTCCACCGCATTTTCACGCGTGACATACAGGCTCTTTTTGCGATATTGCTCCACGTCGTTGATATCGTCAATGCCTTTGAATTTCAGAATAACCATGTTTTTAAAAAACTTTACCCCGGAAATCTCCAGCTCGATCTTCTCTTTTCCCGTATCTAAAATCACCTGTTTTAAGGTTTGAAAGCGCGATGCGTCATCCGTTGTCGGATAGACCTTGACCTCCCCGCGCACGCCGTGGGTCGTCGTGATCACGCCTACCTGCAATAAATCGTCCATTTTTATTTCTCCGCTTTCCAAAAGAAGCTGTCCGAATCTGGACAGCTTCTTTTCGTTACTGCATGATTTCTACAATAACCTTCTTCTCTTCCTTTGAGGCAGCAGCCTTCACAACGGCACGAATGGCCTTTGCAATGCGCCCCTGCTTGCCGATTACTTTTCCCATGTCGGACTGCGCCACACGCAGTTCCAAAACAATGGATTTCTCATTCTCGGTTCTGGTCACAACAACCTCATCCGGAGAGTCCACGAGCGCTTTGGCGATTACTTCCACTAATTCTTTCATTGGTCCACCTCACGAATCCCTATTTCTCGATGCCGGCGCTCTTAAAAATTCTTGCTACCGTATCGGTCGGCTGGGCGCCGTTTGCTAACCACTTCTTAGCCAGCTCTTCGTTTACATGATACTCGCTCGGGTTTCTTGTGGGATCATAAGTTCCAATCTCCTCGATGCATTTTCCGTCTCTCGGAGAGCGCGAATCTGCTACAACGATTCTATAGAAAGGAGCCTTCTTCTGTCCCATTCTTCTTAATCTGATCTTTACTGCCATTGATTTCACCTCCTTAAATTTGCTGAACAATCTTATCTAAAAAATGCAAAAAACACTTTTTACCAAATATCAAAACGGAAGTCCTTTAAACATTCCGCCGCGACGTCCGCCGCGCTTTCCCATGCCCGGCATCTGCTTCATCAGCTTTTTCATCTGCTCAAACTGCTTGACCAGACGATTGACTTCCGCGATGTCAACTCCGGCTCCCTGCGCGATCCTGCGCTTTCTGCTGGGATTTAAGAGTGCCGGATTACAGCGCTCCTCCTGCGTCATCGAATAGATCATCGCCTCGGTGCGTGCCAGATTCTTCTCGGCCGCAGCCTCGTCAATCTCCGGCATCTTTCCGCCGCCCAATCCCGGCATCATGCCGAGAACGCTCGAAATGCCGCCCATCTTGCGCATCTGACTCATCGACTCTAAGTACATCTCAAAGTCAAACTCATTTCTGCGCATCTTCTGTTCCATCTTTTTCGCGGCTTCCTCGTCGAACTCCTCCTGCGCCTTCTCAATCAGCGTCAGCACATCGCCCATCCCGAGAATGCGGGACGCCATGCGGTCGGGATAAAACTGCTCTAAATCGGAAAGTTTCTCACCCATACCTGCATAGAGAATCGGCTTTCCGGTCACCGCCCGTATCGAGAGCGCCGCACCGCCTCTGGTGTCGCCGTCTAATTTTGTGAGAATCACACCGTCAATCCCGATCTTCTCCTCAAATGTGGACGCCACATTTACCGCGTCCTGACCGGTCATCGCATCCACCACAAGAACGGTCTGATGCACGGTGACGTGCTCTTTTATCTCTAAAAGTTCTGCCATCATATCCTCGTCCACATGAAGACGTCCGGCCGTATCGATAATTACAAGGTTAAACTCATGCTTCGCGGCATGTTCGACTGCCGCCTTTGCGATATCCACGGGCCTGTTCTTATCTCCCATGGAGAAAACCTCGACGCCCTGTTTTTCGCCGTTTATCTGTAACTGCTCAATCGCCGCGGGACGGTAAACGTCACAGGCGACGAGAAGCACCTTTTTACCCTTCTGCTTATACTTGCCCGCAAGCTTCGCCGTCGTCGTCGTCTTTCCGGCGCCCTGCAGACCGGTCATCATAATGACCGTCATGGCCTTTCCCGGCTGCAGCGCAAGCTCCGTCGTCTCGGAGCCCATCAGTCTGACCATCTCTTCGTTTACAATCTTGATGACCATCTGCCCGGGATTCAGTCCGTTCATCACGTCCTGCCCCACGGCCCGCTCCTGCACGTCCCGCACAAACTGCTTGACCACTTTAAAATTGACATCCGCCTCAAGCAGCGCAAGCTTTACTTCCTTTAAGGCAGCCTTTACGTCTTCCTCGGTCAGACGCCCCTTGCTCCGCAGATTCTTAAATACGTTTTGAAGTTTTTCCGACAAACTGTCAAATGCCATCTACAACTCCTCTAATATCTGATTGGAAATCCGTTGGATTTCTTCCATAACCGCAGCCTCCTGCTCCTTCCGGAAGCCCTGCGCCAGTTCGCTGATGCGCATAACCTTCTGCCTCGTCGACAGAAAACGGGAGACCAGATGCAGCTTTGACTCGTAACCTTCGAGCGTTCTTGTGCAGCGCCGCACCATATCGTGAACTCCCTGTCTGCTGATGCCCTCCTGTTCTGCAATCTCCGCGAGCGACAGATCGTTGCAGACAAAGTCCTCGTAGATCCTTCTCTGGTGCTCGTTCAGCAGCTCCCCATAAAAATCATACAGGTATGTCTGCTCGATTTTCTCTTCCATAAGCAATCACCTTGAGTAGAATATCACAGGGCAAACCAGGTGTCAAGTATTTTTTCTTGACACCTCACTCCCGCGCACCATCACATCGAGGACGAACTCGCCGTCCTCCGTATAGCAGAACATCTCGCCGTCAAGCCGTTTTGCCATCTCCTGGATTGTCTTAAGGCCGAACCCGTGGTCACGCCCCTCCTTGTCTGTCGCGGGAATTGTACCCTTTTCCACTTTCAGATCCCTGCGGCAGCGGTTGCGGATTCGGAGCAGCAGATACGACCTGCTGTATTTCATCTGCACAGACAGTTTTCTCTCGTTTTCTTTCAGATCCCTTACGGCATTGCGGACATTTTCCAGCCCGTTCGAGAGAATCTGGCACAGTTCCATATAGGGAAGCTCTTCCTCCCCGACCTGTATCTGCATACTGCACTCCGCCCCCATCTCCCGGAATATCTGATCATACCGAACCAGTACCGCATTGATGTAGGGATTGGCGCAGTACAGCCTCGGCAGGGTATCCATCTCGGTTTCCACGCCCTTTAAGTAGTTCTGTGCCTCCTCGACTTTTCCGGCGGCAAGCAGCCCCGAGAGCGTGATCGTATGTCCCTTCATATCATGCTTCATCCGCCGCACGCGCTGCTGATTGTCAAGCTGTGCCTCGAGTGTGAGCTTCTGCTCCTGCAGGCTGCGCTCGCTCTGCTGCTTCCGGAAAAGCAAAAGCTGCCTGTACAGCGCCGAAAAAATGATCGCATAGGTCATAGGCATCAATACAAGTATCAGCAGAAAAGCCGGCAGTTCCTGCGGTCTTCCGGTAATGATCACGGGGAAATTTGCCATTACGGCAAGCAGGATATAATAAAGCGCCGTCATGCCTGCAAAGATGCCCCATCCGTCCGGAACCTCCTCCTGAAGTTCCAGATAGGGCTTTCGCAGGTAACGAACCGCCGCCCATTCCAACAGCGGAAATAACACCAGTCTGCCGACAAACATCAGGACATACTGCTCCCCTCCGAAATAGAAATCGACCACATTGGTCACCGCGATAATCCACAGCGCAACCGTGTCCGCCGTGCAGAACGTAAAGAAAAACCGACCGTTTCTGTCTTTAGAGACAAACCAGAAAAACAGCAGACTCGGCAGTGTGCAGGTCAGTATGAAAACTTTTCCCATCACCTCGGCACCGTAAAGGGATACCCCCGCCACATTCACAAAAATCACAATGCCCATTGTAGTTCCCGTGAGAATAAGCGTTTTCTTCCGGGGATAACGCGAACGGTACAGCAGCATAAAAAGAATCAGTATATGAAACAGTGACCACAGCACGGATAAATCCCTGAGTATTGTCATCTTGTTTGTCCTCCCTGCATCCGTACAGATCCGTCCTCAGACTGCCTTGTGCTTCCACTTTCCTCTCCGGTAGAAAAGAAACGTCACGAGCGCCCCAAACAGCCAGGAAATCAGCAGAGAGATCACGATACACTCCTGCCTGCCGTTCGGAAGCTCCGGCGTGCGCGTCAGATACGCAATTCCGTACGCGATTGGCACGCGCACAATGATCGTTGTGACAATCGAGATCCACATCGGCGTCATCGTATCCCCCGCACCGCGCATGACGCCGGACAAACTCTGCGTCACCGCCATCGCGATATAGCCGACCGCGAGAATCCCCATCAGCTCACGGCTCAAATCCACCAGCTCCGTGGTTTTCGTGAAAATCCCCATCAGGCCTTTTCCGAAAATTAAGATCAGAGCGGTAATCACGGTGGACGTCCCCATCGCAATCAGCGTTCCCTGCTTCGCGCCCTTCTCCACACGGTCAAGCGCGCCCGCACCGACATTCTGCCCCGCGTACGTCGTCATCGCCGTTCCGAAAGAAAAGTTCGGCATCATCGCAAATCCGTCCACGCGCATGATGATCACGTTCGCGGCGATAAACATTTCCCCGAAACTGTTCGTCAAGGATTGCACCACAATCATCGCCATCGACAGAATCGCCTGCGTGATACCGGACGGCAGCCCAAGCCGGATGATATTCATCGTATGGTGCTTCTTAAGCTTTAAGTGCTCCGTCTTCAGATCAAAAATATCCCGCATCCGCAGCAGCTTAAACAGGCACAATGCCGCGGAAATCGTCTGCGCGATCACCGTCGCGAGCGCCACGCCGTTTACGCCCATGCCGAGCCCCGCCACAAATAAGATATCGAGCACAATATTGAGAACCGTCGATACCAGAAGGTAGGCAAGCGCCGACATCGAATCGCCGAGCCCTCTCAAAATACCGCTTAAAATATTATAAAACGCCAGACCTGCGACCCCGATAAACAGAATCAGCAGATACGAATGGCACCAGCCGATAATCGACTCCGGCGTGTCCAAAAGCTCTAACAGCGGACGCGCCGCAAGCGACGCCGCGACCATCACGAACACGGTCGCGATTCCCGTGAGCGTAATGCAGTTTCCGATCGTCGTCGAGAGCTCCTCCCTGTTTCGCGCGCCAAAATACTGGGACACCATGATTCCGGCGCCCACGCTGATTCCAACGAACAGGACGATCAGCAGATTTAAAATCGGGCCCGCACTTCCGACCGCCGCAAGCGCGTTATCCCCGACATAATTCCCGACCACGACGCTGTCCACCGTGTTGTAGAGCTGCTGTGCAATGTTTCCGGCCAGCATCGGAACCGTGAAAAGCACAATTTTCTGCCACGGGCTGCCCTCCGTCATATCCACGGGTTCGAAAAATTTTTTGATTAACTCCATCTCTTTTCCTCCTGTATCTTCCTGACATCGAACGCTGCGCCGCACAGGCCGGTTCTAAGTCAGTAAACGCCGGCTGCACAATGCGGCAGGTGCCCGCCGTCTCGGGTTTACAGGCTCGTTCGCACCAGCTTGGGCTGATATTCCTTTTTCTCGAGCGCCTTCATAATCTGCTTTTTGTGCTCCGTTCCGAAGCACTCGAGCGTAATCCGCAGTTCCACTGCCGCATTCCGGTTTGTGGATACAAACTGGTTATGTTCAAGCTTGATGACATTTCCCTGCTCCTTTGCAATCGCCGCGGACACCTTCGTGAGCTCTCCCGGCTTATCCGGCAGCAGCACGGACACGGTAAAGATGCGGTCGCGCAGGATCAACCCCTGCTGCACCACCGACGACATCGTGATCACATCCATATTGCCGCCGCTCAAGATTGCGACCACGCGCTTATCCGAGACATCCAGATGCTTTAACGCCGCCACCGTCAGAAGTCCGGAATTTTCCACGACAATCTTGTGGTTTTCCACCATATCGAGAAATGCCGCGATCAGCTCATCGTCCGTGACCGTGATGATGTCGTCGAGATTCTTCTGGATATACGGGAAAATCCGGCTTCCCGGCGTCTTGACCGCAGTGCCGTCGGCGATCGTGCTCACGCCCGGCAGCGTGACAACCTTTCCGGCCGCAAAGGATGCCTGCATGCAGTTCGCCCCCGCCGGCTCCACGCCGATGACTTTAATCTTCGGGTTCAGAAGCTTCGCGAGCGTCGAGACGCCGGTCGCAAGACCGCCGCCGCCAATCGGCACGAGTATGTATTCCACGAGCGGAAGCTCCTTGAAAATCTCCATCGCGATCGTTCCCTGTCCGGTCGCGACCGCGAGATCGTCAAACGGGTGGATAAAGGTATACCCCTCCTTCTCCGACAGCTCATACGCCTTCTGGCAGGCTTCATCATAGACATCCCCGCAGAGCACGACCTCGGCGCCGTAGCTCTTCGTGCGGTTCACTTTGATCAGCGGCGTCGTCGTCGGCATCACGATCACGGCCTTACAGCCAAAGCATTTTGCCGCGTAGGCCACACCCTGCGCATGGTTTCCGGCGGACGCCGTGATCAGTCCGCGGTCGCGCTCCTCCTCCGTCAGCGTGCTGATCTTATAGTAGGCGCCGCGCACCTTGTATGCCCCGGTAAACTGCATATTCTCCGGCTTTAAGTACACTTTGTTGCCGGTCTGCTCGCTCAGATAATCACTGTAAATCAGCTTTGTCTCGAGAGTGACTTCCCGCACCCTCTCGCTCGCCTCCTCAAATTTGTCCAGTGTCAGCATTTCTCTCTCCATCTTTTTAACCATGCCCCTTTCCTGACAGATTGAAAATTTAATTTTCAACCTTCTGCGCGTCCTGCACGTCAAACAGCGCATTCACAAACTGATTCGAATCAAACTTCTGCAAATCCTCGATGGTCTCCCCCACGCCGATATACTTCACGGGAATGCCGAGCTCCGAATGAATCGCAACCGCGATCCCGCCCTTTGCCGTCCCGTCCATCTTCGTGAGGATAATCCCCGTAATCTGTGCCGCCTCGGAAAACTGCCGCGCCTGATTTAGCGCGTTCTGGCCGGTCGTGGCGTCTAAGACGACCAAAGTCTCCCGGTATGCATCCGGGTATTCCTTCTCGAGAATACGGTTAATCTTCTTGAGCTCCTCCATCAGGTTTTTCTTGTTGTGAAGCCTTCCTGCCGTATCACAGAGCAGAACGTCCGCATTCCTGGCTTTCGCCGCCGCCACCGCATCGTATACCACGGCTGCGGGGTCTGCGCCCTCCTGTCCCCCAATCATCTCCACGCCGGCCCGGTTCGCCCACTCTGCAAGCTGGCTTCCCGCCGCCGCCCGAAACGTGTCCGCCGCCGCCAAAACGACGCGTTTTCCCTGATCCTTGAGCTTGCCGGCAAGCTTGCCGACGGAGGTCGTCTTCCCGACGCCGTTGACCCCGATAATCAGCACCACCGACTTTTCCTGCTCGAAACGATATGCGGTCTCCCCCACATCCATCTGCTCTTTGATGCTGTGAATCAAAAGCTCCTTGCACGCCGACGGCTCCTTGATATGCTGTTCCTTTACCTTCTGTCTGAGGCTGTCCATAATCGACTCCGTCGCATTTACCCCGATATCCCCCATGATGAGAATCTCCTCAATCTCCTCATAGAAATCATCGTCGATATTCGAAAATCCGTTAAAAATGGAATCAAATCCCGATACGATATTATCTCTGGTCTTTGTCAGTCCCGATACCAGACGGCTCCAAAAACCCTGCTTTTCTTCACCCATAAAATCCTCCCGTCTATTTATCCAGATCGCCCTCTATCAGATTGACGGACACGAGGGTGGACACCCCCTTCTCCTGCATCGTGATTCCGTACAGCCGGTCCGCCGCCGCCATCGTACCGCGCCTGTGCGTGATAACGATAAACTGTGTGTTCTGCGTAAGCTTATGTAAATATTTTGCAAAACGCCCCACGTTGGAATCGTCAAGCGCCGCCTCAATCTCGTCTAACAGACAAAACGGCGACGGTTTTAAGTTCTGGATCGCAAACAGCAGCGCGATCGCCGTCAGCGCCTTCTCACCGCCGGACATCTGCATCATGTTCTGCAGCTTCTTTCCGGGCGGCTGGGCGATGATGCGGATGCCGCACTCTAAGATATCCTCATCCTCCACCAGCTCTAAGGTTCCCTTTCCGCCCCCGAAAAGCTCCTTAAACACCTTGTCAAACTCCTTTTGTATCTCCGCGAACTTTTCCATGAACTGTCTGCGCATCCCGGTGTCAAGCTCCTCGATAATTCCGAGCAGCGTGTTCTCCGCCTCGACCAAATCATCATGCTGCGTCTTTAAAAACTCATAGCGCTCAGAAACCTCTCTGTAGTCCTCAATCGAATTGACATTGACATCGCCGAGACCCCGAATCTCGTCTTTGACCGCCGCGATCAGATTCTTTATCGCCGGCAGGTCGTCATACTCCGCGCTGCGCAGCTCCATCGCCGCGTGAAGCGTCAGCTCGTATTCCTCCCACATGTAATTGTTCTGGTGCTCCGATGCCTCCTCAAGCTTTTCTCTCTGGCTGTTCAGCCGAAAAATCTCTTTGTCAAGCTCCGACAGCTGCTTAGAGATCTCCTCCCGCTTCTCGAAAAACCCCTTGTATTCGGCAGACAGTTCCTCGCGCCGCGCGATATGCTCCTTTAACTCCCGCTCAAGTCTCTCTGCGGTATCGTCGGATGCCAGCAGCGTCTTTTTAATCTCCTCGATATCCTGCCGTTTCCGCTTTGCATCCTCTTTTGCGCTCTTCGCGTCGCTCACAAACGTTTCCCGCTCCTCCTCGTAGCGCCGGATTTCCCCTGCGACACGCTGTAAGTTTTCACGCACAAACTCCGCTTTCTGGCGGATGGCCGCCTCCTCTAACTGCACGTCAGAGACCTCTTTTGCGGCCGCTTCCTCCCTGCCCGCATTTTCGTCGAGCACGGACTGAAAACTGCTGTTCTCAGCCTCGATCTCCTCCTTGCGCCTCTTTGCGGCCTCAATCTCCTCTAATATACGCTCCTTGTTTGCCCCGATCTCCCGAAGCTGATTCTCAATCTCCCGGTTCTCGGCCTGCAAGCCTGTATATACGCTCTCACTCTCGTTTTTCTGCTCGAGCGCCCGCTCCACATTCATCTTTGCAGTGTTTTGCAGAATAAACTGCTCCTGCAATGCCGCCTTATTCGCCTCGATTTCCTCCTGCAGCAGACTTCGCGCCGTCTTGATATCCTCAAGCCGGTTTCTGTGTTCGGAAATCTCCCGCTCCAGGGATGTAACTTGCTGCTCTAACTCCTCAATCTCCCGCTTTCTGGCCAGAAGATTGCTGCTGTTTTTAAAAGCTCCGCCCGTCATCGAGCCGCCCGGGGACAGATATTCTCCCTCGAGCGTCACGATATGCAGGGAGTAGCGGTTTTTGCGTGCAAGTTTAATCGCATGGTCGATCGTTTCGGTCACGATCACGCGTCCAAGCAGATACACCGTCACGCCCTCGTATTTTGCGTCTGTTTTTACCAGTGTATTCGCGAGGCCGATGACCCCCGGCTCCTTAAGCGCGTCCATATTTTTGAAATTCCCGCGGCCGTCCACGCTCGTCAGCGGGAGGAACGTCGCTCTTCCGAGGCGGTTCTCTTTCAGATAGGAGATCATCCGCTTGGCAGTCTCCTCATCCTCCGTCACGATATTCTGAATATTGCCGCCTAACGCGGTCTCGATTGCAATCTCGTATTTCTTTTCGACCTGAATCAGGTCGGAGACCACGCCCAGCAATCCTTTATTGGAGGACTTCTGCTCCATCACGCGGCGAATGCTGTTTCCATAGCCGTCATAACGCTCCGCAATATTCCGCAGGGATTCGAGCCTCGACTGGTCTCTGTGGTATTTGGCGACCGCCTGCTCCAGCTTCTGATTCGTCTCCGCGGATTTGCGCTTCCACTCCCTGCTCTGCTCCTCCATCCCGGCCGCCTGTTTCCGGCTCTCCGAAATCTGAGCATTCACGGCGTCAAGCTCGCCCTGATAGTCTTTTAAGACCGTCTCTAAATCCGCTTCCTCCGTCTTGCGCGCAAGCAGACGCTGTGTCAGCTGCGCTTTGCGGATGTTGACCTGCTCGAGCATCGTGTCATACCGCTGCTGTCTTGCCTTGACGGAAGCATTTTTGTTCAGAAGTTCAATGATCTCGTTTTTGCCCCGCTCGATGCCGTCGGTGCAGCGGGCAATTTCCTCCTGAAGACGATGCAGTGCATCTTCGGCTTCCTTTCTCCGCACACCCGCCTGCGCAAGCTCGTCGTCGAGGCTTTCCTTCTGCGCGTCGTAAGCCGCCTTCTGCGCGAGACGCTCCTCCTTTGCCAGATCAATCGAATCGAGACGGCTCTGCAGATGCTCGTCTGTCATCTCCGCAGAATGAATCTGCTCGTTTAACACGTTAATCTGACCCTCAAGCTTGCCCTTCATGACCGTGGTATTGCCGAGGTTCTCACGGACAGATTCGATTTTCTGATCCATGTCCGCCATATCCTGTTCGGTCTTTTCGTAGTCGGACCGAATCTTCTCGTAGGTTTCATTCGCCTCTTTTTGCTGCGTATCCGCAATCCGGTACTTTTCCCGTACCTCGGCAAGCTGCCGCTCGATATGTTCCGTTTCCATAAGGAACATATTCACATCATACGTCTTTAATTCTTCTTTTTTCTTCAGGTAAATGCGGGCCTTTTCCGCCTGGCGTTCAAGCGGTCCCACCTGGCGCTCAAGCTCGGCTAAGATATCGTTGACGCGCACAAGGTTCTCCCGCTCGTTTTCTAACTTTTTCTGCGCGGTCGCCTTGCGTTTTTTATACTTGACAATTCCGGCCGCCTCGTCAAACAGCTCGCGCCGTTCCTCCGGCTTCCCGCTTAAGATGCGCTCGATCTGTCCCTGCCCGATAATGGAATAGCCCTCTTTTCCGATCCCCGTGTCGTAAAAAAGCTCCGTCACGTCTTTCAGGCGGCAGGGACTTCCGTTGATCAGATACTCGCTCTCACCGGAACGGTACACGCGTCTGGCAACCGTAACCTCCTCAAAGTCAATCGCAAGCTGGTGGTCCGCATTGTCCATCGTGATCGCCACATAGGCATAGCTTAGCGGCTTCCGGTTCTCGGTTCCCGCAAAGATGACATCCTGCATACTCGCGCCGCGCAGCTGTTTGGCACTCTGCTCTCCGAGCACCCAGCGCACCGCATCCGCCACATTACTCTTGCCGCTCCCGTTCGGCCCCACGATCCCCGTGATACCGTTGTGAAATTCAAAGGTAATTTTGTTGGCGAAGGACTTAAAGCCCTGTACTTCAATACTCTTAAGATACATAGTCACTCCCGTTTACAGCTGTGGTTTTAACAGGAGCAGTGCCTGATAAGCCGCCTCCTGCTCCGCCGCTTTCTTTGTATGGCCAAGTCCTTCCCCCACCACGCGCTCACCGATGCGCGCCTGCATGCGGAACTGTTTGTCATGGTCCGGCCCTTCCTCCGCCAGGAGCACATAGTGCAGCTGCTCCGTGTAATTGCCCTGCACCACCTCCTGCAGGATGGTCTTGCTGTCATAGAACAGCTTTTTATGCTCAATGTCCGTCAGAATAAAACGGCGCACAAAATCTCTGGCAGGCGCAAACCCGCCGTCGAGATAAATCGCACCGATCACCGCCTCAAGCGCATCGGAGAGAATGGATTTCCGTTTTCGCCCTCCGGTCTGATCCTCCCCCCTGCCAAGATACAGATAAGCGCCCAGATCAAGCTCTCGCGTGCAGAGCGCAAGCGTCGGTTCGCAGACGATGCTGGCCCGCAGCTTTGTCAGATCCCCCTCCGGCAGCTTCGGATAATTCTGATAGAGAAATTCGCTGGATACAAGTTCTAACACCGCGTCTCCGAGGAATTCCAGCCGCTCGTTGTCGGAGAGCTTTTTCATATGACGCTCATTCGCAAAGGAACTGTGCATAAGCGCCTGGCGCAGCAGCCCCTCCTGCCGGAACGTGTAGCCGATCCGCTCCTGCAATTCTGTCAGTTTCGACATTCTAACCTCCTGCCTCCGAGGTCTTTTCTTGCGCCACATTACCCTCGGTACACAAAGGGCACACACGCCCGTATGTCCCTTTTGTACACCGAGGGTTCCATATAGAGTAAGAAAAAACACCGGTTTCCTGATCATCGAGTAGGGAAGAATGTTTTTCTCCCCCTACTCGCCGCGCGGGGCATGTGCAGCGAAACTGCTAATTTCCTTATGTGCTCCTGCGCATTTATAAAGAGAGGCCATGGCAGCCTCTCTACATGTAACATACCCGCATCCCATTTGAAACAGAACTAAGCATTTGACGCGTTCTTGATCTTCTCCACCGCGTCTGACACGGTCACGATGTCCTCTGCGTCCTCGTTTGCGATCTCAATGTCAAACTCCTCTTCGATTCCCATGATAATCTGGAATATATCGAGAGAATCCGCGCCGAGATCATCGACGAAAGTAGTGTCCATCTGAATCTCTTCCTCATCCACATTCAAAACTTCTGCAATGATTTTTTTCAGCTTTTCAAATTCCATAATTACCTCCATGTGCACACGCTTTTCGTGCATTTCAGGTTTGTGCGTGTGCGCACAAACCCGGGATTGAAAATTTTAATTTTCAATCTTACATCCCTTCCTGTTCCGTTGAACCGACAATCTGTTTTTTAATTTTTCCGTTGATATCCTGTTCTTTAAATGTGACGCACTGGTATATCGAATGTGTGATTTCTCCGGCCTTCGCACTCCCGTGCGTCTTTACCACAAGCCCGTTTAAGCCGAGCAGCGGCGCTCCGCCGTACTCCGTCGCATCAAACGCCCTGATGGTGCTCTTTAAAGCCGGCAGTGCAAGCGCCGCTCCGAGCTTCGCTCTCGTCGTGCTCGTCATACCGCCTTTAATCACACGAATTAACGTATCGCTGAGTCCCTCGTAAAGTTTTAAGATCACGTTTCCCACAAATGCCTCGCAGACGATCACATCCGCCTCACCGTGCGGAATCTCTCTCGCCTCAATGCTGCCGACAAAGTTGATATCACTGCATTCCCGCAGCAGCGGAAAGGTCTCCTTCACCAGCGCATTGCCCTTCTCCTCCTCGGCGCCGATATTGACGATCGCCACCTTCGGCTTTGAAATTCCAAGTGCATGTTCCATATAGATGGAACCCATCTTTGCAAACTGAACCAGATGCGACGATCTCGCATCCACGTTCGCACCGCAGTCGATCAGAAGCGACACTCCGCGCTCCGTCGGAATCAACGGCGCTAAGGGCGGCCGTTCCACCCCTTTGATGCGCCCCACGATCACCTGGCCGCCGACTAAAATCGCCCCGGAACTTCCCGCAGACACAAACGCGTCCGCTTCCTTCTGTTTTACCATATTCATGCCCACGACGATCGAGGACTGTTTCTTTTTACGGATTGCATTCACCGGTGGTTCGGCGGTCTCAATCACCTCCTCGGCATGCACTACCGTGATGCGGTCTGTCGGGTAGGTGTGCTTTGCGAGCTCCTCGCGCACCACGTCCTCCTGTCCCACAAGGATCACATGAATGTCATCCCTTGCGCTCACCGCATCAACGGCGCCCCGCACCGGCTCCGCCGGTGCATGGTCGCCACCCATTGCATCCAGGACGACTCTCGTCACCCCGGACAACTTACTCTGTTGCATATCACGCTCTCCATCCTTTTTGCGTTCTCGGGTTTCCCCTTTTCATCTATACAGAATATACTATAAGTCTTTCTATAAATCAACATAAAAAACGCTTTCTTACGTTTCGCACGGGGAATCCGGGCCGCGCTAATTGTAAAACTCCTGATTCCGCTCCTCCTCCGCCGCAATGTCCTCCGGCGTCATGTATTTTTTAAAAACCTTTTCCAGAATCTGATTTTCAATCAGCATATAACAGGACGGCACAACCATGATCACAACCGGAACCGCCGCCACCAGCACCGCGCAAACCAGAAATGCCACAAGCAGCATTCCCGTCATCGGCAGGTTCGCAACCGCCATAAGCGCCCCGTTCTTCAGGATTGCTTTTGTGCCGTTACTGAACCGGGCAAGATACGCGTAGACATAATTGGCCCACAGAATCACAAGCAATATGAAGATCAGAAAAACGATATATAACGCGCCGACCTTCTGTCCGCTTTCCGCGAATCCGTGCATCACCCACGCATCGAGTCCGAGCATCAGCATCACAAGCGTAAGGATCACGGAAATCACGGCCGCCTGTTTAAAATTGCTTCGAAAAGAACCCCAAAATTCTCTCCAGATGTACCCGCGGCCGTGGCGGATCGTCTTATTGATCGCATAATACAGCGCCGTCGTCGCGGCCCCGGCCGGCAGCGCCGTCGGAATGCAGACCAGCCAGAAGACGACCACCTTTGTGACAAAGGCGACATAGGCCGCCGTAATCAGCGGGATGCAGCAGAGCAGCCACAGCAGATTCAGACAGACACAGTCCAGCATCTTGTTCATTCCCTGAAAAAATTTGTTGTCCAGATTAAAAAGTTCTCCCATATCTACCTCCACACACGCCGGAACCATACTGATTTAGACATACACCTGCAAACTATCGAAAACATAATAACCATTTTATCCTGTATTTGTCGAATATGCAACCGGTTTATCCGTTCTTAATTTATTATCTTAGTGTCTCACGCGCCTTTCCTAAGAAAGCAAAACCGTAGCAACGGATATGCTCCCTTTTTATTCCCCGCGCAATCAACTGCTCACGGTAACGTTTCTTCTCAATCTGTGTCAAAGCCGCGCGTGCTGTCTCCTCTAAGCCGCTCTCCCACCATTCCCGAATAAACGATGATTTATCAATATAAAAATAATTATTTTTATGATCTTGCCAAAATCCTGGATTCCGATTCCAACCGTTCTTCCCATAGCCCCTCCATAAAAAATCCGCTGTACCAAGCCTTTTTCTCAGTATAGCGGATTTTAATTTTGATTACAAGCAAACCTCCCCTCAGAAGACAAGGAAACACACACCTTTTCACTGAAGGTAAAAAAGCCGGGGCTGTATGACATATTTTGGGGTCTTCCTCCCGATGTCACATATTGCGTATATGAAATTATTTTTTTGTAAAAAAGGCTCCCGGGGAGTCCCCGAAAGCCTTTTTTGGATTAATCCTGCGCAATAATTTCTTTTTTGTTGTAAGAGCCACAGTTTTTGCATACTCTATGAGGCATCATTAACTCCCCACATTTGCTGCATTTTACCAATGCAGGAGCAGTCATTTTCCAGTTTGCTCTTCTTTTATCACGTCTTCCCTTGGAAGATTTATTTTTCGGACAAATTGACATTCTTTACACCTCCTTAAACTTGCTAAAGACATCCTGGATCGCCGCCATTCTCGGATCCGGTTCTGTTTTCCGGCAGTCACAGCTTCCCCTGTTCAGGTTCATTCCGCACACTTTGCAAATCCCCTTGCAATCCTCTCTGCACAGAACCCTCACCGGCCAGTGTACCAGAATCTCTTCATAGACAAGCTTATCTGTATCCAGCCAGGTTCCACTCAGATAGTCGGCAGTTTCTGTCTCTCCGTCGTTGATCTCGGCGCCTTCTGCCGTCAGCTCCTTGTCGACGGTAAAACGGATGTCTGTCTCCACATCCTCAAGGCAGCGGTTACACGGGATCCGCACGGTCATTGCAACCTCTCCCGAGATGAGCAGCCGCTTGTTCTCCCGGTTCGCAATCCGCAAAGTAATCGGTGTCTTCTTTGTGATCGGGAACTCACCCAGCCGGGATTTGAAAGAATCATGTCCAAAAAGAACCTCTTTTGTAACTTCTCTGTTCTCTGCGGACATCACATCCGAAATATCTACCAGCATAGTCTCTCCTTTTCACACTTAGACAATTATACATAGACGCTTCTGTTTTGTCAATCATTTTTTGTTATAAGAGCGCAACCGTCTCCCTTGCAATCGCAAGCTCCTCGTTTGTGGGAATGACGCACACCTTCACGCGGGAATCGGAGGTAGAAATCACTTTCTCCTCGCCGCGCACCCGGTTTGCCTCCTCGTCCACTGCAATGCCCAGATATCCGAGATATGCGAGCACTTTGCCGCGGACAAGCTCGGTATTCTCGCCGATTCCCGCGGTAAACGCAATCGCGTCCACGCCGTTCATCGCCGCCGCATAGGAACCGATATATTTTGCCACGCGGTAGGAAAATACCTCAATCGCGTTAATCGCCAGCTCGTTGCCCTCATTGTAGCCTGCTTCGAGATCACGGAAATCTGACGACAATCTGGATAAGCCCTGTACGCCCGACTTTTTATTTAAGACATCCATGATCCCCTCGATATCAAGGTTTTCTTTTTTCGCGATAAACTCCATGATCGCCGGGTCGATATCGCCGGAACGGGTTCCCATCACAAGCCCCTCAAGCGGCGTAAGCCCCATCGAGGTGTCCACGCACTCGCCGTTTAAGACAGCGCTGATAGACGCGCCGTTTCCGAGATGCGCCACAATAATTTTAGACGCTTTTAAATCCATGCCGAGGAATTCCGCCGTGCGCTTTGACACAAAGCTGTGGCTCGTTCCGTGGAAACCGTATCTCCTGACTTTATATTTCTCGTAATACTCATAGGGCAGGCCGTAAAGATATGCCTTTTTCGGCATGGTCTGATGGAATGCCGTGTCAAACACGCCGACCATCGGCACTTCCGGCATCAGTTCCCTGCAGGCGTTAATGCCGATCAGGTTTGCCGGATTGTGCAGCGGCGCAAGCTCGTTGCACTCCTCGATCGCCGTAAGCACTTCCGGCGTCAGCAGCGTGGATGCCGCAAATTTCTCCCCGCCGTGTACGACACGGTGCCCCACGGCGTCGATCTCGGAAAGGCTTCCGATCGCTCCGGTTTTCTCATTTACCAGAGCGTCAAGCACCATCTGAATCGCCTGCTTGTGCGTCGGCATCGCTGCCTCCGTCATCTCCTTGTCAAGGCCCGTTTTCTGGTATACCAGCCTTCCGTCAATCCCAATCCGCTCACAAAGTCCTTTTGCCAATACCGCTTCGCTCTCCGAATCGATCAGCTGATACTTCAGAGAGGAGCTCCCGCAGTTAATTACTAATACCTTCATAATTCCCTCCTTAATTGTCTGACAATCGTCACTATTTTTAATTATACGCCTGTAAGCGCTTACAGACAAGCCCGTTTTTCCCCGTTTTCGTGTATAAAATCCGAAACAGCCCGCTATTTTTTTAACAATCTTCGGGGCTTTTTCTCCCTTCCCCAGATTTGCGCCGCAATAAACGCCGACGCCGGCACTGCACAGATAATCCCGATGCTCCCCGCCATCCCCCGTATCAGCTCTACCGCGATAAAATCGGTGTTCATCAACTGCTGGAAGCTGACCCCATAGGAATAGATCATCAGCATCATGTTAAATGAATTTCCCGCAAACGCGAGAATGAGCGTATTCGCCATCGTTCCTAGCGCATCCCGCCCGATGTTCATACCCGAGAAAAACAAGTCTCTGCTGCCCCGCTCCGGATTCAGCCGATGAATCTCGGCAATGGAGGAGGCAATGCTCATCGCCACATCCATCACCGCTCCCATACAGGCAATCAGAATCCCGCAGAGAAACAGGTCGCGCAGGGAGAGACGCGTTGTGCTTGTGATCAGAATCAACGTCTCCGCCTCATCCGTCTGATAGGTTCCTACGGACAAAAGCCACCCGGCAAACGCTGCGAACGCCGCCCCCGCGAGCACCCCGCACAGGCTTCCCGCCGATGCCACGATGGTTTTCGTCTGCACTCCGTCGATAAGCATAAAACTCACAAAATTGCAGGCCAGAATAATCAGAATCGTAACCAAAAGCACGGAATATCCTTTGAGTGCCAACGGGAGCAGAATCCATATCACGCACACCAGTGTAAACGCGAGCCCGAGCACCGCTTTTATGCCCTTTTTTCCGCCGACCGCCGCCATTAGGAGCACAAACACTCCGACACAGCCAAACAGCCCGGGCACACGGTAATAATTGTAGACCGACACCTCATATCTGCCCTCCCCAACCGTGTCGATGCGCACCGAGAGCTTATCCCCCTCCGTCACCCGCACATTGTAGAGGGAACTGAAATAGTTTTCAACGACTGCCGTCTGCCCTGCATACCTGCCGCTTAAAATCTCAACCTCCAATATCATACTGCCGCGCCAGATCCCGTCCATCTCCTCGTCCACTGTCGTCCTGTCCTCTAAAACGCGCACCACACGCGCCGACTCATACTCGATACCGCTTGTATTGCTGCTGTGATATGTGGGCCTGTCATAATTTGCGGTATAGAGCACTGCCACAAAAACGATGGCAGCCAGTGCAAAAAGCACCAGGCTGCCAGCCGTCTTTCCCGGCAAATTGCCGACGACAGGCTTTTTCTCCCTGTTCGTTTTCTTCATCCGTCTCACCTGTCTGATTTTATTCCTGTACTGTCGCCTTTTTCCTGCGAATCACATATACGCCTGCACACAGAAGCCCTGCTGCCACAAGAAGCCCCGCAAAAAGCCACAGCAGGCTGCCTCCGGACGCCTCGCGCTCCATTACCAGCAGATATTCCGACGCGTGCACAAACAGCAGTTCCACCGTTCCGTCCTCGTTCACGACACTTTCTGTCTGCGGCTCAAGTCCGCCGGTTTCCTCATTATAGTAATACAGCTTTGCCGGGCAACCCGCATATTCCTGTCCGGCATCAAAGGTCAATACCGCATCAAATCCAAACGCGCCGTCATGCGCAAGCCGAAATTCGATGAAGCCGTTCCCCGCAGCCGTATCCTTCACCAGATTTTCCGGAATCCCCGTCGTGTGCAGCCAGACGCGCATATCCGTGTCTGTCACATCCTCTGTGACCGTATTTCCGTCGATGCTCCAGCGAATACCGTCTTCCAGTGTCACCTCGAGCACGACACCCTGGCTTTTGATTTTTAATAATACCTCTTTCGGAATCACGGTGTCCCCGGAAAGGGTTACCTTTACCGTATTCCCGGAAGCCGTCCCCTCGATCTCGGTCAGAACATTTTCCCAGAATCCCGTCTCCTCTGCAACAGGTTGGTCCTCTTTTTCGATCTCTGCGCCATCCTCCGTATCTTCCTCTTCCACGTCAAACAATGTTTTCGTCGGTTTCTGCGTCTTCTTTTTCTTGCCGGTAATCGTTACGGCATCCGCGTCATCGTCCGTGGTCACATCGCCGACTACGCTCCAGGGTGGATTTCCGTCGCCGCCGTTTCCGCCGTCTCCGTTTCCGCCGTTTCCGCCGTTTCCGTCCCCGCCGCCATTGTCGTTGTCATCATCTTTATCGTCGCCGTTGTTGTCATCATCGTCGTCATTGTTGCCATCATTGTCGTTGTCGCCACTATCGTCATTATCGCTGTCATTATCATCCTTGTCGTCGTTGTCATCGTCGCCGTCGTCCGCGCCGTCATCCTCTGATGCAGCCTTTACAAAGACAATCTCATCGCAGTTCCGCACCCTCAGACAGGTGACCGCCTCGTCCGACGCCCCCTCCGGATGCGCGTAGACGAGTCCGACCGCGGACACGGTGTCTCCTGTTTTTACGATGGAGGCCAGTTCATTCTTTCCGGTCTTCGCGGATAAAATATAACCGTCAATAAAGATATTGGCATTCACGCCGCTTCCGTCATCCAGCCAGAACTGGGAGACGCCGGTTTTTGCGCTGTCATAAAGGACATCCGTCACCTTTCCCTCGACCTGCACCAGCTTACCGCCCGACTTCGCATAGTCCATCGCATCCTTTGCGGACATTTTCTCCGGCGCATAGACATGCTTTGCCTCTCCGCTTAAAATCTCACTGTTTATAACCTGCAGCTCCTTATCGCCCTGGTAAGCATCCACATAGCCGGTGATACGCACCTTTGTTCCGATTTCAAGACCGCCGGTGGAATATGGGAACACGGTGATCCCCGCCGTGTCATCCTGCACATAGATCGTGTCGAAAAACGTATTCCCCTCCACGCTCGTGCCCGCGGTGACATAGCCTTCAATCGCAAATACATCTCCCATCTGTCCGTTTGTCCGGACATCGCGGATGCTCGTCACAGGAAACGAAACCTTCACTTCATCCAGAATATTTTCCGCAATCGTCCGATTCAGATACGGCAGATCCCAGATATTATCCAGTTCCGCCTTCACCTCGAAATCCGAGATAAACACGGTTCCGGCCACAAACACATTCGCACCGCTATCGAGTGTCTCATGCGCAAGCGCCGTCACATTACCCGGCTCCACATAGACAGGACTGCCCGAAACACTATTTCCGTTTTCATCCTTGCAGTCAATCGAGTATGTGGTGTCAAATCCCCGCACCAGGCTCTCCGCTTTTCCCGCCGCCTCTGCCGCTGCGTCAACCGCCACGGTACATCCGCTGTATGCACTGTATTCCTGTCCCTCCGAGACGACATTTCCGTTTGCGTCAAGCGTGTCCGCCACAGCGCCCGCGAGATAGCGCGAATCGGCATTGTAGTTTTTCAGATAGAGCCGATAGGGCTGTCCCCCGTTGTTTACGGTATCATAGGCCTCATCGCTGTTAAGCCTTGTGGTAGCACCGATTCCGGCCAAAAGGCGATTCATCTCCGTGGCCGTCTGTCCCTCGGTGCTGTCCTGATAATCGGCAATGCCGCAGGCAATCAGCGTCCCGCCGTTATCCGTATAGTTCTTTACCATGGAGATAAACGCATCGTCAAAATGAGACGGCGTAAAATTCCCCGCATTGGCGGTCCCGGTCTTTCGCGCCGGCGCCGATATCACGAGCAGCGCGCAGTTCTCCAGCATCCCGGGTGTGATCTGATCGGTCACCACCTCTACCTTTACGTTTTTTGCTCCGGCGATCGCGGCAAAATTCCCAACGTTTCCGCCGTAATATCCGGTCACATAATCATTGTAATGCGTGCCGTCGATGAGAACCTTCGTCACCATTTCCGCTGTGACGTAGGTAAGCTTTAACACGCCCTTGTAAACTTTTGCGGCGCCTTTCAAGCGCGCGCTGACCGTAACGCCGAGCTCCATCTGCCCGACCCCGCCGTGGGTGTAATCAAAGCTGTACGAAGCCGTGCTCATCGACGGAATCTTTTCAAGCCCTGCCTCCGCCAGATTCACCGTATGTACAACCTCTCCTCCCACCGTAAACTCGATGGATGAAATCTCCATATCCGCCGGCTCGTTGTTGTAGAGCTCCAGGTCTACCTGCAGTGCCTGTCCCTGTACCGGAAGCACCTCGTCTGTCGAGATTCCGTTGATTCCCGCCGCCTCGACCTCGCCGACCCACACCGGCGCCGTCACAGCGATATCGCCGTCCGGCTGTACAACCTTGATATAATAATACGAATAATCGTTCGTCACATCGAACACGGCCTTGCCGCTGCTGCCCGCTATCTTTTCCTCCGCAAGTACCAGACCTCCGTTTGTGATGACGGAAACCGTTCCTGCGGAAGCGTCCGTCGCATCGGAAAGCTCCGCTTCGATATGAACCGTATCTCCGGTCGCACCCTCGCCAAGAACGGTCCCCATCGTATAACCGTCCAGCGTATAGTAGATGCGCAGGTCATTGTCCTCCGTCGCATAGACGCGGTAATTGCGCATTGCATCGTAAATATTTTCTCTCGTGAGGCTGTCTGCGAGCACTACACTGCGCCCGGTATTGGCATTTCCCCAAAGTCCCTTGTGATTGTCCTGATTGTTCGTCGGTGCCACATGCCAGCCCTTGTCAAGCGCGCGCTGGTAATACTCGTAGGACGGGAAATAACCGGAACTTCCGATCGCTCCCTCCCCGTTTCCGACCTCAATCGTCGTGATCAAATCGTCAATCACTTCGTCGTAATATGCAAAATCGCTGAAATCACCGAACGTCGTCCCCGGGTGATTAAACTGGCTGATCGAATCCGGCTCCGTCTTTAACGCCGCGTAATAGTTCTGCAGCGCCGTCGCATACGTCGCATACTCGGTCTGGGTTCTGCTCTGAAAACCGTCGCTGTTAAACGTATTCATATGCCCGAGTCCGTTTGACCAGGTCATCTCAAAGCCGAATATCGAGACAAACTTCCCGTTTGTGTAGCGGTCTGCAAGCGCCTGCCCCTCTTTCCACTCCTCACTCACGGAACCGTCCGAAATCGATGCCGCATTTGCATTGTCGAAGGAGTTGGAGTGGTCCGTCACCGCGACAAAATCCAGGTTGTCCACCCCGGACGCATGCACATACGCCTCCTCACAGGTTCCCGCCCCGTCCGAGTAAGACGTATGCGAGTGAAGCTGCCCGAAATAGATATTGTATTTCTCGCTCGTCCGCTCCGTATAGTTTAACGTTATCTCGCTGCTGTCTTTATAGCCGGCCTTCACCGCCTTCACAAGATAGGTCGCCGGCAGCTTACTCAAAACAATCTTGCCGCCGCAGTCCTGCCAGGTTGCTCCCTTGTCCGCCGAATACCGGATTGACGCACCTTTTGTGTCGCAGGTCAGCACGACTTCTTTCCCGAGCGGGACACTGCCGCCGTTCGGCGTCGCTTTCACCGTCGCCACCTGTGCCCAGGTATAAGCCGCCGTAACCGTCACGCTGTCTGTCTTGCCGTCCGCGACAGCGTATGCCGTCACAACGGCGCCGTCCGCAAGCTTCTCTTCCGTGAGTACCGGCTTTGCGGACGCATCGTACAGGACCGGCGTGCTCCCGTTGACCGTGTAATAAATCTTTGCCCCCGCCGTCGCCGAAGAAAGCGAAAGTTCCTGCCCGGCCATAACCTCTCCCGCCGCCGGAGCAATGACGACCGGCTTGCAGATATCATCCGAGAGTACCGGATGTGCGGTGACACGGATGCCGGAGAGATAATGGTTTCCTCCGGTTCCGATTGTCCCGTTTCCGACGCTCTTGCTTCCCGGCGTCAAACGCACATACAGCTTGTCGCTGCCGCCCGCCGCGGCCGGAAGCTCCGCCGAAAAACTGTAGGTGGTAGACTTCTGATCGATACTGAAGGTGGTGATCGGAAGAAAGGCCGTCTGGTCCGTGCTGTAGGACACCGTCCACTCCTTCGCCGCCGTGCCGGAACCCTTCATGTCCAGTGCCAGCTTATATTTGCCGTATTTCTTCTACGGGGAAAATACAAACTCGTAATACCCTTCGTTCCCCGACGAGCCAAGTCCCTGACTCCCTATGTAATAGTTCGTACCTGTGCCTCCGGTCGTCGTAAAGATGGGCGCCGTCTCACTGCCGTTTTTTATCACGGTCAGATATGCAGCCGCATCGGCCCCGGCCGTACTCACATATTTTGTCTCCGTCCCTAAATCCGTCCCGTTCAGCCACTGCGCATAATCGAGGGTTATGGTCTCGTCCACGGTCACCGCACCCCCTGTGCCCTGCCCGGAGGGAACCACGTCCCCCGCTGCGGCGACACGGAGCTGAGGCGCATTATACGCGCCGACCACGGCCTCCACCGTCACCGTATCCCCCGCCGAGACGCCGCTTAAGGCCGGGCACCGGTAGATATTGATGCTCGACGATATCCCGTCGTCTCCGATCTGGGTCAGCGTGGTATTTCCGCTTGTATTGACCGCCCCGATCACGGCGTTCTCAATCCGCACGCGCGTGCTCTGCAGCTGCTTTCCGCCGCTGTAATCTGCAAGCAGTTCCGCGATCGTGTGCACTGCAGCCGCAGGCACGGTTCCGTCGCCGCTCTCTACAGTTCCCTCAAGCGCCGCGCTCCCGAGTTCGATCAGTCCGTTGTACATCGTATAACTGCCTGTCGCAGTCAGCACATTTCCCACCGCAACGCCGCTCGGCGCTGCCGTAAAGTATAAATCAATCCCGCCGGTGGCATCCTGCACATAGATATTTCTCCCGTCGACAAAGATGACGGTTCCGCGGACCGTAAACGTTCCCGTCGCCGCTGCTTTCACATCCGCAATGGAGGTAACCGCCGCAAAGACAGTTCCCGCATCGTCAATCGCCGCTGCGTCTTCCGTCCCCTCTGCTCCGGGTTTACCCTCCGTATCCGCAGGCGGCATGTCCGCATCCCCCGCGGGCTCCTGCTCGGTCGGCACATCCTCCGCCGGCTTCTCCGTCGGCTGCGTATCCTCCGCAGGCTCCTGCTCCGTCGGCACATCCTCCGCCGGTTTCTCCGTCAGCTGAGTATCCTCCGCCGGTTCTTCCCCCGCAGGCGGCGCCCCGTTTCCATCCGCAGCCTCCCCGTCCGCCGGTTTCTCCGTCGGTATCTCCCCCGCATCCTCCTCAGGTTCCTGCTCCGTCGGCTGCACACCCTCCGTCCCGTTCGCCGGCTCTTCTCCCGCAGGCGATGTCAGCTCCGCGGGTAGGTTCTCCGCACCGTTTTCCGTCGACTGCTCCGCAGCATACACATGCAGCTGCGGCACATCGGACGCGGCGCTTCCCGCAAGCAAAAATCCCGCCATCAAAAGCGCACAAATCCTTCTCCTCTGCCTTTTCATAGATATCCTCACTTTTCAAAAACAAACATTTGTCAGCAATTACAGCTTACCATCTTTTGGCTGTTTTTTCCACTGTTTTCGGCACAATCACCGTCTCCAGCGTTACAGTTTCGCCCCGGACAGCAGCCTTCCCGCAAAGACGTCACTGCACATTGCATCTTCGCATCTGACATGGTACCATACCCTCAGTGGACAGAGGGATGTGTGCCTTTGTTCTGCACACAAAAATAATCTCATCTACAGGAAGGAACCGCTCCATGAAAATCATTGGCATTATCGCAGAATACAACCCGTTCCACAACGGACACGCCTACCAGCTGAAAAAAATACGCGAGGAGACCGGCGCAGATTACATCATTATCGCGATGAGTGGCGGCTTTGTGCAGCGCGGCGCACCCGCCCTGGTCGACAAGTATACGAGAAGCGAGATGGCCCTGCGCTGCGGTGCGGATCTCGTGTTTGAGCTGCCCGCACTCTGGTCGTGCGCCTCCGCCGAGTATTTTGCCCGCGCGGGCGTCTCCCTGTTCGAAAAAACGGGCTGCACGGACGGCCTCTGCTTCGGCGCGGAGACGGACAATCTTCCGCTGCTCTCCTCGCTCGCCGAATTCCTCTGCGAGGAACCGTCTGACTACCGCGAGATGCTCTCTTCCTATTTGAAAAACGGGATGACGTTTCCACTGGCAAGGGCAAGATCACTTGCCGGTGCAGCAACCCCTGCTCCTGCGAAATCACCTGCGTCTGCAAGTACACTCCCTTCGACGGAAGATCCCGATGCGCTCATGCGCGTACTCGAATCGCCAAACAATATCCTTGCCGTCGAATACCTCAAAGCACTTCGCCGCTGCGGCTCCTCCATACACCCGTATGTAATCCGACGCGAGGGCGCCGGGTACCATGACACCGCACTTTTTGCATCCGCGTCTGACGGCGGTTCCGATGCAGCGCAGATATCCGCACCCACGGCCCCCTCTGACACACCGCAGATCCCCGCATCCGCGAGCGGCATCCGCGAACTGCTTTTATCCGATTCCGCGACGTCCCGGGCGACAAACACCGGTGCGCTTCTTTCCGCTGCAATGCCCGCTCCGGCCGCCGCACTCCTCGCCGCCGCTCTGCAGGAATATCCGCCTGTGACTGCGGATGATTTTTCCGCCGTTCTCGGATATCGTCTGCTCTCCATGACCGCGGACGAGCTTGCCGCTGTGGCAGACTGCAATGCCGAAATCGCAAACCGCCTGCTAAAAAACCGTGCCGCCTTTTCCTCCTTCGCCTCATTTGCGGCTGCCTGCAAAAGCCGGAATGTCACACTCACGCGCATGAACCGGATTCTGCTGCACACGATCCTGTCTTTCCGGGGCGACGATTACCGGCATTATTCCGAGGCAGGCTATATCCCCTATCTGCGCATTTTAGGGTTCCGAAAAACCTCCGCACCGGTCTTATCCCGGATAAAGGAATGCGCCGCCGTCCCCATGATTTCAAAGCTCGCGGACGCAAACCGCCTGCTCTCTGCGGACGCGCATGCCCTCCTTGAGAAGGATATCTATGCAGCCGGGCTCTACGAGCAGACCAGATATCTCAAAGCCCTGCAAAAAGCCGGCGCAGCCCCTAAATACAAAAAGACGACTCCGCGCAGTGAATACACGCGCGAAATCGTCCTTGTATAGTTACCTTCGATGAACAAGGACACACGGTCAGCTCCGTTACCCCCGCACCATCGCCGTTTGGTTGTTAATCCCTTTCGACATCAGGACCTGGTGCAGGTCAATCACCCCGTTGTAGAAGGTGGCCGCGCAGGACGCCAGATAAAGCTCCCACATGCGGTAAAATTCTTCCCCCTGCATTTTTATGACCTTCTCCCGCTGCTCCGTCAGGGCCTTCCGCCAGCTGAGCAGCGTCTTTGTGTAATGCCGGCGCAGGCTCTCGACATCGAGTGTATAAAAGTTCTGCTCCGCCATCTCTCCGATGATTTCCCGAAGGCTCGGAATCACTCCGCCCGGAAAAATGTATTTCTTGATCCACGCATCCCCCGGATGCTCCTTTAAGGCACTGATAAAATGTAGCAGAAACAGCCCGCCGTCCGCAAGCACCGCATTTACGTTTTTCAGAAACAGTCCGTAATTCCCGCGGCCCACATGCTCGAGCATCCCGACGCTGACCACACGGTCAAAAACAAGCCCCGATTTCTCAAGCTCCCTGTAATCCATGCGCCGCACCGACAGCCGTTCCCCTAAATGTTTCTGCCCGATAAGCTGCGAAAACGCGGCCTGCTGTTCCACGGAAAGCGTGATTCCAAGTCCGGTTACACCGTATTTTTCCGCTGCGCGCGCAAGGAGAAAGCCCCAGCCGCAGCCGATATCCAGCAGACGCATCCCCGGTTTCAGCTGTAACTTTTCCAGAATGTGATCCACCTTGTCCGTCTGCGCCTGCGTCAGCCGTTCCCTGTCCGCCGGCTGCAGCGCATACGCTTCCGTGTCATCCCCGGCATCCTTAAAATACGCACAGGAATAGCTCATCGTATCGTCCAGCCAGAGCCGGTAAAAATCATTTCCGATATCATAGTGCGACGTCACTTCCCGCTCCTGATTTTGTCTCGAAAGTGAAGTGTGCACAAGTTTTTTTAACGCGCCCCCGTTCCGGTGAAACGTCTCCATCTGTCCCAAAAAGAGGTTTAACACCTCAAAGAGGTCCCGGTCCACCTCGATATCACCGCGCATATACGCCTCCCCGAGCGCAAGGGAGGTGCTCGCCAGAAGCGCCTTTTTCTCCGGTGCCCGTCTCATCTTCACCCGGAAAGCATCCGTCTCATTTCCCCCGGTCCTGTCACCGAGCGCACACAGCTCGTCCGCCGTCTCCAGCGTAAAGGGAACCCGGATGATATCAGATAAATAGTTCTTTAAAAATGGGTTCATAGGTACTCCGTCCCGGCAGGATTTCTCCCGCCTGTTTCTCTGAGATCAGTTTCCCCGGAACCCCTGCTATTTATTCCCGCCGATTTTTCTGACCGGACCGTTCTTTTATATATACGATCCGAATATTACGCAAATATTTTTTCCAGCGTGACAAGTACCCCGTCTTCTTCATTGGAAGGGCAGACATATTTCGCCGCATTTTTTACATTTTGGGGTGCGTTTTCCATTGCATAACTGTGCCCGCAGTATTGCAGCATTTCGATATCGTTTCCCCCGTCGCCGAACGCGGCACACTGTTCCGGCGAAATTCCCCGGCGCTCCGCGAGGCGTTTCAGGCCAGACGCTTTATGACACCCGGGTACAATCAGGTCAATGGAACCGTGACCGCTCGTCGTAGGCTCGACCTTCCCTTTGAGCCGTTCGGCAAATATGTCATAATAAACATATGTTTTTTCTTCCGGAACCGTCGGCGCAAATTTCAGGATTCGGTCCTTTACCTCTTTGAAATCGTCCACCCACTTCAGACGGTGGTAATAGATACCGGTCAGTTCAAAAAATGCCCGGCTCACCGTTCCCCGCTGACAGTACGCACTGTCCACCCCGCATAGGACATTTGATATTTCGGGATATTCCCTGCACACATCGATGACCTCATCTACCGTATCCTTCGGCATATCCGCAGTAAAGACAAGTTCTTCTCTGTCTTTTACAAACGCTCCGTTTTCCGCCACAAAAGACAGTTTCTCATGATCACCCGGAAATAAGTGCCTCAGCTGATAATACTGATTCCCGCTTGCCACGACAAAATCGCAGCCGGCACTTTGCATGCGGGATAAAATATGCCGAAACCGCGGAACATCGTAAGTGTAGTCCGAACGGACAAACGTACCGTCTATATCAACCGCAACCAGTTTTATGTTATGATTCATATCGCCTGCTCCTCGCAAACCACTCTGTTTTTACATTTCACGAATGATCTTTCTCAATTTTAATATCACAGACGGCACCACGGACAATTCATCTACGCCCATATTGACGAATGTTTCCGTAAGTTCCGTATCCGCCCCCAGCTCTCCGCAGATGCCGACCCATTTTCCGGCCTTATGGGCATTTTCTACCACCATCCGTATCATTTTCAGGATTGCCCCGTGATGTGGATTGTAAAAATCGTCCAACCGCCCGTTCTGCCGGTCAACGGCCAATGTGTACTGCGTCAGATCATTGGTTCCGATGCTGAAAAAGTCTACCCTGCGTGCCAGTTCGTCACTGATCATGACTGCCGCGGGCGTCTCGATCATAATCCCCTGTTCCGGCATTTTATACGGGGTCTGCTGCTCTTCCAGTTCCTTTTGCACTTCTTCCACAATCGAGGAAATCTGCTCCACTTCTTCCACCGACGTGATCATGGGGTACATCACGGACAGATTTCCGAAGGCCGCGGCGCGCAGCAACGCCCGGAGCTGCGTCTTGAATATCTCCGGCTGTTTTAAGCAGATGCGAATCGCACGGTAGCCCATAGCCGGGTTCTCTTCCTCTCCCAGATTGAAATAATCGGCCTGTTTATCCGCTCCGATATCTAAGGTCCGGATAATCACCTTTTTGCCTGCCATTGTCTGGACAACCTGCCTGTACGCCGCAAACTGCTCCTCCTCCGTCGGAAAATCATCTCTCCCCAGATACAGAAATTCACTGCGGAATAACCCGATACCCTCCGCGTCATTTTCCAGCACATATCCCACATCGCCGGCACTTCCGATATTGGCATAGAGATGCACGTTTCTCCCGTCGGAAGTAACCGTCTCTTTTCCCTTCAGCGTCTGAAGCAGAAGCGTTTTTTCTTTCTCCTCCCGAATCCGCTCCTCCGTCCGGGCACGGATTTCGTCAGACGGTTCCAATATAACTTCTCCCCGAAAGCCGTCTACGACCGCTTCCATTCCCGTATGAATTTCATCCAGGTCGATCGGCACGCCGACCAGCGCCGGAATATTCATCATTCTCGCAAGAATTGCGGTATGGGAATTGGTGGAACCGCAAACAGTCACAAACCCAAGTATTTTCTCCTTATCCATCTGAACGGTCTCGCTCGGGCTCAAATCCTCCGCCACGATGACGGAAGGCTCCGTTGACGTCGGATTTGTTTCTTCTTCCCCCGTTAAATTGCATACCAGACGGTTCGATATGTCTTTCACGTCCGCGGCTCTCGCTTTCATGTATTCATCGTCCATATCGGCAAACATTTCGGAAAAATTATCGCCTGTAACCGCCACCGCATACTCCGCATTTACCGTTTCCGTGCGGATCATGTTGTAGATCGCGTTCCGATAATCCTCATCCTCCAGCATCATCCGGTGGACTTCAAAAATTGCCGCGCTCGCCTCCCCGACTTCCCCGACCGCCTTTTCATACAGACGTTGCAGCTGTAAGGCCGTCAGTTCCACGGCTTTTTCCAGGCGCTTTATCTCCGCTTCCGGATCGGCTGTACCGACTCTCTTTATTGTCTGCTCCTTCTTTTTTAACACAAGCACCGGTCCGAGTACAATTCCTTTATATACGGATTTTCCGGATAATTTCTGCATATTTACCTCCTTGCGCACACGCTTTTTTGTGCAAAGCCATATATGGCTCTCAAGTTTGTGCGTGTGCGCACAAACTTGAAATTGAAAATTTTAATTTTCAATTTTTTCCCTCCCGATTTCCGAATATAATCAGGCAGATTGCGCTTTGGGCACAACGGCCTGACCGTTTCGACGGCAGCCTGCCCTATAAGTTTGTTTCAAAAAACGCTTTTACTGCCTCAAACGCCGCATCCTCGTCTGCGCCTTCCACTTCTACTTCCACGGTATTCCCGCATTTTACGCCCAATCCCATAACAGCCATCAGTTTTGTCGCTTCGACTTTTTTTCCGTCCCTGCAGATTACGATTTTGCTCTCGTATTTCTTTGCTTCCTTTGCCAGCATTCCGGCCGGTCTTGCGTGAATTCCCACTTCGTCTCTGATCACATACTCAAATTTCTTCATCTTTCCCTCCATTTTCCTATTTTACATTTCCAAGAACCATGAACTCATACGGTTCCATTGTATACATTTCTTCCAAAGGTATTTCCCGGCCTTTATAATTCTCCAGCAATATTCTCCAACCGCTCCGCTCTCCGGGTACTATCACACGCTGCTTCCTGCCGTCAAGATTGCAGATCACAATCATCTGCTGCTCCCCGAGCTCTCTTCGGTAAGCCAACACCAAATCCGTCTCCGTCTCCAAAAAAGAGATTTCTCCTTTTGCAATCACCGGATATTTTTTTCTCATCGCAATCAGCTTTTTATAAAAGGCAAGGACGGAATCTTCGTCGTTTTGCTGCGCTTCCACCGTGATTTCTTTTCTGAATGCCGCAGACATCGGAATCCACGGTTCTTCCCCGGAAAATCCGCCATACCGTTCCCCGTTCCACTGCATCGGAGTCCTGCCGTTATCCCGGGATCTTGCCGCCAAAATCTCAAGCGCTTCCTCCTTTGTCTTTCCTTCTTCCAGCAAAATTTGATAATAATTCAGGCTCTCCACATCCCGGTACCGTTCTATCGAAGGATAATGGGCATTTTGCATACCGATCTCCTCCCCCTGATAAATATAAGGTGTCCCGCGCATAAAATGGATCATGCCCGCCAGCATTTTCGCCGACTCTTTCCAGTAAATGCCTTCATTTCCCATCCTGCTGACAATGCGGGGCTGGTCGTGGTTGCACCAGAACAGCGCGTTCCAGCCTCCTCCCTCCTGCATTCCCGTCTGCCATTCGACAAAGAGCTCCTTTAATTTCTTATAATCCACAGGATTCAGCGCCCATTTATCCCCGTCTTTGTAGTCCACCTTCAGATGATGGAAATTAAAACACATGGAAAGCTCTTTCTCTTCCGGGGCGGAATACCGGATACAGTGTTCCAGCGACGTGGAGGACATCTCTCCCACCGTCACAAAATCCGCAATGCCCGCATCTTTTACCAGTTCTTTCAGATACGCATGGATATGCGGACCGTCACTGTAGAACCGCCGTCCGTCCCCTTCAAAATCATCTTCCATCTGCCCGGGCTTGGAAACCAGATTAATCACATCAAACCGGAATGCCCGAATCCCTTTTTCCTTCCAGAACCGGAGAATCTCTTTTAACTCTTCCCGCACTCCGGGATTATCCCAGTTTAAGTCCGCCTGAGTCACATCGTACAGGTGCAGATACCACTTTTTCAGCTCGGGCACATATTCCCATGCGGTGCCGCCGAACTTTGACTTCCAGTTTGTGGGGGCATGGTCGGGCGTACCTTCTTTGAAAATATAATAGTTCTGATACTCCTCATCGCCTGCCAGCGCCTTCTGAAACCATTCATGCCGTGTCGAAGTATGATTGAATACCATATCCAACATGATCCCCATGCCCCGCTCTCTGCTCTGTCGGATTAAATTTTCCAGATCTTCCATCGTTCCGAACTGCGGGCTGATGCTCCGGTAATCCGCCACATCATATCCGTTATCCCTCTGGGGCGAGGGGAAAAACGGAGTCAACCACAGATAGTCCACCCCCAGTTCCTGTAGATAATCTAATTTCTCAATCACCCCGGGGATGTCTCCGAAACCGTCCCCGTTCGTATCCCGAAATGATTTCGGGTAAATCTGATAAACCACCTTATCACCGAAATCCGCCATCTTATACCTCCCTGTCTCCCGCTCTATTTTATCTCCGCCACCGCCGTCTCTTTTTCTTTTACATACATTCCCGTGTGAAACCGGATCTCCCGCGCGTCACCCTCCTCGGTAATAATACATACCGTGACATCCGGATGCCCCGCCGCTTTGATTTTTTTCCGGTCAAATTTGATGAGCGGCGTCCCCGCACGGACCTTCTGGCCTTCCTGCACCAGATATTCAAATCCGTCCCCGTTCATGCCTACGGTGTCAATCCCGATATGTAACAGAATTTCCATACCGTTTTCCAGCTTTAACCCGCAGGCATGCCGGGATTCCGGCATCAGCACGGCAACTTCCGCGTCTGCCGGTGCATACAGCGTCTCGTTTTCCGGAACAATCGCCATGCCGTCTCCCATAATTCCCTCCGAAAATACGCCGTCTCCGACTTCGGCTAACGAAATCGCCCTTCCGGTTAAAAATGCAATAAACGTTTCCGGCATTACGGAATCCGTAATTTCCTTTGCATTTTGACCTGCTCCGGCATCAATCTCTGCCGGCTCCGCGGTTCCGACTGCCTGCTCCGCCTGCAGGCGCTTCTTTCCGACAGCCACGGTCAGTAAGAACGGAACTGCAACCGCGATTGCCATGCAGACCGCAAAAGAGGCCATATACTGAGGCTGGATGGACAGGATACCCGGTATACCGCCCACACCGATCGCATTTGCGGTTGTTCCGGTCGCCACACAGACAACCGCTGCGATACCGGAACCGATCATCCCGCAGACAAACGGAAACACCTTCTTTAAGTTTACGCCGAAAATGGCCGGTTCCGTGACGCCGAGATAACAGGAAATGCATGTCGGAATATTTACTTCCTGCGCTTCCGGATCTTTTCTCTGCAGCCAGATCATTCCGAGAACCGCAGAACCCTGCGCGATATTTGACAGTGCAATCATCGGCCACAGCATGGTTCCCTCGTAATCTGCGATCAACTGTAAGTCAATCGCATTGGACATATGATGAAGTCCCGTAATTACAAGCGGAGCATAGACAACGCCGAAGACCGCGGCGAACACAACCTTAAATGTTCCGGTAATTCCGGCATATACAAGCGAAGATACCCCCACTCCGATTTTCCAGCCGATCGGCCCAAGCACAAAATGTGCCGCCATTACCGACAATAACAGACTGCAGAACGGGACGACAATCATCGAGACAACCTGCGGTGTGATTTTTCGGAAGAATTTTTCCAGATATACGAGGGTAAATGCCGCCAAAATCGCCGGTATCACCTGCCCCTGATAACCGATCATATTGATCCGGAAGCCGCCGAAATCCCACTTCGGAATATCCGCCGCCGCTGTCCCCGCAACCGCATACGCATTTAACAGCTGTCCGGACACCAGCGTCAGACCGAGTACAATCCCGAGCATCTGTGTCGTACCCATCTTCTTTGTCACCGACCAGCAAATTCCGACCGGAAGCATATGGAAAACCGCTTCGCCGATCAGCCAGAGAAAACTGTCGATGCCTGCCCAGAACTGACTGATGTCGCATAATGTTTTCGTCCCGTTTTCGAACAGATACAGGCTGTCAATACAATTCCGGAAACCCAGAATCAGGCCGCCCGTAATGATTGCCGGAATTAACGGCGCAAAAATCTCCGCCAGCGCAGTGATTATGCGCTGCAATACATTCTGATTTTTCTTCGCCGCCTGCTTTACCGCATCCTTGGATACCCCCTCAATTCCCGCCTCTTTTACAAAGTCGTTATAAAAATCAGCTACCGTATTGCCGATGATTACCTGAAACTGTCCCGACTGCGTAAAGCTTCCTTTTACTGCCTTCAGCGCCTCGATTTCCTTCACGTCTGCCTTCTGCGGATCGACCAGGGCAAAACGCAGTCTCGTCATACAATGCGAAACCGCTGCAATGTTCTCTTTTCCACCCACCAGACGCAACAGCTGTTTCGCGTCCTCTTCATATTTTCCCATTTTTTTAGAATCCTCCTCTTATTTTTCCTACTTGTTTAAACATGTTCTGATCCTGTTATAGCATACTTGTTTAAACATGTCAATACCTTTGCGTGAATTTGTTTAAACAGGTATTTGACATTTTAAATTTCCGTTTTTATAATAGTTCCATAAGAATTTTATCGTCGTCTTTTATTCCTTAATCAGAGGTGAACAGAAATGCCGAAATCGATATACGAAACAATCTACAAAGACTTAAAACAGAAAATTGAGAATGATGTTTTCGCCTACCAGGAACTTTTGCCCTCGGAAAATACACTGATTCAAACGTATCACTGCTCCCGCAATACGCTCAGGCGGGCAGTCAGCCGACTGGTAACCGACGGCTATGTACAGACCATGCAGGGAAAGGGCGTCCGCAATATCTATCAGCCTGCGGCGCAGACTGCCTTTACCATCGGAGAAATCGAAACTTTCCGGGAATCCTCCGTGCGAAACGGCCACAGCCCTCTCACAAAGGTTCTTCTGTTCACCGAGTTTGCGGTCAGCGAAACGCAGTCGCTGCACACCGGTTTTCCTGTCGGAACCGATATTTATTATATTCAGCGTCTCCATTATCTGGACGGTATCCCGCTGATTCTGAACCATAATTACTTTTTAAAAGAAGCGGTTCCCGGCCTTTCTGCAGAAATTGCCGAAAATTCCATTTATGATTATCTGGAACATACGCTGCACATGACAATTGTAAACAGCAAACGAATTATGACTGTAGAAAAAATAACACAGATTGATGAAAAATACCTGAAGCTGAACGCCGAGGATTATAATTGTATGGCAGTCATCAGCAGTCAGACCTACAACAGTGACGGCGTGATGTTTGAATATACACAGTCCCGGCACCGCCCGGATTATTTCCGTTTTTATGACAATGCGGTAAGAAAACCCGTCTGAGCTTCCCTATCCAGGTACATTAAGACGGCAGCCGCATTGACGCAGCTATTACAGGCCTGTAATAGCTGCGTCAATGCGGCTGCCGCCTTTTCATATCAGCAAAATCCCCGCTGTTCCCCGTCAATGATGGAACAGGCGGATTCCGGTAAACGCCATTGCCATATTGTATTTGTTGCAGGTCTCGATCACATGGTCGTCCCGGATCGAGCCGCCCGGCTGCGCCACATAGGACACGCCGCTTCTGTGCGCCCGCTCAATATTGTCGCCGAACGGGAAAAACGCATCCGACCCCAGCGCAACGCCGGTGTTTTTGTCGAGCCATGCGCGCTTTTCCTCCGCGGTAAACACCGCCGGCTTTTCGGTAAAAATCGCTTCCCATGCGCCGTCCGCCAGCACATCCATATAGTCCTCGCCGATGTAGAGATCAATCGCATTGTCGCGGTCCGCACGCTTGATATCCGCCTTAAACGGAAGCCCGAGCACCTGCGGGGACTGGCGCAGCCACCAGTTGTCGGCCTTCTGTCCCGCCAGCCTCGTACAGTGGATTCTCGACTGCTGCCCGGCGCCGATGCCGATCGCCTGTCCGCCCTTCACATAGCAGACGGAATTCGACTGCGTATATTTGAGTGTGATCATCGCAATCGCAAGATCCCTTTTCGCAGACTCCGGGAGTTCTTTGTTTTCAGTCACAAGATTGTCAAAGAACTGCTCGTCGATCACCAGCTCATTTCTGCCCTGCTCAAACGTGATGCCGAACACTTCTTTGCGCTCAATCGGAGCCGGCACATAGGACGGGTCAATCTCGATCACATTGTAATTGCCGTTCTTTTTCGCCTTTAAAATCGCGAGCGCCTCGTCCGTGTAGCCGGGCGCGATCACGCCGTCGGAAACCTCCCTCTTGATGACAAGCGCCGTCTCTTTGTCGCAGACGTCGGACAGCGAGATAAAATCACCGAACGACGACATGCGGTCCGCGCCGCGCGCCCGGATATAAGCGTTTGCAAGCGGTGTAAACGCCACGTCCATATCGTCCACCCAGTATATTTTCCGCTCCACCTCGCCAAGCGGAAGACCGACCGCCGCGCCGGCCGGAGACACATGCTTGAAAGACGCCGCCGCCGGAAGCCCGGTGGCTCTCTTTAACTCGCTCACAAGCTGCCAGCCGTTAAACGCGTCCAGGAAATTGATATATCCCGGTTTTCCGCAGAGTACTCGGATGGGAAGCTCCCCGTCTTCCATATAGATGCGGGACGGTTTCTGATTCGGGTTACAGCCGTATTTTAATTCCAGTTCTTTCATGCTACGTTTCCTTTCCTGCTATTTGTTTTTATTGACAATGCGCGTCTCGTATTTCCCGGTCTCAATATCGATGTACCGGACAAACAGAGAGATCTTGTTTTCCCCGTTCAGGTTTTCCCACACCATAGCGGTAAACTCATCGATGTCCCCTGTGATGTCAACCCGGGTCGGCTCCCCTTCAAAGCTCGGAAGCGGATTGCCGTCTCCCATATAGGTGTGGATGAAGCGCCCTTCGCCGGCCAGCGGATTCTCGTAGGCAAACGTATAGCGGCAGCAGGCTTCGGGGTTTCCGCTGCTGCTCTTTAAGATGGACATTGCGTAATTGAAGCCGCCGTTTTCGATATGCATGATACCGGAAATCCGCGGTGTGTAATTCGGCGCATCCGGTTCAAACTCCCGCGTGCGCAGCGCCTGTTCAAATGTCTGCTGTCTGTCCATCAGTTCATAGATCGTGTCCGTCTGGTCCCCGTTTGTCACAATGGTCTTGTTTCCAAGCACGCGCACCGGCGCATAAATCACCAGACTCGGGTCCGTCATTTTCGAAGGGTCAAACGCCTGCGTGCGGATTCCCTCGCCGTCTTCCACAAACACACGGTTGCGGCTGTTTTCGCTTCTTCCCATAATAAAATAGGCAGTCACTGCATGTCTGCCGTCCGCCGATTTCCCGATGACAATCCCTCTTCCCGGATATGCGTTCCCCGCGAGTTCCTGTTTTAATGACACCATGTTCTGTCTCCCTCCTGTAATCCGTTGGTACTGCTTTTGTTATTGATTTTTACTATACCATGCGGGTTTTTATTTTACAACAAAGGCACTGTTATTAGTATCATGAATTTATTTACTTAATTTTATTAGCAAAACTTATATTTACTCAAAACACTGCGCGCAAACTCCCACACGGAGCTTCGCTACGACTCAAATCCGGGAAAAAAGCGTTTCGGCCCGCGTTCCCCAGGTATGGCACTCCGCCGCCTTTGCCCTGCCCCGCTCCGCCATCTGCGCGGTCTCCTCCGGATTCACAAGCAGCTCCCGGATTCGCTCCGCCGCCGCAGCGGTATCGCCCGGAGCGTAAAATGCGATCTCCGCTCCGTCCTCAAATTCTTCCCGCAGAAAACGGCTCTCATCCGTCAGCACCGCCGTTTTCTGCAGCATCGCGGTAAAAATACGGTCATGGGCGCCGTCCCGAAACCACGGCAGCACGTTTAACGCAATCTGCGCGTTCGCGACCGCCCTGGCGCATTCCGACGAGTTTATCATTTTCCCGTTCCAGATCAGATTCTCCCGCTTCCCGGCCGAAAGCCTTTCCAAAGGAAGCTTATCCCAGTCCGCGCCGAACACATGAATTTTTATCCCGGCCTCAAGCAGCCCGCGCACCATCTCCCCGCGCAGAAGGGAGCGCGCATACATATCGAGAAACGCGCAGCCGGCCATCGCCCCGCGCAGCTCCTCTCCCGTCAGGTTCCCGAGCTCCTCCGTGATATGGCGCCCGAACACCGCATCCACAGACTGCGCCGGGTTTTCCAGTAAATCCTCCAGAATCCCGCGGTAAAAAGCCTCATACTCGGCTCCCTGTGCCCGGATGCGCGCCGAAAAAACAGTGAGCGGCACATAATTTGCGGTAAATACCACCTCATACGGCCGCATTCCGTACGCGCTCTCCAACGGAATCGAAAATTCCGATTCCGTTGGAAATTCCGCCGCGCGGCCGGCATTCCGTATCCCCGTCTCCGTTCCCGCCGGGCATTCCGTCCGAACAGTCAGCCGGTTTCCGGCGAGCGGCAGAAATTCCGCCGCGTACTCCGGATAAAAACGCCGCAGATAGGACACATGCGCTCTGTCCACACAGAAAAGGTACAGATTCGGATGCTCCTTCACAAGTTTCGAATGAAAATACATCGGGTGATCCACGAGAATATTAAACACCCGCACGCCGCATACCTCCCACAGCGTGCGGCCTGCCTCATCCAAAAACACTTCCTCCCCGCTCAGTCCGATAAAGTTAAACGTCACCAGAACCGTATGCTCTGGCTCTGCAAACCGACGGATTCCGTGGACGGTTTCGGCGAGCCTGTCATAATCCACAAAATATGTCTCCACGCCCAGTTCCCGGAAGCGCTCCGCCATCTGCTCCGAGAAAAATCCCAGCGTTTCCACTGCATTTTTTATCAAAATCGCCTTCCGCATTGCTATCCCCCTCACGTTTTACAGACAACAAATCACCCGCCTGGCGAACTGTCCTTATTTAAAAAACCGCCGCAGGGAACCTTCGCTCCCGGCGGCGGCCTGTACCTGCCATTCTCAATTCTTGAAGCTGTGAATCGGCGCCGGAATCCTTCCCTGCCGATTGATAAAATCTTCACAGGAAAACCGGTTGACCGGCATAATCGGCGCATATCCGAACAGCCCGCCGAACTCTACCGTATCGCCCACACCCTTTCCGATCACCGGGATCAGACGGCACGCCGTCGTCTTCTGATTCACCATTCCAAGCGCCATCTCATCCGCGATCATACCTGAAATCGTGGACGCCTTCGTGTCGCCCGGGATCGCAATCATGTCAAGCCCCACCGAACAGACACAGGTCATGGCCTCTAACTTTTCCAGCGTGATGGCTCCCGCCTGCACCGCATCGATCATGCCCTGGTCCTCACTGACCGGAATAAACGCGCCGCTTAAGCCCCCCACATAGGAGGAAGCCATAACGCCGCCTTTCTTCACCTGATCATTTAACATCGCAAGCGCAGCCGTCGTCCCGGGCGCACCGGCATACTCCAGACCGATCTCACAGAGGATATCCGCGACGGAATCCCCCACCGCAGGCGTCGGTGCCAGCGACAGATCCACAATGCCAAACGGGATGCCGAGCAGTCTTGACGCCTCCTGCGCCACAAGCTGTCCCACGCGCGTCACCTTAAACGCAGTCTTCTTTATCGTCTCGCACAGCACCTCGAAATTTTCCCCGCGCACCGCCTCAAGCGCCGTCTTTACGACTCCCGGACCGCTGACTCCCACATTGATGACGGCATCCGCTTCCGTCACGCCGTGAAATGCTCCGGCCATAAACGGGTTGTCATCCGGCGCGTTGCAGAATACGACCAGCTTCATACAGTCCACGGAATCCCGGTCCTTCGACTGTTCCGCGACCTCGAGCAGAATCTCCCCCATCAGGCGGACCGCATCCATATTAATGCCGGTTTTTGTAGATGCAAGATTCGCGGAGCTGCAGACCCGCTTTGTCCGGCAGAGCGCCATAGGGATCGAGCGCAGCAGCATCTCGTCCGCCTTTGTCATGCCCTTACTGACCAGCGCGGAATACCCGCCGATCAGATCGGCGCCCACCGCCTCGGCCGCCGCGTCCAGCGTGTCCGCAATCGTCGCGAAATCCTCCGGGCTCTTACACGCCGCGCCGCCCACGAGCGCAATCGGCGTCACCGAAATCCGCTTGTTTACAATCGGAATCCCGTACTCGCTTTCAATCTTCTTCCCCACCTCGGCCAGATCTTTAGCCACGGTGGTAATGCGCCTGTATATGTTGTCGTTTAACCGCTGCAAATCGGAATCAATACACTCCAGAAGGCTGATTCCGATCGTGATGGTGCGCACATCGAGGTTCTCCTGTTCCACCATCTTGTTGGTCTCGGTTACTTCCCCTATATTTATCATGGCATTTCCGTTCCTTTCTGCTAAATCCGGTGCATTTTCTCAAAAATTTCCTCGCGCTGGCATTTGATGGAAACGCCGATTTTCTCCCCGAGTGCCTCCAAATCCTTCTGACACTCGTGGAATGCCCGGTCCGCGTCCTTCATATCCACAATCATCATCATGTTAAAAAATCCCGACACGATCGTCTGGGAAATATCAAGAATATTCACCGTATGCTCCGAAAGATAACCGCATACCTTTGCAATAATCCCCACCGTATCTTTGCCAACTACCGTAATAATCACCTTATCTGACACTCTTTCCATACTGATTCCTCCACAAATTCTTCTCTCAAAAACAGATCCGCTCCGACGGCATATCGCGCTTCGCCACATAGACCGGGAAATCATCCCCCCGATACGGATTGTCCCCGTTTAAGATCTCAAGCCGCACCGTCTCGTAGGCCAGCTTTGCATAATTATTTTCCTTGCTCAGATGCCCGAGAACGGCGGCCTTAAACCCGTCGTGGAGCACCTTTCCCAGCAGGTGGCCCGAGCGCTCGTTTGACAGATGGCCCCTGTCCCCTAAAATCCTCTGCTTGAGCGGATAGGGATACGGGCCCACCTGCAGCATATTCACATCGTGGTTCGCCTCTAAAAGCAGCACGTCCAAATCCTGCAGCTTTGCGACAAGCCCGTCGTCATAAGTCCCCAGATCCGTGATCACGGCCGCCGACTTTTCCCCGTGACGAATGCGGTAAGCCACCGGTTCCGCCGCATCATGGGAGATTGCGATCGGCTCCACCGTCAGGTCTCCGACGACAAAATCCACATCCGGTTCCACCACCCGAAAAAGCGTCTCGTCCACTTTTCCCAGCGACTTCGTCCGCAGAATGGCGTCCGCGGTACCCGCCGTCGCGTAAATCGGCAGTCCGTACCGCCGTGCCAGCACGCCGAGCCCCGCGATATGGTCGATATGCTCATGGGTGACTAAAATTCCTTTTAATTCCTCACATTTCAAATCCAGCTGATGCAGCCCTTCCTCAATCCGTCTGCCGCTGATTCCCGCATCAATCAGCAGGTGGCAGTCGTCCGACCCCACACAGATACAATTTCCGCTGCTTCCGCTTGCAATACTGCACAATTCCATCTTATCTTTTCTCTCTATCTTTTTATTTCTTCATGATACCCAAAAGCTGCCGTCTTACAGTTCGCGCCAGCCCAGCTCGATCTGATCTCCCGTCTGCAATATCTCCGAAAACTGCGCCTGTTTTCCGTTCAGCAGTGTGACAACCGCCCTTCCGTTCGCGGCTTTCAGATCAAACTCATAAAAATCAAACACGTCCACAAAAATATAGCTCATCTTTCCGGTCAGGCGCACCGGCTCATGATTGACGTACACCAGTATGGAAATCCCCGGCTCTCTCGCCGGCGTCTCATGTTCCGCAGACCGCACCGGCAGTGTACGGCGCATTTCCTCTTCCGGCGTCCCTGCATCCCCGGGCAGAGCTTCCTCTGCCGCCGCGCCTTCGTCCGCCGGTTCCGTATCCGCCGATATCTCTGCCGTTTCCTCCGTATCCGCCCCGGAAACGGGCAGCTGCCGCGGTTCCTCCGCGGCACCGTAGGAAAGTATCGTCCAGTCCAGCGAAAAATTTTCGTAGAGCAGCGTGTCCATGCCCGCCGTGCGGTTGTTCACGAGAATCTCATACTCCATATCCACTTCCACGTCCATAAATTCCGCCAGCTGACCCACCGTGTAAAAGCTTCTCGTCTCAATCTGGTCCCCTTCCTTTATCTGATAAGACGGGAGTTCAAGACTTCCGTTTACCTCAAGGAATTTCGGACAGCGCACGATACGGCCGTTTACCACAAAGGTCACATCCGCGGAGGTGTACTCGTCAAGCTGCTCAAGCGTACAGGATGCCGGCGCTCCCTGGGTGGACGACTCGATAACAATATCGCAGTTCGGCTCGAGCCGTGTATTGATATTTACGAGCCTGTCGTTCATGTAGACTTCCGCCGACTCTCCCGCTTCCCCGCGCACAATGCGCGCCACGCCGTTCACGGTAAACTGCAGCTCCCTCCCGCGCTTCGGGAATAACTCTTCATTCGGGAACCCCGCCTGCAGCGCCGCATCCACAATCGTCAGGCGGTTGTTGTCATACAGCTTGATGCGCTCCCCGTTAAACCGCACCATAATAAAGCTGTTGCGCTGGTCATAATAATTCAGGCAGATCCCGATCGGCGTCACAAGCAGCGGATCCTTTTTAATCTCCTGCTGCAGGAACGTCACCTCCTGCAAAACCTCCTCGCCGCGCAGCGCCACGCGCTCCTGCGGCAGTCCGAGCTTCTCCGCAAGCATCTCGGTATATCCGTGAATTTTCCCGCCGCCGCCGACCACGAACGTCGCACTCACGCTCTTATCCCCGTTTAGCTCCATAATCTTTGCGGCGACCTCGGTCGTCATTCTGTCCACCACAGGCTCGGTGAGCGCCCAGACCTCCTCCGACTTTATCCGGTGCTCGATCAGCATGATATCCCGGTAGACGACCTCCTGGTCGATGCCGCTTGCAAGCTTGATGTACTCCGCGGTCTTGAAATCCACCAGATAATTCTGTACAATCAGCTCCGTGATCTCATCTCCGGCCAGCGGAATCATGCCGTACGCAATGATGCTGCCGTCCCTTGTCACCGAAATATCGGATGTTCCCGCTCCGATGTCCACGAGCGCGATATTTAACAGCCGGAAATTTTCCGGGATTGCCACGTTAATCGCCGCGATCGGCTCGAGGGTCATATTCGCCACGGAGAGTCCCGCCATGCCGACCGCCGCATAGAGCCCGTCCACGACGTCCTCCGGCAGGAAGGTGACAATCACATCCTCCCCGATGCGTTCGGCCTTGTGGGATTCCAGGTTGGAAAACGGTTCGTCATTCAGAAAATATTTCACGACGGAATAGCCGACACAGTAAAACTTGTACTTTGTGTCGTTCATTTCCCGCAGAATATCCTGCGCTTTCTCTATGCCGAGCAGATCCAGCGTGTGGATATCCTCGCCCGTCACCACGGTCTCCTCCTGATAATCATATGTGACCGTCGTCGTGACCGTCTTTAACACACGGCCTGCCGCCGCGATACACACATCGGTGAGCGGCACCCCGATCTGATCTTCAAGCGCCGCCTTCACCTTTGCAATCGTCCTTCCGACACGGCCGATATCGTGAATCTGCCCGTCCAGCATCGCCCTTGTCTCGTGCTCCTTTATGTACTGCGCCACAACGATAAATTCATCTTCCGTCCGATATCCAACGGTCCCCACCACATTCCGGGTACCGATGTCAAGCCCAAACACCAATGGCTCTTCGTATACGCTCGCATCACTCATCTGCCGTCTCTCCTACTTTTATAATATAATCTCCAATATTGCATCCATCTGCCGCTCTGTCTCTTCCACCGTGCCGTTGTTGTCAATGACCCGCACACAATGCCTGCGGAACGCCGCTTCGTCTAACTGGCTGGCGAAAATCCGCTCCGTTTTCTCCGGCGTGTAGCCCCTGCTTTCGGCCAGACGTTCCCGCCTGACATCCTCCCTCGTATAAATATACCAGAGTTCGTCGCAAATTTCATCATAATGTTCTTCGATTAAAAGCGCCGCCTCCAAAACCAGCAGCCGAAGCTCTCCGCGCGCGCGCTCGGCCTCCGCCAGTTCACACACGAAATTCCTGACCGCCGGATGCACAATCGCATTCATCCGCTGCAGTTTTACAGGGTCGGCAAAGATCACTTCCGCGAGCGCATCCCGCCGCAGACCTCCTTCGGGCAGAAAAATATCTTCATCCGCAAAAGCCTCCCTTATCATTTCGTAACACGCGGTGTTCGGCTTCATCAGATCATGGGCAATCTCGTCCGCGAGCAGCACCCGCACCCCCGGCTTTTTTGCCAGATAGGACAGCACCTTTGACTTTCCCGCTCCCACGCCGCCGGTAATTCCGATAAATTTCATGGCTCTCCTTTCCCTATTTCGCCTCATGTCATCCCGGCACATCCGGGATGACGTTCAGTCGTGTCCGGTACGAAGCCCATACCGATTTCCCTATTTCGCCTCATACCAATCTTTGCCGGTATGGGCTGCTATCTCCAGCGTGACCGCAAGGTCTGCGGCGCCCTGCATCTCCTCGGTCAAAATCTGCGTCACCGTCTCCTCCTCGCCGGCCAAAGTCTCCACCAAAAGCTCGTCATGCACCGTCAGGATGAGTCGGGATTGCAGGTTTTCCCGTAAAATCCGATCGTGCACGCGAATCATCGCAATTTTCATAATGTCCGCCGCCGTCCCCTGTATCGGAGAATTCATCGCGATGCGCTCCCCAAATGACCGCTGCATGAAATTACTGCTGGAAAGCTCCGGTATCGGACGCCTCCTGCCAAACATCGTCGTGACATACCCGTTTTCCTTTGCCTCGGCCACCAGCCCTTCCAGGTACCCTTTGATTTTCGGGTAAGTCGCATAGTACTGCTCGATATAATCGGCCGCTTCCTTTCTGCTGATACCGAGGTCCTGGCTCAGCCCGAAGGAGCTGATGCCGTAGACAATACCGAAATTCACGGCTTTCGCATTCCGCCGCTGCAAATCCGTGACCTCATCAAACGGAATATGAAACACCTGCGACGCCGTGATGCGATGGATATCCTGCGCCGAGCGGTAAGCCTCTATCAGCTTTTCGTCGCCGGAGAGATGCGCGAGCACCCGAAGCTCAATCTGCGAATAATCCGCATCGACAAACACATAGCCCTCTTTCGGGAAAAACGCCTTCCGGATCAGCCGTCCCAGCTCAATGCGCATCGGGATATTCTGCAGGTTTGGCTCCGTACTGCTGAGCCTCCCCGTCGCAGTGATCGTCTGGTTAAATGAGGTGTGGATTCTCCCGTCCTTCGCGATAAAGTGCACCAGCCCGTCCGCGTAGGTGGATTTTAGCTTTGCGAGCTGCCGGTACTCTAAGATATCCGCCACGATCGGCGCATCCTCCGCAAGGCGCTCGAGCACATCCGCCGCCGTCGAATAGCCGGTCTTCGTCTTCTTCCCGCCCGGAAGCTTTAATTTTTCAAACAAAATCACCCCGAGCTGCTTCGGGGAATTGATGTTAAATTCCTCCCCGGCCTTCGCCCAGATTTCCGTCTCAAGCTCGGCAATGCGCACAGCCAGACGATTCCCGTATTCCTCCAGGGCGTCTCTCGACGCGATGATCCCTTCCTTTTCCATATCAGCCAGCGTGAAGATGAGCGGCATCTCTATCGTGCGAAACAGTTCTTCCATACCGGTTTCACGGAGTTTGTCAAGCAGCGGCTCCCGCGATGCATACGCCACATATGCCATGTAGCAGACGCAGGTCACAAACGCGTCCGGCCGCTCCTTTTCCGCCGCGTCATACGTCAGCTTCTCGAGCAGATCTTTCCGCGAGGGAATCAGAAGGCCCAATGTATCTTTTGCAATATCCTCGCAGGGATATTCGTTTTTGATTGGATTGAGCAGATAAGACGCGATTCCACCGTCAAACAGATTTTCCTGACTGATATCGCCGACAGCTGTCTGTTCGAGCATCCCAAGCTGCGCCAGCTGCGGCTTTAGATCCAGCGCCGCATAGGATGTCCCCTGACTGTGGAGAAAGAGGTCGAGAATCACGGCGCATGTCAGCGTTTCATTTGCCGCAAAATAGTAGGTGTCCTCCTCCCCGAACGACAGCGCAAGTCCCAGAAACGGCCGGGCAGGTGCCGCGCCAAACAGACTCATCTGCCCCCGAACCTCCCCCTGCTCCTCGCGGGGCACCAGATAAAAACCGCATGCCTTCCCGCGCATTCCCGCAAATATCTTTTTCGCCTCAGCTTCCTCCGAAATCATCCGGAAATGCTCCTCGGCCCGGTTCTTCGGCGCATCCACCTCAAAGCGGGCAAGAAGGTTCTTGAATTCCAGCTTCTTGCACAGCAGATAGGCTTCCTCCGTATACAAATCGGAAACCTGTTCTAATCTTGCGCCCGCAAGGTCATAGGCAATGTCCGCATTGACTTCAATCGTTGCGAGCGTCTTGCTCATCTGCGCCATGTCGTAATGCTCTTTTAAATTCTTGCTGGCCCGGGGCGGCTTTAGCTCGTCCGCATGGGCATATGCATTCTCGATACTGCCGTACGCCGCGATAATCGCCGTCGCCGTCTTCTCCCCGATCCCCGGGACACCCGGAATATTGTCGGAGGTATCTCCCATCAACGCCTTTACATCAATAAACTGCGTCGGTGTCACCTGGTATTTTTCCAGCACTTCTTTCGCATTGTAGTCTTCAATCTCGGTCCCCGTGCGCTTCGTCTTCGGAATCCGGATTTTGATGTTATCACTCGCGAGCTGCAGCAGATCCCGGTCACCGGACACGACGGACACCGTAAGCCCTGCGGCCTCGCTCCTCTTTGCGATCGTGCCGAGCAAATCGTCCGCCTCGTAGCCGCCCTTCTCAATCACCGTAATCCCCATCGCGTGCAGCATTTCCTTCATGACTGGCACCTGCTCGCGAAGTTCTTCGGCCATCGGCTTTCTCGTACCCTTATAGGCATCGTACATCTTATGGCGGAATGTCGGCTCGGCGACGTCAAATGCAACCGTCAGATATTCCGGCTGTTCCTCCTCCAATATCTTAAACATAATATTTAAGAATCCGTATACCGCATTCGTGTGCAGTCCCTCGGAATTCGTCAAATCCGGTATCCCGAAAAACGCCCGGTTTAAAATGCTGTGTCCGTCAATCAATACCAGCTTTTCACTCATCTTTTCCCTCATTCTGCCTCCTGCGGCATCTGCTTACCACTGCTTTATCACCGCAGGTTCGCCGCGCATCATCTTGCACCGCGAACCTGTAATGGCTCGCATCAGCGAGACTATTATATTTCACGGGTATATGTTTTCAGCCACTCGTTTTCCTCCTCCGTCATATGCGGAGAAAGCGTCTCGTACACCGTCTTGTGATACGCGTTTAGCAGCGCGCGCTCCCGCCCCGTCATCTGCGCCGGGTCAATCGCATCCAGGTCAATCGGCGCATAGGTGATATTCTCAAAGCAGAGGAACTGTCCGTACTCATTCTTCTCCGCCTCGCGGCACACCAGCTCATTCTCCGTGCGGATGCCGTATTTCCCCTCTAAGTATACACCCGGTTCGTCGGTCGTAATCATTCCCGGTTCAAGTACCCCGTTGTCATGGCGCTCCGGAACCACTCTCCATCGGAATCCGTTCGGGCCCTCATGCACATTCAGCAGATAACCGACCCCGTGTCCGGTGCCGCACCGATAGTCAATCCCCATCTCCCACAGCGGACCGCGCGCTAAAATATCGAGATTAAGGCCGGTGCACCCGTGCAGGAATTTCGCTGCCGCAAGATTTAGGTTCGAACGGCACACGGCGGTAAAATGCGCCCGCATCTCGTCCGTGACGGGGCCGAGCGCCATCGTGCGCGTGATGTCCGTCGTCCCCTCAAAATAATGGCCGCCGGAATCCACCAGAAGAAATCCTTCCGGTTTCAGCTCGGCATTTGATTCCGGCGTTGCCGCATAGTGCATCATCGCCGCATTTGCGCCGTACGCACAGATCGTGCCGAAGCTTAACTCGATAAAATGCTCCTGCTCCCTTCTGCGCGCCTCCAGATAATCCGACGCCGAAATCTCCGTCATCGGAACCGTTCCGATGTTTGTTTTCAGCCAGTACATAAACTTTGTGAACGCCACGCCGTCTTTCACATGCGCGAGACGCGTATTTTCCACCTCCGTCGGATTCTTTACGGCCTTCATCAACTCCGTCGGATTCGGCTTATCGACCATGCGGATGCCCGCTCTAAGACTGCTCGCAATGCGGTAATTGACGCTTCCACCGTCCATCAGCACACAGGAATCCGCCGCAAGCCCCGTCACATAGTCATAGATATCGTTGTAAGGTCTTGTGACAATCCCGTTTTCTTTCAGATAAGCGGCAACCGCCTCATCCAGCACCTCCTCCTGCAAAAACCAGATGCACTCCCGCTCCGTCAGCGCCAGATAGGAGAGCACCACCGGAACGGAGTCAATATCGCCGCCCCGGATATTCAAAAGCCATGCGATGTCATACAGGCTGGTTAAGATGTGTGTATCCGCCCCCTCTTTTTTCATTTCCGCGCGGACGGCCGCAAGCTTATCCGCCGTACTGCGTCCGGAATATTTCTCGTCGAGGAGAAACACCGGTTTTTTCGAGAGCGGCGGACGTTCCTCCCAGATGATGTCAATCAAATCCTCGTCCACGGAAAGCGAGCCGCCCTTTTTTTCCGCGAGCGCCGCAAGCCGCTTCCCCCAGCTTCCGTTTACGACACGCCCGTCAAAGCCGAGCCGGCCGCCCTCCGGGAGACGGTCCGCGAGAAACTCGTCCACCTTCGGAACGCCCTCCTCGCCCATCCGGTACAGCGTCACCGTGCTGCCCGCAAGCTGCGCTTCGGCCTGCACGAAATAGCGGCCGTCGGTCCAAAGGCCCGCCTCCGTCATCGTGATCACCGCGGTTCCCGCGGAACCCGTAAAGCCGGTGATAAATTTTCTGGCCTTAAAATAATCTCCCACATACTCCGACTCGTGAAAATCGGCCGTCGGAACCACATAAATATCAATCTCTCTCTTTTTCATTTCGCCGCGCAGCGCGGCAAGTCTTTCCTGTATCATAGTCAATCTCCATTTCAAATGAACGGTTCGTTCCTCTCAGACAGCCCGTCGGTGCGGCGGCTTCGCGAAACCCCGTTTTATTCAGTTATCCGTAAATTCAAAAAACTTCGTGTCCAGTTCCGGGTAGGAACGCTTCAGCGAAATCGGCCGACCCGCGCGGGTCAGAAAACAGTGGGAACTTTTGGCCGTCGTCCGCAGCTCGCCGGTCTTTTTGTCCGTGATCCGGTACTCGACCTCCAGCTTGATTCCGTTATATTTGACGATCTTTGGCTCAATGACAACCACGTCGTCAAAATGTACCATACTATGATACTCGCAGGACACGGACAGCACCGGGCTGATGATCTCCATCTCCTCCATCTGCTTGTAGGAAAGCCCGATCTGCTCCATCAGGTCCATCCGCGCTTCCTCCATCCATTTGATATAGTTGGAATGATGGATAATCCCCATCTGGTCCGTCTCGTAATACTTTGCATGATGCTCATAGGGGCGTATTTTCATTGCGTCCACATGTGTGCCGTATACTTCAATCTCCTTTTCTGCCATTTAAAATCATACTCCTTCCCATAGCAACAAAAATTCTATATAGTAGTATAAGTGAAAACGAAAAAAACCTCAACACCCGCAGAATATTTTTTCGGACGCGATGTAACAGAAAAGAAACCGCCGGACAAAATACAGCATTTATCATCGGAAAGACCCCATTTTAAAATGGTATACTCAAAGAAACACTGCAAAGACGCGCGGGCTGTGGCACCGCACAATACCGTTTGGGAGGATACATTTATGGAAAAACACATGCTTGAACATTACAAAAAGACGGGAACATTTACCTATGCGGGCGGTTACGGAGATTATTTCCGTTCCCTGCCGGACGAGGTTCCCACCCTGGGCAGACTGATCTGCGCGCAGGTAATACACAGAGTCACCTTAAAGGAAGGAAATACCAACGCAAACGAAACGCTTCTGTACGGCGATATGAACCGATATCCCTGGCACCGGATGCGGTGTGAGGACGACATCTTTATCACCGCCCCGGCACTTGTCTCGGAACTGTTCCGGCTGGATGCACGCGGGTTTGTGCGGGACCGGGCAGTGGAACACAAACTTGTCGTAACCTGCCGCTATGTGTCCGTGCTTATGAGCGCGATTCTGAAAGCCAAAGGCATTCCGGCGAGATGCCGGGCCGGATTTGCACCTTATTTTAAAGAAGGCATCAGCATGGATCACTGGATCAATCAATATTACAACGAAAAAGAGGGGCGCTGGATTACATTCGACGCGGACGGCTTTTATGAGGAATGCAACATGCCCCTCTCACAGTATGACATGCCGGAAGACAGTTTTGACTGGGCCGCGGACGCCTACCTTTCCGTAAGAAGCGGAAAAACAGACGGAACCAGGTATGTGTACGCGGACACACGCGGAACCTGCGCGCTCCCCGCGCTGGTCCGCTATCTGATTTATGATTTTCACGCGCTTATGAACAACGAACTGACTTACACGTTTCTGCCCGCCTACTTAGACCAACGGCTTGACGGGCTCACCGAAAAGGAACTGCAGGAATTCGATACACTGGCAGAGTACCTCTCAAAACCAGACCGCTATTTTGACAAACTGTGTACGATTTGGGAACAGGAACGAAAGTTCAGAATCTTAAACAGTCCTCTTGTGGGGAACTCTGCGCACGGCGCAGAATATAAATGACTCTACTTTCAATGGACAATGGCACACACCCTTGTTCACTGAGGAGATCGACAGGGAGGTACTATATATGGATTGGGTAAAAACCATAGAGCGTGCAATCGCATACATTGAGAACAACATCACCGAAGAACTGACGGTCGGCAGAATCGCTTCGGAAGTAAACGTATCCGCATTTTATTTTCAGAAAGGGTTTTCCATGCTGTGCGGATATACGGTCGGCGAATATATCCGCATGAGACGATTATCACTGGCCGGAAACGAACTGCTGTCGTCCGATATCCGAATCATCGATCTGGCCGTGAAATACGGCTACGATTCGCCGGACAGCTTCACAAAAGCATTCGCGCGCTTTCACGGAAGCACTCCGACCGACGTAAGGAGAAACGGCGCGGCTCTCAACTCTTTTGCGCCGCTGCACATTCGATTATCATTGGAGGGAGGTACCGTTATGAACTACAGAATCGAAGAAAAACCCGCATTCAAAGTGATGGGCGTTTCTAAAACATTTTCCTACGAATCGGCAAACACCGATATTCCGGCATATTGGGATGAAGTGCATGTACGGGCAGAGGAAAAGGCCGTAACGGGTATGTACGGGATCTGCTTTGATGCGGAAATGGCCGGCAGTCAATTCCGGTATATGATCGCGGATGACTTTGGGCCGGACGTCGCCGCAAAAAAGAACCTTGAATTATGCGAGATTCCCGCCCACACATGGGCAATTTTTCCATGCAAGGGGGCCATGCCGCTTTCGTTACAGGAAGTCAACCGCAGAATTTTTTCCGAATGGCTTCCCGCAGGCCGATACGAGATCGCCGAGGGCTACAATATCGAATACTACAGCAATCCCTCCGACTTCGACGGCGGCACGCAGGACCCCGCATACTATGCGGAAGTGTGGATTCCGATAAAATACGGCTGAATCCTTTTGGCGGAGCCTGCTTCGCAGGCTCCGCTCCATTCTACCAACGCTATGTTTTCATCCTTACTTCACAGTAGATGCATAACCTCGGCCTCAATCTGCTTTAACTCTTCCATTGACAGCGACGGTACACATACGGCAATCTCTTCAAGTGATAACTTTCCCATTCTTATCATTCTTTCCGCTGTCTCTCGCGCTGTACTATCTTCAATATCCTTTGCATACGCTTTTAAAATCTGCTCATCATCAAATAATGTCATCATAATGCTAACGACCTCCTGCTCTCTGCTTTCCAAATACTCTTTCAGTATATTCCTGTCCTTACAGATTCGGATTGTTTCCGTCACTGCCTGTTTCGTATTTCCATACAGACTTCTCTGCTCATTGTATACTTTAGAAAAAATAATATACTGACCGATGATATCCTTTTCATTTTCCCGGTACAAGACCCTGATTTCCGCGTCAATCGCAACTTTGGCTCCATCAAAAAATTCTTTTGAAAGCGAAACAGTATCAGGAATGTTTCTCCGGTTTCCTGTGAATATCACATACAACTCCGGCCGGGGCACAATCACTTTTTTGCTTCCATACAGGTTTTGACTGGTACGCTTAAAATAGTCGTGATAGGTCTGTATCAGATACATGAGCGCACGAATAATAATATTCATCGTGAATGTCGACTGGCTCTCCACCAGAACCATAAGTCGATTGCCAACTGAAAATCCAAGATCATTATAATCCGCATCAATCAGCACATGCTTGATTGTAACATCCGCAATCTCGTCTTCGGTCACGTCGCTGTCTTCCGGGTGAAGTGCCTGATATAACTGAAGCAAATATTTTTTATCCTGAAATAAATTCGTGAATACACTGTCCTTTATTTTCCGTTTCGGTATAACTTCTGACATTTTCCCTCTCGTTCTGTCAAACTAAGCGGGAACTTCCGCAAAAGCCGTTCTGCAGTTCCCGCCAAAAAGCGGTTCTCACTATAAGTATATCGAAGGATCACTGTATTTACAATAAAATGTATCTAAAATTTTCGACCCCGGAACCACTTGTCAAACGCTTTTCCCCGCCTACTCCTCAAAATACTCTCTGTAATCCTCCTCGTTGGCAAACAGCATATATCTGCCGTCCACATACCCCATATAGCCCGCTTCCACAATATATCCTTTCATAAAAATACACTCCTTTTTGTCTTTGATAAAAGGAGTGTATCTCATCACCTGTCCATTTTCCCGGACAGGTATGCTTTTTATGTCCCATAAACCGGACAGTTATTCCGAATCGCCGGCTTTTTCCGAATTCGCCTCTCGCCTTTCCCCCTTTTTCCGGCCGGAAAGATAAATGCTTGCCGCCGCGAGCAGCAGACAAAGCCCCGAGCAGGCCGCCCCCGCCCGCAGGCCCGGCGTCTCATAGCGCAGTTCGATTTGATGCTCCCCCGGCGCAAGCCGCGTACTGATAAACGCTTCCGCGAACGTCTCGGACTTTGTCTCCTCCCCGTCCACAAAAAGCGTCCAGCCCTGCTCGTCTGCAATGGAAAAGATCAGCCGGCCGGCCTTCGTAAGCCGCACCGTCCCCTCGATGCGGTTGTTTTCAAACAGAGTCAGCACAAACGGCCGACGGCTCAGCGCCTCATACGCCTGATAAAACGCATCGAGATTCAGATAATACACCCGAAGCGGCAGCTCCTCGCCTTCCGTGTTTGTGACCGTCACCCCGGTTCCCGCTTCACAGTAGCCGAGGTCGAGCGTGTAGCCGTGGGACACCTTGGTGTAGGACCTGCTCCTGCCGTCGCTCGTCTGCTCCGTCAGATTCCCGATTGACGTCTTCTCGTAGGTCGCGTAGTAATACCCGGTCCGCTCCGCCGTAAACGCGGATTCGCCCGGTTCCGATACGGATTCCACCGGCACAAGCATCGCCTCATCCGCGCCAAGCAGATACGCAAGCCGGTTCTGGGTTTCAATATCGTCCGGTTCGTCGTAATCCCATTCCTCCGCCGCGGCTTCATCCATCACAAACCCAATCGGCAGCGTATAGCGGTTCTCGTACAGGGAATACTCCCCCGCGGGTGCAAGAAGCGCGCGCAGCGGCCCCGCCTCACGGTCATTGTCGGCAAGCACATAGCGCACGGAAAGCATCGCCTCCAAAAGCGGGGTCGCACCGCTGTAGCTGTAAAAATTCTTGCCACCCTCCATTCCAACATCCTGATAGAAATGGCTGACATTCAGATTCATCAGCGAGGAGAACTGGGTTGCCGAGGCATAGCCGTGAAGCGCGGCGTCATTTTTTGTCTTGCGCTCAAGCTGCTCTGTCCGGTAAAACAGCACCCCCTCTTCCTCCGCCATAGCCTCCGCCTGCCCCAGCAACGTCTGATAATCGGCGCGCTCCCTGTGGTAAGACGACCGGCTTACGGTATCAAGCCCCGTGGCCTCCAGATTCATCGCAAGCTCGGTGATCGCCGCAAAGCCGCCGACCGCAAGCAGCAGACGCCGCACCTTTTTCGAGCCTGCCAGATACCCGGACAGCAGGATCAGATAAAAGCAGAAAAACACTGCGGTCATCACGAAGCGCATCGTCTGCTCCGCCCGGTCCTCCGTGAGAAAATACGCGCACATCAGGAACGCCACACACACATTCGTGGCCACTAAAAGATGCCAGACGCGGTTTCCCCGCAGTTTGCAGAATGCCTCAAAACAGATTACAAGCAGCAGAAAACAGTATATAAAACTCTGCCGCCCCGGCAGTGAAGTCGGAAAATGCAGTCCGTGCCAGAAAAAGTCCAGCATGTTATTCGCGAAGCCGAGCACAAACAGCGCGACCAGAAAAACCCGCGGCACCTTGCGTTTCCAGGAGATCTCTCCGTTCATCAGATACAGCACAAACAGCACCGGCACGAACACCCCGCAGTACAGATTTGGCCAATGCTCGCTCCCCGTATAAGTCTCCGTCAGAACGAAATGGCGGGACAGCTCCGACACGAGATCAAAGTACCACTCGACGGACTTCGGAAAAGAGATGCCCCCGGCGCCGCTGTAGCCCAGCACGATCGCCGTCGGAAGAATCAGCACGGCCGCCGTTCCCCCCTCAAGCAGAGAGTACCACGCAAACCGCGCCCAGGCACGGATACCCGCCGTCCGGTTCTCCGCCCAGGTCAAAAGAAACCAGAACACCAGAAAGATACAGATCATAATCGAGATATAGTAATTGCTCAGTATGCAAAGCGCCAGCGTCCCGTAATACAAAAGCGGACGCCCCTTTTTTACCAGACGCTCGAGCCCGAGAAGGATCAGCGGAAGAAGCACCATGCAGTCGGTCCACATAATATTCCAGGAATAGGCCGCCGTAAACGCACACAGCGCGTAAGCGGTACCGAATACCGCCGCAGCCATACGTTCCGTCTCAAAATGCCGTTGCAGATAACAGGCTGCCGTAAGGCCGCATGCCGCAATCTTTACTACCACGAGAATCGTCATAAATTCAACAACCGCATTTCCCGGGCACAGCACGATCAGCCAGTTTAGCGGGCTCGCCAGATAATAGGCGTACAGCGAGACAAAATCCGCTCCCAGCCCGATATTCCAGGAGTAGGAAAACAGGCTGCCGTCTCTGATATTCTGCAAAAATTCGGAGAAAAACGGACAGTACTGATGGTACATATCCACATGGAGAATACACCTGTCTCCAAACGGGTACACGCCCCTGCCGACGCATATGGCGATTGTGATAAACAGCGGCACAAAAAATGCCGCTGCCAGCGAAAGTTTTTTCTCATTAACATTGATATTAACCATTTTCTATTCCTCGTCAAACAGACGGTAATACTGCAGTTTCCGATACCGTTCTATCTGCTCGTCGCCGGCATCCGGCTCCGTCTCGGCTCCGTCCGCATCCACGGTCCGCACGGTGGAAAAAATCGGATAAGATTCCCTGAGCTCAAGCAGGAAATTCTGATATGCGTCCGTCGGCACACCGACACGCCGCAAAAGCTCCCCACCGAGATAGTTTACGCTGGTGTCGGCATTCTGCTCCTCCGCAATATCATAGTTTGCCCAGATGACATAGGGTACCTGGTAGCGCAGTTTCAGTTCTTCCTCGTCAAGCGTACGGTACGATTTGCCGTTCAGTGAAAGCACGGGACCTGCCACCGCGTCCCCCGGCTGGTGATCGCCGAAGAATACCACCACCGTTTTCTCGTCCGCCTCCGCAAAATATTCGACCAGACGCTCCAGCGCGGCATCTGACACCCGCATCAGGGACAGATACTGCTCCAGCGAAAAATTGTCCGTTCCTTCCACAAACACATCCGGCGTAAAATCTTCCGTCGCTTCGTCATAACCGCCGTGGTTCTGCATCGTCACGCAAAACGCAAACAGCGGACTGCCCTCCTCTTTTCCCTCGTACAGCTCGATCAGCTTATCCACACAGGCATCGTCACTCACATAATCCCGAATCCGGTATGCGGATTGATACCCCTCCCGGAAAATACTTTCGTCAAAACCCATCTGCTCATACACACGATCCCTGTCCCAGCCGTCGGCATTGTATGGATGCGTTGCGACAGTCTGATAACCAAGCTGCCCCAGATAGCCCGCAAGCGAGGCGCAGCTGCCGTTTATATACTGCTGATAGGGCACGCTCCCCTGCGGCAGAAACGCCATCGTATTTCCCGTCAGGAACTCAAACTCCGTATTCGCGGTATTCCCGCCGCATACCGAGACGTTTAACATACCGGTCACCGTATCGGGCGCCCCTGCCATAAGCCGGTGCACAAACGGCATATAATCCTGATTCGTCTCAAACTCGCCGAGCACCGCCAGATCGGAAAACGCCTCGTTCATGACCACGATAATATTCGGAAGGTCCTCCGTCTCTGTATCCTCCCCCGTCTGCCCGTAGTCCGCCAGTATCTCCTCCGCCTCCGCCACGCGATACCCCGCAGGTCTGTCAATCGACATGTAGGCCATGTTCATCACCAGCGTCACGACCGTGCCGTCATATTTTGTCATGACGGTCGGTGTAAACAGCTTATTGTACAGCCTGTGGCTGTTCTGAAAGCTCTCCTGCTGCAGGACGCCCGAGAAGACGGACAGCACCACGACAAGGACCGCCGCCGGAATCGCGCGCATCCACAGCGGAAACCGGATCCGAAGCTTTACCGGCCGTAACGCGGCAATGACCGCGAGAAACAGCAGTGTGACCGTCACCATCCGGCCGTCCGGCGTAAAGTCATAATTGCCCGCCACACTCGCCGCCGTCCGCAGCGAAAAGAGATCCCACGGCACAATCGGATTCGTCCGAAAGCGCACGACATAGGCATTTGCAATCCCGAACACCATCGTGAGCGCCCCGAGAACCCGGTAGGCCGTGCGCAGCCGTCCCAGCAGACAAAAAAGAATCCCTCCTGCGAGCTCAAACAGCAGCAGATTAAAAAGGTGTGCATACGGGCGTATCTGCTCAAAGGGATTCCGCGTATAAAATTCCAACAGATAAAAGTATACCGCCGGCAGAATCAGCGCAAGCGCTGCTCCCGCGGCCCATTTTCCATATTTTTTCATTTGCTCTTTGCCACCGTCTCTTTTTTTGCATGTATCATTTTAGCACAACAAAATCGAATTTCCTATGGGTTTTCTAAAAAACCGTCAAAAGGTCAATCAAACTATTTTTGTCGAATTAACGGATATTTTTGCACATATTGTATACAATCGTCTGTTTCTCCCGTTATTTGGGTGCAATATGCTTGACACCCAGGCCTGCTTCCCCTATGATGCAAGTGTAATGTCCCGCGGCGCTCACGCCGGGACGCTGTATCGAAAATATTATATAAAAGGTGGTTATCGTCACAATGAATGTCGAAAACGAACTGATTCGTTTAACAAAAGAGAATGATAATTTCCGAAAGATTATTAAGACACAGCAGAACACCATCAATCGTCTGGTGGATTACTTTATCCTCGGCAAAAAGCCGTCCGGAATCTCAAAGTGAATCCGGACACCTCACCCCTCGCCGGGGAATTTTCGTCCCTGCCTGCCCCGCGGCAGGCGCCCGTGCGGTGACCCCGCTGCACCAAAAAACAGGCAGCCGTTTTGCAATCCTTCGATCACAAAACGGCTGCCTGTCTCTCACGCCATAATGCCGGTGGCCGGACTTGAACCGGCACGAGGTTGCCCCCGGCAGATTTTGAGTCTGCTGCGTCTGCCATTCCGCCACACCGGCGCTCTCTCACGGCACAGCTTCTGTTCCGCTCAGGCAATAAACATCTTATCACAATCCCTCCTCTTTTGCAACCTATATTTTATTTCATTGACAAAAGTTATCATATATGATAACTTTTTACTATCGCAATGCCGCCCGGACAACGCGCGCCCGGGCAGTATCGAAAAACGCTTTTTTCCAAAAAGATCGGGGTATACATGAAGGAGATTGACAGGAGCCTTGTTCCGCGCTATGAAGTCGTGGAACAGCTCAGAAATGCAAGAAAGGCACAGAACGTAACGCAGGAAGTTTTAGCGGAACGCGTGGGCACCAAAAAGTCCAACATTTCCCGCTTTGAGAGCGGCAACTATAATCCGAGTCTGGACTTTCTTGTAAAAGTGGCGGAAAGCCTCGGCAAACAGATTCATATTAAAATCCGTTGACACATGGGAAATACGCGAAATAAATTTATTGCAGACTTATAGAAGGGACCCAATTATATTTTATGAAAAGAACGATCATTTTAGGGAACACCAAACAGATAGATAAAGATGTGGAACTGTGCAGAACCACGAATGAGCGCATCAGCAACCAGGCGGCACAGCTTCTGATGGAGAATCGGATTCCGTTTACAAGAGGCTGGATCCGGATTCCGTTTTTCCAGCGCGAGAAATACCGCGGCGCGAGCCAGATCTACACCATCCGCATCAACCGCAACCGGTACAGCCAGGCCAGGCGCACGATTGACCAGATGGATGATCTGTTCAAGCAGCGGCTCGTACTCAGCAATTATTAAGGAGGCCGCCGCATCCGCGTCGATTTCTGATGCATATAAGGAGCATTACAGACGGGTAAAAGCGACGCGAACGCAACGCCCCATTATATCTCGCGTATCTCGTAGAGAATATTCCTGCCGTCCCGTCCGACCCGCTCTACGACCGCAAGGTCAGTCAGAATCAGCAGGACGGTCTGCGCAAGGCGCACCGGGATTTTCGCGCACGCGGCGAAATCTTTCGTCGTAAAGCGTTCCGGAATCTCATAGGGAATAAACTGCATATAATCTTCTCTGCAGTCGATGCAGACCTCGTCCGCAAATTTCAGCGGAATCCTGTCATACCGGTCGCTGCCTTTCTTCTTATCCCTGCTCCACCCATTTAACAGCCGGTACTCCTCCATATCGATCAGATCGAGCCGGAGCTTCAGATTTTTATCGGGCAGAAACGGGCGGATTTTGTAGAGCTCGATAAACGCCAGATAGGGATTTCCCTTTTTCGGAGACTTCCGCTTCGGCGAGGTTTCCCCGGTCTCCTCGTCAATCCACGAGAGCCACTTGATATGGGGAATCGGGTAGACGATCGTAACCGGATAAAGCGGCAGGAATGCCGCTAATTTTCTGCGCATATTCTGGAACGCGCGGGTCTGAATCTCGATAATCTCAGACCCGGTATAGATATCCGCAACATAATTTTCAATCGGAATCTCATGCATATCCTCATCGGGCGCATAATAGTTTTTCAGCACCGCATGCACCGTTTTCTCGGAGAGCGTCCCGATTCCCCTGCGCTCCCTGTCTGCTCCGATAATTTTATTCTTTGCCTGCTCAAAGCGCTGCTCGTCTATGCACATCGCCGCTTCCTCCCCGCGGCAGCCCGCACCCATGCCGCCCGTTTTACTGCCATTTCATATCTTTTAAAATGTCGAAACAGTCAAATGTCCGGAAGTAGTCCTCCGGCGTCTCCGCACGGCGGATCAGCTGCGTCGAACCGTCCTCTTTTAACAGCACCTCCGCCGAGCGCAGTTTTCCGTTATAATTGTACCCCATCGAAAATCCGTGCGCGCCGGTATCATGGATGACAAGTAGATCTCCCATCGCAATCTCCGGCAGCATCCGGTCAATCGCAAATTTATCGCAGTTCTCACATAAAGAACCCGTCACATCATATTTGTGATCGCAGGGAAGATCCTCCTTCCCCATGACCGTAATGTGATGGTAGGCGCCGTAGATGGCCGGCCGCATCAGATTGACGGCGCTTGCGTCCACGCCGATATACTCCTTGTAGGTGTGCTTCTCGTGAATCGCGGTCGTGACAAGACAGCCGTACGGCCCCAGCATAAAGCGGCCCATCTCCGCATAAATGGAGACGTCTCCGAGTCCCGCAGGCACCAGAATCTCCTCAAACGCTTCCCGCACGCCCGCGCCGATCACGCGGATGTCATTCGGCGTCTGCTCCGGCATATACGGGATGCCCACACCGCCGGAGAGGTTGATAAACGCGATATCACAGCCCGTCTTATCCCGCAGTTCCACCACAAGCTCAAAAAGCTGCCGCGCGAGCTTCGGATAATACTCGTTTGTCACAGTGTTGCTCGCGAGAAATGCGTGCACGCCGAAATGCTTCGCCCCCTTCTCCTTTAAGATACGGAACCCCTCGATCATCTGCTCGTGGGTAAAGCCGTACTTCGCATCCCCCGGATTATCCATAATTCCATTGCTCATCTTAAAAACGCCGCCGGGATTGTACCGGCAGCTGATCGTCTCCGGAATTTTTCCGATGGTCTTCTCGAGAAACTCGATATGGGTAAAATCGTCCAGATTGATGATCGCTCCGAGCTTATCCGCAAACACGAACTCCTCCTCGGGCGTATCGTTCGAGGAAAACATGATGTGTTTTCCGTCAAACCCCTGGGAATCCGCCAGCATCAGCTCCGTCAGAGACGCGCAGTCGCACCCGCAGTCGTACTCTTTTAAAATATTTAAAATGTACGGATTCGGCGTCGCCTTCACCGCAAAATACTCGCGGAAGCCCGGATTCCATGCAAACGCCTCGCGCACCGCCCGCGCGTTTTCCCGGATTCCCCGCTCGTCGTACAGATGAAAGGGGGTCGGATAGTTTTTTACGATTTCCTCTAACTGTTCTTTTGTCACAAATGTTCTTTTTTCCATTGTTACCTCCATATTGACCGCAGCGCACAGGTCTGCAGTCCTGTAAATTTATTCAGATTACAACCTGTATCAGAAACATATAAAGCACCGTGCCCACGCCGATGCTGAGCAGATTGTTCCGCTTCCACACATGAAGCAGAATGACTGCACCGACGGCGATAAACTCCGGCAGCCCGAACGGATACGTCGTGACGCTGACACCTTTTAAGCAGTAGATGACCAGCATCCCGATCACCGCTGGCGGCAGCACTCTTCCGAGGTATTGTATCACCTGCGGGATCTCTCTCCCCTTCGGGAAAAAGAGAAACGGGATCAGCCGCGTCAGAAAGATTGTTGCACCCACCGTAAAAACGATCACAAGCGAACGTCCCACACTAATTGCCATGTTGTTCCGCCTCCCTCATCCGCACTTCCTCCTGTTTTGCCGCAACGGAATCGAACTGCCCGCGCCCCAGCAAAAGCGCCGCCATAATGCAGCACATCGTCGGAAGAATAAACCCGTCGGGGCCGAAAACCAGCAGACAGACAAGCCCGCAGGAAAGCCCCAGAATCACGCAGGGACGGTTCTTTTTCTCCGTCCACTGCTCCACCATAATCACCGTAAACAACGCCGTCATCGCAAAATCAATCCCCGCCGCGTCAAACGGGATCAGCGTGCCCGCGACCGCCCCGATGCCTGACCCGAGAATCCAGTACGCATGGTCAAGCACCGCGATCGCAAAAAGAAATTGATCCTCCCTGACATCCGGCGGCACTTTCGTGATAAAAAACAGGGAGTACGTCTCGTCCGTCAGCGAAAAAATCATGTAAAGACGCTTCTTTCCCATTCTGCCGAAGCGCTCGAGCAGAGACAATCCATAAAAAATATGGCGGATATTGAGCATAAATTCCATAAAAATCATGTGGGTAAGGCGGATTCCCGGCACAAAAAACGTGACCGCAAGATACTGTCCGCTCCCCGCATAACAGACCAGGCTCATAAACATCGCCCACAAAAAATTGTAACCTTTTTCCTGAATCATAACGCCAAAGGCCATTCCGATAAACAGATAGCCCGTCATGACTGGTATCGTGTACGGGAACGCAGCCCGAAAAGCCTTTCCGTAGCTTTTTAATCTTGTCTCGTCGCTTCGCATTTTATTCTTTCCTATTTGAACATCCTATGTTATAATTTGAATAATACGTTATTATTTATTGTCAGTCACGGAGGAGATATTTCCATGAGTATCACGATTCTGAATTATTTTGACCAGGCCCTGGTGGATTCCGTTCGGGCGCAGGCCGCGGAGCGCGCACAGGAGGCAATCCGCGCGCAGGAAGCGGCGCAGACCCAGACCGCGGAGACTTCCGGGACCAGTTTTTCCGATGTGCTCGGTCAGGCCGCGGAATCTTATGCGCAGTCGAACACTACTGCGGCATCCGCTGGTGCCATGGCATCCACAGGCGCTGCGGCTCCGGCGGATCTCTCCTCTATTTTTGAGGAGGCAGCCAACACCTTCGGCGTCTCGGTAAATCTGCTGCAGTCCATTGCCAAGGCGGAATCGAACTTTAACGCCGATGCCGTGAGCTCCGCCGGAGCCGTCGGTATCATGCAGCTGATGCCTGCGACCGCCGCAGCGATGGGCGTCACCGACTGCCGCGACGCGTACCAGAATATCATGGGCGGCGCAAAATATATTGCACAGCTGCTGCAGAAATATTCCGGCAATATCTCGCTGGCTCTCGCCGCCTACAACGCCGGCAGCGCCAACGTGGACAAATACGGCGGCATTCCGCCCTTCTCCGAGACACAAAACTATGTCAAAAAGGTGCTCTCCTATCTCGAGAACGGCGTTTCCATGGATTTTTCCGGCAATACTTCCGGCACATGGAACAACACCTCCTCCGATTACGCAGCGCTCGGCCAGACAATCGCAAACCTGCTGGCCGGCGGTGTAAGCAATGACACTTTAGACGCTCTGGCAAATCTCATCCAGACCTTAAAGACCGACGACGGCGGCTCCACGGTTTCCGGAGATACTTCCGGCTCCGGCAGCGCTGCGTCTTCCGGTTCCGACGGCTCCGGCAATACTTCCGGTACCGGCGATTCCGCGGAGAGCAAGCCTGCCGCGGAGGCGGAGAACGCGCCGCGTGCATTTTCCGTTAAAGTCATAAACGGCGAACTGCCGTAAAACGTCCGCCCGGGGCAGAGCGCACACTGTGAATCCGTCCGTTATTTCGGATCTGCGAGCTCCGCAATCTGCCCCTCCAGATAGCCGTTGTACTCGCGCATAAACCGGTACACCGTCCCAACCTCCTCTTTCGAGTAGCGCGACAGAAAGTTCCTGTCACGCTTTTCCCAGAGTCTGTGGCGTTTGGCATGCTCCTCAAACAGCAGCTTTCCCTCCTCTGTCAGCCGAAAATATATCTCCTTCCGGTTTGTCTCCAACGTATACTTTTCAATCAGCCCTTTTGCCAGAAGCTTCTTTGTCATCTTGCTGATGGCGCCTCTTGTCATACCCATATGCTCCGCCACCTTCGTGACATTCGGGAGCTCGAGCCGTCCGATATAATCAATGCAGTGAGTCTCCGAATACCCGTACGCATCCAGACACTGGCTTTCCGTCAGTTTAGAGAGCATGTCCTGCCGCTCTAACATAAGCGCAAGCTCTTTCAGTAAAAGCTCCTGTTCCTTCATGCCGTCTCCTTTTCTCCGCCTGTTACATTCTCTACTTTATCGCATTTTTGTTTCCATGTCAACAATATTTCAATCGGCATCACCCGCTCTGTCCGGAAATCTCCTCATCGCTTTCATGCAGAACGCCGTCCATCAGCTTCATCAGTTCCAGAACGCTCCGAAAATTTCTCGTGACATTCTCGTCCAGCCATGTGACCTGTCCCTGCCAGCCTGCATTTTCACACTGGGTCACATGTACCAGAAACGTTGCTTTCCTCTTGTCGTCCATCGCAGTCCTCCTTTTCGATGTCTGCTCCCGTGCGCTCTACCGCCCGCAGTATCAGAACCAACAGTTCCCGCTCGCTGCAAAAGCTTTCCATCCGCTCCTGCTCCGCCCAGTATACCTTGCCCTGCCAGCTGGCGTTCGCCCGCGAGGTAATCGCCACACAAAATGTCGCCTGCTTTCCCCTTTTTTCCAGGACTGCGGGCGCTTCCGTCACCGGCGCCGCTTTCTGCCTGCTTTGCACCACTCTCTGCAGCTTCCCGAACGTCCGCGGCCGAACTGTCGCCTGCGGGTAGAAAATCTTATCGCAGAGCGCATCGAGTTCCTGTAAGACAGGCATCACATCCGAAAAATACATCGGCTCTTCCCTGTAGCGGTGATAGATGCGCCCCTCTATTTTCCATGGCAGACTTGCGTCCACACAGACGGCCGCCACATTCGGCACCGATTTTATCTCACTCGGAATCCCCATCCCGTCTCACCTCCGTGCCATTGATTTGAGAAAGCGTCAGATCGCTCCAGGTATTCTTCCAAACATCGTAACACAGAGCCGCTTCCCCAAGCACGGTGTTTATCGGTGCAATGTGGTACGACAGATAATTTTTCCTGGACTTGCGCTCCATACAGGCATTGATGCGTTCCACCACAATCCGACAGTCCTCCTGCTTTAACTCCATCATAAGCGCCAGGTACTGGTTTGCGCTGTACCTCGTATACATATCGCCGCGCCGAAGCGCCTGCCGGATGGCCACATCCACTTCCTGTGCCAGCAGTTCCAGGCGGTCGCCGCCCTCCAGCGCATACCCCCTGCCGTCCGTTATCGTACAGAGCAGAAGCCACGCCGACTGCCCGGTGCGCTCAATCACACGCTTCACCAGCCGGTAACTCTCGACAAAATTGGGGTACGCACAGAAAAACGCCCCTTGTATCTCCTCCGCCTCCCGCAGATTTTTTATGACGTCCTCCATCGTATCCGTGTGATTCTGAACCTGTTTTCCGAGCTCCCTCATCTGTTCGGTCATCTGCGCCGGCAGGCTCACGCCAAGTTCCTCAAACATGAATCTGCCTGTCTCCTCGTACAGTTTTGACGCCTCCCGCACTCTCCCGAGTGCGACAAGCGCTTCCATCTGGCCACTCTGCCATTCGTCGAACGGATAGAGTGCAGCCGCCTGTTCCGAGACTCTCAGCATGGTCTCGTAATCCCCGTATTTGCGGCTTATCGCACAGACCTTTCTCACACAGTCAAAATACATATTTTTGTATTTAATATTCCATGCAATCGTCCATTCGCAGCTGCCAAGCATCGGCAGAAAAGGTCCCTTATAACTCTCGCAGCATTGTTTCAACAGCTCATAACGCTCGAGCTCCGCCGTCTTTGCCAGCGCTTCCGATACCAGCTCCTCAAAACGATAGATATCGCAGTCAACCTCCGCCTCCGGTGAAAAGTAATACATTCCCTGGCGGACCCGTATCGCCTTTTCGTCCAGAACGCCAGACTGCTCAAACAGCCTGCGCAGTCGAAAAACAACCGCGCGCAGGCTGTTTGACGCATCGGCAATCTCCTCCGTTCCAAACAGCTTCTGAATCAGCAGCTCCCTGGCAATCCCGTTCCGGTAGCACAGCAGAATCTGCAGCAGCTGATTCGCTTTTGTTGCATTGTTCCGCTCAAAGCGGATGGTCTCTCCGTCGTACTCCATAGAAAAGTTTCCAAGCATCGTCACTTTTAAGCTTTTCCCGTTCATCCTTCCCCACATTTCCTTTCAAAAAAAGGCAGGTGATGGCTCACCTGCCTGAATCTCATAAGCACGAAAATAACTCCGCATTCATGTATTGCCAAGTATAACACACCTGCGCGGGAAATGCAAATAAAATATCGCTGCCTGTCACGGCTCATATTACCGTTCAGCCGGCTGCTTCCCGGCTGAATGGCAAGCGGTTTATTCCCAGCTGCGCACCAGCGCAATTTCCCTCCGGTATCCCTCATCGTCATTCGGCGTCTCGAGAATAAACGGCTTTCCGGCAAGCAGCGGATGGAGCGCCACCCGGCGCAGCGCATCCATGCCGATACAGCCTTCGCCGATCTTTGCATGCCGGTCTTTATGCGCGCCGCACGGATTCATGCTATCGTTAAAATGCACCGCACGCAGGCGCTCCAATCCGATCACGCGGTCAAATTCTTCGAGCACTTCATCCAGACGGTTTGCGATGTCATAACCGGCATCCCAGACATGACAGGTGTCAAAGCAGACCCCAAGCTTATCCGAAAGCGTCACCCTCTCCATGACGGCGGACAGCTCCTCGAATGTTCTCCCGACCTCGGTTCCCTTTCCCGCCATTGTCTCTAAGAGCACCGTCGTCGTCTGCTCCGCCCAAAGCGCCTCGTTTATCGCCTCCGCAATCAGTCGTATGCCCTCCTCTGCTCCCTGTCCCACATGAGCGCCAGGGTGAAAATTATAATAATTTCCCGGCGTATATTCCATACGCCGCAGATCGTCGGCAAATATCTCTCTTGAAAAATTCCGGACGTCCTCCTTCGCCGCACACAGATTCATCGTGTAGGGCGCGTGCGCCACCAGCGTCCCGAACTGCTGCTCCTCTGCAATCCGAAGATATGCTTCCACATCCGCGGCGTCAATCTCCTTCGCCTTCCCGCCCCTTGGATTTCTCGTAAAAAACGCAAAGGTATTGGCTCCGAGCTTTACCGCCGCCCTCCCCATCGCAGCGTAACCCTTTGACGCCGACAGATGATTTCCTATATACATAACGCTCCCTCCGTATCAGCCGATTTTCTCTACAAGCACACCCTCCCGGTACGCCACAAGAAGATTCTCCAGATCCATGATCGAAGTGCAAAGCTCCCTTCCGATATCCGTGTCCGCGACCGTCTTGCGCTTGACGACATGCTGCACCAGCGTCGTGTGGGAAACGATATCGCTCCCCTCCTGCACCGCCTTCTCCACGGACTCGAACGGCTCATGCGCTGCGAGTACCAGACCGTAAGAATTGTAAATCAGCGTGTAGCCCGCAATACCAGTCTTTGACTGATAGCATTTCGAGAAGCCGCCGTCGATAATCAGCAGTTTGCCGCCGCATTTCACCGGAGACTCCCCGCGCTTTGCCTCCACCGGGATATGGCCGTTGATGATATGCGCCTCGGCGCCCGAGAGCCCGAATTCCGCCAGAATCCGGTTTACGACCTCCTCCTGCTCAAGCAGCCGGTAATACGGATTCTTCGGCTCTTCGTGCGTTTTTTTATCCGCAATAAAATAGCGCTCGAACGTGGTCATCTTGCCTTTTCCAAACACCGGCGAATTTTGGTTTTCCCAGATAAACCACAGAATGTCCTGTCCCTTTTTCTTTTCTTCCGGGTCGATCGCGTAATAGCCCTTTCTGGCGTAATTTTCAAGCACGTCGTACAGAGCCTTCCCCTCATACATGTTCCCGTAGATATTGACGCGCGTAAAACTGCCGTCCTCATTCATCGGCACGCAGCCATGATAGAGCAGATTGCCGTTGTACACCTTGTACAGGCTGCCCTGCGTGAACAGGAAACGCACCTGCTTCTGCAGCTTTTCGCAGTTTAGAAACGCCTGTGTCAGGCGGTCCATGACATCGGCCTCCTCCGGGGACAGCTCATAGGGATGCTCCCAGTCAACCGTCGGAAAATGGGTGTCGCGCAGCGGGTACTCCGTATTCTCCACCGTCACGGTTCCCTTTTTGATATCAATCTTATCGAGCAGCAGCCGGTTCTCCATCTCAAATTCCGGATGGTTCATAATCACCTGTCCCTCGAGTTTAAACTGCATCACGGTAATCGCCTTGTGCATTTTCTCGTCTAACATCGCATCCCGGACATCGTATTCGGACTCTCTGTAATCGAGCTTAAAACAGCTGCAGTTGTCCTTGTCGTAGCAGCTCATCGCAAGCCGCGCTAAGGGTACAAGATTGATGCCGTAGCTGTCCTCGAGAAGGTTCAGATTGCCGTACTTCGCGGAAATACGGATCACATTGCAGATGCAGGCCGCGCTTCCGGCCGCCGCCCCCATCCAGTACACATCGTGGTTGCCCCACTGAATATCGACCGAGTGATGCTGCATCAGCGTGTCCATCACCAGATTCGGATAAGGACCACGATCGAAAATATCCCCGACGACATGCAGGTGATCCACCACCAGCCGCCGGATTAAATTGCAGAATGCCACGACAAGCTCGCTGGCCCGCCCGGTGCGGATGACCGAGCGGATGATCTCATTGTAGTAGGCTTCCTGGTCCGAGACGTCGGGACGCCCGGTCAGAAGCTCCTCAATGACATAGGAGAAATCCTTCGGCAGGGCCTTGCGCACCTTTGACCGGGTATATTTTGAGGAGGCGCTCTTGCAGATGCGGATCAGCCGGTACAGCGTCACCTTGTACCAGTCCTCGAGGTTCTCCTCCTTTTTCAGCACCTGCTTCATCTTCTGCTCCGGATAATAAATCAGCGTGGCGATCGCCTTTTTCTCGACGGCGCTGATGGCATTGCCGAACTCATCCTCTATTTTGCGCCTGATGGCGCCGGAGCCGTTGCGCATGATATGCTGGAACTGATCGTATTCCCCGTGAATATCCGTGATAAAATGCTCCGTCGCTTTGGGCAGGCTTAAAATCGCCTGCAGATTGACAATCTCCGTCGCCGCCGACGCAACCGTCGGATACTGGTTCGATAAACTTTTCAGATAGCGAAGATCCGTTTTATCCATATGTCCCGTCCCCCTCCCAATGCATCTGTTCTGACTTAGATTCTATCATATCCGCGGAAAGCCCGCCACCTTTTCTTACTCTGCTCGCTGTGTTTGCGCAATAACATCCCGCATATCGTAGCGCCCTGCCGGCCTGCCCGCAAGGAATTTCGCCGCTTCTACCGCCCCTTTTGCAAAGACGCTCCGCGAATATGCCGTGTGCTCAAACGTGATCACCTCGTCAAGCCCCGCAAACAATACCTCGTGCTGTCCCACTATGCTGCCGCCCCGCACGGCCGAAATTCCGATCTCGCTCTTTTCTCTCTTTTTGCGCTCGCCGCTTCTGTCATACTTATATGCATAGTCCCCGCCAAACACCTCGTTCATGGCATCCGCCAGCGCAAGCGCGGTTCCGCTGGGCGCATCTAATTTCTGATTGTGATGCTTTTCCACAATCTCGATGTCAAATCCCGCCGGCGCAAGCACTGCGGCCGCCTGTTTCAGCAGCTCAAGCAGCATATTGATGCCCAGCGACATATTTGCCGATTTTAAGACCGCCGTCTTTTCCGCCGTCTCTTCCACACGCACCAGCTGTTCCTCCGACAGCCCGGTCGTGCACAGTACGACCGGAAGCCGTTTGTCCGCGGCATACACCAGCAGATCGTCCACCGCCTTCGCATTGGAAAAATCGATAATCACATCCGCCGGCACGTCGCAGGAAGAAATATTGGCAAACACCGGATAACCGTTTTTTGCGCTGTCAAAGACATCCACGCCCGCCGCAATCTCGATCTGCGGATCCTCCGCACAGATCTGCGTGATCACCTGTCCCATTTTTCCGTTGCATCCGTTTAAAATCGCTCTTATCATCTTTACACTTTGTCCTTTCTGTTCACAGCCGTTCTTTTGCACTCGCACCGCAGCCTGCTTTGCTCACCTGGTTTTTCACTTTGCAAAAGAGGCTGTCGCATGCAACATAAGTATGAATGCGACAGCCCCTTTTATCCGGCACTATGCAAGAATTCCGTATTCACGCATTGCCGCAGCAAGCTTTTCTGCGGCTCCCTCCGTCATCTCCGTCAGCGGGGATCGCAGGGAGCCCACATCTTTTCCCATCAGATTCAGCGCCTTCTTAACCGGAATCGGGTTGACCTCAGAGAAAAGTGCCTCCACAAGCGGCTGCGCTTTCAGCTGCAGCTCCGCCGCCTTTTTCACATCGCCGTTAAAATACGCCATGCACATCTCATGCACATCCCGCGGCGCAATATTCGACCAGACGGAAATCACACCTTTCGCTCCGAGGGACAAAAGCGGCACGACAATCCCGTCCTCCCCCGAATACAGGTCCAGCTTTCCGTCCGTCAGATACATCGTCTTCGCCGCCTGCGCCACGTTTCCGGTGGCCTCCTTAAGCCCTACAATATTCTCCACGTCACGGAACAGAGCGGCCGCCGTCTCTGGCAGGATGTTGCACCCGGTTCTGCCCGGCACATTGTACATGATGATCGGAAGCTTCACCGCCTCCGCGATCTCGGTATAATAGCGGATCAGTCCGCCCTGCGTCGCCTTGTTGTAGTACGGCGTCACCGCAAGCAGACCGTCGACGCCGGCCTCCTCGGCTTCCTTCGAGAGATGGACCGCCTCCCTCGTACAGTTCGATCCCGTTCCCGCCACCACCGGTATGCGGTGCTTTGTAAACTCCACCGCGGCCCGGATGACTTTCGCGTGCTCCTCGGTCGTAAGCGTAGAGCTCTCCCCCGTAGTGCCCACGATAATGATACAGTCGGTTCCCTGGTCAATCTGCCAGTTGATAAGCTCCTCTAACCGGTCGTAATTGACCTCCTCGTTTTCTTTCATCGGCGTGACGATCGCCACACCTGCTCCTTTAAAAATTGCCATTGCAAAATCCTCCTAAATTCATAATACGCGGTACAGGAAATATGGTGCGCATCCGATTCCCGATGCGGTTCGGATGTCAAAAAACCGGCTCAGCTGAGCCGGTCTGGATTCACATGGACACAGGAACCTCCTGTCTTCTATGCAAGATCGATAGCGCCCCATCTCAAAGATGACAGTCATGGAGTTATTGACCCCATGCCCAAGCGATACGGTTACAGGACCGCATCCTTTCGGCGTGCTCCCCTTTCGCTTCCCCTCCTCTGTGCCTGTCACATCCAAAAAGCTACTGATGAAGTACGCAACCTCTACCATTTCTATTGTTCTTATTAAGTTTTACGATAGCACGAAACATGCGCATTGTCAACCCAGCTTCTCCTCGAATTCCCGCTCCGAAACGGGTTTCGAATAGTAGTAGCCCTGCGCCACATACGCGCCGATTTCCCGCATCAGACTGATATCCGCGTCCGTCTCCACGCCCTCGCACACGATCTGCGCATCCAGCTCCGTTGTCAGATTCACGATACTGCGCATGATCGCCACCTGCCGTCTGTGATCCTCCTGGTTGAGCAGAAAAGAACGGTCCAGTTTGACGACGGCCGCCGGAATCTGTTCGAAGACTCCGAGCGAAGAATATCCCGAACCGAAATCGTCGATCGACAGCCGGATCCCCGCTTCTCTCATGCTGTCCATATTTTTCTTTACCACGCGCTGCTGCATCTCCTCAATCACAAGCGTCTCGGTAATCTCAACCTCGACGAGCTCTTTCGGAATCCCGTAGCGCCCGAGAATCTCCGTAAACCGCTCCGCAAACCCCGGCCGGATAAAATGCATCCGCGAAAAATTACAGGAAACCGGCACCACCCGCTTCCCCTCGTCGATGCGCCTGCGCAGCATCCTGCACGCGGACTCGCAGATAAAGAAATCGATCTCCGTAATCCTTCCGGTCTGCTCATAATACGGGACAAAAAATCCCGGTGCCCGGACCGCACCGCCTTCCGCGGGGTTTAAGAAACGAACGAGCGCCTCCGCCCCCACGATCTCCCCGCTGCGGATGTCCACCTTCGGCTGATAATAAGCGACAAAATCCCGCTCGATGACCGCCGCTTCCAAAAGCTTCTCCCGCTCGTGGCGCTCCCGGATTGCCGCTTCGAGCTGCTCGTCATAGACCTTGACCGAATTCTCCGTGGAATCCCCGGTAAATTCCAGCGCCTGATTTGCATAGTCAATGGCGACCTTAAGATCATTCCCCTGCGGCGGGATAAAGTAGATCCCCATCTGCATCACCATCCGGTTTTCGGTCTCCTCATAGATGCTCTTTTCCATCTGCTTTTTCATTTCCAGAAGCCGTTTTGTCAGCGACTCCCTCGTGTCATAGCAGAGCAGCATGACAAAGCGGTCCCCCTGATTCCTCGCGCAGATCTCCGTCCCGGCGTCCACCTGTTCGTATAAGATATCACGAATCTTTGCCAGCAGGCGCTCCCCGGCGCTCCAGCCGTAAATGATATTATAGCGGCGGAACTGCAGCAGATTCATATATACCACCGCATAGTCCGTCTTTTTGTCCGGCAGAAGCTCATGTCCGCCGCGGTAAATCAGATAATTCAGATTCCAGATATCCATCGAGGTATCCTTGTACATCAACTTACGGATTTTCACTTCGTCATGTATGATGTGCCTTGCCACGATCATCACGGCGATCACCACACCGATCAAAAACAGGATGATCGCGACGCTGTGCCTCTGGACAAACGTGCGGAGATTTGCCAGCGGATAGGTGTTTTCCCTGAGCATATACTCACTGATTGTACGGGAATCGACAGTCGCAATCGTCTTCGCAAGAATCCCGGAGAGCAGATCATCGCTGTCCCGCACCACCACGGAAACCGAATAGTCAATGCTGAACACGTTTTTGATCTGGAGATTTTCGTTCTGCTGCTCTGTGCGCAGCTGATGCTCCGCCATATAACCATCGCACAGCGCCGCATCCGCATTGCCGCTGCGCACCGCATCAAGACACGCCTTCTGGTTGTCGGCAAACCGGATTTCCAGACTGCCTGTATCCATGATCTCCCCGGCGCTGTCCTCGAGACCGGAAACCGTCGTCAGCACCCGGATATCACCCGCGTTGCTGTTTTTGTTCATCACGAGCACCAGCGGGATATCCGCATATTCCCGCACCGGCGAAAAGTTCTCCCCGGTAAGCTTTTCCTTCGCATCCGTGCAAAACGCCAGCACATCGACGCTGCCGTCCGCAAGCGCCGCGTGCGCCGTGTACTCGTCCGCCATTTTTACATAATTGAGCTCTATTCCGGTCATCACAAGACCGGCCTCAAGCATCTCCCTCGAAAGTCCCTTAAACTCCCCGTTCTCCTCATAGCAAAACGGATAATGACCGTCCAGATACCCCACGGTCAGTTCGCTTGTTGCGGCAATATACTCCTTCTCCTCCGTAGTCAGAAGCGCCGCCCTGTCAAACCTGCTGTAATAAAATCTGTTCATCAGCTCCGCCTCAAGCTCCGGCTGGCTCATCCGAACATCCGCGATCGCCTGATTCAGTTCCCGCATCACATCGTCATTTCCCGGATAGCTGATATAATAAAACGGGCGCGGGGCAAAGCGCCCGATCAGCCGCTGTCCTTCGCGCACCTCCGTAAAGGAATGCACAAACGCGTCGATTTCCCCTGCGTCAAGCGCCTGCTGCATCGCGGCTGTCGATTCATATTCCCGAATCTTCGGCCGGCGGATGCCGTTGTATGACAGATACTGCAGAAACTCGTCCCGTCTCACATAATTATTTACCATGCCGAACGTGATTCCCTGCATCGCGGAAAAATCCTCATAGGCGATCCTCCCGTCCGCGTTCGTCGCGATCACACCGAACGTGTATCCGCTTGCGAGGTCCGCGTACTGATAGATCTCCGCGCGCTCCGCCGAATACTGGGCGGAACCGACCAGATCTACCTGCTCTTCTTCCAGAAGCTGCAGCGCCTCCCCCCAGCTGCCGCATTCCACATACTGCACATTCCAGTCGGCGTAGGCACAGATCGCCTTCAGATATTCCACATCCATGCCGCCGAACCCCCCGTCCTCATCGACGATGTGATATCCGTCCATCGGAAAAAAGGCGACCTTCACCAGCCTTTTTTCGGCTGCATAAACGTCGCCCTGAAAAAATCCGCAGACAAAACACAGCACCATAAAAATGATGCCGGCCTTTGCCATCGTTCGCTGTTTCCACCAAAAATTAACGATACAGATAAAATCACATCCTCTTTCTTTATTCCTTATGTTTTATCATACACTCTTTCCCCCCGCAGTTCAACCCCCGCGGGCCGATTCACAGATAGGGATTGTTGTGCGCCATACTCCGAAGTTCCCGCGGCGTACACTCGTAGCGCTCCTTGAACATCCGATAGAATAATTTCTGATTATAAAAGCCATGCCGCTCCATGATTTCCTGTATCCCCTCATCTGAGTGCAGCAATTCCTGGTAAATGTGGTTGATACGAACCTGATTGACATAGCGGATAAATGAAGTACCGGTACTCTGTTTAAAAAAGCGGCAGAAATATTCCCGATTTAAGCCGAGCTCGTCCGCGGCGTCCTGCAAACTGATCTCTTCCATATAATGATGCTCCACATAGGTACAAATCTGTTCCAGGCGCTCCATATTGCTTCCTTTGATTTCCGTCGACTGTCTTGTGACCGGTTCCGAGAAATGTTCAATCAGGCACGCCATAATCTCCAGAATCAGCGCCGTGCTCCTGAGTCCGTATGTGTTTTTCTGATTCACATAGAGAACAACCAGCCGGCTTAAACACTCGCATATACTGCGGTAGGCCTCTCCCTTTTTTCCCGGGAGGTCATTCTGCGTACAGCGTATCTCCAAAAGTTCCGTGTCCGGCAGATACTGCCGCAGCAGATTTCTTGAAATATGGATGCAGATTCCCATCGTCTGTGGCAGCCCGTAAATCACCTCATGGATTTTCGAAAAATCCATCACAATCGCATCCAGAGGATTCACCTCATACCTCCGCCCATCCATGCGCACCGTGGCGTGCCCGTTTAAAATATACAGGATCTCAAGCTCCCTGTGCCAGTGAAACGGCGAATTGTGATTCATTGTCACAAATCGGATGTCAAAGCCTGCCTCCGGCAGAATCACGCTTTCATAGGTATTCTTCTGCTCACTCATCACTCCGCATCTCCCTTCGTCTGTTTCTATTATGTTTTATTTTTTCAAAAAAGTCAATATTGCCCTGTTTTTTGCTAATATCATATCTATTTTTTCTTCCGTAATTACTGTATTATCATTCTTGTAAACGAAAACAACACAAATTCAAAAATCAATGATGACAGGGAGGTAGTAATTATGTTCCAGAAAATCGTAAACTATTATAAAGAAAACCTTGATGAAATCGCAATCACACTGGCAGGATTTAACGGCAATTACGATTATCTTCTGCAGAACCGCTAAGCTGCGGCAATTGCAGGTTTTTGAAAAAGGAGGGGTCCGCGGACGCGGACCCCTCCTTTTTTGCTATCTATTCTTCCAGAAATTCCACTTTGCTCACAGAGACCTCGTAGGCCACGCGCTTCTCCGTCTCATCCTCCGACAGTTTTTTGACGTACTCGCGGCTCTGAATGCGCCCCCAGACCTGCACATGGCCTCCCACCTCAAACCCGGAGGCAAAACGTGCATTCCTGCCCCAGCAGATACACGGTATGTAATCCGACTTCCCGTAAGAGCGGTTTACCGCGATCAGCAAATCGGCGATCTCCCTTCCAAGCGGTGTTTTCCGATAAATCGGCTCCTTGCAGATATAGCCGTCCAGAAAAATCTGGTTGCTTTTCACATCCTCCGGCGCCTCGTCCATAAACTCAATCTCTCTCGCAAAAACAGACAGCACCAGCCTGTTTTTCTTCTCCTCATGCCGATTGAAGGAGCGGAACTGGCCTGACACATAAATGCACTGCCCCATATAATCCGCCGTCACATCGATAAGGCGCTCCGAAATCATCAGTGGTATGTAATCCATATAATTACTCAGGCGGTTCACCGCCACATCCACCATATAAAAGCCCTCTCCGTACACTTCGTGGCTAAACCGAAAATCCGACACAATTTCCCCCACAATCGATACCTGGTTGTTTTCAAAAATTTTATCTGCCATGAATTTTTCTCCCTTCCTCTTAGATCGCACCCCTGTTATTCTATTATATCGGATGTAATCTGTCTGACCTTTTAGTTGTACCACGAATTCACGCAGAATTTTCGTACAACGTGTCGATAAAAACTCAGTATAATACCAATATTTTCCGCTGTAAACACTTGATTTCTGCACAGAATATGATAAAATATATAAGTTAGCTTCCTATTAATAAAGAAACAGCATACTACAATCGCATAATAACCACATTTTTATGCGCAGGAAAGAGGATTTTGTATGAAAATGAAACGTGAAAATGTCCGTAACATAGCAATCATCGCCCATGTAGACCACGGCAAAACCACACTCGTGGACGAGCTGTTAAAGCAGAGCGGTGTGTTCCACGAGAATCAGGAAGTGCAGGAGCGTGTCATGGATTCCAACGATATCGAGCGCGAACGCGGCATCACGATTCTTTCAAAAAATACGGCGATTACTTATAAAGACGTAAAAATCAATGTCATCGACACACCGGGCCATGCGGATTTCGGCGGCGAGGTGGAGCGTGTCCTCAAGATGGTAAACGGCGTCATCCTTGTCGTGGACGCCTATGAGGGCGTGATGCCCCAGACGAAATTCGTTCTCATGAAAGCGCTCGAATTAGATCTTCCGGTTATCGTATGCCTGAATAAAATCGACCGCGCGGAGGCCCGTCCCACCGAGGTGATCGACGAAGTACTGGAGCTTTTCATGGATCTGGACGCTTCCGACGAACAGCTGGACTGTCCGTTCCTCTTCGCCTCCGCAAGAAACGGCTATGCCGTAAAAGAGCTTGCGGACTTAGAGCAGGAGGACAAAAACATGATTCCTCTCTTTGAGACCATCCTCGATTACATCCCCGCCCCCGAGGGCGACCCGGATGCCAATACTCAGGTTCTGATCAGCACCATCGACTACAACGAATATGTGGGCCGGATCGGCATTGGCAAGGTGGACAACGGATGTTTAAAGATCAACCAGGACGCCGTTGTCGTGAACCATCACGAGCCGGACAAGCAGAAGCGCGTCCGCATCAGCAAACTCTATGAATTTGACGGTCTCGGCAAGGTCGACGTGACCGAGGCAGGCGTCGGTTCGATCGTTGCGGTTTCCGGCATCGCGGATATCCATATCGGCGATACCATCTGCGCTCCGGAGGAACCCGTCGCCATCCCGTTCCAGAAGATTTCCGAACCGACCCTGGCGATGAATTTCATCGTAAATGACAGCCCGCTGGCCGGGCAGGAAGGAAAGTTCGTCACCTCGCGCCACCTGCGTGACCGCCTGTTCCGGGAACTAAACACCGATGTATCACTCCGTATCGAGGAGACGGAAAGCCCGGATTCCTACAAGGTCTCCGGCCGCGGAGAGCTTCACCTGTCCGTCCTGATCGAAAACATGCGCCGTGAAGGTTATGAGTTTGCAGTCAGCAAGGCCGAAGTGCTCTATCACACCGACGAAAGCGGCCACAGGCTCGAGCCGATGGAGCTGGCTTACATTGATGTCCCGGAAGAGTTTACCGGCTCCGTCATCGAAAAGCTGAGCCAGCGCAAGGGCGAGCTCCTCAATATGCGCCCCATCACCGGCGGCTACACAAGACTGGAGTTCAACATCCCGTCCCGCGGCTTAATCGGCTACCGCGGCGAGTTCATGACCGACACCAGAGGAAACGGCATCATCAACACGATTTTCAACGGCTACGAGCCCTACAAGGGTGAGATTGCTTACCGCAAGCTGGGTTCCCTGATCGCATTCGAGAGCGGCGAGTCCGTGACCTACGGTCTCTTCTCCGCTCAGGACCGCGGCACGCTCTTTATCGGTCCCGGCCAAAAGGTCTACGCCGGCATGGTCGTCGGCTCCTGCTCAAGATCCGAGGATATCGAGCTGAATGTCTGCAAAAAGAAACATCTGACAAACACCCGCTCCTCCTCCGCTGACGAGGCGCTGACACTGGTCCCGCCGCGGATTTTAAGTCTCGAACAGGCTCTCGACTTCATCGATGTGGACGAGCTTTTGGAGGTGACACCGGAGAGTCTGCGCATCCGCAAGCGCATCTTAGACCCGACGCTGCGCAAGCGCGCCGGCATGAAAAATAAATGATGCATATAATCCTGCAACTTCTGATCCCGTCTGTGGTCAAAGGGTGCGTGTACCCTGATCCACTGACATATCGTTCCATGTGACACGAAAGGGCTGTCGCATTTACACTTATGTTACATGCCAGTAATCATTTGTGTAAAGTGCGACAGCCCTTTTGCCGCCCGGACAGTTCTCCCGTCGCTTTTAAACGTCATATCTCCGGCCGCAGCGCAAAAAAGTTACGCCAGCGTCTTTCTCTTAATCTCCTCGAGGTCCGACAAAAGCTCTTTCGAATAGGACTCCGCATCCGCATAAATCTGCTCCGCCTTCGCATAGTCCTCATGAAACAGCGCTTTGACCGCATCGGCCCCGTAACCGTGGAACTTTTTATGCTTTGCCTCGATTGCGCGCCAGATCGTCTCCACTTCCGGAATCTGCGGTGTCATCGAATAATAGAAATGTCCGAAACCGCATTTGGTGGCATCCGTCTGAAGCGGCATCACGGTGCGGGAATGTACCATCTCTTTCAGATTGCCAAGCCAGTTCCTGTGAGCCGAAATCGCACTGTCGATATGTCTCGCAAACTCCTTCCGCTCCAGCGCAAAAAAAGCGTCCTCCGCCATCTTCCCCAACGCTTTCGCGGTCTCGTCGAGCGTATGTTCCACCTCTACCACCGGCTTCGTCACCTCGTGCAGCGCTCCGGTCACCTCGTGCATCTCAGTGGCCTCTTCCTTTAAGTTCTCACACTGTTCCTGTATGTTTCCGGTCTGATTCTCCATCTCCGTCATGGAGCTGCTGATCTCCTCGCTGACCGCGGCCAGTGAACTGATAGACTCATTGATCTTTGACACGTTTTTCTGATTTTCTTCGTTAAGCTCCCACACGGTGCCGATTTTCTCGGTCATCGACCCAAGAGCGGTGATCGTATTCTGGGCACTCGACACGCTTTTCTCCGAGGCACCCTTAATCGCCTCCAGAAACTTCCCCATATCTCCGGTCAGCTTCTGCGTCTCCTCCGCCAGCTGCCGAATCTCCTCCGCCACCACGGCGAAACCTCTGCCTGCTTCCCCCGCTCTCGCCGCCTCGATCGAGGCGTTTAGCGCAAGCAGATTTGTCTGGGATGAGATGGAATTGATTCCCGCAATCACTTCATTCATGTGGGTCACCACATCCTCGAGTTTATCCATATCCCGCTTCATCTCCTCGGACATCCGGATGGTCTGCCCGGACATTTCGCGGATTGCCGTCAGCTCTCTCTGCCCCTCTTCGATCTTTCCGTATACCTCGCTGCTCTCCTCCGACGCGCTGATAATCGTATTCGTCAGCTCCACATGCTGGTGTGAGACACGCTCGGCTACGCCGGTGGTCTCCACGGACGCCCCGTATATGATCGAGGATGCCGATGCCACCTGCTCCGAAAGCTTTTTCAGATGCTCGGTATGCTGCTCTAATGCCAGATCCAGCGAGCTTATCTGCATCACAGCCTTTAAATCTTTGTCAAGTACATTCGCAAACTCTTTTTTGCTTTTCAGTATCCGCCGATAAATCTTTTCCAGTTCCGGCTCCTTTGTATAATCTGCCTCCTGAAGTTGCGCGACCGCCCTGACCAGCTCCGTTTTGTTTGATTTAAACACCATGTCCCGTCCTTCTTTCCTTTGTACATTTCATATCAGATATACCATATAAATTTTGCGCCTTTTCGTTTGAAATGTCAATTCCCTTTTCGCTCTGTTTCGCTTTTTGTTTCTTTTTTCGCCTTCTCCGCGGCCTCCTCCTTCATGTCAAACACACGTTTCCACTCCTTTGTCCCCTCCACTTTGTACACTTCGGAGCGATTTTTGGACAGAAACTTTGTCAGATTGTAGCAGTCAATCCAGATTTCGTTGTTTCCCTCCTTCTGTGACTCGTCAAATATCAGCTGCAGCCCGAAGTGAAGATGCACCTGGTCAATATTGTTTACGTTTTCCTTCGCACTGTAACCCGTATGCCCCATGTAGCCGATCACCTCACCCGCGGTGACGACGTCCCCCTCTTTCATCTTCTCCTGGTAAGGGTAATTCTGCCTCAGATGCGCGTAGTAATAATAGCGTTTCCCGTCAAAGCTGCGGATGCCGATGCGCCAGCCGCCGTACTGATTCCAGCCGAGCGCCTCGATGCGCCCGGACTCTACGGCAATGATCGGCGTACCGATTTGGATGATATGTAGAAAGGCCGGTACAATATTCTGCCGGCCTTTTAAAAGAGTGGTGGCAAGTTCCGCTCTCCGTCTAATCCTCTAAATACTGTTGAATATGTTCTAATACTCTGTCAATTTTTTTATTTTTCTTCTCTACGTCCTCGCTGTCCCTTGCTTCTTTCAAATCGTCTTTCACGAAATTCATAAGTAACTTCATTTCCTTTTCACTGATTGCCATTTCGTCCATTACCTCCAACATTTTATATTCTCCTTTCCATCCATCAGACTTACTTTCCTTAATCTGATAATACTATTATAATATATTCGTACGAATATTTCAAGCCTTTTTTATATTTTCTTTTATGATTCTCCGGATAAATCCGTTTATGCTTTCCCCTGTATTATCGGTATATTCTTTCAATGCCTCGTATTCCTCTATTTTCATATCCAGCGGAATTCGCTTATATGCTTTTGCCTTATATTTCAGCGTTGCCCTTACTTGTGCTTCACTGGTAGCCATATCCTCACACCCCCCCCTTTTCGAAAATAATAGTATCATAATTTGTATATTCGTACAATTATGCAATATGTACAATTTATATTCGTACGATTTGTATATGTTGCGCATTGATATATACGTACAAATATATTATATTTAATTCATCAAATGAAACTATAAACCCTTTTACAACAGGAGGTATGCGCTATGGAACTTGACCTTTTTTACGCGCTCAAAGACGCATTTGAAATCAGCACACCAGCACACAACCACTTTTCGGATGCGCTCAAATCCGTTTCCTGGGATGCGGTTTTCTACGCGGACGGCGAACACCACTTTTATAAAAGCGGATTCACGTTTACGACACCGTCGTTCGATCCATTTGAGGTCTCCCGTAACTGGATGCCGTCAGCTATATTTTCCGATGGCAGCTGCATCGAGTTTTAACCACACCGCCCACCCGGCGGGGTTACGCCGGGAGAAAGTGAGTAGGATTTGATAAAAAGTTATGCAGTTGTATTTCAAAATCAAAAAACCGGCAAAGTTGGAATGGATATATTTTCAGATGGTTCGGAGGGTATGGTTAGGAAAGATTTTCACGATTGTTACAGACACGGAAATTATAAGATTTTGAGCGTGACCGAAATACCAAAAATACAGGAACAGGCGGCAGAATAACCCTGCCGCCCTTCTCATCTCCAGAGGTTAGCCACCTCTCAAGCCTTTTTCACGTGCGCCGTCCCTCCCGGTTCGACCGCCAATACTGCGATCGTCCCGTCCAGCTTAAACCATACGGATCCGTCCTCGTACTGCTTGACCTCCGTCGGACAGATGATCGTACCGGCTTTTAAATGCCCATATCCATCTTTATTTTGGCAAATCTTTTTTAAAGCAGCCGATAAATACTCATATCTACCGCACTGTCCATAATACCCGTTGCGTGCCGGCATGTCCGTCAGTACCGTATACCATGTTCCGGCCTTGTAAGTCTCCGGCTGCCCCGCATAGGCTCGCCCTGTGATGCCTTTTACGATGGCCGCGGCCATTTTGTCGGCATTGTAAAGCGCAGCGTCGTCCTTGTCGTCCACAAAGCAGCATTCGACCAGCAGGGCGGGCGCTTTGGTTTTCCGCAATACATATAAGGAAGAGGAATATTTTACACCGCGGTTTTTAAAACCCAGCGCCGCAATCGCATTTGCGATATTCTGGGCGTAAGGTTTTGCTTTTGATCCGGATGAGTATGTGAGGACTTCTGTGCCGGTCGTTTTCCCGTTGCCGGATGCATCGTTTGCACCGCTGTTAAAATGGATGCTTACGTCAAGGTCTGCGGCATGCGCGTTGCATTTTGACACGATTTTATTAAGCACGTCCGCCTGGCTTGCGCCGTTGTCGACAGTACAGTCATATACAGTGTGCCCCTGTGCAGTCAGCAACGCAATCACTTTGTCCTTCACTCTGCGCGCTTCGGTGGATTCTTTCAGGAATCCGACGGCGCCGCACGCCGTCTTTCCGTCCGGATTGTGTCCTGCATGTACGTTAATTCTCATCGTTTATTCCTCGCTTTCTTCTTTTTTGTCGTTTTCCCGCAGCTGCAACAGCACTTCTTTCAATTGGTCCGGCACGGGGACGAACATTGCTGCATTTTCTAATAGGCTTAACGCCTCATTGCAAACGTAAAACATGATTACGATTTCCCGGAGTGCCACTGCATCGTTTAGCAGTATCTGTATGGCATAAGCCACCGCGATCACGATAAACATTACGATTTTTTTGAGCAGCCCTTTAAAACCGATATCAGAGCTTAACGTTTTTGTGTAAAGCCCCTTGATGATTCCGGTTGCGTAGTCCAGCACCGCCAGAAATACGATGGTGCGCAGCAGCGCGTCCCATCCCCCGAAAAATCTGGCGATTATCCCTCCGACAATCCCCGTGATGATGCTGATCTGATTAAAGTCCTTCATGTTCTTTTCCTCTCTTTCCGCCCGTAGGCTTTTTTATGCAAAAGAGCCGGACGCATGATAAACTGTCATGCATTCGGCTCAATGGCTCTGGTCTATTTGATTTTAATTCAGTTTTTTCTCTAACGCTCTTAGTTTGTCTTTTATTGCAAGATTTTCTTTTTCAAGCAAAGCCGTCTTTTCCCACAAGCGCTGTGTCATGTGAATGGTCAAGAAGATAAATTCCTGATAGCGCAGCGCATAGTCGTATATAATATTACCGTTTTCGTCTCTGCATGGGACTTTTGACGATTCGACCGGCGTTCCGTCTTCCTCGTTGAACTCCGTATATTCATATCGAACGTCCTTGCAGAATCCCGCGAATTGTTCTGGCTCTATTCCAAGTTCTTTCATCGCATCTTCAACGTCCTGGGAAATGGCGCCGATATGCACACGGTCTCCGTCGTCAAACATAAAAGATTTCGGCTGCAGACTGAGAAACAGCCGTTCATACACTTCCGAAATAGCGCGGATGTCGTGTTTTTTCGTGCGGTCGGAGGTGTTGATGGTGCCGGTCTTGGCGTGTATGGTCTTCCAGAGATGCGAGGAGTCGCCGAGATCTATATGACCGTTAGAACTGGAAATAAACGATGTGGCCAAAAAATTATAGGTTGCGCCGTATGCATGTAAGTACACGGGGCTCGAATTTGCACCATTGTAATCACCTATGTGGATATTATTTTTATCATTCATCGTAATTAATATGGTGTTTATCCCTATTGTCGTCTTAGTTTTTAGGCTTTTTGCGTTTGCTAAGTAAATATCACCACTTAATGTCCCGCCGGTAAGCGACAGGTATCCGCCAAACTTTTTATTTAACACATCATATGCATTATAGAGTGCCGCTTGGCTGGCTCCGATTGCCGATGCTGACGCACCTACGGAGCTTGTATATGTGTCTGACAGCTTCACATGCCCGTAGTTTGACGCGTTGCCAACACCGTATGTGGTTGCTGCAGATGCGTGCGCGATCGGTGTCCTTGCATTACTTAAGCGACTGTCGTTGCCCTGACAGGCAGTCCCGGCGGTTGTTCCGAATTTCGTGTGACCGGGGACTGTCGCAGATGCCGCCGTACCGGCGTGCGCGCTGATTGCTCCGGTCACGCTCCCGTCCCCTATGCCTGATATATTCGCTGTCCCAAGCCGTGTACTCCACGGGTACCACTTCCCGTTCGCGTATATACGGTATCGGACATCGTTTCGACCATTGCTTTCAAAGCATATTGCCATTTGCGTGGCATCGCTCGTGTTTTTCGCAAATACATGCAGATCATAATAGTTATCCGGACCAAAAGGAATCGAGCCGGATGCGGATGTTGTGCCGTACGAAACCGGTTGCACCCAGTAAGATCCGGACTTCCCCGGTCCGCGCAGGGTGTCGATGTCCCCCGCAAAGATGCTACGGCTTAAAAACGTCTTGTCAGCAGGTGCTTTTATATCAATCTTCTGGTTCAATTCTTCGATATCTTTTTCATACGCGTCATACGCGACATACAGAATGCTCGGAGCAGATACCGTGATATCCGCCACATCGCTGATTGTCAGATAAAGCCTTATCCTCTTCTGTGTCCGTTCTGCCCCCGTCGTCGACACAATGTACTGCGCGTCGTCTCCGCAGTTATCATAGACATACAGCTTTTCGCCGTCCTCCGTCACGGCAACGACGCCGATTTCACGAAAATAATAATCATAATCGACCACCGGAAAATCCGCCGTCAGCGCGCACCCGTCCTCCGTCATATCAATCTTTAAATCCGTCAGCTCGTACAGCATGTGCACAAGCCCCTTCTGCGTCCCGAAATTCGCCGGCGGAGCTCCGTCACCCACCACAAGCGATTTTATGCACAATTTCCCCTCCTCCTGTGCCCGGATAAGTGCATTCCTGCCATCCACCGTCAATGTCAATCCCGTCCATGCCATAATTTTCCTCTCCTTTATTTTTGCTTTAATGTGATAATATCCGTTTCCTGCAGGAAGCCGCCAAAATACGCGGTTCCCGTAATTGCGCTCTCATAGATAATGCCCGTTGCAATGTTTGCCGGCACCATCACCGA
>JAETRD010000033.1 GCA_021770345.1 Lachnospiraceae bacterium | reverse complement strand
TACGGAGGCAAAGGCCACCCGAAGCGGATGTCCTTCTCCGGCGAGAGAGGCGGCACGATCACGATCGAGACCCAGATTCAGACCGTCAAGCTCTGGCAGCTGATCACCGGCGGCGAAGTCACAAAGTCCGCGAAATTCGTCACAAGAGTCGAAGCGATCACAGACGACGCAGGAACTGAACTCACGCTCGCAGACACACCCGTACCGGGCAGCGTCACGGTCTATGCCTATGGCGACGACTGCGGCACAGAACTCGCATGCACGGTCTCCAGAAAGACCGTCACGCTCGGAGCACCCCTTGACGCTAACGCAAAAGTCATCGTCTATTACATGAAAGAAGTGACTGACGGCGTCGAGCGGATCAACATCAAGTCGACAAGCTTCCCGAAGAACTTTATCGTCTACGGCGATACGGTCATGAAAACGGAAGACGACGCGCTGCTCCCCTACAAGCTGACGGCCTACAAGGTTGCGCCGCAGTCCAACCTGTCCTTAAGCTTTTCCAACAACGGAGACCCGGGCAGCATCACCATCACGGCGGATCTGCTTGCCGACGAGGACGACAACATCCTCGACTTAATCCTGATCGAGGAATAACCTTTGCGGGGAGCGGGATCTCCTGCTCCCCGTCTTTTAAAAATGCCGGTCGGCAGTTTCATTTTATGTTTCTACCGGCAATACCAACATATCACAATAATAAATAGCAGGAGGATATACATTTATGAACAAAATCATACCAGAACTTCTATCAAAATTAGAAGAAAAACTAAAACAGACACAAGAAACATTCAACGGTCTGGGATTTATTGCAAAAACCATAATAGCCATGCTGCGACAAATACCGCAGGAAGTCGTCAAAGTAAATTCTGCGATGATTACACTCCGTGAGAGCAGCCACACATCCGCCTCGGAAGTCAGTAACTATTTTGAGGAAGCAGCGAAAAGCTCCAAAAAATATGGCGTTTCCGTCAGCGATATGCTAAACACCACAGCAAGCTGGAGCAAACTTGGATACAGTCTGCCTGACAGCAAGTTACTTGCAGAGGCCGCTGCATTATATGCAAATATCAGCGACAGTCTTGAAGCGGCCTCCGCGAATGAAGCACTGCTTTCGGCTTTACAGGGTTTTCGGCTGACGGCCAAAGATGCAATGGAGATCATCGATCAATTTCATGAAGTCGCAGACAGCTTTCCCATTAGTTCTGCGGGAATCAGCGAAGCTCTGCAGAAAAGCGCCGCTGCTTTTCATTCGGCAAATACGAATTTGTCAAAATCAATCGCTCTGATTGCAGGTGCGGACAGTGCCATCCGAAATCCGGATGCGACAGGCGCCATGTGGGAGACTGTTGCCATGCGCATTCGCGGAGCAAAACAAGAACTCGAAGACGCCGGAATAGAAACCGACGGAATCCTTACCTCCACTGCCCAATTAAGGGCACTGATTCAAAATCTGACCGGCTTTGACATTGTATCCGATGAATCAGAAACGCAGCTTAAGGATGTGTATGATATTGTTGTCGGAATCGGTCAGAAATGGCAGACACTTACCGGCACAGAGCAGACCAGACTGCTTGACGCTCTCGCAGGAAAAAGCCAGCAAACAGCTTTGAATACAGCGTTAAACAACGTTTCTGCGATAGAAAAAGCATATAAAACAGCTGAGAATTCTGCCGGTTCAGCTTTAAAAGGACAGGAAAACTATGAGCAGGGAATTCAGTATTCTCTCGACAGATTAGCGGCATCCTTTGAGACTTTCGCAAACCATATTCTGGATTCGGACTTCTTAAAAGGCATTGTCGATTTCGGCAACGGAACCGTCAATCTGCTTGATAACGTTACCGATAAGCTTGGTTCACTGGGAACCATCAGCGCCATTGGCGGTGGAATCGCCGGCGCAAAAGGATTGGGTTAGCAAAGTAAAAAACGCAAACGTGTGCGAGGCTCAATATATACCCCGTGCCGGGGTGGAAATCCCCGGGCAAAACACAGAGAACCATGTAGAAATACCTGGGAGGGTATATTGGCAACATAACTGCGGTCGCTGCACCGCAGACCTCCGATATGACTGTGTGTGAACTACACAGCCTCCGGATTTCGCGAGAACCGGACAAGGACAAGAACAGCTCATGTGACTCATAATGTAGCATGATGACTTTACTTGCAGAGAGGCGTACTGCTCGTTCGAGCAAGTGCCGCTCCCATCGACTACCAGGAGGGCGCAGGTATTTTCTTATACCCGCGAAGGCATAGTCAGACCTCTGTCATTGAGCGTGACAGTAAAAAGTTCGCCGCAGCTATGCGGTGCGTGAAAAATAGCGGGCATCTGTGCTCTGCCGTCAGAAGACTTCCAAAAACTTTGACCGCAAAAACAGAAAAATGTATGAAACAGTACACAAAAGAGATATGAGACGATCACCATGTATATCCGCAGTTGTTGCACTTGAAGCTTTTATTGATCTTCTTGGAAAATATCCCAAACATCGCAACCGAACCGGCCCGTTCGAGGCCGCCGATCTTTTGGATATTGCTGCTGCGGCAATTCGGGCATCTGGGAGTGGTGTCATTTTGAAGCTCCCTGCTCTTCTTCTGCTGGACCTGGCTGCGAAACTGTGACATTTTCAGGTTATACTCGATGATGTCTTTTTCTTTTAAGTCAATCATTGCCTGGAAGAAATCATTGTCCTTTGCGATATGCCATAACGTAATATAGTCATCATCTGATATGTTACATTGTATAAGATCTCCATTGCAACCATTTTTTCGATGAACATTAAAATTTGGTGAATATCTGGCAATATCTCCACATTTACTGCACTTTTTTATTACGGTATCCTCCATATTTGATCTCCTATCCGCGCGGCTTTTTGTGCATGCCAAATTTGCGGATGCCGCGCAGACACAAACTTGGGTTTGAAAATTATTAATTTTCAATCTTTTCACCTACTTTTGTAACTATACCACTATTTATAAATAATTGGAAGTTATTTATATCTAAATATCTGTGTACGCTTGCACAAGTTACAGATAATGGTATTGGCCTAGGCGAACTGTTCGATAATTCTAAAATTGATATCAACAACTATAACGATATCATAAATCGTTTTTCTCATTTGGATATAAATGAGACTATGTTTGCAAGAGACGGCAAAGCAAACTGGACCGCAATCGCCGAAGCCATTGGCGACTGCGACGAACGGGTTCTCTCCTACTTCCGGACCCTGGACGACGGCAACGGCACCATCAACAACCAGGCCGCATCCGTAGAGGGACTCGGTGCTCACCTGCAGGCTACCGGTCAGAGCTTCAACTTGGCCGCAGTAAAGGCCACGCTCCTTAACACGGCATTAAACGCAGGTATTTTTCTTGCTGCATCCCTGGCAATCCAGGTAATCGCAAAAACTATCGACAATTACACACACCGCACGGAAAACGCGATCAAACGAACCGACGAGCTAAAAGAAACATACAAAAAAACTGCAGAAAAACTGTCCTCCCTCAAAAAGACGGCGGACGAACTGGCTGAAACCTACGACAGATTATCCAAAGGCGTCAACACGGCGACCAACCAAAACCGTAGCTTATCAGCCGAGGATTATCAGACTTTTCTGGACATTTCCAATCAGCTTGCGGAAACCTTCCCGGCGCTTCTTCAAAAATTTGACAAAAACGGAAACGCCATTCTCACGCTCGGACAAAACGGACAGACCGCTGCCGAAGGCTTAAGCAAACTGTTGAATGTCGAGGAAGAACTCAACAACTACAACATATCGCAGGACCTTGGCGATCTGTTCGGCGGAGTAAAAGCTAAAATCGAGGATGCGGCAGACGCAAAAAAAAGCTATGAAGAGCATTTACCCGAATTTGAAGCAAAACAAAAAGAACTCAAAGACATGTTTGCAAATGGGCTGGACTTTTCCGCAGACACCATTTCTCTGACCGGAAGTCTGTCAGAAGAAGTCGGAGCAGCTTACTACAGCGGTATGGTAGAAGCATTACAGAACTTCAAAAACGCCCTTGATCCGAATCGTGCTTATGAGCTGGGCGCATCCATCGACCCGTCCCAGATTGTATCCGTAGACGACAACGGTACCTTCCAAATTTATCTCAATACGGTCCTGTTGACCGACGAGGAAAAACAACGCCTTCAGACCGAAATCAGATCACAGGCAGGCGATACAGTCGCTATCGTCAGCGACGAACTAGCAGACGCATCCTTAAAACAAGCGTCAAAACAGAAAGCAGCCGAGCTGGAATGGAAAGACTTCATTCCTTCATTGATAGCGGCCACAAAATCAAGCGGAAGCTTTCAGAGCCTGGCGGACAACGCCTTCGGCGCCGACATCCAAAACCTGGCGATTGAACTGGTTTCAAACCTAAACTCCGGCATTGCATGCGAAATGAACGCTGCAGACCCTTACGCATACGTCAGAGAAAACATCATTCTTCCGCTTTCACAGTTGGATGATGCCGACAGAAAAACGATATCAGAGGCATATCGCGGGCTGCTTGCATTCCGCTCCGATGATTTATCCGGTATGTCCACAAATGAAATCAAAGAAGTGACGGACTCCTACATAGGGACCATAGCCGACATTCTAAAAAAAGAACCGTTGGCGTTAAAAGCGGAACTTGGATTTGACGATTCCGATATCAAAACAATGACCGAAAACGTCAAGCAAAAACTTCAAGATAAATTTGACGGCAAAATCGGTGAACTCACGCCGGAAGATCTGCAAATTGCAGCAGAACTGGAAATCCCGGAAAAAACGCTTTTATCCTGGGACGAGCTGACAGCCAAAATCAAAGAGGTAAAACAGCAAAAAAGGGTTCATCTCTCTGTCGCCGAATCCCTCGCCTCCATCGAGACCCTCTCCGACGGGCTAAACCAGTTAGAGCGCATCTACGCAGACATCGCCGACAAGGGCACCTTCGACTGGGGCTCCATCCTAAACAACGAGGGATTCAAACAAACCTTCGGCGAGCTGGGCGCAGCCTACGACACATTCCTAAAAACCGTCAGCACAAACCCCGACAACCTGCAGGCATGCCAGGGCGCCTAGCTGTCGAAATCGCAAACCTGCCGCTCAAAAAATACGAGGAATTCCTGGAAAAGCTATCCAAACAGAGCAACCTATACGCCGCAAAACAAAACAACGCGGTCGGCGCAAAGGCACAAAACAAATACATCGATAAGCAGATCGGAATCGCCAAAAAGAAAGACAACGAGGCTCAGAAAACAGCAAAGACGACGGCAAAAGCCCTGGATAATTCCATAAAGGACATCGGCAAAGTCAAAGACAAGGTCTACAAATCAGCAAAGGGAAAAGCCGGCAAAGCGGAGGTGGCAAATTTCTATGAGGAAATAAAAAAATATACCGGCAAAAAGAAAGCCATTCCGGCGTCATTGATCTCCAAAATCACCAACGCAGGCTATAGGGATCTGGCTGAAGCATGTGAAAATTACAACGCCAAACTCGGCGCAAACGAAACGGCACAGGAAACGGCAGCGATCAGCAAAGAAGAAACAAAACAGGAAATCGCGACACTCGCAAAACAGAAATTCGACAACATCGCAACCGAATACGAATACCGGAGAAGCGCCAGCGAGCAGGAAATCACAGCCGTCAACAACCAGATCGCACTCAAACAGGCCAAAGGCCAAAAAGCAAGCGCCTCCGATTACAACAGACTGATCTATGCGGAACAGGAACAACAAAAAACCTATCGCGCCGAAAAAAAACGGCTCCAGCAAGAACTAGAAAGCGCAGTCGCAAAAGGAGACATCAAAGAAAGGTCCGCAGAATGGTACGAGATGGTGGGCGCCATAAACGAAGTCACAAACGCCATCGACGAGTCAGAACTATCCCTCGTTGGATTTCAGAACGCCCTCCGCCAGCTGCAATGGGACACATTCGACGATGCGATGAAAACCGTAAAGCGCACAAACAGCGAATCCGACTGCTACATCAACCGGATAAGCCACAAAGACCTCGTCAGACGTAGAATACCGGAAAACCTTACAGGTGCCCAACTACGCGGCAACTAACAGATAGCATTCGAAATAAAACAGTAACCCTGCACATTCACTGCTTTATTTCGAATGCTATTTTAGATAACTTATCGGCAATTCATCGGTAAAGAGGAAAAATATCGCAGTTTCATTCGCAAAAAATAAGCAACAAAAATGAGAGTCGAATTTGCTCCTCTCCCAGAGAAGTCTGCGACTTAATCTTCGTGGACTACGCGACAAAGAAACCCTTTCTCAACTTAGACTTCGCCAACGTGACCACGACCGAGCTCACCGGCGAATCCGTCTTCGCTTACGGCGGCAAAGGCCACCCGAAGCGGATGTCCTTTGCCGGCGAGAGAGGCGGCACCATCACGATCGAGACCCAGATTCAGACCGTCAAGCTCTGGCAGCTGATCACCGGCGGCGAGGTCACAAAGTCCGCCAAATTCGTCACAAGAGTCGAGGCAGTCACCGACGACGCCGGTGCCGCACTCACACTCGCAGACACACCCACACCGGGCAGTGTTGCGGTCTACGCGTACGGCGACGACTGCGGCACCGCGCTTCCATGCACGGTCTCCGGAAAGACTGTCACGCTCGAGACGGCGCTCACCGGCGGCGCAAACGTTATCGTTTACTACATGCGAGAAGTGGCCGACGGCGTCGAGCGGATCAACATCAAATCGACGAGCTTCCCGAAGAACTTTATCGTCTACGGCGATACGGTCATGAAAACGGAAGACGACGCGCTGCTCCCCTACAAGCTGACCGCCTACAAAGTCGCACCGCAGTCCAATCTGTCGTTAAGCTTCTCGAACAGCGGAGACCCGGGCAGCATCACCATCACAGCGGATCTGCTCGCCGACGAGGACGACAACATCCTGGATCTGATTCTGATTGAAGAATAACTTTTGCGGGGAACGGGACATCCTGCTCCCCTCTTTGAAACAGACATTTGGTGGGGAGTCGAATTTGCTCCCCTCCCAAAAAACTCCGGGAAGCCTTGTAAAATCAGGCTTCCCGGAGACGGGTATTCCAAATTGAGATTTTTCTGGATGGAACAAATGATAGTACACAGGCCGCATGCAGCGGCAGAATGGAGGAAACAATGACAAACACAAACATGGCAAACAGAGAAGTCTGCGACTTAATCTTCGTAGACTACGCGACCAGGAAACCCTTTCTCAACTTAGACTTCGCA
>JAETRD010000087.1 GCA_021770345.1 Lachnospiraceae bacterium | reverse complement strand
CGGCATAATCTACGCCGATCCCCCGTGGAAGTACGCACAGAAGCGGCTTTCCGGCGCGGCAGAACACCACTACCCGACCATGAGCATAGAGGAACTTTGTGCGCTCCCCGTGGCTGACCTTGCGGCAGAGGACAGCGCACTTTTTTTGTGGGCGACATTCCCACAGCTTCCCGAAGCCCTGCGGCTAATTAAGGCTTGGGGCTTTACCTATAAGACCGCCGCCTTTGTATGGCTGAAACTCAATAAAAAATCCTACACATGGTTTTACGGCTTGGGATTTTGGACGCGGGGAAATGCGGAAATCTGTCTGCTTGCCACACGGGGACACCCAAAACGCAAGTCGGCGGGTATTCATCAATTCATTATCTCCCCTATTGAGCAGCACAGCAAAAAGCCGGATATAACGCGGGAAAAAATCGTTGCCCTTATGGGCGACATTCCCCGGATAGAGCTATTCGCAAGGCAGGAAACGACGGGCTGGGACACATGGGGGAATGAAACCAAAAACAGCATAGAACTCTGACAGAAAGGAGGTTTTCGGTATGGCGTATGTACCCGTACCAAAGGATTTATCAAAGATAAAAACGAAAGTCGCCTTTAACCTTACGAAGCGGCAGATCATTTGTTTTGCGGTAGCCCTTATCGTGGGATTGCCGCTTTTTTTCTTGCTAAAGGACAGCGCGGGAACCAGCGCAGCGGCGTTTGTGATGATCGTCGTCATGCTCCCCTGCTTCCTCATGGCAATGTACGAGAAGCACGGACAGCCCCTTGAAGTCGTGGTAAAAAACATCATTCAGACAAAGTTTGCCCGACCAAAGGAGCGACCCTATCAGACACAGAATTTATACGCTGTCTTGGAGAAGCAGCGGAAACTGGAAAAGGAGGTATTTACGATTGTCAAAGGAACCAAACAAAAGCGGCGCACCGGGAAAAAGCCCCGGAACTAAGCGGAAACTGACCCGCGAAGAAAAGAAGCAGATCGCCGCCATTATCAGACAGGCAAAGGGGGACGGAAAGGCGCACACCGCCCAGCAGACGATCCCCTATCTCAACCTGTACCC
>JAETRD010000032.1 GCA_021770345.1 Lachnospiraceae bacterium | reverse complement strand
GGAGTCGCCGTTTATATCCATCCGATAAGTGAAATCCGGCTGTTCTTTCATTTCAAAATCCTGCTTTAAAAATCCGGTTGTCGACGGAATCATCCCGCACCCCCTATTCGATCTACTACAATAAATTTCTGCCCCTCCTGCTGTCGGATCAGAATCACCTCATCACCAGCCGACAGACCATTATGCACGGTAATTTCTGTTTTTCCAATGGCGTGTACATGTGCCGGGGAGACCGTCGCCGTTCCCGCTTCCACTGTCGGACCGGTGTAATAATAATCTTTCGTATTCCCTCCGGTGACCGTTATCTTGTAGTCTGTCACGCTCCGCGAAAGGATCAGCTGCTTTTCACCCAGCAACATCTTCTGCTCTACGTCAATTTTGAGCGGTTTTACCGCTTTCACCTTCCCGAAAAATACGTTGACTGGCTTTGCGGCTTCCACCGCCTCCGTCGCTGCCTTTTTCATGACTGCCACCAGTTCGTTTGCATCAGCCAATAAACTCGCCTCCCCTCATTGTCAGGTCCATCCGGTGTTCCCCCTGCTTATAACTGTGTTTGCAGGATTCCACCAGCATAAAATTGCTTAATTTCATATCTCCGAGATCGAGGCAGATAATCACCATCGACCCTGCCCGTACCCGGTTGTCGCCGATCGCATTTGAGATTCTTAAACTGCGCGTCTTTTTGTTATACAACTTTAACAGCGCATCTGCCTTTGCCTGTCCGCTTTCGCCTTTTGACAGAGTGTCGAAATACTGCAGAATCCCCCAGCGATTGATGTTGCTCCCGTCCTGCGTGATATACACATCCCGACGCCCGCTTTCTTCATTATCATAAGTCAGCTTTATCCGGTTAAATGTGTTGTCATCGATCGAGGACGTGTACTCAAAATTTTCCCCGGTCTCCTCGTCAATCATCAGATAGCCGTTTGCATTGTCCCCCACATACATTTCAGACAGGTGTTTCAGGCTTAACCGGCCGAAATCATCATACAGCACATACAACTCCCCGGTGTTGGTCAGTTCAAGATCCAGGGCGTTCTCTATCATCTCGAACAGGGACGTGTTTTCTTCCACCCGCGATTCAATCACAAACATGGTGTCGTCGATCTGCCCCGGATTCATCGAATAGTCCGCCGCAACCATCCGAATGAACTGTGCGGCTGTTTTATTCTCATAGACGATCGTGTCTTTATTTTTCAAATACCGCAGCTGGTCGTACGCCGTGACTGTGATAATCCGGTCTTTTTCCCGTCTCTGTTTGAACACGAACCCGAAAAAAACTTCGCTGCCGTCCACCTTTAGCCGGACGGCGCTGCCCTCCGAGAAATCGAGGACATCGTCTTTTAGCACTTTGAATGTCAGTTTTCCCGGCGTACCCCGCCGCTCTGTCGTCCACTCAATCCCTTCTTCCACCGCGGGGAGATATGCCTTTGTCCCCGTCTCGTCCCCGATTAATAGTTCAACGTCCATAAAGCCTCCTTATAACGCGGGAATCGTCAGTACCTGCCCCGGATAAATCAGATTCGGGTTCCCGCCGATCACGCCGCTGTTCGCATGATAGATCACGGTATATTTCGCGCCGTTCCCGTAAAACCGCTTGGCGATATTCCAGAGGCAGTCTCCTTTTACCACCGTGTAGGTGCCTGCCTGCGCCGGTGCCCCGTCCCGCTGCGGTCCGGTCGATGCCTGCGGTTTTGTGGCCGTCACGGTTACATGTACCGTTTTTGTGCCGTAATCCCGCCACTGCTTAAGCGTTATCTTCACCTCAAGATCAACACCGTTTCCGGCATTCTCGCTCAGCTTATAGTCCTCCAGCGTTACTTTCATGTTTGTACTGAACAGCTTTTTGTCATTCAGTGCCCGGCACACAATAAATTGAAACGACCTGCCGCTGTTTTTCAGCGACTCAAAATAGTCCAGGAAGTAATCCGCTCCCTTAAATCCGTCTTTATACACTGCATACGGATACTTCACCTGCGGAATCTCGCAGGTGAACTCAATATCCGTCAGCTTTGCCCGTTTTAAAATGTTTATCTCGCCCTCATTGATCAGCGTTACCGTCTTATTTGCGTTGTTAATCTTTAACTCCAGCTTTGAGGGTGTTACAGGCAATAAACATTTGTCTAAGTAAAATTCATAACCGCTGTCTGGCATTACGCATGTACCCCCTCTGTCATGTTACCAACTGCTTCATACACGGAATCTGTCAGTTTTGCCATGAATCCGTCAATATCGTCACCGCTGTTCACCGTGTTGCGCATACCTGACATATCCACATGAACCTCTGCGGTTGTAAATCTGTTAATTGCCTCCTGCTCCGCAATATCCCGCAGATACTTCAGGTCTTCCTGCGTGATGTCCATGGAATCCTTAATCGCACCGGTGTCCCCGGCAATACTGCCGAGATTGTCACTCATATCTCCGGCAATGCTGCTGAAATTATCATTTGTTCCCGGATCCCCTATTACATTGGCAAATTGTGATGCTACGTTCTTTAACGGATTCTGCTCCGAATCTGATATTCCCCCGTTGCCGAAGATATCGGACAGGTTAAAATTGCTGATCTTATCCGCAACGCCATCGCCCCATGCGGCACCTGCGGCAAATGCGTCTCCGGCCCAACCATCCTGAAATGTATCGAAGGTTGTCATCCCCTCATTGAATGCATCCGAAATATCTTTGTACTCTCCCTTGTTTCCGGCTGCTTCTTCCGCCTTTGCCGCATATTCATTTGCTGCATTACTAATTCCGGAGTAATCAAATTCAACGAATGGCAGCTTGTTCAGCGCTTTACAAATCCCTGCCACAACGAATAATGCTGTTGATAGGAGACTATAAAACCATGACTGAACTGAACAGATTGCATTATGAAAAGCGGTTTTTATATTACTCCCCAGTGCCGCTATAGCACCGCCTATTCCAAACGCAATATTCGCCACCGTCAAACCTAAGTTTTTGAAAAATTGGAGTACCACACTGATACCGCCGGTAATAACCCCAAATTCCGAATTTGCAATTCCCGTCGTTTTTGCAATCGCATTACAAACTGCATAGATAATCGCTATTAGAGCAATAATCATGATAATAATCCACGAAAGCGGACATGCCGCAAGAGCAGCATTTAACCCTTGTTGGGCAATCGTGGCGCCAAAAGTCGCCACAGCCTGCGCCCCGCTGGCTATCGTACCTGCTATTTGGGCTGCTGTCTGCTGTAACGTCGTAAGCCAAGCAATACCCGTCGTCGCATTATACACAAGTAAAGCCGCAACCACCCCGAAAATAACCGGTTCGATAATCGACCAGTTGTCCGCGATAAATCCGCCTGCTCCAATTATCATATCAAAGACATTCGTCGCTATCCCGGCAAGTATTCCCAATGCCTCAATCGCGCCGTTTACAAAACTCTGAAAGATCTCGCTGTTTACGACGTCGTTGATTCCTTGCAGAACCGGCTGAAACGCCTTGACTGCACCGCTCTTCAAATCTGTCATCATCTGTGAGAATGTGACCGGTATATTTTCATAAGCCGCGTTTGTTTCATCCGCCATACTTATAAGCGAATTTTTTACTACCTCCGCGGTGACGGCGCCTTCCGCCGCATATGACATAAGAGAGCCTTCCGCCCAGCCCATACTTTGTTCGATTGCTTCCGCAATTCCGGGAGCCGCGCTCAGAATTGAATTTAATTCACTCTCACCAAACGTTCCCGCCGCCATCGCCTGGCTTACCTGCTGCAGTACCGCATCCTTCTCATCCGCACCTGCACCGCCGATTGCAAGCTGTTTATTTACCTGATCTGTAAATGCGATCAATTCCGCATTGGAATCAAAGGCTCCGCCCGCTTCACTTCCCATTTTGGCGATGGCATTTGCGGTTTCGAGGAACGGGGCATGTGTATTCTTTGCAGCCGCATACACCATATTCACAAGCTCCGGCGTGCTCTGCAGACCGTCATTCATTAGATCCAGTCTGGTCGTCGCCTGCGTCAGCTCATCTGATATATCCAGTACTTTCCCGATGTTCTCTACATTGATATATTTACCGGCCGCCGATTTTATCATATTGGCCAGCCCGTTTGCCTGCTGCGCCCCGGCCTGTATCTCCTGATTAAACCGGCCCTGTTCGTCCACATTATCCCGGATATAGCGCTCCGTTTCACCGACTGTCTGAGACAGGCGCAGATAAGCGTCGTTTGCGGCCGATACATCCATATTCTGCATCGCGCTGTTTAGTTCGCCCTGTTCATCCACCATCTGTCCAAGTCTGATCCGCAGACGCTCCAGTTCCGCATTTGCGGTGTCGGTCCCAATGTTCACCGGATTGTTCTCAATCTGCCGGATGCGGTCCCGCACCGTATTAATTCTGACTGCCAGTGCATTCATATCCTGAAACGCCTCCGGGGGAAACAACATCGTCTTGTATGCCTGTTTTGCAATTGCATTCTGCGTGCCGCAGAGCTGTTCTAACATGCTGTTTGCGCTCTGTACTTCCTGTCGAAAACGGTCCTCTCCCGTACCGGTAAATACTTCCGGTCCGGCGGCCTCCCAGTAAACCGGCTCCGAAACCGGTTCCGGAGCCGGAGGTGCTCTGAGCGGTTCCTGTGCCTGCGGCGGCTCAGCCGGTATCACGGCAGGAAGCAGAAGCGGTGCATCCGTGTTCGTCACGGATGGACTTATCCCCGCCAGTGCGGCATTTAGCTCCTCTGCCGCGGCAGTCGTCTGACTGATTGCGCCTCTGGCCCCGTCAATGCCGCCCATATCGATCGGTCCTCCCATGCTCTCCTGCAGCTCATCCATCGTCGCAACCACCTGATTCATGGAATTTACAATATAATTTAAAACATTGTTGTGCTGAACATTCAGTTGAATATTCATCTGAATATCTGACATCCCTGCCACCTGCCTTTTCTATTACTTTCTTCTTCGCTTCGCTTTGCCTGCCGCCTTTTGCCTTTCCTTTTTCTCGTTTTCCAGCCTGATTTTGATGGCGGCGATCACAAACGCCTTCTCCTGCTCCTCCATCTCAAGAAATGCAGAAGGCCGGATGTGGAGTTTATGGAGGGCATAGTAAGCAAAATTTGCCTCACCATCCCCTCCCTCGATCAGTTTTTTGCCTCGTCTACCTTATCGTCAAGCCCTTTTGCAAACCCCTGGAATTTCTGCATCCAGGCGGCAAATTCCTGATATTCTCCGGCATTGTCCACCATCGCATAGAGCAGCTCCTCCGGCGTCATCACCCCGTAGGAGTCCTGCAGCTCCTTATCGTACAGATCCGGATATACCGTCGATGCCACAATCATCTTTGCGAGATATTCGGCGGTCTTTACCTTCGGCCGATAGAGGTTCGGCTTTCCCGTAACCGGAACCTCAATCGTGCAGGAGTCCCGCAGTTCTTCGTTTTCTCTTGAGGAAATCTGCTTAAACTCCCATTCCAGCGGATTTCCGTTTTCGTCCTGCAGCGTGCCCGTAGGCGCATACTTCTCATTTGGTTTTGTGATTTTATTCACTCTCATAAAGCGGCTGAATTTTGACATTTCTATCTGTCCCCTTTCCGTTAGTTTGCGGCAAAGCCATCCATCTCGTTAAATTTCTCCGGCATGTCCCAGCTCTCGAAGGTTCCGGAGAGTTCCTCGTCCAAAATCTCCTCGCCAGCCTGGAATTTTGCAAGTACAAACGTATCGCACAGGCATCCTCTGTGTACGATCGTCTGTCTGCCCGCCGCGCTGACAGGATCCTCGTTGCTGACCTGGATTTCAAAATACGGCATTTCGCCGGTTTTCTGATAATGGTTCGCCATCTCCCGGAAGACGGACTGATTGTAATGCGCCGTACCGCTCCATGTCCCCTTTCCGCCTGCCGCTTTATGCCCCATTCCAACTTTTCCCAGAATCGGAACATCCGTGATGTTTACCTCCCATTTGCTCTCAAAATCGGTCAGGCTCATGAAATTGTAACGCCTGTTTTCAATTGTAATAAAACACTCTGCCAGACTGCCGTACACGGCGTCCTTTGCATCCATAATCACATTCTGACTCATTTTACTTCACCCCTTCCTTAAACTATCGTGCATGTCATATACAATTTGCTCATCCCATTTACGACCGTCACAAGGTCGGTGACGACCACGGATTTCTTTGATGTCCCCTGTTCCACCGTCACATCGCTGTCGGAGAAATCCTCAATCGCACGGATTTTTTCCAGTTCCCGGTGATGCGCCACGATGTCGGACCAGAGTGAAACCCTTCCCGCCGCATCGTTCGGGACAACCCCCAGATACTTTGTCGCAAACAGCACCGCAATATCATTTCCGATCTGGTCGATGACACGGATGGTCTGATTGTCTTTAAAAATCTCTCCCTGCGCATCCGTCACCGTAACCATCGTGTTGATGTCTTCGAGGACGCGGATATCCGTATTTACCCGATGCAGCACAAATTCTCCGTCCTTTATGGCCTGCCGCAATTCGTTTTGTGTAAAATCCACATCGATCGTAAAGGAGCCGTCATACACCTTATTCTGGCAGGATTTATTGACTGCACAGCTACTCTCTGCTCCGGTCACCCAGTACACAAGAGCGGCCTCGCTCCACCCCGCATCCGTAACTTTATTCTTCACGCTGATCACACCGGGGAAGTCTGCGTTCATCCGGTAGAGCACCAG
>JAETRD010000086.1 GCA_021770345.1 Lachnospiraceae bacterium | reverse complement strand
ATGAACGGGTACGCCGTGGGGCGGCAGAACGGGTGGATGTCGGCAAACGACATCCGGGAGCTGGAGAACCTTGACCGCATCCCGGAGGAGCTGGGAGGTGATTTATATCTTATCAATGGGAACATGACAAAATTGTCCGATGCCGGTCTGTTTGGCAAAAAGGACGGAGAGGAGGAATCCAATGAAAACGAAGAAGTTCTGGAAGTGGAGGAACCAGGCGGAGGCGGGGATGGCTCCGGAGGAGAGGACTCTGTTTCTGAACGGTACCATCGCAGAGGAAAGCTGGTTTGACGATGACGTCACGCCGCAGCTTTTCAAGGATGAGCTGAATGCCGGGAGTGGTGACATCACCGTGTGGATCAATTCGCCGGGCGGCGACTGCGTGGCGGCGGCACAGATCTACAATATGCTCTCCAATTACAAGGGGAAAGTTACAGTGAAGATTGACGGCATCGCTGCAAGCGCCGCCAGCGTGATCGCCATGGCAGGCGACACGGTTTTGGTGTCCCCGGTATCCATGCTGATGATCCACAATCCCGCCACCATCGCCTGGGGCGACCATGCCGAGATGCAGAAGGCCATTGATATGCTTTCCGAAGTGAAGGAATCCATCATCAACGCCTATGTGTTAAAGACGGGGCTTTCCCGTCCGAAGCTGTCGCATCTGATGGATGCGGAAACGTGGATGGATGCCAACAAGGCGGTGGAGCTTGGCTTTGCGGATGGGATCATGGCGCGGGCAAAGGCGGAGCCGGAAAAGGAGCCGGAGGAAGGCACGGAGGGCGGAAGTTCCGAAGAGGATCGGGAAGAGGAAAAAAAGTTCCCGCCTTCCACAAGTTCCATGCTGTATTCCCGCAGGGCGGTCACCAATGCCCTGCTGAATAAACTGACCGCCAAATATGGCGGGGCAAAACCGAAAGCAGATATCCAGATGCAGGCACAAATCCCTGCACCGGAAACAGAAACCGGCCGTTCCGTGGACGCACTCATGGAGCGGCTTAATTTATTGAGACATTGAGAAGGAGGATTTCATTATGACGATTCTTGAACTGCGTGAGAAACGCGCGAAGGCAT
>JAETRD010000084.1 GCA_021770345.1 Lachnospiraceae bacterium | reverse complement strand
CCCAACAAAAACAGGCGCAGGGATTGGAAAGTATACTCGTCCTCACCGGCTCCTAAAAAATGCCGCAGGCAGGAGCGTATCCGTTCGGTTCCGTCCCATGTCAGGCCGTTTAAATACTCCCGGACAGGGTGGTAGCTGTTCTCATTGGCGGCAAGGCCGGCGGCGTCCTGTATCTTTTTCTCGCTTGTCAGGCCATAGGTCTTTTCCAGATACAGCCGGATATATTTCATGTCCGTGTCGGTCATGGGGCTTCCGGTGGTTCTTTTATATCCGATTGGTTTTAAAATATCGGTGCGGTCGGTCAGCAGGTTATAGGCAACCGCCCCGGAAAGGAGCGGGTCGCACTGGAACACGGTCAGGCAGTTGCTCATGCTGTTGCGGAAGCCGCCTTTTTCGGTGGTTTCCAGCATAGTCTTTACTTCCTCAACGCTCCGGGCTGGCTCTGCGCTGTCTGCCATGTTCGCTATTTCCTGCCGTATCTGGGGCGGTAAATTCTGCCATTCGTCTTTCAAGGTTCCTCACTTCCTTTCCGTGTCCTGTGATAAGCGCCGCCCGCTCCTGAATGTCCCCGGAGAGAAGTACGTCCATCAGATATTCCACCCGGCTCATGTTCTGCAGGGCTTCCACAAACCGGGGGTTCCATGCTTCATCCGGCTGTCGTGGGGCGTATTCCTCCTTCCAGCGGCGCAGGAGATGGTAATAGTCGGACAGCACCCGGAAACAGTGCCGTTCCATGCGCTTAAATTTCTGCTCTTCGGTTTCCTTCCGCAGTCGTGGCCGGATAGGTTCCTTCCCGGCGTTCCTCCCGTCCTCATAGGGGATGGAGAAATCCTGCGCCAGCATAAGGGCGGCTTCCCGGCTCCCGATCCCGTGGAGCCGGGAAACGAAATCAATCACGTCCCCGGTGGTTCCGCAGCCGAAGCAGTAAAAGCGGCGGTCAACCTTCATGCTTGGGTTTTTGTCGTTATGGAACGGGCAGACACACATCCCGTTCCGGTTTACTTTGATTCCATAACGCTCCGCAGCCTGCCTTGTGGTGACGGACTGCTTCACGGCTTCAAATACGTTCAATAGGCGTTCCCTCCTGATAATAAAAAA
>JAETRD010000005.1 GCA_021770345.1 Lachnospiraceae bacterium | reverse complement strand
TGGAACGGCCTGTTCCAACTGGACCCGGACAGCCTTCCCGTCACGGAATACGTCGCGCAGGTCAACACATTTATGGACACCCTGTGCGGCGTACTCGGAATCGACGACCCCGAACAGCAAAAGCAATTTATGGTAAGCCTCGGCTTCGACGTCGAGACCGACCAGGCAATGATAAACGGAGTCAAACAAAAAATAGACGCCGCCATACATGGGGACAGAACAACTGCAGGCGCAGGCGCCGTCATCGACCTCATCCCGAGACTCAAAACAGACGAACAGCTGAAACTGGAGCAATGGGTCGAGACACTCACCGAAAGCGACCTTACCCTGATCGCAGACGGCGCAATCCGATTCGATGAAAACACCACCGTCGAATCCGCGCAAAACGCACTGGAGGCAGCCAAACGGGCAGTGCGGGACGTCACGCCGCCCTCCTACACAGAATCCCTCGCCTCCATCGAGACCCTCTCCGACGGACTAAACCAGTTAGAGCGCATCTACGCAGACATCGCCGACAAGGGGACCTTCGACTGGGGCTCCATCCTAAACAACGAGGGATTCAAACAAACCTTCGGCGAGCTGGGCGCAGCCTACGACGCATTCATAAAAACCGTCAGCACAAACCCCGGCAACCTGCAGGCATGCCAGGGGGCATTCGACCGGCTTGCGGCGACCTACATCCACAACTCCGGCGCATTAGACAACCTGACCGAATCCACAAAAGCCGCAACCATCGCGATGTTAAACCAGCTCGGCGTCTCAAACGCCCAGGAAATGGTAAATGCAAAACTGGCCGTGCAAAAAGAAATCCTGGCGCAATACGGCAAAACCCTCACCGAGCTGACCTACGCAGACATCGCCGCAATCGTTACGGAAGGCCGCGTATCGGGAGAAACAGCCGAATACCTGAAAGCAATGGCACTCGAAGAACTGGCCGTCAACGGCGTCAATGTCACTACCGATTCAGACGTAGCCAACATCCTCACAATCGCACAGTCAGCCGGAATGAGCGCAATCGAGCTAAAAGAACTGGAAATCGCACTGAAATCATTAGACAGCTACAACCCGGAAACACCGAACACCAATACCGGCAATCGCTCCCGCAAACAAAACGAGGTCAGAAACATCCCCAAAAAACAGGACGGGGCAGCCGCCCTCTTATCCGGACTGCCAAACATGTACCAGCAGCCAAACGGCGAAACACCGCAAAACGGAAACAATCCCGCGCAGCGCAAACAAAACGCCGAAAAAACCGTGCAGAAAAAATCCGCCAAAAGCGCGGCCGAAATACTGGAAGGACTGCGCGAACAGATGCAAACATTAAATCCCTCCGACTTTTATGCAAAATTCGACGGCGCCGCGGCAGGAAAAGCAATGGAAACCGCCGCAAACTCCGCCAAAGACGCGGCAGACTCCGCCAAAGACACCGCGGAAACCATCAAAGAAACCGTCGCAGAAACCTTCGACTTCATCGAAACGGTAATCGAAACCTTCGAAAAAAATCTGGCAGACATCGAAGAGAAAGCCGGCAGCACCGCAGAAACCTTTGAGACGCGCGCCGCCGCATACAAAGAAGCACAAACCGCCGCAACCTTCGGCACAGACCTGCTGCAGGCGGACTACGACAAATACATGGCAAAAGCAACCGCCGTCGGACTCGACGAAACCCTCGCGCAAAAAGTGCGCGGCGGCGACTCCGGCATCTGGGACTACACCGACGATGCCATAAAACAGCAAATCAAAGACTACGAGACATGGTACAAAAAAGCACAGGACTGCCAGGACAAAATCGAAGATTTAAAGAAAAAGCAGCGCGAACTCGCACAGGCAAACATCGAACTGCTCATCACCCAATACGAGAAATTTGCCGCAAAACTCGAACATGCAAACACACGCATCGAAAAATGGATCACCCTAAAAGAAGCGTGGGGATTCTCCGCAAGCATCGGCAACTACACCGGCATAAACAAAAACCTTCAAAAACAGATTTCCTATCTCCTGGAAGAAGACAGACAACTCAAAGAACTGCAGAAAACCGTCGCCAAAGGTTCCGAGGCATGGTACGAATACAACGAACGGCTTGCGGCAAACGCCGCAACCTTAATCGACCTGAAACAGCAGATGGCAGAAAACGCCAAAGCCGCCGCAACCTTAGCAAAAGCGACCGCGGACAAAAAAGCGGAAACCTACGACGCAAAAAACGAACTGTATGACGCAAAAAGCGACAACGCCGTCTCCGCCAAATCCAAAAACAAATACATCAACAAAAAGATGGCAAACATCGACAGGACGCAGGCAGCCTACGACGCGGCAGTCGCAGCCGACAGCAAAAATTTAAAGGCCTCGACAAAAACGTTAAACAACTTCAAAACCACAAAAGAAAACAAACGCATTTTAGCTTCGATCAAAAAATGCGTCAAAGACGGCAAACGCATCCCGCAGAAACTCCTGGATCAGGCATCCAAACTCGCCGACAGCGGAAAACTATACAACGCATGCGTACAGTACAACGCCTACTACGATGCAAAAGAGAGCGACAAAGCCGCCGCAGATTTGTACCGAGAAACCGCAAAACAGGAAAAAGCGGACCTCGCCGTCGAAAAATTCAACAACATCGCCGCAGACTACGACCACCGAATCGCGGCAAACGAGCAGAAAAAGACCCGGATCAACAATCAGATCGCGCTGAAACGGGAGCAGGGAGAAACAATCACCACCGCAGACTACGGCAAACTGATCTCCGCCGAAACCGCAGAACAGAACAGGCACATCGAAAAGCGCAGCAAGCTCCAAAAAGAACTCAACGCGGCAGTCGCGGACGGTTCGATAAAAAAAGGCAGCGAAGAATGGTACACAATGGTCGACGCAATCAACGCGGAGACAAACGCCATCGACCAGTCAAAACAGGCACTGGCCGAATACAAAAACGAACAGCGCCAGATCAGATGGGACGCATTCGACAAGGCGATGGAAACCGTAAAGCGCACCGACAGTGAAGCCGACTACTACATCAACCGGATGAGCCACAAAGACCTCGTCGACCGGGAAACCGGTTCTTTCACCAAATACGGCGCCGCCACGCTTGCACTGCACCGGGAAAACTACGAGAGCAATCTCGCACAGGCAGCCGCCTACCAGAAAGAATACGACAACCTTATGGCGCAAATCGAAAAAGGGGAGCTATCCGTATCCGACGAAGCCGTGATACAGCGGCTGCGGGACTTACAGGACGCACACCGGGACGCGGCACTGACCGCCGAAGACGAACTGGAATCCGTCAAAGACCTTGCCAGACAGGGCTACGATGCACAGCTAACCACCCTCGGCAAACTCATCGACCGCTACAAAGAGCTGAAAAACAGCGCGGCCGACGCCTACGGCTACCAGAAACAAGTCGCAGACAAAGTCAAAACCATCGCCGCACTGCAAAAACAGTTGACCGTCCTAAAAACCGGCGGCACAGAAGAAACCCGCGCACAGATCCAGCAGCTGAAAGTACAACTGCAGGACGCAAAAGAAGACCTGCGGGACACCCGGTACGAAAAGTATGTCAGCGACGCCGAAGAAATGCTAGACGACCTGCGCGCCGACTACGAGGAATACATCGACGAAAAGCTAAGCGACACCAACAGCCTGCTCGGCGAAATCAGCGGCCTGCTCGGCGACGAGGGAGCAATCATCGCAACCCTAAAAGAGCTCGACGGAAACCTGACCCAAAATCTGGCCGCACTCATAACCGGAGACACCACCGCGGAAAAACAGACCGGTGACGCCGTGAAAAAAGAGAAAAAAGAAGCCGACAAACCGGCAAACACAACACAAAAACCGACAGCCGAAACCGCAAAGCCGGCCGCCACAATCGGCAAACGCGCCGCAGTAACCGCGCTGAAAAATCCGGCGGAAAAATCCATGAGCGAAAAAGCAGCGGCCTACCCAAACGCCTCTTCCGAGGAGGAAGCGCAGGCACTGGTGAGATCCGGCGAAGCGCTCGCAGTAGACGAGAACATCCGACAACTCCTCGAGCGTGCCAGCCAGACCCCGATCATTCTGGAAACGCCGGACGTCATCAAAAACGGGTTTCCGCAGCTCCCGTCGCCGCCCGCCTTCTTAGAAAACCTCGGCGACAATATCCGCGTGGAGACGGGTAAAATCGACATCGTCATGAACGGGGTAAACGATGTGGAGACCTTCGGCCGACAGCTGCGGGAGGAAATCTGCCGCAACGGAAAGACAACGCAGTGCATTGCGGAAGCGGTCTCGGCCAAACAGCTCGGACGCGGCATCGGCAATGCAAGACTGCACAGATAAAACAAAGGAGTATTATGGAAAAAACATAACGTTAAGAGATTATTTAAAAGAAAGGGGCGCAGAATTGTGCGTTTTACACAATTCTGCGCCCCTTTTTTTGTAAATAAACGGTAATTATACTACCGTTTATGCCGAAAATAAAGCGATTTGTGCCAAAATGCTTTTTCCCCGAAAGATTCTGATAAAATGGTAGCATCTGATGAATCATGTGAATTTTTGCCAGGCAGGGAGGAAGCGGAAATGAATTTAAAATACGGGGAAATAATCGGAAAAATGTCTTTGGAAGAAAAGGCGAGCATGATGTCCGGAAAAAATACATGGGAGACGGTGGATTACGAGAAGTACGGAATTCCGTCCATGGTGATGTCCGACGGACCGCACGGTCTGCGCCGTCAGGCGGGAGCGGGAGACCATCTGGGGCTCAACGCAAGTCTTCCGGCGACATGTTTTCCGACGGCTGCGACGATCGCAAACAGCTGGGATGAGGCGCTGGGAGAGGAAATCGGTGTGGCGTTGGCCGAGGAAGCGGTGACGATGGATGTCAACGTAGTACTCGGGCCGGGGCTCAACATCAAGAGAAACCCGCTCTGCGGGCGCAATTTTGAGTATTTTTCGGAGGACCCGTATCACGCGGGAAAGATGGCGGCGGCCTATGTGAGAGGTATCCAGAGCAAAGGCATTTCCGCGTGTCCGAAACATTTTGCGGTCAACAGCCAGGAGCTCCGCCGCATGGCGAACAATTCCGTGGTGGATGAGCGGACGTTCCGCGAGATTTATACCACCGGTTTTGAGATTGCGGTAAAAGAGGGGAAGGCGAAATCCATCATGTCCGCGTACAACGAGATTAACGGGGTGTACGCAAACGAGAATCGGCACCTGCTGCAGGAAATCCTTGTGGACGAGTGGGGATTTGACGGCTATGTGGTCTCGGACTGGGGCGCGAGCAACGACCATGCGCTGGGTGTTGAAAACGGAAGCCATCTTGAGATGCCTGGCACCGGAAAATGTGGAATGCACGATATTGTAAAGGCAGTGAAAGCCGGCACGTTAAAAGAAGAAATGTTGGATCAGCGCTTAGACGAGCTGTTAAAGGTGATATTCGACACGCATCAGGCGACCGTGGACGGAAAGGGAACCTCGTTTGATGTCGAGGCGCACCACGCGCTGGCGAGAAAGGCCGCGGAACAGAGCATGGTTCTGCTGAAAAACGACGGCGATATTCTTCCGCTTGGCCCGGGCGCGAAAGTGGCGGTCATCGGTGATTTTGCGAAGACGCCGCGTTATCAGGGAGCAGGGTCCTCTCTGGTAAATCCGACAAAGACGCCGGAGACGATTCTGGATTGTATCAAGGACAGCGGCCTTACCATGACGGCCTACGCGCAGGGTTATATCCGCAACAGCAAGCCGGATGCCGGACTTATAGAAGAGGCAAAGAGCGCGGCCGCTGCGGCGGATGTGGCGCTGGTATTTGCGGGATTGGACGAGATCAGTGAGAGCGAGGGCGTAGACCGCACGCATATGCGGATGACACAGGCGCAAAACGAGCTGATCGAGGCGATCTGCGCGGCAAATGAAAATGTGGTTGTGGTATTGTCGGCGGGCTCCGCGGTTGAGATGCCGTGGCTTGCAAAAGTAAAAGGACTTCTGCACGGTTATCTGGGCGGGCAGGCGGGAGCTTCCGCGGCGCTCTCCGTGCTGACCGGAAAGGTCTGTCCTTCCGGAAAGTTAAATGAAACCTATCCGTACCGCTATGAGGATGTACCGTCTTATCGATACTACCCGAGTAAGGAGCGCAGCAGCGAGTACCGCGAGAGCCTGTATGTGGGTTACCGGTACTACAGCACGGTCGGTAAGCAGGTGCAATTTCCGTTCGGCTACGGGTTATCGTACACGACCTTTGCGTATGAAAACCTTACGGTGGAGCGGGATAAAGTGACGTTTACCGTGAAGAATACGGGAAGCGTGGACGGAGCCGAGATCGCGCAGCTCTATGTCGGAAAGGAATCCCAGACTGTGTTCCGCCCGGCGCGTGAGCTGAAAGGTTTTACAAAGGTATTCTTAGTGGCCGGCGAGGAGCGGCAGGTGACGATTCCGCTTGACGACAAAGCATTCCGCTTTTATGACGTCCGCACGAATACCTGGGAGATTGAGAGCGGCAGCTATGTGATTTCCGTTGGAAGCAACGCGGAGGACATAAAGCTTACGGGGGCCCTTGAGGTAAAGGGAACCGTGGAGGAAGGTGGCTACAGCGCGGCGGTTTTGCCGGACTATTTCACCGGTCAGGTGACGGACATTGCGGATGCGGAGTACGAGGCGCTCTATGGAGGAGCGATTCCGGACGGAAGCTGGAGCGGTGAGATTCGGATGAACGATGCGATCTGCCAGCTCTATTACGGCAAGAGCATCATCGGAAAAATTGCCTGCGCGGTACTTAGCCGTATGAAGAAGAGCAGCGAGAAGAAGGGCGAGCCGAATCTCAATGTGTTGTTCATTTACAATATGCCGATCCGCGGGCTTGCGAAGATGACGGGCGGTGCGATCAGCATGGAGATGGCGGAGGCGATCACGGAAATCTGCAACGGTCACCGCATCAAGGGAACGGGGCATCTGATTGCAGCATGTTTCCGAAAATAGGAAAAACTGCACAAAAAACAAATAAAAATATATAGGGAATTCACAAAATGCACAACCGTTTATGCAAAAAACTTGCAGGTTGTGCATTTTTTTCACACGGAAACGGTTTTGTGGTAATGTTAGGCTACAAAAAACAAAAGGGAGGAATAGAAAATGTTAGCAATCAACATCGACGACGTCATTAACGTCATCAATTCCATCAGGTCCTATCTGATTGCGCTGGGTGTATTCCTGGTACTTGCAATCGTTGTCACTGTGGCCTGTGCAAAGTTGAATGCGCCGTTAAAGAAAATGGTCCGCAAGCAGGCGTGGATCGCATTTTTCCTGGCGGCAGTTATCATTATCAACTTAATTTGCTTTATCCCGATGAACAGTATGATTTCACTGGCTACGGGTGCCGGCTCCATCTCGGATGATACCGTGGAGGAGGCGAAAGCGCTGTGTACGCAGATTGCGGAGGAAGGAATCGTTCTGTTAAAGAACGACGGAAATACACTTCCGTTTGATGCGGGTACCAAATTGAACATATTCGGATGGTCGTCCACCAATCCGGTGTACGGCGGAACCGGTTCGGGCGGTCTGTCAGAGGCATATCCGACGGTTTCTCTTCTGGAAGGTATCCGGAGTGCGGGCTTTGAGATTAATGAGGAACTCGTTAATTTCTACACGGAGTATCGCGCGGCACGTCCTACCGTCGGTATGTGGGGACAGGATTGGACCATCCCGGAGCCGACGATTGACGAGTATGAGGCGGCGGGAATCTTTGATTCTGCAAAGGAATTTTCCGATACCGCGGTTGTGGTAATCTCCCGGTCCGGCGGAGAGGGCGCGGATCTTCCGCTCTCCATCACGGATTTAGACACATTCGAGGAAGGCGGCACGTTCGGTTCCCAGGGTGTTACATACACGAAGAATGCGGATGACGTGGATCCGTCCAAGCATTTCCTGGAGCTGACAAACCGCGAGCGTGCAATGCTTGAGCGCGTTACTTCAGACTACAGCAACGTCACGGTGATCGTCAATGCGGCAAATGCGATGGAGCTCGGATTTGTTGAGGAATATAACTCCATCAAATCCGTAATCCTGTGTCCGGGAACCGGCCAGACCGGTTTTACCGCGCTCGGCGAGATCCTGGCCGGAACCGTAAATCCGTCCGGAAAGACCGCAGACACATTTGTCTATGATCTGACAACGACTCCGACGTATAATAACTTCGGATATTTTCAGTATGACAATATGGCAGATTATGCGGCAGACAGCTATGGTATGCCGGTACTGCCAACCTTCGTAAACTATACGGACAATATTTATGTGGGCTACCGTTTCTACGAGACGGCGGATGCGGAAGGGCTGATTGATTATGGCAAGACCGTGCAGTATCCGTTTGGTTACGGCTTATCCTACACCACGTTCAGCCAGGAGATGGGCAGCATCACGGAGAGCGACGGAACCATCAGCTTTGACGTGACCGTGACGAACACCGGCGATGTGGCAGGAAAGGATGTCGTGGAGGTATACTACAATCCGCCGTACACCAACGGAGGAATCGAGAAAGCATCTGCAAACCTTGTCGCGTTTGACAAAACGGAAGTGCTCGAGCCGGGTGCATCCGAGACGATTACCGTAAGCTTTACCGCCGAGGATATGGCATCCTACGATGCGGACGGCGCAAAGGCATATGTGCTCGAGGCGGGCGATTACGGAATTTCTATCCGGAGTGATTCGCACACAATTATTGATGAGCAGACTTACACGGTTGCTTCGACCGTAAACTATAAGGACGGAAGAGCTACCGATGAGGTTGCGGCGACGAACCAGTTTGACGATGCAAAGGGCGATGTGACATATCTGTCCCGCGCGGACGGTTTTGCCAATTATGCTGAGGCGACTGCGGCGCCGGCAAGCCTTTCGATGGCGGCCGAGTATCAGGCAACTTTTATGAATAACAGCAATTATGATCCGACCGCATACAACAATGATGCGGACGAGATGCCGACAACCGGCGCAAGCAACGGTATGACACTGGCACAGCTGCGCGGTGTGGACTACGACGATGCGCAGTGGGATGCACTGTTAGATCAGATGAGCGTCGCGGATATGGACAGTCTGATTGCACTCGGTGGTTACCAGACAAACGCGGTTTCTTCCATCGGAAAGATTCAGACCGTGGACTGTGACGGACCGGCTTCTATTAATAATAACTTTACCGGCAAGGGTTCTATCGGTTTCCCGGCGGCGGTGATGATCGCTTCCACCTGGAACACGGATCTTGCGGAGGCATTCGGCGAGAGCATCGGAAAGATGGCGGACGAGATGGAAGTATCCGGCTGGTATGCACCGGCAATGAATACACACCGCAGCGCGTTTGCAGGACGTAATTTTGAGTACTATTCTGAAGACGGCGTTCTCGGAGGAAAGATGGCGGCGAATGCGGTGCTCGGCGCAGAGAAGCACGGCGTATACGCATATATCAAGCATTTTGCACTGAATGATCAGGAGACAAATCGTACCGAGATGCTCTGCACATGGTCGACGGAGCAGGCAATCCGTGAGATTTACTTAAAGCCGTTTGAGCTTGCGGTAAAAGAGGGCGGAGCAAAGGCAGTGATGTCCGCATTCAATTATATCGGAACGACTCCGGCAGGAGCGCACCCGAGTCTCTTAAATACGGTACTCCGCGATGAGTGGGGCTTCCGCGGATTTGTACTGACCGACTACTACGGCGTATACGGTTATCAGGATGCGGACCGCATGATCCGTAACGGCAACGACTGTATGCTCGTGGCATATGATACCGAGACGAACCATCTGACAGATCAGACCAGCGCAACCTCACTGCTGGCGGCGCGGAAGGCATGCAAGAACATCCTGTACACGGCAGTCAACAGCCGGGCTTACGACGAGTCCAACTTAAAGGGCGGACTGCAGGGGTGGCAGATTGCAGCGATCATTATCGACATTCTGTGTGCGGCACTTATCGTATATATTGAATTCAGAGCGATCAGGCGCTATAAAAAAGACGGCGCGGCATCGAAATAACAAAGAGTGCATTTGACGGACGGCAGTACGCTGAAGTGAGAAAAACAACGGACAGTACGCTCCGTGAACTGTCCGTTGTTTCATAATGCAAATTCGGCGGAGCTAATAGCTCCGCCGAATTTGTGATAAAAAGAGGGAGGATTTTATTTATGAAAAGAAGAGTGATAGCAGCAATGCTTATGGGTGTGATGTTAGTGGGAACCGCCGGGTGCGGCAGCAAACCGACGCAGGAAAGCAAGGCAGGAGGGCAGACGCCGGACACGCAGCAGAGTGCGGGCGAGGCGCAGACAGCAGGTACGGAGCAGAGCGCAGACGGGGCGCAGGAGATAAAACCGAATTACCGCACAGTTACGGAAGCGATGGACTGGGGCCCTGCAATCACAAAAGTGATTTTAGACATGCAGACAACCGTAGATTCCGCCAGCTTTACGCCGGAAACATTCCGGGTGTCTTCCGAGCGGAAATATGCGGGAATGGATTTTACGACAGGTAAGACGGGCGATATTGACTCGATTGCGGAGCGCGAGGTGACGGCGGCTTATGTGTCGGATGAGAACGGAACCCCGAATGAGGACGGGACATATCTGACGATCGAGATGAAGATCGGACCGGAAAACGTAGAGGGGTCTCCGTTTAATTATGATTTTGCCAGCGGCAAAAACGTCTATGTGGAGACGGGCTATCTGGTATCCCTGGCAGAGGGGGAGACACTTTCTTCAAAGGACGGCGGAGCGATTGCGATTCAGGAGACAGATTTGGCGGGGAATACCGGGAATATCAATGTGATTGCAGATTCCTTTGACTGCAGCGGTACATACGCCGACGGGGAGAGCAAAATTGCCCTGACCTATGCCTCCTATGTGCCGGAGACGGCGGAGGAGGGCAAAACGCCGTTGATCATATGGCTTCACGGAGCAGGTGAGGGCGGAACGGATCCGACAATCGCGATTATGGGAAACAAAGTCGTAAATCTTGCGACCGAGGAGATTCAGCAGTATTTCGGGGAGACCGGAGCGGAGATACTGGCGCCGCAGACGCCGACAATGTGGTTAGATGACGGCGAGGGCAATTACCTGAACCCGGCCGGTACGGCATACCGCTCTTACTATACGGAAGCGCTGATGGGTCTGATCGAGAGCTATGTGGCGGAACACAGTGAGATTGATACAAACCGCATTTATATCGGTGGATGCTCAAACGGCGGTTATATGACCGTGAATATGCTGATCGAATATCCGGACTACTTTGCGGCTGCCTATCCGGTTTGCGAGGCATACGCAGTGGGATGGCTGGATGACGCTAAGATTTCTGCGATAAAGGATATCCCGATGTGGCTGACGGCGGCAAAGACGGACGGAACGGTCCCGGTATTCAAGGGAAGTATCGGAGCGGACTATGTGTCTTATAATCTGGAACTCGACGAAAACGGCGAGGCAATTCCGCTGGATGATTACAGCAATGCGCTGTATCAGCGCCTGACTGATGCGGGGGCTGCAAATGTGCACTACAGTCTTTTTGAAAACGTGGTGGACACGACGGGCAGCTACATGAAAGCAGACGGGAGCGGCGCCTATGAATATATGGGCCACTGGTCCTGGATTTACACGCTGAATAACGAGTGTGTGGACACGGTTGACGGGACGGAAATAACGATGTTTGAGTGGCTTTCACAGCAGAGCAGATAAGCGCCGCGAAAGCGCATAACCATTTATGCCGAAAAATGTGCAGGTTATGCTGAATCAGTCTCAAAACAACGGTTTTGTGCTAGAATGAACACAATGAATAAAATCCGTGAAGGAGGACGAAACATTGAGCGGAACATCAAAGACGAATCCCGTTGCAGGGGTTTGGAACAACTTTGCCGAGAGTCATCCGGCGGCAGCAAAGTGGATCCGGGAGGGCGGATTATTTGTGATCGTCAGCAATCTGATCACGGTATTTAAGTATATTCTGCTGCAGTTTCTGCCGGCGGCGTTTGCGAGTTTACCGGTAGTAGATTTCGGTTGGCCGGGGATTCCGGTGACACTGTTCGGCGAGACCTTTAAATGGAACATTTTAGGCTACGATGCCGCGCACGGAGGACTGCCCTATTTCTGTGCGTACATGATTGCGATGGTGGTGGGAGAGTGTATCAATTTCCCGCTTCAGCGGAATCTCGTGTTTCGAAGCAAAGGAAACATTGCAAAGCAGATCGGATGGTATCTGGTTGCGTTTTGCGTGATCACTTGTATTGTCAATTCGATTAACTGTGTGTGGGTGGCGGTGGCTGGACTGTTGGTACCGGATTTCATCTACAATATCGGAACGACTGTCTTAAACGGCGGTGTGTCTATGGTAATCTTTTTCTTTGTGAATAAGATTATTTTCCCGGAGGGAGAAGCAAAAAAATAAAATAATCGACGTTTGGGGCGGAGCGGCTGTAACAGGCCGCTCTGTTTTTTTGCGGACGAAATCGCACAGGACGACACTTTTTGTTGTTTGTAGTGCGGGCGGCTGCTTTCGGTTTACATATCGCATGTTTTCGTGTAGAATACATATGCCGGGCATTTGTAACATGCCGGGAATACATAAAAGATACTGGGGGAGAGGAAATGATGTATTGCAAAAAGGGGTTGGCCGGGCTTTTGCTGGCCGCAATGCTTGCACCGCAGTTTGTGGGGACAACTGCGGTTATGGCCGGGGAGCAGAAGAAGGAAGTGGACATTGTGTTCACGCATGACACACATTCGCATGTGGGCAGTTTTGAGACCGTGTATGAGGGGGAGATAAAGGAGCTTGGCGGATTTGCGCGGATTAAAACAATCGTGGACGGGAAGAAAAAGGAAAATCCGGATACACTGGTCGTGGATGCCGGGGATTTTTCCATGGGTACCCTGGTACAGACAATATACGAGAAACAGGCCGTGGAGCTCCGTATGCTCGGAGCAATCGGCTGTGAGGTTACGACGCTTGGCAACCATGAATTTGACTATCGTTCCAAAGGACTTTCCAATATGTTAGACAGCGCCAGGGAAAGCGGCGATGTGCTGCCTGAAATCGTACTGTGCAATGTGGACTGGGAAGCCATGGAGCAGGCAGGCCTGGGGGAGGGGCAGCAGCTGATCGCCGACAGCTTTGCCGCGTATGACGTGAAGGATTATGTCGTTTTGGAGAAGGGCGATGTCCGTATGGCGGTGATCGGCGTGTTCGGCAATGACGCGCTGGCCTGTGCACCGACCTGCGAGCTGCTGTTTAAAGATCCGGTGGAGGCGGTGAAGGAAACCGTTGCAGAGATTAAAGAGGCAGAGGACGTGGACTTTATGCTCTGCGTGTCTCACAGCGGTACCTGGGAAGACGAGAGCAAATCCGAGGACGAGATTCTCGCAAAAAATGTGCCGGAGCTGGATCTGATCATCAGCGGCCATACGCACAGCGAGCTGGCGGAGCCGATCATCCACGGGGATACGGCGATCGTGTCCTGCGGAGAGTACACAAAGCGTGTGGGAACACTCCGGATGCGGCAGCGAGAGGACGGCAGATGGGAGATCGCGCAGTATGAGCTCGTGCCGACTTATCCGGATACGGAGGAGGATGCGGCGACACAGGAAAAGGTGGAAGACTTTAAGGGAATGGTAGACAGTCAGTTTCTGGTTGATTTCGGGTATACTTCCGATCAGGTGCTGGCACAGAATGATATATCATTCAGTTCACTGCAGGATTTGGAACTGGTGCATACCGAGCACAATCTCGGGGATATTATATCAGACGCCTATGTTTATGCGGTGGAAAATGCCGGGGACTACAACGGTGAACCGGTGGCCGTGGCGGTGGTGCCGAGCGGCACGATCCGCGATACCTATCTACCGGGAGATATCACGGTTGACGATGTATTTACCTCCTTTTCTTTAGGCATCGGTCCGGACGGCGTGCCGGGGTATCCGCTGATAGAGGTGTATCTGACCGGTGAGGAGCTTAAAACGGCGGCGGAGATCGATGCGTCCGTGTCGGACTATATGAAAACCGCGCGGTTATATTGCAGCAGGATGAATCTCACTTACAATCCGCACCGCATGATTCTGAATAAGGTGACAGACTTGTATCTGACCGATGCGAACGGGGAACGGGTCGAAATAGAGGATGATAAGCTGTACCGCGTGGTGGCGGATCTGTACAGCGGACAGATGCTCAGTGCCGTGACGGATATGTCTTACGGCATCCTGTCCATCGTACCGAAGTATGCGGACGGGACGCCGATTGAGGATTTCGAGGACGTGATCATCACGGAGAACGGAAGGGAGCTCAAGGCGTGGGATGCGATTGCGCGTTATATGTCGTCCTTTCCGGATACCGACGGCGACGGCATTGCGAACGTACCGGATTATTACGGGGAGCTTCACGACCGCAAAGTGGTGGAGGATAGCAGGAATATTATAAATCTGCTGAAAAGCCCCAACAAATATGCGGTGATGATCGCAGCAGTCGTCATTGTGGTGATTCTGCTGGCTGCTTTGTTGATTCTGCTGGCAGTAAAAATTGTAAAACGTATTCGCAGAAAAGGAAGATGAGAGGAAATCATGGGAGCGCAGGACAAGACGGAACAGGTATTGCGGGATATCTATATTTTGCTTGCCGGAAGCGAGGCATATCGCGGGGAAGCGGGCCGTATCATTGTGGATAAAAAAGAGCTGATATTGCTTTTAAACCGTCTGAACACCTGTATTTATGAGATTATGGAGGAACATGAGCTGACGGTGCAGAGCCGGAATGCCGCGGAACGGCAGGTGCGCAGACGCTCCGACGAGATTGTGGCGGACGCCGGTCAGATGGCGGAGGATGTCTATGCGGCGTCGATTCTCTATACGGATGAAGCGCTCCGCAATGTGCAGGGGATCATACAGGAAACCTGTGATGCGATGCGTGGTATCTACGAAAAAATGGACGATGCGTTGAAAAAGGAAAAGCAGAAAGTGAGCAGGGATCAGTCGGAGCTGAAGGGGAATCTGGAAGACCTGAAGGATACGGAGAAATATCTGCACCTTATTGAGGAGCGCAACCGCCAGATTGCCAGGGAGAAGGCGAAGAAGGAGAAAGAACCGCAGGAGTCGTCCGCCTATGCCCCGGTCAGGCCGGAGATTAAGATCAATCAGGATTATTTCGATAAAATGGGAATCTCCCTCGAAACGGAATTCGCCGAAGAGATACCGCAGGAGGAAAAAAGGGAGGCCGCTCCGGAGGTTGTGGTGAATCTGGATGCCGAGTATTTTAAATGGAAGGAGAACGGCAAAGAGGGACAGTCTTCCGGGAAAAAGCAGGACAGGAAGGGCGGGAGAAAATTCTTTTAAAATAAGATTTGTAGTTTTAGAAAGGCAGATGTGTATGGAAAACGAAGAAAAAATTCTTACAGAGGAAGAAAAACGCGAGGAACGGAAGAAAAAGTTTTGCTACTGGAGAAAAGTGATGTTCCCGGATGAGATGAGTGTCATCCGCTTCTTTTCTATGTTCACGATAGATCCCGGGATGGTGTTTTTTGTGCTCTGCATTGTGACAGGAACAATCGTAAATCTGCCGCTCACCTATCTGCTTGTCGATTCGATGCTTGCCGTATGGTGGATTTCCGAAGGCTTTAAGCGCAAGAAGGGATGGGAAGAGATGAAGATAGACCGGACTGACGTTATCATGAAAAAAATTGAAGAGCTGTATGCGATAGAGGCTGCATACCGGAGGAAAAAGCAGATAATGAAAGCTCTGGAAGAGATAAAGGCGAACGAGAAAGAACCCTGGAAGTGATTTCAGGGCTCTTTTTCGATTTCGGTTGGGGCTGTGTACGTTTGCGGTACAGAAAAACCGTTTCGTGTAAAATTAATGAAAGTTTAAGAAATCTTTACTACAACAATTTAGACATTCCTGTTAGAATAAAAAAATATAACAGCGAAGGCGATACGTTTGTTTTAGTTTAGGAGGACATCATGCAGACAATACTGGTATGTGACGATGACAGAGAGATTGTGGAAGCGATTGATATCTATTTGCAGCAGGAGGGTTATGGGGTATTGAAAGCGTATGATGGGGAGGAGGCGCTTGCAATTCTCAGGGAGAATGAGGTGCATCTGCTGATTATGGACGTGATGATGCCGCGGCTGGACGGGATCAGGGCTACCCTGAAAATCCGCGAGGAGAGCAGCATTCCTATTATTATTCTCTCCGCAAAGACAGAGGACTCGGACAAGATTCTCGGTCTGAATATCGGGGCGGATGACTATGTGGAGAAGCCGTTTAATCCGCTTGAGCTTGTCGCCCGGGTCAAATCTCAGCTGCGCCGCTATACACAGCTTGGCAATGCCGCGGAATCCGGGGAGGCGGTCTATGCGGTCGGGGGTCTTGCGATCAACGACGATTTAAAGGAAGTGACCGTGGACGGCGAGAGCGTGAAGCTGACGCCGATCGAGTACAACATTCTGCTGCTTCTGGTAAAGAATCAGGGCAAGGTCTTTTCCATTAATCAAATATATGAGAGCATCTGGAACGAGGATGCGATCGGCGCGGACAACACGGTAGCGGTGCATATCCGCCATATCCGCGAGAAGATTGAAATCAATCCGAAGGAGCCGCGCTACCTGAAGGTTGTGTGGGGAGTCGGTTATAAAATTGATAAGAACTAGGAGCGTGCATGGAAAGAAATTCATATAGCTACGGAATGAAAATGACAGGACTGCTGCTGCACTCGTTTTTTACGATCGTGCTGACGGTCTCTGTCTTTCTGCTCGGAACACTGATGAACCGGAACATTCTGGAGCTGACGGATATCGGGACCGAGAATTTTCTCGGTTCCGGCTATTATCAGAAATGTATGGAACAGAAATGCAATGACCTGTATGAGTATCTGAATCTGATCAAAAAAGGGGAGGACCGCAGCTCGGAGGAGGACAAGCGTTACCTGCAGTACAACAGTGAATTTAAACGCGAAGACACGAATTTCTGTTACTGGTATAAGGAGGACGGGGTCTGGTACACGAACCAGCCGGACACCGAAGCCGGTCAGGCATTTGATATCGAGACGATTCTCATGGAAGCAAAGACCATGGGGAATTATCTGCTCTATGATATGGAGAAAAAGGAATTCGGCACGAATATCCGCGGGTTGGATAACTATTTTTTGGGAAACCACAACTCACAGGCATACTGGCCGATGGAAAACGTGGTGCTGGTGATCAGCGTGGACACCCAGCTTCCGGTAAAAGACGAATTGTATGAAGCGCGCAGAGAGTATGAACAGCTGCATCCGTGGATTAAGGTCAGTATTTTTGCAGGCATGGTAAGCCTTATGGGATGGATTCTGACGCTGGTATATCTGACGCTTGCAGCCGGACACAGGGAGAATGAAGAGGGAATATTCCTGTGCACGGTGGATAAGATCAAGACCGAACTGCTGATTGCCGGATTTGTTTTGAGTGCGAGCGAGCTCATTCTTTTGATGGGGCGGACCGGAAATAAAGAGTGGGATGTGGCGGGACTGCTTGTGGCATCGGGGACGATCAGCTTTATTGTGGACGTGCTTTTCCTGATTTTTTATCTGAGTATGGTTCGAAGGCTTAAGGCGGAAAGCATCTGGGAAACGAGCCTCACCTGCTGGCTGGTGCGCGGAATCGATAAGACGTTGCGGGAGCGGACCGTGACGGCGCGTGTGCTGATTCTGTTTGCCGCGCATATGGCGGTCTGCTTTGTGCTGGCGCTCGGAACGTTTCGTTATAAAAACGGGCTGTGCCTTCTGCTGCTTTTGATATTCTGCGGCGCGGAGGCATATCTGCTGCTGCGCACCGCGGTGGAGCATTACCGGATCTTACAGGGGGTGTGCAATATTTCCGAGGGAAATCTGGAAGCGAAAATCGATGTGGAGGAGCTGCACGGCGAGGACAGAAAGCTGGCAGAGGCGATCAACAACATCGGCAGGGGGCTTTTGAACGCGGTGGATGACAATACCAGAAACGAGCGGATGAAAGCGGATCTGATCACAAATGTTTCGCACGACATCAAGACGCCGCTGACGTCGATTATCAATTATGTGAATCTGATAAAGCGCGAGCAGATTGACAATGAGAGAGTCAACAGTTATATCTGCATTCTGGATGAGAAATCCCAGCGCCTAAAGCAGCTGACCGAGGATCTGGTGGAAGCGTCGAAGGTGAGTTCGGGCAATGTCAAGCTGGATATGCAGCAGATCGATTTAGTGGAGCTGGTTTGCCAGACCGGAGGGGAGTTCAACGAGAAGTTTGAGGGCAAGGAACTGACGATTGTGACGAAGCTGCCGCATTCGGCGGTATATATCCGGGCGGACGGCAGGCAGCTGTACCGGGTGATTGAGAATCTTTACAATAACGTGGCAAAATATGCACTGGAGAAGACACGGGTATATGTGGAGGTGCAGACCGACGGGACGACGGCTGCATTTTCAATCAAGAACGTGTCGGAGCAGTCTCTGGCAGTAGAAAATAACAGTGCGGAGGATCTCACGGAGCGTTTTATCCGGGGGGATACTTCGCGGACGACCGAGGGAAGCGGACTTGGACTTTCGATTGCCAAGAGCCTGACGCAGCTGATGGGCGGACAATTTGAAATTTCTGTGGACGGAGATTTATTTAAGGCGAACATTCTGTTCCCGGTTGACGAGGAGGAAGCAGATGATAAAGGCGGTAATCTTTGATATGGACGGTGTCCTTATCGATACGGAAAAGTGGCTGAACCGGTACTGGAGGCAGGCGGCAAAGGAGGCGGGCTTTGAGATGACGAAAGAGCAGGCGCTTGCCATCCGCAGCATGGCGGGAAAGTATGCGGCGCCTTACCTCAGGCAGCAGCTGGGGGAGGGATTTTCCTACCAGGCGGTGCGGGAGAGGCGAAAAGAGCTGATGAATGCTCATATCGAGCGGTACGGGATTGACAAAAAGACGGGGGCGGACGAGCTTCTCGATTATCTGCGGGGCCACAAAATCCAGACTGCGGTCGCGACCGCGACAGATCCCGCGCGTGCGGAGGATTATCTGACGAGAGTCGGCCTGCGCGACAAGTTCGACCGGGTCATCTGTGCTTCGATGGTCAAAAACGGAAAGCCGAAACCGGATATTTACCGGTATGCCTGCGAACAGATCGGGCAGGACCCCAGGGACTGCATTGCGGTGGAGGATTCGCCCAACGGCGTGCGCGCCGCGGTGGATGCGGGGCTGCGCACGGTTATGGTGCCGGATCTGACCCGGGCGGAGGGGGAGACGGCAGATATTATCACCGCGGAGGCGGACACGCTGTTTGACGTTATCCTTATGATGGAAGACGGGATTCTTACATAAATCGATTTTAGCGGGCCGGATTCCGTTATCAGGAAGCCGCCGGCTGACTTGTTACCATTTTAGCGGGGCAGTGTGGAAAAGTACTTGATTTTTGGAGAGCCTGCCTATATAATTTTTCACAGGCGGTGCATGCGCCGCCCGGCCACAGGATGACAGAGGACAGTGTGAGAAAATATCACATGCAGGAATGGAGAATTGTATGAAATTATATGAAAACGGCGTGTATCTGGTAAACGGTACGGAGCTGATTGAGGACGGTAACGATGCGGCAGCCGCAATCGCGGCGAAGACGGGCACTTCCGGTACGAAGGAGGGGGCCGCGGCAAATACGATTGCCTATGGCATTTTAAAGGAACATAATACATCCGGGGATATGAAAAAACTCCGGATTAAATTTGATAAACTGACTTCCCACGATATCACGTTTGTGGGGATTATTCAGACGGCGCGGGCTTCGGGGCTTGAAAAGTTTCCGATTCCCTATGTGCTGACAAACTGCCATAACAGTTTGTGTGCGGTCGGGGGAACCATCAATGAGGATGACCACATGTTCGGGTTGACCTGCGCGAAAAAGTATGGCGGTGTCTATGTGCCGCCGCATCAGGCGGTTATCCATCAGTATGCAAGAGAGATGCTCGCGGGCGGCGGCAGGATGATTCTCGGATCCGACTCCCACACCCGTTACGGCGCGCTCGGGACGATGGCGGTGGGCGAGGGCGGCCCGGAGCTGGTAAAACAGCTTCTCTCGAAGACCTACGATATTGACATGCCGGAGGTTGTGGGCGTCTATCTGACAGGCACGCCCGCGAAAGGCGTGGGCCCGCAGGATGTGGCGCTCGCGATTATCGGGGAGGTGTTTGACCGCGGCTATGTAAAGAATAAGGTCATGGAGTTTGTCGGCCCCGGCGTTTCGAATCTGAGTGTCGATTTCCGTATCGGCGTGGACGTTATGACCACGGAGACAACCTGTCTGTCTTCGATCTGGCGGACGGACGATAAAGTAAAAGAATTTTATGAGATTCACGGAAGGGCGGAGGATTACCGGGAGCTTAATCCGGGACAGGTTGCTTATTATGACGGCATGATCGAGATTGACTTAAGCGCGGTGAAGCCGATGATCGCGATGCCGTTCCATCCCAGCAACACTTACACCATCGAGGAGCTGAACGCGAATCTCGCCGACATTCTCGCGGACTGTGAGAAGCGCGCCGAGGTGAGCTTCGACGGTGCGGTGAAGCTGGACTTGAGGAGCAAGGTCAGAGACGGCAGACTGTATGTGGATCAGGGAATCATTGCGGGATGCGCGGGAGGAGGTTTCGAGAATATCTGCGATGCGGCGGATATCTTAAAAGGAAGCAGTATCGGGTCGGATGAGTTTACGCTGAGTGTTTATCCGGCCAGCACGCCGATTTACATGGAGCTGGTGAAGAACGGCGCGGTGGCGTCGCTGATGCAGGCCGGAGCCATCGTCAAGACCGCGTTCTGCGGCCCGTGCTTCGGGGCGGGGGATACACCGGCGAATAATGCATTTTCTATCCGCCATTCCACGCGGAATTTTCCGAACAGGGAGGGCTCTAAGGTGCAGAACGGCCAGGTGGCTTCGGTGGCGCTTATGGATGCGCGCTCTATCGCGGCTACCGCGGCGAATAAGGGGTATCTGACCGCTGCCACCGATGTGGATGCAGAGTTTACGAAACCGAAATATTTCTTCGATAAAACGATATACGAGAACCGGGTATTTGACAGCAAAGGAGTTGCAGACCCGGATGTGGAGATTCAGTTTGGACCGAATATCAAAGACTGGCCGATGATGAGTGCTCTGCCTGGGGATCTGGTGCTGAAAGTGGTGTCCGAGATCCATGATCCGGTCACGACGACGGACGAGCTGATTCCGTCGGGGGAGACTTCCTCCTTCCGCTCGAATCCGCTGGGACTCGCGGAATTTGCGCTGTCGAGGAAGGACCCGCTGTATGTCGGGCGTGCAAAGGAGATACAGAAAGCGCAGAAGGCCGTCGAGGCGGGAACATGTCCGTTAGAGGTTCTTGAGGAATTAAAACCGGTGATGGCGGCGGTTCATGCCGCGTTCCCGGACAAAGACTACAGGGATGCAACGGCTGCGCAGATCGGTTTCGGAAGCACGATTTTTGCGGTGAAGCCGGGGGACGGCTCCGCGAGAGAGCAGGCGGCGTCCTGTCAGAAGGTGCTCGGGGGCTGGGCGAATATCGCGAATGAATACGCGACAAAGCGCTACCGGTCGAATCTGATTAACTGGGGCATGCTGCCGTTCCTCATCGAGGAGGGGGAACTGCCGTTTCGGAATCTGGATTATCTCTACATTCCGGGAATCCGCCGCGCGGTGGAGGAGAAGTGCTCCGAAATTACGGCGTATGCGGTGAAGGAGGACGGACTTAAAGAGTTTACGCTTCGTCTTGGGGCGATGACCGAAGACGAGAGGGAGATTATCTTAAAAGGGTGTCTGATTAATTATAACCGCGCATAAAAACATTGCGGGAATCAGTCGGACAGAGTATAATGGAGAGGTGGTTAGATATAACTAATCACCTCTCCATTGTCGTAGCGCGATGGTGAAAGACGGAATATTATCCGATTCAAAGGATAGAATAAAACAGTAAGAAGGGAGAGGTAAGTATGATAAATTTGAGAAAAGCGGCGATTATCGGGTGTGGATTTGTGGGTTCCTCGATTGCGTTCAGCCTGATGCAGCGCGGGATATATTCGGAGATCGTGTTGATTGACGCGGACCGCGCGAAAGCGGAGGGGGAGGCAATGGATCTGGGACATGGACTGCCCTACACGGCCTCGATGGACATTTACGCAGGAGATTACGGTGATGTGGCGGACTGTTCACTGATTATCATCACGGCGGGAGCAAATCAAAAGCCCGGGGAAACACGTCTGGATCTGATCGGGAAAAATGTGTCCATTTTAAAATCGATTATCCCGCAGATTACGGCTGCAAAGTTTGAGGGAATTCTGATGATAGTTGCAAATCCGGTGGATGTGCTGACGTATGCGGCGCTGAAAATATCGGGTTATCCGAAGGAGCGCGTGTTTGGTTCGGGGACGGTGCTGGATACGGCCCGGCTGAAATACCTGCTCGGAAAGCATCTGGATGTGGACAGCCGCAGCGTACATGCGACAATTATCGGCGAACATGGGGACAGTGAGCTTCCGGTGTGGAGCGCGGCAAATGTGTCCGGCATCGAGCTCAATCATTTCTGTGAGCTGCGGGGACACTTTAATCATGAAGCTTCGATGGAGCGCCTTTATGAGGATGTGCGGGACAGCGCATATGCGATCATTGAGCGGAAGGGAGCGACTTATTACGGGATTGCCATGGCGGTGGCAAGGATTGCGGAGTGCATCGTGAAGGATGAACACGCCGTGCTTCCGGTATCGGCAGTGTTAGAAGGGGAATACGGCCTCTCGGGTCTCGCGCTCAGCATTCCGTCGGTGATCGGAAAAAGCGGCATCGAGAAGGTGCTTGAGATTCCGCTCAGTGAGAAGGAAGAGGCGGATTTGCTGGCGTCTGCGGGACAGCTGAAAGGTGTGATTGACACGCTTACGCTGTCGTAGAGGAAGAAGGAAATATTTCTCCGTCGTAAAGAAAGCAGAGAGGATTTCTCCATTGAAAAAAGTTCAGGATGCGATATAATAACAGTAGCTTCAGATGACAGGGCACAGGTCCTGAACAGAGATGATTTTCGGCAGATAAAGGAGAAACCGGATTGGACAAGCAGAACTATAAAGAAGAGAACACAAATAATACCGACAACAAAAAATATGACTGGGCGGCAAAGGACCGTATTCTGATCATTGCGATGGCTGTTTTCGGCACATTTTGCTGCTGTACGCTGTTTTTCTTTTTGATTTACCGCTACAACGGGTTTGCCGATTTCTGGAGGCAGCTGTTCGGTATTTTGCAGCCGATCACAATCGGGGTGGTGCTGGCCTATCTGCTGAATCCGATTATGAAGTTCATAGAGCAGTATGTGCTGCGGTTTCTGGAAACCCGGATGAAGAATGCGCAGAAGGCAGGGAAGACGGCCCGTGCAGTTGCGATTTTCGGCTCACTTTTGTTTTTTGTGGGAATCATTGTTCTGCTGATCGCGGCGGTCGTGCCGTCGATGGCGGCAAGTATTCAAAAGATGGCGGTTACACTGCCGGAGGAGATTAATAATCTGGTGGCCTGGGTGGAGGATTTCACAAAGGGGGATTCGGATCTGGCGGAGCTGGTCGGAGAGATCTTTGAAAAGCTGACCGCCGGCGTGCAGACGTTTTTCGAGAAGGACCTGCTGCCGAAGATACAACAGTATATTTATTCGATTACCAGCGGCGTGGTCTACGGCGTGAAGTTTGTTCTGAATATTTTTGTCGGCGTGATCGTGTCGGTCTATGTGCTGGCGAGCAAGGAGACGTTTGCCGGCCAGGCGAAGAAGATTATCTATGCGCTTTTTAAGCCGGTGCGTGCGAATGTGATTGTCGAGACCGTGCGCAAGAGCAATGAGATTTTCGGCGGGTTTATCTCCGGTAAGATACTCGACTCCGCGATTATCGGTGTATTGGCCTACATTGTGCTCATCATTATGAAAATGCCGGACCCGATTCTGGTGGCGGTGATTATCGGGGTGACGAATGTGATTCCGTTTTTCGGTCCTTTTATCGGGGCGATTCCGTCGTTTATCATCATCGTTCTGCAAAATCCGATACAGGGCCTGTATTTTTTGATATTTGTTCTCGTTTTGCAGCAGGTGGACGGGAATATTATCGGGCCGAAGATATTGGGGGAATCCACGGGGCTTTCCTCCTTCTGGGTGGTGTTTGCGATTATGATATTCGGCGGACTGTGGGGCTTTCCGGGTATGCTCCTCGGCGTGCCGCTCATGGCGGTCATTTATTACATTGTCCAGAAATCCGTGTCCTATTTTCTGCGGAAACGCGGCCTGACGGACAGGACGGAGGACTATGTCTATCTTGTAAATATTGACAGAAATACAAACATGCTTTATTACGGGGAAAAGCCGGTTCAAAAAGAGACGGCAAAGGAGGAAACGGACCCGGGCACGGACAATAAAAACTGATGAAAAAGGGCGGAAAGCATGTGGCTTGCCGCCCCGTCTTTATTCGATAATTTTTGACATCTATAAATGCGTATGATAAACTAAAAGTTATATAAAAGCGATAAACTTGTACATTTTGAGGTGGCACAGTTGGATAAATACGAATATAAACTGAAGCTGGATCAGATGAAATCTCTGGCCGCAGATCATAATTACAACGCGGCGGCAGAGATTGCAGACATGATAAACTGGCATAAGATAAAAAACGTAAACGCATTGATGAAGGCGGGGGAGATATACGAAAAGACAGGGCGTTATGAGGAGAGCAGGGATATCCTTCTGATGGCTTATGACCGCTCACCGATCGGGCGTATGATTATTTATCACCTTGCAGAAGTTGCCGTCAAGATGGGAAATTATACCGAAGCAAAAGACTACTATCAGGAGTTTGTGGAGATTGCGCCGCAGGACAATCTCAAATATGTATTAAAATATGAAATTTCCAAAGCGGAGGGAGCGGATATCGGCGCGCTGATTTCCATTCTCGAGGAGCTCAAGGAGCAGGAATATTCTGAGGAGTGGGCCTATGAGCTGGCCTGTCTCTATCACAAAGCGGGGATGAGTGAGAAATGTATCGAGGCATGTGACGAACTGATTCTGTGGTTTGGCGAAGGGCCCTATGTCGAGAACGCGCTGGAGCTTAAGATGCTTTATCAGCCGTTAAGTAAGCAGCAGGAGGAAAAGTATCGTCAGTTCCGTCTGAACAGGGACGGTGTTGTGGAAGTGAAGCCGGAGGAGCCCCTGATATCCGGCGAGATTGTGAGTGATGCGGTTCAGATTCCGGATGTGAAGCTCTCGCCGGAACGTTTTAATACACAGAATCTGCAGGAAGAGCTGCAGAAGAGCATGCAGCAGATTATGTATGCCACGGAAAAAGAGACCGTGGATGACAGCATGGATACGATCAAAAGGCTGGTGGAGGAGATTCCGTATCTGCAGCTGCCCAGGGAAGAGCCCGCACAGGAGGATGAACTGCCGCATATTGCGACCGATGCGGAGATTGATAATTCGCTCAGGAATGATTTCAGGGAGTATCTCGCGGAGGACTATGACGGTCAGATGAGCATGTATGTTCCGGAGAGCGGGACAAAGGAACCGCAGGTGACCGGTCAGATGAGCATTGACGACGTGCTTGCAGAATGGGAGAGGACCCGCCGGGCTGCGGAGGCTGCCCTGCAGGAGGCGGAACAGCGGAAACTGGAGTCGGCGAAGGCGAGAGCCCTGCAGGAAGCGGGAGACATTATGGGACGCCTTGCGGATGTGATTCCGAAGCTTAACTCGGGTCTGACGCCGCGTGATCTGCTCGAGGAGCAGTACCTTGCCGGGGAACCGATTGAGGAGGACCGGGCCGTAAAGATGGTTGCGGATATGAACCAGCTCCTGCAGCAGGAAATTGACCGTCTTTCCAACGAGAATGCGATAATGGACGAGCGGCTTGCAGCAGCGGGGACCGGAATCGGCAGTATATACGGGGAAGAGTTCCGTCTGACGCCTGAGGAGGCAGCGGCGCTCGGCGTCGGGGGAGGCATGCGGGAGCTGTTTGCAGAGGAACCTGTTTCTGTGGAGGAAACGGAACAGGAGCCCGAGGAGGAAGCTGTTCCTGAGGAGGAAGCCGGGCAGGAGCCCGGGGAGAATATGGTTCTGCCCGAGGGAAATCCACCAGAGCAACTCGACGAACCGTTCGATTTTGCAAAGGAGATTCAGGCACTGTTAGATGAGCCGGGTGAGGAACTGCCGAAGGAGCCGGAGGAGAATCTGCATACAGTCGGGACAGAGACGATTCCGGATGAGAAGATAGAGGAAGCAATTCTTGCGCAGACGACAAGGAATTTGCAGGAAGATCTGAAAAGGGACAGACGCCGCGAAGACATTTTGCCTGAAATTGCGCTTCCTGAGGGAATCCTGCCGGAAATCGAGGAGCCGGAGGACATCGGCGATACAAAGGTGATTCAGAAGCTCTCTAAGGAACAGAGAGAGATATTTACATACTTTGTCCCGATTAAGGGCATGGAACGGCAGCTGTGTCAGGCGATGACCGGAGCGATCCGGCATCTGTCCGTGGGAGGCAGTGCGGCAACCGGTAACATGGTGATTCAGGGCGGGCAGGGAAGCGGGAAAACCGTCCTTGCCACTGCCATGATTAAGGCACTGCAGAAAGAAATCGGAAAACCGAAGGGGCCGGTCGGAAAGATCGAAGCGACTGCGCTCAACCAGAAGGATATTCCCTCTTTGATGGGGAAGATAGCGGGAGGCTGTCTGATCATCGAGCGGGCAGGAGGGATTTCAAAGGAGACGGCCGAGGTGCTTTCCGATTACCTCGAGAAAGATACCAGCGGTGTGTTTGTCATTATGGAGGATACGCACCGGGGGATTGACAAGGCGCTGAGCCGTGATGCGGGGTTTGCCGCCCGATTTTCTGAAAAGATAAATATTCCTATTTTTACGAGTGATGAGCTGGTTGCGTTTGCGAAGTCCTATGCAAATGAGCTTGGATATACGATCGATGAGATGGGAGTGCTCGCGCTGTATAACAGCATCAGCAATATCCAGAAACTCGACGAGGCGACGACGCTCACGGAGGTCAAGGAGATTGTGGATGATGCGATTGCCAGAGCGGAGCGCGGAGGTCTCAAAAAGGCATTCAGCATCATATCATCGCGCAGATATGACGATGATGACTATGTAATTCTGCATGAAAAAGATTTTGGTTTTTAAGAAATAAAAATAAAAGGGGTAATGGCATATGGCAAGATTTTCGGAATTGGATCGCTACCTGTTTGGACAGGCGACACACTACGACATCTATCAGAAACTGGGAGCACATCCGACGGATGAGTTCGGGATTCGGGGCGTGTGTTTTGATTTGTGGGCGCCGAATGCGAAACGCGTGTGGGTGATCGGCAGCTTTAACGGGTGGAGTGAGACGGAGCATGAGATGGAACGGTTGGAGCCGGAGACAATGGGAATTTTTGAATTGTTTATTCCCGGTGTCGAGGAGGGGGCGCTCTACAAGTATCTGATTGAGACGAAGGACGGAAAGCGGCTGTATAAGGCGGATCCTTATGCAAATTATGCGGAGCTGCGACCGGGGAATGCGTCTGCAGTGGCGGATATCGGACATTTCAAATGGTCAGATGCAAAATGGATGAGCAAACGGGCGAAGACAGAAGACCCGTATGCGCAGCCGATGGCGATTTATGAGGTACATCCCGGTTCCTGGATGTGCCATCCGGGCAGAGAGGACGAAGGATTTTACACATATCGGGAGCTGGCGAAATCGCTGATTTCCTATGTGACGGAGATGGGCTATACACATATTGAGCTGATGGGGATCTCGGAGTATCCGTTTGACGGTTCCTGGGGTTACCAGGTGACGGGCTATTATGCACCCACGGCCCGGTACGGAACGCCGGAGGACTTTGCATACTTTGTCAACGAGTGTCACAAGCATAATATCGGAGTCATTCTCGACTGGGTACCGGCGCATTTCCCGCGGGATGCACACGGGCTTGCGGAGTTTGACGGAACCTGCCTCTATGAGTATGCGGATCCGAGAAAGGGAGAGCATCCCGACTGGGGCACCAAGATCTTTGATTACGGGAAGAATGAGGTGAAAAACTTCCTGATCGGCAGCGCATTGATGTGGATTGAGCATTATCACATCGACGGACTGCGGGTGGATGCGGTAGCCTCCATGCTCTATCTTGATTACGGTAAAAACGAGGGACAGTGGGTCCGCAACAAATACGGCAGCAATGAAAATCTGGAGGCAATCGAATTTTTCAAGCATATCAACACACTGATACTCGGACGAAATCCGGGGGCCGTGATGATTGCCGAGGAATCGACGGCGTGGCCGAAGGTGACGGGTCCGGTTGAAGAGGATGGCCTGAATTTCAGCTATAAGTGGAACATGGGATGGATGCACGACTTTTTGGATTACATGAAACTCGACCCCTATTTCCGCAAGAACAACCATCACAAAATGACGTTTGCGATGAGCTATAATGAGAGCGAGCATTATATTCTGGTGCTCTCCCACGACGAGGTAGTTCATCTGAAATGTTCCATGTTAAACAAGATGCCGGGGCTCGGCATTGACAAATTCCGCAACCTTATGGTCGGGTATGCGTTTATGATGGGACATCCCGGCAAGAAACTGCTGTTTATGGGACAGGAATTTGCACAGCTTCAGGAATGGAGCGAGGCGCGCGAGCTTGACTGGTATCTGCTGGAGAACCCGGACCATAAGCATGTGCAGAACTGGGTGAAAAAACTGCTTCATCTCTACCAGAAAAACCCCGCAATGTACGAGCTCGACAACAGCTGGGACGGATTTGAGTGGATCAATGCAAATGATGCGGACCGCAGTATTTTCAGTTTTGTGCGCAGGAGCAGGGACGGGAAGAATAATCTGCTGTTTGTATGCAACTTTACGCCGATGGAGCGGCCGGACTACCGCGTGGGCGTACCGCTGAATAAGAGCTACCGCCTTGTGCTTGACAGCGATGCGGAGGAATTCGGCGGGGACGGAAAGAAGAAACCGCAGAGTTATCGACCCAAAAAGAAAGAGTGCGACGGGAAACCGTACTCGATCGTATATCCGCTGTCGCCGTACGGTGTGGCCGTATTTCACTTTTAAACTTAACAAATAAACTGGTATAACCGATATATATATCAGCTACGGACGGCGCACTGTGCCTTCTGAGCCTGCTCAGAAGGCACAGTGCGTTGTTTTGACTTGGACGTAAGGATGAATCGCACAGCGTGGCATCCGTTATTTGAAAAGACGGAGGGAACCGTAAATGAGAGTTGAGCAGCAGAGTACAAATTTTATCGATAAATTGCAGCAGACGACCGGACCCCAGGAACAGGAGGGGCGCATCACGTTTGCGGATATAGCCGCAGAGAAGAGCAGCGGAAGCGTCGGTCAGAAGTCTGTCAATGTAAAGGATGCAACCTACTTAAAGCCGGATGCGGAGGAGAAACAGGACATTGCGGAAGAAATCGGGCAATCTGCGGCATTAGACGCCGCGGAGCGCAAGAATCAGATGGCAGTTCTTGCAAACACCACGTCACCGGAAGACTATGCAAGAATGCAGGAGGAGGGGTTTACCTTTGATGAGACCGGCACGCATGTTATTGTGACGGAGACAGATAAGATCAAAGCACAGCTGGCCAAAGCGGGAGTGGATATTTCTGTTTTCGGCGATGATCTGGATATCGAACAGCTGCAGGCGATTACCGGCAGCGCCGAGCTCGCGGTGCAGATTGCCTCCGAATTACACCGGCAGGATCTTCCGCTGACGGAGGATAATGTCAGGGAGGCGCACAGAGCGCTGAAGCTGGCGGAGTCATTGGAGGCGCCCGGCGACGGAGCGGTGAAATATCTGCTGGATAACGGACTTACACCTACAATAGAGAACCTTTACCTGGCGGAGCACAGCGGGAGCAGCCTTTACCACAGGGCAGAGGAGTCTGTGGATATCGATACGTTTATCGGACAGGTGGAGACTGTCATCCGACAGGCGGGCTTTGCGGCGGACGATCAGACAAAGGCGGACTGTCAGTGGCTGGTTGACAATGAGATACCGCTGACGGAGGAGAATCTCAGATATTTAAAAGCGCTCAGGAGTATGGAGTTCCCGATGCAGGCGGAGGATGTGAGGGAGCGGATTGCCGCTGCAGTCGCGGAGGGGGGACGGCCGGAGCAGGCAGTGCTGATCTCCGGTTATACGCTTGCTGCCCGCGCGGAGCATGTGTCTGAGGTCGTAAATAATGCGTCCGATGCGGACGTGGCATACCTGATCGAACACGATATGGATTTGACCGTGCAGAATCTGGAGTATGCGCTTGCTGTCCGTGCTTCGGAGGAAGCGGACATGTCCGATACAAAGCAGGCGGCCGCGGGTGTGAGTACAGGCAGTGCGGCGGGAACGGATGCGGCACGGCAGACAGATGCGGCGGAAACGGATGCGGCATTGCAGACAGGTGCGGTACAGGCCGGGCCGGAGCAGGCATATACGGAACAGGGGCTTGCAGTGCTGACGGCGCGCAGGCGGTTGGAGGAAGCGCGGCTTCTGATGACGGTGCAGGCAAATTACAGCCTGTTAAAGCAGGGGATTTCTATAGAGACAGAGCCGCTTGAACGGCTGGTGGAACAGTTGAAAGCGCAGGAGGAGGCCTATTACAGGCAGATGCTCTCGTCACAGGGGGCCGAGAGTACACCGGAGAATATCGCTGCTCTTCGTGAGACCACGGAAAAGGTTGCGGAGTTAAAAAACGTGCCTGCATATGTGCTGGGAATAAGAGGGGTACAGGACGGCACGGTGGATACCGCCTATAAAGCCGGAATGACGCTTCGGGAGCGCTTCGAACAGGCGAATGAGCGCTATGAGACGTTGATGACGGTGCCGCGGGCAGATCTTGGGGATTCCATTCAGAAAGCGTTTCGGAATGTGGATGATATCCTGCAGGAGATCGGCGTGGAAATCTCCGAGGAAAACCGCAGGGCGGCCCGTATTCTCGGCTACAACAATCTTGCGATCAATCCAGAGAGTATCGCGCAGATGAAGCAGGCGGACGAGGAAGTACAGCGTGTGTTCCGGAATTTGACACCGGTAGCGGTCACGCAGCTGATAAAGCGTGGAATTAATCCGCTGGATATGGATTTTGCAAGCTTAAATGCCGCGGCGGAGCAGTTTGAGTCGGAGAGCGGAGAGAAGGAAAACCGGAAGTTCAGTGAATTTTTGTGGAAACTGGAGCAGAATCATGAAATCAGCGAGGAGGAAAGAGCTTCCTACATCGGCACTTACCGCCTGATCCGTCAGGTTGAACAGACGGACGGAGCCGCGATTGGTGCGCTGGTAAGCCAGGGCGCAAAGCTTACGATGCGGAATCTGCTTACTGCGGTGCGCTCCGCGAACCGGAGCGGAAAGATGGAATATGCCGTGGATGATTCCTTCGGCGAGCGTGAGGGCGGCGGATATCGCGGAGGCTCCGTGACGGAGCAGATAGAATCCGCGTATCAGATGAATTGCCTGAAAGACCTGATGGACGATATCACGCCGGAGCGGCTGCGCAAGGTGATGTCACTGCGCGGAGAATGGCAGGATATGACGCCGGAACGGCTTCGGGCAGCGCTTGCGGAGGTCGAAACAAATGATGCCGAATTGGATCTCGCATATGCAAAAGAACAGCTTGTCGGGGCGGAGCAGAGCGCAAAGGCGGACGTGGATGTTTACCGGATACTTGAGAAATACGACATCCCCAATACCATGGCAAATGTGCTTGCGGTGGAGGAGATGACAAAGAACCGCAACGGTATGTTCCGGAAAATATTCGGGAAAGCAGCGGAACATACCGGGGCGGATGCGGCAGGTTTTGCCAGGGCAAGCGAGCAGCTGCTGGAGGATTACTGCGATGCGCTCAGTACACCGGAGGCTCTGGGAGAAGTGCAGGAGAGGCTGGGCGAACTGGCCGAGAACGTCATGAAAGGAATGATAACGGATGACGGCGTGACAAGCCTTGACATGAGGGAGATGCGTCTGCTGTCGGCGCAGCTGCAGGTAAACCGTATGATGGCAAAGCAGGAACAGTATTCCGTTCCGGTGACGGTCGGTGACGGCGTGGTGAATGTTTCCTTAAAAATCGTCCGCGGTGCGGACAAAAAGGGAATTGTGGATATCACGATGGAAAGCGCCCTCCGGGGGAAAATTGCGGCAACCTTCCAGGCAAAAGAAAACGGCGTGAGCGGCCTGATCGCCACCGACAATCGACAGACAGGGGAACTGTTAGAACAGAGCATGGAGGCATTTGCACAACAGTTTGGCGGAGAGGAACACGCGGATATGCATGTTACATATCTCACGGATTTGGATATGATGCATTTTTCCGGCGGGCTGTTCGGGGTAAACGCGCAGTCAGAGGCGGAAGGGATGGAGCAAAATCAGGAATATCAGGTACAGACCACGCGTTTATACCATATTGCCGAACAGTTTATCCGTCAGATACGTCAGGTGCTTTAGGAAGCGCTGTCTTCTAAATAAGCCAGGATTCCAATCGAAATGGCATCTACAAGAGAATCCTGATAGTCTTCCGTGAGCAGCAGATCTGCTTCGGTCGGATTACTCAGAAACCCACACTCTACGATTACCGTAGGTGTGGGTGTTTTCTTAAGTAGATAATAGCTGTCATTCGCTTTGGCTGCCCGCTTATTTTTGGGGTCCACATTTTGAATCAGACTGTCCTGAATACAGGCGGCGAGCTTCTGTCCCTCGGTGGACTGACTGTAATAAAAGACCTGGGCGCCTTTGACATCGGAGGTTGTGTAACTGTTCTGGTGAAGACTCACGGTAAATGCCGGGTTTGCATCGGTAATGATTTTGCACCGGTTTTGCATATCGGAAGCCTTTTGGTTTGCAGCGTCGGCGCTCTGCAGCCCCGCATCCGAGTCTCTGGTGAGAATGATTTCAAGCCCCTGGTCCGCAAGGGAATCTCTTAACTTCAAGGCGAGAGTAAGGTTGATGTCTTTTTCGAGCGCGTTATTGATACCGACTTTACCGGGATCGTTTCCCCCGTGACCGGCGTCGATGACGATACAGGTCTTTCCGCGGGCGCCGCTCTTTTCAGGTTTATCATTGGCCTGGTCGCTTTGTACGAGGACGGCGCCCTGTTTTGCAAGTACAAAGGCGGAGATGACGAGACAGATTGCCATAAGCAGTTCAATTCTTTTCTTCATAAAAAACCCGGAATTTCGTTTATCAAAAGATATTCCGAAATTCCGGGAAATATGTTTAATTAATATACTTTATAACAGTGTCCCAGACGGTACTGTTTTCCAGACCCATCTTCCAGAAAGCGCCGCCGGCCAGATTGTTTGCCTGCAATACTTTCAGCTTTTCCTCGAGGGAGGCGGCATCTTCAATCCATATCTTGTAGGTGACACCCGAATTTATATATTCGACGTAATACTGTCCGGTTTCTTCTGACCAGACAGGGATGGCGCCGTTGGCGTCAATCAGACTCTGAGCCTCCCGCATGCTTGCGGAGTAGCTGCCGAGCGTGAAATTCTGATAGCTGTCCGCCGGTATCTCAGTATCTGTGCCGCCTTCATCCGTCGGCGTCTCACTCCAGACGCGGGTGTAGAAAGGCATCCCCATAATCAGCTGGTCGGCAGGGACTTCCGCGAGTGTGTCGGTTACCGCGTCGCGGACAAAGCCGATGGAGGCAACCGAACCTGCCTCGTCGCAGCCGGCGTAGTGTTCATCGTAGGCCATCACAATCACATAGTCAGCAAAGAGAGCCTGTTCCGCGCGGTTGTAAAAGGCAGTGTATGCAGACGGCGCGTAATTGTCCACCGATAATACGACACCGTTATTGGCACATTTTAAGGATAATTCGCGTATAAACTGAATGTATGCATCTCCCACGGAAGGGTCAACCGACTCAAAATCGACATTGATTCCGTCCAGATTATAGCGGATTGCCATCGAGATCAGATTGTTGATCAGATTTTCCCGCCGGGAGGTATAGGTCAGTATCTGTGACAGGTCCGGGTTTTCAAGCCCCTGGTCTTTCGCACCGAAATTGCTCACCAGCGCCCAGACCTCCACGCCGTTCTGATGACAGTAGTCGACATAGTCCGAACTGGCGAGAGAGCCGATATTGCCGGAGGTATCTGTCAGGTAGAACCAGGTGGGAGAGATAACGTTGACGCCCTTGGAGGCAGACAGAAGCGTGCTGATATTTCCGTTTGCCGAAGGGTTGGTAACCTGATGCCAGCCGAGGCTGATGGTGCGGTCTTTGGTAATATGTGTAAATTCTTCCTCGGTGTAGTCGCTGGTGCGGACTGCCGTAGAGGGACTGCCGAGGGTTTTTGATTTTACATAGCCGATGATTCCGTCTGTCGTGGAGACCTTTGTCCAGGTCTCGTCCGGCTCCAGAAGAATAAGTTCGGTACCTTTTTCGATATCCGCAAGGATAGGACTTTTGATACCGCCCTGATACCGAAGCTCGGTGGACTTCTTAGCGGAAGCGATATTGTATTCGCCCCAGGAATTTGTGATAACGACACGATTCGGCGAATCAAAAACCTCGTAAGAAAAGTCGGAATACAGTTTCACAAAATCAATGGCAACATAAGCCGTGTCCGCGCCCGCTTTTACGATCGCATGGTCCAGAGAGAGAGAATCCTTTCCTACATTATAGGAAGTGTTCTCCGCGTCGGCGCAGACGAGATTGTCGGCGGTGGTATACAAAAGTTTATTTTCGTTGGAGTCCCAATAAAAACGACGGTTGATTCTGTCATGCACGGAATCAAAATCCAGATAGACATTGCCGTCGATCATTTTTCCGTGAATGTCGGAGATTTCATTATTAAATATAATGGCAACCTCATCCTCGGAAGTCATGGAATAGTAATCGGTCAGTTCCTGACGCTCCTTGGAAGGCGTATATTTTTCGATCAGCTTTCCGAGCAGCAGGAAGAGAATGACAACAATGATTAAGATGATAGCTGCGAGAACCGGAACAATTTTTTTATTTTTCATGGAAAAGATCCTTTCTTATGTCAAAACTTTACCTGCATATTGTAGCATACAGAAGACGAAATTCCTAGATATTAATCGTTTCTTAAGGAATTGGCCCGTTTTGTGGGCGGCCGCTGTTCGGGCGGCCGCCCGAATCTTTTATCAAACATGCAGTATCGACTGCAAATGCAGCTGACCGGGCATTGAGGGTCTCGGTCGTTCTGCTCATCCGGTTACAAAAAATCAGTTTTTCCTTACTTTATCAAAATGTACTTCTTTTAACACCCCCTCGTCAAAAATGTAGTCCCGCATATACGAGCCATCCTCGTTGAGGGACAATTCGCCGGCAACGCTTTCCGAATCGCTGGGGTATCCCTCCAGCCAGATTGTAACGCCCCGGTTCTCAAAAGAAGCGAGCTCTAAGTATAGCTTTCTCATATGTTCGTGATTCAATGTGATATCCCCCATAATAGATGAGACCAGAAGAAAATTCGCTGGTTACAGAATTCGTGATATATTGCGTGTCCGATCCCCGGCGGACAGCAGTGCAGAAAAAAACAGAAATAAATCTTTGTCAATGCGGAATGGATTATTGATGAACGGAACGCTCTGCATCCGAATGTGATGCTCTCTCGAAAAAAATGACAGCGTTTCCTTACTCCCCGTTTGCACAAGATAGCAAAATCCTTCCCCAAGGTTTAGTTGATGGTCATATTGTTCAAAAAACGCTTCATAATTCCGAAGCTTCCACGGGGCGAGACTGCCGCAGACCAGTTTTCGGTCGCAGCGCAGAAATTCAGACATATCCGCTTCGTCGAGCGCGCCCATGTCGAGTATCAGGCAGTCGTATCCGCGGTTGAGCAGCGAGGGAATCTCACCGCTTCGAACCCGGGGATAGTAATCGACTCCGTGAAGCGTAAAACGGGGGCGTTCCCCGTCTGCTGCCTGCCGTTCGTCGAAGCCGGGGCCGGAACAGAGCGCAGAAAGCTCGTCCCGTCCGTGCAGCTCTAAAAGCGCACAGCGCAGCTTTTGTTTGGATGCACAAAAATTACACAGACTGATGGCCAGATGTGTGACACCGATACCGGGACTGCATCCGACAATTCCGATGGTAGTGTGTGTCTTTGTTCCGTTTCGATCAAGTCCAAATATGTGCAGGACCTCCTTTCTTTTTCAGTATTGTTCGGACAAGCCGTTCTTTTTCGGCTGTGACGCGGTAAGGGTCGCAGTCGACCGGAAAGCAAAAGATCTTCCGGCCGAGAAGTGTGGCGCACTGTCTGGCGGCTTTTTTGTTCTGGAAATTCATAAGAAATACGGTTTGCGGAAATGACAGAAACGATTTTCCGGACAGAATGGTCTGTTCCATATCCCAGTCGCTTCCGCTCAGAACAAAGAAGATATAATCGAAAGCCGCCGGCGCCGGACAGCCGTCAGCGCTGTAAACTCCGCAGTCCCGGACAATGCAGCGTCCGGGCGGAAGCGGAACCTCCACACCGGATCCGTAGTCCGGAACACCCTGAAAGCCGCCACAGCGGTAGATACCACCATGTTCCTTAAAGGAACGGTTGAAGGCGGCACAGGATTCAAGCATACGGGAACCGTCGGCAGACAGATAGAGGGCAGGCAGGCCAAGTCTGTTTAGTGCACAGACAAGAGAAACGGAAATATGGGTACTTCCGACGCCCGTCCTGCTTCCGACTACGGCAATGTTCGAAATGGGATGCGAAGAAATTCTGCCGGTGCTGTTTTGTACCTGCAGCAGAGCTTCCTTCATCTGAGCAGCGCTTTGATAGCGCCGTTCGGGGAGTTCGTCTGCCGCCCGGGCGATTATGTCTGCAAGAGAACGGGTGCATTGCGGTGCGGCATGGTCCGCCAGAAACGCCAGAATACGGCCCAGGCCAAAGAGGTCGGATGAGGCCGTGACCGGGAGACCGGCAAGAGCCTCGGGAGCCGCAAAATCTTTTGTTCCAAATTTTTGGAAATGTTTGCCGGAACCGGTAAAAAAAGTAGCAATGCCAAAATCGATTAATTTTAACTGATTTCCACATAATATAATGTGCTCGGGTTTTAAATCCTGATACAGGATCGGGTATGGAGCACAGTGATGCAGATAATCCAAAATGTCACAAAGCTGGATGCCGAATTCAATAATCAGTTCCTGTGAAATGGTTTCCTGATGGAGCACAAATGTGTCCAATGATTCACCCCGAATAAATTCTTCCGTCATATAAAAAAAGTCATTGTCCTCGTCGATATCATAAATGAGAGGGATTCCGGGATGATTCAGATTTTTCAGAAGAGAAGCTTCCGTCGGAAAGCCTTCTTCAAAAGAGAATGAAAATTTGCCGGCCATATTTTTGGGGATACATTTGATGGCCCGGTAAACCTTCAGTTTGAGATGCTCGGCAAGATAGACGGTACCGGAACTTCCGGAGCCGAGAACCGAAACAATGCGGTACTTGCCAAACAGAATAAAATCTTTTATGCGATATTCCGCTCCTTTCCTTTGAGGCAGATTCGCATCCCATGCATATGGTATAACACGAGACTTGTAGTTTTGCAACAGTTTTTAGAAAATTTGTACATCTTTCACAAATTTTTTAAATAATGGAAAGAGTTGGATTTCTTTACAAAGATTTAATAAAAAGGTATACTTTACAGCAATCATACATTTGATTATAATAAGTATACGGTTTACAAGGTTTTCCGGATGAAGGAAGTGATGAGATGAAAATTGAAAAAGTTAGTGAGAATCAGATTCGCTGTACGCTCACGAGAGAAGATCTGGCAGAACGTCAGATTAAGCTCTCCGAACTGGCATACGGAACAGAGAAAGCGAAGCTTTTGTTCCGGGACATGATGCAGCAGGCAGCGTATGAATTTGGTTTTGAGGCGGATGATATTCCGCTGATGATAGAGGCAATACCGTTGTCGTCAGACACGATTATCCTGGTTATTACCAAGGTTGAATATCCGGAGGAGCTTGATACGCGATTTTCAAAGTTTTCCGAGCCGGATGAAGAGGATATATACGGGGAGGCGGCATCCGGGAATGCGATGACACCCGCGGAAGGTGCGGATGATATTCTCGGATTGTTTAAGAAAATTCAGGAGGAACGCAGGAAGGCCGCGGAAAAGGCGGCGGAGAACGAAAGCTTTGGCACGGACGCGGGGGAGACGAGATCCGCGGACGGTAATCAGAAAAAGGAAAATCCGGTAAGTGTACTTGTAGACATTACAAAGCTTTTTGTTTTCGGCAGTCTGTCGGACGTGGAAAACCTGGCAAATATTCTGGATGGGTTTTATACGGGGGAGAACGATCTGTATAAGAACAGGAAGGATCATAAGTATTACCTTCTGGTGCACAAGAGCAGTCAGACCCCGGAGGATTTCAACAAAGTGTGCAATATTCTTTCGGAGCACGCGACGCAGCGCGTCTACACGCCGGCGGTGGAAGCTTTTATGAGCGAACATTATCAGAGCGTTCTTGTGGGAAGCGCGCTTCAGGTTCTGGCCGAAATATAAAAATGGGAGACAGTTATGTCTCCCATTTTTGTCGGACAGGGAACATCGTCCGAATAAAATACGATTAAGCGAGATCTTTTGCAAGAAATTCGTTAATCTGATTTACCAGCGCGTCCGGCTCAATCCCATGTACCATAGCGGCCTCCTCGATGGTCTCCATCTGAGAAGACGGGCATCCAAGGCAGTGCATACCGATATTTAAAAGAATTGGCGCGATATTCTGGTCAATCTGAAGTAACTCTCCGATCATGGTTGATTTTGTGACCTGTGTCATTGATGATTCCTCCCTTTTTTATTTTAGCATGCGCAAAACGCAGATTAATTATAATACGAAAAGCGCCGGATTGCAAATAAATTCACGAAGTCGAAAAGGGGACTTTAGGGAAACGGGAACATATCCGATATATATGGCAGAGAAAAGACAACGGATGTCGTTTGTGGCTGCACGGATGCAGATTAAGCAAAGAAATGGAGCGGGCAAGTATGAAAATTAATTACAATGTATCAGCATCAATCGCAAATAAGCATTTGCTTGGAATTGAAGGCAATTTAAAAACTTCTATGGAGCGTCTTTCTTCGGGACTGAAAATCAACAGTTCAAAGGATAATCCGGCGGGCATGGCGATTTCCAATAAAATGAGGGCTCAGATCAAGGGATTGGATCAGGCATCCGCGAATGCTTCGGACGGTATTTCCGTGATAGAGATTTCCGACGGTGCGTTAAATGAGGTGACGAACATCCTGCAGCGTATGCGCGAACTTTCCGTGCAGGCGGCCAGCAGCGCGACGATGTCGCAGCCGGATAAGGAGGCTATTCAGGACGAGATTGATTCGTTAAAGGAGGAGATCGACCGTATTTCCAGAGACACCGAATACAATACAAAAACACTGCTGGACGGTTCGCTGGACACCAGGATTTATGCGGATCATGCAACCAGAATACAGGCATCCGGGCAACTGGAGGCAGGAATTTACGGCATTACGATCACGGCGGCCGCTACGCAGGCCGGCGGTATTACGGCTGCCACGGATTTTAACGATATGACCACACAGGTGGGAGTATCGGGCTCGATGAGCATTAACGGTTATGATGTAAACATCGAAGAGACGGATACATACGCGGAGGCGTACGAAAAGATCAGAGACGCGGCGGCGATCGGAGAGGCAACTGCAGTCCGTGACGATACGACGGGCGAGGTTTCCTTTACCGCAACGGCGTACGGAAAGGGCAGTGTGCTTGAGATTGCCTTCAGTGATCAGGCGCTTGCGGCGGCGCTTGGCGTGGGTGGCCTTGTTCATGATACGGAAAATGACAGATGGGTGGTCGGAACTCAGAATGCGACGACGGGATTGATCGACGTTCCCACAGGAACCGATATGGAATACAACAATCTTCAGGGATTTACCGGCTCGGCAACGGTGTCGACCGAAGGAAACCGGGTGACGATTTCGGATATCGGCGGCGCCAGCCTCTCGTTCCTCGCGGAATCCGCATATGCAGGTGATTTTGAATTTGAGGTTACGGAGATGGGAACCATGACGCTTCATATCGGAGCGAACAAGGATCAGAATATGGAAGTGCGTATTCCGGAGGTCTCGACGGAGACGCTTTATATCGACAAGACAAATGTGACAACCGTGACGGGTGCGGATCGGGCGATCGCAAGTTTTGACAGGGCGATTGCGCAGGTCAGCGACGTGCGCTCGAGCCTTGGTGCATATCAGAATCGTCTGGAATACACGACAAAGAGTCTTGATGCATTCGAGGAGAATATGACAGGGGCGATTTCACGTCTGACGGATGTTGATATGGCGGAGGAAATGACGAATTATACACATCAGAACGTACTCAATCAGGCGGCGATTTCCGTGCTGACCCAGGCAAATGATCTGCCGCAGCAGGTACTGCAGATTTTACAGTAGGAGGTCTGTTTTGAAGAAGGAGCAGATTGGAGACTTTACGCGGAGAATCAGCCAGTGTAATAAAGGCGGACTCATTGTTGTGATGTATGATATTTTTTTCACATATGCAGGTGATGCAAAGGAAGCGCTGACAGCGGGGGATTCGGAAGCGTATAAAAACGGGCTCCGCGGTGCGCAGCGCACGTTAGACGAGCTGATTGACGCACTGGATTTTTCTTATGATCTGGCAGGGGAGTTATACAGCATCTATGTATTTTGCCGCAATCTTTTGGCAAAGGCGATGTATAAGCGAACGCAGGAGGAAATTTGTCAGGCGGTTCATCTGATGCAAAATCTTTATGACGCGTTTTGTCAGGTGGCGGAGGCCGACACATCGGCACCGCTGATGCAGAATGCCCAGCAGGTTTATGCCGGGTATACTTACGGGCGTGACGAACTGGTGGAAACCTGCCGCAACATGGATACCAAAAGAGGATTCTTAGTATAAGAATCCTCTTTTTTAAATCAGGGCGGAGCTTTCCGTGCCGAAATTTGCCTGTTCGTATTTTTTGATGCTGGTGAGCAGAAACTTGTAGCGCATCTGTACGGAATTGAGCTCGTAGATATAGCAGTCGATCAAATCCGGATCAACTACGTTTTCCAGATTGCGGTAAGCATCCTGCAAATCCAGAGCTGTCCGGTGCAGGTCATTCATGAGTAATGCATAATGTTTATCATTCGTCTTTTCACTCTGAAGAAAACGTAACATACATCCTCCCTGTCTGTTTCGAAACCGCGGTTAAATTTATGGCAGCGTCCGTTTTTTCTATATTTCAAGTATAAGCAGATAAATCCCTTTCTATGCAAAAAAAGGAAAAAAATTTCATGCATAGCGAGTGCAAAGCAGGCATAGCTATAGAAAAAAAGAGGTTGGCATCAAATGGAACAGACGGTGGCATTTGGACTGATCGCGGGAACTTTAATACTGGTTTTGCTGATAGGCGCACTAAAACGGCGCGCGCAGCTGGTTCTCTGGTTTTTTGTGCGCATGGTACTGGGAAATATAAGCATTCTGTATGTCAATGAGATACTGGCAGCACAGGGGATTCCTCTGGCGGTTGGAGTAAATTACATAAGTCTTTTGACAAGCGGAGTTCTTGGATTCAGCGGCGTTGCGCTTTTATACGGGATTTTGGCCATACAATTTTTGTGAAAAATTTACGATGGACAAAGCGGAACGGGGTTGCTATAATCCGATTTACAAACAAACGAAAGAGGTGATGGATTGGGGAACGAATGGCACTGACGCTGCTGACATTTCTTGTGATGGCGGTAGTGACAGACTTTCTGGAGATGCGAATCAGTAACCGGCTGATTGCCTCCGGACTTCTTTGGGGATTTGCACTCCGCCTGATGGCGGAAGGATATGCGGGGATCACCCATTTTCTGTTGAATATTTCTATTCCGGTTATCTTTTTATTTCTGTTTTTTCAATTGCGTGCACTTGGTGCAGGCGACATCAAATTGTTTTCCGTGGCGGGAGCTTTTCTGACAACAGAACAGTTAGCGGAACTGATGATCACGTCTTTTCTTGTGGCGTGTGTCGTCGGAATCGTTAAGATGGTCCGACAGAAGGGGATCACAGGGATCTTCGGAAAACAAAAAACTCTGTTACATTTTTCAGTATCAATTTTAACTGCATATTTTATTGTGATTTGGAGGTGGAGGGTTGGCTAAAATCAACGTGGCAATCTGTGATACCGAGGACGGATATCGGGAGCGGCTCGTTGCTTATCTCATAGAACACCAGGCGCAGGAAATGCGGGTACATGCATTTTCCGAGCCTGAATTGTTCACGGCGTATACAAAGGATCGAACGTTTGATGCCGTGTTGTTCGGAAAAGGATTTGACGGTGTGATAGATACCGCAGTAAAGCGCGGAATGCGGGGACTGCGCCTGTGTGAGTCACCGCCCCAAAAGGCTGGCGGGGACGGAGGATTCTGCAGTTTGCAGGAGGCGGGCTGCGGGGATGTGTTTCGCTATCAGCCGGCAGAGGCGATTATTCACGAGATTAAGGCCGCGGGAGGAATTGCGGCGGGAGCGCTGCCCGCCTGTGCGCACATGGAAGTGATCGGTGTCTGTTCACCGATCGGACATGAAATGCAGGTACCGTTTTCCATGATATTCTGCGCACGGCTGGCGGAGACGCGTCGAGTACTTTATGTCAACTTAACGACGCGGGCGGGATTTCTTGAGGTGTTTGGAATACAGGGGGAATATGACCTGGGAGATATCGTGTTGCGCCTTAGAAACCGGCGGCTCGAGCAGCGGGCCTTTTTAAAAAGCGTGTATGAGGCCGGACGTGTTCACTATATACCGCCTTTTGCGAATCCGGATAACATTCATGATTTTTCGCCGGAAGAGTATACGGAGCTGCTTCAATTCGTAGATGAAAAGACCGATTTTGACACGGTCGTATTTGATTTCGGGGAGGCGGTATACCGGCTTGCGGATATGGCGAGACAGTGCACCGGCATATACTGCCTCACAAAAAACGGGTTTTACTATGAGGCGCAGACGAGCCGTTTTCTGGACTATTTAAAGAGAGGGACAAAAGAGCTTGAGGAACGGATTCATGTTGTGAGTCTGCCGTTTTCGGCAAAGCATATCCGGGCAGGAACGGATGCGCTAAGACAGCTGGAGTGGAGTGAATTCGGCGATTATGTGCGGAACTATATGGCAGGAGGTGAAAGGTGAGAAAGGAGGAGGAGATAGACGGGCTGCGGAGGCGAATTTTAGAGGAGCTGGATCTGACAAAGGGGGTGGAGGATGAGGAGGTTTATCGGCTGATCGAGGAGTATGCGGGGCGGTTTGCACGGGAACACTTTCTGACGCTTAAGGAGCGCAGCGAGATAGAACAGCAGCTGTTCCACTCGATGCGCAAGCTGGATGTACTGCAGGAACTTATCGAGGATGAAACGGTTACGGAGATCATGGTAAACGGAGCCGATCATATCTTTTATGAGAAGCAGGGACGTCTTTATGAATTCCCAAAGCGTTTTTCTTCAAAGGAAAAACTGGAGGATGTGATACAGCAGATCGCAGGATTCTGCAACCGGGTAGTAAACGAAGCGTCTCCTATTGTGGATGCAAGACTGGCCGACGGTTCGAGAGTCAATATCGTCCTGGAGCCGGTTGCACTTGACGGCGCGGCAATTTCCATCCGAAAGTTTCCGAAAAATCCGCTCGAGATGACGGATTTGATTGCAATGGGAGCACTCACGGAGGAAGCGGCCGAATTACTGCGGATTCTGGTCTGTTCGGGGTATAACATTTTTATCTCGGGTGGAACCGGATCGGGGAAAACTACATTTTTAAATGCGCTATCCCAGTATATTCCGAGAGAAGAGAGGATTATTACGATTGAAGATGCGGCGGAGCTGCAGCTTTGGGACAAGCCTAATCTCGTCCGTCTTGAGACGAGAAATGCAAATATGGAGGGGGTTGCGCCGATTGCCATCCGGGATTTGATCCGGACGGCACTGCGTATGAGACCGGAACGGATTATTGTGGGGGAATGCCGCGGGGCGGAAGCACTGGATATGCTGCAGGCGATGAATACGGGGCATGACGGGAGTTTGTCTACGGGTCATGCAAATTCGTGCAAAGATATGTTGAGCCGCCTTGAGACAATGGTGCTCATGGGGGTAGAGCTTCCGTTGCAAGCGATACGAAGCCAGATTGCATCGGGAATTGATATTCTGATACATCTCGGCCGTCTGCGGGATAAGACAAGAAAAGTTTTGACAATCGCGGAAATCACCGGGCTTCTGGAAGGAGAAATTCAGTGGCAGGAGCTGTTTCGTTTTGAGGAGGTGCCGGGGGAATCCGATTGTGTACAGGGAGGGCTGGTGCGTGTAGGGACGCTTCGGGCGCGGGAAAAATGCTGCAGAGCAGGATTTGATCTGGCAGAGGGGGAGAGGGATGGATTATGACAGATACCGCTTAAGCGCAAAAGAATGTGTGCAATGTCTGCTGACTGCCGCTGCACTCAGTGCGGTGTTTGCATGGTTGTTTTACCGCTCGGTGTACGGGATGTTTTTGTTGCCTTTTATATGTTTTATCTATACCGGAGATTTTCGAAAGAGAAGGCTTTGTGCGCGAAAGGAACAGCTGCTGTCGGAATTTGCGGATGCAATGCAGGCGGTTTCCGCGGCGCTGCTGGCCGGATATTCCATGGAAAATGCATGGAAGGAAGCGCAGAGGGAGGTACAAAAGCTGCGGGGGGAGGACGCCTGCATGGTATTGGAACTTCGACAGATGAATGCGGCCGTCGGGATGAATGAACCGATTGAGCGCGTCTTGGAGGAGTTTGCAGGCAGAAGCGGATGTGCGGAAATCGAGAGTTTTGCGGAGATTTTTGCGTTTGCAAAGCGCAGCGGCGGAGATTTTCCCGGAATTATTCGAAACACGGTCTGGAAGCTGACGGAAAGTGTGGAGGTGGAGCGGGAGATAGCGTCCGTGCTGGCGGGCAAAAGACTGGAGGGGAGGATTATGAACGGAATGCCGCTGTTTATGCTTGCCTATCTGAATTTCACTTCCGGGGATTTTCTGGATCCGCTTTACGGAAATCCGGTCGGCATTCTGGTAATGAGCGGCGCCCTGCTGGGATATTTTGCCGCGTTGAAACTCTCGGAACGCATTCTGGATATTCATGTGTAGGGAGGGGGATCTATGACAGGAGAGCGAAAAAAGATGCTGTGGGTGCTGTCGGCATCCGCGCTGCTTGCGGGGATTGCTTTTTTTGCGGAGAGAGAGGAATCGTGTCTTGTGAACGGAAGCCGGCTGGAGAGAAACGAAAACGGCGGCGGAGATTATCAGGCATATCTGACATTTTCAACGGGAAAACTGGGGAATTTTTCGTATACGGTAACAGTGCCGGAACAGAAGCTGAGGAAAGACGAGGAGGAGGTGTTTCTTAGGGCGGCCGGAGAAGAAATACGAAATGAATTTCCGGGAGAAAACGAGTCTGCCGAATGTATTCGGGGCGCAGTGTGTATCCGCGGCAGCTATCAGGAAGGGAGGGTTCTTGCCGAATGGAATTTTGATAATTATGAATTGATGGACTATGACGGCAATGTAATCGGAACGGAGATTCCGGGGGAAGGGGTAGCGGTAAATGCCGAGGTGGAGTTGCAGTGCGGGGATTCCGTTGTCTGGGAGGAGATCGCGTTTCGCGTATTTCCGACCGTGGCGGACGATAAAACCGAACTGCTCGCACAGGTCCGGAAGGAGGTGCTGCGCCGCTCGGAAGAGACCGGAGCAAAATACCTCATATTGCCGGAGAAAGTGGGAGCGTATGCGCTGACCTGGCGGGAAGAGCGGAGCAATACCGCAGGAGAAATCCTGCTGTTTGGATTGATGCTGACAGCCCTGCTGCCTGTGCTGGAAAGGAGCCGTCAAAGAGAGCATGAAAAAAAGAGGATGAACCTGCTGGAATCGGAGTATCCGGAAATTGTGAGCAAAATGGCGCTGCTGCTGGGGGCGGGGATGACACCGCTGGGCGCATGGAAGAAGATCGTATCTGTCTATGAAACGAAATGCGGGACGGGAAAATGGAAGAAGATGCCTGCCTACGAGGAGATGCTGATCGCCTGCCATGAGATAGAGAGCGGCGTCGGAGAACAGAGGGCTTATGAGGAATTTGGAAATCGCTGTGGAGTGAGGTGCTACCGCAGGTTTTCTAATATATTGGCGCAAAATCTCAGAAAGGGCGGTTCCGGTTTGGCCTGTATGCTTGAAGCAGAAGCGGAAAATTCTTTTGAGGAGCGCAAACGCACCGCTAAAAAATACGGGGAGGAAGCGTCCACAAAGCTATTGGTGCCGATGCTTCTGATGCTGGGGATTGTCATTGTGATCCTGGCTGTTCCCGCAATCGCAACATTTCAATTTTAATTTGCTGCAGCCGCGGAAGCGGCGGAATGGGAGGAAAGTATGAGAGGAATCAAAGAATTTTTGACGGAAGAAGACGGAGTCGGAGTTGTTGAGATGATTCTGATTCTGGTAGTGCTGATTGGCCTGGTGCTTATTTTCAAGAAGCAGTTGACGAATCTGGTAAATGATATTTTTAAGACGATTACAAGCAATGCCAAAAAGGTGCAGGGATGAGACAAAAGGGAAGTATGACAGTATTTTCTGCGCTGGCGTTTATGCTTGTCGCTTCATTTCTGTTTGCACTGCTGGAGCTGGCAAGGCTGCAGAGCCTTGCCGTGCTGGCAGAGCGGAAGTCCATCCTCTGTCTGGAATCCGTATGTGCGGAGTATCAGCCGGTGCTGTGGAAGGAATACCGGCTGCTGGGGCTTGACGCTGCATACGGCGGCGGAGAATTTTCCATGGAAAAAGTAAACCGCAGACTGTGCAGTCGGATCCGCGGAAATTCGGAGAGGGATGGGGACGGAGCGAACATTCTGGCGCTGGGGCTTTCGGATGTGCGCCCGGTGTCCTATCAGGTGTTGACGGACGGGGACGGAACCGTATTCATGAAGTGTGTTGCAGGTTATATGCGGGAGCATCTGCCGCAGGCAGCTGCAAAAAAACTCTATGAGAAATACAGGGAGAATGCAGCGGTGGAGGAGAGCGGTTCAAAGGAGGACACGATACAGAACGCGCAGAATGCCCTTGACGAGGCGCGGAGAGCCGCTGAGGATGAAGCAGGTGAAGAGGGCCGGACACAGGACGAAACAGAAATTTCGGAACCGGGCGGAGGGAATGCGCCCGAACAATCCGATACGAATCCACCCGAACCGGCGGAGGAAATGGAAAGCCCGATCGAACTTGTGCTGCGTTTCAAACAGAATGCGCTGCTTTCAACGGTGACAAATACGGACAACCTTTCCGGGTGTGAAATATCTTTGGAGGATTGTGTAGAGAAGCGGAAATGCAACGTGGGAACCGGGACAGTGACAGAAAAGACAGAGTGGTATGACAAAATTCTTGTGACGGAATACATCGATGCATATTTCTCGGATTTTACAAGTCCGAGCGAGGAGCATGCGCTTGCTTATGAATTGGAGTATGTTCTTGGGGGACAGGCGAGTGACCGGGCGAATTTAGAGAGGGCAGTCGGAAAGCTCCTTCTGGTGCGTGAGGCGGCAAACGTGACGCATATTCTGGGGGATGCCGGAAAAATGCAGTCGGTAAAGGGGACTGCGGCAGCGCTGGCAGGCTTTACCGGAAATCCGGCTGTAATTAAAGTTGTTGAGATCGGAATTGTTGCGGCCTGGGCTTATATGGAAAGCGTGCTGGATGTGCGGACACTGCTTTTGGGAGAGCGGATTGCACTGATTAAGGATGCACGGCAGTGGACGACGACGCTTGGGAACCTGTCGGCCGCTTTCGGGGGTGACAGTCGGGCGGTCAGCTGTCCGGAAGGACTCTCCTATCAGGATTATCTGAAAGCGTTTATTTTTGTTATGAGCCAGAGACAACTGGCGTATCGCATGATGGGGGTGATGGAGCAGAATGTCCGTTTTCTGCAGAACCAAAAGGATTTCCGTATAGATTATGTCATCGGCAGGATGAAATATGAGATAACTTACCGGGCCGAACCGCTGTTTTACCGGTTGTCGGTGTTGGGGGACGAGCGTTTAAAGACAATGGAAATCGAAAGCAACACACAGTTTTCTTACTATTGAAAAGGCGGGTGCATCGCGGTGTCTCTTTACTTTGTAAAATTTCCTTATAAAACTATCAAAAAAAAATCTCTCCCAAAAAGATTTTTATTCATTGCAAGTTCCAAGCTTCAAAATCTGGTGTCTGGTAAAGAGACGCCGCGATGCGCCCGCAGAGCGGCTTTTACACTGGAGGCTGCTGTTTTAATGCCTCTGCTGGCGTGTTTTTTTGTGAGTATTCTGTTCTTCTTTCGCGTGATGCAGGTACAGATGGAAGTGCAGAGCGCACTGGAGGTCACCTCGCGGGAACTGGCCGTATGTCTTGAGGAGGAGAGCACGGGGGATTCTTTGGCGGCAAAAACTCTGTTTCTAAAGAATATGCAGGGACATAAAACGGCTTTGCGCTATATAAGAGGAGGCAGCCTGGGAATCAGCCTGGCAGGGTCGGCCTTTGATCAGAATGAAGTGTATCTGAAGGCGGAATACCGCATGGAACTGCCGGTTTCCGTTTTTTGGAAAAGGAGGCTGTGTCTTGTGCAGGGGGCCGTGTCAAGAAAATGGGTGGGGTGGAAGGGAGAAAGAGAGGACACGGAAGATTCCTGGGTCTACATTACGGAAACGGGAACCGTGTATCACCGAAGCCGTTCCTGCACACATTTGAAATTATCGGTTCGGAAGGTTTCGGGAAATACCGTGAAGGCTCTGCGCAATAAAAACGGAGAGAAATACCGCCGCTGTTACAAATGTACAAAACAGAGTGCTGCGGGAAAGTCGGTGTATATCACGGATGAAGGAGATTGTTACCACGCAGACAGGAATTGCAGCGGCCTGAAGCGTACCGTGCGCCGCATCCGTCTGTCGGAGGCCGCAGGACGGCGCTGCTGCAGCCGGTGCGGTGGCAGCGGGGATTCGTCTGCAAAAGCCGAATGAGTCATTTAGGAGGGAAAATGATAGGGAATACAATGTTGCTGGGGATTTTGGCAGTGAGTGCCTACCGGGACTGGAAAGAAAAACAGATCTATCTGTATCTGCCGGCCGGTGCGCTGGTTCTGGGACTTATTTTACACATTTTATGCAGGGAACGGGCACTGACGGATATGCTGGCCGGTGCAGCCGTTGGGATCGTCATGATAATGATCGGCTGGGCGACAGGGGAGGCAGTGGGAATTGGAGACGGGCTTATGCTGGTGGTCAGCGGTATATTTCTTGGTTTTTGGGAGAATTTATGCCTGCTTATGACGGCGCTGCTTTTAGTGGGGGCTGCCGCATTGCTGCTGATGGCGGTCGGAAAAAAGGGAAAGGATTACAGGCTTCCGTTTCTTCCGTTTTTGCTGACCGCATACCTGCTGCAGTTGATATGAGAAGTGTAAAAGGGAGCCTTACGGTGGAGGCGTCTTTGATTTTCCCGCTGATCCTTATGGTGTTCATGCTGGCGATCAGTACCGGAGTTGGGCTGTATGAGGAGTGCAGGGAAACGGGAGAACAGATTTCGCAGGAAGAATTTGACGCGGTAAGATGGTTTTACCGCTGTAAGGAAATGGGAGAACTGGCACAATGGAAATAGAATACAATAGAAGCCTGATGACAAGCAGTATGATCCTTGAGGCAGCACAGCCGCCGGCGGAGTGGGAGGAACGGATGATTGCAAATGCTGCGGTCGAGGGAATACTGTTCGGAGAGTGGGTGGAGGAAAACGGCCAAAACCGGGTGTGGTATGATATTACGGGGAAACAGTCCCTGCAGCAGTTTTTGGAAGATGCGGATTTGGGGTATGATATACTGGAGGCATTGCTGGTGGGGATTTATGAGACGGTGGAGCACATAGAGGCGATACTGCTTTGTCCCGACGCGATATTGCTGCTGCCGGAGACGGTTTTTCTGGATTACCGGACCGGCAGAGTGATATTTTGTTATTATCCGGGATATGGGAAGACGCTGCCGGAGACATTTGCCTCTTTGATGGAGTACCTGCTGATTCATTTGAACCACGGAGACGAAAAAGCGGTAAAATTGGCATACGATGCATACGGGCAGATTCCGAAGGGAAGTATAAAACTGCTGGCAGAGATACTGTATACACCCTATGAGCCGGAACGCCGAACAGAGAGTGAAAGCCGCATAAGCGCCGTGCCCGAACAGAGCGGGGAACAGACAAAGCGGGAAGAGGGACAGGGATACGATACCGGACAAAGCGGCGTCAGATCCGTTCTGGCGGAAAAGATCGGGTTGCCGGGGGTGTTTGGCACGTTTCGCAAACGCCTTGAGGATATATGGAAAAAGATCGCGGCCGGCCGCCGGAACACGGACGGTGAAGTGTATGTTTTTACTCCGGAGGATGAGCAAGAGCCGGCTGCCGTTGGTCGGCCGACGGTGCTGCTGCGTGAGGTCAGTCGGCCGCCGGAGGGGATTTTGCGCTATGAGGGAGACGGAGCCTGCACCGATTTAAAAATTGAGGGAAAAACCTGCGTAATAGGTAGTGACGCAACCTGTGATGGCTATGTGCCGAGTGCGACGGTGAGTCGGAGACATGCAAGAATTACGCGCAGCGGAGACCTGTTTTTTATCGAGGATTTGAATTCCGCGAACGGAACGTATGTGGGAGGAACACTTTTGAATTACAGAACCAGGATCAGCCTTGAAAAGAATGAAGTCATTCTGTTCGCCGACGAAAAGTTTAGATTTATTTAAGAAAAATAAGACCCGGGCGGTTTGCATTCTTATTTCCCAGCCATTATAATAACGATGTGTGTAAAACACACCGGACGGAGGGGAGACACTATGGTTTCGGGAGAACTTGACGCGGCATTCGCAAATACGGGCTATCGCTTTTACAGGGAAAGCACAGCTCCCATACGGGTGTATTACCGCTATTACCAGGAGGGATTTCATGCGGTGATCGCCGTGGATTTAGACGGGGTTCCGGAATGGGATGCCGCAGGGCAGCGTATGACGGCAGAGCGGATACAGGCGGCTTTTTATCGCCCGCAGGAGATTCTGTCCGATTTTCCGGAAGGATTTCCGGTGTACCATGTGGAAGTGCTGACATTGCTGTGCGGCTCGCAGCCCGAGCGTATCCGCGAGCTTTGTGCCACATGTAAAAATACCTGGGGGTATCTCTGCGGGAGGCGGCAGCTGCTTATATTTGAGAATCAGCCGGGGGATTATTTTGGACTTCGGGTGGTTCTGGAGAATATGGAAGCAGGGGGTAAAGCCGCGGGCGGTATGGAGATACCGCTGGTGACAATCGGCCTTGTTGTGACAAACGTTCTTATTTTTCTGTTGATGGAATTGCTCGGGGATAGCGAAGATGCGGGATTTGTGCTGCGATGGGGAGGGATATATCCGCCGCTGATTGCGGAAAATCATCAGTGGTGGAGACTTATGGCGGCAGGGTTTCTGCATTTTGGACCGGAACATCTGGTTAACAATATGCTGATTTTATACTGCATGGGAGATCGGCTGGAGCATGCGGCAGGGCATGGGAGAATGCTTGCAATTTACCTGCTGTCCCTGCTGGGAGGCAGCCTGCTGTCCTGTGGCGTGATGCTTGTGACCGGAGATTATGCGATTGCTGCCGGAGCCTCTGGGGCAATCTACGGTGTCATAGGAGGTGTTCTGTGGATTGTGCTCCGTCATCACGGACACTATGCGGGAATATCCACAAAGCGCATGCTGTTTATGCTGTTGCTGACGGTATATTATGGTTTTACCTCTGCGGACATCGATAATTGGGGGCATATCGGAGGATTGCTTGTCGGTTTTTGCGCGACTGCGATTTTGTATCACGGAAACGATCAAAAAGATTGATTTTAAAGCAGAAAATTTATATACTGGAAACAGTACTTCTGTTACGGAAGAGATAGGCAGATGGAGGCGGCGAATGAAAATCAACATTTACTATGGCGGAAGAGGACTGTTAGACGATCCGACTTTATATGTATTGAATAAGATGGAGGAGGTGCTGCGGGAACTGCGCGTTACCGTGGAACGTATCAATATCTTTGAGCATAAGAACGAGATAGCGACCCTTCCTCAGACAATGAAGGATGCCGACGGCATTATTCTGGCAACAACCGTGGAATGGCTCGGGATCGGCGGGTATATGCAGCAGTTTTTGGACTCGTGCTGGCTGTACGGGGATAAGACCAAGATACAGACGACATATATGCAGCCGATTGTGATGTCGACGACATACGGGGAGCGGGAAGGAGAGCTGACCCTTGCAAATGCATGGGAGATTCTCGGAGGATTACCCTGTCCCGGTATCTGCGGGTATGTGGAGGATCTTGTCAGCTTTGAGATGAATAAGGAATATACGGTGCTTATTGAGAAGAAAGCTGAAAATCTGTACCGTACCATCTCACAGAAAATGAAGAGCCTGCCGAACAGTAACCAGGCGGTAAAGCAGAATATACTGCGCACGCCGCAGATGGAACTGACACCCCAGGAAAGCGAGCAGTTATCAAAATATGTATCGGATGACAGCTATGTGAAAAAACAAAAAGAAGATATTCAGGAATTGGCAACCATGTTTAAGGACATGCTTGGCAAGGAGAGTAAAGAGGAAGACACGGCGTATATCGAGCGGTTTCGGCATACATTTTTGGGACAGCAGGATTTCCATGCAAGGTATCTGTTTATGATATCGGATAAAAAACCGCTGTTTATCGAGGTAAATGGGGATGAGCTTACCATCCATTACGGACAGGAAGAGAATATTGATATATATGCCAAGCTGTCACCGGAGGTCATGGAAAGCATTACAAGCGGAAGAATGACATTTCAGCGTGCTTTCATGACGGGTGAGATGACAGCCAAGGGAAATTTCAAAATTCTGCGTATGCTTGATACCATATTTAACTTTGCGTAAGAGGCAGGCAGATAACGAAGGTGCACCCGTCGCCCGGACGGGATTCATAGGAAATAGTTCCGTGGTGGAATTCGATAATCTGCTTGGTGAGCGACAGGCCGATGCCGCTGCCGCCGGTTTTCGATGTGATGAACGGTTCAAAAATACTGTTCTCGATCGCCGGATCCAAACCGCCGCCATGGTCTGAGATAATGATAGACATGTGAGGATTTTCACAGGAGACATTAATATTGACAATGCCGATATGATTCATGGCTTCATAGGCATTTTTTACAAGATTGATAATCGCCTGTCGAATCAGCTGCGGATCAATTTCAATCAGAGGCAGATTTTCATCAAGCTCAATATTGCAGGAAAAGTCACTCCATGTAGAATCATGCATTGACATGGAAAACTGATGCATAAAAGAGTAGATATTGACCTGCATAAGGTTTAAGTGATTGCACAGACGTGCGGAGGAGAGCTGGGTTACCATACCCCTTAAAAAATCAATTTCCGACATTGCCTCATCCCAGTACTCAAAATCGGATACCTCCGGATGTTTTTTGGCTACAAGTTGTAATGTGCCGTTTACCAGAGTGATAGAATTTTTAATTTCATGAAAAATAGTAAGATAATCTTCGTTTTTTAACAAAAAAACAACCTCCATCTCAACATATATTTCTGTACCATGTAAGCGACAAACATAGTTTAGCATTAAAAAAATGTAAGTTCAACAAGAACTATACAACAAAATTCGACAAAGAGAAGGAAAGGAGCATATGTCATGAAGGATGAAAATTGTATATTTTGTAAAATTGCGGCGGGGGAGATTCCGTCGAATACGATCTATGAGGACGGGGATTTTCGAGTAATTTTGGATCTGAATCCGGCGGCAAAAGGACATGCGCTGATTCTGCCGAAAGAGCACTGTGCAGATATCTATGAGATTGACGAGGAACTGGCGGGAAAGGTGATGAAGCTGGCTAAGAAATTAGCCGTGCATATGACGGAAAAGCTTTCGTGCGACGGGTTTAACATCCTTCAGAACAATCATGAAGTGGCAGGGCAGACGGTGTTTCACTTTCATATGCATTTGATTCCGAGATATAAAGAGGCGAAAAATAACGATATTCTTATGTGGAGTCACGAGACGTTTACACCGGAAGAGATGGCTGCGATCCGGGATCAGATACAATATCGGTAATCGCGACAGGCGCCTGTAAATATACGGCCGGCCACACCGGGATAGCTGTTTCTCCCGGTGTGGCCGGCCTGTTTGAATGCGCGTATCCGTCGGATTTTGTCGAAATAATCTGCGGCAGATTTTTCGATTATCCGGCTGCCGTGCGTATCAGTTCAATAATTGTCCTGATCGGATCACTGCTGCTGCTCTGTTCCATGGCAGCGATGTAGTCTGTCTTCTTGCGGAAGACATGCTCGATGGCTTCCAGCAGTGTCGTGTTGGTGAGCTCCTCCTCCTCAAGGACGTAGCTAAAACCCTGTGACCGGAAGGAATTAGCATTCAGAATCTGGTCGCCGCGGCTTGCTGCTGCGGAGAGGGGAATCAGGATATTCGGTTTGCGCAGAGCCAGGAGTTCACAGATTGCATTTGCACCGGCGCGGGAAATGACAAGATCCGCGAGCGCGAACATGTCCGCGAGCTCTCTGTTTGCGTACTCAAATTGTGCATAGCCGGGAACATCCGCCAAATCAGGGGCAAGGTTTCCCTTTCCGCACAGATGAATAATATTGAAGCTTTTTACCAATTCCGGAAGCAGATCACGGATTGCGGTGTTGATGGCTTTTGAGCCGGTGCTTCCGCCGATGATCAAAAGCGTAGCCTTAGAACGGCTCTCAAACCTGCAAAGGGAGAACGCGTGATCCCGGTTTCCTGCCAGAAGTTCTTTGCGAATGGGAGAACCGGTGAGGATTGCCTTTTCGGCGGGAAGATATTTTAAGGTTTCCGGGAAATTACAGCAGACTTTTGTGGCACTCGGAATCGCGATGCGGTTTGCGAGCCCCGGAGTCAGGTCCGATTCATGGATAATGGCAGGAATGTGACACCGTTTTGCGGCCAGAACGACCGGAACCGACACAAAGCCGCCTTTTGAAAATATCACATCGGGTTTCAGCTGCTTTAAGAGTTTTATGGATTGTCGATATCCCTTCAGAACTTTAAAAGGGTCCGAAAAATTTTTCACATCAAAATAACGTCTTAATTTACCGGAAGAAATACCGTAATACGGAATATTCTGTTCTTCGATCAGATGTTTTTCGATACCGTCATAAGAACCGATATAAGAAATTTCATAACCTTCTTTCCGCAGAGTGGGCATCAGAGCGATGTTCGGGGTCACATGTCCCGCAGTTCCCCCGCCGGTCATTACAATTTTACTCATAAGAACTGTTCCTTTCCTGTGCTGTACTTCACTATTTATAATACCCTTATGCCTAAAAGTCAAGAAAAGACTTGTAAATTTAGGAATAAGGGCTAAAATAAAGATAGATTTGCATCAAAGCATTGCCAGGGGAAAATATCGTTGCCATGGGAGGTTCCATGAGCCGTGAATGGTAACAAAATGTCGGAATTTGCGGCGAATTTCCGGTCGGGTACTCTTTTCAAATATCCGAAATCTACTTATAATAGTAGAGAAAAGATTTGGCGGACAGGCAGTATGCCGCCGGAGAAGAAAAGAGAGGTAATGTGTATGGAGCAGATTGGTAATTTGATCGTGCAGTATGCCGATGGGATTGTCATTGTGGCAGGTGTTTTTGCATGTATCCTTTTGGCCGTCACATCACATAGGATAAAACGAGTGGAAAAGCTTATGCATCAGATTCTCGACAGACTTCCTTCGCAGGAAAAGACGGTTGTGTCCGCAGAGCCCGTACGGCAGGAGGCGGTGCCGCAGCCTGCGGAGAGCAGGGATTCCGTATCGGGAGGAGAACTGCCGGACGGTGCGGCGGAGCTTTTAGACGCTGTTTTGGACGAGGTGTTTCCGTAGGAATGACGGAAGAATCAGGTCAAAAGCGCTTGCAGGAACAAAACAGGTTTGATAAAATGAAAAAAATTCAGGGACAAAGGAGTACGGAGTATGGGAAAAGTATCGTTTGATTACTCGAAAACGGCTGGTTTTATCAGCAAAGAGGAAGTAAGCTACATGGAAAAGCTTGTGGCGGATGCAAAAGAACAGCTCACCTCAAGGTCGGGCGCCGGCAATGACTTTCTGGGCTGGATTGATCTCCCGGTGGATTATGATAAGGAAGAGTTTGCCAGAATCAAAGAGGCGGCAAGGAGAATTCAGTCCGATTCGGAGGTGTTGGTTGTAATCGGCATCGGTGGCTCCTACCTCGGAGCGAGAGCGGCGATTGAGTTTTTGAGACACGGATTTTACAACAATCTTCCGAAGGAGGTGCGCAAGACACCGGAAATCTACTATGCGGGTAACAGTATCAGTGGTACATACTTAAAAGGGCTTGTGGATGTCATCGGAGACAGAGATTTTTCGGTCAATATTATTTCCAAGTCGGGGACAACCACCGAGCCGGCTATCGCGTTCCGCGTTTTCAAAGAGATGCTGGAAAAGAAATACGGTAAAGAGGGCGCTGCAAAGAGGATTTATGCGACCACGGATAAGGCGAGAGGCGCGCTTAAGAATCTTGCTACCGAGGAAGGCTATGAGACGTTTGTGGTTCCCGACGATGTGGGAGGACGTTTTTCCGTGCTTACCGCAGTCGGCCTTCTTCCGATCGCAGTCAGCGGAGCGGACATTGACAAGCTGATGGAAGGCGCCGCGGAGGGCAGAAAGCTGGCGCTTGAGAAAGATTTTGCGGAAAACGATTCCCTGCAGTATGCGGCGGTGCGCAACATTCTGCTCCGCAAGGGAAAAGCCGTCGAGGTACTTGCGGATTATGAGCCGAGCCTTCACTATGTGGCGGAGTGGTGGAAACAGCTCTACGGCGAGAGTGAAGGAAAGGACCAGAAGGGTCTGTTCCCGGCATCCGTAGATCTGACTACGGATCTTCACTCTATGGGACAGTTTATCCAGGACGGCGCGCGGGTGATGTTTGAGACCGTTCTGAATGTGGAGACTTCGCGAGAGACAATTGTGCTGAACGAGGAGCCGGTAGACCTTGACGGACTCAATTACCTTGCCGGCAAAGATATGGATTTTGTCAATAAGAGCGCGATGAACGGAACGATTTTAGCGCACACGGACGGCAATGTGCCGAACCTTATGGTGAAGATTCCGGAGCAGAACGAGTTTTATCTCGGAGAACTGTTTTATTTCTTTGAATTCGCAGTCGGAATCAGCGGATATCTTCTGGGTGTAAATCCGTTTAATCAGCCGGGTGTGGAGAGCTACAAGAAAAATATGTTTGCACTTCTCGGAAAACCGGGCTATGAGGAAGCGAGAGAGGCTCTTTTGAAGAGGCTTTAATCCCAAAACGACGGATTGCACGCTCTGTGAACAGTCCTTGGCTTAGATTGAATAAAAGAGGCGGAAACCACGGAATTACAGTGGTTCCCGCCTCTTTTCCGTGATGCAAAACAGGGCAAATGTCACAAAAATGTTACAAAAACTTGACAAGATTAAAAAGCTTTGTTATAATTCCGAATGTAATAAATCCGTAATAATTGTAACAAAAACGAATAAAATGAAACAAGAAAGTGTAATACTATTTCAAAAAATAGTTCACACCTATGGAGGTTTCTATGAATTTGAAAAAGAGAGCGGTTGGGGGTATCGCCGTTGCCGGTTCGCTGGTGGTGATGAGCGCAGTCGCAGGAGCTGCAGAGACGGTTGCTGCAGAATCGACAGCCGTGGCAGTGGAGACAAGAACGGACTTAGCTACGGACGGGACAGCAGGAGTTGTTGTCCGGATGAACGAAATCGAGACAGATGCGATCGGAGCCATCGACAGAATGACGGCGAAGATGAAGCAGACCGAGACAATATTGGTCGCGGCCGGAGAGGAAGAGAAGGAAGCATCTGCGATATTTGAAAAAGAGCGGAATGCACTTGTGATATCCGAGGAGGAGCAGCGATTACCTGTGATATCCGAAGAAGAGCAGCAAGCGCCTGCGGTATCCGGGGAGGAACAGGAAGCACCTGTGGTATCCGGAGAAGAGCAGGAAGCACCTGCGGTATCCGGGGAGGAGCAGGAGGCATCTGCAGCATCCGAGGAGGAGGCATCTGCAGCATCCGAGGAAGAGCTTTTGTGGCAGAATCGCCTGATGGCGGATGTACAGGAGTTTCTGTATGTCAGAGCCGCGGGAGATGAGAATGCAGAGATTGTAGGAAAGATGTACAAGGGAGACGTCGCGGAGATTGTCGAGGTCGGCGATACATGGAGTCATGTGGTATCCGGAAATGTGGACGGCTGGGTGATGAATTCCTACTGTGTATCCGGAACAGATGCAATGAATTATGCGATGGAAACTGTTGAGACGTCGGCGGAGATTCAGGCGAACGGTCTGCGTATCCGCAGCGAGGCCGATACGGAGGGTTCCGTCATCGGCGTGGTTTCTACCGGAATGGCGCTTACCGTTGACACGGATGCGGAGCCGGTGGACGGCTGGGTGGCTGTAAATTACGGCGGACAGACCAGTTATGTCAGTGCAGACTATGTGACGACGGAGCTCGCGCTCGGTGAGGCGGTTACGATTACCGAAGAGCAGGAAGCGCTTGCAAAGCAGAAGGAAGAGGAAGAGGCGAAAAAGGCAGCGCAGGTGGCAAGTTCAGGAGCCGTACAGAGTACGGCGGTGGCAGCGTCGGTGGATGACGTAACCCTGCTTGCAGCGTTGATTCAGTGTGAGGCCGGAAACGAGTGTTATGAAGGACAGCTTGCGGTCGGGGCGGTTGTTATGAACCGTGTGAAATCCGGCAGCTATCCGGGAGATATTTACAGTGTGATTTACCAGAGCGGACAGTTCCCGCCTGCCGGAAAGGGTTCTGTCGGAAGCATTGCCGCAAACGGGCCAAAGGGAAGCTGCATTCAGGCAGCGCAGGAAGCCATAAACGGTATGGACAATACCGGAGGGGCTGTGCGTTTTAAGAGAGCATCTTCGGGTCAGGCCGGAGTGGTGATCGGCAATCATGTATTTTATTAGAATGAAATTTAGAATTACAGAGACAGCCGCAGGGGAGTGTGTGCGGGTGCAGCAGGAGTGTTTTTGATGTCTGTACCCCGCAAATCAATTTCCTGCGGCTGTTCTTGTAATTTGAAATTAAATATAGTAATATGATATCAAACGGGGAAACCTAAATCATAGAAAAGAGAACAGATGGAGGACAGTATGGGATTTTTTGTTGGAACACTTATTTTTCTGGTTATAGTCTGCCTTGTCATTGCAGCATCCTGTATTAAGATTGTGCCGCAGGCGAATGCGTATGTCGTGGAGCGGCTGGGAGGATTCCTCACGACCTGGTCAGTGGGGCTTCATTTCAAAGTGCCGTTTATTGACCGCGTGGCAAAGCGTGTCACTTTAAAAGAGCAGGTGGTGGATTTCCCGCCGCAGCCGGTAATCACCAAAGATAACGTAACGATGCAGATTGACACCGTGGTGTACTACCAGATTACCGACCCGAAGCTGTATGCATACGGCGTCGAGAATCCGATCATGGCAATCGAGAACCTGACGGCAACCACACTTCGTAATATCATCGGTGATCTGGAGTTAGACGAGACACTGACCTCGAGAGAGACGATTAACACAAAGATGCGTGCGACGCTTGATGTGGCGACGGATCCGTGGGGGATTAAGGTAAACCGTGTCGAGCTTAAGAACATCATTCCGCCGGCAGCGATTCAGGATGCGATGGAGAAGCAGATGAAGGCGGAGCGCGAGCGCCGTGAGGCCATCCTTCGTGCGGAAGGCGAGAAAAAGTCGACCGTGCTTGTTGCGGAGGGTAAGAAGGAATCCGCGATTCTGGATGCAGAGGCGGAGAAACAGGCCGCGATTCTCCGCGCGGAGGCCAAGAAGGAGGCGACTATCCGCGAGGCCGAAGGTCAGGCGGAGGCAATCCTTAAAATTCAGCAGGCGAATGCGGACGGTCTGCGCATGATAAAAGATGCGGCTCCGGATCAGGGCGTGATTCAGCTTAAGAGCTTAGAGGCGTTTGCCAAGGCAGCGGACGGCAAAGCGACGAAGATTATAATCCCTTCGGAGATTCAGGGGATTGCAGGGCTTGCAAAATCTGTGGTAGAGGTTGCAGAAAACAAATAACAGAATCGAGCATGCAGGCTGCCATTTGGATGGCAGCCTGTTTGCTTACTTTATAGAGGACAATCAATAAATAAGGAGAACCGGCATGAATTTAAAAGGAAGAAGTTTTTTAAAATTACTGGATTACACACCGGAGGAGATCATGTACCTGATTGATCTTGCGGCGGAGCTGAAGGAGAAGAAAAAGCAGGGAATCCGTCATGACAGCCTTACCGGGAAAAATATAGCGCTGATTTTCGAGAAGACCAGCACAAGAACGCGCTGTTCCTTTGAGGTGGCGGCGCATGATCTGGGGATGCATGTGACCTACTTAGACCCGTCGGGGTCCCAGATCGGAAAGAAGGAGAGTATCCCGGATACCGCGCGCGTGCTCGGGCGCATGTTTGACGGTATCGAGTACCGTGGCTTCGGACAGGAGATTGTGGAGGAACTGGCGGCCTATGCGGGGGTTCCCGTTTGGAACGGTCTGACAAATGAGTTTCATCCGACGCAGATGCTCGCGGACATGCTGACGGTGCGGGAGCATCTGGGGCGATTAAAGGGTGTGAAATTTACATATATGGGAGACGCCCGCTATAATATGGGGAATTCCCTGATGGTTGCCTGCGCAAAGCTGGGGATGGATTTTGTTGCCTGCACGTCAAAGAAATATTTTCCGGAGGAGGGGCTGGTCGCGGAATGTCTCGCGATTGCGAAAGAGACGGGGGCGACGATCACGCTGACGGAAGACGTGGCAGAGGGGACAAAAGACGCGGACGTTATCTACACCGACGTGTGGGTGTCCATGGGCGAGCCGGATGAAGTGTGGGCGGAGCGCCTTTCGGATCTGATGCCGTATCAGGTAAACAAAGCGGCGATGGAAAACGCAAAACCCGATGCAATCTTTATGCACTGTCTGCCGGCTTTCCATGATCTAAAGACGAAGATCGGACAGGAGGTATACGAAAAATTCGGTTACAGTGAGCTTGAAGTAACTGACGAGGTATTCGAAAGCACGCAGTCGGTTGTCTTTGACGAGGCGGAAAACCGGATGCATACCATCAAGGCCGTGATGTTCGCAACGCTGTGCGAGTAACGGCATATGTGCGGTTCTGTGGGAACCGGAATCGGGGGATTTATATCATATGAAGACAGAGTTGCTGACAGTCCTGCGCGAGGCGGGAGATTATGTGTCGGGACAGGCCCTGTGCGAGAAATTCGGCGTTTCGAGAACCGCTGTCTGGAAGGGAATCAATCAGCTGAAGGAGGCCGGTTATCAGATTGAGGCCGTGCCGAACCGGGGCTATCGTTTTATAGCGGCGCCGGATATACTGAGCGAGGAAGAAATAAAGAGTCTTCGCAGGACAGAGTGGGCGGGACAGGAGATTTTCTGTTTTCCGGTTCTGGACTCCACGAATACACGCGCAAAGCAGCTTGCGGAGGAGGGATACCCTTCCGGCACGCTGGTGGTGGCGGAACAGCAGAACGCGGGTCGGGGAAGACGAGGCCGGAACTGGGAATCCCCGCGTGGGACAGGCATTTTTATGACGCTGATGCTGCGGCCGGAGATCTATCCGGACAATGCCTCAATGCTGACACTGGTGGCTGCGCTGGCCGTCTCGAAGGCGATTACGAAATGCACGGACCGGCCGGCAGGAATCAAGTGGCCCAATGACATTGTCATGAACGGGAAAAAGGTCTGCGGGATTCTCACGGAGATGAGTGCACAGTTTGATTATGTGGACTATATTGTGATCGGTATCGGCATCAATGTGCATAACGAGAGTTTTCCGGAGGATATCGCGCATATGGCTACTTCGCTGTACCGCGAGACGGGACAGCATATTAAGCGGGCTGCGCTGATCGAGGAAACCTTAGAGCAGCTGGAGCATTACTATGCGGTGTATATGGAGACGCAGGACCTGCGCGGGCTGGTGAAAGAATACGACGCGCATCTGGTAAACAAAAATCAGATGGTGCGGGTGCTTGACCCCAAAGAGCCCTTTGAGGGAAAAGCGATGGGGATCACGCCCCGGGGAGAACTGATCGTAGATACCTGGGAGAGCCGCAGGCTTGTGTCTGCCGGGGAAGTTTCGGTGCGCGGAGTGTATGGTTATGTGTAAAACGGGTACGGTATACGCCGGAAAGGTGATGGAAGATGGAAGAAGTAGTGCTTTGCGGGGCGAGTGCATACAACAAAAAATATTATCTGAATGAGGACTTTTTCGGGCTCCCACAGCAGGTAAAGGATGAACTGAAAATTATGTGCGTGCTTTTTACCGAGGATGTGGGCGGAACCGTGCAGCTGGTATTTGACGGGGACGGCGAGCTGGAATTCCGCGCTTCCTGTGATGAGGGGGACCTGCTCTATGACGAGATCGGATGCGGATTGAAGCTCAAGCAGCTCCAGCAGACCAGGCAGGATTTGCTGGAGGGGCTGCAGCTGTATTATCAGCTTTTATATGTCGGATAAGAATACGGATAATCCGGCGGGAGGGAGAATGGCGATGTTAATAACGATTGATGTTGGAAACACAAATATTACCGTTGGCGTGTTTCGGGGAGATGAGGTGGCGGCAACGTTCCGCATGACGACAAAGATGGCGCGGACATCCGATGAGTACGGGATGCTGCTTATCAACCTTTTAGAGCAGAACGATATCAAGCACACGGAGATTATGGATGCGATTATTGCTTCGGTTGTCCCCAATGTGATGCACTCTCTGGAGGGGGCGGTCGTGAAATACCTCGGCATCCGTCCGATTATTATTGAACCGGGCACCAAAACGGGAATCCGCATTGTGACGGAGAATCCGCGTCAGATCGGCGCCGACCGTATCGTGGATGCCGCTGCGGCCTATGAGCTTTACGGCGGACCGGTGCTGGTGCTCGATTTCGGTACGGCCACAACTTACGATCTGGTTGACGCAAAGGGGGCCTTTGTGTCCGGCGTCACCGCACCGGGAATCCGCATATCCGCGAAAGCGCTCTGGGAGGATGCGGCGAAGCTGCCGGAGATTGAGATACGCAAGCCGGAGAGTATTCTGGCAAAGGAGACGATTTCCTCGATGCAGGCAGGACTGGTGTACGGACAGATCGGACAGACTGAATACATTGTCCGTCATATGATCGCCGAGGCGAATATGGGCGAGGTAAAGGTCGTCGCGACAGGCGGTCTCGGGCGCATTATTGCGAGTGAGACGACGATGATCGATGTCTATGATCCGAATCTGACATTAAAGGGAATGAACCTGATCTATAAGAAGCAGAATCGTAAATCGGGAAAAATCAATTAGGCGGTGCTCATGGGAACGGTACAAAAGTTACGGATTGGAAATGTGACATTAGCAAATAATCTGATATTGGCACCGATGGCAGGCGTGACAGACCTGCCATTTCGTTTGCTGTGCAGAGAGCAGGGGGCGGGACTTCTCTGTATGGAGATGGTGAGCGCCAAGGCGATCTTATATAAGAATAAAAACACGGAGGAGCTGCTTTCGATAGCTTCGGGAGAAAATCCGGTATCACTGCAGCTGTTCGGCTCAGACCCGGACATCATGAGTGAGATTGCAAAACAGATCGAGGAGCGGCCGTTTGATATCTTAGACATCAATATGGGCTGCCCGGTACCGAAGGTAGTGAACAACGGCGACGGCTCGGCACTGATGAAAAACCCGCGGCTTGCGGGAGCGATTATCGAGAAAACCGCGCGGGCGATAAAAAAACCTGTGACGGTAAAAATCCGCAAGGGCTTTGACGAGGGCAGTGTCAATGCGGTGGAGATGGCGCATATTGCCGAGGAATCCGGTGCGGCGGCCATTGCCGTACACGGCAGGACAAGGGAGCAGTTTTATTCGGGCAGGGCAGACTGGGACATCATTCGTCAGGTGAAAGAAGCTGTGTCCATACCGGTGATCGGAAACGGTGATATCAGGAGTGCCGAAGACGTGATTGCAATGCAGAGACAGACGGGCTGCGACGGATTTATGATTGCGCGCGGGGCCGAAGGGAATCCGTGGATTTTCCGGCAGATTCTGCACTATTTCCGAACCGGGGAGCAGCTGCCGAAACCGGATTTTCGGGAGGTTACGGAAATGCTCCTGCGCCATGCGAGGATGCAGGTGGAATTTAAGGGAGAGTACACGGGAATCCGGGAAATCCGAAAACATGCGGCATGGTATACGGCGGGTTACCGCAACTCATCAAAGCTGCGGGGGCGTATCAATGAAGTGGAAAATTACGACCAACTTGAGGCATTATTCCGGGAGGCGCTCTCATATAATGAAGAAATGCAGTAAAGAGGGCCAGGGGACATGTCATACTCCAACATATTTTTGCGGGATTTCGCACCGGTTTTCGGAGGGATTGTAAGGGCGCTGCGGATTTCGCCGAAGTTGCTTGCGGTGGAGGTCGTTGACGAGGAGTCGGGCGATCGCAGCTTGTTTGAATCCGCGGATGTAAAAGATGCTTTAAAGCAGATTGCACCGGATTTGAATTTTCTCACGATATATACGGAGCGCCCTGCATATTTTCGGGAATTTGCAGAGACAATGTATGAGGAGAACGGTCTGATCATTACCATTTTGCCAAAACACTGTATGGGAAAACGGCGTCGGAGTTACGCGTGTGCAAACGGCGGAATGGGGCGGGCCAAAAACGAACCGCTCGAGAATCTCGTGCTGGATTTTGAGTGGGAGGGCGGCTGTCCGGGCAGTGTTTTCGGACCGCGAAATTATTATATTCCGATTCACAAAAAACCGTGGGAAAAAAGGGGGAATCTTGACATTGCAGTACCTATCGGTTATAATACTGTGATTGTTAAGGGGGTGCCGGATTCCCGGAAAAGACCCGTACGAGACCGCTTAGAAGAGGCATTTTACAGGGAATAGTATAGTAAAAAGAAGAAGGGTAGATGGAAATGGACAAGAAAAACATTCTGACGTATGAGGGACTGAAGAAGTTAGAGGACGAGCTGCAGGAACTTAAGGTTGTGCGGAGAAAGGAAGTTGCACAGAAGATTAAGGAGGCCAGAGAGCAGGGGGACTTGTCTGAGAATGCAGAGTACGATGCGGCAAAAGACGAGCAGCGGGATATCGAAGCCCGCATTGAGGAGCTCGAAAAGATTTTAAAGAATGCGGAAGTCGTTGTGGAAGATGAGGTTGATCTGGAGAAAATCAGCATCGGCTGCAGTGTTCGGATTTTAGACTGTGAATTTGACGAGGAGTTAGAATATAAGATTGTGGGTTCCACAGAGGCAAACAGCTTAAAGGGTAAGATTTCCAATGAATCTCCGGTGGGAAAGGCATTGCTCGGCAAAAAGATCGGTGATATGGTTCGGGTAGAGACACAGGCCGGGGAGTTGGAATATAAGGTACTCTCCATTCACAGATCGAATTAAAAACAGAGTGTAAGCCGCGGCCGAGAGGCAGTCGGGCAGGAAGACGGGCGGCAATAGATGGAGGATGAAGATGGCACAGAATCAGGAGAACAACAATACACAGCAGGATGTGAACCAGCTGCTGCAGGTGCGTTATGACAAGCTGCGCGAATTGCAGGAAAACGGCAGAGATCCGTTCGTGATTACAAAATACGACGTGACGCATCACAGTACGGATATTAAGGACAATTACGACGCGCTTGAGGGACAGGAAGTATCTCTGGCCGGGCGCATGATGTTTAAGCGCGTGATGGGAAAGGCATCTTTCTGCAATATTCAGGATTTAAAAGGGCGTATCCAGGCATATGTTGCAAGGGATAATATCGGGGAGGAATCCTATAAAGATTTCAAAAAATATGACGTCGGGGATATTCTCGGAATCCGCGGTACCGTTTTTACGACAAAAACGGGTGAGATTTCCATACATGCAACCGAGGTAACGCTGCTCTCTAAGAGTCTTCAGATTCTTCCGGAGAAGTTTCACGGACTGACCGATACGGATACGCGGTACCGTCAGAGATATGTGGACCTGATTATGAACGAGGAGGTAAAAGACACCTTTGTAAAGCGTTCGAAAGTGATCAGCACGATCCGCCGCTATCTCGACGGACAGGGCTTTATGGAGGTCGAGACGCCGATGCTTGTCTCGAACGCAGGGGGGGCTGCGGCAAGACCTTTCGAGACGCATTTCAATGCGTTAGACGAGGACTTAAAGCTTCGGATTTCCCTGGAGCTGTACTTAAAGAGACTGATTGTAGGTGGAATGGAGCGCGTGTACGAGATTGGGCGTGTGTTCCGCAACGAGGGTCTTGACACGCGGCATAACCCGGAATTTACATTGATGGAGCTGTATCAGGCATACACCGATTACCACGGCATGATGGATTTGACGGAGAACCTTTACCGCTATGTGGCAAAGGAAGTGACCGGTTCCGAGATTCTGACCTACGGGGAACACACGATGGACCTCTCAAAGCCGTTTGAACGTATCACGATGGTGGATGCGGTGAAGAAATATGCCGGTGTGGACTTTCACGAGGTGGCAGATACCGCGGCTGCGAAGAAACTGGCGGACGAGCACCATATCGAATATGAGGATCGCCATGAAAAGGGCGATATCTTAAATCTCTTTTTTGAGGAATATGTGGAGGAGCATCTGATTCAGCCGACGTTCGTGATGGACCATCCGATTGAGATTTCTCCGCTGACGAAGAAAAAGCCTGAAGATCCAAATTATGTGGAGCGTTTTGAGTTCTTTATGAACGGCTGGGAGATGGCAAATGCTTACTCCGAGCTCAATGACCCGATTGACCAGCGCGCGCGCTTTGAGGCGCAGGAGAAGCTTTTGGCAGCCGGGGACGATGAGGCGAACCACACGGACGAGGATTTCCTGAATGCGCTTTCCATCGGTATGCCGCCGACAGGAGGCATCGGATTCGGAATTGACCGCATGGTGATGATGATGACGAACAGCTCGGCGATTCGCGATGTGCTGCTGTTCCCGACGATGAAAAGCCTTTCGTGATTTTAGAGCCGGGAAAGCCCGGAAATAAGGGAATGTATGTTGTCGCACCGCTGCCGGAAAGGAGAGCGATACAATGTATGGTTATATATCGGGATTTGATTGATGCCAGATAAGGATAATTTTTGGTGTCATGCATATTGAAAAAGGTTTCGGCATATGCTATAATGCCAATAGGCAAAAAGATATAAGATGTCAACCAACATTGACGAAGAAACGAATCCCTCAACCGTATTCCCGTACAGTTGAGGGATTCTTCTTTACTTTTATAGTGGCAAAGCACCCACTAGGCTAGTTGTTGCCATTGTCGTCACCGTCTAACCATTTGATGATGTAGTGGCAAGCTACTCCACCCAGAACGGCAACTAAAAAAGATATAAGAAATTCCAACATTGACACCTCCTCCCTGTTGCGGGTATCGGTGAGCAACAAAAAAATTGTAACATATTATTCGACGTGCTTCTATAATTAATTTATGGAGGGAGTGGAATATTAATATGGAACAGCCTGAACGGGGGAATACAGAGGAGCGAATAACAGAGCTGGATTATGTAAAGACAGAAGTTTTCTCTAAAACATTTGGGAGAAGAATTGCAGGAAGTTCAAAGAATGCGATAAATACCCCGCCATGAGTGCGCCGTATAAACGGTATCGGGCACTCACGGCGGGGGTATTTATGTATCCGCGTATTATTCTTCTGATTTGTGTGCTGTCCAGTTCCGCAATGTGTAGAACAGAGTTTTGATATCGAGGGGTTTGGCGATATGCGCATTCATGCCGCATTCCGTTGCCCGTGCCACGTCCTCCGCGAACGCGTCGGCTGTCATGGCAATAATGGGAATCTCGGTGTCCGTCTCCCGAATCGCGAGTGTCGCGTCATAACCGTTCATGACTGGCATGCGGATATCCATGAGGATTGCAGCGTAATGGCCCTTTGGAGCGGCCTGGAAAGCTTCCACGCACAATTGTCCGTTTTCTACCCAGTCCACGATAAGGCCGGCCTCGGTGAGGATTTCGATTGCAATCTCCCCGTTGAGCTCATTGTCTTCCGCCAGCAGAATCCGTTCGCCGTTAAACCGTATCTCGTCGGTGCTTTCCCTGTGCGATTCCGCGGAGCCGCCGGAGATATACTGATGGATGCCGAAAAACAGGGTGGATTTAAACAGCGGTTTTGACAGGAAGCCGGTGACTCCTGCGGACCTTGCCTCGGATTCGAAATCGGCCCAGTCGTAAGCCGATATCAAAATCATCGGGACCGAATCCCCGATGTGTTCCCGAATCTTTCTTGCGGTCTCGACGCCGTTTAAGCCTGGCATCTGCCAGTCAATTAAAATCAAATCAAAATGATTTGTGCGATCCTGTACTTTTTCAATCGCCAGCTTTCCGTGTGTCACATACTCCGATTCCACGCCGATCTCATGGAGTGCCTGCTGGGTACTCTTGCAGAGCTCCTCGTCGTCGTCGACAACCAGAGCGTTCAGTCCTTCAAAGCGCATCTGGTCTTCGTCAAGAGTGCCCTTTTGCAAATCGAGCGTGACATGGAAAGAAGTGCCTTCCATGGGCTTGGTCTTGACCTCAATGGTACCTTCCATCAGCTCCACGATGCGTTTGGTGATCGCGAGTCCGAGTCCCGTTCCCTGTTCTTTGCGAACGGAGGTCTTCTCTTCCCGGGCAAACGCGTCGAAGACGTGTGCCGCGAACTCCTCTGTCATACCGATACCGTTGTCCTGAACGATGATATGATTTCGGATATAGTCCTCGCCGCGCGGAGACGCTTCCTGTGTGAGCGTGAGGGAAATGCTGCCCTCTTCCTGCGTGTATTTGACGGCGTTGGACAAAAGGTTGATAAGCACCTGGTTAAACCGAAGATTGTCGCAGCAGACATCCTCCGTGATGATATCCTTGATGTAGACGTCAAAATTCTGCCGTCTGCTCTTAATCTGAGGCTGTATGATCATGACGATATTGTCCATGCTGTCCCGCAGAGACATCTGCGCTATGGCGAGAGACATCTTTCCGCTCTCGATCTTTGACATATCGAGAACGTCGTTGATCAGAGAGAGCAGGTGGCTGCTTGCGCGTGAAATCTTCTTGAGGCATTCTTCCGTTTTGGAACGGTCTTCGATATGGGAGCGGGCGATTTCGGTCATGCCGACGATAGCGTTCATAGGAGTGCGCAGATCGTGGCTCATGTTGGACAGGAAATCACTCTTCGCTTTATTTGCGGAAACCGCGGCGGCCTCGAGAACCCGAAGGGTTTTAATCTGTCTGAGTGAGAGATAGATGTAAATGCTGAACACAACTGCAAATACAACTGCAAACAGCAGCATACAGGAGTAGAAAACCTGATTGCGTTTCGCGTTATTTTCTCCCAGAAGATTGTCAAGCTCCGTGTAGCGCATAAAGGTCACGAGATACCAGTCCGAGTATTCGAGCGGTTCGGCGTACATAATCCGCCGTCCGCCGTCTGCGACCAGCTCCGCGGTAAAAATTTCGTCCCGCTTCATGGCTGTGGAAAAAGCCTCGATATAGTCGTCTGCCGTCATCCCGTTATAGTCCTGGTACAGCTTTTTCATCCGCTCAAAATAAGTCTCCCGGAAAGCGTCCTCATTGCGGATGACAAAGCCACCGTCTTCTTTTCGGATGACGTAGGAATAAATCATATCATCGCTGTAGGCAAGATTCAGAACGGTATTTAAAACTTCCGGCGGAAAGCCGCAGATCATTGCCTGATAAGTGGTGCCGTCTAACACGAACTCCTGGTCCAGCACAAATGCGAGAAGGCGTTCTTTGCGATTGTTGGTGGCAAGAATGACTTTATTTTCCCCGGTTTCCAGCGTCTCAAAAAAAGCGTCTTCATCGTAGGGGTGATAGGAACTGTCGCCTATGAGCGTGTCTAACTCATCCGTATCGGTATACAGTGCGAGAAAAGTGAAGTCGGCCGGCAGGTTTTCACACAGATATTCCTTTGTGCTCAGTTCGCCGCTTTGCGTGAGGGCCACATTCAGCAGAGAATCCAGAACATTAAATTTATCCTGGAAATAGGTTTTCCCGTGATTTGCGATCTGATTTGACATGCCGGTCAGATAAGTGGTGCCGACATTCTGCATCGTCTTTGAATTGAGTGAATCAATGCTGTTATCCATATAAGAAAAAATACCCACGGATGTGCCGATCAGGATTATGCATCCGACTATGACAAATAATAAAATTGAATTTTCTTTTAACCAATCTTTCTTCATGCAGTTTTCTCCTCCGCAGTACCCAAATATGCCGTCAGGCAGCCTGATGGGACGCTTGCTGAATCTATAGTTGCCATCCTTTGTTCTGTATCGGAAAATGGGCTGACATTATTAAGGTACACGCTTTCAATTATAATCTATATTTATGCTTTTTACAAGACGCAAGCCCGTTTGATTTTAAAATTCACGCATGAAAATGAGGGAGAAAGATTGTTTTTTTTCCCGAAGCGTGCTATCATAATTTGGTCTGATATTTTATACCAAAACAGGAGAAACGAGCCGCGGCAGAGTCTGTCGTGGTTTTCTTATAATATGGAAATATCTAAGACATAATAATCTTAATTTTAAGAAACGGCAGGGGATGTGAGATGATGGAAGACAGGGACAGAAGGGTGCTGGATCTGGCGGTGGGAGCCGGGCGGGTGCTCCTTGAATGCGGGGCGGAGATTTCCCGTGTGGAGGATACGATGCACCGCATTGCGGCGAATTACGGAGTTGCGGACAGCCAGCAGTATGTGTGCAGCAACTCGATTTTTCAGACGGCGGTAAACGACCGCAGGCAGATGTATGCGAAGGTAAATTATGTGCCGCTCGCCGATGTGCAGCTGGATAAGGTGGATGCGGTAAATCAGCTGTCGCGCGAGATCGCGCAGGGGAAATGGAGCGTGGAAGAGGCGGAGCTTGAGCTTGAACGGATCCGCACGATGCCGGGAAAGCGGAGGATTGCGCGTCTGCTCGGAAGCTCCTTTGGCTCGGCGGGATTCTGCTACATTTTTGGCGGGACGCTGCTTGACTGCGTGGCGGCTTTTCTGGCCGGCATGGTGGTCTATCTGTTTTTGCTTTTCCTGGAAAGGCGTGAGAAGAAAACGGCAAAACTTCTGGTAAACATTGCGGGGGCGTTTATCGGAACGGGCGTTGGGACGCTGCTCTGGCGCATCGGCATCGGGGACCAGTATTCCGCGATCGTGACAGGGGCGATTATGCCGCTGCTTCCGGGAGTCCCGTTTGTAAATGCGATTCGCGATGTGGGCAACGGGGACTATCTGGCGGGGACGGTCCGGTTTATCGATGCGGCGCTGGTGCTCATCGGAATTGCGATGGGCGTGATCGCGTTTTTTGTATTGTACAGCGAGTTGGGAGGAGTACTGCAATTATGATAATGGAAGCAATCAGGCAATTTTTGGCCGCGGTCATCGGTACCGTCGGCTTTTCCGTGATGTTCCGCGTACCGCGGAAATATTATCCGGACTGCGGAATCATCGGCGGTCTGGGCTGGATCTTCTGCTGGTTTTTACACAACGGTCTGAATGTCTGGTCGTTTCTTTCGACTCTTCTGGCCACATTTGTCGTGACGCTGACGTCCCGGATGTGGGCCGCGAGGCGAAAAAGCGCGGCCATCATGTTTCTGCTGCCGGCGATTTTCCCGATGATACCCGGAGGAAGAATCTACTGGACGGTGTATTATCTGATCGTCAACGAACTTGCCTTAAGCGCGCGGAACGGACGGGCGGCGATCGCCGAGGTGGTTGCGATCGTGGTCGGTATCATGTGTGCGTATGAAGTGCCCCAGCGGAGCATCAACCGTCTGATGGGAGCGCCGCAGGCAGACAGAAAATAGCGGCCGCGCGGAGCCCTTCCCGGGTGTGGCAGACAGAAAATCTTTGTGATTTTGCTAAGGAAAACATCAAAGCGTCCGATATAAGTCTTAGGAAAGTTATTTTTCAGGGAAGAAGAAAGGAGATGCCATTATGCGGATAGAAGCTTATAATCAGGTGGCACAGATATACAAGTCGAATAAGACGTCCGGCACGGCCAGGACGGGAAAGAACGCTGCCGGCCGCGACGAAGTACAGATTTCTTCGTTCGGGCGCGACTATCAGATTGCAAAGCAGGCAGTGGCAGAAGCTTCGGACATCAGGGAAGAGAAAACGGCTGCGGTTGCGGCTAAGGTAAAAGCCGGTAATTACGAAGTGAGCATGGATGATTTTGCAGGAAAATTACTGGAGAAATACAATTCATTTACATTGTAGAAGTGAGGACTGATTGTGGCTAGTTTAATGGAAGAATTGTTAGACGCCCTGGGCGAGGAAGAAAAGCAGTACGAGGCTCTGATTGAGCTGGGCGGCATCAAGCGGGATGCTGTCGTAAAGGCGGATATCGAAGTGCTCGGGGAGGTGACTGCCAGGGAACAGGAGGCTGCGAGTGCGCTGCTGAATCTCTCCAACAAAAGAACGCAGGTACTGCATGATATGGCGACTGTGCTCGGCAAGGACCCGGAGGATATGACGATCAATAAAATGGTCGAATTTCTTGCGAATCAGCCGAAGGAGCAGGAGCAGCTGATGAAGCGGCGGGACAGACTGCTGGAGGTGGGGACACAGATGCAGATACTGAACCGTCAGAACGAAGAACTTCTAAAACAGGCATTGGAAATGGTAGAGTTTGACCTTACGCTGCTAAAGAGCATGCGGCAGGCGCCGGAGACTGCCAATTATAACAAGGACGCGTACAATACAGGCACTTTGCTTGGGGGCAGCGGCTTTGATGCCAAGCAATAAAATAAAAGGTCAGGAGGAGATCTGCCATGGCAAATAATTTCGGAACTTTATATATCGGTGTGTCCGGCTTGCAGAGCAGCCAGAATGCACTGAACGTTACGGCGAATAATCTTGCAAATGTTGACACTGTCGGATATGTGCGTCAGCAGGTGCAGTATGCAGACAGAGATTATATAAATCTGAATAAGGCGGCTGCGATCAGCAAACAGCAGACAGGCCTGGGAGTGCTGATCGGGGACGTCGTTCACACAAGAGACATGTTTCTGGATCGTTCTTATCGGACGCAGTCTTCGCGGCAGGCATTTTATCAGGCGTGCTACGATGCAACTTATGAGGTGGAGACATACTTCCAGGAGATGGAGGGGCAGGCGTTTCAGGGGGCTTTAGAGGATTTCTGGGATTCGTTCCAGGAACTTTACAAGGCGCCGGATGACGGGGTGTATCAGAACCTGGTCATACAGAAAGCTTCTCTTTTCCTGAGCAGAGCATCGGCGGTCTATTCCGGTCTGCAAAGTTACCAGTACAATATCAATACACAGATCAGGGATGATATCAAGCAGATCAATGACCTCGGCAATGTCATTTACGAGCTGAACCGGGAAATCCAGAAGGTGGAGGCCGGAGGCATCGAGACGGCGATGACGCTGCGGGATGCAAGAGATCTGGCGCTCGACGAGCTGTCGGCACTGGTCGATATCACCTATCACGAGACGGCGGACGGAATCATGAAGGTCAGCGTTGAGGGCGTTGAGTTCGTCGATGAAGCAAGGTGCTATGAGATGGGCATGCGGAACGATAAGCTCACGGGGTTTGTCACACCCTACTGGCCGCAGCTGTCCAACATGACCAGCGGAAGATATGCCAATGTATTTGACTTTTCACAGGATATTTCCACCGAGAATAAAAACGATATGGGTGAGCTCAAGGCGCTGATACTGGCGCGCGGAGACCATGTTGCGAACTACACGGATATCACCGGGATGGATAAGAAGACGTACAACGATACCACGGGGATGTCGGTGATGCTGACGGCGGAAGCGCAGATGGATCAGATGATTCACAGCATCGTGACGGCGCTGAATGATATTCTTGCCCCGAATGTTGCGGCGGGACAGACCATCGAGAATCTTGCCGGGGCGGGAACCACGAGCATTACGGTGACGCTCGCGGACGGGACGACCAGACAGATCAATGCCAATACAAAGATTCTGGATGCGGAGAACTGCCATGTGGGTTCCGACAAGCAGCTTCCGCCGCGGGAACTGTTTGAGCGGATCGGTACGGAGCGCTACACCGAGGCGACATACACGGATGCAAACGGCGACGCGCACACCATCTATATTTACAACGAGGAGGATCCGAACGATACCACGATGCAGTACACACTGCGGAGCCTTCACATCAATCAGGACCTTCTCGAGGAGGAGTCGCTGCTTCCGCACTTAAACGGCGGGAATTATGATGTCGGATACGATCTTGCGGCGAAACTTGCGGCCGTGTGGGAACAGGAGTCGACTTTCTTAAGCCCGAACGACACGAAACCGTGCAGTTTCAAGGATTACTATCAGTCGATGATCGGCGAGATGAGTACAACCGAAAATGTCTACAACTCGATCGCGACGAACCTTGCGGCGACGGTGGCCTCCGTGGACAATCAGCGGCAGGGAGTGATCGGGGTTTCCTCCGACGAGGAACTGACATATATGATCAAATATCAGAATGCATACAATGCATCCAGCCGTTTTATCAATGTGGTCAACGAGATGATCGAGCATCTGCTCACGGCGCTGGGATGATTAACAACACATAGTACAGGAAAAGAGGGAGTTATATGCCGTCAACATTTTTTGGCTTAACAATCGCGTCATCCGGTCTGAATGCATATCAGGTCGCGCTGAACACAACCGCAAACAACTTGTCAAACGTGCAGACCGAAGGGTATACCAGACAGCAGGCAAACCGCGAGGCGTCGGGAGCGCTCCGCGTATACGCGAAATACGGCTGCGCCGGAACCGGCGTCACCACCAATTCGATTACCCAGGTGCGCAACGAGTACTACGATACGAAGTACTGGTACAATCAGTCGTCGGTAGGCCTCTTTGAGACGAGACTCGATTACCTGAGTCAGATTGAGAATTATTTTATCGATGACGATACGGCAAAGGGATTTTCCACGATTTTAAATACCATGTTCAATGCGTTGGACACCCTGAAAGGCAATGCGTCCGACACGAACGTCAGACAGCAGTTCATCGGAAGCGCGCAGAACTTTGCGACCTACTTCAACAGTGTTGCGGTCGGGCTCGGGGAAATCCAGAGCAGCACGAACGAGGAGATCAAGTCGACGGTCGCAAACATTAACTCGATCGCGGAGAAGATTGCAATTTTAAATAAACAGATTAACGTCATCGAAGTTCAGGGCGGCTACGCGAATGAACTCCGGGACGAGCGGGCGCTTCTGATTGACGAACTGTCGGCGATTGTTCCGACAGAATGTAAAGAGAGCCCGGTGAAGAACACCAACAATCCCGAGATGGAGACCGGCGGCACATATTTTACGGTGAAAATCGGCGGACAGCTGCTGGTGGACACCTACGACTATAATGAGCTGAGCTGTGTGGCCCGCGATTATAAGGTGTATCAGTCCGATATCGAAGGCCTGTATGACATCAAATGGGCGAAGACGGGAAACACATTTGCCGGCGGCGCGAGCTATATGTCCGGTTCCCTGAAAGCACTGTTTGACATCCGCGACGGCAACAATGCGGAGAATTTTACCGGGAAGACGAAGGTGCTTAACGCAAATACATTAAAGATTTCGAGTCCGTCCATCACACGGATAGAGCAGATTACGATGCCCGAGCAGGGCGTGCTCACCATCAACGGACGGCAGTACGCTTATACCGGATTTGAATTTACCTATAAGAAAGACGCAAACGGAAACGACACCGAAGAGATCGAGTCCTATACCTTTACGCTCGCCGAAGGCTTAAACAGTGAGCAAAGCGGACGGGTGGACGGAAGGAACGCGATGATCGGTTCGTCGGTGGACTCCATGGGAATCCCGTATTATATGGCGCAGATGAATGATTTCCTGCGGACCTTTGCAACGCTGGCGAACGATATCTTAAACAGCAAGGATGTGCAGAACTTAAACGGGGACCCGACAGATAATTATGCGTTTTTTACCGGAAAAGATAAAGTGACCGGTTTTGAGTACATCTTTGACAACGCCGCATTGGAGAACGGCACGGCCGGGACGACCTCGATGTCGGATACTTACTATAAGCTGACGGCGGCAAATTTCTGTGTGTCCACGCTCTGCGTCAAGGACCCGACGCTGCTTGCGACGACGAAATCCATCACGGGTGAGGGCGGTGTGGATGCCTATGACCTGCTCGAGGAACTCGCAAAGCTCAAGAGCGATGTGGTATTGTACCGCGGCAGCACGACCGAAGACTTCCTGAAATGTATGATCGCGGATATCTCGATCGACGCGCAGGAGTCTGAGATCTTCAATCAGAATTACGCAAATATTGCAAACGCCATCGAGAGCCAGAGAATGTCGATTTCCGGCGTGGATGAGGACGAGGAGACGTTAGATCTTGTAAAGTTTCAGAACGCGTACAATCTTTCGTCGAAGATGATCTCGGTGATGGCGGAAGTGTATGACAGACTGATACTGGAAACCGGCGTATAGGAGGAATGAAACATGCGTATTACCAATAACATGATACTTCACAACACCACAAAGAACATCAACGGCAACAAAGTGAATGTGGATGCGTTAAACAATCAGATGACCTCGCAGAAAAAGATTCAGAGACCCTCCGAGAACCCGGTGATCGCAATTCGTGCGCTGCGCCTGCGGAGTACGTTGAGCGAGATTGACCAGTACTACGAAAATAATATTCCGGATGCGGAATCCTGGCTGGATATCACCGACAAGACGATTTTAAATATTATCTCCGTCATTCAGGACGTCCGGACACAGTGCACGGCGGGTGCCAACGACCCGCTGACGGCGGAAGACCGGAACACGATTCTCACACAGCTTGAAAAGCTGAGCACACAGATTTATTCCGAAGGGAATGCCGAGTACGCGGGGCGCACGATATTTACGGGCTACCGCACGAATCAGACGCTTACCTTTATGGAGGACGACAGTGAGATTGCTTATGATATCGAGCAGAAGTTCAGCTTTTCTGATTTGCAGGAGCACCGCTACTACAGCGATGAGGTGACGGTTCCGAACACCAGCGCGGACGTGTTGAACACCGCGGCAATCTCAAATCCGAAAGAGGGGACGTTCGAGAGAATCCGCCTCGACTACGGAAAGATCGATTATCTGGTTGCGTCGGACGGCACCGAGATTGACGGAACGACGAATACGAACGGCAGTATCGATTATACCGATGCGGCCGGCAATGTGCTCGGGAGCGTGAACGTGACGGTGTATGACACGTTGGAAGACTGGGCGGCCGCGGGAACGAACAATGCCTATGAGATTGACGAGACCGGCGGTCCGGGCGCCGTATTTATCCGGGAGACCGGCGAGCTTGTGCTCGGGAAAGACGCGGCATCCGACATAAAGGACAATAAGGCAAGTCTCGCGCTCAACTACAGTAAGACCGGATTCGACAAAGGGGAGGTTCGCCCGGAGTTTTACTTTAACTGTACCAATAAGACAGTTGCCGGACAGCCGATTGAATATATAAAATTTGACGCGGACGGCAACGAGATTTATCAGGATATCAATTATGTGGTTGCTACCGGCGGACAGACGCTGACGGTCAATACGCATGCGTCAAAGGTTCTGGATGCCTCTCTCGGCCGCGACGTGGATGAGATGATAGAGGCGGTCCGCTTTGCGATTGATGCGAATGACAAGGTGGCAAAGCTCGAGGAAATGCAGAAAATGGAACAGTATTCCGATGATTACTCACAGGCTGCATTGGAATCATGGCTGAAAGCGGCGAAAAAAGAGCGGGATTACGCGGATGATAACATGCAGAAGCTGTACAATTCCTACATCGGAAACTGTGATAAGTATCTGGAGATGGCGAATCTGGCGCATACGGATGTGGGGGCGAAGGGAGTCAGCCTTGCACTGACCAAAAACCGTATGGAGAATCAGCAGACGACGGTGGAGACCCTCAAATCCACAAACGAGGACAGAGAGCTGTCGGACATCATCATTGATTACACGTCGGCTTACACTGCGTACGAGGCTTCTCTGCAGGCCGCGGCGAAGGTAAACCAGAATACGTTACTGAATTTTATCTAGGGGGAATAGACATGAAGGCGACAACCAGACTTTTCGGAGAGATAGATATCAACGAGGAAAAAATCATCACCTTGGAGCGGGGGATGATCGGTTTTCCGGACCTGCAGAGGTTTGCACTGATTTTTGACGAGGAGAAGGGCCTAGACGCAACCTCCGTTATGTGGTTACAGTCGATGGACGATGCGGCTGTCGCTTTTCCGGTGATGTATCCCAATCAGATAAAGGAGGATTACAATCCTACGGTAAATGACGAGATGCTTCTGCCGCTGGGCGAACTGAATGAGGATAACACCTACGTTCTTGTCACACTGACGGCAAAGCCCAAAAAAGAGGACACGACGGTGAACCTGAAAGCACCGATTGTTATCAACACGGAGACCAGAAAAGGATGTCAGATTATTGTCGAGGATGACTTGCCCGTGAAGTTTAAAATTTATGAAGTGTTAAAAGAGAAGAAAGAGAAAGCGGAGGAGTAGCATGCTGGCACTGACAAGAAAAAAAGGAGAGTCTCTGATCGTCAACAACAACATAGAGATAACGGTATTAGAGATTCGGGGAGATCAGGTGAAAATAGGAATCGCAGCGCCGAGAGAGGTTCCGATTTACCGCAAGGAGGTGTATCTGCAGATTCAGGAGGAGAACAAGGCGGCATTCAATGCCGAAGACCTGGAGGCTCTGAAGAATCTTTTATAGCAGGAGTTAACAAAACATAAGATATTTCCGATATAAAACGTAGAACAATGGGGCACGGAGCCCATAAGAGAATCAGCAGTATCACACGGAGGTGGTAGAAATGGAAAAGATCAGTGGGGTGTCGTATCAGGGAAGTACGGCATTGAAAACCGCACCCGCAGCGACGAGTGCGCCGGAGCCGGTCGTAAAGGTGGAGACTGCGGTACCTGAGACGACGGCTGCGGCACAGCACGCTTCCAGAAATTCGCAGGAAGAGGGCGAAACCATGCAGCAGGAGAATACCGCTGCACAAAATGCACAGGTTAAGAAGGCGGTAGAGGATTTGAACCGTCAGATGAAGGATTCTGTCGCAGTGTTTGGAATTCACGAGAAGACAAATCGTGTCACCATCAAAATTGTAGACAAGAGCACGGATAAAGTGATTAAGGAGTTCCCGCCGGAGGAGACGCTTGACATGATTGCAAAGGTGTGGGAGGTTGCAGGAATCCTCGTGGATGAGAAGCGATAGAATTCTATGAGAAAGGAAGGGTGACAAAATGCCAATTCGTATTACGGGTTTAAACTCAGGACTGGATACCGAGGCGATTATCTCCGCGTTGGTATCATCTTATAATTACAAGACGCAGAAATATAAAAAAGCGCAGACAAAGCTTTCCTGGAAGCAGGATGCATGGAAAACATTAAATTCAAAGATTTACAGCCTCTATACCGGACTGGACGAACTGCGTTTTTCGAAGAACTTCAATATTAAGAAAACGACGGTTTCCGACAGCACAAAGGTGAGCGTTTCCGCGAGCAGCAGTGCGCCGAACGGGACGCAGAAGCTGAATGTCCTTCAGATGGCGCAGGCCGGATATCTGACCGGTGGAAAGCTGGCGAACAACACCTCGGAGGGGACGACGTTAGCGGAGCTTGGCTATACCGGGGGCAAAGGGACGATCAACCTGACCAAGGGAGACGGCACGACGGCCAAAATCGAGGTTACTCAGGGAACGACCGTTAAGAGCTTCCTCACCTCGTTAAAGGAAGCCGGTGTTACCGCGAACTATGACGATGTCAATAAGCGTATCTATGTGAGCTCCGAGAAGAGCGGCGTGGACAACGATTTCTCTCTGACCGGTGCGGACGTGGACGGTGTAAACGCACTGTTCGCGATGGGCTTAAGCGTAAATTCCAGTGCGACGCAGGCGACTTACGAGTCCTATGCGAAGTATAACTATGTAGACTTCGATCAGACGAAAGGCGACGCCGCAAATGTTTTACAGAATGTAAAGGGGGCGCTGGACGCATACCGTGCGGCGCAGGAAGCATACAAGAAGGCGTCGGCGCAGAATGCCAATATGTCGGCCGCATACGGCTATGCGACCGCATACGGTGCGATGAAGGATGCGTTAAGCAGCAGCGGTTTAAGCGCGGCGGATCAGGAGAAGCTGCAGACACTCCTCGGCATGTCCGCGACAGAGCGCGTGAATTCCGTGATGGATGCGAGCGGAAACGTTTATTCGCGGGTTGACACGGATTCGGATCTCTACACGACCTACAAGGATGAGAACGACAATTATATTCAGCGCGTGATTACCAATCAGGGCAGCGACGGCAACAGCTATACGCTGAACAACGACGGTAATTATGTGGACGCGAGCGGAAACGTCTATACGGCGACCGGAGTGACGGCGGCGGACGGCTCGGCGGAGTACAAGACGACACTGCCGGACGGCACGGACGTCACGGTCAATTTCAAAGACGAAGACAAGACGACAACGTTTTATGAGGCGACCAAGTCCGAAGTCGGCACGGGATTTTATGAATACACCGACAGCGACAATGTGACCTACACGCCGAATGATACCGGCACATATCTCGGTTCCGACGGAAAGAATTATATGCTTTACGGGACCACGATGATAGAAATTGACGATCAGGGCAACCAGGTGACCGGTGGACGGAATGCTACGATCGGTGCGGGAACCGAGATTATGGAGGACGTCTATACCCGCGGTGCGGCACGCTCCGATGTGGCTGTTTCGACGGATGTCCTGACCGATCTGAAGACGAACAACGCATCCCTGACGGATGAGTTTATAGACGGGCTGACCTCGAATGTCGCTGCGGTAAAGGCTTACGAGGAGGGCAAAGATCTCCTCGACGACGGGGATCCCGCGACAAGCCCCGAGGCATATTCGAGAGAGGACATCATTGCGGACGTACATTCCGCCTATGCAAGCGGAACATATGTGGATGCAAACGGCGTGACGCAGAATCTCGGAAGCACCGGTGTTGCCGGCGTGACGGCTCTGACGAACACTTACGCGGCAGAGATTAAGAAGAACAACACCATCATGGAAGACGCGCAGGCGACGATGAAAGAGCACGGTGTGCTCGCATCGATCGCGGCGATGGAAGCCGGCTCTGCGGATGAGACCACGGCGCTGAACGATTTCGTGACGCAGGTACAGAATTCGAAGAACATCCTGGGTACGGCGAACTTCAATACGGATGCGAAGAAGGTTGACGGACAGGATGCGCTGATTAAAGTAAACGATATCGAGTACAAGGGGAGTTCCAACGCGTTCTCCATTAACGGCTTAAACATCAACCTGCAGGGTGTGACCGGGGACGGTGAGCAGAATGCGGTTACAATCACCACACAGACCGATACACAGGGGATTTACGATAAGATTAAGGATTTCCTGACACAGTACAACAGTCTGATCAACGAGATGAACGCGCTCTACAATGCCGACAGTGCGAAGGGCTATGAACCGTTGTCGGATGAGGAGCGGGACGCGATGTCGGAGTCCGAGATTGAAAAGTGGGAAGCAAAGATTAAAGATTCCCTGCTCCGCAGAGACGACACGCTCAGCAGCGTGATCAGTACGATGACGACCGCTATGAGCAAAGGGTATGAGGTAAACGGCAAGATGATGTACCTGTCCAGTTACGGAATTAAGACCCTGGGATACTTTATTGCGCCGGAAAATCAGCACAACGCGTACCATATCGACGGCGATGAAGACGACGCTTCGGTAAAAGGAAATGAAGATAAGCTGATGACGGCGATCACACAGGATCCGGATGCCGTGATTAACTTCTTCCAGCAGCTGTCACAGGGGCTGTATGACGAGGTCGGAAAGAAGATGCGGGCAACCACGCTGAGCAGCACCTATACCGTATACAACGACAAAGAGATGGCGTCCGAGTACAGCGATTATACGGATGTAATCAAAAAGTGGGAAGAGAAGCTGCAGGCGCAGGAGGACTATTACTATCAGAAGTTCTCACAGATGGAGACCGCGCTAGCAAAATTAAACAGTCAGAGTTCTTCACTTGCAAATCTGCTGGGAGGCTGATATTATAAGAGTGAGACATAGCGATACAGGGCTTATGGTGATTCATAAGCCCTGTTCACAATAAGGAGGTTTACAACATGATAGCAAATCAAGGGTATGCTGCATACGCGAATAGTAAGATTATGACAGCATCGCCGGGAGAACTGACGCTGATGCTCTATGAGGGTGCAATCAAATTCTGCAACCTTGCCATCGAAGCAATTGAGAACAAAGATATTGAAAAAGCGCACAACAATATCATGAAGGTGGAGCGAATTATCGAAGAGTTTCAGGCTACATTAAACCATCAGTATCCCGTGGCGAAGGATTTTGACAACGTGTATAATTATCTTATGGAATGTCTGCGGGAAGCAAACCTGAAAAAGGATCAGACTATCTTGGAGGAAGTGTTAAAACACCTCCGCACCATGCGGGATGTGTGGAAAGAGGTCATGCATCTGTCAAGAGCCCCGAAGACATCAGCGGAACAGTAGGATTGCGTATGAATGACAAAAATTATGTGAACATCCTGTTACAGGATTTGAGAAAGAAAAACCAGGTGCTGGATAAGATGATTCAGGCGAATCAGAAACAGCAGGACGCATTGGAGGACCCGAATCTGGATCCCGATGATTTTGACGTGATTGTGGAGGAGAAAGCCGGATTGATCGAGCAGCTTGAGCAGCTCGACGACGGGTTTACGCAGATTTATGAGCGTGTCAGAGAACCGCTGCAGACGCAGAAAGAACTGTATAAGGATGAAATCAGGGAAATGCAGCAGCTGATTCGTCAGCTGACGGAGAAAAGTGCGGACATTGAGGCGCAGGAGAAGCGAAATAAGGCGTTGATGACGCAGAAGTTTGCCAGCGTGCGCAAACAGGTCAGAGAAGTGAGGGCCAGCCAGAAGGTAGTCAACCAATACTATCAGAATATGATGAAATCAAAGTTCATCAATCCGCAGTTCCTTGACAATAAAAAATAAAAAACAGAAAGGGTTGTTGCAAAAGCGGACAGGGTTCTGCCGATGCAATAGCTCTTTCTTTTTAAAAGGAATCAGAAAATGGCAAAAAACATTTTATTACTCACCGGCTCCGGTATTTACGGGGCGCTTGGAAATTACATAGATGCATTCGAAAAAGAATTTTTAAAGCTGGGCTACAATACACTCGTGATCGACGTGGAGAAACCGGATTATCTGGAGCAGTATCGATGGGTCGTGGAGCACTGTCCGATTTATGCGGTGGTGGACTGTCAGGGAGTCTGGGATGAAATCGAGTGTGAGTCCGATATTCCGGGGGATGCGGTAAAGCTTCATTATTTCTGCGATCATCCGCTGTATCACTTTGAACGGCTTGCGCGGACCGGGGCAGACGAAGTGATAGTGAATATCGACAGAGAGCATGTGCGCTATCTGAGGCAATACTATCCGCAGTTTGTCAGAACGGCTTTTATTCCGCTGGCCGGATGCGGGGCGGATCGCCTGATTCCCTACGGGGAGCGGGAGACGGACGTCCTGTTTACCGGGTCTTACTGGCTGCCGGAGACGCCGGCGTGGGAAGCCGGGCGGGATTTTGGGGACAAGCTGAAAGCAGCTATTTGCCGCAGAATGCTGGAGTGTTCCGCAAAGACCATAGAGCAGGCGCTGAGAGAAGAGCTGGAACGCATGCAGGTGACGCTGAGCAGCCGCGAATTTACAGGACTTTTGAGCGAACTAAAGGACGTCGAAAGCTATGTGCGGCGGGTGAACCGGGACCGCGTCATCCGCTGCCTGCTGGCGGCAGGTATCAGAGTTTCCGTGTACGGGGCAGGCTGGGAAGACCTGCAGTGTGAGGGAAGGGAAAACCTCACGATGCTCGACGGAAATGCCGAGGCGGCGCGGCGGGCGCTGGGACATGCGAAGATTGCGTTAAACGTGATGCCGGGATTTAAGGCGGGCTTCCAGGAGCGCATTGCGGCGGCGATGTTAAGCGGAGCCGTGGCGGTCACGGACGTGAGCAGCTATATAGAAGAAGAATTCTGCGACGGAAACGATATTGTGCTTTACCGTCTCGAGGAGCTCGAAAAGCTTCCGCAGAAAATAGAATCGCTGCTGCGGAATCCCGAAGAGGCGGAACGGATTGCGGAGGCCGGGCGGAGAAAAGCGCTGGAATCACATACCTGGGAGCAGCGCGTGCGGCAGATGGCGGCGCTGATCGAGCAGTATCACGGCACGGAAGAGATGTCGGCGGAGCGGGATTGCAGCGGGGCGGCAGACGCTCCGAACGGGGATATGCCGGTATGCGGGCAGAGACTGGAAATCAAAAATGAGAGGGAACGCGTTTCCTATTCCATGTGGAGAATCAGCACTGCATTAAGCCGTGAGGTCAACGGGTTAAAGGAATTATACAACAGCGGATATGCGGAAGCGGGGGATGCGGTCGCTTTTCTGGAAAAGCTGAGAGCATGGCAGGATGAAATGAACGGATTGTGCGGCCGCCGATTTTTTTCCGGGGATAATCTTTCGCTGTTTTCCGGGACGCTGTCCGGAATGCTTCAGACAGGGGAGGGCTTTGAACAGGCGATACTTCTGCTGCTTATGACGGCGGACAGCCTGCTGGTGCGGATGGAAGAGAGGGTTCGGGCCGCGGAGCTTGAAGAGATGCTTTTGGGAGAAACCGCCTTTTACGATATGAGAAACCATGAGGAGCTTCTGGCGAAACATATGCTGCATAAATACGGGGGCAGCGAGGATCCGGGACATCGACTCTGGATGGAATCCGTGCGAGAGAGCGGCCGCGTGAGGAGCTATCCGCAGCAATTATATGATAAATATGAGGGGATTGCGGCGGACATACGGTATGACAACGAGAGGGGGATGCTGTATGTGATGCACCACGAAAAAAGGATTTATTATCCGGACACCTACACGCCGGAGGAAGTATACGCGGAATACTGCTTCTGCTGCATGGAGCAGGACGAGGATTCGCCGCACCGCTATCTGGACGAGCGCTTCCGGGTGGAAGAAGGGACGGTTGTCATCGACGCCGGGACCGCGGAGGGAAATTTCGCGCTGGCGATTGTCGGGCAGGTGAAAAAGCTGTATCTCGTGGAATGTGATGCGAAGTGGATTCCTGCGCTGGAAGCGACGTTTGCACCGTGGCGCGAAAAGGTGACAATCGTCGAAAAAATGCTCGGCGACAGAGCGGATGAAACCCACACGACGATCGATGAGATTGCGGCGGGAGAGACGATCGATATCATTAAGATGGACGTGGAGGGAGCGGAGGCTGCGGCGCTTGCCGGCGCGGCAAAGACATTGCGGCAAAATCCCGCTATTCGATGCGTGATCGCTACCTACCATGCAAAGGGGATGGAAGAGCGCGTAATGCAATATCTGCGCGAACAGGATTTCCGGACAGAGACAACGGAGGGATATCTGTGCTACCGGAATGAGTCGGAAGCTTTGTGGGACATGGAACTGCGGCATGCGCTGGTGCGGGCACAAAAAATTTAAAAAAATTTTCTTTTGACTATAAAGTATCGAGACATTGGACCGATATATAATACAAGTAAACAAGATAACAATTGTTACTTGAGGCGGAAGCTTACGCGGAGCGTACGGCCGTAAAGAGCGGAAGCCAGACAACAAATCATATGCAGCATGGAAGCTGCATCATATTCAAGGAGGAAAAATTATGGTAGTACAGCACAATATGACCGCGATGAACTCTAACAGACAGTTAGGTATCACAACTGGATTACAGGCTAAATCGTCTGAGAAATTATCTTCCGGTTACAAGATCAACCGCGCAGCAGATGACGCAGCAGGTTTGACGATTTCCGAGAAGATGAGAAGCCAGGTAAGAGGCTTGAACAAGGCTTCTGCTAACGCACAGGACGGCGTATCCCTGATCCAGGTAGCTGAGGGTGCATTAGGTGAGACCCACTCCATCTTACAGCGTATGAACGAGCTGGCTACGCAGTCTGCAAACGACACCAATACCACAGCAGACAGAAGCGCTATCCAGTCCGAGATTAACCAGCTGGCATCCGAGATCAGCAGAATTTCTTCCACGACTCAGTTCAACACGATGAACCTGATCGATGGTAAGTTCGTAAGCAAGAACCTTCAGGTTGGTTCTCTCTGCGGTCAGAAGATTACTATCAGCATCACTGATATGTCCGCTACAGGTCTTGGCGTAAACGCTCTGAACGTAACGAACTATGCGATTGCTGGTCAGGCAATGAGCTCTATCCAGGGCGCTATCAGCGAAGTTTCCAGAATGCGTTCCGAGCTCGGTGCATTACAGAACAGACTTGAGCACACCATCGCTAACTTGGATAACATTTCCGAGAATACTCAGTCCGCAGAGTCTCGTCTTCGTGACACTGATATGGCTGAAGAGATGGTTGAGTACAGCAAGAACAACATTCTTGCTCAGGCTGGACAGTCCATGCTTGCTCAGGCAAATCAGTCTACACAGGGTGTATTATCTCTGTTACAGTAATTTGATATCAGATTACAAAAAAGCCGGCAGTTTACTGTCGGCTTTTTCCTTTATAAGGAACTGCGCACAGAGCGTATATGCCGCAGAACTGTGCCGCAGCTTTTTAAATAAAACAGAAGGGAAATAAATGCTGTGATAGAAGAGATAAGAAAAAACACAGAGACAGCAATCTGCGCGCTCTACCAGAACAGAGAACAGGAAGCGGTTCGGCTTGTCGCGGAGCTGCTGCAGGAATATCAGAAACTGATCCAGGAAATGCTCGTTGAATGGAAGGATGAACGGGCATTGATTTTTTTGGAGAGATTGAAAATGCTTGTGGAACAGTATCAGGCGCTGGATATGCTTGGTATGGCCGACTGTATGGAAGAATTTGCGCAGCTGATGATTTCTTTTTACGAAGAAGAATGCAGGAGCAGGCAGATGTAAAAACTGGGAAAGGCAGACAGGACCGTGAGAGAATTGTTAGAGAAAAACCGGAAGATATTAGAATGGAAATATCCCAAAGTACTGGGAGAATTGGAGCAGTGCGGGGAAGAAGAACAGGTAAGAATCGAACAGACGCGGGAGGGCATTCCTGTGCTGGCGATCGAACGGAACAACAGAATATGGTTCTTAAACAGCAGATTGGATCCCCGGCGTGCCGCACAGTTATATGCCGACCGGTATTCCATGCGTGCATTCGGAACGTATTTCATATTTGGATTTTCGGACGGAAAGCACATCAGAGAGCTTTTATCGAAAGGAGATAAGACAAATCATATTGTCGTGTGCGAGCCCAGACTTGCAAATCTGCGAGCCGCCTGCAGTATCTTTGACGTCTCGGATATTTTAGAGGATGAGCGCGTAGCGCTCTATCTGCCGGAAATGACGGATGAACTTACGTCTATTCTGACGTATCATCTGCAGTATGAGGAGTATCGGGTGACCGAGTTTTGCATTCTGCCGGGCTATGATATTTTATATCCCACAGAATGTGAAAGCTTTATGGACGGGATCGTAAATAAAATCGTGGATGAAACATTCGGGCGGGGGACAAGAATCCTGTTTAACCGAATGATTCCGCAGTTTACGCTTTTTCATATGAAATATATGCTGGATCAGAGGAATATTGCGCAGCTCAGAGAAAAGACGGAGCAGATGGAACTCGGCGATATCCCTGCGATTATTGTATCGGCGGGGCCGTCTTTGGACAGGAATGTGAAAGAGCTTGCACGCGCACAGGGGAAGGCGCTGATTATCGTTGTGGATGCGGCACTGCGCACGGTTTTAAAAGCAGGAGTGCATCCTGATCTCGTGTGTACGATCGACCCGGAGGCGCCGGACCGCTTTTTTGAAAATCTCGATCTGGAGGATATTGCCTGGTGCTGCAAGGGCCTGACGCGGCCGTGGATTATGGAACATTACGGGAAACGGGTTTATTATTACGGATTTTTCGAGAAGAAATGGAACGAATTGCTAAACGAAGCGCTCGGCTATGAGTTCCCGGATCTGTCGTCGGGCGGTTCGGTCACGTCGATTGCGTTTGCGCTGGCGTGCTATCTGGGATTTCGGAAAATCATCCTTGCGGGTCAGGATATGGCATTTACAAACGGAATTTCACACACGGCAGGAATCGACGGTGCGTTCGGCGATAACGATGAATATATTCAAAGCCGTATGCTGATAAAGGTGGAGGGCATTGACGGTGCGCTGCTCGACACGGATGTGCAGATGTGGTACTACAAACAGCAGTTTGAGAAAGCGCTGCGGCGGAACGAGGGAAAGCTTGAAGTTTGGAACGGTACGGAGGGAGGAGCGCGGATCGAGGGTGCGCCGAATCTTCCGCTGCGGGAACTGGTAGAGCGGGAATGCCAAAAGGAGTTTGATTTTCCCGGCCTCGAACGGCAGATAGGAGCAGCATTCGCGGGAAAAGAACAGGAAAAAGAGCGATTGGCCCGTCAGCTTTACGATATGGAAATTCAGGCAAAACAGCTTGGCAAGCGTATTTGCGATATGGCAGAGTATCAGCGTGGGATATTAGAGAAAATGGATGACAAAAGCTGTCCGCAGGGAGAATTAAAAAAGATTCTCGTGGAAATGATAGACAGGAACGCGCGGTTAGAGCAGATGCCGCTGTTTGAGATGATGGCGCAGTACGCACCGAAGGAATCGTATGAATTAAGAGATCACATTTATGAAAAGGAGGAAATGTCGGTTCGCGAATTGGTGGAAAGCAGCCTGGGGTTATATCAGGGATACGAAAAGGCGGCACAGATGCTGATCGAGGATATTCAGACATTCATAATAAAATGAAAAAAATCTTAGTGGTCAAGGGACAGTCTGCGTATAATGTGCTGCGTCTGGCGGCGGATAAAATCTGCAAAGGCTTTGAAAACTGCGGGTATCAGGTGGACGTAATCGATATTCTTGCGGAACACGGAGCAGAGGAACTGATGGCAGTAAGCGAAAAAACGCAAGAATATGAATTCTACTTTTCGATGCAGGCACTGTTCTGGAATCTGGAACAGCAGGAGATGCCGTGGCTTAAGGAGATGCGCCGTGTGGGATGGATCGTGGATGATCCCGTTTATCATGCGGCAAGGCTGATGCTCAGTACGGGAAAGAATGCAAACGTCCTGATTTCGAGAGATTCACATGCCGTGCAGGTGAGAAGGGAATATCCGAAATTTGATCAGGTTGTGACGCTTTATAACGGCGGTTTTCTTGGGGAGCAGAAAACGGACTATCGCAAAAAGGATATCGATGTGTTTTTTCCCGGGACTTATATGTCACTCAGGCAGGCCGAAAAAGAGATTTGGCAGATGGAAGGCGGATTTCGGGAAATCGCAGATCGGGTAAAAGACCGGATCGTGGGAAGCAATCTTGCAAGTGTCTGGCAGGAAGAGCTTCGCGGCTACCTGCGCGAGATTAATTTTTCGGTCGGCGACGGGGAGTTTGAAACACTTGAACATGTGATGGGGCCGTTGGATAACTATCAGCGCGCTTATATGAGAGTGGCGATTATCGAGACGCTTTTGCAGAGCGGCATCAAAGTGACCGTTGTGGGCGCGGGATGGGATCAGTATGAAGGAAAAGGAAGAGAAAATCTTACGATTCTGTCCGATCGGGGACTTGACATCACAGAAGTGATCGCGCTGATGGGGCGCGCAAAGATCGTACTGAATAATACGAATATCTTAGACGGGCTGCATGAGCGGATCGTCACGGCAATGCTTGCAAATGCGGTATCTGTGACGAATGAGTACGATATGATGAGTAACTTTTTTGAGAGCGGGAAAGAGCTTGTGACATTTCCGTTAAATGAGATCGGGAAACTGCCGCAGATTGTGGCTGACCTGCTTGCAAATCCGGATAAGGCGGAACGCATCGCAGAGGAGGGGTACAAAGCGGCACTTCGCGCGCACACCTGGGAGCGGCGCGGGGAACAGATCATCAAGTGGATGCAGGACGGAAAACCGTTTACTTACGAGGCGGAGGGGGAATCGGCATGAAAGTGCTTGTGGTGCGGGGATTGTCTGCGTATGACGTGCTGGGAAGAGCGGCGGACGAAATCTGCCGGGGCTTTGAAAACTGCGGGTATGAGGTGGATAGGATAGATGCGGCGGCGGAGCATGCGGCCAAGGCACTGCAGGAAGCGGCGGCACATGCAGAGGAGTATGCGTTTTATTTTTCGATGCAGGCGCTGTTCTGGGATATGGAACAAAAGGAGGTGCCCTGGATTGCGTGTATGCCGCGCGTGGGGTGGATTGTGGATGATCCGATTTATCACGCGCCGCGGCTTGCCGGCACCACCGGAAAAAATGCGCATCTTTTGACGATTCAGAACGGGCACGCAAAGCGGGTGCAGAAAGAATATCCGCAGATTGATAAGGTGGGGACACTGTATCACGGGGGCTTTTACGGCGGAGCCATGCCGGAGTGGGACAGGAAGGACATCGACGTCTTCTTTTCGGGAACATACTGTCCGATTGGCAAGGCGGAATGGGAGATGGGGCAGAGAGCCGACGTTTTCCGGGGAATCATGCATGAGCTTAAGGGTGAATTGATCGGCGAAAAGGCATATCGGGTGTGGTCGCAGGTATTGCGGGAGTACTTCGATAAGATCTCCTTTGCGGTCAGCGAGGAGGAATTCCGGGATATCCTTGAGGTGATGGCGCCGCTTGAGAAATACCAGAGGGCATGGATCCGCACGAAGATGATCGAAGCGCTTTTAAAAAGCGGGATAGAGGTATCCGTCGCCGGGAACGGCTGGGAGAACTATGCGGGGGCCGGAAAAGAAAATCTCCGTATCATAGCGGCGGGAGGAATCCCGATTGACGAGACCGTGCGGCTGATGGGACGCTCGAAAATCGTGCTTCACTGCATGAACTTTTTTGACGGAATGCATGAGCGCATCTTTACGGCGATGCTGGCAAATGCCGTGTGCGTGTCATACCGCTATGATACGCTGTTTGAATTTTTCCGGGAGGGAAAGGAAATTGTGACATATCCGCTGACACACCTGGAAGAACTGCCGCAGATTGTGACGGATCTGCTGGAGCATCCGGATAAAGCGGAGGCGATTGCGGCCGCGGGTTTTCACGCGGCAATCGAAAAACACACCTGGGAGCGGCGCGGGGAGCAGATCGCAGAGTGGATGACAAGCGGGAACGATTTCTCTTATTGAGAAATCGTATCGAGAATCGTTGTGACGCGGTGGGAGAATGTGTGGAAATCACGCATTTTTCCCACCGCGTTTTCTGCAATCTGCGCCCGCTCAGCCTCATGGGAAAGGTAGTAGCGGATTTTGGCGCAGAAGTCCGCTTCGCTCTCATAGAAGACAAAGTCTTCCCCCGGGACGAAAAAGTCGAGAAAGTCCTCCTGAAAATTCGAGAGCAGGAAACCGCCGCTGCCCATGATATCCATACAGCGGAGCGGAATGCCGGTGTGGATGCTGCGCAGCGTGATATTCAGATTGATTTTGCTGTGCCGGAACACCAGCGGCATCACGGTCTCATAGTCGATCGGACCGACGTACCCGGCAAGCGGAAGCTTGGGGGACGGCTGATGTGTGAACAGTTTGAGAGAAAACTGTTCCGAAGCCTGTTTTAAGAGTGCGATGCGCTCGCGGGAAGTAATCTTGCGGCACAAAAAATAGTTGGCGTAGACATAGGCGTCGGACTCGGTGCCGCCTTGCATCGGCTGATACGGGCAGGCTTTCTGCAGGTCGGCAAGAATATTCGGGGTGAGGAGTTCCTCGAGAAGAAAGGCGCCGTATATCTGCTGCTGCGCGTTCATGATCGCGTCGAGATAACCCCTTGTAAAGGCGGGCAGGTTCTCCAGGCGGTCAAAGAAATTGTGTTCCTCGTTGTAGAGGGAGCCGACAAAAGAGACCTCCGAGGACACGGTAGAGAGCAGTGACTCCGGGCAGGGGAGCGCTGCAAGCCGCGCGGGATCCGCCGCAAGCGGAAGGTAGTATACCGTGGGAACCCCCGCGTCGTGAAACGTGCGCCAGGCAGCTTTGTCGAACAGGAACACATAGTTGCAGGGGTTAATCAGTGTACAGGAATAGAGTGCAACCAGCGGGCTGTCATAGACGTAGGAGACGTAAGGCAGGTTGTGGCGCATGCAGCAGTTTGATAAAACCGGAAAGTAGTTAAACGAGAACACAAAGTCATAGTCGGCGGATTCTGCGGCAGCGTCGAACGCGGCGTCAAAATCCGGATTGCTCCTGTCGTGGTAAGCCTCGTGGAAAAAGAGGTCACAGGAAACGTCGTGGGAGACAAAGGCATGGATCATATCCTGTTTTGCAAACGCGGGGGAATCTAAAAATAATATGCGCATGGTAATCAGTCCTCCGTTGATAATCCGTAGGCGAGTGAGAGCATTGTGAGCAGCCGTTCGGGATAGTTATGGTATTTGCTCACGGTTTCAAGGCCGTTATGGGCGATTTCTCTGCGCTCCGCGTCGTGGGTCAGATAGTACTCCGTTTTATCGAGCAATTCCTCCTCGCAGGTGTAGCAGTCAAGGTCGCTGCCGATTGTAAAGCAGTCGGCGAGCTCGGACTGGTAGTTTGTGAGAAGAAAGCCGCCGCACGCGAGAACGTCAAAGACGCGCAGCGGAAGGGCGGTGCGTATCGCCTTCGCGGTAATGTTTAAATTAATCTTACTGTGACGAAACACCAGCGGCATCTCGGTCAGCGTTTTCACCGGACCGCAGTTTTTCACCGGAATACCGATGGTATCGCTGGCGGTGTAGAGACTGACCGGATAGCGCGCGCCGAGCAGCCGCATCGTGCGCACCCGCTCCGTTGCCGAGATTTTGGCGCACAGATAAATCTGTGCCGTCGCGGCGCGGTCGTCGCGACGGAAGGTCTCCAAAGGCGTATAGAATCCGGGCATACAGGCGCGGAAAGAATCGACGACGGAATCGGACAGCAGCTCCTCGAGAAAATAACAGCCGTAGATTTTGCTCTGTGCTTCCATAATGCCCTCAAGGTAACCTCTCAGGTAATCGGGAGCGCCGGTCAGGCGGTCGTAAGGGCATTTTTCGGTATAAAGTGAACCGACAAAGGCGACGGCGCCGGTATATTTGCGGCAGTCGGCCTCGGAGGCGGACTGTATGACGCTCCGCCAGCGCGCCGGATTGCTCGCAAGCGGAAGATGAAAGATACAGTCCGGATTCTGCGGATGAAATTCCTCGTACTGCGCTTTGTCGAAAAGAAAGATGCGGTTCCATGGATTTTTGATGCAGTCGGAGTAGAGTTCCATAACAGGGCTGTCCACGGTCCAGCAGATGTACCGGATATGGAAAATATTGCAAACCTCGGAAATAAACGGATAAAAATTGACGCTGAACACGAAATCATAAGGATGAGACAAAAGCTCCTCCTTTAAGGCGGTCAGCCCCTCCAATGGGGTGGTTTCCTTATTATATATTTCCAGGGTGATTTCGGAGACCCGGTTGCCGAGCTCCTCGAATCCGGCGATGATGTCCGGCTCGCAGATGCTTCCGTAGCGGTAAAATAAAATATTCATAATAGATGATTTTTCCTGCGTGCAGTAAAGGCACATTGCTTGTAATGATGTTTCTGTTAGTATATAATAAATTGTGACTGTGCGCAATCGTTTGCCGGGAAAAAGGTAATGAGAAAGCGAAAACAGTTCGATATAAATAATATCGTGACAAAAAGCAGTAAGAAGCAAGGAGGCTCATTCTATGTTAAATGGAAAAACAATTCTGGTCACCGGAGGAACCGGTTCCTTCGGCAACGCATTTACAAAATATGTCTTAGAGCATTTCGAACCGAAGAAAATCATCATCTATTCCAGAGACGAGTACAAGCAGTTTATCATGGCAAATAAGTTCAAAAAGTACGAGGATAAGCTGCGCTTTTTTATCGGGGACGTCCGCGACAGGGACCGTCTGTACCGCGCGTTTGACGGGGTAGACTATGTGGTGCACGCGGCGGCCCTAAAGCAGGTGCCGGCGTGCGAGTACAATCCGATGGAAGCGGTAAAGACCAACATCAACGGTGCGATGAATATTGTGGACGCGGCGTTGGACTGCGGCGTTAAGCGGGTGGTGGCGCTGTCGACGGACAAAGCGGTGAACCCGATTAATTTATACGGAGGGACAAAGCTTGTCTCGGACAAGCTGTTTATCGCGGCGAACGCCTACGCGGGGGCAAAGGACGTGTGCTTCTCGATTGTGCGCTACGGGAATGTGGCGGGCAGCAGGGGTTCCGTGATCCCGTATTTCCGCAATCTCGTCGCAAACGGTTCCGGGAAGCTTCCGATTACCGATTACCGGATGACGCGCTTCTGGATCAGTCTCGATGAGGGCGTGCAGCTCGTCATCAAAGCGCTGTTCGAGGCGAAGGGCGGCGAGACCTTTATCTCGAAAATACCTTCCTTTAAGATTACGGACCTGGCGCAGGCGGTTCTGCCGGGCTGCGAGATGCCGGAGGTCGGAATCCGCGAGGGTGAAAAGCTCCATGAAATTATGGTGACAAGAGAAGACTCGATGATGACCTACGAGTATGAGAAGCATTTTATCGTGTATCCGCATTTTGACTGGTGGGACGGTTCTAAGATTCAGCCGGGCGGAAAGAAAGTGGAGCCGGAGTTTGAGTACAGCTCGGGGGAGAATAACGAGTGGCTTTCCGTCGAGCAGATTGCGGAGCGGTTAAAAGATGTCGAAGAACACTAAAACAGAGCGGCGTCCCCTGATATCCGTTATTATCCCGTGTTTTAATGTAGCCTGCTACCTGCCGCAGTGTATGGAATCACTCGAGCGGCAGACGATCGGAATCGGGAATCTGGAACTCATTTTTGTGGACGATGCATCGACGGATGATGGGGCGACCTGGCGCTGCATCACGGAATTTGAGCAAAGATACCCGGATTCCGTGATTGCGGTGCACCTCGAGCAGAATCTGCGTCAGGGCGGCGCGATGAATGTCGGGATTTCCTACGCGAGTGCGGACTATATTGGATTTGTCGCATCGGATGACTGGATCGAACCGGAGATGTACGAAACCCTGTACCGATGTGTCAGGGAAAACGGCTGTGATACCGCGGACTGCCGGATAATGATGAATTTCCCGGATGGAAGAGAACTGGTATACCAGCCAATGCCCGGAGATTTCGTGCAATATGAGAAAAGCATTATAGAGGGCGGTACACACTGGGTCACGGCATTTATGGAAAAGGGCTACGGAGGGAGTACCGCATGCGGGATTTACCGAAAGGAAATCATCACGGATCATCACATTTATTTTCCGGAAGGATTAAAATATGAGGATAATTACTGGGGGTATGTGCTCCTGCTCTATATCAGGAGCTGTTATCACCTGCCGAACGATTTTTATCATTACAGGCAGCACGCGGCCTCTACCGTGCACAGAAAAAACGATGCGGGGCATCTTGACAGACTTGAAATCGAGCTTATGAAGCTCGATACTTACCGCAGGCTCGGCATATTTGACCGCTTCAAGCGGGAAATTGAGTGGGATTTTCTGGGCTATTACTATCTGAATACCGTGCAGCAGCTGTGGGCGATGTATGATGAGCCGCCTTATGAGGTTTTTGTGAAGATCACGGAGAACGTCAGGGTATGGTTCCCGGACTATCGGAGTAATCCTTATCTACAGAGGAAGGGGAACGATCTGGACCGCATTCTGACAGATTTGATCGACAAAAATCTGAACCGACAGCAATTTTTGGCTGCGGGGGAGCTGATTACGGAATATGCGAGGACGGAGGTGTAAAATGAAACCGCTTATATCTGTCATTATCCCCTGCTTTAATGTGTCCCGCTATCTGCCGCAGTGTATGGAATCGCTCGAGAGGCAGACGATCGGAATCGGGAATCTGGAGCTGATTTTTGTGGACGACGCGTCGACGGACGGAGGGGCGACCTGGTGTTGCATCACGGAATTTGAGCGGAGGTATCCGGATTCCGTGATTGCGGTGCATTTGGAGAAAAACGGACGTCAGGGAGGCGCGAGAAACGCGGGCCTCTGCTATGCGAATGCGGATTATATCGGGTTTGTAGATTCAGACGACTGGATCGAACCGCAGATGTACGAGCGCCTGTACCGGTGTGTGAGGGAAAACGAATGTGATATCGCAGGCTGCCGGATGTTTCTGAATTTTTCGGACGGGACAGAGGTACCCTACGAAAAGGAGGACGTGCCGGAGGAATTTGTGCGATACGAGAAAAGTATCATTGAGGGCGGTTCGCACTGGATTTCCGATTTTATCAAAAGCGAATACAGCGCCGGGATTTATGCGGCGGTTTACCGGAAAGAGCTTTTGGGGAAGCCGTATGTCTCGTTCCCGGAGCATATGAAGTATGAGGATAATTACTGGCAGCCGGTGCTTCTACTGTATGCGAGAAGCTTTTACCATCTGCCGGATAATCTGTATCATTATAGGCAGCACGACGCGTCCACGGTGCATGAGCGCAATGACGTGCGGCAGTTCGACAGGCTGGACATCGAATTGATGAAGCTTGACACTTACCGGAAGCTTGGGATTTTCGAGCGCTTTGCAAAAGAGATTGAATGGGATTTTCTGGGCTATTATTACGCGAATACGCTGTGGAAGCTCTGGCTGCTGTTCGACGAACCGCCGTATGAGGTTTATGTGAAGATGACGGATACCGTAAAGGGATTGTTCCCGGATTACCGGGAGAATCCGTATCTGTCCGGGGAGCAGGAGAGCCTCAAGCATATTATGATCGGCCTGATTGACAAGAATCTGAACAGGCAGCAATTTTTGGAAACCGGAAACGTTGTATTGGAATGGAGTCGTGGAGACATGGAGGAGAAAGATTGAAAATTAAAATTTTCAATCGCAGGTTTGTGCGCACACGCACAAACCTGAAATGCACAAAAAGCGTGTGCGAATGGAGGTAAAGATGATTCAATATTGTAAGAGATGTTGCTTGCCGAGCACAAAACCGCACCTTTCTTTTGACGAGGAGGGAATCTGCAATGCATGCCGCAATTATGAGAACCGGAAGAACGTGGACTGGGCAAAGCGAAAAGAAGAGCTGATGGAGATTTTAGACCGTTACCGCTCGAAGGACGGCTCAAACTGGGACTGCATCATACCGGTCAGCGGCGGCAAGGACAGCACCTACCAGGTGATCACGATGCTGGAGCTCGGGATGAATCCGCTGTGTGTGACCGCGACGACCTGTGATCTGACCCCGATCGGAAGAGCGAACATCGAGAATATCAAAAAGATGGGCGTGGACTATATCGAGGTGACGACAAACCGCGTGGTGCGCGCAAAGTTAAACCGCATCGGCCTGATTGAGGTCGGCGATATTTCCTGGCCGGAGCATGTCAGCATCTTTACGGTGCCGGTGCGCATGGCCGTGAATTTCAATGTTCCGCTGATTATCTGGGGAGAGAATTCACAGAACGAGTACGGCGGCCCCGCGGCGGCGGTGGAGAATAACGTGCTCGACCGCAGATGGCTGGAGGAATTCGGCGGTATGCTCGGGCTTCGGGTCAACGACCTGATCGGGCAGGAGGGAATCCGCAAAAAGGACTTAATCCCGTTTACCTATCCGACCGACGAGGAGTTAAAGCGTGTCGGTGTGACCGGCATTTTCCTCGGCTATTATATCCCGTGGGAAGGACTTCACAATGTCCTTGTGGCGAAAGCGCACGGATTTCAGAGCTGGGGCAAAGTGGTCGAGGGAGACTACGACGATTATGAGAATCTCGACAATTATCAGGCCGGCATTCACGAGTACTTTAAGTTCCTCAAATTCGGCTTCGGCAGATGTTCCGACCAGGCGTCGATGCATATCCGCCGCGGACGGATTTCGCGGGAGGACGCGATGCAGGTGGTGAAGGAGCGTGACGGCGCGTTCCGGTGGACGTATCTGGACAAGAAGCTTGAAGATATCTTAGAGCCGCTCGATATCACCGTGGACGAGTTTGTCAAGATCTGTGATGAGTTTACCAACAAAAAACTGTTCCTCACCGACAAAAACGGCAAGCTGATTAAGGACAAAAACGGAAACCTGACAAAGATTAATTACGACAATGAAAACGGAGAAGAAAAGCGGTAGATGGAGACGGTGATTATAGACTACGGGATGGGAAACCTCCTTTCCGTACAGAGAGCGTTTGAAAAATGCGGCTCGGATGCGGCGATCATTGACAACCCGCTGGAGCTGCGGAGCGCGCAGCATATCGTGCTCCCGGGAGTCGGGGCTTTTCCGGACGCGATGGAGCATCTGCGGCAGGGAGGGTGGATTGAGGAGCTTGACCGGGCGGTACTTGAGAAAGAGGTGCCGATTCTCGGAATCTGTCTCGGGATGCAGCTCCTCGCAGAGAAGGGCTGTGAGGGGAGCGTGTGCGAGGGGCTTGGCTATATTCCCGGAGAGATTGTGATGCTTGAGCCGACAGAGGCGAAGGAGCGCATCCCGCATGTCGGCTGGAACGAGATCGAAAAACGTGTGGATGTGCCGCTCTTTGACGGAATCGGCGACGGCACGAACTACTATTTTGTGCACAGTTACCATTTCCGGGTCGAAAACGAAGAACATGCGGCCGCGGTCACGCCTTACTGCGGCGGCTTTGTCTCCGCGGTCGCAAGAGACCATATTGCAGGGACGCAGTTTCACCCGGAAAAGAGCCAGAAGGCCGGCTTTAAGCTGATTCGGAATTTTCTTGCTTTATAGAGAAACCGACAGGTTTTCCTATAAAACGTTGTTACAGGGAAATCCACAGACATCATGGAAGGAGCAAGCGTTATGCTAAAGGTGCGTGTAATTCCGACGCTGTTATACAAGTCGGTCGGACTCGTAAAAGGAGTCGGATTTGATTCGTGGCGGCGGGTGGATACGGTGCTTCCGGCAATCAAAGTGTACAATATGCGGGAAGTGGACGAGTTGATTCTCATGGATATCGAGGCGACGGCGGAGGGAAGAGAGCCGGATTACGAGTCGATACGGGACTTCTCGAGAGAGTGCTTTGTCCCGTTTACCGTGGGCGGCGGTATCCGGAATGTGGAGCAGATACGGCGGCTTCTGCGGGCAGGCGCCGATAAAGTATCGGTGAATACCGCGGCTTATGAAAATCCGGATCTGATCAGTGAGGGGGCCGGGATATTCGGATCACAGTGTATTGTGGTAAGCATTGACTGTAAGAAGATTGACGGGGAATATCGCTGCTTTTCCCACAGCGGGACGAAAGACACCGGGTATTCTCTGAGAGATTGGGCGGCGATCGCCGCAGAGAAGGGCGCGGGAGAGCTGCTCGTGACCTCGATCGAGCGGGACGGCACGATGCAGGGGTACGAGATCGGGATGATAAGGCAGGCCGCGGAGACGGTCGGCGTGCCGGTCATAGCGTCCGGAGGCGCCGGATGCTACGAGGACATGTATCAGGCTGTCACATCCGGAGGCGCATCGGCGGTTGCGGCGGCGAGCATTTATCATTTTACGGAGCAGACGCCGAAGGAGGCGAAGGAGTACTTAGGGGAGCGGGGCATACCGGTGCGCCTGCGCTAAAAAAGCAGGCGCATCGCGCCTGCAGGAATTACAGTACATTGAAAAGCGGTGCGCCTGCTATAAATCGTCGGGATGTGTAAACGGAATCTTGCAGCGCGCAAAAATCTGCTCGTAGGTGTCGATGGCGGTCATAAGCTGCTGCTGTTCGAATCGGATATTGTCCGAGTAAGCCCGGACTGTCGTATCGAACATCAGCTCCCGTGCGGCGGCGACAAGTAAATCGTGATAAAACGGCGTCTTTTTCGCGTAATCCCACCAGAGCAGCTCAATGTCGCAGTGCAGGCAGTTGCCGCGCCAGGGCTTTTCGTTGGTATAGTGGATCACGGAGACATTTTCTTTTACATCTTCATAGCGCATGCCGAAATCGGTGTAAGCCCGTCTTGCAAACAGATTATACTGTCTGAAATCAAGATGCAGCACTTCCCCGTGGTGGCAGTAATTGAGCAAATCCTGATCCGGAAACCGAATCTGATAATTCAGTTCGGCCGCAGCGGCCATATAACGGTCAAAGCCGTACTGCGGGCGCAGCGCGTCTAAGTCCAGCAGCATCATGCCGGCGTTAAAGTAGGTAAAGCCGTCGGGAATCAGCCTGTCAAAAAGCGTGTCCCTGTAGTCGCCGAACGGCGCACGGCAGGACAGCTCATAGCATGCCGCGATCTTTTTGCCCTGCAGGTCACAGGAATAAAGCGCGTCCAGCGGCTTGTTGACGATCATATCGGCGTCGAGATAGATGGCCCGGTGCGCGTCGGCGGGCAGCAGGTCGAGAATCGCGAGACGAAAATAGGTCTCGATCCCCCAGGGAGTCGCGCTTTTGACCTCGGCGGGCGGAAGCAGCGAATCCGGGATATACAGAAAATGAAAAGCGGCCTCATAAGTCTCCGACAGACGGCACAGCACGGCTTCATCTTCCGGGGTAAGCTCGTGATGCAGGACGTAGACGTCGATCGGACAGGAGTGCTGGCAAAACAGCGACGTCAGCATCACGGAGACATAGGGGATATAAGCTTTATTTATCGCAATTACAATATTCATACGGGATTACCTCGGTTTAATAATTGATCGTACTGTTCGATGAGCCGGTACATGCGCTCGTTTTTGGACAGGACGTCCGTAATATAGGAATTAATCTGTGTGTCGGCCATCGTCTCCCGGACAATCTCTTCGAGAAATTCGTCGTAAAACGGCGTTCGGGCCGCATAGTCCCACCAGATCTGCTCCACGTCGCAGTGGATAAAATTTCCGCGCCACGGCTTCGAGGACGCGTAGTGGATAATCGCGGTTTCGGCCTTCATCCGTTCATAATGCATTTCTTTATAGTTGTAGCCGTAGCGGGCGTTCTGGTTATAGGAGGCGTCAAGATAATATACCTCGTTGTAGTGGCGGTAATTCAGCAAATCCTGATCCGGGAACTCGATACGGTACTCCAGCCTGCGGGCAAGCTCCATATAGGAGGCGAAACCGCAGTCCGCGCGCATGGCGTCGAGGCGGTAGAGGATGGTTCCCGAGTTGAAATAACAGAACCCTTTCGGAATCAGTTCCGCGAACAGCTCGTCGCAGTAATTGTGGTAGGGCGGATCGCAGAAATGCTCTCTGCAGGCCGCGATACGGCAGTCGCCGATGTCGCAAAAATACATGTCGGTGAGCGGTTTATTGACGATCATGTCGGTGTCGAGATAGAGCACCCGGTCGATATCCGCAGGCAGCAGATCGACGACCGCAAGACGGAAATAAGCCTCCGGTCCCCACGCGCTCGACGTGAGTACCTCATCCGGCGGCATCAGCGAATCGGGGACACGCAGAAAGTGAAAAGCGGCATGCGCCGCAGGGCCCTGCGCATGCGTGTCGGAATCCGCGAGCGCGCCAAGCTGCTCCATATCGGACGGCTGCAGATCACGGTGCATGACGAACACATTGACCGGAAGTGTGTGATGCGCGAAAAATGAAGACAACATGACATAGGCGTAGCGCACATAGCGGCGGTTGATCGCAATTGCAAGATTCATAGTTTGCTGTTCCATCAGAGAGGCTCCTGTTCGTTTTAGATTTGAAAAAACTCTATAAGGTATATCGACAGAAAGAAAATGAAACTTAACGGACAGGCAGCAGGAACCGACGGGACAGATACGGGAATCAGACAAGACGGGAGGAAACATATGCTTCGCATCGCAAAAACGGCGCCGGAGGGCATCTCATTTTCAGAGCTTTTGCTCGACGAGACGCTCTGCGCGGGAGAGGTGGCAGTCGAAAAGGAGACGGCGCGCCTCGCGGGAGGACTCAATCATAAGCTTCCCGCAAAACAAAAATACGAACTGCTGCTGCGGATTGCGGCGCGGACGCCGCTTGTGCTTGCGGAGTCGGATATCCCTGCGTGTGAGAGGGGAGATTATCTGCTGCTCGCGGACGACGTGCCGGAGGAGGAACTGCGGCGCGGCTGGATCGCGGACTGTTATGTGATCGGGAAATACAGCGAAGTCCTCCGGGAGACGGGGTTTTTTGATGCGGCCGTCACAGGCGTGCTCGCGCAGGCAAAGGCTGCCGGCTGCGGCGAACAGGAAGTACTGGCCTGCATGGAGCAGATGATCGGCCGCGGAGAATCGTTTTACAAAATCGACGATGTGGCGAGGCCGATACTGATCTATAAAGGAGATCCGGTCTGTCATAATGTCTTGACGGCGATTGCAGAGCAATTCGGCATGGCATTGGAGCGCGCAGGCGCATTGGTAGAATATTTTGACTTCGGCAAAAATGATGTCAGAGACAGTCTGAATTATATGAATACGCATTACAAAGCGGTGATCGGGGTGCAGTCCTATCTGTTTTCGATCAGAATGCGGGACGAAATTCACTATCTGCACGAGCATATCCATGCGCCGCAGTACAATTTTATTTTCGACCATCCGATCTGGCTGAAAAGCCATATGGGATACCGGGGTGAAAACTTTTATCTTCTCGTGCACGACGAGAATTACCGGCGTTTTGCCGAACACTATTTCAGACAGAATGCGATTCTTTTCCCGCCTGCGGGAATGGAAGCGGCGGGGCCGCAGCCGGAGCGGAGATTTTCGCTGACTTTCGTCGGCACCTACGGCGACTACCTGGAGCAGATTCTGTGGATGCATCAGCTGGAGCGCAAAGAGCGGTTCCTGGCGAATCATTTTCTGCGCGTGATGCGTAAGAATCCCGACCTGCCCGCGGAGGAGGCGTTTGCCGAGACTTTAAGACAGCGCGGCGTCACGCTTGACGACGGGGAGTTTTTAGAGCAGATGTACCGCATCCGAAGAACCGTGTACTGTGTGACCTTTTATTACCGCAAACGTGTCGTTGAAACGCTGCTTCGGGCGGGGCTTACGGTGGAGGTGTTCGGCGACAGCTGGTATCGGTGCCCGCTTCGGAGCTATCCGAACCTTGTCTGTCATCCGGATGTCACGGTGGAGGAGAGCCTTGCCGTCTATCGGCAGTCAAAGCTCTCCCTGAATGTCATGGCGTGGCACAAAGCCGGCTTTACGGAGCGGATGGCCGATATCATGCTTGCGGGGGCGGTTCTTGTCACGGACGATTCCGACTTTTTAAAAGGGCGCTACACCGGGGACGATATGGTGATCTTCGAGCGGGGAAGATTAGAGGAGCTGCCGCAGCGGGTAGCGAGCCTGCTTGCAGACGAAGAAACCAGACGGCGGATTGCGGAAAACGGCAGAAGGAAGACAAAACGGGAGCACACCTGGGACAGGCGTGCGGAACAATTTATGGAGCTTCTGGAAGGGAGAGCGGATGTATTCGAAAAAGGTCAGTGTGGTGATACCTTGTTATAACGCGGCAAGATGGCTTCCGAAATGTTTTCTGTCGCTGGTCGGACAGACCATCGGCATAGAAAGCCTTCAGCTTATCTTTGTGGATGACGCGTCGACGGATGACGGGGCGACCTGGGAGCTGCTGTGCGAATTTGAGCGCGCATACCCGGAGAGTATCCTGATTATGCGCATGGAAGAAAACCGCCGCCAGGGCGGTGCGAGAAATGCCGCGCTGCCGTATGTGGAAGGGGAGTACCTCGCGTTTGTGGACGCGGACGATTTCGTGGCAGAGGACTGGCTTTTGCGCGTGTACGAGCGCGCCGTCTGCACGGATGCGGATCTGATTCAGTTTGAATACTTCTGTTATACGGAAAAGACCGGCGCGTTTCTGCCGGGGCGCTCCGTCAGAGAGGAGACGCTGTGCATTGAGACGCCGGAGGAGCGAAAGGCGTTTCTGATCCGTGAAACAATCACTTACGGCTGTTGGAATAAGCTGTACCGCAGCAGTCTGGTGCGGCGGGCCGGCGTGAAGTACGCGGAGCGGGTCGTCTATGAGGAGCCGCTGTTTGTCTATCCGCTGCTGTTTTACGGGAAGCGGTTTACGGTGATGAGCGAACCCTTTTACTATTACCGTCAGAATGAGGCGGGAACGATGCAGCGGGACATGAAGCGGAAAGAGACGCTTCTGATGCATGCAAATGTACAGTATCAGGTGTGGGACTTTATGAAGCACACCGCGTTTTTCCGGGAATATTATGAGGAAATCAAGCTGTATTTTCTGCACACCTATTTTTATGAGACGATTTATTTTGCCGCGCTGCGCGGGCTTGCGCTGCCGATGGAGGACTACCGCAGGCTCGAGGAGACGGTAAAGAGAGAAGTGCCGGATTATCGGAGCACCAGATATGAGACATTGATTCCCAGGCAGCTGCAGCTGTACGCGCTTGCGGCGGAAGGCATGACAGAGGAAAAGCTTGCGGCGTTTATGGAGACGATCGGATAGAGAGCGAAAGAATGGATACGAAAAAGATAGCATTTATTACATGTGTGAATAACCCGCAGGAATATGCGGAAGCGCTGTACTATATCGGCAGACAAAATGTGCCAAAAGGCTATACGACAGAGACGATTCACGTCGAGGAAGCGCCGGGGATGGCGGCCGGTTACAATGCGGCGATGAGAGAATCGGATGCGAAATATAAAGTATATATGCATCAGGATGTCTTTCTTGTCTATCCGGATTTTATTGCGGAGATGCTCGCCGTATTTGAGCGCAATGCGGATATCGGTATGCTCGGCTGCATCGGCTGCGACGTTCTGCCGCTGCACGCGCAGGCCGTGACGGCGTGGAATGTAGGGCGTATTCACCATAATTGTATTCCGGCGCACATGGACTGCCGTCAGAATGCGGACAGGAAGCCGGTTTATGTGGAGGCGCTGGACGGACTTTTGCTGGCGACACAGTATGACGTGGCATGGCGTGAGGATTTATTTGACGGCTGGGACTTTTATGATATTTCGCAGTGCTTTGAGATGCGGCGTGCGGGATACCGGGCAGCGGTGCCGTATCAGGAACATGTCTGGTGCTACCATGACAACGCCTACAGTAAAATGGGAAATTATCAGACATACTGCGACCGGTTTGTCGACGAGTATCAGGATATCAAACCGTTTGAACATCTCGTGATGCGGGAGTCGAAAAAGGAGTTTGACGCGCTTAGGGAGGCGTCGAGAGAGGCGATGAAGCGTCTTGTGGATGCCGGGGACAGAGAGGAATTGTGCCGGATTTTTTCGGAGGAGGAGAACCGGGGATATCTGCACCTGCGGGAATTTGAAGTGTTTGCACGGATTGATGCCGCCCAGCGGTGCGCGGGGGAGAACCGCTTCTGGACAGAGGGCGACACCTGTGAGAGCCTGACGGAGAAGCTGGCGGACCTCCGGTTTGCGTTAAAACGCATTGAGTACGGCGCGGATCCCGACCTGACAGCGGAGCGTATCGAAGCGCGCTACGGCAGATGCGCGGCGGATGTAGTGGCAGGAGCGTATATGTGGAAATTGTGCTAAGGATATGCGGGCAAGCTGCCGATATAATTATAAGATGAATAAAATAAGAAAGGATTGCAGGTAAAAATCATGGAGGATAACAGAGCCGAACAGAGAGAGGCATTGGAGGTACTTGCGGAGTTTAACGAGCGCCTGGTGCACAACATGAAGATTATTGTAAAGGAACTGTCCGGGGAGCGTCTGGAGGATACGGATAAATTTTTAAAGGGAATCACGGATGCGTTAAACTGGGAAATTCAGGTAATGAACGGGACAATGGACATGCTCAACGACGGAAAGACGCGGGTGGACAAGGAAGCGTTTAACCGGGCGGTGGTTGCATTGAGCGATGCGATTCAGTCAAAGGATGATGCCAGAATGGCAAAGGAATTTGAAAATATTATTCCTGTTTTTGAACAGTTGGGAGAATCGGCAAAGGAAGTAATTTAATTGAATAGGAAAGCCAGCTCTTCAAAGATGAAAAGCTGGTTTTTTTCGTTGGTAGCGGATGTCCCGCGGCGCGAGGCGTCCGTTGTCTGATTAACGGATAAAAAGGAGCATAGCGACAGAGTATGGAAGAAAAAAGAGCAGTCGCGATTATCACGGCGCGAGGCGGGAGCAAGCGGATCCCGCATAAAAATATCCGGGATTTCTGCGGGAAGCCGATTATCGAGTATTCGATCGAGGCCGCGAAAAAAAGCGGCGCGTTTGATACGGTGATGGTGTCTACGGATGATGAGGAAATCGCCGCCATTGCAAAGAGGGCGGGGGCAAAGATCCCGTTTTTGAGAAGCGAAAAGACGGCGGGGGACTATGCGACGACGGCAGAAGTTCTGCTGGAGGTGCTGGAGCAGTACGAAAAGGCGGGGGAAACGTTTGCTTACGGCTGCTGTATCTATCCTACGGCCCCGTTTGTCACCGCGGAAAAATTGTCGCGGGCGATGCGGGAGCTCGCGGAACAGGGAAGAGACTGCGTGATGCCGGTTGCGGCGTTTTCGTTCCCGCCGCTGCGGGGAATGACGCTTGCGGACGGCACGCTGCACTATAAGTGGGAGCAGTATGCCCCGTGCCGCTCGCAGGATCTCGAGGAGCTCTACCATGACTGCGGGCAGTTCTATGCATTCCGCGTCGATCATCTGCGGAAAACCGGAAAGCTTGTGGGGGAGAATACCGGCGGAATCGTCGTGTCCGAGCTGGAGATGCAGGATATTGACAATGAGACGGACTGGAAGCTCGCGGAGATGAAATACCGCCTGCTTTCGGAAGAGGAGGAACAGGGGACATGAACTGCCGGATGCGGAGAGCGACGGAGGAGGACTGCGCGCTTTTGTTTGAATGGGCGAATGACCCGCTGGTGCGGCAGAATTCTTTTTCGGGCGCCCGGATTTCATGGGAAGAGCACACGGCATGGTTTGCGGCGCTGCAAAAGCGCGCGGACTGCGGGCAATATATTTACCTGTGTGAGGAGGAGCCCGTCGGGCAGGCGCGGGTTACGGTGTCTGGAACGGAAGCCGAGGTGGGGTACAGCATCTGCGCGCAAAGCCGCGGCATGGGCCACGGAAAGCGCATTCTGCAGCTGCTTGAAGAGGCGGTGCGCGGGGATTTTCCGCAGGTGAAAACGCTGACAGCGCGGGTAAAGCCGGAAAATGCGACCTCGCAGAACGCCTTTTTGAATATCGGGTATCAGGAGAGGTACCGGGTCTATACGCGCAGCGTGGGAGACGGAGCAGCGGAGGAAGAAAAAGAGATTGGCAGTCAATAGAAAGGATGAACAAAATGAGAGTACCGTTTTTTGATTTAAAGAGACAATATGAGCAGATCGGACCGGAGGCGGAGCGGCGCGTATGCGAAGTCATGCGGTCCGGTCAGTATGTGGAGGGACCGGCCGTAAAGGAATTTGAGCGGCGCATGGCGGAATACCTTTCGGTAAAGCATGTCGTCACCTGCGGAAACGGGACGGACGCACTGCGGATCGCACTGCAGGCTGCAGGCGTCGGGGACGGCGACGAGGTGATCACGACGGCGTTTTCCTTTTTTGCGACGGCGGAGGCCATCGCGCAGGCGGGAGCGGTTCCGGTGTTTGCGGATATCGACAGGGAGAGCTTTAACATTGATCCGGAGGACGTGAAGAGAAAGCTCACGTCAAAGACAAAGGCGATTCTGCCGGTGCATATCTTCGGGATACCCGCGGATATGGACGAACTTAATCAGATTGCGCAGGAGAGGGGGCTTGCGGTGATCGAGGACGCCTGTCAGGCCGTCGGCGCTTCCTACCGCGGGAAAAAGACAGGTACGCTCGGGACGGCCGGATGTTTTTCCTTCTATCCGACGAAAAATCTCGGCGCGTTCGGCGACGGGGGAATGATCACGACAAATGATGACGCGATCGCGGAGTCGTGCCGTGCGATAAAGGCACACGCGGCCGGGCGGCCGGGGGCATTGACTTACCAGCGGCTTTCGGGCGAGGCGCTGCCGGAACTCGCGGAGCTTACGGAGAGCGGCGACAGCCTGTATGATCCCTGCAAGTATTACAATTATATGATCGGTGCAAATTCCAGGCTTGACAGCATGCAGGCGGCGGTGCTGCTTGAAAAGCTTGGATATCTTGACGGGTATAACCAGAAGCGGAAGCAGATTGCGGAAGCGTACACCGGGCAGCTGGAAGGGCTTCCCGTGACTGCGCCGAAAACCGACGTGGAGGACAGAGAATCCTGCTGGCATCAGTATGCGGTTCTCACGGAGTATAAGGAGGAGCTGATTTCGTATCTCGGAGAGCGCGGAGTCGGAGCGGGCGTCTTTTATCCGGTGCCGCTGCACTTACAGAAGGCATTTCGGAAGCTCGGATACCGGGAGGGAGATCTGCCGGTGTCGGAAGAGATCTGTAAGAAATCCGTCTGCCTGCCGATGTTTCCGGAGCTGACCGCGGAGGAGACAACGTATGTGACGGATACGATAAAGCAATTTTTTGCAGAGAGGAAAGGTTTGTAAAATGGCTGTTTTTATACACGATACGGCGGAAGTTTCGGGGAATGCACGGATCGGGGACGGGACGAAAATCTGGAATCAGGCGCAGGTGAGAGAGGGCGCAGAGATAGGAGAGAATTGCATCGTCAGCAAAAATGTCTATATCGATGCGGGTGTGAAAATCGGAGACCGGGTAAAGATTCAGAATAACGTAAATGTATACCACGGCGTTACGGTGGGAGATGACGTGTTTTTGGGTCCGTCTATGACGTTCACAAACGATTTGTATCCGCGGGCGTTTAACGATGACTGGAAGGTGTATGAGACGCATGTGGAGGACGGGGCGTCGCTCGGGGCGCATGTGACCGTTGTCTGCGGCTGTACGATCGGGAAATATGCGATGGCGGGCGCCGGAAGCGTGGTGAAGAAAGATGTTCCCGCCTATGCGCTTGTGGCCGGGAATCCGGCGAGACAGATCGGCTGGGTGTGCCGGTGCGGCATGCGGCTTTCGGAAGAAAAGACATGTTCGGCATGCGGGAGACATTATATGCAGAAAGGCGGAACACTGGAAGAAGTATGAGAGAACCGAAAGTATTGATTTACATGTCATGCTATAACCATGAAAAATATGTGCGGGAGGCGATGGATTCGATTGTCGGGCAGACATACCGGAATTGGGAATTGTTTGTCGCGAACGACGGTTCCACAGATCGCACGGGAGAAATCCTGGCTTCTTATCGGGACGACCGAATTCATTTTTATAATTTTAAGGAAAACACAAAGTTTGTCGGGGCATCAAATTTCCTGCAGGATTCGATGCGGGATGTGGACGCCGATTATATAGCGACGATGTCTTCTGACGACAAGTGGAAACCGGAAAAACTGGAACGCCAGATAGAGATATTAAGGAAGCACCCCGAGTACAGGGCTTGTTTTACATGGGATGAAATCCTGTTTGATTATGAGGATGCGGTCTATCGGCAGCTTGAAGATTATTCACACAAAAGGAACCGGAGCAGGTACGACTGGATGAGACGGTTTTTCCTGTATGGAAATTGCCTGAATGCCTGTTCCATGCTGATGAGTAAGTCCGTTTTTTATGAGCTTGGCGGCATGAATCAAAGCTTTTTTTCGCTGGCCGATTTCAGGCTGTGGCTGCAGTTTGTAAACCGGTATTCCTTTTACCTGTGCGGGGAGCCGCTGACCTATTACAGAAGACATGAAAACAATATCAGCAAATCTTCATCCGCAAATTTTGTCAGGAGTACCTATGAGCGCTATAAGATTTCAAAAGACCTGATCGAGCAGATGGACGAGACGACATTTGTGCGGGCCTTTTACCGCAAGCTTGTGTATCGGCATTACGGGAGTAAAGAGGCATACGCCGCAGAAAAGTTTATGTTCCTGATTGATGAAACGAGTCTGTCGGGGGAACAGGCGGCAATCGATTTATACTTATCGTTCAGTGAAAATGCAGAGTTTTTGCGGATTTTACAGCAGGACTACGGATATATGCCGCATGATTTCACGGAGCTGACGGGAAACGCCGGAATTGCTTTTATCAGTAACATGATATATGAAGCGAAGGTACTCGAACAAAAAGAACTGAAAAAATTTTCACCCTGGGAGATATTTCTTGGGCAGCTGGATGCCGGCAGAGTGGACGCGGAACGTCTTGCGGTGTTTTCGTATAATGTGCTGACAGGATTATATCAATATACCTGCCGGTATGAGGGAGGGGAGCGGCAATTTCTCTCGATCAGAGATCACATTTCCCGACTGCGCCGGGACAGAATCGGAAACGGCGGGAGACACGTTTTATATCTGATCGGTGAGGACTCGGAGTGGGATGTCCGGGGACGTCTGGCCGAACCGGGCGACGATAAACCGTTTCTCTGTTATGTGCCGAAAAGAGAGACCATGTTTGCGGAGGAGACAGAGAAAGGAAACATCTGCAGGCAGCCGGTTGCGGGTGTTTCCTATTTGGAATTATATGACGGAAAGGAGCACCGCCTGCGGTTTGCGGAAGAGACGGGAGAGCGGATTGACCGGATTATTTATGTGGACTGTATCACGCCGGAATATGATTGCCGTGACATGGCAGAAGGGTATTCGTTGGCGGTGGAGCAGGCATGTATCCTGCGCGGGGATATTTACGAGCGGGTAAAAAGAGAAGATGCTGCGGCGCTGGCAGTGATGGAGCGGGTACAGATATACACGCAGAAGGAGGAAATAAAATGATTCGAGTGATGCAGATAGGATATGGATACTGGGGAAACAATGTGGCGAAGAAGCTTGTCGCCTCAAACCTGCTGGAGCTTGTCGCGCTTGTGGAGACGGATGAACAGAAGCGCGCGCGGGCGAAAAGCCAGCTGCCCGGGGAGATTGAGATTCTCTCTTCCTATGAGGAAATGCTGGCGTCCCCGAAGATTGACGCCGTAGTGATCTGTACGCAGACGGAATACAGTTTTGAGATTGCGATGGCTGCGATGGAGCACGGAAAGCACATTTTTATCGAGAAGCCGGTCGCAAAGAATGTGGAGCTTGCCCGACGGCTGATTACAAAAGCGGACGAGAAAAACCTGATTCTGCACTGTGATCATCTGATGGTATACAACCCGGTCATCCGCTACATTAAGCGCATGATTGACAGCGGGGAGATCGGGGATATCATGTATATTGATATCTCGAGAATCAATCTTGGACCGATCCGCAAGGACATCAATGCGCTGCTGGATCTGGCGGTGCATGATATTGCGGTAATCGACTATTTTATGGACGGATTGACACCGAATGAGCTGAGCGCATACGGCACGAAGTTTTTCGGAAAACAGGAGACGATTACCTATCTGACAATGAAATGCGGGGATGTTCTGATTAATATCAATTCCAGCTGGGTTTCCCCGGTGAAGACGCGCCGGATGGTTGTCGCGGGAACAAAGAAGATGCTGGTCTTTGATGATGTCAAGATGGACGATAAGCTCACGATTTATGACAGCGGAATCGACGTCGTGCAGGGAAACGTGTACGGAGAGTATGAATTTTCAACCAGAGTCGGTGATATACATATGCCGCATATCAATTTTGAAGATTCTCTGCAGAACAGCCTGGAGCATTTTGCCGGGTGCGTCGAAGCGGGCAAAACGTCTCAGTCGGGGCCCGAGCAGTGCCTGCGCGTGATGAAGGTGCTGGAATGGGCGCAGGAGAGCTTACAGAACAACAGGCAGTGAAGGGAGTATAAAATGAAACCAGTGATATCAGTGATTGTCCCGTGTTACAATATGTCGGAATATCTGCCGGATTGCCTGAGATCGCTGGAGCGTCAGACAATAGGGATTGAAAAGCTGCAGATGATCCTCGTGGATGACGCGTCCACGGATGAAGGGAAAACCTGGCGGCTTATCACGGAGTTTGAGAGTCGTCATCCCGACAGCTGCGTGGCGGTACATCTCGAGGAGAACCGCCGTCAGGGCGGCGCGATGAACGCGGGACTGCAGTACGCCGAGGGGGAGTATATTGCGTTTGCCGCCTCCGACGACTGGGTTGACGACGATATGTACCGGACGCTGTACGAGTATGCAAAGCGGCGCGGATGCGACATTGTGGATTGCCGGATGCAGTGGGAATTTCCCGACGGTGCCGGCGTCTGGTGCAGCGCGGATTCCGGTGCGGCCTGCGGCGAAACCCGTGACGCGGGCGGCGCGGATGTGCAGGAGGAGACACTCGTCACATTTGAAAAGAGCATTATGGAAGGCGGCACACACTGGATCACGCAGTTTTGCATTGCCGAGGAATCCTCGATGGCGACAAAGCTTTACCGGAGAGAGCTTATTGTCGATAACGGGCTTTCTTTCCCGGAAAAGCTGCGCTATGAGGACAATTTTCTCGGGGATATCATTTTGCTCTATGTGAAAAGCTTCTGCCATATCAGCCGGTATCTGTACCATTACCGGCAGCACGGCGAGTCCACGATGCATAAAAGGAATCAGAGCTACCACTTTGACCGGCTGCAGATCGAGTTGATGAAGCTTGCAAAGTATCATGAACTTGGAATTGCGGAGCGGTTTCACTGGCAGATTGAGCGCGACTTTTTAAATATGTATTACTGCAACACGCTCCGCATCATATGGGGACTGTTCGACGAGCCGCCGTATGAGATCTATCTTGAGATGGTGAAGACCGTGCGGAAATTATTTCCCGATTATAAGGAAAACCCTTATCTGCAGATGGAAAATATTCAGACCGTCATGCTCGGGCTTATCGAAAAGGATCTCGGCAGGGAGCAGTTTCTTGCTGCCGGCAGGATGATTATCGAGTATATCAATGCGGGGACGGAGGCGGAAGCTTGATCTGAAAAGAGAAAGCATAAACCGTCGATGCCGTTTTGGATTGAAAGTGGGGAGCGGTGATGCGGGGAAGGGAACCGGTAAGTATTATACTGCCGACATACAATCGGGCCGCAAAAGTGGGAAAAGCAATAGAGAGCGTGCTGCGGCAGACCTGGGAGGAATTTGAGCTGCTGGTCATAGACGACGGTTCCGCGGACAACACGGAGGAGGTTGTCCGCACATACGCGGACAGGCGCATTGTCTACTATCGGATGGCGGAAAACGGCGGACAGGCGCGGGCGAGAAACTGCGGGATGCGGATGGCGAAATACGATTACCTGGCATTTGAGGACAGTGACGATCTGTGGCGCCCGCAGAAGCTGGAACGGCAGATGGAGGCGATGGCCTGCGCCGACGATAAGGTGGGAATGGTTTACCACAAGCTGAGGTATGATCTCGGAGAGGGAAGATATATTCTGCTGCCGGATGAGAAGATTGCGCGGGAGAAAAAGAGCGGCGATATTTATGCGCAGCTTCTGTGGGATAATCTCATAGGAATGCCGACGCTTCTGACAAAAAAGGAGTGCGTGGAGTCGGTCGGAGATATGGACGAGGGGCTGCGGTGCCTCGAGGATTACGAGTTTGTGCTTCGGCTCGCAAAGAAGTACCATGCGATTTTTCTGGATGAGGTGTATCTGGACGCGGAGTTCGGCACGGAGGGAATCTCCGGCAATTCCGCGCAGTACCTGCTCGCGAGCTGCGAGATACTCGGGAAGTACAAAACCGATTATCTTGCGGCGGGAGCCTTTGACCACCGTGTGGAAATTATTGCGGAAGACGCAGAGCGTGCAGGGCTTCTCGAGCCGGTTTTACAGCTGTTAGAGAAAACGCTGCAGCTTTGAGGATGATTGACGGTACCGAGGTTGGTTCTGTCAATCGCCGATGATAATCTTAAATTTACAGATAATCTCAAATTTTTATAAAAAGCTTGAAATAACGATATTTCTGTAATAAACTGATGACAATGATAGTACAGAGATAAAGGGCGGTATAGGAATATATCTGAGGTAGAACGGGTGATCGCAAAAGAGCTTTTTTTAAAAAAGTACAATATCACGGAAGAATTGTTTCAAAGTGCGGATATGCCGTGGGAAGAATTGTGTGATGTATATGAAGACTTCGACTTAAATAAACGTAAAAAATATGAGGACATATTAGAAGAATTTCTGAACACTTATTTGAAAGATGTGAATAAAGACACCGATGAAGAAGGTGTAAAAATCCATTCGATACGATCAAGGGTAAAAAACCCGGAGCATTTGTTAGCAAAAATCATACGGAAAAAGCAGGATAATCAAAACAAATATAGAAATCTGGATAAATCGAATTACGAAAAGTTTATTACAGATCTATATTGCCGAGAAGCCTAAGGTTCATATACGAAACGGCGATGCGCGGGATATCTATGACGAGGTGCTTTCTCCTGACAGCATTATAGACGGTAAAGTGTATCGTTCGGTGCATTATATCATAAAATACAGAGGAGTATATCTGGAGATACAGGTGCGGACCTTGTTTGAGGAAGGGTGGGGTGAAATTGACCATGCAGTTGTGTATCCTTATTATCAGGATGATGAGATTCTAAAAGAATATACGGAATTGCTAAACCGTCTGTCGGGTCTGGCAGATGAGATGAGCGGATTTTTTAACCGTTTAAAGAAGCTTGAGATAAAAGCACTTGAAAAATCAGGATCGGATGACGATAATTATGCAAAGGAAAATCAGATTAAGAAAACAGTGACAGAAGCAACAGGCAAAAAGGAAGATAAGGGAACAGGAAATAAAACGGAATCAGGGAATACACCATATAAATGCTTGCAGTGGGTGATGGAAGAGTAGGGAAGGAGGGGAACGAAATGGATGCGTTAAACATGCAGGGGAACACTGCAAAGGAAATTGCCAGAAACGGGGTTGCGTTAATTGTCAGTGGAAAGGTTCGCAATCATAAGCTGGGGAATAGTGCCCGTATTCATACGGGAGAGGCCGAAAAAAGGGAATATCAGACTTACCGCGATTTTCTGCCGGGTAAGAATTGCTGCATGGTTTATGAATTGACGGGAAGCGATTACTATGAATAATATCGAAAACACATATATCAGATATGATGATCTGGTTGCTGCCGTGGGAGAGAAGGTTATTGAGAGCCGTATTGCGCAGATCAGCCAGGAAATGTTGGATTTTTTAGAAATAAATAATCTGGAACATGTGGCATATGTTCATCAGATGGCCCTGACGCATGCGATCATGGATTACTTTTCTGACATTCAGCGATTGAAAGATTATCAGCAAATCGAACATGTAAATGAAATAAAGATAAAGGCATATGAGACGTTTTGGCTGCTGAAACGAAAACCGCTTCAATTAAAAGAACAGATTGAGGACGACAGACTTCTTTATGTGAATGAAAAGTTCCTGTTGACGCGTCTGACAAGCTTTATGCTTGACAGTGAAATTCATACGCCTATGATCGGGGAGAAAAGCGTTGCATTTAAGAATTTCCTGAATACGTTATATTATTATTTGAAGTTCAGAAGATGCGATGCGCAGTCGATAGAACTGATGCTGCTGGCATTTAAAGCCGGGCAGCTGATACAAGTTTAGGAAGGATAATGCGTACCGGGTGGTCGCATTATACGCACCAGTCCTCTTTCGAGAACGGGGCTTTCGACAGCTCCCAGTCGAATGGAACATCGGCCGCGCAAAAACGGCAGCTCTCCAGCGGCGTAATCAGGCGGTTCTGAATCTCCCAGCCGTCAAGGCCCTCCTCATAGAGATCGATGCCTTCGTCCTCGGGGAGGTGCTCGCCGAAGTATTCGTTGAAATAGTGGACGGTGAAGGGCTGGCAGCAGGCCGCGATTTTGCCGTGTGCGAGGAACGTGCAGTTTTTGCGGATGCAGTCGTGAAACACGGCCATCTTGTCGGAGTCGCCTTTTGGATTTAAATACTTCGAAAAGCATTCCTTGCCCTCGCGGAGTTCCGCGGAGAGCGCATATTTTTGCACGACGGCAATAATTTTCCCGCGGTCTAAGATGCTGTAATCGGAAATGCTGATATGTACCCTGTTTTCACGGAAGCAGTGCAGCAGCTGCTCGTCAAGAGAGGGAAGCAGCAGCCCGTTTGTGACGAGAATGAGATTCGTGTACGGGAAAGCGCCGCGCACGATATCGATAAAATCACGGATGTCGGGATTCAGCAGGGGTTCTCCGCCGAGCAGAAAGAAATTGTGGATCTGCGAAAAATAATGAGTGAGCCGGAGCACATCCCGCTTAAACTGTTCTTTGTCGGCAAAGACCGCGTCAGGAACCAGATTTGAAAAGTGGGAGCAGCCCTTACAGTTTAAGTTGCAGTGGTCAGCCAGATGCACCTCGAGCTGCATAAGTTCCGGGAGCGCTTCGCGGCAGGAACGGACGATGGCGTCTCCGGTGAGATCTTCACCCAGCTCCTGCCTGCAGTAGAGGGTGTGCGGAATCATGTAAAGCTCAGTGATGCCGAGCTGTTTTAACAGGTTAAAGTAATAGGGATTTTCGCTTTGCAGATTGACTACGCCGTCGATCTGTTTCGTTTGGTAGAGGTTCATGACTTCCCTGAGTGTAAAGGTGACACCGGAATCGCGGCAGCCTTCGAGATCTAACGCGCATAAGCCCGCAATCGCAATGTCCGGGCGGTAAGTGGTGACAAGCCCTACGGCGCGTTCCCAGTGTTCGATATCTCCAAAAAGAACCAGTTTCATTTCTATATTCTCCGTTCATGCATGCAAATAGTTAGAGTGCAAAGGTCACAAATTCCGATAACAGAAAAGCGTTTAAGTCCCCGTTGTACCGCATATACAGCCGATAGTCGGGGTTATAGGCTTTCATCAGCCGGGGGACTTCCCAGATATGATGATTGTTGTGGTAGGTGCAGACGGCAAGTTTGGGGTGTTCCTCCGTGATATGACGCTTTGCGCCGACCAGAGCATCCAGCTCGCTTCCCTCAATATCCATTTTCACGAAAGAGATTGGCTCGGTGATGTCCTCGTCTAACGTCACGACGGGTATGGCCTGTCCGTCCGAGGCATTCAGGCGGTTCGCAGAATCCGTTCTGTCGGGGCGGGGGAGATACATGGTCGTGCGCTCCCTGCCGACACCGGCCTGCCGGTAGACAATGTTGTCATAACCTTTCAGGTTGTCCCGCATCTGGCGCATGGATGAGTCGGTGATCTCATAGCAGTAAATCCGCCGCCAGCGGCCGAAATTGTCAATAAAGGACTGTGTGGAATCGCCGGTGAAGGCGCCCAGGTCTACGAATACTTCGTCTTCCGAACAGGAGATCAGATCGAGATCGTAATAGTCGGAGAAATTATTTTCCCGGAGATTGTTTTTCTCCATGATATCAAATGTGATCCAGTAATGCAGGATACCGTAGAGCACCTGTTTCGAGCGATAGTCGGCCAGTGCGTCGTAGAGCCAGATAAAATCGTCATAATGAGCCTTCAGCTGGTGTACACGGTTTACGATTAAGTCATAGACGCAGTTGTCAAGGTCGATCGCGCCCCAGAAATCGGAGAATTTATTGTAGGCCTCGATCAGTTTCGTATAAATATTCCCGCTATAGGCACGCAGGGCGCAAAGGCAGCTTTTCGATTCCTCAAATAAGGCTTCTTCGGAGGAGCAGCGCACATGCTGCATAAAAACGTGAAAAGCATAGTCGGTCTTATTCGGAAGCTTCTGCCGGTATGCCAGCTCCGCTTCCTGCAGCGAAATCCAGTGCGAAAGCCCGGATAAAAATCTGGATGTGTCATCTGTCTCGAGGATGGCGGCGAGGTCCGGATGCGAAGAACATCCGTACATTGCCTGATTCAGAATAGATGCCGCATCGGCAAGGCTTTGGCGCAGCGTGGGGTTTGCGGAATCCTGCCGAAACAGGGACAGGCTTTTCTTTATCAGGTCTAAAATATGTGATTGCTGTATAATGTCGTTTCTCATAAAAAATTCCTTATATTTAATGTCCGTTGCGGGTATCTTTTAGGATTATACAATATGCGAAAAGAAAGTGCAAGGAAGGTCGGTTGCGGACGTATCGGCCGCAGCCCGATCCCCCCCCTGTTCATGCAAGGTAAAGTATTGTCCCCCAAATGCCGATATATAAATAACAGGAACGGAAAGGATGCCGGGGATATGAGAATCATGGAGGATGGGACAGGAGAGCTAACAGACTATCCGTATGTGCGGACGGTCTGTTTTTGATTTATAGAGGAGATAAAAGGGGCGTTCGCCTCAGATATCCCGCGGTTTTGGTTGTCAATGTATGCAGACTTGGGGTATAATGAAACAGTATTTTTTGTTGAGTCTCAACCGCTTTTGTATGCGGCAGGCGGGACCGGAAATGAGCAGCGGAAGAGGAGATGTGGATGCGGGAAGAAGATCGCAAAATAGACGAGGTTTGGTCGGCTAATTATTCTGCCGGTATAAAGGAGGCGGATGCCAGAAGTAACTGGTGGCAGTCTCCACAGATTATTCGACATATCAATAAAGCAATCTGCGGGGAGCCGTTAGACGGTTGGAACGCGGGAGGGAGTAAGCTTCTGAAACAGATACTTCCGGAGGAGGGGACGATAGAGAGGGCCCTGTCAATCGGCTGTGGTCTCGGCAGCAAGGAAATGCGATTCGTGGAGGAAAAACTTGTAAAGGAATTCATATGTTTTGATCTGTCAGAGGAGGCCGTCAGAATCGGCAGACAGCGGGCAGAAGAAAAGGGGCTGTCGGACAGAATGTTTTTTCTGAACGAGGACTTTTTCGAGTCCGGGTATGCGGACGGGACATTTGATATGGTGTTTTGGGATAACAGCCTGCACCACATGCCGGATGCAGCGGCGGCTGTCCGGAAATCATATGACGTTTTAAAAGAGGGCGGAATATTTTTCTGCAACGATTTTGTAGGCAGAAACAGATTTCAGTGGTGGGACATGGAGATGATCATTGCCAATGGCGTTCGCTCCTTTTTCCCGGATGATCTGTTTGTGCGAAAGGATGGCAGAAAACTGTCGCGCTGCATCACGCGGCCGAGTCTGGAAGCGATGCTGAAAGCGGACCCCTCAGAGGCTGCGGATTCGGAAGCGATTCTCCCGGCGATATACGAGACTTTTAAGGAACCACTGGTTATTCCGACGGGAGGAATCGTATATCATCTGGCGATTCAGTTCATTCTGGAAAATATTCCAGAGGAAAGCGAGTTGCTCACTTACCTTCTGCAGCTTGATGACGAAGTGGTACAGATGGGAATGACCTGCTATGCGTTTGCACTTGCGGTGAAATAGAGCGTGAAGGAGGAATGTGTAGTGGAGAAAATCAAACGGTATATCAATATGACCGTTCATACGCAGGGCTGCAATCTGAGCTGTGACTACTGTTATTTGAGGTATTATAAATATCAGAACGAAAAAGAAATCAGAGCCTTGCGATATCCGCTGGAAACCTTCTTAAAAGCGTGTTCCGCGCAGCGTATGGGGGGGTATGCCACATTGTTGTGATCGGGGACGGTGAGACGCTGCTCCCGGCAGACATCACGGATATTGTATGCGGACTGATCGAAGAGGGACATTATGTGACGGTCATAACAAACGGAACGATCACCGAAAGAATAAAAGAAATTGTGGAGAGATTAAAAGCGCGCGCACTGGTGTCGCATCTTGAGTTTTCACTGTCATTGCATTATCTTGAGTTAAAGCGTCTGGGATTGCTTTTGACATTTGCGGAGAATGTCCGGTATTTGAAAGAAAATCAGGTGTCGGTCAGACTTAATTTTATACTCGGACCGTCCGTGCTGGATCTGGCGGATGAGGTAAAGGCCTACTGCGGAGAAAGCCTCGGGATGAAAACGAGCGTCGGGATTGCGAGAAAAGACGTCAACGGCGCAAACGAACTGCTGGCGGACTGCCCGGAGGAGGAATATTTTCGAATCGGGGACGGCTTTGAGTCGTACCACTTTGAGCAGCAGAAGCAAAGCTATCTGCAGCGGTGCCGCAGACCGGAAGAAAAGAAGTTCTGCTATGCGGGGGAGTGGTCGTTTTGCCTGGATTTGACAGCGGGGCTGTATACGCAGTGTACGGGGATAAACAGGGTCGCGTATCATTTTTTTGAACGGCTTGACGAGCCGTTGCGGCTTGATGCAGTCGGAAAGACCTGCAAAGCGCCGTACTGTGCATGCGGATTTGCAGAGTGCCATAATCTGATCCCCGAAGGATGCGGTTACGGTCGGGAAAACGATCCGCTGAATGAAGAGTTAAGATGGATCACGGACGAGATGCGCAGCGCAAAATTTGCGGATCTGTCACTTACGAACGAGGAATACACAGAGGAAGAAAAAGGGCGCTGTAATCTGGCGAATATGGAATATGAATATAAAAAGGGAATCAGTGAGATTGTTGCAGTTGAGTTCGGGGAGGGGAATTATGAGAGAGTAATTGAGCTTGCGGAGGCTTTCCTGGAGGGGGAGCTCGATGCAAAGGAGATTCACGTCTTAGACGTGGTCCTGAAATACGGATATGCGCTTCTGCGGACGGGAAGGTGTGAACAGGCGCTGTGTCTGGCGTCCTGTTATGACGACCTGAATTATAATGCGGACTACTGTCTGATGATGGGACTTGTCTATATGCAGAACGGGCAGCTCGAAGATGCGATCCGGCTTCTTGGGGAAGCGCCCGCAAAATACTCCTGTATGGAGAAAGGAACAAACGGTTTCCTGCCGTACTATAACCTTGGCGTTATTTATGAGTGTGCCGGACAGACGGAACAGGCGATCATGTACTATAAAAAGTGCGGTGATTACGGAAAGGCAAAGGAACGTCTGACTGCGATCGGACAGAATGAGAAGGGATAGACTTTATGAGGAATATTACCGTGACAAAGGCATCCATGCCGGAATACGAGGAATTTATCGAGGCGATCAAACCGCTGTGGGACAGCCGCCGGATTACGAATATGGGAAGTTATCATCAGGAGCTGGAGCGGGCGCTGGCGGAGTATCTGGACGTGCCGGAACTTTCGCTGCTGGTAAACGGCCATATGGCGCTCGAAATGACGATACAGGCGTTTCATTTCCCGGAGGGGAGCGAGGTGATCACGACGCCGTTCACGTTTGTGTCGACAACGCATGCGATTGTGAGGAACGGCCTGAAACCGGTGTTCTGTGATATCAAGAAATCTGACTACACGATAGACGAGGACAGGATTGAGGACCTGATCACGGAGAAAACCGTTGCAATTCTGCCGGTTCATGTTTACGGGAATATCTGCAATGCGGAACGAATCGGGGAAATCGCGCGCAACTATGATTTAAAGGTGATTTATGATGCGGCGCATGCCTTTGGAGAAACCTACCGCGGACGGGGGGTGGGGAGTCTCGGAGATGCATCGATCTTCAGCTTTCATGCTACAAAGATTTTCAATACCATCGAGGGGGGCGCATCGGCCTTTGCGTCGCATGAACTCTATGAACGGCTGTATAATCTGAAGAATTTTGGGATTCGGGGGGAGACGTTGGTCGTCGGTGTCGGAGCGAATGCGAAGATGAACGAATTCTGCGCGATTATGGGGCTCTGCAATTTAAAGCATGTGGAGCGGGATATCGCGGAGCGAAAGCAGCGCGTCGGATATTACCTGAAAAAGTTAGAGGGCAGAAAAGAGCTGGACTGTCCGGTATACAGGGATGATATTCGATATACATACGGGTATTTTCCGGTATTGTTCCGGGAAGAGCTGTGCGGCTGCGGGATGCGGGATATCGTGTACGAGCGGCTGAAAGAAAGCGGGATTTACAGTCGAAAATATTTTTATCCGGTGACCTCGGACGAGGTATGCTTTAAGAATAAATATCGCGATATTGCAATCGAAAACGCAAGATATGTATCGGAAAATATACTGGTACTTCCGCTGCATCCGGATTTGGAATACGAGATCATGGACGAGATTGCGGAGATTGTGACGGAATGTCTGGACACACGGACGACAGAACGGGGAATGTGAGAGAATGACGGAGAATAACAGAATAGACGTCCAGACGGATTGTCTGGAGTTTACCGGAAGAATAGATTCTTTTTTTAAGACTGCACGGAGCATGGACGGAGAAAATAAAAGAGCCCTGCTGCAGGATAACGTGGAAACGATCCTGGCGTACGGCAAGATGCTGCCGGGGATTATAAGGCTCTTCGGATATGAGGAGTACGGCGGGACGGCTGGCCGGATTGCCGAACTGTGTGCGGAAATCAGATCGGAACGGGAGGCGGGGAACTGCGCGGTGGTGCCGGATTCTATAATAGACGATATGTCGGAAATTACGGGACGGCTGGCCGCGAAGAAAACGGGGCATTGCAGCTGCTGCGCAAATCCGGTATATTACAGGCCGCTGCCGCTGCATTACGATGCGGAACGGGAAAAGCACGGGGGCGAAAGGCATGTGGGCGAGACCATCAACCGGGAGGATTACACCTGTCCGGTATGCGGGGCCTCCGACAGGGACAGGCTGATGGCGGCTTTTCTGCAGAGGCTGGGACTTGACGCGGATGACTGCCGGGAGACGTTGCTGCAGATTGCGCCGTCCCGCAGCTTAGAGCACTGGATCTATGCAAATTCACCTGCGCTGACGTATCACTCTGCGGATTTGTATATGCGGGGGGTGACTTTTACGGCAGATATACAGGATATGAACTGCGTAAAAGATGAGAGCTATGATTATATCATATGTTCCCATGTACTTGAGCATGTGGAGGATGACAGGAAGGCGATGCGCGAGCTGCGAAGAATGCTGAAAGACGACGGGCTCTGCCTGTTTCTGGTTCCGATATGGCTCGACAGGGAGCACATTGACGAGGAGTGGGGCCTTCCCGAGGAGGAAAACTGGAGACGTTTCGGACAGGGCGACCACTGCAGGTCATATGCAAAGCGGGAGCTGACAGAACGGCTTGAGGAAGCCGGATTCTTTGTGCATGCGCTTGGGAAAGATTATTTTGGGGAACAACTGTTTGAGGAGTGCGGGCTGACCGACACCTCCGTGCTGTATGTCCTGACAAAGCATGAGGGGGATATTGAAAAGCTGACAGAGGAAAAAAGAAAAAAAAGAGCAGAAATGCAGCCGCGGGAACTGCCGTTAGTCAGTGTAATTATGTCCTCCTACAATCATGAAAAATATGTCGCGGAGGCGATAGAGAGCGTATTAAATCAGACATATCCCAATATCGAATTTCTGGTTGCCGACGACGGTTCGACGGACGGGACGATACAGGAAATCTTAAAATACGAAGACCGAATCGATCAGATTCATCTGTTTGCGAACAACGCGTTCGGGAGAAAGCCGTTCCTGACCGAAATCGCAGGCGGAAAATATATTGCAGTGATAAATTCCGACGACGTGTGGAGCAGGGATAAGCTTGCCATGCAGGTTGCCTATATGGAAAGCCATCCGGAATGCGGGGCATGCTTTACGGGCGTCGCAAATATCCTGGAGGGAGAAAATAATACACAGCCCCCGGAATTTATCGCGGAGAATAAAACCCGCGCGGAATGGATGCGCTATTTTTTCGAGCGAGGAAATTCCCTGGCGCATCCCGCCGTGCTGATCGAGCGCTCGCTGTATCAGAAACTGCTAAGCGGGGGAGCTTACGCGTTCCGGCAGCTCGGCGATTTCTGGATGTGGATCCGGCTGGTGCAGAAATATGAGATCCATGTGATAGAGAGAGAACTGACGCGGTTTCGTTATCACGAAACCGGGAAAAATAAAAATATAAGCGCGGGTACGCCGGAAAATTGGCTGCGACATTACACGGAGGAGACGTACATCTGGTATCATACCGTCAAAAATATGGACGAGCATTTTTTCAGGGAAGCATTTGCGGACCGGTTTTTAGACCAGGGGGCGCAGACAGAAAACGAGATTCTGTGCGAGAAATTTTTTGTACTCTTAAATTCGGAGAAAACGCATTTAAAGCAGTCGGCTGTTTTCTTTATTTGCGATATCTATCAGAATCCGGATATCGCGGCATTGCTGGAAGAAAGGTATTTCTTTGACCGCAAAAAGATTTACGGGCTGACGGGTAAGGTCTGGATACAGGCGGAGCCGTCGGAGTGACAGAGAGGAGACGGGGCGGATATGATTTTAGGGATTATGCAGCCATATTTCTTCCCATATATAGGGTACTACGCGTTGATAAAATATACGGACCGGTTTATCTTTTTCGATACGCCGCAGTACATTTCTCACGGATGGATGAATCGAAACCGCATCTTAAAGCAGGGTGGATCCTGGAATTATATGACCGTGCCGATAAAAAAGACAGGACGCGATACGGCCATAAAGGATATTTTGATCAATGACAGTGAACCGTGGAAGGAAAAGATCTACGGCCAGTTGTCTGTATATAAGAAAAAAGCTCCGCGGTACCGCGAAACGATGGAAGTTGTCCGGGCGGTTCTGGAAAAAGATTACGGCGGAAGCCTGTGTGCGCTGAATGTGGCGAGTGTTCGGGAAATCTGTGATTTCCTGGGGATTGGGAGAGAATTTGATGTTTATTCGCAGATGAACTTAGAGATTGAAGAGGTGCACGCGCCGGATGAATGGGCGCTGAATATCACGAAAGCCTTAAACGGAAATATCTATGTGAATTCGCCCGGGGGGATGTCTTTTTTCTCTCATGAGAAATACAAAGAAAATCATATAGAGCTGAAGTTTCTGCAGGTTCATCTAAAGCCGTACGTTCAGAGGATCGGCCACTTTGAACCGGGATTATCCGTCATTGATGTGATGATGTTTAATTCAGTGGAGGACATTCGCGAGATGCTGGATGATTATGTGCTGATCGACGGTGCGGATATTTAGCCGAAAACATGAAAAAGGGGGAAGACAAAATGATAGCGACATTTGCTCCAAAGTATGACGTAGACGCATGCCTGGAAGAGATCAGGGAGTGCCTGGAAAAAGGATGGACAGGAACCGGGTTTAAAACCGCTGAATTTGAAGAAAAGTGGAAGGAATACACGGGACTTCCCAACGCGCATTTCCTCTGCAGCGCGACTGCCGGACTGAATATGGCCGTGAGGATTTTAAAGGAGCAAAACGGCTGGGAGGACGACGCGGAAATTATTTCGACGCCGATCACATTCGTGGCGACCAATAATGCGGTTTTGGTAAATAAACTTAAGATCGTATTTGCGGATGTTGACGATACGCTGTGTCTGGACCCGGACGACGTGGAGCGCAGGATCACGGACAAGACAAAAGCGGTGATCTTTGTCGGCCTGGGCGGGAACACCGGGCATTATGATAAGATCGCGGCACTGTGCCAAAAGCATGGTCTGAAACTGATTCTCGATGCGGCGCATATGGCCGGGACAAGATATAAGGGGGAGATTCCTGGGAAGGAAGCGGACGCGGTGGTGTATTCTTACCATGTCACAAAGCCGCTTTCGACTGCGGACAGCGGCATGCTCTGCTTTAAAGAAAAGCAATACGACGATCTTGCAAGGAAAATGTCCTGGAACGGGATGGATAAGACGTCGTCGCCGGCAAAATATGACAGACATTACCGGTGGAAGATTAACGTTCCCTGTGTTGCGGATGCTTATAACGGCAATTCCATTATGGCGGCGATCGCACTGGCGCAGCTTCCGCATCTGGATGAGGAGAATGCATACAGACGTCGGCTTGTGGAATGGTATGAGGAGGAATTGCGCGGCTTTGCACCGGTCACGCTTGTGGAGGAGCCAAAAGAGTGTGAATCTGCGCGCTGGCTGTTTCAGGTTCTTGTGGAGGAGCGGGATGCGATTATGGAATACATGTCGGAGCACGGCATAAGCTGCGCCCTGCATTATCTGGATAACACGGAGTATCCGATGTATGCGCATCTGCACGGGACCTGCCCGAAGGCGGAGTATGTGAGCGAACACGCCATTTCGCTGCCGATGCATCTGGGACTTGAGCGGACGGATATTGCGTATATCTGCCGGACGTTAAAGCAGTATTTTGAAGAAAAGGAGCAGGCATAATGCAGGAGCATGACGCGGTTGTCAAACGGTTAAAGCACAGGATGCTGGATGTTGCATACAAAAATCAGGTCGGATTTCTGCCGAGCTCCTTTTCGGCGCTCGATATCATGGTGGCATTGTATTATTATGTCATGCAGGAGGACGAATTTGTGCTGAGCAAGGGGCACGCGGCTTTCGGCCTGTATGCCGTTCTCGAAGAACAGGGAATTCTGCAGGACGGAGAACTGGAGACTTTGGGGAAATACGGATCCAGGCTGAGCCTTATGGCGGACAGCAGGCGCGTCCCGGGAGTCTGGTTTTCCACGGGGTCTCTGGGACACGGATTTCCGGAGGCGCTGGGACTGGCCTGCGGCAGAAGGATTCAGAAAAAAGAGGGAAAGGTATATGTGCTGGTCGGAGACGGGGAGCTTCATGAGGGAACCAACTGGGAGAGCTTTTTGGCTGCACCGCGGATGGGCCTCGAAAATCTGGTCTGCATCATTGACAACAACAAGTCTTCGAACGTAAATCAGATTGACAATTATCCGGAATTGTTAAACGCGTTTGGGTGGAACGTCTCGGAGGTGGACGGTCATGACGGGCAGGCGCTTTTTCGGGCGCTGGCGAAACGGGAAGCTGCGCCGACCGTCATCATTGCGGATACGGTAAAGGGAAAGGGCTGTAAAACAATGGAAGCAAACCCGGGTTTATGGCATTCGAAATTTCCGACAGAGGAAGAGTACAGATTGCTGAAGGAGGAGCTTGGTTGATATGGTGAGCCGCTTTGTGAAGGAAGTATCCGATTTAATAGAAAAAGACCCGAGAACCGTTCTGCTGCTGTCGGGGATCCGGCAGTTTTCGTTTCGGGAGGTTATGGGGAAATACCCCGAGAGGGCGTTTGACATAGGGATTATGGAGGACTGTGCGGTAAGTGTTGCGGCGGGGCTCTCGGCGTCCGGACTGATTCCCTTTTTGCATACATGGGCGCCCTTTTTGGTTGAGCGGACCTACGAACAGTTAAAGCTTGACTTTGGGGCGCAGGGATTACAGGGAAATTTTATCTCCGCGGGAGCATCATACGATCTGACCGATTTCGGCGAGTCCCATTATTGTCCTGCGGACGTTCCGATTTTAAAGCAGATCGACAATATGGAGATCATTGTTCCGGGAACGGTGGAGGAATTCGGCAGGCTGTTAGCCGGCGCGTATGATGACGGAAAGCCGACCTACTATCGTCTGAGCGACCGGACGAACGAAAAAAGTTATGAAGTTTCCTTCGGAAAGGCGGTCGTGATACAAAAGGGCAGCAGAGGGACGGTTATCGCGGTCGGCCCGATGCTGGATATCATAGCAAAGGCCGCAGAAGATGTCGACGTCACGATACTCTACTATACGACGGTGGAACCGTTTGACACTGACACTTTAAAGGCGAATCTGGCCGGCGATAAGGTTATGATCTGCGAGCCGTACAACAGCGGAGCCGTTCTTCCGGATGTCATGCGCGGTTTGTCCGAAGAACGGATAAAGACGGAATGTCTGGGGTTTGACAAAACGGAGTTCTGCAGGCTGGGCAGCTATCACGACAATGAGAGCCGCTGGGGGTTTGACAGCCGGACGGTGAGAAGACGGCTGCAGGATTTTTTGGAGGGGTGACCGGATGAATATTCTTGTGACGGGAGCAACCGGATTTATCGGCCGTCGGTTTGTAGAGATGGCGGAATCACAGGCGGGTGAGAATGACAGGCTGGTATTGCTCTCATCAAAAAAAACAGACGGCTATACCTGTATTTTGCACGAGAACTATTCTTATGACGTCAGCGTGTTTCGGAAGGCCGGGATTGACAGGATTGATAAAGTCATTCACATCGGACATTATGTGGCTTTGGCACATTCCGATATTCCTCCCGCAATAGGAAACCTCTCAAGCATTAAAAATACGGAATACCTGATCACACATCTGCCGAATGTGCCGGAAGTATTCGTATACTGCAGCTCGGTGGATGTATACGGTACAAATCGGGCGGAAGGAATCGACGAGGAGAGTGGTCTGCGCGGGGACACGCCTTATGCGGTGTCTAAAATTATGACCGAAATGCTGCTGCGTGAGTGGTCCGGGGAGAATCGTGTGAGGCTGCATGTGCTGCGGCTGGGGCATATTTACGGGCCTCGTGATACGAGATCCTATTCGATTCCTGTCTGGCTGAATGCGGCGCGGCGGGGAGAACCCGTTCGGTTGTATGCGAATCCGGACATGTACCGCAACTGCGTCTATATTGACGACTGCTGCAAAGCGCTGTGGGCGGCGTTAAATCTCAGAGAGGATATCGAAATCATAAACGTGGTATCAGAGAATAATCATACAATGTGGGAGATTGCCGTGATGTGCGGGGAGGTCTCGGGCAACTCGCGCGGGATGGAAACGGCATCCCGGGAAAGCGGCGGGGAAGAGCAATGCGGGCTGTATTTTAAAAATAATGATCGTTGCCGCCGGTATCTGGGAGAGCCGGATTACGACATGAGAGAGGGCCTGACAAGGGAGGCGGCATATTATGAGCGGTATGGGGAATAAAACAAAAAAATTACTGATATTGGCGGCGAATGCCGAGAGCATCTCGATCGTAAAAACCGCGCAGCAGATGGGCATTTATACCATAGTGACCGATCAGATTGACGGTTCGCCCGCGAAGGAGGCCGCGGATCAGTATTTTGACGTGGACGGAAAGGATATCGGGACCCTTGAAAAGTTAGTGGAACGGGAATCCGTGGACGGAATTCTGGTAGGCTGTGCGGACTCGCTGGTTCCGAGTTATGTCTCGCTGTGCAGAAGAACTTCGCGTCCGTGTTACATTCCGGAACATGCGCTGGGTTTTTTCACGGACAAAACGGTTTTTAAACGGATTTGCCGGGAAGCCGGGATTCCTGTGATCCAAAGCTTTTTTGAAGGGGCACGCTATGAAGAGGTTCCCGCGGATGCACTTGTCTTTCCGGTAATCGTAAAGCCGGCGGTGGGCAGAGGCGGGAAGGGACTGTCCCTGTGCAGGGAGAACGCAGATCTCAAAGAGGCGTTTCTGAAGGCGAAGCGTTACGCCGACAACGGCGAAGTTATTATTGAGGAGTATTTTGACGGCGATGACGTGACGGCCAATTTCCTGTTTTATAACGGAGAACCGTATCTGATCGGCCTGATGGATCGCGCCGTTTTAAAAAAGGAGGGAAACGTCAGCGCCGTTACCTATGGCGGGGTGCATCCGTCCAGATACGCGGAAGCTTTTATGGCGGACTGGTATGAAAAATTTTACCGAATGCTCAAAGGCGTCGGGATTCGGAACGGACTGCTGAATATGCAGATGTTTGTAAAGGATGGAAACTTTTATCCGTATGACCCGGACGGGGTGCTAAACGCGGAGCTGTCCGGTCCGGTCTACCCCGAGATATATCAGACAGACATTATGCGGCATCTGATTGAATTTGCGCTGACGGGGGATATGAATCTAAAGACAGTGCCGAAGGAGGGCGGCAGAATTCCGGATAACAGGACGGCCGCATCCATATGGATTATTTTAAACCCGGGAAAAATCAGGTCATTGCAGGGAAGGGAAGCGCTGGACGACAATCCGTATGTTCTGAGTTATGTGTGGAGACTGAAAGAGGGCGCGGAAGTGACGGAGGAGATGGCACAGACTGAAAAGGCGACGCTGGCAAGAATCTGGATTGCGGCGGAGAATAAGCGGCAGCTCCAGGAGCAGGCAGCAGTCATTCGCGCGGGCATCCGGGCGCTCGACGAATACGGAAATGATCTGGTGTACCGGTAAACGGAAGGGAGTACAGGAATATGGAAGACAGAGAGAACAGAGAGAAAACAGAGCGGCTGCGTAAGTTGTACTTGGAAAAGGGACGGCATTCGCAGTATCAGCTTTTGGCCTCAGACTTGCAGGATATCATCGGAGGCTGTGCTCCCTATAAGTCGAAATATGAGAGGGAGCGTCTTGCTTACATCGTGAAGAATCTCGACTTAAAGGATAAGGCGGTCATCGATATCGGAGGAAACACGGGATATTTTACGTTTGAGGCATGCAAGCTGGGGGCAAAAAGCGTGGACTGTTATGAGGGAACCAAAGCGCATGCGGACTTTGTGAAGCTGGCCGCGGAGGTGCTCGGGGCCGGAGAGCGGGTTACTGTCTATAACGAATATTATCTGGCGAAAGAGGACGGGAGACGGTATGACGTGGCCGTTTTCCTCAACGTATTACATCATCTGGGGTATGACTACTGCGTGGGGACGGATATGGAAAAGGCAAAAAGCGGTATGGCGGACTATTTGAACCGGATGTCTTACAGCTGCGATCATATGGTGCTTCAGATGGGCTTTAACTGGGGCGGAGATATTCAGAAATGTCTTTTTGCGCACGGGGCCAAGCAGGAGATGGAAGATTATATTAAAGAGGGAACAAAAGATTGCTGGGAAATCGAGAAGATCGGAATTCCGGTACGAAGAGACGGAGAAATCGTGTATGAGGACATATCCCCCGAAAATAACAGGCGCGACGACGCCATGGGAGAATTTTTGAACAGACCGCTGTTTCTGATGAGGTCAAAAAGATTTTCACAAAATAAATGACGGGGCAGGGCTGCATATGAATGACAGAAAATTTGCGTTTATCATCTGCGCGAATAACGAACGCTATCTTGCGGAATGCAGATATTATATCGACAGGCTGCGCGTGCCCGAAGGGTGCGAGACCGATATTCTGGTAATCAGGGAGGCAGACTCCATGTGCGCGGGGTACAATCTTGGAATGCGCAGCACCGATGCGAAATATAAGATATATCTGCACCAGGATGTATTTATCCGGAACGAAAACTTTCTGCATGATATTCGGGAGCGGTTTTTGCAGCATCCCGAGGCGGGCATGATAGGGATGATCGGGGGAACCTGCCTTCCGACAAACGGAATCGTGTATGACTTCTGGGACGAGGGGAAGGTTGACACCAGAGAGCCCGATATGGCGTATTACCTGTGCTTAAATGAGCGCACTGTGGGCGACGTCGCGGTGGAGGCCGTCGACGGACTTATGATTGTCACGCAGTACGATATCCCGTGGCGGGAAGATCTGTTTACGCATTTCGATTATTATGATGTGTCGCAGGCGCTCGAATTTAAGAAGGCCGGGTATCGGGTGTTGGTCCCTTATCAGGAGACGCCGTGGGCGGTTCACGACTGCGGTTTCTGCAAGCTGGGAGGATATGATGCGGATCGGGAAATATTTTTAGCGCATTATGCGGAATTTCTCTCGGAGGAGCGGGAGTCGGGACTTCTGTACAACAGAGAGTGGGATGAGCTGAGCGGACAGCTGTCGGCCTGCATCCGGGAAATGACAGAAAACGGGGAATGGACAGACGCCGCCGAGGCATTGCGGATTTACCATCAGAAGAATTTTAAGGATACGCAGCTGGAGATCCTGAGCAATATGACGGAGATTCACCGGCGAGAGGGGGAGGCCGGCGTTTCCCGCGGGTTTTTTGAGGGGTTAGACGATTATCAAAAGATGTATGAAAAGTATCTCGGCGTGCGTTTTCTGCTCCGGAGAATGGAGCTCGGATTTGCGCGGACAGAGTATGAGGCGCTTGTACAGGGACTTATAAGCGGAGCGGTATCGTATGAGGCGGCCGAGGTACTGATCGTTCATTCGATTGTGGACAAAGAGGCGGCGGCAAAGAGGATACAGGAGATTTACCGGGAGGCCGGGCAGCAGACGAAGGCAAAGCGGGCGGAGCATTTGGCGCGGAGTGCGGCGAAGCTTGGAATCCCGGTCGCACATGGCAGGAACAGGGAGAGGTAAGAGATGGATATTCACAAGATAGCGTTTATTCTGTGTGTGAATGACGAACAGGAGTTTAACGAGGCGCTTGGCTACATAGAGGCGCTGAACGTTCCGGAAGGCTATCAGACAGATGTGATTGCGGTGCGGGAGGCTCCGTCTATGGCGGCCGGCTATAATGCGGCGATGAAGGAATCCGATGCGAAATATAAGATATATCTGCACCAGGATGTTTTTCTGATTTATAAGGATCTGCTGAAAGAGCTGATTGCGGCATTTGAGAGTGACGAGAATATCGGTATGGCAGGGGTGCTCGGCTGTCGTGCGATGCCCGAAAATGCGCATGCAATTGCGCGCTGGGATACGGGCGGCACGCTTTGCAACGGCGTTCCACCTTATTTTCGGGGATATCAGGACGAGAAGCTACACAGAACGGTCGACGCGATGGCAGTTGACGGCATGTTTCTGGCGACTCAGTATGACATTGAGTGGAGAGAGGATCTGTTTGATGCCTGGGACTTTTACGATATTTCCCAGTCCTGTGAATTTGCAAGAAACGGGAAAAGGGTTGTGATTCCATACCAGAAAGAGTGCTGGGCATTTCACGATAACAGGATGAGCAATCTTTCCCTGTTTGATACCTATCGGCTCAAATTCATCGCGGAGTATCAGGATATCTATCCGTTTCGCGCGGAGGAAGCGGATTTCGCGGAGAAAAGAGCGCGCGAGCAGGCGAAAGTCGGCGTGCGGAGTGAGCTGGAAGCGCTGATTGATGCGGGACGGATTGATGAGGTGCAGCGCATTCTGCTGCAGCCGGAGAATCAGGGGTATTTTATCTTAAGAGAATTGGAAGTAATCTGCAGGATTTATGCATCGGAGAAAATGCTTACACCGTCTTCGGCAATCTATCGGGAGTCGATGTCGTACGGGGAATTGTATACAAGATTTTCGCATTTACGGCATCTGATAAAAAGAGTGGAATTCGGACACGGCGACTTTGCGGAAAACGTTGCGGAGCTGATGCGGGATTATTCGAGCTGTGCGGTGGTAACGATGATACTGGCATACGGAGTTCGGAGAAAAGAGATATATGATAAGCTGCTGTCTGCGTGTCTTGGACATGACGGAAAACAGTATCGGGAGCTTCTGCAGTACCGGAACCTTTTCGCGGAGAAGGAGACGGACGGGGAGCGCGGTACGTCCGAACCGGAAAAAGGGCGCCTGGTTATCACGAGGCTTCCGGAGAAGGGGGGGGGGAAAATTGAATCCTGAGACGGAAAAGAAATTGCTGCGGTTTGACAAAGCGGATCACACCGTTTTCACGGAAGTGCCCGCCGGGGAGGAGTGCGGCATCTCATTTAAAAATGCCCGTTATCTTTGCGGGAATATTGTAAACCTGGTTCCGGAACAGCAGGATAAGCTGTATTCCGATTACCGGGAGGTGCATATTTATGGGAATGAGCTGGAGGAGTATGTAAAGCTGTATCACGATACGGATATACCTGTCACCTGGTATACGGAGGGCGAATATACCGGAAACATTTCTTACAGCGATAATATACAGGTGAGGCCTGTTTTGGCATAGGGGAGAACGTTAGATGAAGCTGTTATTTTTTCAGTGGCATTCTTTTATGAATCAGGGGATTGAGCGGGGCTTAAAAGAACTGGAGATTCCGTACGACACTTTTTTTTACCAGTTTACGGACTGGGAGAAAGACGACACGTTTCTGACGCAGTTTGGGGCATACCTGAAAGCGGGTGCCTACACCGATGTGCTTTCGGTCAATTTTTCCCCGTTGATATCCGCGCTGTGTGAGGAACGGGGAATCCGCTATACGGCGTGGGTGTATGACTCGCCGCTGCATATCCGGGATTTGTCTGCTCTCTCGAATTCCTGCAGCAGGATTTACTTTTTTGATCGCGGGCAGGCGGAGGACTATCAAAAATGTGGTGTCAACGCTTTCCATCTGCCGCTGGCCGCGGACGGCCGGGTATTTGCATCCGCCATAACGCCAAAGGGGGCGCGGGAGTACCGGACGGACGTTTCGCTGATCGGAAAGCTGTACCAGACGGAGTACCGGTATTTCACGGCGGCGTTAGATGAATATCTGAAAGGGTATCTGGAGGGCATCGTGAGCGCGCAGGGAAAGCTCTATGGGGCGTATCTGATACCGGAATTGGTGACGGACGAACTGCTGGAAAAGATGAATGCGGTCTACCGCAGGGTGGCAAAAGACGGCTTTTTGATGGGCAGACGCGAGCTGGAATTTATGCTCGCCTGCGAGACGACGGGGCGGGAGCGCTATATGGCGCTGGCGCTTTTGTCAAAGTATTTTCAGGTGGATTTGTATTCCGATAATCAGGACGAAAAGCTTGAGAAGGTTCGTTACAGGGGATATGCGGATTATTACACGCAGATGCCGCAGATTTTTGCGGCGAGCTGCATCAATCTGAATATTTCGTTGAAGACAATCCGCACCGGGATTCCGCTGCGGGTACTCGACGTTCTCGCCTGCGGCGGGTTTGTCCTGTCGAATTATCAGGAGGAGCTCGCGGAGTATTTCCGACCGGAGGAGCTGGTCCTGTACGAGGATGTGGAGGATATGTTTTACAAGGCGAAATATTATCTGGAGCACGAGGAGCAACGGCAGCGGATCGCACATGCCGGCGCGGAGCGCGTACGGCGCGATTTTACGTTCCGGGAGCGGCTTTCGCGGATGTTTGAGTGAGGAAAAGAACGTGCATATCGGAAACCGAATTTGTAACCGAAGGCGAACTGTGATATAATAAGAAAAAGCATATTTTCATATCAGGCATGGTCGTTACTTAAGACTGCATGTTCTTACCGAATTAATCAAATCAATTTCATATCTTCGAAAATTCATGCTTTTAAAATCCAATTTATAAATTAAGAGCAGGAAGGTCGTCAGTCGGAAGCCGCAGAGCGAACCGGCCCATGAGTTTTCGAAGTTTGCTTCCTTTCTGCCTGCACAGAAAGGAGAACGTATGGCAGAGAACAGAGAGTACAAAAATGACGTGTTTTGCATGTTGATGGAGGATAAGCGGAATGCACTTCATTTATACAATGCGATCAATGATTCGAATTATGAGAATCCGGATGAAATCGAGATTTGTAATTTGGAAAAGGGAGTGTCCTTAACGATTCGAAATGACGCAGCTTTTATCCTGGACATGAATCTGAGCGTTTACGAACACCAGTCAACGATATGTCCCAATATGCCGGTGCGGAGCCTGATATATTTTTCCAATATATTAGAGCGTCGAATAAAAAACCGCAACATATACGGGATGGGATTGGTGAAAATTCCCACACCGCGATTTGCCGTTTTTTATAACGGAGCAAGGGAACAGCCGGAATATTATGAGTTAAAATTATCGGATGCATTTGAACATCCGGTGGATGTTCCGGAGCTTGAGCTAATCTGCAGAGTATATAATATTAATTACGGGAAGAATAAGAAATTGCTCAGTAAATGTTCGTTTTTGCGGGAGTATATGACATTTGTGGACTATGTGCGGGACTATCACAGAGAGAGTGATTATGAAAAGCTTGAGCATGCAATTGAATGCGCGATTGACCGTTGCATCAGGGAGGATATCTTAAAAGATTTTTTGATGGAGCATCGAGCGGAGGTGGTAAAGGTGACACAGCTGGATTACACGTTTGACAGACAGCTTATGCTGGAGCGTGAGGATGCGCGTGCGGAAGGCCGCATACAGGGACATCGTGAAGGAAAAGAGGATGCCAAACGGGAGATGATAGCAGGCGTAATGCGGAAAGTCAGAGATTTGGCACAGGCAGCGGATTTGCTGGGGATTCCGATCGAGGAAGTAGAGCGGATTGCGGAAAGCCTTGCAGACGGGGAAGACGAATAGAGTATTAGTGTATGGAGAAGCAAATATATGAAACTATACGAGAAAATGCAAAACGGAGTCTATGTAATCGCGGAGATGTCCGCGAATCATGCCGGGAAAATCGAAAATGCGTTTCGAATTATTGAGGAGGCGGCGAAAGCCGGGGCGGATTGCGTCAAGATTCAGACATACACGGCGGACACGCTGACGATCGACTGTGACGATGAAGCCTATCGCCTGAAAGGAGGGCTCTGGGACGGTTATAATTATTATCAGCTCTATAAGGAGGCATATACGCCGTGGGAGTGGCAGGCGGCGCTGAAGGAGAAATGCGAAGCCGTGGGAGTGGACTTTTTGTCCACCCCGTTTGACAGAACGGCGGTTGATTTTCTTGAGGGACTTGGGGTTGAATTTTATAAGATTGCGTCCTTTGAGCTTGTGGATATCCCGCTGATCGAGTACACAGCGTCGAAGGGAAAGCCGATGATCATGTCCTGCGGCATGGCGGGCGTCGAGGAGATTGAGGAGGCGCTGGCGGCGTGCCGGCGGCAGGGAAACGAGCAGGTGGTATTGTTAAAGTGCTGCAGCCAGTATCCGGCACGGTACGAGGATATGAATGTGTCGGTGATTGCCGACATGCAGCAGCGCTTCGGCGTGCCGGTCGGGCTTTCCGATCACTCGATGGGATCGCTTGCCCCGGTGGTGGCAGTGGCTCTGGGGGCAAAGGTGATCGAAAAGCATGTCTGTATCAGCCGCGAGATTGAAAATCCGGATGCGGCGTTTTCGATGGAGCTCGGCGAATTTGCCGACATGGTCACGGATGTCCGGAATGCCTGCATTATCAGGGGTCGGGCAACCTATGAGCTGACGGAGCACGAAAAGAGCGGCCTTGCGATCAGGCGGTCACTGGTGGCGGTAAAACCGATCGCCGCGGGCGAAACGTTTACGGAGGAAAATGTCAGGAGCATCCGCCCGGCAATCGGCATCAAGCCGAAATATTATCGGGAATTGCTGGGCAGACAGGCGAAAAAGGCATATCGTTTCGGGGAGCCGATCGTACAGAGCGAGGTGGAATAAGTGATAGGATTTCGCGTGGACGCAAATGAGGAGATTGCTACAGGGCATCTGATGCGCTGTATTTCGATAGCGAAAGCGTGCAGGAGACAGGGGGAGGACTGTATCTTTTTTCTTGCCAGGGAGAAGGAGACAGAACGCCTCTCGAAGGCGGGGTTTCCGTATCGGATTTTAAATACGGATTACCGGGAAATGGAGCGGGAATTGCCGCAGATACTGCGCGTGACAGAGGAAGAGGGGTTATCGTGGCTGGTGGTGGATTCTTATCAGGCATCTGTGGCATATCTCGCACAGGTGCAGAAAGCGGTACCGGTGCTGTATATCGATGATATGAGGGAAGAATTTTATCCGGTGTCGGCGGTATTGCAGTATGTTCCTGGAACGGCAGATTACACGGAACGCTATCAGGCGTCGGGAATCCCACTTCTCCAGGGGTTCTCGTATGCCCCTCTGCGGGAGGAATTTATGACTCCAAAAGAAAAAAAGCGGGAGAAAAGTATTCTGATTACGACCGGAGGAACCGATACTTATAATGTGGCGGGAAAGGTGTTGGAATTCTGCCTGGAAAAGCCGGAGTTTTCGGCCTATGTATTTCATGTGATTGTCGGAAGCATGAACACGCATGCGGGGGAGTTGGAACGTCTCGCCGACGGACATCCGCAGATGATTCTGCACCGGAACATTTCCAATATGAGTGATTATATGAGCAGCTGTGAGGCCGCAGTCTCCGCGGGCGGGACGACGTTACTTGAACTGTGCGCATGCCGGACGCCGACCGTGTGCTTTTCGTTTGCAGACAATCAGACGTTGTTTGCGGAGGAAATGCAGCGGCTTGACGCGGTGCGTTATGCGGGGGATGCGAGATTTGACCGGGAAATCGGAGCCAAAGTCGCAGCACAGCTTCTGCTTTTTACCGCGAGTGCCGGGCGGCGCAGCGCCTATGCCGACCGGATGGGGAAGCTGACAGACGGGAAAGGCGCCGATCGGATTGCAGCTTTTATGAGCAGTGATGATACGAAAACGAGACAGGAAAGGGAGAACGATTATGATTCCATACGGAAGGCAGACGATTGATGAGGACGATATTGAAGCCGTGATACGCGCACTGAAGTCGGATTTTCTGACGACAGGGCCATTGATTGAGCAGTTTGAGAAGAAGGTCGCGGCGTATACCGGGGCTCAATATGCGGTTGCGATCGCAAACGGGACGGCTGCGCTCCATGCGGCCTGCTTCGCGGCGGGAATCGCGGCGGGGGACGAAGTAATCACGACGCCCATTACATTTGCGGCATCCGCAAACTGCGTGCTGTACTGCGGAGGAGTGCCCGTTTTTGCGGATATCAATCCCCGGACATACAATATAGACCCGGCGGAGATCGAACGCAAAATCACGGCGCGCACAAAAGCGATTATTCCGGTTCACTTTACGGGACGGCCCTGCGAGATGGATGAGATTCATGCGATTGCAAAAAAGCACCGGCTGGTTGTCATTGAGGACGCGGCTCATGCACTCGGGGCAGAATATAAGGGGGTGCGTGTCGGAGGACTTTCCGATCTGACAACGTTCAGCTTTCATCCGGTGAAGCATATCACGACCGGCGAGGGCGGTATGATTCTGACGAATGACGAAACGCTTTACGAGCGTCTGAAGCTGTTCCGGACGCATGGTATCACGAGGGATGAGCGCTTCCTTTCGAAGAATGACGGTCCCTGGTATTATGAGCAGACAGAACTCGGTTTTAACTATCGTATCACCGATTTTCAGTGTGCACTCGGGATTTCCCAGATGGATAAGCTTCCGTCATTTCTGGCTGCCAGGGAGGATAAGGCGCATATTTATGACGAGGCGTTTGCGGGGGAGGCGAATATTGAAATCCCCTATCAGATGGAGGGCTGCAGGAACGCCTGGCATCTGTATGTGATCCGTGTGAAGAACGGAAAGAGAAAAGAAGTGTTCGAACAGCTGCGCGGGGCCGGGATTGCGGTGAATGTACATTACATTCCGGTATATTCACACCCGTATTACCGGACACACGGTTATGGGGATGTGTGCTGTCCGAATGCGGAGGCATATTACGGCGAGTGCATCAGTCTTCCGCTGTATCCGGGGCTGACAGAGGAAGAACAGCGGTATGTGATTGAGAAGGTAAAGGAATACTGCGGCAGATAAACAAATTATCGGGAGAGTATGTATAAAAATGCCGGAACGGCTAAAGAAAAAAGGAAAACCGTTCGATATAAATGATAGAATTATAGATTACTCAAGGAAGAGGCAGGTGGAAACATGGTAGTTAATCATAACATGGCAGCAATCGAAGAGAGCAGATATTTGCGTTGTAATGTCAAAAAGATGGAAAAGTCCTCTAAGAAGCTTGCGACCGGATACAAGATTACCGGGGCGAATGATGATGCGGCAGGGCTTAAGATTTCAGAGACAATGCGCCATCAGGTCAGAGGCTTAAATCGCGGTTCCAAGAATGCGCAGGACGGAATCAGCATGCTTCAGACGGCGGATGCGGCTCTTCAGGAAACGCAGGAGATACTTGACCGGATGGTGGATCTCACGACACAGGGTGCGAACGATACCAATTCGGCAGAAGACCGGGATGCGATTCAGGATGAGCTTGATCAGCTCAATGAGGAGCTGGATCGTATCGCTTACACAACGCATTTTAATCAGCAGTATATGTTGGCGGAGGGAACTCCACAGGCGAGACCGGGATATTTTAAGATTCAGACCGGTTCTCTGGCAGGCCAGAGCGTGGTGATTCAGTTTGTAAATGCAAGCAAAGAGAGCCTTGGTGTGGATAAGGTTGATGTGTCGTCTCACGATGCCGCTACAAAATCCATAAAGATGGTTCAGGATGCAATTGAAAAGGCCGGGGAATGGCGGGATGTGTTCGGGGCGCAGCAGGAGCGGCTTGAGGCTGCGGTGCGCAATACGGATAATACATCCCAGAATACGCAGCGCGCGGAATCCGGTATTCGTGATACGAATATGAATATGGAGATGGTTCTGTATTCTACAAATCGGATTCTGGTACATGCTTCGCAGAGTATACTTGCACAGTATAACGAGGACGCGAAGGCAGTGGTTAATATTTTGCAGTAAAACAGTGTAACGAATGGAGATTTTCCATATTATGATAATGGCATCTGGCGTATCGTCAGATGCCATTATCGTGGTTATAGAGCAGGAGACATAATGAAAGATATTGCATTGTCAGTTTGTATCATCACAAAAAACGAAGAACAGAACATTGCCCGGTGCCTGGATTGTCTTGCTCCGTACGGATTTGAACTGATTGTCGCCGATACGGGCTCTGCGGACCGGACCAGGGAAATCGCGCTTCGCTATACCGATAAGGTTTATGATTTCCTGTGGTGTGATGACTTTGCAGCGGCAAAGAATTTTGCCGTTTCCAAAGCATCTAACGATTTGGTCATGGTGGTGGATGCGGATGAGTTTTTAGAGCCCATCGGGCAGGAGGAACTGCGAAAGCTCAGGCAGGCGGCAGCGGATAAGCCGGCGGCGGTGGGGCGCGTTTATCGGCGTAATGTGTACAAACGGGATGGACAAGAACATGAAAATGATGAGTGGATTAACCGGATTTTCTCTAAAAGCAGGTTCCGCTATGAAGGCAGGATTCACGAGCAGGTCATTGCGCGGGAGGGCGGAGCATATGAGACGTATCGGACGGGCCTGGCTTTTCTTCACATCGGCTACGATTTGACCCGGGAACAGAGAACGGAAAAGGCTATGCGGAATATCCGTCTGTTAGAGCAGGAGCTTGTACGGCTTGGCTGGACTGCTGAATGGGTGCCGCAGGATGACGGACGGGCGCCGGAAGCCGCCGAACAGCCGCAGACCGCCGGATGGGTGTCAGAGGCTGCCGAACAGGTGCCGTATCTGCTGTATCAGCTCGGTAAGAGCTGGTATATGGCGAAGGATTACGAGCAGGCGTGTCTCTGGTTTGCAAGAGGTCTTTCCTATGATCTGAATCCGAAGCTGGAGTATGTGATCGATATGGTTGAGACGTACGGCTATGCGCTGATTAACAGCGGGCAGGCACAGACGGCGTTGTTTTTCGAAAATATTTATGACGAGTTCGGAAACAGTGCGGATTTCCAGTTTTTGATGGGACTGATTTATATGAATAACGAGCGGTTTGCGGATGCGGTGGCGGAATTTTTGAAAGCAACCGGCCATGCGGAGTGCCGCGGACGGGGAGTAAACTCTTATCTGGCATATTATAATGTCGGGGTCATCTATGAATGCCTGGGAGAGGCGGTTAAGGCAAAGCGATATTATGAGAAGTGTGGAGATTATCCGCCGGCAAAAGAACGGCGGCAGGCGTTATAAACGCTTTGCCGCCGTTCTTTTAGCCTGGGTCGTAAGGTTATGAGAGCAGTGTCAGAACCGATTCCGCATTTTGGGAAGCCTGCGCAAGCACAGCCTGCCCGGCCTGCTGCAAAATATTTATGGCAGAGTAGCGAACCATTTCTTCTGCAAGATCGGTATCGCGGATGCGGCTCTCGGCAGATTGGGAATTTTCCGAAGTATTATCGTCAGTGGATGCCGCGTGCTGAAGGCGGTTTGTAATGGCGCCGATTTTGGAGCGCTCGGCAGATACAAGTTCTATTGCGTGATCACAGGCGGCAATGGCGGCACAGGCGTCATTGTGGCTCATTACGGAGAGTCCGGGTGTAAGGCCGAGTGCGGCTGCGCGCATATCCTCAAGTGCGATGAGGACACTCTGTCTGCCGAGTGCACCCGTCTGGATATGAAGAGGGCCAAGCGCGGCGGCAGTGCCGCCGGTCCCACCGCCGCCGCCGGTTCCACCGCCGCCAGTGCCGGAACCCGGCACTTTTGCACCGCCGCTGATCCAGTTTCGGTAGGCGACGCTTGAGGATACAAATTCATTTCCTTCATCGATCCGGTAGGCGGGAGCAGGGGTGCTTACCACAGCGTCGGGCAGAAGGTCGGATGACACAAAACCGGTCGAGGTGTTAGGTAAGACGCTTCCGTTTCCTGTGTCTCCGACTGCTGCCAGAAGGTCATGGATAAATTGCGCGGATGCGTTGTCGCCGAATTTGGCTTCAAAATCTGCGATAGACGTGTAGGCGCCGCCGGAGAAATTATGAATTACCGTATTTAAAGCTTCTCCGCCTACAAGCTTATCTATGAGAATGCCAAGCCCGGCTCCGATAGAAGCCGAAGTGATGGAGGATGGCCGGCCGGCGGCGAGATAGCCCAGGTACATACATGCCAGATATCCGGTACCGTATTGTGCGGCAGTCTCGGATGCGCTGTTTGTCAGACTGTGGTTTGACGCTTGGACCGAGGTCTGAATCTGTGCCAGTGTCGAATGGGCGTCCAGATTCAGGCCGTTTTTGCCGTTTACCCAATCGTTGTCGTTGGAACAGCCGCCGGCGGCGGTCTGCGCCATACCCTCGATAAACCATAACGGGAATTTGTTGGCGGCGTCTATTTTGCCTCCGGTGGCGCCGAGCATTCCGTTTGTGAGTGTGTCGCTCATAAATGCATGCATAAGTTCGTGGACAATCGTGGTTTCCAGTTCACGGCGTGTATTGGCGCTTAAGGTGCCGTTTGTCATGGGGATGGTGTTTACATTGACAGAAAGATTTAATTCGAGTCCTCCAAGCTGACCGGTTGCGGGATCGTAGGAGGATTGCGTTGCAACGTAGGCCAGCACGGTATTGTTATCCTGATAGATTTTCAGGCCTATCTGCTGACTGATTTGGCCGTTTTGCAGAGCGCCCTGAAAAACATAGTTATAAGAAGACAAAAACGCGTTGACTGCCTGCGGAACGATGGAGTCTTTTAAAATCTGTGACAGTGCATTTGCCTCTGCCGGGGTTAATTTTGTGACAGAGGAATCAATGACAGGATTTGTCACGGTCAGAGTATTGTCCGGAACATTTTGCCCGTTCTGCAGAAAGAGTGTCGTCCGGTAAGGAGAGCTCCCGGCAAGGGAGGCAGAGAGAGAACCGTCCAGCAGAGTCATGGTATTAAATTGTGTGCTGTTTGCAATGCGGTCCACCTCTTCTGTCAAAAAGTCGATTTCATTCTGTACGGCAGTGCGGTCTGCATTTGTGTTTGTGTCGTTTCCTGCCTGCACAGACAGTTCACGCATGCGCTGCAGCAACGCGTGTGTTTCGCCGAGTGCACCGTCTGCAATGTCCAACAGGGAAATTCCGTCCTGGATATTGTCGGAGGCGCGGTTTAAACCACGGATCTGCCACCGGAGCTTTTCGGAGATTTGAAGTCCGGCGGCATCGTCCGCGGAACGGTTGATACGGTAACCGGAGGACAGCTTTTCTGAACTTTTTTTCAATCTTTTATCGGTGATACCGAGTTGACGACCGGAAATTCCAGATGCCATCATGTGTTGAATAACCATTGTAAATCCTCCGCGCAGAAGTGCTAATCCCAGTAACCGGTCTGTTTTGCCTCGATGAATTTCCGACAATTTGGACAGGCAATCGCGGTTGTCTCTTTGATCTGCGTGACAGCATGGCCGCAAATCGGGCAGGTGCCGGTGAGCAAGCGAGATGCCCCGTCCCTGCATGTATAATGAAAAAATGAAACCGTATGATATTCATTGCAGGCAGGGCAAAAACCAAGAATGTTTTCACAGAGATGTGAGGTTACATCTCCGGCTGCCTCTGCCTTACGAAAATCCGCCAGTTCGTCATCGGAAAAGAGCGCAGATAAAATGTCTGTGCGGGATGCCCGCAGACCGGCGCCGATACAAACTTCCCGTTTATAACCGCAGCCGCATTGATAATTTAAAACGACTCCCATATGAAAAACTCCTCTTTCTAAAACAAGATAATGTAAAAATACAACTGCAGGCGAGCAGACTGCGGCTCTGCTTATGAAAACAGACTGAGGACGCTCTGCGGGTTCTGGTTTGCCTGGGCGAGCATGGACTCGCCGGCCTGCTGTAAGATATTCAAAGCGGAGTAGAGAATCATCTCTTTGGCAATGTCGGCATCCCGGATGCGGCTTTCCGCGGATTGGGAATTTTCTGCCGAACTGTCGTCGATGGATCTGGCGTGTTCGAGACGGTTCTGCATCGCACCGAGATAGCTGCGCTTGCTGCTGACATAGGCAATCGCGTCCTGTACCGCCTGCATCGAATGGCCTGCGGCGGTATAGCTGTTGACCGGGAGATCGTTGATCTTTAGCAGGGCATTTGACATTGCCGGTTTCAGGATAATGATAGCGGTATGCGCGAGCGCGGAGGACTGGATGTGTATCTCCTCCTCGATGGAAACCAGCTCACCGGCCGCGCTTCTGGGCTTCGGTTCCCAGGTGGACTGGCTGCCGCTTGCGATACTGGGAGTGTCCTCATAGAGATACATCCGGTCCGGCTGATTGACATTGTAGGCAAGCTGTTCCCAGTGGCCGTCGAAACCGCCCGATTTTGTTGCGGCATCGACCATGGCGGCGACAATCTGGGAGCCGCTCGTCACGTTGCTGATATCGATCTCGATCAGATAGGAGCCGCCCTGCGAAGTTTCTTTGTATTTAAGGCCGTTTGCGGTGGTCCCCGGAAAACCGGTGGAATCATCTACAAACTTGATGCTGTAGTAACAGCCGCAGCCGTGGGAACAGGTCGAGGCAAAGCCGAGATCGATCAGATCGTCAACCTGATAATTGGTGCCAAGACCGCTGAAATCGATATAGGAAGCCGGGTAGGTGACGCCCTGGACAAAGGAGGCGCCAGAACCCTCGTAATTCTGATAAGTAAGTGCGGTATCTGCGACCTTATTGCCCGAGGCATCCGTGGTGGTTGCGGTGGCGGAAGTCAGATGATAATAATACTGTCCCTGCCAGTAATTTGAAGCAAACCTTAACTCCACCGTATCGTTTCCGTTCTGATAGGTGAGCGTATTTCCCGATCGGGTGTAGGTGATACCGTTTGCGGTCACGGTACCGCCCGAGGATGAAGCCGCATTGATCAGAGTGGTCCAGTTGGCCTGCAGGCTGTAGGTGACGCCGTTGTGCGTCAGATCGGGTATCGTATTGGAATTCGCCGAGGAGGTCGTGGGAGTGCCGACGACATTGCCTGTGGCCGGGTCGTAGGCAGTCTCGATGGTATTATACTGCGGCAGGCGGTTTCCGCTCGATACCCAGTCGGCGGCGTTGTCAAAGGTTACGGTGTTTGCCAGATTCCCCTGCTGCGTGATATTCGCAGGCTCAATGACGTTCAGCAATCCCTTGTGAATTGAGGAACCCGGCGGCGCATTTGTCTCGTCTAAGGTAAACACATGAAACGTGTTGAATTTGGTGTCGGTGAAAATAGATTCGGTCGCCTCCTGCAGCTGGCTGATCTCGGCCTGGATTGCATTGCGGTCGGCAGCCGTATTGGTGTCGTTGGCAGCCTGTGTGCAGAGCTCATTCATGCGCTGCAGCATCGCGTGAACCTCCTCGAGCGCACCGTCGGCAACCTGTATGTAGGAGAGACCGTCGGAAATATTCTCGGAGGCGCGGTCAAGCCCCCGTACCTGCCAGCGCAGTTTCTCGGAGATCTGTAAGCCGGCGGCATCATCGGCCGCACGGTTGATGCGATAACCGGTGCTCAGCTTTTCCGAAGCTTTTGCACGCTGTCCGGTTGTGGCGCGCAGGCGGTTCTGCGCAAACAAAGCCTGTTGATTGTGCTGAATAAGCATAACTGTATCCTCCATGATTACCGGATCAGGCGCCGGGACAAATAACTGTATGATCAAGATAGAAACTATTAATTAGAAACTGTTAATATATCTATTATACATGATATTTCGGCAAATCGAAATAAAAAGATGATAACTTTATTACAAAAATCGGCATTTGTGGAGTATTTTCTTCCTTTTCTATTTCTGCTATGATATTAAGGAAATAAAAATGCGGCATAACCGGGAAGCGGTATTGAAACGGGAGGATTTCACTATTGAAGACAATTATCTTTTTTAAAGGGATTTATGATACGTTGGATTTGTTTACGGAGGAGCTCTGCAACGCGTTTGCGCTGCTGGGGTTTGCTTCTTTTGTCTATGATGCGGGCCGCAAAGAGGAGAGCAAGGAGGCATTGCTTGCGCTGTTGAAGGAGGAAGCGTCTGAGGGGGAACCAAAGCCACAGGGAGCGGAATTTGCCTGTGTGACGTTCAATAATATGGGATATAATCTGGAAATACAGCCGGAAAAAGACGTGTCTGCCGGAGAGCGGTGCAATGTCTGGGAGTATTACGGGATTCCGTATGTCAATATTCTGATGGACCATCCGTTCCACTATGACCGTCCGCTGAAAAAGGCGCCGTCCACAGCGATCGTGCTCTGCACCGACCGCAATCATGTGAGATATATTCGGAGATTTTATAAGAATATCCGTCAGGTGGACTTTCTTCCGCACGCGGGAGTTGAGCTTGGAAAACGCCATAAGCCGCTTGCGGAGCGGGGAATCGATGTGCTGTACGCGGGGGCGCTGCCGATTTATACGGTGTCCGAGATGATTCCGGACTTAAAATCGATTGAAGGGATTGACGCCGAAGAGATGGCGGGGGAAGTGCTCGCGGAACTGGTGCGGCAACCGGATAAGACGACGGAACAGGCGATCGAAGAGTATGCGAAAACGGTATCAAAAGAAGCGTTTAGCGATGAGCGGCTCGCGAATCTTATCCTGAAAATGAGATTCCTCGACTCCTATGCAACTTCTTTTTTCAGGGAGCAGGCGGTGCGCATTCTCGTGGAGAGTGGAATCCGCGTGACTGCGCTCGGAACGGGCTGGGATCAGTGCGAGTGGAGCGGCCATCCCAATCTGGATTACCGGGGGAAAGTACTCGCGCCCGAGATTTTACCGCTTATGAATGACTCCAAAATTGTGCTGAATACAATGACCTGGTTTAAGGCAGGGGCCCATGACCGCGTGTTTAACGGGATGCTTGCAGGGGCGGCGGTCGTCACCGATGATTCCTCCTACATGAGGCAGGAATTTACCGACGGAAAAGAGCTTGTGATGTTTTCCAGGAAAGAGCTTGAGACACTGCCGGAACGGGTGTTTGAACTGTTCGGCCATATGGAGCGGATGCAGGAGCTTGCGGACCGCGGCTATCGGGCAGCCGGAGAGCGGCATACATGGAAAAACAGGGCGGAATACATTGCGGAATGTTTTTTGTGAGAAAGGAGCATGTGTAGAAAGAGATGCGTATCTTAATGTATCGATGGAAGGCATATAATTACAGGGATATCGAGCAGACATTCCTGCGGCTGGGACATACGGTGGACAATATCGAGCAGAGACTCGGCAATTATGATGTGGAGCCGGAGTTTGAGCGGGTGATCGAGGAGAAAATGCGGCAGACGCCGTATGATATGGTATTTACCGTCAATTATTTTGCGCTGATCTCCAACGTCTGCGAGCGGATGGGCGTCCGGTATGTGTCGTGGACCTGCGACAATCCGCTGATCAGCATGTACCACGAGTCGGTGTTTCACGACTGCAATTATATTTTTACGTTTGACAAGACAAATTATCTCGAGTTTCGGGAGATGGGAGTAAAGCATATCTGGTATCTGCCGCTTGCGGTGGACACGGAGCGGATTGCGGCGGTGCTTGGGGACAGTTCCGACGCGGTAAAATATCAGGGGGATATCGCTTTTGTCGGAAGTCTCTACGAGCGCAATTCCTATGATAAGATTAAAAGCAGGCTGCCGGAGTATCTGCGGGGCTATTTTGACGCGGTGATGGAGGCGCAGCTGAATATCAGCGGCGCGAATATCGTGGAGCCGATGCTTACGACGGAGATTTTGGAGCAGCTGCAGCAGTATTTTAAGCTGGAGAAATCCGAGGGTTCCTTTTCGGATCTGGGACTGATTTTCCAGACGACGGTGCTGGGCTTTAAAATTGCGGAGCTTGAACGGCGGCGGGCGCTGATTGAACTGTCAAAGCACTATGATGTCAATGTGTACAGCAACAGCAATGTCAGCGATCTGCTGCGTGTCCGGTACATGGGGTCCGTGGACTATTGGAGCGAGCTGCCGAAGGTTTTTTACATGTCTAAGATTAACTTAAACTTTACGATTCCCAATATCAAGAGCGGGATTCCGCTGCGCGTCTGGGATGTGCTCGGCGCGGGCGGCTTTCTGATGACAAATTATCAGGCGGAAATTCCCTGTTATTTTCAGGAGGGGGAGGATCTGGTCTGCTTTGACGGGCCGGAGGATTTGAGCGAAAAGGCGGGATTTTATCTGGCGCATGAGACGGAGCGCAGGCGGATTGCCGAAAACGGCTATCGGAAGGTAAAGGAGCGCCATGACTATATGGCCAGGATCTGTGAGATGCTGCGGATTGTCGCTTCGGCGTGACCCGGAAACGTGCGAAAAGAACCTTGCGGGGGCGGCCTGCGATATAAAAAGAGCCATGGAAAAGACGGTTCATCTTTTCCGTGGCTCATATCATGCATATCCGTTTAACAGATGGCGTCCATCATCATGCCCGAGTAGATGGATGTGATATAGGGCGTTGCAAAGTTGTGCCCCTTTGGATTCTTGTAAGCCACGAGGAGCTTGTTTACATAGTTCATCGGGTCGATGGAAGCCTTGGAGGCCTGTCTGCCCAGCCCGTTTTTGAAGTTATTTAAAACGGAAAAACACTCTGTCGAATCGTCGGCGGACACGGCGTCTGTCAGCAGACCGCGGTCAACGGAGATGTAATCGTCCGACTGAAGATTTAACCCGATGGACTCGAGCTCGTTGTGGTAACGTTTGGCCACACTGCTCATATCCCGGATCAGTTTCTCGGACTGCTGTGCACCGCCTTGATTGTGCCCGAGCTGGATGATGTTGTTGTACACGTTTACCAGCGATTGAATATTGTCGGCGACGGCGTCTGTGTTTGTCTTGAATCCGATTCGCGCGTAAGCCCCCTCCTGGCTGGCCTTTTTCAGCGTCAGCGAAAATGCATTGTTGACCGTAAAGGTGTTGGAGAGTGAAGAGCGTTCTATCCCGTTTAACAGAAACGAGGAATTGGAAGCTTCCTGTGCGACGTTATCAAGCCCGAGTGTTTGCATGGCTTTTATCGAACCGGCATCCGGAGCCGGACGTATCTCAAAAAGAAAGCGTGAATTCTCATCCAAACCGGTCTGATTTGACGTAATCTGCACGGCGCGCTCACCGAGGTGGTTGCGCTCGAATGCGGCTCGCAGTCCGATGTTGGCGCTGTTTACCAGACGAATCAGCTTCTGCTGAATCGAACGGTTTGTGTCGTTTTGCCCCACATTATACTGGAACTCGTAGGAGCAGAGGTTCGATATCAGATCAAAACTGTAAGCGCCGGGTTCGATGTCCAGCTCATCCGGGTCCAGATAATTTCCGAGATTAATCTGCGGAGCCGCAAGCTCACGCACTTCCACGTCAAAAGAGACGGATTCGTCCACATCGGAACCGGAGCCGATATATTCTGCCGTAACGGTGTCCTCCGCGGAAGACTGTGCGACTTTTTTTGAAAATGCGTGTTCGATACCGTCTTCCGAATCGGAGAGAGAAGCGACAACGTTCTGAATCGAACGGGTCTTCTCCTTGATATCAATCGCGAATTTCTGTACGTCTCCCGAATATTTGACCTTGTACAAAGGGGACTCTTTGTTTGTTTTTACGATATTATTGTAGACGGCACGCAGCTGGCTTTTCTTGTGGGTATCGTAACGGGATACCGTTGTATTGGCGTAAGTGCTCAGATAGTACTGATAAGCGCTGTCGATGGCTGCCATAATAAGCCCCTCCTTTCTTCCATGAAATTATATGCGAAAATGCATACAGGGGTAATCAGTGAAATCCGTTTTCGTAAATTATATAGGTACTTTGCCTTATATTTCGGCACATATCATAAAAATGTTAATAGATTTTTGGAAAAAATGGGAGTTCTATAACGCAAACCGGTTAAGTTTTTCGGAAAAATTCCGAAATAAAAGACATGAAATACTATATTGCGCGGACATATTTATATTTTTACTGATTTCTTAAATACAGGGATGTGTTGTTATGGAAAGGAGACCAATATATGGGAATTAGCAATGTGAGAGCAGCGGAGGGGATTGCGGGCGGCCAGATGTCGATGGCAAGGCCTGTCGATTCCGTCAGCAAGGGGATTCAAAACGAAATTTCGAATGTGCAGCGGCAGATGCAGGAGCTTTCCTCAAGGGCGGATATCTCTGTCGAGGAGAAGATGAAAAAGCGTCAGGAGCTCCAGCAGCAGATCAGCAGTCTCAACACGCAGCTGCGGCAGCATCAGGCACAAATGCGGCAGGAACAGCAGAAAAAGGCATCGTCGGACGGAAGAAGAACCGACAATACCGCGGCGGACACGGAGAAAATCGGCACGGGGATGTCCGGGACCGGAATGCGGGCGATGGTTGCGGCAGGCTCATCTCTTGAGCGGGCGAGACAGCAGGGGACCGTGGTGAGAGAAATCGAGGGTGATATCGGGGTGTTAAAGAGTGAAATCAGCCAGGATGCGGCCCGCGGTGCGGATGTGGAGAAGAAGAAGGAGGAACTCGCCGGACTTGAGGAGCGGGCACAGAATGCGGCGGCTTCGAGATCCGCCGATCTCGGCGAGGCCGGGCGGAATATGCGGACGGCGGCACGGGCCGAGCGGGAAGGTTCAGACGATAAGAAGGTTATCGCCACAGGAGAGAAGGACAGTGGTGACCGTGTACTGATCAAGTCCACTAATTTCACCAAAGAAAAAAGTCAGGGGGTACAACAGTTGTCGACTTCCGTGGATATCCGCGGATAGCGCTCTGCGGTGTACATTTTTGCTATATTTTTAAAAGAGGCTCTGGATCAGCGGCGCCGTGAAGATTATGGTGCTGCCGGTTCAGGGATTTTGCGGTAAAATATTACAGATATGTTATGGAAGAAAAACGGTTGACGCTTACCGCGGATTGTGCTATAGTAGACAGGCGATGGAAGTAGGTCTTTTTTTTATGCCTTTTTTTAGGAAACTGTCGCTGTTTCTTAAAAAGCAGATCGGAAAGCCGGATGCGGGGCATGGAAAAGCACAAAGAAATTTAATGGAGGTGGAAGTTGTGCGCACAAGAATAACATTGGCATGTACGGAATGCAAGAACCGTAATTACAACATGACGAAAGACAAAAAGGCTCATCCGGACAGAATGGAGACCAAGAAGTATTGCAGATTCTGCAGGACTCATACGATGCACAAGGAAACGAAATAGCAGAGCGCTGCGAGTCGGGTAAAGGAGTGAGAATATGGGAGAAACCGAGAACAAAGCTCCGAAGGAGAGCTTTTTCACCGGCCTTTCGGCTGAATTTAAAAAAGTGATTTGGCCGGACAAAGAATCACTTGCAAGACAGACGACGGCAGTTGTTGCCGTTTCCGTAGTGATGGGTCTTGTAATCGCGCTTCTGGATTATATCATTCAGTATGGCGTTGATTTCCTTGTAGGGTTGAGTTTTTAATGGAGGCAAAGTGATTTATGGCAGAGGCACACTGGTATGTTGTTCATACCTATTCAGGATATGAGAATAAGGTAAAGGCAAACATTGATAAGACAATCGAAAACAGACATCTGGAAGACCAGATTTTGGAGGTTCGGGTTCCGATGCAGGAAGTCGTTGAGATGAAAAACGGTGCGAAGAAATCCGTGTCAAAGAAAATGTTTCCGGGATATGTGCTTATCAATATGGTTATGAATGATGACACATGGTATGTTGTCAGAAATACCCGTGGCGTCACCGGATTTGTAGGACCGGGAAGCAAGCCGGTACCACTTACCGATATGGAAATGAGACCGTTAGGAATCAAGACGGAGAGCGTTGAGGTTGACTTTGGCGAGGGTGACACCGTCGTGGTGACCGCCGGGGTATGGAAGGATACCGTCGGCGTGATTCACACGATGAACCACAGCAAACAGAGTGTGACCATCAATGTCGAATTATTCGGTCGCGAAACACCGGTAGAAATAAGTTTCGCAGATGTTAAGCTTATTGATTAAAGGAGGCAATTCCAATGGCAAAAAAAGTACAAGGATATATCAAATTGCAGATTCCTGCTGGCAAGGCTACACCGGCTCCTCCTGTTGGACCGGCGCTTGGACAGCACGGCGTGAACATTGTTGAGTTCACAAAGCAGTTTAACGCGAGAACAGCCGATCAGGGAGACTTAATTATCCCTGTAGTGATTACCGTGTATGCGGACAGAAGCTTCAGCTTCGTGACAAAGACACCGCCTGCACCGGTACTGATTAAAAAGGCCTGCAACATCAAGTCCGGTTCTGCGGCACCGAACAAAGACAAGGTTGCAACTATTTCCAAAGCGAAGGTTCAGGAGATTGCAGAGCTGAAAATGCCGGATCTGAATGCGGCATCCCTGGAGGCTGCGATGAGCATGATCGAGGGAACGGCAAGAAGCATGGGCGTAACTGTCGAATAAATAGAATCAGCATTCTATGCCGATTCAATAGAATCAGCATTCTATGCCGATTCAATAGAATCAGCATTCTATGCCGATTCATTAGAAGAACGCAAAAGCGGCGTTCTTCGGGAAGCATAGCTGAAGAACGCAAAAGCGGCGTTCTTCGGGAAGTATAGCTGAGGGACGCAAAAGCGGCGTTCTTCGGGAAGCATAGTAACAAGTGGGAGGGTCCTCTCCCGATAATACCACCAGGAGGTTTTTTAGAATGAAAAGAGGAAAGAAATATCAGGACGCTGTAAAATCTTTTGACAAATCCGCTCAGTACGATGTGGCTGAGGCGATTGAACTGGTTAAGAAGAACGCTACAGCGAAATTTGATGAGACAATCGAGCTTCATATCAGAACGGGCTGCGACGGACGTCATGCAGAGCAGCAGATCCGCGGGGCGGTTGTTCTGCCGCACGGAACCGGTAAGACGGTGAAGGTTTTGGTATTCGCAAAAGGCACAAAGTTAGATGAGGCACAGGCGGCGGGTGCTGACTTTGTCGGCGGCGAGGAGTTAATCCCGAAGATCCAGAACGAGGGATGGCTTGACTTTGACGTCGTTGTTGCGACGCCGGATATGATGGGCGTTGTCGGACGTCTCGGACGTGTCCTTGGACCGAAGGGCTTAATGCCGAACCCGAAGGCAGGAACCGTTACCATGGATGTCACCAAGGCCGTAAACGATATCAAAGCCGGTAAGATTGAGTATCGATTGGACAAAACAAACATTATCCATGTGCCAGTTGGAAAAGCATCTTTTACAAATGAGCAGTTGAGCGACAACTTCCAGACCCTTATGGGTGCTGTCAATAAGGCGAAGCCTTCGAGCTTAAAAGGTCAGTATATCAAGAGCGCGGTTCTCGCGTCCACGATGGGACCCGGCGTGAAGTTAAACGTTACAAAGATTGTAAACTAGCCGAGGCGTAATTTGCAGTCGGGTTCGCAAATTTTTGTTGACAGCCGCAATATAAAATAATATAATATGTGAGCATGCCTGATGCGGCATGTTCCTAATATTGCCGAAGACAGCAGGCGCCATCTGGCGTAACCGTAGGGCCTGCCGAGGGACTTAGTGATGCATCGTCATCATGAGAATGAAATTTTGAGGCCCTCTCCGTTTTCGGGGAGGGTTTTTAACATGGATTTTGGATTCATGTGCCTCACGTCTATATGCAATATAAAAAATAAAAAGGAGGTGCACGATTCGTGGCAAAGGTAGAATTAAAACAGCCTATCGTACAGGAAATTTCTGAAAACATCAAAGAAGCACAGTCGGTCGTAGTTGTTGATTACCGCGGACTTACCGTTGCAGAGGATACGCAGCTGCGTCGTCAGCTGAGAGATGCCGGTGTTACTTACAAGGTATATAAGAACACACTGGTCGGCCGTGCCGTTGAGGGTACCGAGTTCGAGAGCTTAAAAGACGTTCTCGAAGGACCGAATGCATTTGCGATTTCCACAACAGATGCAACCGCCCCTGCAAGAGTTCTGGCGAAATTCGCCAAGACTGCTCCGGCGCTTGAGATCAAAGCCGGTGTCGTGGAAGGCAATTTCTACGATCAGGAAGGCATGAAAGCAATTTCGCAGATACCGTCGAGAGACGAACTTCTTTCCAAGCTGCTTGGAAGCTTACAGTCTCCGATTACCAACCTTGCGCGTGTTCTTAACCAGATCGCGGAGCAGGGAGGAATGGCCGACGCGGCCGTGGCTGATGCGGCCGTAGCTGCGGCACCGGCGGAGGAAGCTCCGGCGGCAGAGTAGTATGGAAAACGGCAGTACGGATTTAATGCGTGTAGTTATGCGGCGTCTTTAGGGCGCAGACAACAGGATATGATCAAATTTTTGAATGGAGGAAAATGAAATGGCAAAATTGACAACAGCAGAGTTTATCGATGCGATCAAAGAGTTAAGCGTATTAGAGTTAAACGACCTGGTAAAAGCTTGTGAAGAAGAGTTCGGCGTATCCGCAGCAGCAGGCGTTGTAGTTGCGGCAGCGGGTGCAGGTGAGGCAGCAGCAGCTGAGGAGAAGACCGAGTTCGACGTAGAGCTGACCGAGGTTGGTTCCGAGAAGGTTAAGGTTATCAAGGTTGTGCGTGAGGTAACCGGATTAGGCTTAAAGGAAGCAAAAGATCTTGTAGACGGCGCTCCGAAGGTTGTAAAAGAGCAGGCTGACAAGGCAACTGCAGAGGACATCAAGAAGAGACTCGAGGAAGTTGGAGCAAAGGTAACATTAAAATAATCGCGATTCCAGCGGACTGAGAAATAAAAAACGGCTACGGTATTCGTGCTTGCACGGAATATCGTAGCCGTTTTTTATTTTGAAGGCGCAACGCGTGCCGGCTGACGAAGTCCGCCGGCGAAGTCCGCTGGAATAGGAATCAGCCGACACGAGCTGCTCGAAGCAAAGTCCGCCGGCGAAGTCCGCTGGAATAGGAATCGGCGACAGCCGGCAGGAGCTGCTCGAAGCAAAGTCCGCTGGAATATGTTTTTGTTCTGTGAAGTCTGTGTATCTGCCCTACAAGTATACATTACTATGATTTATTTCATCATATGTCAGCGCTTTTTTATATTTTTGTTCAAAAATATTGATTTTTTACGTTTTAATCCTATAATATCAAAAGAAAGTATATGGAGATCGTACATGAGTGAATTGGGTAATAAGCATCATAAACCGCACATTCATGCGTTCTATGGCGACTATGAAGCGACGATCCATTATAAAGAGGTATTTTTTCATGTTTGAGATAAATGGAATCGTATATGCAAACGAATTTTCTGAATCCATAAAAATTATAGATGCTAAAGTAACTGACCGACTTATGATGCTCCTTACATTCTCGACAGGAGAAAAACGGGTATTTGATGCGACGGTACTGGACGGTCCGGCGTTTGGGCCATTAGCAAATGACACAGTGTTTAAAAACTTTAAAATTGTGCACGGAGTACTCACATGGATGGACGAAGAAATTGACTGTGCCCATGAATATATGTACGAACATAGTTTTGCTTACGAAGAAATGTTTGTGTAGCGGAGGAAACGACCATGAAGATCACCGAATTGAGATGTTCCGCCTGCAGCGGAACACTGAAAATAGATGAAAATAATCCGAATGTTGCCGAGTGCGAGTACTGTCACAGCAGATATACGATAGAGAGTGACGGAGGGGGACGGGCGGACGAGATGCCGTACCTGAAACCGATGCAGGAGCAGATGCCATACGGTCAGCCGTATTTTGGAAATGTTCCGGAAACAAATCGGAAAAGCAATGTTGCACCGCGTATTCTGTCTATAGTTCTGGCCTGTCTGGGGGCACTTGCGGTCTGGCTGAGGATATTCGGCTTTATCGGGAGCGGGAGCAGACAGAGCGATATGGTATCGGGCGGTGGAGAAATCCGGATGCCCGCAGCCGCGGAGGAGAGCGCTGAGGGGGAAATCGGAACGGAAGCGGAGCTTACCGGTGTTCTGGCGGATTTTGTGAAGGTCGTATACGGGAAACCGGCGGAAGAGGTCACGGAGGGGGAGCTTGCAAAGATTCAATGGCTGGAACTGAAATCCGGGATGGAATACCGGGAAGTCGGCTACAGTTTTGAGAATCCGTTTGAAAATCCGGAGGCGGAGCTTATCTGGGTGCGCCTTCCGGCGGATGATTATTCGGGCTATGAGCTTGAGGGCCTTTCGGCGTTTACGGGGTTAAAGATGTTAAAAACAGGACAGTCCCTGCGGGAAGAATACTTAAAAGGGCTGACGTTATGGGGAATCGGCGGATATTTTGACAGCTTAGAGCAGGTGGCGGAGCTGACGGAGCGGCCCGAAGAGATAAGAAAAATCGATATCAGCAGCAATCCCGTAAGTCTTGCGGGGATTGACCGGTTTCCGAATTTGGAGACACTGCTGATTGACAGCGATGAGATCGGGGAGGAAAAGCTTTTAGTCAGTGCGACCTCGCTGAAGACAGTTTCCGTGGACATTTATGACGGAAGCATGGATTTTGCAACGTTTGGAATGATGCCCTGGCTCGAAGACCTGACGATATGCAGCGGAGCGGTCAAAGACATCGGCTTTGTCTCAAAGATGGAGCATTTAAAGGCACTTCATCTGGAGGACGGTGCGTTTCTGACGCTTGACCCGCTGCGGGAGGTGCCGGGACTTGAGGAACTGACGATTGAAGACTGCGACGAACTGAAAGAGATGTCGGCGGTATCGGCACTTACGGGGCTCAAAAAGCTGTCACTGGATCTGCCCTATGACTGCGCGCAGCCCGATTTAAGTTCGCTTACCGCGGTGGAAGAGCTTTGCCTGCGGAATTTTGACGATACCGGGGATCTTAGGTATATGAGCGGGCTGACGGAATTGACACTCGACGGCGGAACAGCGGGCGCATCATCGGACTTTGCGGGGCTTACAAATTTAAAGACACTCAGATGTACTTCGTTCGGATATTCGGAGCATGATTACGGTTTTGTCACAAGCCTGCCTGCCCTGGAGAACCTTGACCTGCACGGGACCATTACCTACGGGGATATTTCTGGCATTTTTAATATGCCTACGCTCAAAAGTCTCAATATCAGCGGGATGGAGTGTGAGATCGCATTTGACCGGATCGCGGAAAACACAACGCTTGAGGAACTTTCCGTCGACAACATAAAGCTCTACAAAAACGTGAGTGTTTCCGGGGGCGGCGGCTTTTATTCGGTGGACTGGGACGACGTGATACTCGCGGAACATCTGGACTTCCTCTGTCGGCTGAAAGGTCTGAAGCATTTAAGTATTCGCGAAAATGAACTGACAGAAGTGGAGTTTGCGGCTTTGCTTCCGGCTTTGCGGAGCATAGATTTTTCCGATAACTATGTGACGGATCTTTCGCCGCTTTCCGGATTGAAGGACTTAAGGCAGGTGGACTGTGCGGAAAATCCGATCTCGAATTATGAGGTGCTGGGGGATTCGGTGGTTGTGGCTCGCTAGGGACATTGCAGTTCAACCCGAACCTGAAGGCGTGAAAAATCGATTTAACCTCTTGTAAAAAACGTTACTATCATTTATAATATTAATAGAACTATCGGTAAATATAATGCCTTTTTATCGAGAGGAAAGAAAGGAGCGGATATCATGAGCGCGATTTCTTCTGTATACAGTCAAAATACGAGATCCTATACGGATTACGGCAATTTTGCCAGCGGGAAAAAGATTAACAGTGCGGCCGACGGAGCGGCCGAGCTTTCTATTATACAAAAAGAGGAGAGCCAGATACGCGGTACCGATGCCGGTACCAACAATATTGCTTCGGCGAAGGATATGCTGCAGGTATCCGACGGAGCATTGTCGCAGATTACCGACAATCTGCAGCGCATGCGCGAGCTTGCGGTGCAGGCGTCCAACACGGCATTGATGACGGATGCGGACCGCTCGGCGGTTCAGATGGAGATTGACCAGTTAAAGCAGGGGATTTCTGATATCGCATCTCAGACGTCGTTCAACACGAAAAATATTCTGGACGGAAGTCAGAAAGGGTTCCATATTGCGACGGACGCCAACGGCGGCGGGATGGAGATTTCGACCGGCGACGCGACGTTAAAGGCGCTTGGGATAGAAGATTTCGATGTGACGGGAGATTTTGATCTCTCGGATATCGACAAAGCGCTCGAGTCGATTTCCTCGACGCGCAGCAGCGGCGGTGCGCAGATGAATGCGTTAAGCCATGCGTACAATAACAATACAAACTATCTTCTGAATACGACGGGGGCGAAGAGCCGGCTTGAAGATCTGGATTTCCCGAAAGCGATTTCCGATCTGAAGAAAAAGGAGACGCTCCAGCAGTATCAGTTCTTTATGCAGAGAAAGCAGACGCAGGAGGAAGAAGCGCGGATGTTCCGCATGTTTATGTAAAGAGAGTGCCTGTAAGCGGCCGGCAGTGAAGGTTTCACTGCCGGCTGCTCTTTTGTAAAAATGCGGCCGCGCAGGCATATTTTATACATAATCCCGACACGGACAAAATGTTGCCGAAAATTTTCTTGACGACCCCTTGACAGTTGTGATATCATATAGGTTGCACTATTGTGGTGCTTTAGGCTTATTGCGCGCTTTTTGCGTAGTATATAAAAACGAGAGGTGAAACGTCAATGGAGAAAAACAGAATACGTCCGGTGAAAGCTGGAAAAGGCATGCGTATGAGTTACTCGAGACAGAAAGAGGTATTAGAGATGCCGAATCTGATAGAAGTCCAGAAAGACTCCTACCAGTGGTTTCTAAAAGAGGGCTTAAAAGAAGTCTTCGACGATATCTCTCCAATCGCCGACTACAGCGGCCATCTGAGTCTGGAGTTCGTAGACTTTACATTGTGCGAAGACGATGTAAAATACACGATTCCCGAGTGCAAAGAGCGGGATGCGACGTATGCGGCGCCTTTGAAGGTGAAAGTCAGACTTCACAACAAAGAGACCGACGAGATCAATGAACATGAGATATTCATGGGCGACCTTCCATTGATGACGGAAACAGGCACTTTCGTAATCAATGGTGCGGAGCGTGTTATCGTTAGCCAGTTAGTACGTTCCCCGGGTATTTATTACGGAATTGCACACGATAAGGTGGGCAAGACGCTGTATTCCTGTACCGTAATTCCAAACCGCGGCGCGTGGCTGGAATACGAGACAGACTCCAATGACGTGTTTTATGTTCGTGTAGACAGAACGAGAAAAGTGCCGATCACCGTGCTGATCCGCGCGCTCGGACTCGGAAGCAATCAGGAAATCATCGATATGTTCGGCGAGGAGCCGAAGATTCTTGCCAGCTTCGGCAAGGATGTCGCGACCAATTATGAGGAGGGACTCCTCGAATTATATAAGAAAATCAGACCAGGCGAGCCGCTTACCGTTGAGAGTGCGGAGAGCCTGATTTCTGCGATGTTTTTTGACCCGAGAAGATATGACCTCGCAAAAGTGGGCCGTTATAAGTTCAATAAAAAGCTGGCGCTCCGCAACCGCATCAATGGACATGTTTTGGCGGAGGACGTTGTGGACGTTACGACCGGCGAAATTATTGCGGAGGAGGGGACCGAGGTCACGAGAAGCCTCGCGGACGATATTCAGAATGCGGCGGTTCCCTATGTATGGATTCAGGGCGAGTCCAGAAATGTCAAGGTGCTGTCTTCCATGATGGTGGATTTAAGACACTATGTGGACTGCAATCCGCGCGAACTCGGCATCACAGAGCTTGTCTACTATCCGATTCTCGCACAGCTGATGGAGGAAAATCCAGATGTCGAGGATTTGAAAGAGGCGATTAAGAAAAATGTTCATGACCTGATTCCAAAGCATATTACAAAGGACGATATCTATGCGTCCATCAACTACAATATGCATCTGGAATATGCGATCGGTCATGATGACGATATTGACCACCTGGGCAACCGTCGTATCCGCGCGGTGGGTGAGCTGCTGCAGAACCAGTACAGGATCGGTCTGTCCAGACTTGAACGTGTGGTCCGCGAGAGAATGACGACGCTTGACCTCGACGGGATTTCGCCGCAGAGCTTAATCAATATTAAGCCGGTGACGGCGGCGGTAAAGGAATTTTTCGGTTCCTCCCAGCTGTCACAGTTTATGGATCAGAATAACCCGCTCGGCGAGCTGACGCACAAGAGACGTCTGTCCGCATTGGGCCCGGGCGGTCTGTCGAGAGACCGTGCCGGATTTGAGGTTCGAGACGTGCACTACTCCCATTACGGAAGAATGTGCCCGATTGAGACTCCCGAGGGACCGAATATCGGTCTGATCAACTCGCTCGCGAGCTATGCGCGGGTGAATGAGTACGGTTTTGTCGAGGCGCCGTACCGCAAAATTGACAAATCGGATCCGAAAAATCCGCGGGTTACGGACGAAGTCGTGTATATGACCGCGGACGAAGAGGACAATTATCATGTGGCGCAGGCGAACGAGGCGCTGGACGCAGAAGGACATTTTGTCCGCAACAGTGTGTCCGGACGTTATCTCGACGAGACGCAGGAGTATGAGAAGACCATGTTTGACTACATGGACGTGTCCCCGAAGATGGTATTTTCGGTGGCGACCGCACTGATTCCGTTCCTGCAGAACGACGACGCGAACCGTGCGCTGATGGGTTCTAACATGCAGCGTCAGGCGGTTCCGCTCCTGACGACGGAGGCGCCTGTCGTGGGAACCGGTATGGAGACCAAAGCGGCCGTTGACTCCGGGGTGTGCGTCGTGGCGAAAAAGGGCGGCGTGATTGAGAGCGCCGAGGCGAATCAGATTGTCATCAAGAGTGACGAGGGCACCAGAGACGTTTATAAGCTGACAAAATTTTCGAGAAGCAACCAGTCCAACTGCTACAACCAGAGACCGATTGTCTTTAAGGGGGACCGTGTGGAAGCAGGCGAGGTGATCGCGGACGGACCGTCCACCTCAAACGGCGAGCTTGCACTCGGAAAGAATCCGCTGATCGGATTTATGACCTGGGAAGGGTACAATTACGAGGATGCGGTTCTCTTAAGCGAGAGACTGGTACAGGATGATGTCTACACGTCGATTCATATAGAGGAATACGAGGCCGAGGCCCGCGATACAAAGCTTGGGCCGGAGGAGATTACAAGGGACGTTCCGGGTGTCGGAGACGATGCGTTAAAGGATCTTGACGAGCGCGGAATTATCCGCATCGGTGCGGAGGTGCGCGCCGGTGATATTTTAGTCGGAAAGGTGACACCGAAGGGCGAGACCGAGCTGACCGCAGAGGAGCGGCTGCTTCGGGCAATTTTCGGCGAGAAGGCGAGAGAGGTGCGCGACACGTCTCTGAAGGTACCGCACGGCGAGTACGGGATTGTTGTGGATGCGAAAGTGTTCACAAGAGAGAACGGTGACGAGCTGTCTCCGGGTGTCAATCAGGCAGTGCGCATCTATATCGCACAAAAGAGAAAGATTTCCGTCGGGGATAAGATGGCAGGACGCCACGGCAACAAGGGTGTGGTTTCCCGTGTGCTTCCGGTTGAGGATATGCCGTTTTTGCCGAACGGACGTCCGCTTGACATCGTGTTGAATCCGCTGGGCGTGCCGTCCCGTATGAATATCGGGCAGGTGCTTGAGATTCATTTGAGTCTGGCCGCGAAAGCGCTCGGTTTTAACATTGAGACGCCGGTATTTGACGGTGCGAAAGAGATTGATATTCAGGATACCCTGGAGCTTGCAAATGATTATGTAAACTCTGAGTGGGAAGAGTTTGAGGCGAAATACAAAGGCACGCTGAATCAGGACGTGATGGACTATCTCTACGAAAACAGAGAACACAGGTCCGTGTGGAAGGGTGTGCCGATTTCCCGTGACGGAAAAGTTCAGCTGCGCGACGGGCGTACCGGAGAGGCGTTTGATTCGCCGGTTACGATCGGGCACATGCACTATCTGAAGCTGCACCATCTGGTAGACGATAAGATTCACGCGCGTTCGACCGGCCCGTACTCCCTGGTGACGCAGCAGCCGCTCGGCGGTAAAGCGCAGTTCGGCGGACAGCGTTTCGGAGAGATGGAGGTATGGGCACTGGAGGCATACGGTGCATCCTATACCCTGCAGGAGATTCTGACCGTGAAATCCGACGATGTTGTCGGACGTGTGAAGACCTATGAGGCGATTATCAAGGGCGATAACATCCCTGAGCCGGGAATTCCAGAGTCCTTTAAGGTATTGTTAAAAGAGCTGCAGTCCCTGGGGCTGGATGTGAAAGTCTTAGACGAGGACAGAAACGAAGTGGAGCTGATGGAGACCAGCGAGTACGGAAACACCGACCTGAACTCCATTATTTCCGGGGACAAAGATTTTGCGTTTGATGACAGTGACGCTTTTACAAAGGCGGGCTTTACCAGACAGGAATTTGACGAAAACGAGGAACTCGTCGATATCGAGGAGGAAGAGCCGGAAGAAGATGACGCGGACATGTTTGATGACGCGGAAGAGGGAGTTTTTGACGAAGAGTAAGTCGTGCCGTCTTTGGGCGGAACATTAGAAGGGAGTGTCACGAATGCCAGAAATGATGAATAAAGAGACGACCGGTCAGTCTATTTCGTTTGACGCGATACAGATTGGGCTGGCGTCTCCCGAGAAAATCAGGGAATGGTCGCGCGGCGAAGTGAAGAAGCCGGAGACCATCAACTATAGAACATTAAAACCGGAAAAAGACGGTTTATTCTGCGAAAAAATCTTTGGACCGAGTAAAGACTGGGAGTGCCACTGCGGTAAGTACAAAAAAATCCGCTACAAGGGAGTCGTGTGCGACCGCTGCGGTGTTGAGATCACAAAGGCGAGTGTCCGCAGAGAGCGTATGGGACATATCGAGCTTGCGGCTCCGGTTTCCCATATCTGGTACTTTAAGGGAATCCCTTCCCGCATGGGACTGATTCTCGATCTGTCGCCGAGGACGCTCGAGAAGGTATTGTATTTTGCTTCCTACATTGTGCTCGACGGGGGCAATACCGCGCTGCAGTACAAACAGGTGCTCTCCGAGGGGGAATACCAGGAGGCGAGAGAGCAGTACGGGAACGCGTTCCGCGTCGGAATGGGTGCGGAGGCGATTCAGGAGCTTTTACACGCGATCGATCTGGAGAAGGACTCCGCGGATCTGCAGGCGGAACTTGCAGACGCGACCGGTCAGAAGCGTGCGCGCATCATCAAGAGGCTCGAAGTCGTAGAGGCGTTCCGCGAGTCCGGAAATAAGCCGGAATGGATGATCATGACGGTGATTCCGGTGATTCCGCCGGATCTGCGTCCGATGGTACAGCTGGACGGCGGTCGTTTTGCAACTTCCGACCTGAATGACCTGTACCGGAGAATTATCAACCGCAACAACCGTCTGAGACGACTGCTGGAGCTCGGTGCACCGGATATTATCGTGCGCAACGAGAAGCGTATGCTCCAGGAGGCGGTTGACGCGCTGATCGACAACGGACGCCGTGGACGTCCGGTTACCGGGCCGGGAAACCGCGCGTTAAAGTCTCTGTCCGATATGTTAAAAGGAAAATCGGGGCGGTTCCGCCAGAACCTGCTCGGAAAGCGAGTGGACTACTCAGGGCGTTCGGTTATCTGTGTAGAGCCGAAATTAAAAATATATCAGTGCGGTCTTCCAAAGGAGATGGCAATCGAGCTGTTCAAGCCGTTCGTAATGAAGGAACTGGTTGCAAACGGGACCGCGCACAATATCAAGAGTGCCAAAAAGATGGTGGAGCGCCTGCAGACCGAGGTCTGGGATGTGCTTGAGGATGTGATTAAGGAGCATCCGGTGATGTTAAACCGCGCCCCCACACTGCATCGTCTCGGCATCCAGGCATTTGAACCGATTCTTGTAGAGGGTAAGGCGATCAAGCTGCATCCGCTGGTTTGTACTGCATTTAACGCCGATTTCGACGGAGATCAGATGGCGGTGCATCTTCCGCTTTCCGTGGAGGCACAGGCGGAGTGCCGTTTTATGCTGCTTTCGCCGAATAACCTGTTAAAGCCTTCCGACGGCGGACTGGTTGCGGTTCCGTCCCAGGATATGGTGCTCGGCATTTACTATCTGACGCAGGAGCGTCCGGGCGCAAAGGGAGAGGGCAAGTTCTTCAAGAGCGTCAACGAGGCGATTCTTGCGTACGAGAACGGCGCGGTTACGCTCCACTCCAGAATCAAAGTCCGCATGACGAAGAAAATGCCGGACGGTTCCGTGCTTTCGGGGATTGTCGAGTCCACGCTCGGACGGTTTATCTTTAATGAGATTATCCCGCAGGACCTTGGATTTGTGGACAGAAGCGTTCCGGGAAATGAGTTAAAGCTGGAAGTGGATTTCCTCGTCGCAAAGAAGCAGAATAAGCAGATTTTAGAGAAGGTTATCAATATCCACGGTGCGACAAAGACCGCGGAGGTTCTCGATGCGGTTAAGGCGATGGGTTACAAATACTCCACCAGAGCGGCCATGACGGTTTCCATTTCCGACATGACGGTACCGCCGCAGAAGCCGGAGATGATCGCAAACGCGCAGGACACGGTGGATAAGATCACCAAGCAGTATAAGCGCGGTCTTATCACCGAGGAGGAGCGCTACAAAGAGGTTGTGGAGACGTGGAAAGAGACCGATGACGAGCTGACGCATGCGCTGCTCTCCGGACTTGACAAATACAATAACATTTTCATGATGGCGGACTCGGGAGCCCGCGGTTCCGACAAGCAGATTAAGCAGCTGGCCGGTATGCGCGGACTTATGGCGGACACGACCGGAAGAACCATCGAGCTGCCGATCAAATCAAACTTCCGTGAGGGTCTCGACGTATTGGAGTACTTTATGTCCGCTCACGGAGCGAGAAAAGGTCTTTCCGATACGGCTCTGCGTACCGCGGATTCCGGTTATCTGACAAGGCGACTGGTGGATGTGTCCCAGCATATGATTGTGCGGGAGTCCGATTGCTGCGAGGGAACCGGCAGAGAGATTCCGGGAATGTGGGTGACCGCATTTATGGACGGAAAAGAGGAGATCGAGAGTCTGCAGGAGCGCATCACGGGACGGTTTTCCTGCAACGATATCTGCGACGCACAGGGAAACGTACTTGTAAAGGCAAACCATATGATTACGCCGAAGCGCGCGGCGCTGGTGATGAGCCAGGGTGTTGACGAGAAGGGCAGACCGCTCACCAGAATCAAAATCCGCAACGTACTGTCCTGCCGTTCCCACATGGGGGTATGCGCGAAGTGCTACGGGGCCAACATGGCAACCGGTCAGGCGGTGCAGGTCGGCGAGGCGATCGGTATCATTGCGGCACAGTCCATCGGTGAGCCGGGTACACAGCTTACGATGCGTACGTTCCACACCGGCGGTGTGGCAGGAAACGATATCACTCAGGGTCTTCCCCGTGTCGAGGAGATTTTTGAGGCGAGAAAGCCGAAGGGTCTTGCGATTATCACCGAATTCGCCGGTGTGGCAAATATCAAAGACACGAAGAAGAAGCGGGAAATCGTTGTCACAAACAATGAGACCGGAGAGAGCAAGGCGTATCTGATTCCCTACGGTTCCCGTATCAAGGTGATGGATGGGGCAGTGCTTGAGGCCGGCGACGAGCTGACCGAGGGTTCCGTAAATCCGCATGATATTTTGAAAATCAAGGGCGTGCGCGCGGTTCAGGATTACATGCTCCGCGAGGTACAGCGTGTATACCGCCTGCAGGGTGTGGAAATCAACGACAAGCATATTGAGGTAATCGTACGCCAGATGCTGCAGAAGGTCCGTATCGAGGAGAACGGCGATTCCGATATGCTTCCGGGCACGCTGGTGGATACGCTTGATTTCGAGGATACAAACGAGCTTCTCGAGAGTGAGGGCAAGGAGCCGGCGGACGGCAAGCAGGTGCTGCTCGGCATCACAAAGGCTTCCCTGGCGACGAACTCCTTCCTGTCGGCGGCTTCCTTCCAGGAGACGACGAAGGTTCTCACGGAGGCGGCGATCAAAGGCAAGGTTGACCCGCTGATCGGTATGAAGGAGAACGTGATCATCGGTAAACTGATTCCGGCCGGAACCGGTATGAAGCGATATCGGAATATTAAACTGGATTCCGAGATTGACGAGGAAGAGGAGATCATGTTTGACGATTTTGACGTCTATGAGGGAAACGGCGTGATGGATGAGGATTATGTCTTAGAGCCGATCCCGCAGGGAGAATTAGAATAGAAGAATCAGAATAAGCCGGGAGGGACTGCCGCATTTATGCGGACAGTCCCTCCTTTACAGTAAAAATCTGTATAAAAACCCAGATTATGGTTCATACTGAGTGTACGTTCAGCCCAGGACTTTGCACTTGCTGCAAAGTCCGTGAGAATGTGTGAATTGGGCTGAGAGGGAATCTGCCCCTCGCCAAAGGCGACTTGGAATGGGCAGATTCCGTAACAGTGAAGCCGAAGGCTGAACTGTTACAAAAAGTCTGCGTTTGCACATAAAAAAGCTTGACATCTGAATTTCCAGTATATATAATGATTTAGCGTGCACGCGAAGGCGTGTTATGTTTTTGTTATCATTTAACACAGGAGGTGAAAATAATGCCAACATTCAACCAGTTAGTAAGAAAAGGACGTGAGACATCTGTTAAGAAGTCTACTGCACCTGCGCTTCAGAGAGGTTACAACTCCCTGCAGAAGAGACCGACGAATACGTCTTCTCCGCAGAAGAGAGGTGTATGTACTGCCGTTAAGACAGCTACGCCGAAGAAGCCGAACTCAGCTCTCAGAAAGATCGCCAGAGTACGTCTTTCCAACGGAATCGAAGTGACAAGCTATATCCCGGGTGAGGGTCATAACTTACAGGAGCACAGCGTTGTCCTGATCCGCGGCGGCCGTGTAAAGGATCTGCCGGGTACGAGATATCACATTATCCGTGGTACGCTTGATACCGCAGGAGTTGCAAACAGAAAGCAGGCTCGTTCGAAATACGGCGCTAAGAGACCGAAAGCGGGTAAATAATTGATTTGGCAAACCAATAGTATCACATCTAAAGGTTTGGTGTTGGGATTGTTATCACAATAAGATAGATTTCCGCACGAACACTATGTGAGTACCGTTGAATTAATCGAATGAAGTTCGCTGACACAGCATATGCTGTCTGTCCGGGAGAACCGGCGTCGGGAAATGCAGACCGGGGTCCGTGCTACGGACATGTCTGTATAGTAAAATATGATTAAGGAGGGAAGAACCGTGCCACGTAAAGGACATACTCAGAAAAGAGATGTATTAGCAGATCCGTTGTACAATAACAAAGTGGTTACCAAGCTTATCAATAACATTATGTTAGACGGTAAGAAGGGCGTTGCACAGAAGATTGTATACGGAGCGTTCAAGAGAGTAGAGGAGAAGACAGAGAAACCCGCTCTCGAGGTATTTGAGGAAGCTATGAATAACGTTATGCCTGTGCTTGAGGTAAAGGCAAGACGTATCGGCGGAGCCACATATCAGGTACCGATCGAGGTAAGAGCCGACCGTCGTCAGACGTTAGCGCTTCGCTGGCTGACCGCATTCTCACGCAAGAGAGGCGAGAAGACGATGGAAGAAAAGCTTGCCAACGAGATTATGGATGCATATAACAATACCGGTGCATCCGTAAAAAGGAAAGAAGAAATGCACAAAATGGCAGAGGCGAACAAGGCTTTCGCGCACTACCGTTTCTAATTTAGGGAGGAAATACCTTGGCTGGAAGAGAATATCCATTAGAGAGAACCAGAAACATTGGTATTATGGCTCATATCGATGCGGGTAAGACTACAACGACAGAGCGTATTCTTTACTATACCGGTGTCAATTACAAAATTGGTGATACTCACGAGGGTACTGCTACCATGGACTGGATGGAACAGGAGCAGGAGCGTGGTATCACGATTACGTCAGCCGCTACCACCTGTCATTGGACTCTGGAGGAGTTTGCGAAACCGAAGAAGGATGCCTTAGAGCATCGTATCAATATCATTGATACTCCGGGACACGTTGACTTCACGGTAGAGGTAGAGCGTTCACTCCGCGTGCTTGACGGCGCTGTCGGTGTTTTCTGTGCAAAGGGCGGTGTTGAGCCTCAGTCAGAGAATGTATGGCGTCAGGCTGACACCTACAACGTACCGAGAATGGCATTCATCAATAAGATGGATATCCTGGGTGCGAACTTTTACGGAGCTGTAGATCAGATCCGTACGAGATTAGGAAAAAATGCAATTATTCTTCAGCTGCCGATTGGCAAAGAAGAAGAGTTTAAAGGGATCATTGACCTGTTTGAGATGAAAGCATACATCTATAACGACGATAAGGGTGACGATATCACCGTTACCGACGATCTGGGTGATATGAAGGATGATGCGGAGCTTTACCATTCGGAGCTGGTAGAGAAAGTCTGTGAACTGGACGATGATCTGATGATGATGTATCTTGAGGGCGAGGAGCCGTCTGTCGAGCAGATGAAGGCCGTTCTCAGAAAAGCGACCTGTGAGTGCCGTGCTATTCCGGTATGCTGCGGTACCGCATACAGAAACAAGGGTATTCAGAAGCTTCTGGATGCGGTCATCGAGTATATGCCGTCTCCGTTAGACGTGCCTGCAATCAAGGGCGTTGATCTGGAGGGTAACGAAGTAGAGAGACATTCTTCCGATGAAGAGCCGTTCTCCGCGCTGGCATTTAAGATCATGGCGGATCCGTTCGTCGGTAAGCTTGCGTTCTTCCGTGTTTATTCCGGTACGATGAATTCCGGTTCGTATGTGCTGAATGCGACAAAGGATAAAAAGGAACGTGTAGGGCGTATCCTTCAGATGCATGCAAACAAGAGAGCAGAGCTTGACAAAGTATACTCCGGAGATATCGCAGCAGCGGTTGGATTTAAGTTCACGGCTACTGGTGATACGATCTGTGATGAGCAGCACCCGGTAATTCTGGAGTCCATGGAGTTCCCGGAGCCGGTTATCGAGCTTGCGATTGAGCCGAAGACCAAAGCGGGACAGGGCAAGATGGGCGAGGCGCTTGCAAAGCTTGCGGAGGAGGACCCGACTTTCCGTGCACACACGGATCAGGAGACCGGTCAGACGATTATCGCAGGTATGGGCGAGCTTCATCTTGAGATTATTGTTGACCGTCTGCTTCGCGAGTTCAAGGTGGAAGCGAATGTCGGTGCGCCGCAGGTTGCTTACAAAGAGACCTTCACAAAGCCGGTTGACGTTGAGTACAAATATGCAAAACAGTCCGGCGGACGCGGACAGTACGGACACTGTAAGGTGAAATTCGAGCCGATGGATGCAAACGCAGAGGAGACGTTTAAGTTTGAGTCTTCCGTTGTCGGCGGTGCGATTCCGAAGGAATATATCCCGGCAATCGGCGAAGGTATCGAGGAGGCTGCGAGAGCAGGTATTCTCGGCGGATTCCCGGTACTTGGCGTACACGCGAACGTATACGACGGTTCCTATCATGAGGTCGACTCCTCCGAGATGGCGTTCCACATTGCCGGTTCGATGGCGTTCAAAGAGGCGATGCACAAGGCAAACCCTGTGCTGCTCGAGCCGATTATGAAGGTGGAGGTTACGATGCCTGAGGAGTATATGGGTGACGTAATCGGAGATATCAATTCCCGCCGCGGACGTATCGAGGGTATGGATGACCTCGGCGGAGGAAAGATTGTCCGCGCATTCGTCCCGCTTGCGGAGATGTTCGGTTATTCCACCGACCTTCGTTCGAGGACGCAGGGACGCGGTAACTACTCGATGTTTTTCGAGAAATACGAGCAGGTGCCGAAGAATGTACAGGAGAAGGTTTTAACAGACAAGTCAAAATAAAGATATACTGCTTTTCCTGTGGAAAAAGTCTTAACGGACAAGTCAAAATGGTTTATTGAAACAATATCGGGATTCCCGCTTTTTATGGGAATTCCGGTGAGAAATAGCTTGAAAAACAGCTGATTATTTTATATAATCAGAATTAGCGAGCTATTCATAATAAGATCAGGCCCGCAAGGGGCAACATTTAAGGAGGATATTCAAAATGGCAAAAGCTAAGTTTGAAAGAACAAAACCGCATTGTAATATCGGTACCATTGGACACGTTGACCATGGTAAAACAACTTTAACAGCAGCGATCACAAAGGTGCTGGCTGCAAGAGTTGCCGGAAATACCGCTACGGATTTCGAGAACATTGATAAGGCTCCGGAAGAGAGAGAGCGTGGTATCACAATCTCTACCGCACACGTTGAGTATGAGACAGACAAGAGACATTACGCACACGTTGACTGCCCGGGACATGCTGACTATGTTAAGAACATGATTACCGGTGCTGCTCAGATGGATGGCGCGATCCTTGTTGTAGCTGCTACCGACGGCGTTATGGCTCAGACAAAAGAGCACATCTTATTATCCCGTCAGGTAGGCGTACCGTACATTGTTGTATTCATGAACAAGTGCGATATGGTTGACGATCCGGAGCTGCTTGAGCTGGTAGAGATGGAGATCACCGAGCAGTTAGAGGAGTACGGCTTCGAGGGATGCCCGATTGTAAAGGGTTCCGCATTAAAGGCTCTCGAGGATCCGAGCAGCGAGTGGGGCGACAAGATTATGGAGCTCATGTCTACGGTAGACGAGTATATCCCGGATCCGCAGCGTGATACGGATAAGCCGTTCCTTATGCCGGTTGAGGATGTATTCACCATCACAGGCCGTGGTACCGTTGCTACCGGACGTGTTGAGCGTGGTACGCTTCACTTATCCGACGAGTTAGAGATTCTCGGTGTGAAGGAAGATGTTCAGAAGACCGTTGTAACCGGTATTGAGATGTTCCGTAAGATGTTAGACGAGGCTCAGGCCGGCGATAACATCGGTGCACTGCTCCGCGGTATCAACCGTGACCAGATCGTTCGTGGTCAGGTTCTTGCAAAACCGGGCAGCGTTACCTGCCACAGCAAGTTTACCGCACAGGTATACGTTCTGACAAAGGACGAGGGTGGTCGTCATACACCGTTCTTTAACAACTATCGTCCGCAGTTCTACTTCAGAACAACAGACGTAACAGGTGTCTGCAACCTGCCGTCCGGTACAGAGATGTGCATGCCTGGTGATAACATCGAGATGACAATCGAGCTGATTCATCCGGTAGCTATGGAGCAGGGTCTTACCTTCGCTATCCGTGAGGGTGGTCGTACTGTTGGTTCCGGTCGTGTGGCTACGATCGTAGAGTAAATAGAATTCTGACGAATTCAATAGAATCCTGACGAATTCATTTGTAAAAGGCTGGATTTTATGGGGCTTTCCTGAGAATAGGGAAGCCCTTTTTGAAATTTTATAACAGTGAAAAGAGGAGGATGACGTATAATAAGTTTCGCAAATTAATTTGTGAAACTTATTATACGTCATCCGTCTTTCTGATTTCTTCTATTCCAGGCATCCCAGGCATTGCTCAGCCGTTGGGAATGCGCAGAACCTGCCCGATGCTCAGATTATTGCCGGTCAGTCCGTTTAAACGTTTGATTGCATCAACCGTTGTGCCATACCTTTGCGCCAATGTCCAGAGCGTATCACCAGAGCGCACGGTATACTCGAAATACGGGGCGGGAGCTGTTCCGGCAGAAGGAATTTTAAGAACCTGCCCGATACTCAGATTGCTGCCTGACAGCCCATTCAGATTTTTGATGGCGTCAACCGTCGTGCCGTATCTCTGCGCTAACAGCCAGAGCGTATCTCCCGAGCGGACAGTGTATTCAAAATAGGATCCGCCCGAAGACGCTGCTGTCGGAATGCGCAGAACCTGCCCGATACTCAGATTGTCACTGGTCAGTCCGTTCAGGCGCTTAATCGCGTCAACGGTTGTGTTGTATCTCTGTGCTAACAGCCAAAGCGTATCTCCCGAACGGACCACATATTCCGTAACACCGGCATCGATGTCGGGCGGAAGCACCTGATTGATTCCAAGATAAGTATTATACAGTGCCTGCCATGTGAGCGGGCCCACAATGCCGTCGGGCGAAAGGCCGGCTGCAGTCTGAAAGGCCGCAACCGACTGCTGCGTCTCTCTTCCGAAATTCCCGTCCTGTTTCGGGGCCGGAATTGTGGAATTAAATTCGGCCGCCACATTTAAAAGATACTGTAGGGTAATGACGTCCTGCCCCGATGAACCCAGGCGGAGCACCGAACTAGGCGGAACGGTTCCGATTCCCAGAGAAGTCCCCTCGCTGTCCAGTTCGGCAAGTCTGGTCACGGACGTATACAGGTAGGAAATCTTATTCCAGGTGGCTTTTCCGACCACGCCGTCAGATACCAAATTGAAAATACTCTGAAATTTGGCGACAGCCGCCCTTGTGCTTTCCCCGAATACGCCCGCTTGATCGGTAATCGTGGGAATAGCGGGGTAGTTGCGCCGAATCCGCTGCAGGTAAGTCTGAATCGTCTGTACGTCAAGCCCTGTGCTCCCAGTCTTAAGCGCTGCACCGGGATAGGAGGACAGAATACCGGTAATGATGTTCGTCTCCGCAATCTCAATATCCCTCGGGTAATAGGAACGCAGGATCTGCAGAGGGCTAAGCCCCTGATTTGCCAGTGTAACCGTTCCCCACTGGGACATACCTGCGCATGCCGAGGTGGTTCCGTTGCAGAACGAGGTGAAATAAGGCGCAGTCTGCCCCTGCCTGCGGACAAATTCGTTAAAGATTTCGTCTACAATGCGGCTGATGGATTCATAGATATTCCGCCCATAGATAAAATATTGATCATAGGCAGTATTGTTTGTTATGTCAAAATTGTAACCGCGGCTCCGGTACCACTCGGTAAAAATCCGATTCAACGCAAACGTGATAATCGCGTAAATATTTGCCCGGAGGGAGGCATCCGGCCAGGTGGAGTAAATTTCACTGCTGGCAACATTCTTTACATAATCGGGAAACGATACCCGGACATTGGATGCGGACGCGCCGGGACTGCCAAGGTGCACCGTAATCGGATTCGGAATAACCACCTGGCGGAGTACCTGAGGCTCTGTATCCTCCATATGAGGGCCCGGCTGATAACGTTTTCCTGTCATGGAGACGGCAGGCGCACCGATTTGAATCTCAGTCACGGTCGGCGTGCGCTGCATCCGTTGCATCGGAACAAATTCGAGCGGCTGAATGGCTGTCTCCCCATCGAGAATCGGAATGCCGACAATGTGAAACGAGTTAAAACCGTCTGCAAGCGCGAGCACATCATAACTGATAAAAGGCATCCCGGTAAAATTCGGGTCCAGGGACAGGGATTTGTCCAGCGTTTCTAAAGCAATTGCTTCCGTTTCCCCGCTTTCATCCGTTGTTACATAATAAGTGTGCTTTCCCTGTTGATCCATAATCCAGATCTTTACCCCGCCAAGCGGAAGCGCGTCGTGCGCCGTTCGTGCCTGTATGATTAAATAACCGGTAGCCATAAATTACAAATTCCTCCTTCAAATCATTTTGGGTAATTGGTTCCGAGGCAGGACATACTGCCATCTTATTGCCGCGGGAATTACAGCACAATCCCCTATACCATATAAATATGTAAAAAGAGTGATAAGGGTTCCGAATGTTGCTGATTCCTATTTCAACCGATTGTATTTCCACAGCCGGACAGATTCAATAGGAAGAACGGGTTTTCCGAACTTGATGGTAAAAGGAGTTGATATGTTTTGGGAAATGATATATGATTTTTATGATATACATAATAACGTGCCGTAGAAATTGTGACAGAATCCTTCTGGTTTGCCGGAGGGATTAGATAGAAAAATAATTTGTGAATGTGTAATTTTGGGAATATGAGAGGAGGATACGGTGGGTAAAATAGAAGGAATAAAGATTAAGAATTACGGCCCGCTGCGTGAAGTTGTCCTGGGGAGGACACTTTCTCATCAGAAACCGGAGCCATTGGGGAATATGATTACGATTATAGGTCCTAGCGGGAACGGGAAAAGTACGCTGGCTGATGCGTTTGGTTTTATTGCCGATTGTCTTGAATTAGGGCTTGAAGCGGCATGCGACGCCAACAATCGCGGCGGATATGATCAATTAATCTCACAGGGGGTAAAAGAGCCGATATCCTTTGAAATATATTACAGAGAGAACAAAAGTACGACGCCCATCACATATGAATTGGAGATTGATAAAGATAAATACGAACGCCCTTATGTCAGAATGGAACGATTGCGATACCGCAACCAGAAAATAGGCCGGCCTTTGTCTTTTTTATATCTGCAGAACGGAGTGGGATACGCATTTGAAGGAAAAAAAGGGGGACAGGACGAGCAGGGAAATGAGATAGATGGCAAAAAAGTGGAGGTGGATTTAAGCGATAAAAGGCGTTTGGGAATTGTCACACTCGGGGCGATGAAGCAGTATGAGAGAATCGAAAAATTTCTTGCATTTCTCAGAAGCTGGTATTTGTGCTATTTTTTGCCGGATGTCGCCAGAAGGATTCAGACTGCAGCTCCTCACCCCTATCTGGACCGACATGGTAGTAATATTAATAATGTGGCGCAATATATGTACCGTGAGAATAAGAATGAGTTTATGAAAGTACTGGAACATATACAGGATAAACTACCGGGAATCTATAAGATTGAACCGCAGAAATTTGATAATGGACAAATGATGTTAAAGTTTTGGGAAAACGGATTTGAGAATGCATTTTATTCCCCGAAAATGTCAGATGGTACGTTGAAACTTTTTGCATATTATTTATTGCTGCATGAGAGGAATCCAAGACAACTGGTTTTTATTGAGGAGCCTGAGAACGGTCTGTATCACCATTTTTTAGCTGATCTGGCGCGAGAGATGGCAGAGAATGTCGGGGACAGTAATAAAAAGCAGTTATTTGTCACGACGCACAGCCCGTTTTTTGTTAATGCTTTGAATCCGCAGGACGTCTGGGTTTTGAAAAAGGGAGAAGATGGATACTCGACTGCTACGCGAGCTTGTGAGTATCCGTTTGTAAAGGAACTGTCGGAAGAGGGCGTGGAACTGGGGGACATGTGGTATAGTAAGTATTTCGGATAAGGAGCTGACCTATGTATTTTCAATTTCTGACAGAGGATAAGTCGACGGAAATGCTTGTGGAGCAGATTATGATTAAACTGAAAGAGGCTTATCCGAAGAAGGAGCTGTTCTATGATATTAAAAGCTTTCGTGGAATTGGACATCTGAAAAAGTGCGGAACTGTCCGGCAACAGAAAACAGGAAAGCTGTTAAATGATTTATTTCCAATTATGCGAGGTATGGGAAAAACGCTTTTGGGAGTCGAGCATGCGGCAATTATCGTGATTTTGGATAATGATAAAAATGACAATGCGGCTTTTCGGGACGAATTGAATCAGATGGCCGCAGGCAATATGATACTTACGGACTATGAATTTTGCATTGCTGTAAAGGAGATGGAAGCATGGCTGTTGGGCGATGTGAAGGCGATCGAGGCGGCCTATCCCAATGCCAGAAAAGCGGCATGGAAAGATTATGAACAGGATGGAATATGCGATACATGGGAGGTCCTGGCAAACGCAGTATATCCGGGTGGGCTGACGGCGCTGAAAAAGAAAGCGGCAGGTGCTTACACGCAGATCGGGATTGCGAAATGTGAATGGGCAAGGTTGATTGGCGCTCAAATGAGTCTTACCGAGAATGTATCGCCAAGTTATCAATTTTTTGTCAGAAGCCTGACGAAGAGGATAGAGACCGCACAGGCAAGGGCGGTAAAAGCATAGAGAATACAATAAAAGAAAAAGAGGAGACAGGTCAGATGGAACATCTTGCCCCAATTCATGAGACGTCGTATTTGTCGGTTCCCAATGCGTCAACTTACCGGAAAATCATGCGGCTATTTTATCGGGAATACGAGAAGATGCATTTCCAATTATATAAGGAAGAGATTTTTGAATTACTCAGACAGGATGCGGAATTTGAGGATGATTCGATCACGGAATTGGAAGCAGATCTGGATGCGCTGGTCAAGTGGAAAAACCTTACCCCGATACAGGACCCGGGGCGTGTTTATACGATAGCGGATTACAAAAACAAGCAGTATCGGTATACGATGTCCGAGTACGCGGTAGAGATTGAACGTCTGACAGTGAGGCTGGAAAACATTTTTTTAGAATCGGGAAATCTGTCTACCAACTTTTTTGTGCGTCTGGAAAAGAGCCTTGCGGACGCCGAGGCGATGGAGGATGCAAGGCTGAAAGAAGTGAATGAGTGGTGGAGCCTGCTCCAGGAAGATTTTAAGCGTCTGAATCAGAATTATCAGGACTATCTGCGTGATTTTTATTCGGGGAAAACGGATCGTCTGATGAAGTCGGTGGAATTTGTCATCCACAAGGATAAGTTTATCAAATATCTGAACGAATTCGTCCAGGAATTGCAGCATCATTCCAGACGGATCGAACAGATACTGGTAAAGAATATCCCTGTGGTGGAAAACGGGATTTTGGAGAGAGTGATACAGAGCGAATTGGAGATTCCGCATGCGCTTTTGGAGATTCACGGGAATGCCGAGCCGAGTATACGCGAAAACGTGACGGGGAAGTGGAAGTCTTTAAAAGATTGGTTCCTGGATTCCCAGGGACATGAGTGTGAGTGCAAAAAGGTTCTTAAGATTACAAACGACGTGATCCGAAGCATCATTCAGAATGCGGCGCTGATCGTTCAGCTTCAGAACTGGGGAATCAGCAGAAAAGACGACTATCGGAAATTCCTGGAGTTATTTTTGAAATGCGAAGACCTGGAGGAAGCGCACAAACTGTCGGCGCATGTGTTCGGCATCCAGAGAATACAGCATTTTAAAACGCGGACGCCGCGCGAGGAGGATGCGATTAACGGCAGCGTGTATGAGGAGAGGCCGGCGGAGTTTTTGTTAAAGCCGCATACGAGGTCTTACCGGGAGAAAAAGGACCGGAGAGGCTTTGCGGATAAGTCGCTGGAAAAGCGGATGCAGCGGGAGGACTATCTGCGGCAGGTAAAACGGCAGAGAGAGATTGTGATGAGGTACATAAAGGATAACAAAGTGGTCTTTTCCGAGATTGAGGAAGTGCTCACGGAAGATATCAGGAATACGTTTCTGCAGTGGATCGTGCAGGCAAATATGAGCGCTCAGAAGACGGGGAGGACCGAGTACGGGCAGGAATATCGGCTGGTCCGAAACGAGGGAAATTGTGAGCTGCAATGCGAAGACGGGAAACTGACCATGCCGGCATATGTTTTGGAGTTTAAATAAGAATGAATGAAGTCAGAACGCTGTTTGAAAATTTCTGGATTTGCAGGGACGGTGAGAAAGAAACTTATTATAAGGTGAAAAGGGATATTCCAAATTTCCAGAGATTTGTGCGGGAATTGCTCGGCTGGAAACTGATTCACACGGAAAATCTGCTGAAACTCGAAAAAAGACCGGCGCATGCGGAAAGCTTTATGGGGATTTTGGAGTTTACGGATATCAGGGATTACTGCATCCTGTGCGTTGTTTTGATGTATCTCGAGGATAAAGAGGAGCAGGAGCAGTTTCTTCTATCCGAGCTGATCGACTATGTTGAGACACAGTTAAAGGCTTATATGAACATTGACTGGACCTCGTTTACACAGAGAAAATCTCTGGTGCGCGTTTTGCTGTATATGGAGCGGCTGCGGATGCTGCGTGTATACGAGGGAAGCAGCGAGGCGTTCGGCGCGGAGACCGGTCAGGAAGTCCTGTATGAAAATACCGGCTATTCCAAATATTTTGCGACCAGTTTTTCGACGGATATCTCGGCCTGCGAGCGCTGGGAGGATTTCGAGAAAGCGGATTTTGGGGAATTGAAAGAGGACAGGGGCGCGATGCGCATCAACCGTGTGTACAGGCAGCTTTCCGTATGCCCGTCGTTTTGCTGGGATGGAAATGAGGACGCGGACGCGCTCTATTTGAAAAATCAGAGACAGTGGGTCGCAAAATACCTGAATGAAAATCTGGGAGGAAATCTGGATATCTATAAAAATGCGGCATTTTTGACACTGGATGAGGACGACTGTTATGGCACCGTACACCCGAGAGACGCCATGCTCCCGGAAGCGGTGCTCTTAGTGTGTGCAAAGATTCAAAAGGGCGTATCTGACGGGAAACTGGAGAAGAAAGAAAATGAGTGTATTTACATGACAAAGGAAGAATTTGCCGGACTTATATCCGACTGCCGAAAAGAATGGATGGATGCGTGGAGCAAAGAATTTCGGGAGATGGATGAGGACAGGCTGTCGGAGGTCATTCTCGGTTATATGAAAAACTGGCTGATGGTTCGGTGTGACGGAGAGCTGCTTGCGGTATTACCGGCGGCGGGAAGGGCCGCCGGTTTTTATCCGGATGACTTTAAGGGAGGTGCCGCAAAGTGAGAGACCGTTGGAAAATGAACCGCATCGGGTTTGTGAATTTCTGGTTGTACGACGAGGAAGATTTTGAATTTGCAGGCGGAAGGCTTCTTCTCCGCGGACAGAACGGTTCCGGCAAATCGATCACGACACAGAGCTTTATTCCGTTTGTGCTGGACGGAGACCGCACGCCAAGCCGCCTGGACCCGTTTGGTTCGAGCGATCGGAGAATGGAATATTATTTTCTGGGCGAGGAAGGGAAGGATGAGGCGACCGGTTATCTGTTTTTGGAATTTAAAAAGGAGGAGTCGGGAGAATACCGCACGATCGGTATCGGGCAGCGCGCGAAACGCGGGAAACCGATGGATTTCTGGGGCTTTGTCATATTGGACGGAAGAAGAATCGGATATGATATATCGCTCTATAAGGAAGTCGGCTCGGCGCGGATTCCTTATGACAGGCGGGAACTGAAGGCGGAACTCGGCGCGGACAATTATTTTACGGACAGTCAGAAGGACTATAAAAAGTATGTCAATCAGTATATCTTCGGATTTCGAAAAGCGGCGCAGTATGAGCAGTTTATCCGACTGCTTGTAAAAGTCCGCGCGCCGAAGCTCTCCAAAGAATTTAAACCGACAAAGGTATATGAAATTCTCAATGATTCTCTGCAGACGCTGACGGATGAGGATTTGCGCGCGATGGTTGACGCGATGGAGAAGATGGATGAGATTCAGGACAGTCTGGACACGCTGAACCGGGCTTTTTCGGATGTCAGAATTATCCGCAACGAATACACGCGCTACAATCAGTATATGCTCGCGAAAAAAGCGCAGGCTTATCTCGCGAAAAAACAGGAGGTTGAGGAGGCGCAGCGGCAGCTTGATTCTCGGGAACAGAGGAAGCGGGAAATCAAGGAGGAGCAGACGGAAAAGGCGCGGCGGCTCGGAGAACTGGAAGAGCAGAGGAGGCTCAATGAGACGGAGCGGGCCGGGCTTTTGGATACGGATCTGGAAGAGACAGACCGAAAACTGGAGGCGGCAAAGAAAAGCAGAGAAGAGGCGCAAACGCAGGAGCGGAAATGGGACGGCAAAATTCAGGAATGTAAGGAGCGAATCCGGGAGGCAGAGCGCCAGCTGAAAGAAATCCAAACACGTCTTGAGATGCGGCAGCAGGAGCTTGCGGACGAGAAAGCGGAACTGGAGGAACAGCAGGAGATTTTACAGTGGGACGGACATGGGGAAACTGTCCGGATGATGGGAACCGAGGAATACGAGAAGACGGATGAGATTGAACAAAATCTTGTAAACCTGAAAAAACAGCTGGAAGAATGTAAGAAAGTGATTTTGCGGTACGAGGAGCTTTCCGGTGAGTACGATGCGCTTGCCCGCCTGTTAGAACAGCTTGGGCGTCAGAAAATCGAGAGAGAGCAGGATCTGGATGCGGCGCAGGAGCAGGTTGTTTGCTCCGTCGATCAGTGGATTGCGGACATCTTTGACGCAGGGAAAAGTTCCGCGGAGTGGCGCCCGGCAGAGGCGGTGCTGCGGGAGGCGGAGGAGCGGATTCGGCAGTACCGGTCGGTGGACGATGCGGGAGCATTGCAGGAACTGCTGCGCACGGATTATGAAAGGCAGCGTCAGGCATTGACGGACCAAAAGATCGACGGGGAACATGCGCTTAAGCGTTGGAGAGAAGCGCTGGAACAGACGAAAGAAGAACTTGCGGGCGTGCAGAGCCAGGCGGAAGTGGAACCGGATCGGGATGAACGCATTGAGCTTTCGAGACTTGCGATGCACAGAGCGGGGATTGCGGCCGTGCCGTTTTATAAGACGGTGGAGTTTTCCGAAGAATTGGATATGGAATCCCGCGCGCGGATCGAGGCGCAGCTGCAGCAGATGGGAATTTTGGACGCGCTGGTGGTTTCTTCCGGGGATTATGAGAGGATTCGGAAAGAATGCCCGGAGTTTTTGGATACGGTTTTGTGCGTGGAACAATACGGGACGTCTGATTTTGGGGGCCTCGCGGTCAGCGAAGAGCTAAAAGGCGGACAAAAAGAGGCTGTCGCTAAGATATTAAGTAATATCTATGAGAAAAGGGGAGCCGAATCCGGTGTTTATCTTGGCAGGGACGGATATTTCCGCCAGGGTATCCTGGCCGGAAAAGCGGGGAAAACAGGCGAGGCGGAGTTTGTCGGCAGACTCGCAAGAAAGAGACGGCGGGAACAGAAAATTCTGGAACTCCAGGAGAAAATCCGCGAGCTAACGCAGGCGGTATCGGACGCCGAAACCGGGATTGCACAGATCAACGAACGTCTGGAACGTCTGCGGGCGGAATATCAGAGGCTGCCGGGATTTTCCGATCTCAACACTGCCCTGGAACGGGAAAGGGCGTGCAGTCTGGCATTACAGATGGCAGAGGCAGAGTTTGAGAGACAGGAGAAACAGGAGCAGAGTCTGGCGCAGAAAAAGAATCAGCAGTATCAGGCAATGCTGCAGCGATGCAGACCGTTTCCTTACGCAAGGACAGCGGAGGCATATGAGGAAGCCTGTGATGCGGTCGAGGAGTACCGGAGTATCTGGCGAAGGGTCCGGGAAGCCCTGTTACAGATCAAAACCGTGCGCGCAGGCCGCAGGGATAAAGAAGAGCAGGTTGCCAGAAGCGAGCAGGATCTGGATGACGCTTTTTTGGAGAAACGCAGTTACAGCACCAGAGTAAAGGAGTTTGAGATTCAGATACAGCAGTATGAAGATTATCTCAATCGCCCAGATATTGTGGAGCGGGCAAACAGGCTGCGGCAGCTGAGGGACGAATTCGAACAGATCCGTGCGGAAAGCGACGACCTGAAGGATCTGCTGGCGCGTCTGGATGAGAGAATAAAAAGCCTGCTGGAATCCGAGCCGAGACAGAAAGAGCAGCTGCAGCAGGCCATTTCGGAGGAAACCCGTCTCAGAGGTTATTTTGAGGAGGAACTTTCCTTAAAGCTTGTCCTAAAGAGGGAGAACCGCACGCTTTCGGACTGTGCAAGGGAAGCGGCGGGTGTGCTTCGGGAAAGCGATAAAGGCAGAGAACAGGGCGATATCCTCAATGCGCTGTATCAGGTTTATCAGCGCCACAACGGCAGTCTGGCAAGTTACGGGACTGCGATGGAGGATTGCTTCGGACAGGAGGATGCGCTTTCGGGTATCGCAGACGACGGCAGCGCGCTTCGAAAGCGTGTGCGCATCGTCTCCGTGTGGAACGGAAAGAAAGTATATCTGGAGGAATTTTACGGGATATTAAAGTCCGCGATTGAAGAGACGGAACTTCTGATTCAGAAAAGGGATCGTGAACTGTTTGAGGATATTCTGTCGCAGACCATCAGCCAGCAGCTGACGGACCGGATTGCGGAGAGCAGGAAATGGGTATCGGATATGTCGGGGCTCATGAAGGACATGGACACTTCGATGGGATTGCGTTTCTCGCTGGACTGGAAGCCGAAACGGGCGGAAAACGACGCGGAGCTTGACACCGTGGAGCTGGAACAGATTTTGCTTCGGGATCGCGCGCTTCTGACGATGGAAGATATCGAGCGGGTAGCGGCACATTTCCGCAGCAAAATCCGCATGGAAAAGATGCGGCTTGAGGAGGAAGGCGGCGTCATCAACTATATGGAACTGGTGAGGGACGCGCTGGATTATCGGCAGTGGTTTGAATTCCAGATGTTTTTTAGGCGGGGTGAAGATGTGCGCAGGCCTTTAACTAACGCCGCTTTTAATCGGTTCAGCGGCGGAGAGAAGGCGATGGCAATGTATGTGCCCCTTTTTGCGGCGGTCAATGCACAGTATCAGAAAGCCACGAATGAGGACCATCCGCGCATGATCGCGCTCGATGAGGCGTTTGCCGGAGTCGACGATAAGAATATCAGTAGTATGTTTGAGCTAGTCCATAAGCTCGACTTTGACTATATCATGAATTCACAGGCGCTGTGGGGCTGTTTTGAGACGGTCCGGGAACTTCGGATTGCAGAGCTGCTAAGGCCGCAGAATTCACAGACGGTTTCCGTGATTCGATATACATGGAACGGGCATGAGAGGATGTTGGATGTACAGTAACAGGGAATGCGCAAACTATTTTAAAAGCATGAACGAATATCAGAGGTGCTTTCAGGAACTTCGGAAAAAGTGGCAATCCTATGGAAAGGCGGCGGGACGCATTACGCTAAAGGAGACCTCCGAGGCGGAGCGCCGGGCAATCGGCGGGATTCTCGGAAAAACATTTTATGACGAGACGATCCGGTTTTCTTTTGCGGAATTTGAGCGGGGGCTGCAGAAGACGCGTTATGCCCCGGTGGATATGAGGGAAGTCCTGGAGGCATATTTCGGAGAAAAACTCTCCACAAACCAGGGGCAGAAAGAGGAAGCGCAGAAAAAGAAAAGTGAGTTCTTAAACGGGATCGGACAGTATTTTCTTGAACACGCAGGCAGCGAGTCGACGGCGTTTCTGTGGATGAACGAGCTGATTTCCCAAAAGAAAAGCGGGTATCAGCTTCTGATCAAAGAGTACGGGAAAGACCGGGATCAGGCGGAAACGCTGGCGAAAAATGTCGGGACGGCACTTGCGAAGCTGGAGTGCGCGAAAGAGGCGGAGGAAGAATGTCCTCTGGCGGTATTTGCCGCAGAAATTTCCGGCAATCCGCATTACTTTGACCGCGGTACCGCCGCAGGACAGCTTCTGGTACATGCGGTCTGCTTTCTCAGAAAAACGGAATTTCCTCAAAACGCACACCGGTGGCGGGAGCTTTTGCTCGGCGCAGGGATTGTGCCGGATAATGTGTCTTCTATCGTGCATGCGTACGGTCTGCGCCTGAGGACAGAAAACGGCTGGCATCCGGCCTACGATGCGTTCTGTAAATTGGGAGAACCATATGTGATCACGATGGAAAATCTCAGAGGGATTACCGGCGCGCAGGCAGCCGCGGACAGGGTGTATGCGGTGGAAAACGAGATGGTTTTCAGCTACCTGCTGGAACATGCGGGGAATGAAAAGCTGACGCTGCTGTGCACGTCGGGGCAGCTCCGTGCGGTGGCGCAGGAACTGATTCCGCTGATTCTTGACACCGGCGCCCGAATTTATTACAGCGGCGACATAGACCCGGACGGGATTGGGATCGCGGACCGGCTGTGGCAGAAATTCGGGAACCGGATTCGGATATGGAGGATGTCGCCGGCCGACTATGAAAAAAGTCTTTCGGGGGAGGACATCGGGGAGACCGGAGTGTCAAAATTGAAGCACATCGAAAATCCCCTGCTGCGGGAAACCGCCGGTGCCGTGGAAGAAAAACGGATGGCCGCATATCAGGAAAATCTTCTGGATGATTTGCTGGGCGATATAACATCCGGCGGCACCGGGACGGAACAAACTACTCTAAATAAGCGCCTTTCATCGGACTTGCCGCGTGCTGACTGAATAAGCGCAGGACGCCTTTCTGATATTTGTGTGGTCTCGGCTTCCAGTTTTCCCGGCGTCTGGCCAGGATTTCTTCAATTTCTTCCGGTGTTTTCCTGACGCCGTCGACACCGATAATATTTAATTTTCTCTCTGTCACATCGATTTCAATCAGGTCTCCTTCCTCGACCAGCGCGATAGGGCCACCGTCTGCGGCCTCGGGGCTGCAGTGTCCGATTACCGGTCCCGTGGAAGCGCCTGAAAAGCGGCCGTCGGTAATCAGGGCGATGCTTTTTCCGAGCTCGCTGTCGCTGCTGATGGCTTCCGAGGTATAAAACATTCTTCCTCGCTGTCAAAGGGACGCGCTCTTAAAACGGCCTTAAACATTTCCTTTGGGCAGGCAGTATGCTTGATCACAGCTCCCTCCGGTGCGAGATTTCCTTTCAGAATCGCGATGCTTCCGTCGACGCCGATCGGATCGTCATAGGGACGGATGATATCCGTTTTTGTCAGACTGACATGGTAGCGTTTGTTAAATTCTTCGAGCCATTTTTCACAGCACGCGTAAAATCCGTTCTTTTTGAGCTCGTCGAGGTTTTCTCCGAGTGTTTTTCCCGTGACTGTCATCACATCCAGATGAAGATGCGCTCGGATCTCCTCCATAACAGCGGGAACTCCGCCGGCATAATAGAAGCACTCTGCCGGCCATTTTCCTGCGGGGCGGATATTCAGAAGATAACGCGCATTCCGGTCGCTCCCACGGAATCCCCTTTTAATATGGAATCGGTAAGGGCTCTGTGTGTTTCCAGCGTTTATTTTTAATCGATAATTACCGATTGATTTTATTATTATATGTGGTTGCCGTATATATCGCAAGAACTGTTAAGCGCATGTTTCCCCTGCGCTTCTGGCGAATCTGCAATGGCGGAAACTGTTATCCCCGAGCTTAAACGGTTATCTCTGCCATGAGAGTTACAACGGAAAAATAAAAAATTTCAAGGTATTTCGATCTTTTCGGAATGCCTTGAAATTTTTATTTGTATAGACCTGTTTGGGAAGCATCTGTGCTTCCGTATCGTAAGCCGCAGGTTTATTTGCGGAGCTGTTCTTTGTAGTAAAGAATCATCAGCCCCCGGACCGCCTCCTGATTTTCTGCGCTTAATCGCTCGTAATACGACAAAATTTTCTTCTGCTCCGCGGTGATTACCATTGGGGCGGGAACATCCTCAGAGGGGAGTTTTTCCTTGCTCAACTCAATCTGTAACAGGTAATCAGCGGATACGTTATAATATTTACACAAATTTTTCAGATTGTCAATTGTAGGTACACTGATGTTGCGCTCATAGCTGGACAAAATCTTATTGCTGATGCAAAGCGCATTTGCGACGTCAGTCTGTTTTAAATTGCGTGATTCGCGCAAGTCGCGAAGCCGATCACCGATTTGTTTCATACATCATACTCCTTTTTCACGCATCATTTTACTATAAGTTATGGGCACTATCACGAAATTCAAATTTTTTTGGAAAATCCTCTTTTTTTTGTGTTAGTATTCGCATTAAATACGAAAATATTTATTGACAATCATATTAAATACGATTATTCTTAAGAAAGAATGGATGAAAAAAATGACGAAAAATGAGTGTGCAATAAAATGATAACGGGTATGGATTTGCCGGGTGAAATGTGCACATGGAGGGAAACATGATCAGTTTTAACAGGCCGCCGCATGTGGGAACGGAAGAGCGGTACATTGCGGAGGCGATTGTAAATAATAAAATATGCGGGGACGGCGTATTTACAAAAAAATGCAGCGAATGGTTAGAGGCGCGAACGAAAGCGGCAAAGGTGCTGCTGACCACCTCGTGCACCCATGCGACGGAGATGGCGGCGCTGCTCTGCGGCATCCGTCCGGGGGACGAGGTGATTATGCCATCCTACACGTTTGTCTCGACGGCGGACGCCTTTGTGCTCCGGGGAGCGAAACCGGTTTTTGTGGATATCCGCTCGGACACGATGAACATAGACGAGACGTTGATCGAGGCGGCGGTGACGGCGCGCACGAGAGCAATCGTGCCGGTGCACTATGCCGGAGTCTCGTGTGAAATGGATACGATTATGGACATTGCCGCACGGTGCGGCCTTAAGGTGATAGAGGATGCGGCGCAGGGGATGATGAGCACCTATAAGGGCCGGGCGCTCGGAACGATCGGCGATTATGGCTGCTACAGTTTTCACGAGACAAAGAATTACAGCATGGGGGAGGGCGGCGCGCTGCTGCTCCGGGAGCCGGACGGAATCGAGCGTGCGGAGATTATCCGGGAGAAGGGGACGAACCGCAGCAAATTTTTCCGTGGTCAGATCGACAAATATACCTGGGTGGATGCCGGCTCGTCCTATCTGCCGAGCGAGCTGAACGCGGCGTATTTGTGGGCGCAGCTTGAGATGGCGGAGGAGATGAATGAAAATCGCCTGAAATCGTGGAATACATACGATGAGCTTCTGAGATCGCTTGCGGAGACAGGAAAAATCGAGCTGCCGCATGTGCCAAAGGAGTGCGTGCACAACGGACATATGTTTTACATTAAGGTGCGGGACATCGGGGAGCGTGCTGCCCTGATCGCATATCTGAAAGAGCACGGAGTCCATGCGGTGTTTCACTATATTCCGCTTCACACGGCTCCGGCGGGGAAACGTTACGGGGAATTTCGGGGCGAGGATAAGTACACGACAAGAGAGAGCGAGCGGCTGCTGCGGCTTCCGATGTATTACGGGATAGAGCCGGGGGAGATTGAGTGGGTGTGCGCGCTGATTCACAAATTTTACAGACAGAGGGAAAAGACATCATGAAGTATTCGGTAGTGATTCCGTGCTATAAGTCGAGCCAGACAATAGGAAAGCTTTTGGGACTGATAGAGGATGAGTTTGAGCGGCTGGGCGAGGACTATGAGATTGTGCTGGTCAACGACTGCTCGCCGGACGGCGGAGATACATGGGAGGTCATTTCCGGTCTTGCGAAAACAGACGGATCGGTGAAAGCGGTGAACCTCGGGAAAAATGCGGGGCAGCACAATGCGGTTATGGCCGGGCTGCGCTACGCAGAGGGGGAGCGCATTTTTGCGCTGGACGATGACATGCAGACACACCCCTCGGAGATGAAAAAGCTGATTGCCGAGATGGAGCGGGGCTATGATATCGTATACGGCTATTATGAGAAGAAAAAGGAAAACCTTTTCCGCAGACTCGGGAGCGCGCTGAACTTTTATACGATTCGTCTGCTGATCGGGAAGCCCAGACATCTGAAGACTTCCAGCTACTGGCTGATAAAGAGATATGTCCGCGATTATGCGGTGCAGTATGAGCATCCGAACGTGCATCTGCAGGGGATTTTTCTCAGGACGACAGGAAATATCTCGTGTGTTCCGATTCTCCATTTTGAGCGGGAGGTCGGAACCTCGACCTACACGCTGCGAAAGCTGATCGGGCTGTATTCCAATATCATCGGATTTTCGGAGGTACCGCTGAAGGTGGTGATGAACGCGGGGCTGATCTTTGCGGCGGCAGGGCTGGCGGCGTCCGTTGCGATTGTTGTAAGAAAGCTGATAAATCCGGCCTATATGCTGGGATGGCCGTCGATGATGGCGGGAATGTGTTTTTTCTCCGGGATTTTATTATTTTCTGTCGGGATTGTGGGAATTTATGTGGGCAGGCTGTTTCAGGCGGCAACCAACACGCCGCAGTATGTCGTAAAGGAGACGGTCAATATCGGGGTGGAAACCGCGGAAAGCGCGGATAACGGAAAGGGCAGGGATATTACATGAGCTACTACTATACCGAAGAAGACGTGACAAGGCTTGAGCAAAAATCGGAGGAGATACGGAAAACAATTATGGAGCTGTTTGAACGGACGCGCATGGGACACCCGGGAGGCTCGCTGTCCGAGGTGGAGATTTTGGTTGCACTGTATTATCACATTTTGCGTGTGAATGCCGAAAATCCGAAAGATGTGCTGCGGGACAGATTCGTCCTGTCAAAGGGGCATGGAAGTCCCACGCTGTACGCGATTCTGGCGGACAGGGGATTTTTTGCAAAAGAAGAGCTTGCATCCTTCCGGCAGTTCGGTTCGCTGTGCACCAGCTATCCGGATATGCGCACGCCGGGAATCGACATGGTATCCGGTTCCCTGGGAAACGGGCTGTCTGCGGCGGCAGGCATGGCGCTGTGCGCCAAACGGAACAAAGAAGACTGGAAGACGTATGTCCTGCTCGGGGACGGAGAACTGCAGGAAGGGCTGGTCTGGGAGGCGGCGATGGCGGCCGCATATCACCGGCTGGATAATCTTGTCGCAATTATTGATAATAACGGACTGCAGATAAACGGAAGAGTGAATGAAATTATGACAATTGAGCCGCTGCCGGACAAGTGGAAAGCGTTTGGCTGGGAGGTCGTGGAGGCGGACGGGCATTCGGTAAAAAGCCTGCTGGATGCCTGCCACATCGCAATGAAGAAATGTGCACCGACAGTCATTATCGCTCACACGGTCAAAGGAAAGGGCGTGCACTTTATGGAAGATATCGCATACTGGCACAGCCTGACTCCGAATACGGATTTGCCGGCGGAGCGGATGAGAGAATATTTTGATCGCAGACAGGAGAGATAGCAATGTTACTTCCCACTCGGATAGTATTTGGTGATTCGATAATCGAACATGCAGGGCACAGGGATGATTTCGTAGTTTTCAATGCGGATACGAAAACCTGCCATCTGGAAAATTTTGGGGCGATATACCCGGAACGCGCCTATTCCTTCGGAATTGCGGAGCAGAATCTGATCGGAGCGGCAGCCGGGATGGCGAGCTGCGGGACGAAGGTAATCGTCGCGACGTACAGCGTATTTTTGTGTATGCGCGCCTGCGAGCAGGTGCGGACGTATGTCTGTCAGCCCGGGTTTGACGTCATGATGCTGGGGACGCACGCCGGGCTGCTGACCGGGACGGAGGGGGCGTCGCATATCGCGGTGGAGGATATCAGCATTATGCGGGCGATTCCGAACCTGACGATTATCGAGCCGTCCGACGCCGTTTCCGCGCGGGCAATGGCGGGAAAGGCGCTTGACTTTCAGGGGCCGCTGTATGTCCGATTGCATTTTGCGCCGGTTCCCGATGTGCATGACCCGAAGACTTACCGGTTTGAGATCGGGAAGGCAAACATGCTGACAGACGGGGAGGCGGAGGTAACATTTTTGGTGACGGGTATCCTGCTGGGGAAAGTGCTTGAGGCGGCGGAGCTGTTAAAGAAAGAGGGAATTCGCGCAAATGTGACAGAGTTTCCTACGATAAAGCCGCTGGATGAGGAGGCGGTCTTATGTGCGGCGCGAAAAACCGGCGCCGTAGTCACAGTGGAGGACAACACGATACTGGGCGGTTTCGGGGCTTCGGTGGCTGAGGTGCTGGCTGAGAACCATCCGATACCGTTAGAGCGAATCGGAATCCGCGACCGGTTCGGGGAGTCGGGCAGCCCCGATAGGCTGTACGAGCAGAACCACATGACGGTCGGGGATATGGTGTCGGCGGCAAAACGTGCCATTGGGAGGAAGCGCTGAGATGAAGATCGGATTTCTGGGGCTTGGAAAAATGGGAAAACCGATGGCGGTAAACAGTCTGCGGGACCAACGGAATACGGTGCTGTTTTACGCGAGGCGCCGGGAAATCAGAGCAGAGCTGAAAGCGCTGGGGGCAAAAGCCGCGGGTTCCGCAGCGGAGCTTGTGAGCGGGTCGGATGTATGCGTGATTGTTCTGGCGGATGAGGCACAGCTGCGGGAATGCCTGTGGCCGGACGGAAAGCTGCTGGATGAGATTTCGGGGGAAAAGCTTATGGTGGTGTGTTCCACGGTGGGAGCGGAATGTGTCAGGCAGTTTGAGGATGCATGCAGAGAGCGCGGCGTGGCGGTGGCGGATGCACCGGTCAGCGGGGGAACGGCAAAGGCGGCGTCCGGAACGCTTACGATGTACCTTGCGGGGGCGGAGGAGGCGTGTCGGATGGCGGAAACGGCAGCGGAGCCTTTTACGCGGAATAGGTACCGTGTGGGGGACAGAGCAGGACAGGCGCAGGAGGTCAAGCTTTTAAATCAGCTTCTGGTCGGGGCGCATATGATCGCGGCGGCGGAGGTGTATGCGCTGGCGCGGGAAGCCCACATGGATTTGGAGACGGTCTATGAAGCCATCGCGGACAGCGCGGGAAGCTCTGTTGTTTTTCGGAACAGATTTCCCCGTCTGATGGAGGGGGACTATGCACCGGGGGCCGATGTGGGAACAATTTGCAAAGATACCGCGCTTGCGCAGCGCGCGTTTCGGCGGCTGGAGACAGGGGACTTCCTGTTGGGACAGGTGAGCGGGCGCTTTCGCGTTGCGAAAACGCGCGGGCTGAGTGGGGAAGACATGTGCGCTATCGAAAAAATGTACGACAGGGATGAGGAAAATAAATGAAGTTCGGCGAACGCATAACGCTTTTTTGGAACAGACACAGGGCAGCGATTATTTCTTTTCTTTTAAATCTTGCTATCTGCGTGCTGGTTGTATCGGTGACAGATTTCTGCTTTGAGACAAATGATGACAGGGACATCAGCAATCTGCTCGCGGATGTGTACGGGACGGGGATGGGAACGTACATTCCGTTTATCAATATTATTTTCTGCGAGGCGGTTTCATTTCTCTTTCGTCTTCTCGGCACAACGTGTAACTGGTATGCCGTTTTGCTGATTGCGTTCGGATTTCTGTCTTTGGTAACGATATGCCGTCTTTTATTGTATCGAGCGGAAAAGATTTCATTCGGGTTTTTGCTGTCACTCCTTTTTCTGGTTACGATATATGCGGACTATTATATACAGTTTCAATTCACACACTACGCCATACTGTGCTGTTCGGCGGGCTGTCTCGGGCTGGCGGACAGCTTTTATGAGGGGGAGAAACCGCGGCCGGGACAGGCGCTTATCAGTGTTTTTTTGCTTATGGCGGGCAGTATGATAAGATTTCAGGCAGTGCTTTTTACGCTTCCCGGTCTCGGAATAGTGATGCTCCGGCAGATATTCGGGCAGAATGGGGGAACGCCGGCAGCGGATAAAATCCGCGCAAAAAGGCGGCAGCTGACGGCGGTTTTTGCAGCTGCCTGTGTGATAGCCGGGGCTCGCGGATTTCATCTGTATGTGTATGCGGCGGATCAAATGCTGAGGGAATTTCATGCGTGCAACAAGCTTCGGGTCGAGCTGCTTGACTACGGATTGCCCGATTATGAAGAGAACAGGGAGGAGTTTGCGGCACTCGGGATTGCGGAGGCGGATATGGAATGTCTGGATGCCCAGATTTTTCTGGACCGGGAGGTTTTTTCCACGGAAGTCTTTGAGGAGCTGGCAGACAGAAAGGAACAGACCAGCAGTGTGCTGCAGCTTCAGAATTTCAGTGTGGAGGGGCTGAGAAAGGTATTTGCATATATTCGGACGGACTTTTTTGCGCATCCGCATTGGAATACGGTTTTTATGATTCTTGTCGTGTATCTGCTGTGCGCCAGAAAGGAAAATCTGCCTGAAATCGCCGCTGAAACAGTATTTGCAGCGGCATGTATATGGTATTTTTTGTCTGTGGACCGGATGCCTTACCGCGTCTGGTGTTCCGTGATCACACCGCTGCTCGTGTTTGGCTTTTATTTTCTGGCGCGGGATTACCGCGGGATAAACGGCGGACAAGGAGCGGTGCTTCCCAAAATGTTTCGGTACTATGGAGTTTTTTATCTGTTGTTTGTGTGTCTGATCCAGACGGGAAGGATGGGAGCGGATTTGCGGCAGCGCCCGGCAGGCAGGGCGACCGACAATTATGAGGCAGTGATTTCTTTTGCAAAGGAACATCCGGATGCGCTTGTTCTGGTGGACCGTCCGACGGTTTCGCCGCTGACCTACTACAGTACGGTCGGTGTTCTGGAGGTGCCGGAACGGGGAAGTCACCGGAATATCTGTTATCAGGGAGGATGGATTTGCAGGACGCCGGCCAATCTGTCGGTGCTGGAACAATATGAGGAGAAGAATCCCTATAAAGCGATTGCAAAAGGGGAGACGGTATATCTGGTGGATGTAAGGAGCGCCGATAAGGTGCTCGATTTTATAAGAAGGCATTATGATGCAGATGCAGAGGCGCAACAGGAAGCCTGCATCGGGGAATCACGGATTCCGGTGTATCGTTTTTACGGAGGACAGAGGAGAGAATGACAAAGAAGATTTTATTTTTGGGCGGGACCGGTGCCATGTATGATGTGGTGGAGACGGCGAAAAGAAAGGGGATATATACCATTGTGGTGGATTACTATGAAAACTCACCCGCGAAAAAAATTGCGGATAAAGCGTATCTTGCGAGCACCGCGGATGTGGAAAAAGTCGTGGGGATTGCGGAGGCGGAACGGATAGACGGGATTTTTACCGGGTTTTCGGATGCGAATCTTTTGCCGGCAAGGTATGTGGCGGACCGCTTAAATCTGCCGTTTTATGCGACGGCGGAACAGATTGAGAAAACGACGAGCAAGCTGCGCTTTAAGGAAGTGTGCAGAACGTATGGGATTCCGGTGGTTCCGGAATATGCCCTGAATGAGGAGCTTCGGGGGGAGGACTTAAAAAATATCCGATACCCCGTGATCGTAAAGCCTGCGGACTCCTGGGCAAGCAAGGGCGTCAGTGTCTGTGAGACGGAGGCGGAGCTTCGGGAGGCTGTCGCGTACGCGCTGCAATTTTCAGAGAAGAAGGAAATCATCGTCGAACGGTATATGGCGGAGTATCCGGATGCCTGTATGTATTTTAATATTCAGGAGGGTGAGCTGACGTTATCGTGCATGTGCGACCGCGATATGAAGCTGGTGCAGAAGGGAAAGGCGATGCAGCCGAATGCCCTTTTTTATCCGAGCGCATATCTGGACCTGTATTACGGACAGCTGGAGGAAAAGATCAGGAATATGGTAAACGGTCTCGGTATGAGAGACGGGACGATGTTTATGCAGTGCTTTATTGCGGACGGGATCATCATGCCGTTTGAGATGGGCTACCGTCTGTGCGGCGCCAGCGAATATATTCTCTGTAATGCGGAAAATGGGATTAACAGCTGTGAAATGCTACTGGATTATGCGCTGAGCGGAAAATTTTACGGGGCGGATACGAAAAAAAGGAACCGGCCGTACTTTGCGCACCGCGACGGAATCCTGCTGATTTTGCTGCGGGCGGGGCAGATTCAAAGGATTGAGGGACTTGAAACGATAAAGGCGGACCCGCGTATTTTAAAGGTGCTGCAATTTTATTATGAGGGGGACGGGCTCGGGGAGGAGACGACTGCTACGCTGAACCAGACGTTTGCCCGTATTTTCATCCAGGCGAGGGACAATGACGAAATGCTCGAAGTCATAAAATTTATCCAGGAAAATCTGCATGTGTATGACGAGGAAGGGAGAAGTATGATCGTGGAGGGGTATGACTGCGAGCAGGGACATCTGCTGAGGGAAGACGGAAGGTGAGCGCGCCGGGGAATAAGGGAAGCGTGTTTGCCTGGAATGCGGCGGCATCGGCGCTCCAGTCGGGGCACACGATACTGCTTTTGATGCTTGTGTCGCGGGCGGACGGCGCACATGACGCGGGAATACTGACGATTGCCTGTGCGATTGCAAATCTCGTGCTCGTGGGTGGGAAGTATGGGGTGCGGCAGTTTCAGGTATCGGATATCGGCGGTCAGTATCGATGGGAAACCTATGTGCGGGCAAGGGTTCTGACGCTGGCGGCAGTCTCGGCCGCGCTTGCAGGAGTTCTCGCTGTCCGTGTTTTAAGTGGCGTATACTCGGGCAGAAAAAGTCTGACGGTGCTGTGCTTTTGTGGGGTGCGGCTGGTCGATGCGGCGGAGGATGTATTACACGGGGAACTGCAAAAGCGGGGAAAGCTTGCCCTCGCCGCAAAGATTATAGTCTGCAGATATCTGCTGTATCTGACGATTTTTGGCGCAGTGTACGGGAAGAGCAGGAGCCTGCTTCTGGCAGCAGGCGCGGGCGCCGCGGTGAGTTTTGGAGCGGCGATTGCGCTTAATCTGTGGGCGGCAGGAGGATATGGGGATGCGTCCGGAGAGAAACGAAGAGGGATGGTCTGGTCGCTGCTGCGGGAATGTCTGCCGCTCGGTATCATGTCATTGTTGTCGGCATATCTGTCAAATGCGCCGAAATATGTCATTGATACCCGCTTATCCAACGCTGAACAGGCAAATTTTAATTATGTGTTTATGCCGGTATTTGCCTTTTGCCTGCTCGGCATGTTTTTGTACCAGCCCATGATCGTTCCCTATGCAAAGCTGTGGAAGGGCGGAGAGCGGAAAACGTTCCGGCGAATGCGCCTGCGGCAGACCTTTTTGCTGGAGGGAATCATCGCTGCCGTGCTTGTTCTTTCAAAGTTTGCAGGAATCCCGGTGCTGTCCGCCGTTTTTGGCGTGGATTTGAAAGGGTATGAGACACACCTGCTCATTTTGGTTCTGGGCGGCGGTTTTTTTGCCGTGATTCAGTATTATGCCATGCTGATTACCGTGATGCGCGGACAGAAGTGGCTGCTGGCAGGTTTTTGCGTGACGTCGGCCGTGAGCGCACTGTTTGGGAAAGCGGTTGTTGAGCGGGGCGGATTGTTTGGGGTTTCCGTCTTTTTTGCGGTTCTGACAGGAGCGCTCGGCCTGTATCTGCGCATTGTCTGCGCGGTGAAGGGCTGGTTGGGTGGACAAGGGAACGCTATGGAATGACAGAGAATGAGAGCGGGACATTTTCACGTCCCGCTCTCATACCCGTTTTCGGCGGCTTTTTGATGATAGGTTTCCGCCTGTTCGATATCAATCCCGACACCCCAGCCGTTTTCGTAACAATCGCCCAGCAGATGCTGTGCCTGGGCATTATTCTGTTCTGCCGCTGAGGTGAGCCAGTGAACGGCCTGCGCGTAATCCGTCTCCGTACCCTCCCCGTACAAATAGCATTTTCCGAGTGTCAGCTGTGCGGAAACATATCCTTTTTCGGCTGATTTGGAATACCATTCGACAGCCAGAGCTCGATTTTTTGGGACACCCTGCCCGTAATAGCAGCAATATCCGATGTTGTATTGTGCATAGGAATTGTTGTTTTCCGCGGCTTTTTGAAACCACATCGCGGCGGATGTAAAATCCTGTGCCGTGCCCTGCCCGTTATAATACAGGGTTCCCAGATCATTTTGCGCTCCGGAGTGGTTTTGATTCGCAGCTTTTTCATACCAGAATAACGCGGTGGCGGCGTCCGGTTCCACTCCGTTTCCGTCCAGGTAGCATTTTGCCAGGTAATATTGTCCCGTCGCATTTCCGAGATCGGCCGCTTTTTGATACCACCGGGCGGCCTCCACATAATCGTTTTCCTCGCAATAGCCGTAAAATGCGATATGGCCGAGCTGAACGATAGAACTTGTGTGTTCGTGCGCGGCGGCCTGCTCGTACCAGAGCTTTGCCTGCGTGTAATTCTGTTCCACGCCATATCCGTAGTAGTAACATTCCCCGACACCGTATTGGGAAGATGCGGAGTCGGCCTGCGCTGCTTTCAGGAAAGAATCAAACGCTTCGGAGTAACTGCCCTGCCGGTACAGAAGCCAGCCCAGATTGTTTTGCGCATAGGAATAATCCTGTGCGGCGGCCAGCTCGTAATATTCCTGTGCTTTATCGATATTTTTCTCCACCCCGTATCCGTTTTCATAGCATTCGCCGAGATAAAACTGTGCCCGGGGTAAATTCTTTTCCGCTGCCAGAGTAAACAGTTCCACTGCTTTTTCGTAATCCTGTGTGGTTCCGTCTCCCTCGTAGTAAAGAACGGCAAGATTGCACTGCGCATTTTTGTGATCCAGTGCGGCGGCTTTTTCGTACCATGAAAATGCGGCGCGTATGTCTTTCTCGCACCCGCGTCCGTACTTGGAACAGATCCCAAGCTTATTCATCGCATTGCTGCTTCCGCGGCTTGCGGCAAAGGTATAGTATTTTATCGCCTCTTCATAATCCTGATTTGTTCCGATGCCGTCGTAATAGTATTCGCCCAGATAATAACTGGCATTGCGGTTCCCGAGCGCTGCCGCCTGTCGAAAATATTCTATGGCGGCAGCGTCATCTTGATCGACGATATGTCCTCTCTGGTAACAGCGCCCCAGCCCGTACAGGGCAAAATCGCTCCCGGCTTTGGCGCCCCGCTCATAGTAATCATAGGCTTTTCCGTAGTCGCCCACCGGGGAACTGTTAAAATAACAGAGCCCCAAAAGGCCGTAACCCTTCTCATAGCCGGAATCGACGGCCTGCTGACACAGCGCGACGGCCTGTTTTTGATATGTTTCCGGATCTTCCTGATTTATATAGTACAGCGCCTGAAAAACCAGCGACATCACGCTGCCGTCCTTCTGCGCCAGACGGTATCGCTCAAGGGCTTTTTCCGTATCGGCTTCGAGTCCGCCCCAGCCGCGGTAATAATAATATCCCACATAAGCCATTGCGTCCGCGTTGTTCTCCTCGGCCAGCTCAAAATATTCCAGTGCTTTTGCATCGTCGATGTCGGTTCCGTACCCGTAGCTGTAGCAGACTCCCAGATTGTACCAGGCGTTGCTGTCCCCGGCTTTGGCCGCTTCCTGAAAATAAGAAAAGGCGCTGTCATAATTGATATCTGTCCCCCGCCCGTAAAAGTAGCATTCACCGAGGGCGTTCAGATGCGCAGGTTTCGGGGATTCGCTGTCCTGCACCTGCTCTAAGTACCAGAGATATGCCTCGTCCTCGTCCGCAGAAGGAGCGCTCGTTTTGTTCAGCCGGACATATGTGACTGCGCTGTAGATAAGTGATATCGCGCATATCAGTCCCGCGATGATGCCGACAAGTTTTGTGATTTGCCTTTTTCCGGCATTATGCGGCGGGAGGCCTGTCGTTTTGGCGGGAGAAGCATCCTTTCGCCGGGAAGCGTATTTTTTTAACGCTTCCGTGCCGGCGCCCTGATAGAGAGCGGCGATTACCACGAAAATGCCGGATATCACAGCTGTAATGATTGACGGGATAAGTTCTGATATGAGTTCATTCATGATAGTATCCTTTATCGTTATAATGTATGTCGACGGTATTGTTCGATCAGATATTGGAGCCGGATGTAATCTTCCAAGACGGCTTTTGCCCCAACATTCTGATAAAAGTATATCACAGAAGTCAAATGTAGTCGATAAAAAACGTATTTTGGGAGAGGGAAAGGGCAATGTCGTTGTAATTTCAAATAAAATCCGCTATACTGAATAGGAAACCGCAGAGCGGTTTCTTACAAAAGGTTCAGGGAAGCATTTTTAGCGGCGGCAAACAGGACAAACGGAGGCGCGCATGGATTTACCGGAAACAGAACGCATGCAGATTATAGAATTATGCAGGCGGCATCGGGCAAAGAAGGTCATATTGTTTGGTTCAAGGGCGATCGGGAAGAATACGGCCGTCAGCGATATCGATCTTGCGGTGAGCGGAGCGGAATGCTTTGACGAGCTGTTTGCAGACTTAAAATATAATGATTTTACGCTGCTGGATATTGACGTTGTCAACCTTGAGGACAGACTGAGCCGGGAGCTGACAGAGGATATTGCAAGAGACGGCGTGATTTTGTATGAGGAGAGCGCATATGAACCGTAAAGTAATGAATTATTTTAAGAGCCTTGACACGCTGCATGAGGCGGCCGTCACGGATTATTCGCAGAGCAAGATCGTCCTGAGCGGCTGCGTCAATACGTTTTGCATCACGTTTGAACTGGCATGGAAAGCGATGAAAAGTATTTTGTCGGAAGAGGGAGTGGATTCGAGCATGACAGGTTCCCCGAAGGTGATACTGATGTCGGCGTTTCAGAGAGGCCTGATCGAGGAGCAGCAGAAGTGGATTTACATGCTGCGTCTGCGCAACGATGAATCGCATCATTATAATGAAGAGAGTGCCGTCAAACTGTGCAGGGAGCTGCCGGAACTGCTGTATTTATTTGACGATTTGAAGGACAAAATCATCGCGTTCGGGTACGGGGATTAGGCGGCTGTGCTGTCCCGGGCTATTTCGTCTGCGATAGTGTACGTCAGCCCGAGAAAACAAAGAACCGTGCAGAAAGAAAAGATACGGGGGAAAATGAGCCCGTCATGATAGGCCGAATAGGGATATACCATATAATCACACCAGACATTACAGAAAAAAACAAGCGAAAAAGCGACTGTGCAGAGCAGTCGTTTTTTTGTTGGTCTTAATATGCAGGCGTAAATCAGCAGGACAATGGCGGGATAGAGATAGCGGGACATCATCCGAACCGAAAAGCAGAAAATTCCGGCGACGAGAAACGCCGCGAGCATCGGATAAAGGTCCGAAGAAAGCTGTCTGGGCATGCGAGGATTCCCGCACGGTATGTTTGCGTGCGGATTTCCGCACTGCGCTTTTGCGCGCGGAGGAAGAAACCGGATTCTGGCCGTTTTCAGACAGAAGCAGGCGCACAGAACAATCAGCAGAGCGATAAAAAGTATCCCCCAGCCGTTGCAGGAGAGCGGGCCGAGCATTTTGTCGTCGCGCTTTAGATTGAGACCGAGCAGCGTCCAGAAATTATAGGCGTTTGTGGAGGCTCTGCCGTAGCCGCTCACGGAGGAGGTAAGATTATATGCGAAGCCGTGCTGGCTGCATGTTCCGGCGCCGAAGTCAAAGCAGAAGGGCAGATAGCTGAGGAGCATGCAGGCGATTGCTGCAAGGCCGGTAAACAGATGAGAGAAAAAGCGTTTCCACGAAAAATCGTGGAGCAGCACCTGGTCAATGATTGCAAACAGAAGTGCAGGCGCGATAAACACAGCCTGGAATTTGAACAGAATACCGGCGGCAAACGCAAAATAAGACATTTTCAGGCGACGGTGTGCAATCAGGCAGAGTGTGAGCAGGACAAAAAGCGTATAAAGGGCATCCACCTGGCAGATATAGCAGGTCACGAGCAGGTAGCCCGGGTTTAACAGCGTGAGAAAAAGCGGCAGGACACGCTCGTTTTCCGGCAGATGCTTTTTTGCCTCTGACCAGACGAGAAACGCCATCAGGAAAAGGCATAAGATGCCGGGAAGCTTCACACAGAAGATAAAAGAGCGGTATTTCCAGTCAAATGGGATGCCGAGCAGTTCAAGCAGCTTTCCGAGAAAGAAGTAGAGATAGTTAAACAGCGGCGGATAGGTGATGCCGACGCGGTCATAAAAGCCGAATAACGGTTCTTCGGTCAGATTTTTTAACACGGTGATCAGGTAGACGGAATCGCCGTTCGGAGTCAGCACGGAGAGATAGAGAGACAGGTAAACGGACAGAAAAAGAATGCACAGCTCCAGATAAAAGCATTGTTTGGGTGAAAGTCCGGAATGTGTACAGCAGTGGTACAGGATACAGGCGCATCCGAGATATAACAGGCTAAAAAGGAATAATCGTATCAGCATGGGTTCCTCCTGAGTAAGACATGTTAGTCATATTATATGCGATTAATTCACACCGGTCAAACAAAAATAGAAAAATAATCGCATAATAATTGACAATAATCGCATTAAAGTGTATTCTTTAATACGAAACGATAAAAATCTATAAGGAGGAGATTGTGATGAAATTTAAGATTTTATCCAAACAGGGTCTGGCGGTTCTGCTGTCCGCGGCACTTGCGATGGGAAGCTTCGCAGTATCTGCAAGCGGGCTTGAGAAGACATTCTCTGATACGGCTGCGAGCGGAGAAGTCGTACCGGGCGGTTCATCGGTACCGGGCGGTTCATCGGTCCCGGACGATACCGAGAAGCCGGAAGAAAAACCGGAGGTAAGCAGTATCGCATTTAACGCGAGTACGCTTAAGCTGAAAACGGGGGAGAAGGTAACCCTGAAAGTGACCTACACGCCGGCAGACGCGAAAGATCAGGCGGTGAAGAGCTGGACAACAAGCAATGCGAAGGTGGCGACAGTCGCAAACGGAACCGTAACCGCGGTCGCAGAGGGTACCGCAGTTATCACGGCGACTTCCGTAAACGGAAAGACGGCGACCTGTACCGTAACGGTGGAGAAGAATGTCGTAAATCCGACCGGGATTACGCTGAACAAAACGGTGCTTAACTTAAAGACCGGCCAGTCAGAGACGCTGACCGCGACGCTTGCGCCCGCAAATGTGACAGAGAAGAAAGTCACCTGGACAAGCGCAAATGCGAAAGTGGCAACGGTGACAAACGGAACCGTAAAAGCGGTCGGAAACGGAAGAACGACGATCACGGCGACCACGGCAAACGGAAAGACGGCGGTCTGCACCGTGACGGTGACGACAGATGCAAGCGGCATTAAGTTAGACAAGAAGTCTGTGAAGCTGGAGTACAAGGGTACCGTGAAGCTGAAAGCGACGGTAGGACCGGAGACGGCCAGCGACAAGAAGGTGACCTGGAAGTCTTCCAACAAAAAGGTTGCAACCGTAGATAAGAACGGCAAAGTTACCGCAGTTAAGAACGGCACCGCAACCATTACGGCAACCACATCAAACGGAAAGAAGGCAACCTGTAAGGTTACGGTAAAATCGACCGTGAAATTAAATGCAAAGGATGCAAAGCTTCAGGTGAAGAAGAGCAGCACGGCGCTCGCGGTTGCAGCAAAATCATCATCGAAAGATGCGATTGCGTCCGTGAAATCTTCAAATACGAAGGTCTTGAAGGTATCTGTGAAGAAAGATAAGATTACCATGAAGGCGCAGAGCAAGACCGGCAAGGCGACTGTCACCGTGACGATGAAAAGCGGTGCGACCGCAAAATGTACCGTAACCGTCCAGAAGGGCAAAGTTACAACGTCAAAGCTGACGATGAGCAACAAGAAGCTTGCGATTCAGAAAGGCAAGAAGGCGACGCTTACCGTAACCAGAAACCCGATCACCGCGACCGAAAAGCTCACCTGGTCCACCTCAAATAAGAAGGTAGCGACCGTGGATAAGAAGGGCAAAGTTACGGCGAAGGGAACCGGTACGGCGACAATTACCGTAAAATCTTCAAACGGAAAGAAAGCGACCTGCAAGATTACGGTTACGGATCTGAAATTACAGAAGACCAAAGCGACCATAAAGGTTGGGAAGAGCACGACGATAAAGGTGAAATCCCAGTATCCGAAGAAGGAGAAACTGACCTATAAGAGTTCCAACACGAAGGTTGCAACGGTAAACAGCAAAGGAAAAGTAACCGGTAAGAAGAAGGGTACGGCGACGATTACCGTCACCACAAAAAGCGGCGCGACAGCCACGTTCAAGGTGACTGTGAAATAAAACGGCGATATTAAAAACAGATTAGCCTCCGAGGAGACTAATCTGTTTTTTTCCATTTCCCAAGGAAGCCTTTTTTGTAGTGACGCAGACGGTCCGCGCCCTCCGGGCATCCGAAATCGGCCAGCATTTCAAAATAGTACACGGCAACCCGGTAATTCCGAAGCACGCCGCGGCTGTTTTCAAACGCGTCGCCCAGATCCCAGAAAAGCTGATAGAGATCCTCCTCCTCAAACTCGGAATAGTCCGCCAGCGGCTGGCTCGAACTGTCCTCCGGATAATTGTATTCCAGAGCGGTATTGAGCAGCTCATAGCCCTTAAACTCGTCGGCCTCGGCGCCGATTCCGTACATGATGCAGTGCCCGAGATACATTTTTGCAATCTCATCGTCCTGCCCGGCCGCTTTTTCAAACCAGCCGAAAGCGGCGGCGGGGTCTGACAATCCTCCCTTGCCAAATAAAAGACATTTGCCGTACTCGGTCTGAGCGTAGGAGTCACCCTGCGCCGCCTGCTGTCGGTATTCCTCGATTTCTTCGGGCGTCTTTGGCACATGCCAGCTCATTTGTTTTGTTGTTTCCATCATAGTTCCCCCTTCCTGTGGATCATCTATTTCTACGAGCGGAAGCTGTTTTTGCAGATCGGAAAGCGCATCTTTTGCCAGCGCGTCAAACACAAGATCAATTTCCATGCGGTTTCCGTCGACATCGGAGAGAATCAGGCCGTTTTTCCCGAAGCCGCGCTTACGGGTAATTTTGCGGATCCGCGTTAAGCGCATGGCCTCGTCCTCGAGAATCCAGGAGGAACTGACAAATATCCCGGAGCCGAGTTCCGTACAGCCGCCTTCCATGTCGGCGTCAATCTGCGCGCACAAATCGCGGAAGGATTCATGGGGAGCGGCCTGTCTGCGGATTGAGCGCCCCAGCTTTGTAAGGCCCGGCGTGATATGTAAGAGAGAGTGGATATCCCAGACCAGGGTATAGATCGCCGCAAATGCGAAAATACCTATGAGAATCCATTTCACGAGGTCTTCGTGTCCGGTGTCCTCCAACATCCGCAGGTAGGAGACGATGCGTCCGCGGATGCCGCGGGACGTGTAGCTGCTCCTTGTCCCGGTGCCGTGAAGATATACCTGAACCATGCCGATACAGCAGAAAATGATCAGCACCGTCCGAAGAAAAAAATTGTACAGGTTTTTGGTCCATTGCGCATGTATTTTTTTTGTTGCCATAACATCCTCCCCGTTTCCTTTTGCCGCCGCTAAAGTTATTATATAAAAATTCGGTCGGGTTTACAATCATCAGCTTGCACTGTGTGGCTGTTTGTGTTAGAGTCCGGTATATAACGGTATGCAATGCGGATCTGTGGAGGAGGTAGTTATGGTAACTGTTTTGATTGTGGAGGATGATGAGATCATTCGTCTGCTGATCAGAACACATCTTTCTGATTCTTATCGTTTTTACGAGGCTGCAAATGGAGTGGAGGCACTTGAAGTGATGGAGCATGTGCATATAGATTTGTTCATCGTTGATATTCAGATGCCCTGTATGGACGGCTATGAATTTGTAAATGAGATACGATCCGGCAACGATATGGCACCGGTTATCATGCTCACGGCAATGAACACTTATGCCCATAAAAAACGGGGCTATGCGCTTGGGATTGACGATTATATCACAAAGCCGATTGACTGTGAGGAATTGCGCTGGCATATTGACGCTCTGCTGCGGCGTGCAAAGATTGCAAATGAAAAAAAGATAGAAATCGGGGGATTTGTTCTCGAGGAGGAAAAGTGCTTTGCCGGGTATAACGGGGAGGCGATAGAACTTACGCCGAAGGAATTCTGGCTTTTGCATAAATTGCTTTCTTATCCCGATACGGTTTTTACAAAACAGCAGCTGATGGATGAAATATGGGGCTATGATGCCGAGGCGGAGTACGATACGATCAAAACATATGTAAGTCGGCTGCGCGGAAAGCTTTCCGGCTGTACGGAATTTTCGATAAAGGCGATCCGGGGACTTGGATATAAAGCGGTTATTCATAGCGGAGAACGGAAATAAGGGGGGCATATGAAAAAGAAACCTACATCATATTTTCCGTTTTTCGAGTTTCGGTGGCTGTTTGACATGGCAAAGATCGTTATTATCACAGCGGTGATAGCGCTTGCGATTATTGTCTGGTTTGGGTTCCCGTGGCGAATTGAAAATCTTTATATTATTCTTGCGATTACGATTCCCATGGGGTTTGCGGTGGTTGTAAGTTCGTATGTGATTTTGTCGTCTGTCCGCAGGAAAATGTCGGTGCTGCTCGACGCGATCTGCTCTGTTGCGGACGGAAATCTGAATGTAAGACTTGATACAGAGAACGCGGAAGAGTACGCTTTAATTTATGAAAGTTTTAACCGGATGGTAGAAGAACTCGGGGCGACAAAGGCAGAGATGCAGAATTTTGTAAATGAATTTTCACATGAATTTAAAACGCCGATTACATCTATTCTCGGTTTTTCACAGTATCTGATTCAGTCCGATCAGGGGACGGAAAGTCCGGAGCGCATGAAATATCTGCAGATTATAGCAAGCGAGTCGCGCAGGCTTTCCGAGTTGTCGCAGAATACGCTTCTGCTGTCAAAGGTAGAGGCATGCCAGATTGTTACGGATAAAGAATGGTTTTCACTGTCTGAGCAGATTCGCCAATGTTCGATCCTGTTCTTGCCGCAGATAGAGAAAAAGGGGCTGGATCTGGAGTTGGAGCTTGAGGCGGCAGACTATTATGGAAATGCCGAATTGATGGAGCAGATATGGATCAACCTTATCGGGAATGCCGTAAAATTTACGCCGGAGGACGGAAGTATTTTTATATGTGCCAGAACCGAGGAAGACAGGGTTTCGGTCGAGATCAGGGACAGCGGGATCGGGATGGACGAGGAGACGCTAACGCATATTTTTGAAAAATACTACCAGAACGACAATTTAAACGCGGTGCGCGGAAACGGAATCGGATTATCAATTGTAAAGCGAATAGTTACTTTGTGTGGAGGGCAGATTTTCGTGAGCAGCGTGAGAAACGGGGGAAGTACCTTTACGGTTGTCCTGCCGAAAAGATGAAATAATTTTTGAGATTTTTACTTTCTGTCAACCTTTCGCGATTATATTTCTCTGTGTAAACAAACATACACAGTTTCATTTGCGAAAGGAGATCAGATATGAACAAAAAAAATGAAATGAAGGATATTGCCGATATCCGGGATCTTGATGTTGACTACAGTAAGTATGAGGAAAAAACAAAGGCGTCGGGCGCAATGCAGATTCCGGTTTGTACGGATGATTACAAAGTTTTTCCGGTGGAGGATGAAAATGCGGTTTATAAAATTAAAGAACCGGACTACCGCGGCGATATCCGGATGGAAGAAAGCCTGGAACTTGCGGATTACAGCGGGCCGTTCCGCGCGAATCTGCGGTTCAGCGATTTTTCAAAACAGGCACTGTTGAACTTGCTCCATGCAGACCATGAATATTTTGAGATCCTGATACACCTATGGGCTGCGGAGGTTGCAAAGCGCAAGGGAGAGGCCGTGATGAGAGAGATACAGGCCGGCGCGTGGAATATGGTCTTGCTTCCGAAGATTCCCGGAATACTCGAAGAGTGGGAAGGATTTCCGGTTGCTGAACTTCCGCAGCCCGGAGATGACGTACTTGTCTTTAATCCGTTTCGCCCGGATGAACGCTATGAATCCTGCAGCAAGGAACGGCTGATTAAAATGAATCTGGGATGCCATGAGTTTATACTGAATGCGATTGAGGGTTGGTCTACGCAGGTCATTATGCGGTACGGACTTGACGAGATGTTTTCTATTCAATGGAATTTGTGGAGTGATCAGGCGCTTGATAAGGTGCGGGACATTAAAATCAAATGGTTGAATGTGGATGGAGGCGAAACAACACCGGTAGAGGCATTTATGAAAGACATTCAGATAGACGTGACCTCTTTCCCGGGAAAGGCTTTTGAGATGACTTTCGAGATGCCGGACCGCTATACCGGTTATGTAGGTTTTAACAAGTGCTGTTCCGTCAATCAATGGGAGGCGCTTGGGCGTCCGGACGTACTCAAAAAGAATTGCCACAGCGTATGTCCGGCGTCGATGATAGAAACGGCAAAGATGTATCATCCGGATATGAAAGTGGATATTTTGGCGATTCCCCCGCGCCGTTCCAAAGAAGATGTCTGCTGCCGCTACCGTCTGAGCATGTCGGCGCCCTCCAAAGGAAATAATTAAAAAGAATATTGTCTTTGAGGAAAGAGACGTGTAAGCAGGGCGATTGTGCTGATGTGCGGGATGCTCCCTTCCGGGTAAACAGGTGAAACGATAATGCCTGTTACTTAGGAGGGAGCATATTTTATGTTCAAACGCGGACGAAAAATTTTCGGCCGGGCCGCACATCCGACCAGGCCTGTCCGTTATAATAATATAGAAGAAGGAGGGGTTCGGCAGATGTCCACAGATATAACGGAGCAGTACGATAAAATTTACCGCTACTGCTGTTACCGCCTGCACCGGCGGGAACTGGCGGAGGACGTGACGCAGGAAACCTTTCTGCGTTTTCTCGGGCACGGCGGGTATCAGGGCAGAGGGGAAGCGCTCCGGATTTTGTATACAATTGCAAGAAATCTCTGTATTGACGAGGCGCGCAGGGGAAAGCGGGAGGTTTTGGCGGGGGAGGAACCCTTTTTTGACGGGGAAACGTTTTCGACGGAAGAGGAGGCGGTTGTAGCGAGAGCGGCGCTATTTGCGGCGATGGAGCGGCTGGACGAGGAGGAGCGGGAACTCGTGTTTCTGCGCTATGTCAACGAGGTCCCGGTACAGGTTCTGGCGCGCCTGTACGGTATTTCCAGGTTCGCGCTGTACCGCAGATGCGAGCAGGCGTTAAAAAAATTGCGCCGAGAATTGGAGGAATGACGGATGAGTGCAAGACGAGAGTTAAAAAAGGAGCTGCAGCGGGCATACGCGGTGCAGCAGCCGCAGCGAAAGCGGGAATTTCTGATGAAACTGGGGATGGAGCGCTGCTCTTTGGCGGAATTTTTTCTCACACAGCTGGGTTATATTCGAAAGCGGGGGTGGATTTCGTCGGCAGTCATATTTGCGGGAGCGCTGTGGGCGGGCAGCCGGTTTCCGGGAGAGGCCGTGTGGATCGTGTCGGCAGGAACGCCGTTTCTGGCGCTGACCGCGCTGACGGAAAACGGCAGGTCTGCGGCCTGCGGGATGCAGGAGCTGGAAGCGGCCACCCGCTTTTCGCTCAGGAGCGTGCTGCTGGCGCGAATGGGCGGTTTGGGGCTCACGCACGGAATATTACTGCTTTTGCTGATTCTGTTTTCCGCGCGAGGCAGCCTTTTACCTGTGGCGGTCGGAGGCCTGTATATATTGGTTCCGTACCTTTTGACCGCCTGTATCGGAACGGCGGCGCTGCGCAGATGGCACGGCAGAGAGGCTGTTTATCTCTGTGCCGGAATCCCGGCTTTTGTCAGCGGGGCGCTGTATCTGATGCAGGGCGCCGCGCAGATTTTCTATAATCTGCGGAATGTACGATGGTGGGCGGCGGCGTTTTTGCTTTTGGCGGCGGCGGCGCTGCGGGAAAATTATCTGCTATATAAACAGACGGAGGAATTGTCATGGAGCTTACGATAGACCGGGTTACAAAACAGTATCAGAATAAGCTGGCAGTGGATCGGATTTCATTGCGGCTAAATAGGGGAGTCTGCGGGCTTCTGGGCGCAAACGGCGCGGGCAAGAGCACGCTGATGCGGATGATCTGCGGGATTCTGCGCCCGACGGAGGGGTGCATCCTGTATGACGGCATGGATGTTTCGACCGAGGAATACCGCAGCATTCTCGGGTATCTGCCGCAGGACTTCGGGTATTATCCGGAATTTACCGGAAAGGAGTTTCTGCTGTATATGGCCGCACTGAAAGGGCTGCGCAAGCCGTATGCGCGGGAACGGGCCGGGGAATTGCTGGAGGTGGTGGCGCTTTCGGGCGTCGGAAATAAAAAGATTAAGAGTTATTCCGGCGGGATGAAGCAGCGGCTCGGCATTGCCCAGGCGCTGCTAAATGACCCGAAGCTGCTTGTGCTTGACGAGCCGACCGCAGGGCTTGACCCGAGAGAGCGGGTGCGTTTCCGGGAGCTGATCGCAGACTACGGACAGAATGCGATCGTGCTGCTCTCCACGCACATTGTGTCGGACATTGAGCACATCGCGGACACCGTTTTGATGATGCGGGACGGGCAGCTGTGCTACAACGGAGACTGGGGCGAGGAGAAGGGAGATCTGGAAGAATTTTATCTGAGACAGTTCGGGGAGGAGACGTTTGATGAAGAATCTGGGAACACTCACAGTATATGAATGGAAGAAACTGGGGAGGCGGAAAATCTTATGGGCGGCGCTTGGCGCGGCCGTTGTCGTTGAGATTCTGGTAAACTGTATTTTTCTCATGGAAAACAGAGAGCTTATCGTAACGGATGAGAACGGCAGGAGCAGTGTGGTGGAGTCGCTTGGAGGCTATGAGAAGATGATGCTTGAGCAGGCCAATGCCAGAGCGCTTGACGGGCGAGTGATGGACGATGTGCTGTTCGGTGAGATGGCAGCCTCCAGGATGCAGGAGGAGCGGCATATCGTGATGGAGTACGACGAGATTTATTTTATGGTGTCCGACGTGTACCGCGGGGACAGCAGGGCGGTATTCGCGGACGCCGCCGGGTTCTATGAGAAGTGGCAGGAGCTGATGGAGCAAAACCTGCGGGAGATGCCGGGACTTACGGAGGGGGAGCGCGCCTGGTGGAAGGCGAAACGCGAGGAGATAGAGGTGCCGTTTACCTATCGCTATGCGTACTCCTGGCAGCGGATACTCCAGTGTGCGGCGGCCACAACGCTTCTGGTTATGCTTTTAAATGCGGTCTGTCTCTCGGGCGTGTTTGCGGACGAACATGTCCGGCGGACGGATCAGCTGATTTTGTGCACGCAAAACGGAAGACTGCCGGTGTACGCGGCGAAAATCATTGCGGGCGGGCTGTTTGGGGCTGCCTGCGCGCTTCTCCTGTACGGGATTTCGTTTGCCATCAGTTTTGCGCTGTACGGGACGGAGGGGTATGGCGCGATGGTTCAGCAGCAGATTCTGTGGATCCCGTCTCCAATGACCGTGGGAAGCGCCGTGATGACGCTGTTTGGGCTGACACTGCTTGCCGGTGCGCTTGAGGCGGTCTTAGCGATGGTGCTGTCGGAACGGCTTGGCAGCAGTGTGGCCGTGATGGCGGTGCTGGTAAGTATGATACTGATCAATCTGCTTGTGTCGCTCCCGGCAAAGTGGCGTGTGCTGTCACAGATATACGAGCTTTTCCCGGTGCGTCTGCTTTCGGACGGAAGCTTTTATGACTGCAGGCTGGTGCCGTTGTTTGGCGGATACCTGACGAATGTCCGGTTTGCGGCGCTGCTGTATCCGGCGCTTGCCATTCTCCTGGCATTCGTCGGAAAGCGGAGCTACCTGCGCTATCAGGTTACGGGGAGGTGAGAGGAAGGTCACGGGGCGTCTGAACCGTTGCGGGAGGAAGTCCGCGCAGAGGAAAATAACGGAATTAGTGCTTGACAGAATAGACAAAGTGTACTAAAATTCAATCCATATTAATCATATATATTTGGTATGAAATAAAAACCAGAGGAGGAAATGAAAATGAGTCATATTTTGGAGAGCGCACTGGAATTAATCGGAAAGACCCCGCTTTTAAAGATCAGCCGTTATGCGGCGCAGGCGGGTGCGGCGGATGCCGTGATTTTGGCGAAGCTGGAGTATCTGAATCCGGCCGGTTCGGTCAAGGATCGCATTGCGCTGGCGATGATTGAGGACGCGGAGCAGAAGGGAATCTTAAAGCCTGGAGCGACGATTATCGAGCCGACCTCCGGGAATACGGGAATCGGTCTGGCGATGGTGGCGGCCGCGAAGGGCTATCGCGCGATTCTGACGCTGCCGGACACGATGAGCGTGGAGCGCAGAAATCTGCTTGCGGCATACGGCGCAGAGCTGGTGCTCACCGAGGGCGCAAAAGGAATGAAGGGAGCCATCGCAAAGGCGGAGGAGTTAAAGGAATCCACGCCGGGTGCGGTGATTCTGGGACAGTTTGTGAATCCGGCAAACCCGGCGGCGCACAGGGCGTCCACGGGTCCGGAAATCTGGGAGCAGACGGACGGTAATGTGGATATTTTTGTGGCAGGCGTCGGCACGGGCGGCACGATCACCGGTGTGGGCGAATATCTGAAAGAAAAGAATCCGCAGGTAAAAATTGTGGCCGTGGAGCCGGCGAAGAGTCCGGTGCTGTCGAAGGGAACCCCGGGGCCGCATGGAATTCAGGGAATCGGCGCGGGCTTTGTGCCGGAGGTTTTAAACACAGACATATACGATGAGATCATCACCGTCGAAAATGAGGAAGCCTATGCGGAGGGAAGGGTCTTTGCGGAAAGCGAAGGCATTCTGGTGGGAATCTCTTCGGGTGCGGCGCTAAAGGCGGCGGCCGTCCTGGCGGCGAGACCGGAAAACAAGGGTAAAACGATTGTGGTGCTGCTTCCGGATTCCGGAGACCGGTACCTGTCCACACCATTGTTTAGCAAGGAATAATCGGGAAACTATGCCGCGTTCCGGGAGATAAGGGGTTCGCGAAACAAAGGTATCAGGAAGCTGCAGATGGAAGGATTGCATACGAAGTGCAAATTTCACGCGGGGGCTGTTGGATATTTCACGGAAACGTGTTATGATAACAGCAAAATGTCTGATACAGGAAATGGAGAATACAGATGGAAGCGGAGAGAGTAAAGAGAATAAAGCAGCTGCAACAGGAAAAGGATGCGGTGATTCTGGCGCACTATTATGTGGACGGGGATGTGCAGCAAATCGCGGATTATGTCGGGGATTCCTTCTATTTAAGCAAGGTGGCGACGCAGGTGCCGCAGCAGAATATTGTGTTTGCGGGCGTCACCTTTATGGGCGAGAGCGCAAAGATTTTAAATCCGGAGAAAAACGTGATCCTTGTGGATGCGGATGCGGACTGCCCGATGGCGCATATGGTGACCGTGGAGCGCATCCGCGCGGTGCGGGAGCAGTATGCGGATCTGGCGGTGGTGTGTTATGTAAACTCGACGGCGGAAATCAAGGCAGTTTCCGATGTCTGCGTGACATCCTCGAACGCGGTGAGAGTTGTAAAAAATATCCCCAAGAAGCATATTTTCTTCGTTCCGGACAATAATCTGGGTCGTTATGTGGCGGCACAGGTACCGGAAAAGGAGTTTATTTTCCATGACGGCTATTGTCATGTACATAAGAGCATTCTTGCAGAGGAGCTGAAAGCGGCGAAAAAGGCGTATCCGGGCGCGCCGGTGCTGACACACCCCGAGTGCACGGAGGATGTTGTGGAACTGTCTGATTTTGTGGGCAGCACGTCGGAGATTATTGACTATGCGACCGAAAGCGCGTGCGCGGAGTTTCTGATCTGTACCGAGACGGGAGTGCTTTATGAGCTGCAGCAGAAAAACCCGGACAAGAAATTCTATCCCGTGGGGGAGAGCCAGATCTGTCCGAACATGAAAAAGATAACGGCGGACAGGCTTGTGCAGGCGTTAGAGACGCTCGCGCCCGTCGTGGAGCTGTCGGAGCAGATGATTCGTGATGCGGCGGAGCCGCTCAAGCGGATGCTTGCGCTGGCGAAATAGGGACAAATGGTATGAAAGCGGGCAGCTGATACAATCCAGAATTTGGATATAAAGGCCGTATAACTGACGTGAAAGCGGCAAATAATGGGAGAAAACCATGACAGAAAGTGCATTTACACGAACAGAATTGCTGCTCGGAAAAGAGGCGACCAAGCGGCTTGCAAGGTCCCGTGTCGCGATATTTGGCGTGGGCGGCGTGGGCGGCTATGCGATTGAGGCGCTCGCGCGCAGCGGCGTCGGGGCACTTGACCTGATAGATCACGATAAGGTCGCGATATCAAACATAAATCGCCAGATTATTGCCACGCATAAAACGATCGGAAGGTATAAAGTAGACGTTATGCGTGAGCGCATTGCGGATATCAACCCGGCCTGTGCGGTCACGGTGTATCCGCGCTTTTATCTGCCTGAAAACAGGCAGGAATTTGATTTCGGGAAATACGATTATGTCGTCGATGCGGTGGATACCGTGATCGCGAAGCTGGCGCTGGTGCTGCAGGCCGGGGAATCCGGCACACCGATTATCAGCTGCATGGGAGCGGGGAATAAGCAGGACCCGACCATGTTTGAGGTGGCGGATATCTATGAGACTTCGGTCTGTCCGCTTGCGCGGGTGATGCGGCGGGAGCTGAAAAAGCGCGGCGTCCGGGAATTGAAGGTGGTTTATTCAAAGGAACCGCCGCTTACGCCGGCGGCGGTGGCAAAGGAGGACGCAAACGGGCGCCGGCAGACGCCGGGCTCTCTCGCATTCGTGCCGTCGGTGGCGGGACTTATCATTGCTTCGGAGGTTGTGGGGGATTTATGTCGGACATTACAATAGGAAAATCAGCGGGGACTTCGGCGGAGACGGTCGAAACGGCCCGCGCGGATGCTGCCAGGGAGGTGGAGCGCAGCATTGTCAAAAAGTTCCGCAAGGAAATCTGGCGCAAATTTACCCGCGCCATCAATGAATATGAACTGATCCGGGACGGGGATCGGATTGCGGTGTGCATCTCGGGCGGCAAGGATTCGATGTTGATGGCAAAGCTGTTTCAGGAATTAGAACGCCACGGAAAGAAAAATTTCGAGGTGGTTTTCCTCGTGATGAATCCGGGATACAATGAGCGAAACTACCGGATGATTCTGGACAATGCGGCGCTTTTAAATGTGCCGATTACCGTCTTTTCGTCGGAGATTTTTGACGTCGTGGCGGATGAGGGCGATTCACCCTGCTATCTGTGCGCGCGCATGCGAAGGGGACATCTCTACAGCAAGGCGAAAGAGCTTGGCTGTAATAAGATTGCGCTGGGCCATCACTTTGACGACGTGATCGAGACGATTGTCATGGGGATGCTCTACGGGGCGCAGATTCAGACGATGATGCCGAAGCTGCACAGCACAAACTTTCCGGGAATGGAGCTGATCCGTCCGCTGTATCTGGTGCGGGAGGAGGATATCATTCGCTGGATGAATTACAATCATCTGGAGTTCATCCGCTGTGCCTGCCGCTTTACCGAGCGCTGTGCGACTCGGACCGAGGAGGAAAAGGGCTCGATGCGCGCCGAGGTAAAGGAACTGATCCGGGAGCTTCGGAAGAAGAACCCGTACGTTGAGAAAAATATATTCCGAAGTGTGGAAAATGTAAACCTTGCGACGGTGATTGCATACAAGAGGGACGGGGTAAAGCATCATTTTCTGGAGGAATACGACAAATAGTGTAAAAAGACAGTGCCGGAAAGAAATTTCCGGCATTTTGCAGTGAGACAAAATATTTCACGCAGAATGCCGGAAAACGGTTGGGAAAACAGAGATTATTGCGGTGCGGTCATTACACCGCGAAAATTCAAATTGTTAAAACATGATTTTAGATTTTGATTTCAGCAGCCTTGCACCGTGCACAATCAAAAGCACGCCTCCGGCGATTCCGCCCACCAACACACAGATGCCGACAGAAAGGCTTGTGGCGCCGGCGGCGCCCATAATCTTATACACTTTTTCGCCCATGAGCAGGTCCTCCTTACGAACAGTTTTTGATTTCTCTGTTATTCTAACATTATTTCCCAAAAGATACAAATAATATTACTGCATCCGTACGTCAGACCCGGATGCGGGCCCGTCTTACGGCAGAGCAATCGGAACGATGTGTATAGTAAATGCGCCTGCAGGCAAATAATATCAGATAAAGTCAGCGCGCAAGAATATCAATAATCTCGGCGATATACATCGTGTGCATGTCACCGTCCGCATACCACTTTTTCTTTATGTCCGGGGTGAGGAACAGATCCTCGGTAAGCCTTACGGCTGCCATTTTCTGGCAGAGCAGAATAAAATTTCCCTCATCCACATAGGGAATTCCGTGGCGAAATGCGGGAGTGAGGCCGGCTTTTTCAAACTTGTTGTTGTCGCGGCCGGAAAAAGATCCGCAGTAGGCTAACGCCTCGCGGTACTGTGACGGAAGAAAGCTGATGGAGAAAAAATCGTTTTTGTCGAGAAGCTCCTTGGTATAGCGGGAATCCCGGATGAAAATACAGGCGGCGTTTTTGCCCCAGATGACACCGACACCGCCCCAGCTTACGGTCATAGGATTGGCTTTTTCCTTTGTGCCGGCGGTGACAAGCGCCCATTCTTTTCCGAATTTGGTAAACGGGTTAAACTCTAATACATCGGTAGGCATCGGTTGAAATGTATGCATAGACAAGCGCTCCTTTAAGTGTAAATTTTATTAAAAATTTCTAAAAATATTATACTTTCTTCCTATAAAAAGTACAAGCGGAAGAAGAAAAATTGTGGTTAAAATGACATGCAGGTTGAAAAAGCAGGCAAGACCGATTATAATACAACATATGGTAAAAGAGTATCAAATTGACACGAAATGGAGGACACGGTATGACGCTGGTGCAGCATCGTCAGAAGCGCGGAACAAAACTGCAGCCGTTGGATGAGATCGCAGGTTTTAAGGTACGACCCGGTTACTACAATATGGACGGGGCGTGTATTACGGGAAATGGCGTCAGTTTTACGATCCACTCGGCCGGGGCGACCGGCTGTACCCTGCTGCTGTTCCGTCCGCAGGAGAAGGAGCCTTTTGCGAAACTGCCGTTTCCGGATTCATACCGCATCGGGAATACGTATTCGATGCTTGTATTTGATCTGGATGTGGCAGATTTTGAGTATGCATTCCAGCTGGACGGAGTGTACGACAAATCAAAAGGACTGCTTTTCAATAAAGACAATATCCTGTTAGACCCGTACGCGAAAGCCGTAACCGGGCAGCGGGAGTGGGGAGAGCGGCCGGAGGGCGGCGAGAGCCTGGTCTATCATGCGCGAGTCGTTGAAAATAACTTTGACTGGGGAAATATCAAACAGCTGGAGAGCCCGACGGAGGATATGATTATCTATGAGATGCATGTCCGGGGATTTACAAAGGATGCATCGTCCGGTGTGCAGGCGGGCGGAACTTTTGCCGGAATCCGGGAGAAGATTCCCTATCTGAAAGATCTGGGCGTAAACGCAGTGGAGCTTATGCCGATTTTTGAGTTTGATGAGATGGAGAGCGACCGCGTGGTTGACGGGGAGCGCCTTTACAATTACTGGGGATATAATACGGTCTGTTTTTTTGCGCCGAATACCAGCTATTCTTCCGTGGTGGAGCACAACCACGAGGGGGAAGAGCTCAAGGATCTGATCTGCGAACTGAAAGAAAACGGAATCGAAATCATTCTCGATGTGGTGTTTAATCATACCGCGGAGGGAAACGAGGACGGACCGATCTTCTCTTTTAAGGGAATCGACAACAATATCTATTACATTCTGACGCCGGACGGATATTACTATAATTTCAGCGGATGCGGAAACGCGGTCAACTGCAATCACCCCGCCATGCGCAAGTTTATCATTGACTGCTTAAGATACTGGGTGACATCTTACCGCGTGGATGGCTTCCGGTTCGACCTGGCGTCGATTCTGACGCGGGATCAGCACGGAGCGCCTATGGCGGACCCGCCGATTCTGCAGGAGATTGCCTGTGACCCGGTACTGGGAAAGGTGAAGCTGATCGCGGAGGCATGGGATGCGGGCGGCCTGTACCAGGTGGGAAGCTTCCCGGCGTATCGTCGCTGGGCGGAATGGAACGGCAGATACCGGGACGATATGCGGCGTTTCCTGAAAGGGGACGAGGGGATGGCCGGAACGGCGATCACCCGCATTACCGGTTCGCGAGACCTGTACAATCCGGAAGACCGCGGAATCGCAGCCTCGGTGAATTTCCTGACCTGCCATGACGGATTTACGCTGTATGATCTGTATGCATATAACACGAAGCACAACGAAAAGAACGGCTGGAATAACACCGACGGCGACAACAACGGAAACAGCTGGAACTGCGGTGTGGAGGGAGAGACGGACGACCCGGAGGTGGAGAAACTCAGGCGGCGCATGATAAAAAACGCGTTTGCCACGTTGCTGTGCAGCCGCGGGCCGGCGATGTTTCTGGCCGGAGACGAGTTCTGCAACACGCAGTTCGGAAATAACAATGCCTATTGTCAGGACAATATCATTTCCTGGATTGACTGGAACCGGATGGAACAGTATCAGGAAATCCATGATTTTGTGCGCTATATGATCGCGTTCCGCAAGCGCTATCCGATTTTGCGGCGGACTACGAAGAGCGCCGCCGGCGCGCTGCCGGAAATCAGCATTCACAACGGTTCGGCGTGGAACGGCAGCATCGACAACAACACGCGGCTGATCGGTGTGATGTACGCGGGAAGGGACGATGCGGATACCAGAGACGACATTATCTTTTACTGTGCAAATACCTACTGGGAGCCGCTTGTGATGCGCCTGCCGGAGTTGTCGAACGGGCTCGAATGGCATGTGCATGTAAACACAAACGAGGAGTACCGGGACGGTATGGATGTGGAAGCGGAGACGGAGTTTTATGACAGAACGACGCTGCGCGTGCCGGCGCGGACCGTCATTGTGCTGGTGGCGGAGCCGATCAAACCGGCGGAGCCGGAGCCCACGGAGGAGCACAAGACGTCAGATACGCAGGAACTGCAGACGAAAGAAAAGACCGTACAGATTTAATCTGGGCGGTCTTTTTTAATCTATTGTCACATCCAGCCGCCGTCGAGCGTGATGATCTGACCGGTCAGATAGTCGTTTCCGGTGCACAGCTGCAGGGCCAGCGCGGCGACTTCCTCCGGCGTGCCGAAGCGCCCACATGGGACTTCCTCCGCTAACGTGCGGCGTTCCTCCTCCGAAAAGCAGTCATTCATCCGGGTGTCAATGATGCCGCAGGCGATGGCATTGACCTGGATATTGCTGGGCGCCAGCTCCCTGGCCAGCGCTTTCGTAAACGCATTTATGCCGCCCTTGGAGGCCGAGTAGGCAACTTCGCAGGAGGCGCCGACACTGCCCCATACGGAGGAAATATTGATGATTTTCCCGGATTTGCGCTGCAGCATATACGGGATTGCCAGCTTGCAGGTGGAGAATGCGGAAGTCAGGTTTATTCCGATTACGCGGTTCCATGCGTTGATATCCATCTCGCTCAGCAGGCCGATATGGGAAATGCCGGCGTTGTTGACGAGGATGTCGACGCCGCCGAAGACGGCGGATATCCCGGAAAACAACTGTTCCACATAAGCGAAATCCGAGATATCACCGACGCTGGCAAGGACGGGTGTGTGATAGGTCGTCTCTAATTCCTGTTTCAGCTCGGAGAGCGAAGCGGCGGAGTTTGCGCAGGTGATCACCAGCCTGCAGCCCGCGGCCGCGAAAGCACATGCAATGGAACGCCCGATACCGCGGGAAGCTCCGGTGACAAGTACGGTTTTGTTCATGAAAAATATCTCCTGTCTTTTTATTCTTCATTATACTATAGAAACAGCTTTTGAAAAAGCGGAGAAAGGGGTATAATTAGGGAAAAGGAAGGGGGGATTGCATATGGCGGAGCGCAATCACGAGGTAGTGCGGGAACAGAAGCTTTTAGATGCCCGGGGGAATATCGCGGAGCCGGGATGGGCGCGGAGGCAGCTTTGGACCTACGAGCGCCGTGCGATCAGGGCGCCGAAGCTCCGGATTAAGGAGTGGGACTATTATCTGGTGCAAAACAGAGACTTTGCCGCGGCATTTACGATATCGGACGACGGCTATGTGGGACTGCAGTCGGTATCGTTTCTCGATTTTACGGAGCCGTGGGAGCACACGGAAACCATACTGGATGCATTTCCGATGGGAAAACTGCACCTGCCGAAGAATTCGTCTGTGGGGAATACGGTCTATGAGAGCGGCCGCCTTGCGATGCGGTTTTCGGTGGAGAAGGGCGGCAGGCGCATCCGATGCAATTTTAAACGGTTCAACGGGGAGAAGGATTTCTCCTGCGACATCTACCTCGGGCAGCCCCCGATGGACACGATGGTCATCGCAACGCCGTGGGAGAAGCAGGGACATTTCTATTATAATCAGAAGATTAACTGTATGCGGGCGGAAGGATATGTCTGCTATGACGGGAAACGCTACGAGTTTTGTCCAAAGACCGATTTCGGGACGCTCGACTGGGGGCGGGGCGTGTGGACCTATGACAACGTCTGGTACTGGGGTTCGGGGAACTGCGACATGGACGGGAAGGCGTTCGGATTTAATCTGGGCTACGGCTTCGGGGACACGCGGGCAGCCACGGAAAACGTGATTTTCTATGACGGCAGGGCGCATAAGCTCGACGAGGTAAAGTTCCACATTCCGGAGGACGACTACTGTAAGCCGTGGAAGATCACATCGGATAACGGGCGTTTTGAGACGGATTTTGTACCGGTGATCGATCGTTCCGCAAAGCTGGACTGTAAGGTGATTCTGTCGGATCAGCACCAGGTGTTCGGGAAAATGAGCGGCACGGCGGTGCTCGACGACGGGACGCGGCTTGAGATGCGGGACGTGATGTGCTTTGCGGAGCGCGTGCACAATCGCTACTGATGAAACATTCGCGGCATACGCGATGAAATGGGGGATCATATGGAAATAAGAAAACTGGTGGAACGGCAGCGGGCGTATTTCGAGACGGGAGCCACGCTGTCATACCAAAAGCGGATGGACGCGCTGCGGCGCATACGCTGGGCGCTAAACAAGTACGAGCCCGAACTGAAACAGGCGCTGTACCGTGATCTGCACAAATCGGCTTCGGAGAGCTATATGGCGGAGATTGCCATGACAAAGGCCGAGTTAAATTACTGCATGCGCCATCTTGGGGAGTGGATGTGCAGGGAGGAGATAAAGACCGGACCGGCGAATTTTCATGCGAAAAGTTTTACGACGGCGGAACCGTACGGGGTGACGCTCGTCATGGCGCCGTGGAATTATCCGGTGCTGCTGTGCTTAGAACCGCTGATCAATGCGGTCGCAGCCGGGAACTGTGTCATTTTAAAGCCGTCGGCCTACGCGCCGGAGGTATCCCATGTGCTGCGGAACATGGTTGCGGCCTGCTTTTCCCCGGAGTATATTGCGGTTGTCGAGGGCGGCAGGGAGGAAAACACGGCGCTGCTTGAGGAGCGCTTTGACTATATTTTCTTTACAGGAAGCGTGTCTGTGGGGAAGCTTGTCTTAGAGAAGGCGTCCCGTCATCTGACGCCGGTGACGCTCGAGCTCGGCGGCAAAAGCCCCTGTATTGTGGACAGGACCGCAAATATCAGGCTGGCGTCCCGCCGTATCGTGTTCGGGAAGCTTTTAAACGCGGGACAGACCTGCGTGGCGCCGGATTATCTGCTTGTGCACCCGGACGTAAAAGATGCGCTGCTTCGCGCGATGAAGCGGGAAATCCGAAAAATGCTCGGGGAGCATCCGCTTGCGTCGGAGGAGTATCCGCGTATTGTAAACGAAAGGCACTACGAACGGATTCTGAAACTGACGGAGGGCGAACGGATCGTGACCGGCGGCTATGGGAACCGGGAGACACTTCAGATTGCGCCGACGATCTTAGACGAGGTGACGCTTGCCTCACCCGTCATGCAGGAGGAGATTTTCGGTCCGGTGCTGCCGGTGCTGACGTTCCGGGACCGGGCGGAGCTGCTCGCGATCATCCGCCATTTCGAGAAGCCGCTCGCCTGCTACCTGTTTACGCGGGATATAAGGATGGAGCGTTGGCTGCTCTCGCATGTGTCCTTCGGAGGGGGCTGTATCAACGACACGATCGTGCATCTCGCCACCTCGGAGATGGGATTCGGAGGGGTCGGGCACAGCGGAATGGGCAGCTATCACGGCAAAGTCGGCTTTGAGACATTCAGCCACCGCAAGAGCATCGTGCGCAAATATAACTGGATCGATCTGCCGATGCGTTACCATCCGTATGCGAAATGGAAGGATATCATAATCCGCGGCGTGATGCGATAAATATTTTTTATAAAAATTCGATAAAAAATTTCAAAAAAGGACTGGACATCTATAAAAACGTATGCTATTATAATTAGGCACGATTTCAAAAGATTGTGCCTAAGAAAACGATGCGTGGCTCAGCTTGGTAGAGCGCTGCGTTCGGGACGCAGAGGTCGCAGGTTCAAATCCTGTCGCATCGACGAAAAAGGCGGATACCTGAGGTATCCGCCTTTTATATATTTGGAACGGAATGCGTCGGTTTCCCTTGCCAAAGAGGGGGGCAGCGTGTATAATTGCAGTGATAATTTAGGCGGCGTGCAGGAATGCACGCCGTTTGGCAAACAGCAAAGGAGGAAGCATGGGAAGAGACGTTATCATTGCATGTGATTTTAACAGCAAAGCGGAAGTAATCGGGTTTCTGGAGAAGTTTAAAGAGGAGAAGCCCTTTGTAAAAATCGGAATGGAGCTGTTCTATGCGGAAGGACCGGAGATCGTGCGGACCATCAAGGGGATGGGACATAAGATTTTTCTGGATCTGAAGCTACATGACATTCCGAATACGGTAAAGAAATCGATGGCGGTGCTCTCGGGACTGGACGTGGACATGTGCAACGTACATGCGGCGGGAACGAAAGCCATGATGCAGGCGGCGCTTGAAGGGCTTACAAGGCCGGACGGCACAAGGCCGCTGCTGGTTGCGGTGACGCAGCTGACCTCCACGAGCGAAGCCATGATGCAGGAGGAGCTGTGGATTGACAGGCCAATCGATGAGACGGTCATGCACTATGCGAAAAATACGATGGAGGCGGGGCTTGACGGCGTCGTATGCTCTCCGCTTGAGGCCGGCAAAGTTCGTGAAGTGTGCGGCGGGAAATTCCTGACGATTACCCCGGGCGTCCGCTTTGCAGACGGAGACGTGGGAGACCAGAAGCGTGTGACGACCCCGGAGAAGGCAAAGGAGCTGGGTTCCGACTATATTGTGGTGGGACGGCCGATCACGCAGGCGAAGGACCCGGTTGCGGCATATCAGAGATGTGTCGCCGGGTTTGTGGAGTAGGTGTATGCCCGGGATGGCAAGAAAGGGCATAAGCGGCAGCACGCTAAAATTGATCGCGATTATCACAATGCTGATCGATCACCTGGCCGCGGGCGTTCTGCTCCGGTATCTGCAGGTCGATTGGAGTGAGACGGGGGTCGGAATCTATACGCTGATGCGCGGAATCGGGCGGATTGCGTTTCCGATTTTCTGCTTTCTTTTGACGGAAGGGTTTGTGCACACGGGAAACAGACGCAGGTATGCGCTTCGAATGGCAGTGTTCGCGTTGGTCTCGGAGGTGCCGTTTGACCTGGTCTTTCGCGGGCAGGTGCTTGAGACGACTTACCAGAATGTATTTTTTACGCTGCTGATCGGATTTTGCACGATGGCGGCGATCGATGCGATCGGACGGGCGGAGAGCGCGCATATCCGGACGCGGACCGCCGGCGTGGCGGTGCTTCCGATGCTGGGACAGGCCGCCGCGGCAATCCTGGGGATGGCGTTTGCCGAAGCCCTTCGGACGGATTACGGAGCGCGGGGAGTCATGTGCATTCTCGTGTTTTATGTGTTTCGAAAAAGCCGCCTGGCACAGATCTTCGCGGGCTGCCTGGCGTTTGTCTGGTGGGAACCGCCTGCATTGCTTGCATTTTGCCCGATTGCACTTTACAATGGGAAAAGAGGATGGAGGATCAAATATTTCTTCTATCTGTTTTACCCGGTGCACCTGTTTTTGCTGTATCTGCTGTGTGTGGCGCTCGGGCTGGCGTGACGTATAAGTCGGGGAGGAATTTATGGAACTGTCAAAACAGACAAAAAAACAATTAATGCAGCTGATCGCGTTTGCTATCGCTTTATACTGCGGACTGGAGCACTTCGATGTAGTGCTTGACGTCTTCCATGCTCTATGGGGGATTTTGCTGCCGTTTGTGCTGGGCGGGGCGATTGCATTTATCATCAATGTGCCGATGAGGGCGATTGAGCGGAAACTCTTCAACAAAAATGCCAAACTGGCCAAATTCAAAAGAATTGCGGCATATCTTCTGACGCTGCTGTGCGTGATCGGCGTTTTTGCGCTGGCGCTCGTCGTGGTGATTCCGGAGCTGGGGAACACGATTACACTTCTGATGGAGCAGATTCCTGCGGCGATTGAAGGGCTGCAGAAATGGAGCATGGAGCTGGAGAAAGAATGGCCGGCGCTTGAGCCGTTTATCGAGGAGCTTGATATTGACTGGAAATCCCTGTCTGCCACGGCAGTGGGAATGGTGCAGGGAATCGCGGCAGGACTGTTAAATTCCGGCATGGGACTGTTTTCGGGAATCGTCAACGGGGTCGTGACATTTTTTATCGGGTTTGTCTTTTCGATTTATGTGCTGTTCCAAAAGGAGCGGTTATCCGGCCAGGCAAAGCAGATTCTGTATGCGTTTCTGCCGGAGCGCGCGGCGGAGAAGGTGCTTTCCGTCGGAGCGCTCTCCCACCGGGTTTTTTCGAGCTTTTTGTCCGGACAGTGCTTAGAGGCCGTGATTTTGGGAACGCTGTTTGTGATAGCGATGACCATTTTGCGGATGCCCTATGCGATGCTGACGGGAATCGTGATCGCACTGACGGCGCTTGTGCCGCTGGTGGGCGCATTTATCGGCTGTGCGGTGGGAATGATCCTGATCGTCATGGTCAATCCGATTCAGGCGCTGTGGTTTTTGATTCTGTTTCTGGTCTTGCAGCAGGTGGAGGGGAACCTCATCTACCCGCAGGTGGTCGGCAGTTCGGTCGGCCTGCCGTCGATCTGGGTGCTCGCGGCGGTTACCGTGGGCGGCAATCTGTTTGGCATTATGGGGATTCTGATGTTCATCCCGCTCTGTTCGGTGCTGTATGCGCTGTTTGGCGGGATGGTGAAGCGCCGGCTCAAAGAGCGCGGGGTGCCCCGGGAAAAGTGGCGTGCATGATGACAGAACAGCGGGCCGCACGCTTTGCGAACAGCCCTTATGTTCAATAAGTACAGGCTGCCGATCTGGCCGGCAGCCTGTATTGATGAGAGAATCTATGAAAACCCGCCACGGCGGGAACGTTTTTAGGCGGAGCTGACAGAACCCTGATTTTTGTTCAAAACTCAACAACTCCTTTTGATGATTTTATCTTACAGGAAATATATGACAAAATCTTGTCTGCAAAATGAAGAATATCTTAAAAAGATATAATCATTTTCTAAAATACGGAAGGGAACGGCGGAAGGATATGATAAAAGGCGCGATATTTGATATGGACGGAACGCTGCTCGATTCGATGCCCGTGTGGGAGCACGCCAGCGAGCGCTATCTGCAGAGAAAGGGAATCGAGGTCACGGAGCGGCTCAGTGAAGTGCTCTTTACGATGAGCATGCAGCAGGGGGCGGCCTATGTGAAGGAGCGCTACGGGCTTGCGGAGGATATCGACACGCTGGTCGGGGCGGTCAACGATATCGTATATGAGGACTACGAGAAAAGGGTCCTGCCGAAACCAGGCGTGTCGGAGTTTTTAGAACGGCTGGCTGCGGAGGGGATACCGATGGCGGTGGCGACTTCCACGGATCGGCGCATGGCGGAGGCGGCGCTGCGGCGCACCGGCCTCGAACATTATTTTAAGGCGGTATTTACCTGTTCGGAGGTCGGGCGGGGCAAGCGGGAGCCGGATATATACAATGCGGCGGCAACGTGCCTCGGGACGGTGCCGGGTGAGACCTGGGTGTTTGAGGATGCGCTGTACGCCGCTAAAACGGCGAAGGCGGCCGGGTACCGAACCGTGGGTGTTTTTGACCCGCTCAGCGCGGATGACAGGGAGACAATGGAGAAAATAACAGATATTTACCGCGAAAATCTTTGTGACGCGGAAGAGATTTTACGGCAGATGCAGGCGGAAGGCAGATAAATGATGAATAAATTTACACTGCGGCAGTCGGGACTGCTTCTTTTGACCGCCGCGATCTGGGGGGCCGCGTTTGTGGCGCAGAGCGCCGGGATGGAATATGTCGGGCCGTTTACATTTAATGCAATTCGAAACCTGCTGGGGGCCGCGGTGCTGCTGCCCTGCATCGCATTCCGGCAGCGCGGAGAGCAGAAACAGGGACGCCCGCAGCAGAAAGACCTGTGGCTCGGCGGCGTCTGCTGCGGCGCGGTGCTCTTTACGGCCGGCAGCCTGCAACAGATCGGAATCATGCATACGACGGTCGGAAAGGCGGGATTTCTCACAGCGATGTATATCGTGTTGGTGCCGGTTTTTGGAATATTCCGACACAGGGATAGCGATAAAAAGGTCTGGGCGGCGGTGTTCCTCGCGGCGGCAGGGCTTTACCTGCTCTGCATGAAGGGAGGAGACCTTTCGTTCCGGAGAGGAGACTTGCTGCTGCTCGGGTGTGCGGTGGCCTTTGCAGTGCACATTCTGGTAATTGATTACTTTTCGCCGAGGGCAGACGGGGTAAAAATATCCTGTATTCAGTTCCTGACCTGCGCGGCGCTCTCGGGAATCGGGATGTTGTTTGAGAGGCCTGCGGCGGCGGATATCCTGCAGGCATGGGCTCCGCTGGTATACGCGGGAGTGCTTTCGTGCGGGGTGGGTTACACGCTGCAGATTATCGGGCAGCGGGGGATGAATCCGACGGTGGCATCGCTCCTTTTAAGCCTGGAGTCGGTGATATCGGTGCTGGCGGGGTGGCTGATTTTGGGAGAGACGCTTTCCGTCCGGGAATTGTCCGGCTGTGCGCTGATGTTTGCGGCGATTATTCTGGCGCAGCTTCCGAAACGGTGACGGGGGATACTAAAACAGAGAAAGGGACAAGGTGCTTGCAATGGTAAAATACTATAAGACCGACAATCAGATCATACACGAGGAGAGCAGGCTTACCGACGGCGCCTGGGCACAGCTGACGGCGCCGTCCGCGGAGGAGTGTGCCGCGATTGCGGAGGAGCTGAATGTGGATATTGTGGATGTACAGGCCGCACTGGACGAGGAGGAGAGCTCCCGCATCGAGCTTGAAGACGGCTACACACTGATTCTGGTGGATATCCCGACGACGGAGATCCGGCATGAGAAGCATTCCTACACCACGATCCCGCTGGGAATTATCCTGACGCAGGATGTGATCGTGACGGTGTGCACGGAGGACACGCCGGTGCTCAAGAATTTTGTGAATAACCGGGTGAAAGAGTTTTCCACCAAAAAGCGCCTGCGCTTTGTGTACCAGATTCTGTACCGCACCGCGGGGATGTATCAGATGAATCTGCGCATCATTGACAAGCGCCGCACCGAGATCGAGGAGCGCATCGGGGACAAGACCGAAGATATGGACCTCATAGACCTGCATGAGCTGGAATCCACGCTGGTCTACTTTGCGACGTCGCTTAGGGCCAACAGTGTCGTGCTCGACCGCCTGACCCGCTACAAGCGCTTAGAGCAGTACCCGGAGGACAAGGAGCTCCTCGACGACGTCATCGTGGAGAATCGCCAGGCGATAGAGATGACGTCCATATACCGCGATATCATAAACGGTACCAGGGAGCTTATGTCCTCGGTGATTGATAACCGGCTGAATAACGTGATGAAATATCTGACGTCTATCACGGTAGTCATGGCAGTGCCGACGGTGATCTCCGGGTTGTACGGGATGAATGTCGACGAAAAATGGATGCCCTTTTCGGACACGCCGTACGGCTTTCTGATTATCTGCGTGCTGACACTGCTGATCTGTGTGTTGACGCTCTGGTTCCTGCGGAAGAAGAAAATGCTATGACTCAAAGCGTCCGCTGGCTCCGCAGGGGAGAACGAGGCCGTTTGCGGAAACAGGGAGTCCGATTTCCGCTGCTGTGATCGTGCCGCGGCAATCTTTTAAGGCAGTGTGCAGCATATAGCTCAACACGGCGGGCTGCAGGCCGGTGGTGTAGGAGTTGATCAGGAAGAACAGCGGATTGTCGGAGAGCAGTCTGGCGCAGAGCTTCACGAGCGGATAGACGGAGTCTTCGATTTTCCAGATTTCACCTTTGGGCCCGCGCCCGTAGGAGGGTGGGTCCATGATGACGGCGTCATAGCGGTTGCCCCTGCGGATCTCGCGCTCCGTAAACTTTACGCAGTCATCCACGATCCAGCGGATGGGCGCATCCTTTAAGCCGGATGATACGGCGTTTTCCTTTGCCCAGGTCACCATGCCCTTTGAGGCATCCACATGGGTTACGGCGGCGCCTGCCGCGGCGGCGGCCAGTGTGGCGCCGCCGGTGTAGGCAAAGAGGTTCAGCACTTTGACTGGCCTGCCGGCTTTTTTTATTTTGTCGGAAAACCAGTCCCAGTTTGCGGCCTGCTCGGGGAACAGCCCGGTATGCTTAAAGCTGAAGGGTTTGAGGTGAAACGTCAGGTCTTTGTACCTGATCTGCCACTGCTCAGGGAGGTCAAAGAACTCCCACTCGCCGCCGCCCTTTGCGCTGCGGTGGTAGTGGCCGTTTTTCTTTTTCCAGCCTTTCGCGTTCTTTGGCGTGTCCCAGATCACCTGGGGGTCCGGCCGGACGAGCAGATAATCGCCCCAGCGCTCTAACTTTTCGCCTCCCGAACAGTCTATCACTTCATAATCTTTCCACTGATCTGCAATCCACATAAATATTCATACCTTTCTTTCGGAATGAGATTTGAACGTCTGCAACGGACGTTTAAATCTGTACTGTAAATAAAATTATTTTAGCTTATAATACAAAGAAGGGCAAGCCCTGCCGAACCGGAAAACACGCTGCGTATTGCGCAGGCCGAAAAAAGAAGCTATAATTGAGACCGACAGGCGATAAGCCGGAAAGGAGAAGGAAACGTATGATTTTTGACAAGATTGAAAACGCGGGGCGCTATATCGGGTTGAATCCGAATCTGGATACGGCGCTCCGGTTTCTGGCGGACACCGATCTTGCGGCGCTGCCGGAAGGCAGGACGGAGATTGACGGGGATAAGGTGTTTGTGAACGTGATGGGGGCACAGACAGATCCGGACAAGGGGAGGGACTATGAATTTCATGAGAAATATTATGATATTCAGACGGACCTTACCGGGTCGGAAACGGTGCGCTTTGGGGCAGAGTACCGTTCAATCACAAGGGAATACAACAGCGAGTGGGATATCGGTATGGGGCAGTGCGACTGCGAGGCGGAGTGCAGGCTGTCGCCGGGACGTTTCGTGATCTGTGAGCCGAAGGAGCCGCATCAGCCCGGAGGATCGACGGACGGGGAACCGATGCAGATACGCAAGGCAGTCGTGAAAGTGCGCAGATAGAGCAGGAGGGCCTATGAGAATTGCAGTAGTCGATATCGGAGGAACCTCCATTAAATCCGGGCTGTGGGAGGATGACTGTCTGACGGACATCCGGGAGACAGACACCAACGCCGCCTGCGGCGGAGAACATGTGATGGAGACCGTCCTTTCGATTTTGCGGGAGCAAAAGGACGTGCAGGCGATTGGCATCAGCACCGCGGGACAGGTAAATTCGGCGGAGGGAACGATCGTGTATGCGAACGAGAATATTCCGGGATACACTGGAATGCAAATCCGGGGGAGACTCGAGAGAGAATTTCATGTCCCGGTTGCGGTACAAAACGATGTGAATGCCGCCGCTATCGGTGAGGGGTATTACGGCGCCGGACGCGGCCATAAGAATTTTCTTTGCCTGACCTACGGGACAGGCGTGGGCGGAGCCATTGTGACGGATGGAACGGTTTATTCCGGAGCCGGGTATTCCGCGGGGGAATTCGGCGCGATCGTAGTGCATCCAAAAGATCGTGACGTCAGCAGAGACGCTTTTAGCGGCTGCTATGAGCGATATGCTTCCACAACGGCGCTGGTGCAGCTTGTGCAGCGCGCGTATCCGGAGATAAAAAACGGCCGGGAGATTTTCGCACGGCTTTCGGAGGACGGGGTGCGTGCGCTGGTAGATCAGTGGATCGGAGAGATCGTATACGGACTTACCACGCTGGTGCATATATTTAACCCGTCCCTGATCATTCTGGGCGGAGGCGTGATGGAGCAGTCTTATGTCCTGGAGAACGTGCAGGTGGAATTAAAGAGCCAGATCATGAGTTCCTTTGCGGGCGTGGAGATACGTCCGGCGGAGCTCGGAAATACGGCGGGAATGCTCGGTGCGGCCAGGGAGGCGCTTGGACGCCTGAAAAGCGGCAGATAGGAGAAACGGAGGCAACTGCAAATAAGCGGTCTTTTTACAGGGAGGGCTGTAAAAAGACCGCTTATTTTGCGTCCACAGAAAAGTATAGCAGAGCCGTGGAACATTTTCAACCGTTGTGCCAAAACAGAAAGAACAAACGGGAATGTGGCAGTTTGCACAAACAGGATGCGGATTTAAATCGGGTAATCGGAATAATGTATTAAAAAGTCTGAAAGAACTTTCTAAACATCAAACTACAATTGAAAATACTTTTTCGAATGTTATAATCAGACATAAAGGAGGGCATTGGGGATGTATGATGAAATAGAACGCTTAAAAGGCAGATTGATCGTATCCTGTCAGGCGCTTCCTCATGAACCGTTACATTCCTCTTTTATTATGGGGAGAATGGCACGGGCGGCGAAAGAGGGAGGCGCATTCGGAATCCGTGCGAACACGAAGGAAGACATCAGAGAGATTCAGTCACAGGTGGAATTGCCCGTTATCGGTATTGTGAAACGTGATTACGAGGGGAGCGACGTATATATTACGCCGACGATGAAAGAGATTGATGAACTGATGGAAGTAAAACCCCAGATCATCGCTGTGGATGCAACGATTGCCGCACGTCCGGGGGGAGTTGCGATAGACGAATTTTTTGCGCAGATTAAGGAAAAGTATCCCAACCAGCTGCTGATGGCGGATTGCTCTACCGTGGAGGAGGCCATCCACGCGGACCGTCTTGGTTTTGACTTCATTGGTACTACAATGGTAGGATATACGCCGCAGAGTAAAGACGATAAGATTGAAGAAAACGATTTTGAAATTCTCAGAGAGATTGTGGCAAAGGTAAAGCACCGCGTGATCGCGGAGGGGAATATCAATACGCCGGAGAAAGCCAGACGCGTGATAGAACTGGGAGCATTCAGCGTTGTGGTGGGTTCTATCATCACGAGGCCGCAGCTTATCACAAAGGCGTTTGCGGAAGCGTTAGATGCCATGGAAAGCAACTAAAAGCGGACTGCCGCGAAAATCAGGGGGGACGAAAATGAGAGATCTGGAGAAATATAAAGGCGTTATTCCGGCATTTTATGCCTGCTATGACGAGGAGGGCAATATCAGTCCCGCGGGTGTGCGGGCTTTGACCGAATATTTTGTAAATAAAGGTGTGAAGGGCGTTTATGTAAACGGCTCTTCGGGCGAATGCATCTATCAGAGCGTGCAGGACCGCAAGACGGTTCTGGAAAACGTGGTGGAAGCGGCGCAGGGGAGACTTACGATTATCGCGCATGTCGCATGCAATAATACGAGGGACAGCCAGGAGCTGGCGGCACATGCCGAGAGCCTCGGCGTGGATGCGGTGGCGGCGATTCCGCCGATTTATTTCCATCTGCCCGAGTACGCGATCGCAGAGTACTGGAACGATATCAGCGCGGCGGCGCCGGACACCGACTTTATCATATACAATATCCCGCAGCTTGCGGGTGTGGCGCTGACCGGCAGCCTGTTTGCGAAAATGAGGGAAAATCCGCGGGTGGTCGGCGTAAAGAATTCTTCGATGCCGGTGCAGGATATACAGATGTTTAAGCGCGCGGCCGGCGAGGACTACATTATATTTAACGGACCGGACGAACAGTTTATCAGCGGCCGCATCATCGGGGCGGAAGGCGCGATCGGAGGCACCTACGGCGTGATGCCCGAGCTGTTTCTGAAAATGAACGACCTTCTGGCGAGGGGAGAACTTGCGGCCGCGAGGGAAATTCAATACGCTGTGGATGACGTGATCTATAAGATGTGCGAAGCGCACGGAAATCTCTACGCAGTGATTAAAAAGATATTAAAGATTAACGAGAATCTGGAGCTCGGGGACGTGCGCAGGCCGCTGGCCTCCCTGATACCGGAAGATATGCCGATCGTTGAGGAGGCTGCGGCGATGGTGCGTGATGCCCGGCGAAAATATATCGGTGCGTAAGCGTACGCCGTAAAGCCGGGACGGCAGATGAGAAAGCCGTTGGGGGGGGAGGGCTGTTAAAAGAGGCCCGGGATGACGGATGCAAGCTTTTCGGCGAGCAGACGGTGGCTTTCCAGAGACAGATGCATGTGGTCATAAGGATACATACAGATACCCGGAATCGTACCGGCATCTAAAAAGTGACAGCCGAGACGTGCGGCGACATCTTCATAGAGCGGTGCAAGTGCTTTCGATTTCTCGATACAGAAGCTGCCCATCTCGCCGAAAATGGCCGTACTCTGGTAGCCGTCCTCGATGGGAGGCGGTGCGATAATCAGGATGTTAGGCGTATTGCGCCAGGCTTCCTTTGAGACGAGGGCTTTCGTGACGAGGCGCTCAAGACCCTTTGCGATATTTTCCGGCGTGGCGGCGAAGCGCTCTTTTACATCGTTGGTTCCGAGCATCACGACCAGCAGGTCTACGGGTTCATGTGTCATCAGACAGGGATAGATCATCGAAAAGCCGTTCAGTCCCTCGAACAGGGGATCGTCGAACGAGGTGGTCCGGCCGCTTAAGCCCTCTTCTCTGACCAGCCAGCCCGGACCGAGGAGTTTGGCCAGAAGACAGGGGAAGCGCTCTTTTTCGGTAAAGCGCCCCATGTTGGATGAGTTATAGCCGTGTGTGTTGGAGTCGCCGTAACAGACGATGGTTTTGGGTGTATGGTTCATTTGTGATTCCTCCCGGATTGTTTTCTTTTTACAAGCATAGCATTCCGGAAGTGAAAGAACAATCAAAATCAAAGGAGCGGCGGGTATATGGCATATTACGAGAAATCAATTGTTCCGGTGATAGAATCAAAATACAACAGCTTCACGAATGTGGAGAAAAATATTGCCGACTTTTTTCTGAATAATGAGCAGAGAATGGATTTTTCCGCACAGAGTGTCGCGCAGACCATCTTTGTGTCCGAGGCGTCTCTGTCGAGATTTGCTCAGAAATGCGGATTTCACGGGTACCGTGAATTTATCTATCAATACGAAAAGACTTTTGTTGAGAAAAGTGAGATTGTAGTCAACAGCACAAAGATGGTCTTAGATACCTACCAGGAACTGCTGAACAAGACATACAGCCTGATGAATGAGGCGCAGATCGCGAGGATTGTCCGCGACATGTACGAGGTGGACCGCGTGGTCGCATGCGGCAAAGGAAGCTCAGGTCTCGCGGCCAGCGAGATGGAGAACCGCTTTATGCGGATCGGGATTGATATCGATTCGCTGCAGGATTCCGACCGAATGAAAATGCAGGCGGTATTTCACAACAGTCACACGATGGCGTGCGGGTTTTCCATCAGCGGGGAGACGGAGGAGATTTTGTTTTTCCTGCAGGAAGCCTACCGCAGAGGGGCAAAGACGATCCTGTTTACCGCAAACGATAAGGACAGCTATGCGGATTTCTGCACGGAGGTGGTGCTGGTGGCTTCGAGAAAGCACTTAAACCACGGCAATGTGATATCGCCGCAGTATCCGTTTCTGGTGATGATGGATATTATTTACAACAATTATATTGTACATGAGCGATACGAAAAGGCGGAGCTGTATGACGATACGCTGCGCGCGCTCAGGTCAAAGGGGCGGGAAATCTCATAGGGAAGCAGGAGAGGACCCGCGGCAGCGCAATAACAGATTTTTCTCAGACAGTTTTGTCTGACAAAAATAAATAATTTTAAGGAGGAACGATTTATGAAAAAACTTCTTGCACTTGGCCTTTCGGTGACGATGGCAGTGTCTCTCGCGGCATGCGGAGGAGACGCCGGAAAAGAGACGGGGGGGGCCGATAGCGGTGCGAACAACAATGCATCGGAGCCGCAGAATACGGAGGCGGCTGCCGGAAACGAGGCAGCGGATAATAGTGCTGCGGCAGGCGAAAGCACCGCGATTACGCTGTGGACATATCCGATTGGAAACTGGGGTGATTCTGCGACAGTGGACAGTATCATAGCAAGCTTCAACGAAGCGCATCCCGAAATCTCCGTTACAGTGGAATACCTTGATTACACAAACGGTGACGATCAGGTGAATACCGCGATTGAGGGCGGGCAGGCGCCGGATATCGTTATGGAAGGACCGGAGCGTCTCGTGGCGAACTGGGGTGCAAAGGGACTGATGGTAGACTTGTCGGATCTGTTTGACACGACGGCGGGCGGCGAGATTTACGAGAATGTTGCGGCCGCATGTAAGTCTACGGACGGCGCTTACTATGAGTATCCGTTATGTATGGTAGCGCACTGTATGGCAATCAACAAGAATGTATTCGAAGCGGCAGACGCGATGCAGTACATTGACGAAGAGACGCATACATGGACGACAGAAAACTTCTTTAAAGCGGTTCAGGCAGTGTATGACTCGGGCGTTGAGAACGTAGGCGCGGTATACTGCTCCGGACAGGGCGGCGACCAGGGTACAAGAGCGCTGATCAACAACCTGTACGGTGGTACCTTCACGAATCCGGAACATACGGCTTATACGGCGGACAGCCCGGAGAATATCAAGGCGCTCGAGGAGCTTTACGCGCAGGACGGTATCAACTTTGACGCTTCTATCGCAGGCGGCGACGAGATCACACTGTTCCGCAACGGTACGCTGGCGATGGCTTTCTGCTGGAACGCAGCGCAGCAGGTAAACGCAGATAACTCCGCGGCAGGAACGACCAACAACGGCGATACGATTCTCCCGATGCTCTTCCCGTCCGATGACGGCAAGGCAGAGCTCTGCGGCGGTATCTGGGGCTTTGGTATCTTCAATAACGGCGACGACGCGAAAATCGCGGCGGCAAAGACCTTTATTGATTTCGTATGCAACGATGAGACACAGGCAAAGGAGAGCGTAAAGGCATCTACTTATTTCTCAGTGCGTCCGACGATGACAGGCATCTATGACGGTATGGAGATCGCAGACACGATGGATGAGTTTGCAACCTACTTCCTGCCGTCCATGGGCGATTACTACCAGGTAGTTCCGGGCTGGGCAACGGCTCGTACCGAATGGTGGAACATGCTGCAGCGCATCGGCACCGGCGGAGCACCGGCAGATGAGGTTCAGGTATTTGTTACAAATGCAAATCAGGCAGTCAGTGAGGCTCAGTAAATAAATGGCACCCCTTTTCTACTTCGTGGGGAAGGGGTGCATTTTTGAACATAAGAGATGCGCGTGAAACGTGCATCCTGTTGTTAAGAATGGAAGAAATGAGGAGGTGTAGTTATGGCAAAGTCAGCAAATGTAACAGACCGGAGCCGCGCCTTGGTTATCAGAGAGACACGTTCGGCATATCTTTTCCTCTTGCCGAGCCTGATTTTCTTCGTGGGGTTTGTGATCATTCCCATGGTTCTGTGTGTCTACACAAGTTTTTTTGATTCGACCATGGGGAAAGATGCAAAAGATGTTTTTATTGGATTTTCGAATTACGCGGAATTATGGAGAGATCCGATTTTTATCCGTTCTCTGAAAAATACAATTATTATCGTGGTGGTTTCGGTACCTACCGTCTGCGTCTTTTCACTGTGGGTCGCATCGGTGGTGTACAATCTGAAAGGACCGGTACTTTCCACGTTTCGGTGTATCTTTTACCTTCCGGTAGTGACCGGATCCGTAGCGGTAGCCGTAGTGTGGAAATGGATGTTCAATAACTATTACGGAATTTTTAATTATGTAGGAAAATCAATCGGTATTCTTGATAAAAATATTAACTGGTTAGGCGATGAGCGGTTTGCACTCGGGTGTATCATTCTTATTCTGTTTACAACCTCGGTAGGGCAGCCGATTGTACTATATATCTCTGCATTGGGAAATGTGGATACGACTCTGGTGGAGGCGGCCGAGGTGGACGGAGCTAACAAGATGCAGCTGTTCTGGAAAATCAAATGGCCCCTGATCATGCCGACGACGCTGTATATTCTGGTTATCACGACGATTAACAGCTTCCAGTGTTTCGCGCTGATACAGCTGCTGACATCCGGCGGCCCGAATCACAGCACGGATACGGTGATGTATTATATTTACTATTCGGCATTTAAACTATACCGCTATGGCTATGCGAATTCAATGGGTGTGATTCTGGCAATCTTTATCGCAGTTCTTTCCGCAGTGCAGTTTAAGCTGGCGAAAGAGAAGTAGGAGGTGAAAGCATGGATTCTGGTATCAAACGAATAAGTCCGTATAAGGTTTTTTCAATGATTCTGCTGGTGATTCTGGCACTCCTGTTTGCTTTCCCGCTTTACTGGATTGTCACGGGAGCGTTCAAGACGAGGGCGGCAATCAATGCGACGACCCCGGACTGGTTCCCGCAGGAGTGGGTGCTGGACAATTTTAAAACCTTATTCAGCCGCCAGATGGCCCCGCTCTGGGAGCTTGGCGTACCGTTCAGCAGCCATTTCACAAAGGACGGCAACCCGATTATCTTTACCGCAGGTCCGGTCGTTCCGGCGGCGATCCGCTGGCTGGTCAACACGGTCTTTATGACGGTGATGGCAATGATCCTGACTTGTATCACCGCTTCCATGGCGGGATATGTGCTGGCAAAAAAGCGTTTTCGCGGAAAAACATTGCTGTTTTCGCTGATCGTGTGTGCGATGGCACTGCCGAAGCAGGTAATCTTAATCCCGTTGATTCGGGAAATGTCGGCGCTGTCGCTCTACAATACGCTGTGGGCGATTATATTTCCCACGGTCGGGTGGCCGTTCGGCGTATTCCTGATGAAGCAGTTTTCGGAGGGGATTCCCGGAGAGATGCTCGAGGCCGCGCGCATCGACGGCGCGAGCGAGCTCAAGACATTCACGAAAATTGTTGTGCCGATGGTGAAACCAGGTATCGGAGCGCTGGCGATTTTTACGTTTATCAACTGCTGGAATGACTACTTTTTACAGCTGATTATGTTGAGCAGCACAAATAAGCTGTCGATCGCTCTGGGTATCGCGAAGCTCCAGGCCGAAAACTCGATTGATTACGGTCTGATCATGGCCGGCGGTACGCTCGCTGCCGTGCCGATTATTGTGGTATTCCTTGTGTTCCAGAAGTATTTCACGCAGGGAATTACGATGGGAGCCGTCAAAGGTTGATTTCATATTAAAAAGGATATATGGAAAAGGAAAATAAATAGAAAAGAAAAATACATGGAAAAAAGAACGCCTCCGGTGAATAAGAACCGGGGGCGTTTTTTGTTGAACCTGCCTTTCAGGAGGAACGGTTACTCCAGAAGAGAACCCTTTAAGATGACGGCCTGCGTGGATAAATCCTTTTTGGAGAGCAGAACGCAGTCCGCATATTTTCCGGGCTCGATGCTCCCGCAGACGTCGGAGACACCGATGGATTTTGCGGGATTGTAGGATGCACAGCGGACGGCGGCCTCTAACGGGAGGCCCATTGAGACGGTGGTGCGCATGCAGTCCATCAGGTTTGTCACAGAACCGGCGATCGTGCCGTCTTCTAAGGTGGCGAGATTCCCGGTGACGTTGACCGGAAGACCGCCGAGCGTATAACTGCCGTCCGGCATACCCGCGGCGCGCATGCTGTCGCTGATTAAAATGAGCCGCTCGGGGCCGAACAGTGCGAATGCGACGCGCACGGCCGAGGGCGCGATATGGATTCCGTCGCAGATTAATTCGGGCATTACATGGCCCGCGTCGAAAGCCGCGCCGATCAGACCGGGAGCCCGGTGCGTAAACGGGGGCATCGCGTTGAAAAAGTGAGTGACGTGATCGGCGCCGCAGGCGAATGCCTCCGTGGCCGTATCGTAATCACAGCCGGTATGTCCGAGGGAGATGTGCACTTCCCCGTGCAGTTCGCGGATAAAATCCATCGCCGCGGGCGCTTCCGGCGCGACGGTGATCAGACGCACGAGCCCCTGTGCCGCCGCCTGCAATTTGTGGAACATTGGGACATCCGCCGCGTGGATATAGTCCGGATTCTGCGCACCCTTTTTGCTGCGGGCGATAAAAGGCCCTTCCAGGTGCACGCCGCAGAGACGGGACAGCGGAAGCGCCTCCGTCTCTGCGCGGTAGGAGGCCGCGGTTTCGCATATTGCAAGAAGGGTCTCCTCCGGAAGCGTCATGGAAGCGGGACAGATGGAAGTAACCCCGCACTTTGCCTCGTATGCGCCGAGCGTGTGCAGCGCTTCCTTTGTGCCGTCCGAAAAATCATAGCCGCCGCAGCCGTGGAAATGAACGTCCACAAGGCCGGGAATCAGATAGTCTCCGCCGGCATCAAAGATTTCGGGATCAGTTGCCTCCGAATCGGATATATCCGCAAAACGGCCGTTTTTGACGGCGATATCGCCCGGAACAAATCCGCGGTCCAATGTAAAAATAAGAGCGTTTTTAATAATCATGACTTTTCCTCGTTTTCTGGGGCCCTGTTACGCATTGGCGGGAAGCTTTGAGAATGCGGCTTCGTCGCCGACAACGGTTACGTCCGGGTGCATCTGTAAGATGGAAGCGGGAACTTCGGGGGTGACGGGACCGAAGAATGCCTTTGCAACAATGTCTGCCTTTTGCTCACCATTTACGATGACCAGAATCTTCTTTGCGCGCATAATCGTGCGGATCCCCATGGTATATGCCTGTGTGGGCACGTCTTCTCTGGAAGCGAAAAAGCGGGCGTTTGCATCGATGGTACTCTGGGTCAGGTCTACGCAGTGCGTTTCTTTCTCGAAGACGGGGGCCGGTTCGTTGAAACCGATATGGCCGTTGTTCCCGAGGCCGAGCAGCTGGAGATCTATGCCGCCCAGGTTGCGGATCGCCTCCTCGTGGCGGCTGCAGGCGCGTGCGGCATCCGGTTCAAGGCCGTCCGGGACAAACGTGGCCTCCGGGCGGATGTTGATATGATCAAAAAGCTTTGTCTGCATAAAATAACGGTAGCTCTGATCATTTTCCGGAGAGAGACCGCGGTATTCGTCGAGGTTGACGGAAGAAACCAGAGAAAAGTCCAGATCGTTGCTCTGATACCGGCGAATCAGCTCGGCGTAGAGGCCCTCGGGTGTGGAGCCGGTGGCAAGGCCCAGAACGCTGTTCGGTTTCAGGATGACCTGCGCCGAAATAATATTTGCCGCCTTGCGGCTCATGTCCGAATAATCCTTTGCGTGAATCATATTCATAGATGCAATCCTCCTGTTATTTTGTATTAATTATATCTCATATAATGCGGGAAAGAAAGCGTTTCCGGGCCGGTGGACAAAAAAGTACAAGAAACGCCACAAATGACAGTGTTTTCATTGTGAATACCGACAAAATGCGCTATAATTTATATATCACATAAATAACGGGAGGAGTATGTTAGAATGGGGAAAAATAAGCAAAGGCATGCAACCGGAAAGCGGCGGATCGCAGATGAGATTTTAGCGCAGATAGGAAAAAGCGTATTTCTTGTATTTGGGGTGGTGGCGCTTGTCACAATTGTTATGGTATGGTTTTCGATTACCTCGGCGCGGGAGTCGGAGCTGACCTTAGAGTCGAGTGCGGCGACAAACCAGCTGGTAGGGTTTCTTGAGAAATACAGCAGAGAGGCGGAAGTGCTTGCGGGCAATCCGGAGATCCGCGATGTGTTTGAGGAGACGAAGAAGGGGGACAGTCTTCTGGATGCGGCGAAGATAGATACCGTTTTTGAGAACCTTGGGAATGCAGCGGCGGCGGATGCGGAAAATATTCTCGCGGTCTGGATCGCGGACGCGGATGCCAGCACATTTGCCCAGTCGGACGGTAATGTCTCAGGGGACGACTGGGATATCACCGGACGTGTGTGGTACAGCTGCCTCGAGACAGGACAGACGGTTCTGACCGAGCCATATATCGATTCCAACACGGGGGGACTGGTTCTGAGTGCGGTTGCACCGGTATACGACGAGAACGGAAACGGGCTTGGAGTGGCCGGAATCGATCTTTCGATGTCGCACATTGTAAACGTCATGAGCGGGTACAAGATCGGCAGCAGAGGCTATATGGTACTGGTATCGGGCGCTCGCAGTCGTGTTTATCATCGGCGTACTTGTCGTGATGAGGAGTATAAAGAAGAGTGCGTCGGCGCTTGCAAAGCCGATCATGGACCTGAATGAGACGGCGCAGAAGCTTGCGTCCGGGGATTTGGATGTCGTTTTGGACGTGAAGGAGGAGAACGAGATCGGCGAGCTCGGGGATTCGATCGGGGAGACGGTCAAGCGGCTGAAAGAGTACATCGGTTATCTGAACGAGGCTTCTCACGCGCTTGATCAGATTGCGGACGGAAAGCTCAGCATCGAGCTTGAGCAGGACTATGTGGGAGAGTTCCGGGTACTCAAAGACGCACTTTTAAATATCTCAGGTTCGATGAACGATGTGATGCAGGGAATCAGCGACAGTGCGGGAATGGTATCGAGCAGTGCAAACGACCTCGCGAGAGCGGCGCAGGGAATGGCGGAGGGCGCCGGAACCCAGGCCGCGGCGGTGCAGGAGCTGGTTGCGACTTCGACGTCGGTGGCGGAGCAGGTGGAGCAGAGCAAGGCGGATGCGAGACGCTCCGCGGACGAGACGGAAAAAGTTACAACGATGATGGAGCACAGCCAGGAGAAGATGAGCCAGATGATGGAGGCGGTTCAGAAGATTCAGGAGACCTCGGAACAGGTGGTCGGCATTATCCAGACCATCGAGGAGATCGCGGATCAGACGAATCTGCTCTCGCTGAACGCATCGATCGAGGCTGCCCGGGCCGGAGAGGCGGGAAGAGGCTTTGCGGTTGTTGCGGATGAAATCGGAAAGCTGGCGCTTGAGAGCTCTAAGGCGGCGAATATGACGCGGAATCTGATTAGCGTGTCGATGGAGGAGATCAATAAAGGGAATATCATTGCCGACGATGTGATGAAATCTCTGGTGGATGCCGTTGCGGCTGTGGATAAGGTAAACGAAATGATTAAAAAGACGGCCGAGAGCGCGGCGGACCAGGCGCAGAATGTGGATCAGATCCGGGTCGGCATTGAGGAAATCTCTCAGGGCGTGCAGGACAGCTCGGCGATTGC
>JAETRD010000083.1 GCA_021770345.1 Lachnospiraceae bacterium | reverse complement strand
CCCTCCCCATAGAGGAAATAGTACATATCCGGCTGGTCGCAGACAAAGCACAGGGAGCCGTCCTGATTGTCATAATAAGACGCCTGCATATCCTGATAGTGGCAGCGTTCCTCACGGCCCAGGTACACCCGGTTATCCGCGCCCAGCATGGCGACCATGCCCGCATAGTTGCTGTGGACCGCAGAGCGGATTTCCATCAGCGGGTCCGCCTCCGCCATGATCTGCCTGCCGGGAATCTCGTTCCGCTTTTCCGCCGCGTCATTTCTTGGCGTCACTTCCTCATGGGCGCGGGCATCCAAATCCGGCTGCGCCTGCGGGGAAGTCTTTCTGACGGCGCCCGGTTCCGATTCTTTCTCCTGTGCGTAATAATGGACATTGGCGGTGGTTTTGCTGTTCATTTCCCTGGCGTAAGCCTCCGCGGCCTCGCGGGTGTCAAATTCCAAAGGCTTTCCATCCTCCTTGCACCACGCCTCGGCATGGCCGAAGATGGAAGCGCCGCTGCGCACCGCCCATACGCCGTAGATGGTTTCTTTTCTCATTCTGATCCTCCTTATCGTTCCTGCTGTTTTGATGGTTTCTGCTTTTGGGGCGTCTCCATCTGCTTTGCGTCTTTTATCTGCTGCCGGAGGGAAGGTCTGTGCTCCGGCTCCGCTTCGGAATCCGTGATATTGACATACTCGCCAATGATACAAAGCGCCTCCCCATAACTGCCGCAGGCAAACACCCGGTCCTTCATTTCCTTTGCCTGGTCCTTCAGGTCATGCTCCCGCAGGGTACGGGCCGCAATGCCTACCAGATTGAAGATATTGCCGTCCTGGCCGATCAGCGCACAATCCGGCTTTTCCGGCTCCGGCGAAGGCTCCCCGATAAAGCCGCCTAAACGGTTCGGTACAAAATCGGACAGCCATGTGCCGCCGAAAGTATCATGGGTCTGCAATCGCCACACGGCAAGTTTCCCCATGTCCAGCTTCACATCCTCGAAAGGATAGAGCAGACAGGTGAGCTCCCCATACTGGAAAGTGGAAACATCCTCAAATTTGCTGCCGTCCTTCAAAATCCCCGCCTCGGTGAACATCTCATTGATCCCGTCCACCCATTCCTTCAAATCCCCGCCGCAGCC
>JAETRD010000020.1 GCA_021770345.1 Lachnospiraceae bacterium | reverse complement strand
GCTCTATCCAGGACAGCAAACGACAGCTCTATGAACAGTATGCACTTGGAGAGATTGACCTGGAAACCTACCGGGAGCGGAAAGCGGTATATGATGCGGAGCTGGTACAGGCAAAGGCAAAGAATATCCATGCCGCTATTACCGCACAGACGAAACAGATACAAAGTGATTACGAGGTAAGACTGAGACAGCGTGAAATCGTTCAGGAAGTGGGCAGTGCTGACACTCTGACGCAAGCCCTGATTGATCGGCTTATCAGTAAGGTCTATATCTTTCCGGGAGACCGGATTGAAATTGAATATGTGACGCAGGACTTTTTAGGAACAGAAAAACCGTGAAAGGAGGCATGAGCCATGAATACCGTATTAAACAGCTACGGGCAGCTATACGGCTGCCCGGAAATTCTCAAAAAAGTTATAAATTTTTTTGTCGTGGGCTTGACATACGGGTGGGGCAGGTCATGTATTTAGACGGTATTGCGAACTGGATGGATACCAATTTTCTGCCGACACTTACTTCCGTAAGCTTTGAGTCCGTAATCACAATGCATATCACTGCGATGGACCAGTCAGAAGCAATCAGAAAGGTACACAACCAATCAGTCAATATCAATGGGGAAGTGGAAGGAAAGCAGGACGAGCGCAGTTCAAAGGGAAAAGACCCGCGCTTTATCAACGCAGACCTCCTGCGGGCAAAAGAGGAAATTGAAATGTTACAGGAAGATATTTTAAACCGCGACCAGAGGCTTTTCTTCATGTCTTTGTGCATGTGTCACTTTGCAGAGGATGAAGACATTTTAAAAGAGCAGTCAAAAATCATAAAAGACAGCGCGGCAAAGTACATGAGTTCCATAAAATCACTGCTCGAGCAGCAGGAGCGCGGATTAATGACCTCACTTGCGTTAGGCCATGATAAGTTATTTGCCAACCGTCTTATGACAACGGAATCCTTAAGTGTATTCCTGCCGTTTGACGAGGTAAACCAGTTTGATAAAAACGGTATTTATTATGGCGTAAATGCAATCAATAAATCCCTTATCATCTACGACAGAGCAAGAGGTCAGAACTATAACGGACTGGTGCTTGGCGCGTCCGGTTCGGGGAAATCGTTCAGCTCGAAGCGCGAAATGACATCGGTTATCTTAAATAAGGATGCAGATGTCTACATTATTGACCCGGATGGAGAATATTCCGTTTTGGCGGGCGCCTTTGACGGAACGGTTATCAAAATCTCCCCGGGCAACGGTGTATATATCAATCCGTTTGACCTTAATATTGACAACAGTTATGACAAGGACTTAAATCCTGTTGCAATGAAAATTGATTTTATTTGCGGAATGCTTGAGACAATGATGGGAAACGGCGCAAGACTCACTCCGACACAGCGGTCCATCGTAGACAGATGCATACACCAGATTTATCATCCGTATCTTGAACATCTGGCGGAGCTTCCGCCCGACAGAACCGGAAGAAAACGCACTATTGACAGGTCATACTGTCCGACCATGCAGAATCTTTTTGATGTTCTTTTAAGCCAACCGGAAGCAGAAGCGCAGAACCTTGCGCTTGTGATGGAAACCTATACAACCGGCGCATTTGATACATTCGCGCACAGAACCAATGTTGACGTTGATTCATGTCTTATTATTTACGACATCTCAAGTATCGGCACAAACCTGATGGAACTGGGCTTAAAGGTCTGTGCGAATGAGGTGTGGAATAAGATGGTCGAGAACCGCCAGAAGGACAGATGGACATGGTTTTATATCGACGAGTTTCATCTGCTTTTATCCAATGCGTCTACAGCTGAATTTATTAAGACCGTCTGGAAACGCGCCCGCAAATATTTTGGTGTTCCGACCGGAATTACACAGAATACAGATGAACTTCTCACATCCCCGGAGGCAAGGGCAGTTATCAATAACACGTCGTTTGTTTACATGTTAAACCTCTCACTGATGGACAGGAATGTTTTGCAGGAAATCCTGCATTTGTCAAAAGGAGATATGGAATATGTGACAAATGTGGAGTCAGGACACGGACTTATCTATACAGGCGGGCAGTGCCTCCCATTCGAGGATGAATTTCCGAAAAACACCAGTCTTTATAAAATTATGTCCACGAAAGCAGGGGAAGACGGGGCGGCATAGCCGCCTCATACCTGCCGTATATCAGACGGTAAGCCAATAATTTTACGAGAGGATTTTATTATGGATGATTGGAGCAAATATTTAGACAATACGGAATACGGCGGGGCTGCTTCTTCTCCGGAGGATGCAAGAAATAATTCAGACACCGCAGGCGGCTGCCCGCCTTTAACACTTGAGGACGTCAGAGTTTTCTGCGAAAGGCTTTCCGGAAAAGACGATGCGGGGCAGTCGAAAGCAATCTTAACATACCAGACTTATGATACCCCGGCAGGCGGTGGGAAACCTGCGGATAAAAATGCGGATATTATTTATAACTGCACAAAGGCACACGTGGAATTATCGTTTGACGCATTAAATCCGGAACTTGCGCTGCTTACGGTTACATTCCCCACATACGACGACCCGGAACTGCGGTTGATGTGGGCGCGTATTGGGAAGTGGCGCAGGAGAGACAGCGGGGTGGAACCGTTTTCCTGTGACCAGATTCCTATTTTTTTAATTCACTTGTTTGAAAGGAACGGAATCGGAGTAAGGACGGATGTAAAAGAGACAATCCTCGAGGCGGATATTGTAAATCCGCTTATCTGTTATCTCACAAGAGAAACGCCGACAGCGGCGGCAGTGGATACCACAAATGAAAAGGGTGAGACAATCGGCGGAAATGTAATAAAAATGCTCTGTAATATGAACTTTATTACTTTTAGCGTTACGGAAGATGCAGATACGTCCTCCATCAAAGCTGAGGTTTTAAGGGAGTGTGAAGCTGACCGCTATCTTACGGCAGCTCAAAACAGCACCGATACGTTATCAGCGTACAATCTGAACTAAAATAAGGAATTTAAAATTTCCATAAACAGGAACAGATATTATGTCAGCAGCAGGCGATATTTACAATTTATCAGGCGGGCGCGTTGTTTTAAGCGGAAAAATCGTAGGGGCAAGCTCCGGCTCGGGGCTTGCATACGCCGCATACAATTGGAGCACACAGGGCGCACGTGACGCGGAAAATAATGCAATCTATGATACTGCCAGACGTTTTGAGCGAACAATGGCAGTGCTTTCTGCCGCAGGCGAAACATACGAAGAAAAAAAAGTGGCGAATACTTTTACCTCGACGGACTGGGGAGATGCCGAGTATGCCGCACACCTTGCAAAGCTGGGGTTTGGGGATTCTAAGAGGCAGGAGGCAGAAAGAATGCTGCGCTCGGCCGAGTGGCAGGTTTTAAGCGGAGTGAAGGCCGGAAGCCCGATTCACTTAAAATACGAGGAATTGACACAAAGGCAGTTCCAGCAGCTTGCAGCTACCGGAACATTTGTTCACGAAGGCCAGACGATTGTAGCATCTTCCGGAGCGTCAGGGATGCGTGATGCGTTACAGGCTGCCGCAGGCGAAAGAAACCGGACCGACAGAATGTTTCATCCGACAGACCATAAACAGGCAAGATACTCCATGCAGCAGATTGCACAGGGACAGAAAAAACTCCTTTCTGATATTTCTGCGCGCAATGGTGGGGAAATGTTTCGCGGAACTACAAAAGACGTGCGAAATCTGGAAAAAGTTCTTTTACGTGAACGGGAAAACCGCATCCGTATGGGCTTAAATACGGATTCTATTGATGCAGACATAAAAGATGTGAGGATTGCGAAAAAGACCGGACTTGCCCACGATGCAGATTATGGTGCGGCGAGTGCGCAGCGGAGAAGCTATGGCAGACAGATTATCGTATCACAGGTTGCCGGCGACGAGATGAATCGGGGCATCGTCTTTTATACACAGGCTTACAAATTAACAAAGCAGTCTGCGGCGCTTGCAGCACGCGCCACGCTCGGGGGTGGAGCAAAAGCCGCATCAAAGGCAGCGGCAGCAGTCAGCACGCTTGCAAAGGGGACAGAACTTGGACGCCGTGCAGACCTGTTTAAAGTGAGTGCGGATAATCTTCACGATAAAGCAAACCGTATCGGACGAAAGAGCAAGGAGGAAAAACGGGAGAACCGTGAGCAGCGTCGTGACAAAAACCGGGAAAAGCGAAGGATGCGTTTTCACGAAACGGGCCTTCGTCTTGATAAGGAAATTGCAGTACTTGAGAATAAAAAAACAGGCAGGCCGGGTAAGCCGGGGCATCTGACGGCGCGCGAACAGGCAAAGCTTGAACGATTGACGAAGCGCCGCAAATGCCATACAAAGCGCGGCGGACGACTTAATGCGCGTGATGTAAGACGGGCTGCCTTAAGACGAAGAATAGCCGCGGTCGGTTCTGTTACAAATAAAATTCAAATCGTCCTCAGTAAACTGAATCCCATAAGCGCAACGGCACGCTTCATATCTTATGTGCAGAAAAAAGCAGCTATTATGCTTGGCACATTCATGCTTGTGTTTGTCGCGTTTTTAATTGTGTGTTCCGGATTCGTCTGCATAGTTCCCGTCATAGCCAGTTTTGCATCGTCGATTGTGGATGCCGCCACGGGATTTTTCGACGGAGGGCAAAACGCCGAAGATATCAATTATGTGCAGCAGATAGTAAACGAAACGGCAAGGGACCTTGTGGCACAATTTGAAAGCGTTGCAAAAAATGACGCGGTACAGCACTTCCTGATTGATGACCCTGTTCCATCGAATAACGGGATTGAATGGTATAAAACAGTATCTGAAGGGGACATCGGGCACATCTGGGCTTCCGATGAAATGAACCTTCCGGAAACACAGCGGAGAGAGCTGTCGGGGTTTTCCGCAAATCTTTTACAGATTACGTCGCTGATGCATTACCGCTATCAGGATGAACTCGGTTTTGACGAATATAATACGGCAAAAGCATATGTGTATTATATGTTTGTCCGCACGCATCGCGTTGCCGAAGATGCCGCAGGGAACCGCGCATACGGATATGAGGATTTGGACGACCATGATAATTCCGTGCTTTATAGCACGCCTGTAAGCTATGACCCGGGTACACAAATGGTTACGCGGGGTGACGAGCTGTGTGAAAACGTATATGTCCACGGGTATCATACCATAAATGCGGGAGGCGGTAATCTGGCATCAGCGATCAACCGCGCGAGAGCAGAGATGGAGGGGTTCCTGACTTCCTGCGTAAGAGACATTGCCACAGCAAACGGTATTGTTCCAGGAGCATCCGGCGGGCAGGCGCAGGGCTTATGGCTGAATGAAAAACCGCATGACGATGTGGGAATTTGTAATAATTACACCGCGTACCCTGCCGGATATGGAGATGGGTTTTTATATACAACCGACCGGGGCGGCGACTGTCCGGGGCATGAACACACCCATTCGGAGGACTGCTTTATATTTGTCGAGACCGGCGGATATTACGAAGACGGCGTTACCCTGCGCGGCTATTCCCAATTAATATGCGGGCAGGAAGAACATACTCACGACCCGTGGCACTCGGAATATGACTCCGGCTGCTATCAGACGGTATATGTGTGCAACGGGCACTGCGGCGGACATATGAGCCCGACAGTTGACGTAGAAATTGACATGGCGTGGGAGGATATCATGCAGTATGACGATTTTGAGACTCCGTATTTTATTAGAGGCAGTGATGCACCGTTTACATCCATTCTTGATTGGAGCAGATGCAGAACTATTGAGGCATGGGCAGAAAAGTGGATGGCAAAGGCGAGCGGCTGGTTTGCGTTAAGAGGCGGCGCCACAGGGCAAGCATCCGCGTGGCTTGGAATCCCATTGGCGTACACAGGCCCCACAGAGCCAGACGGCTCCACAGAAGACATATATGACTTTGATGGCTGGCTGAATGACGATGGAACGCTTGATACGGGCCTGCTTGCAGATGTCAATTCATTTTATGGCACCTACGAAACCAATTTTGAAGACGGCATCCAGATGTGGAGAGATTTTGAGGTGGTATTTCCTGCCGGAAGCGGGCAGACCCTTACGGAAAGCCAGATTCAGGATGTGCTTGAGCAGGTGCGCATGGCAAATCCGGGTATTTCAGAACGAAGGCTTCTGGTCTTAGAAGAGGCGCTCCGCGGCGTCGGGCAGTATTACTACAGCTTAACCGGCGCAGCTCATCAAAACGCCGTCCATAATACTTCCGGAGCGGGAGAGTGTTCCGGATTCGTAAGCGGCGTTTTAAACAGGGCGCTTGGCACAAACTATGATACAAATGCGGCAGGATATTACAGCTATGGTTCTGCAGGAACGCTGTCGGCAGGAGATGTTATCGCCTTTACAACAACGGGCGGCCGCGCATCGGGGCATGTACTGTTTTACGTTGGAAATCTTCCGGATGGAGTGGCAGGCTATGCAACGACCGGGCCGGGAGGGACTGTCGACCAGTCCGGGAATGGTACGTTTGTGATTGACTGCACCCCGTCCTGCGGGGGGAGCGTTATCCGCAAATACAGTGATTTTAGCAGAATGCACGGATGGGGTGGTTATTAAAACGGAAAAAATGGAATAGCGAGGGAGATAAATTCTCCCTCACCTTACCGAAAGGATAAATGATGTTTTCAAATCAAAGCAGGTACGAAGAAAAAATGGTGCGGGAGCGGTGACAGTAATGCTGTTAAATTCGAATTTATCGGAGGATATTTACCGGATGGTCAACACTTTTTTAGACCACTTTTTTAAGGTTTTTTCCTTGTATTGTTTTGGGTCCCTTCCACACTCTGGGAAGCTGCTTTTACAAGCCCTGCAGATATCGCATCTTCGCCTGCCGGAACGATATAAGTCCACGAATTGCTGCTTAAATTGATTTTTCAAGGACGTTTGCATATTGAGAAAGATATAGACGAAATAATCCTGCATTGGCCAAAAACCAAATTAAAAAAAATATCTGCACTATTCCTATAAAGGCTTGGGAATCTCCCAATGCACAGATAATTTGGAATTGGAGGATGGCAATGATAAAATGGATAAATAAGTCAATATCGAGAAAACTGTGCGTGGTATTAGTGATACTTATTTCAATGACGCTGGCCGTATGCGTATCCAACATGGCAGCGTTTAAGATAATGAAGGACTGGAACCGTCAGTTGGAGCAAAGTATAGGATATGTAAATGAGGATGTATCTGATATATTGGAACACAGCAACATAAAAATTGACGGGACGATACTGTTTGATAATATTGTATTATGTTTCAACATAATATTGGGGGCGGTATGTATCATTTTGGTCTATATATCAATTATAAAGCCCATTCAGTCGGCGAAAAAGGAAGTGGACGGCATCATAGAAAGCATGGATTTATCCAATGTGATAGAGTGCAGGAATATCGACCAGATAGGCCAGCTTGTAGACAGCATAAACAAGTTTATTATTGAATTAAGAAACGTTACGAATCTGATTAAATGCAATACTAAGGATATCAATAAGGCTTCGTCGAAAATAGTCGACAGCACAGGGGAATGCAATGAAGCGGCTGCAAGCATATCCGCCGCAATGGAGCAGTTATCTGCGTCTATACAGGAGACAACATCGACGCTTGAGAGTCTGGCGGAAAGAAGCAGCGGGATACTGCAGAATGTGTCCGATATGAACAGGATTGCCGTCAAAAATTCAGAGGATGCGCTGGCAACAAGCCATCAGGTAGAAGAAATATGGGATGATATAAGCAGGACAAGGGAAGATACAAAAGAGATAATATACAGGGTTACAAATGAGCTGCAGATAGCAGTGGAGAACAGCTGCAAGGTAGAACAGATTAATTTACTGACAGAAGATATCCTGTCTGTTGCAGAGCAAACGAACCTGTTAGCCTTAAATGCTTCCATAGAAGCGGCCAGAGCCGGAGATGCGGGCAGAGGCTTTTCTGTTGTGGCTGATGAAATAAGAAAACTCGCAGGTGTAAGCAGAAAGACCGCCGATGATATCCAGAAATTGAATAAGCAGGTGACAGATGCAGTACAGGGACTCTCAGGTGGTGCGATAGAAATGTCTGAAATAATGACAGATACCGTAGCAAAAGATTACGATAAATTTGTAGAAATCGCAGAAAAATATAAACGCGATATGGATAAGACAGAAGACACGCTAAGAGCATTCCGGGACATGACAGGCGACATAAATGAAGCGATATCAGATATGTCGGAAGGATTAGACAGCATATCAAAAGCAATGGATGACAGCGCAAAGGGTGTGTCAGATGTTGCAAATGAAACGGCGGGTCTTGTTATGGACATCTCCGTCATCGATGGAAAGGCATGTGACAGTAAGAAATACGTCAATGAATTGGAAGAAAGTGTAAGCAAGTTCAGTTAAATTTGACGGAGTGGGAGGGCTGCAAATCTGCAGTTCCTCCTTTTTTGGGACGATAAAACGAAATCCTCATACACTATTTATACAGAAGCACGAAAAGAATCTGGGGCGACGGCTTTCTGTTTTTGACGAAAGCACAAATTTTGTGCAGCAATTCTTATAAATGAGTTCCGCTGTATATGGTAGACACAACCAAAGATACCCTCGGTGGACAAAGGGACACACGGTCGGAATAGCGCTAATTTTTGCTCCCGCAGAGTTGCTTTCGGGAAATATTTGATAGCTTTCTTCTTTCCGTGGTTTACTGCATTTCGTGCGGACATATTTTTCCGGATGGACAGGCCGCGCAAAAGCGGCCTGTTCATATTACAGCTTAAATTTTGTCATTTCCTGTTCCATCTCTTCGGAGACGGCGGAGAGATTATCAATACGCGCCGCGACATTGCGTATTCCATTTAGCTGCTCCTCCAGGGAAGCTGCGACTGATTCCGTCAGCTCCGCCGTATTTGCGGAGATATTCCGGATCTGCTCTACCGCGTTGACAATGGAACGGTCACACCGGTACATTTCCTCGATCAGTGCCTCCATGCTGCCGACGGATGCCCTTGTCTTTTCTGCGAGAGTGCCGAAATCCGCAAAAGTTTCCTGCACCTTATCCACGGCCTGTGTCTGGCCGTCCACACCTGCGCGGGCGGATTCTATATTTGCAACCGTATCGGAGATATCCCGGCACAGATCGACGATAATCTTTTCGATATCGGCGGTTGCTGCCGATGAATCCCCCGCAAGCTTACCGATTGATTCCGCGACGACCGCAAAGCCTCTTCCGTGTTGTCCGGCGCGCGCCGCCTCGATCGATGCATTTAAGGCGAGCATCCCTGTCTGGGAAGAGATCTCATTGATCGTGCTTAATATACCGGAAATTTTTTGGGACTGTGCTTCGAGCGTCATAATCTTTGCGTAGGCGCTCTCCATTCCCATAGACGCTTTGGCGTTTTGCCGTTTCAGCTCCGAAACGCTTTCCATTCCGTTTTTCCCGGATGCGATCGTATTCTGTGCGTCCGCGAGAAGAAGAATGCTGTTTTCGCGTAATTGTCCGAATTTATCCCCCAGCTCGTCCTCGAGCACGACAACCCGACTGACGTCCGCATCCTGGGCTTTTGTACCGTCCGATATTTGAAGAACTGCGCGGCTGGTTTTATCCACGGTTGCCTCAATCTGCTTTAAGTCGTCGGAGCTTTCGACGACTTCTCCGGTAATAACGGCTATTTTTGTCAGGATAGCGGATATTTTTCCGGTCATTTTGTTCAGACTTTTTGAGAGGACACCGATTTCGTTGCTGCTGTTTTCGGCTGCCTGCACGGTGAAATCACCGTCGGAGGCATTCCGGATTAATTCTGTAATCGATACGATCGGCAGGGTCAGCCTGCGCGCCACGAGAGCGATTACCCAGATTGCGATTCCGATGACAAGCAAAGCCACCGCAGCCGCAACCGCGAGAATCCGGTATACCGGCGCCATCGCGGCCGATTCCCTGTGGAGTGTGATGACGGACCAGGAGTCGGATTCCCCCTTAAGCGGGATGGATGCATAACTTACAAAATAGGATTCCCCGTCGTTTTTCATTTTACAGCTTCCGGTATTTCCGGCCATCACGTCGGCGATAATCTTCCGGTAATCCTCAGAGACGGTGATGGGCTGTTCCTCGGTCACGATATTGCCGTTTTCATCCGTGACCGGCTGCCCGGATTCATCCTTGGCGGATACCGTCTTTGTCAGGAGCTTATAATTGTAGAGTTCCTCGATCTGCGTGCTGTCCGGGTGGGCGACGACAACGCCTTCTCCGTCAATGACGAAGGAATATTCTCCGTTTTCCGTGTCCGAAAAATTTTCGATGATGGTCTGCAGGTAGTCGAGCTTTATATCGACTGCAAAAATTCCGACAAGAGCGCCGTCCCGGTACATCGGAAAGAATATGGAAGCGCAGGGGAGGCCGGTATTTACCGAGTAGTAGGATTTTGAAATAAATGCGTGCTGTTCCTCCATCGTCTGTGTAAACCACCACCTTGTGGAGCGGTCTGCGAGCTCGCCGGAAGAGCGGCCCGTCTGCATGCCGTCCGTACCCTGAATATAGAGCAGTTCCAGATAGGGATTGCGCCTGACGCAATCCGCGAGAATCGGTGTCTGCACGGCGGTTTCCATCGTCAGAATACTGGGATTTACGGATAATTCCTCCGTGATGCCGTATGCACCGTCTAAAAAGGTTGCGATTTCACCGGACACAAGCTGCGATTTATCCCGGCTCCTGCCGTAGATTTCACTCTCGTAGGATTTCATAAAAACAGATACGACAATTCCGGTCAGACATACCGCCAACGCGCATACAATCGCGATCATCGGCAGAAGCAGCTGTTTAAAAATACTTGTCTTTTTCATTCGTGTACCCGTGCCTTTCTTCCGTGTATTTTAATATTATAACACATTTTCTTCGCGATGTGCCAAGTGTTAATTTTGTCGTTAAACACGTTATTTTTGCCGACAGCGGGTTTCTCTTAGCGTATTTATAAAATTTGTGAGTTCTTGTCCAGGGAAATAATATAATTGCAGGACAGATTATGTTATAATAAAATATAAAGGCAGATTTAACAAAACAATATCAGAAAGTCAATCGAAAAGAGGAGTAAAATGGAACAGCTGTTTATAACAAACGTAACAATCAAAAAGGTCAGACATCTAACGGATATTGCAATTCCGCTGTCGGAGGACCGGATGAAACACCTGATATTGACGGGAAAGAACGGAAGCGGAAAGACAAGCGTTCTGGAGGCATTGGCAGTTTATCTGAATACTGCATTTACAAATGAGCATTTTAAAGATAAAGAGGAACTTTTGTTTTGGGCAGAACAGGAAAGAAACGAAGCTATTAAGGACGGAAAAAGGGAAGCCGAGATTCTGCAGCTGGAGAAAGAAGTCAGCGAAAGAGCAAAGAAACTCGAGCAGAGCAGAGGCGGGATAGAACTTAGCTTCAATACAGAGGCAGGAGATATTTTTGCATTAAGAGAAAAATATCACTTTGTACTGGCATATTATAAGGCGGACAGAATCTTTGATGCCGTACAGCCCAAGCATGTGGAGAAGGTACAGCTGAAAGATAATTATGGATTGGAGGAATTCCCGCGGAATGAATTTGTAAAATATCTGTTGGATTTAAAAATGACGGAAGCGTTGGCAAGAAATAATAAAAAGACAGAGAAAGCAGACGAAATCCGGCTCTGGTTTGAAAAATTGGAACGCCTTTTAAAGCAGATTTTTGCAGATGAAACCGTGCGGCTGGTATTTGATGAGGATATGTATGAATTTCACATTATGCAGCAGGGAAGAGAACCATTTGATTTTAACACGCTTTCCGGCGGTTATCAGGCGGTATTGGATGTTGTCCTGGATATTATCATGCGGATGCAGAAGCAGACGCAACGCTCGTTTGATTTTAACCTTCCGGGGATTGTACTGATTGACGAAATTGAAACGCATCTGCATTTGGAATTACAGAAAAATATGATGTCGTTTTTGACAACCTTTTTTCCAAACATTCAGTTTATCGTGACATCGCATTCTCCGTTTATATTAAACAGTCTGGAAAATGCTGTGATTTATGATCTGGAGAATCACGTTTTGGTGGAAAACGGATTGGAGGATGTACCGTATGACGGCATTGTGGAGGGATATTTCGGTGCGGACAGGTTATCCGGCGCCTTGCGGGAAAAGTTCGGGCGCTATGAGAAGCTTGTAAAGAAGGAACGTTTGTCCGATGATGAAATGAGCGAGATCGCAGAGTTGGAATTGTATCTGGATGAGATTCCGGATTATCTTGCGCTTGACATTGCGGCAGAGTATCAGAGATTAAAGCTGGAATTTATGAACAGGGAGGATATAGATGGTTAAGGTAGAACGCTCTTTTCCTGCACCCGAATCCCTGCGGAAGAGGCAAAGAAGACAACCGGAAGATATGACAAACAGGATGTGATAGAACGACTGAAAAGGGATTTTCACAACAAATGCTATATCTGTGAAATGAAAGGGTTGCAGGATCCCAATGTGGAACATTTGCTGCCGCATAAAAACGGAAAATATCCGGATCGCAAATTTGACTGGGAGAATCTTTTCTGGTCGTGCGGACATTGCAATGGTATAAAAAATAACAGAAAGTATGACGAAGGAATTATTGACTGCTGCAGACAGGATCCCGAAAAGTATCTGCGTTTTGGAGTACAAAAGAATGACGTGACGGTTGAGGGGAGAGACCCCGGTGATGAAATGCAAAAGAGGACGGCTCTGTTGATAGAGGAGACTTTTTCACTGAAAAATACGGGAATGCGGACATACAGCAGCGATAAGCGGTTAAAATTGCTTCAAAAAGAAATGAATGTCTTATACAGGCAACTGGAAAGAATACATAATGCGCCGGATTCAAAAGTATGTATGAGAACGATCCGCAGCTTACTGAGACGGGAGTCGGCATTTGCAGCATTTAAAAGGTGCTATGTGCGTGAACATGCTGCGGAATATCCGGAATTACAGCCCTATGTGAAAACAGTTGATTCGATATCGGTTTCGAACAAATAGTTCCATTCTTAAGGATTTGTTAATATCTGTTTTGTTATAATACCGTCAGGAAAGGACGGAGAGAAGAATGAAACAGACAATACTGGAAGCAAAGGGCCTGTGCAAAAGTTTTGCGAACAACGGGCTGCAAAACCATGTGCTCGATCATGTGGACATAGAGATTTACGAGGGGGATTTTACGGTGATCATGGGCTCCTCCGGCTCGGGGAAATCGACGCTGCTGTACTGCCTAAGCGGGATGGATCATGTGACCTCGGGAAGCGTGAAATACCGGGGAGCAGAGCTTACACGCCTGCGGGAAAAAGAGATGGCGGTCTACCGCCAGAGGGAGTTTGGCTTCGTATTTCAGCAGGTACATCTGGTGAGTAATCTGACGCTGTTCGAAAACGTTGTGGTGCCCGGTTTTCTGAATAAGGAGAAGCGCACGGAACAGATCAGGGAGCGCGCGTGTGATCTGCTCGCGCAGGTGAATGTCACGGAGGCAAAAGACAGACTGCCCGCGCAGGTGTCGGGCGGGGAGGCCCAGCGCGCCGCGATCGCGCGCGCGTTAATCGGGGAGCCGGGACTGCTGTTTGCGGATGAGCCGACGGGGGCTTTAAACCGGAAAAATACGGAGGATGTGCTCGCACTCCTGACGGCATTTCATGTCGGGGGACAGAGTATCCTGATGGTGACGCATGACATCCATGTGGCGCTGCGCGCCGGCCGCATCCTCTACCTCGACGACGGGGTGATCCGCGGGGAACTGACGCTTCCGCCATTTGCGGAAGATGAGATAAAGTCCAGAGAAAAGCAGATCAGTGCATGGCTTTCCTCGATGGACTGGTAGGAGGTGCGGGATGAGAGAAATCGTAAGTCTTGTCCGCGCGGGAATCCGGCGGGCACGCAGGGAATTTACCGGAATTGTACTTCTGACTCTGATGCTCGGGATGATCCTTTCGCTGTCTCTGACCGTCAATCAAAAGACGGAGCAGCGCCATATGCAGGCGTTTCGGGAAGCGGGGCTAAAAACAATCACCGCCGGTTTTTCGGAGAACGGTCTGGCCGCGGCCGGTCTGACCACGGAAAAACTCGCAGAGCGGCTTGCAAAGGCGAAGTACGTCGAGGCGGTCGAGCACGGTACGGCAATGTCGGTCTATATCGATTACGGGGAGCAGGAAATCACAAACCGTGTGCTGCTCGTATCGGCAGAGCAGACAAAGCTGAATTACAGGGTGGAACAGGGGGCGGGCAGACAGCCGCTTTTTGAGGTGAAGATAGGCGAGGGAGAAATCTATGTGCCATATTCGTATCAGGCGCTGTGGTCCGCAGAAATCGGAGACAGCGTGACGCTCAGGGGAACGGACGAGACGTTTCGCGTGGCGGGCTTTTTTGAGGATCCGCTGATGGGTGGAGCCATGATGGGAGTGAAGACGCTGCTGATCGGCGACGCGGACATGAAGCGCCTGCGGGAGAGCGAATGGCCGGAAGGCGAAGTCGAAAAATATGGCATGGTGTTCGTGGAAAAGAGCGAGGACTGTCCGTGGAACGATGCGGTATTTGAGCGCAGACTAAATGAGGAGACGGGGTTTGAGGATTACGCCGGCATGACGCTCACGGAGAGTCAGTCAAGGAACTATATGCTGCTTATGACGAAAATGTTTACCGGGATTCTTGCGGTGTTTGCCGGGATTTTATCGCTGGTGATACTCGTTGTGATCGGACACAGTATCACCGGCAGCCTTGAGACGGAGTATGTAAATCTGGGCATTCTAAAAGCGCTCGGGTTCACCGGCGGAAAACTGACGGCGGGCATGCTCATGCAGTATGTGATCGCGGCGTCGGCAGGGGCGGCAGTGGGGGTTCCGCTGGCAATTCCCCTGGTCGGACTGGTAAACAGGATTACTCTGCCGATGACCTGTCTGGTGGCGGCCGATGACCTGTCGTGGGGACCATGCCTGCTTTCTGCGGCCGGGATTCTCCTGTTTATCGCGCTCTACACTGCATTAAAGCTGCGGAAGATAAAAGCCGTCACGCCGCTTCGCGCGATTTCCGAGGGCAGGGAGGATGTGTATTTCGCGAGCCGTCTGCAGACCGGGATTTATCAGAGGGGGCTGGATTTCTGGCTTGCGCTGCGCCAGCTTGTCTCTGGAGGAAAACAGTATCTCGGAGCGGGAGTCATCGCGGTGCTTCTCGTGTTTTTCCTGTCGGTCACGACGGAAATCAACGACTGGATCGGGTCGGACGGGGAACGCCTGCAGGATATGTTCTGCTGCAACAGCCGCGATTTCGATATCATGTATCACGACGGGACGCTGCGGCCTGCGATAGAGGCGCTGATCGAAGAGCGGGCGCACATTACGGCTTCCTACCGGAGCATACAGGGCTATATCATGTTAAACGGTAGCCAGACAATGGCGTGCGTCAGCGAGGATCCGGAGACTTATACGATGATTTACGAGGGGCGGACCTGCCGCTATGACAACGAGATCATCATCAATCAATTTCTCGCGGAAGAGTTAGGCGTCGGCATCGGCGATTCCGTGGAACTGTCGCAGGAGGGGAAAAAGGAAGATTTCCTGATTACAGGCTATTTCGAGTGGGGCAACGACACCGGAAATAATTTTGCGATGAATACGGCGGGATGTGAGCGGCTGACCGGGAACATACCGGAGCAGATGTGGTACAATTATGAGGTCGAAAACAAAGACGCTGTGGCTGCGCTGGTAGAAGAAATCCAGGAAACATACGACGCGTCAGAGGTGGAGATCAGCGACAGAAGTATTTTTGACGGAATGAAAATCATTGTGGATGTCGTGCACGGAATTGTCGGACTGATCTATGTGATCGCCGCCGTCTTCGTCGTGGTGGCGGTATCTTTGGTCTGCGGCAGGATGTTTCGGAGAGAGCAGCGGAATTACGGAATCTTTAAGGCTGTCGGATTTACCGGCGAGGCGCTGCGCAGACAGTTTGCACTGCGGTTTTTGTGCGTGTCCCTGTTAGGCTGCGTGGGTGGAGAGGTGTTAAACGTGCTTCTCGCGGAAACATGTGCCGGGATCATGCTCTCGATGATCGGCTGTACCGGAGTCGGGGAGCAGTATGTCAGCACATTTTCCGTTGTATTCCCCTGCGTGTTCCTCTGCGTGCTGTTTTATCTGGTGTCCTTTGTAAACGCGGCGAAGACAAAGCGGACGGAACTTACGGTGCTGATAACCCAATAAAAATAAAAAACAGGTTGCATTCCAAAAAACAATGTGGTATAAAAGATACAACATTCATATGTTAAAGTGTAAAAGCAGAGAAGGAGACTCTTATCTTCAGACGTCGACAGGAATACAGCGTCACCGACTGAGAGCGCTGTTTGGAAGAGGGGATAACGGGAACACTCCGGAGCTGACCGGTTGAACGGACAGGAGGCGTGGCAGAGAGAAATACGGCTGCTGCGGCGATGCAGAGTAGGCCGGTTCGTGGGTGCGCGTTAAGCACAGAGAGTGGGAAAATAATCCGGACGGATTATCTTCCAAAGCGGGTGGTACCGCGGGATCAGAGAAAGGATTTCGCCCCGGGAGAGCAATTTGCTCTCCCGGGGTTTTCTATATGTGTGATCCCGTCCCGCACCTGGAAAATATAAAATGCACGGCAGAACCTGTGCAGAGGGAGGTACGATATGGAATTTATCACAGGCGTAAACAGAAAACAGACAGCGGAAATCAGCGATTTGCTGACAGGGGCGTACACGGGAGGGCGCGCGGCGGTAAACGGATGTATTCACACGGTGCGCGATATGGGTGAAGTGGCCTTTGTGATTCTGCGCAAGCGGGAGGGACTTTTGCAGTGCGTGTTTGAGAAGGGCAAAACGCCGTTTAACCTCAGGGATTTAAAGGAGGGAGCCGCCGTTGAGGCGGAAGGGGTGGTCAGCGCCGAGGCGCGGGCGCCGGGCGGTATCGAGCTGCGCATGGACGCGGTGCGGCTGCTCTCCGAACCGGCGGAGCCGATGCCCTTTGCGGTTTCCAAGTGGAAGCTGCCGACCACGCTTGAGACGAATCTCGACAACCGGGCAATCGCGCTGCGAAACGTCAGAGAGCGCGCGAAGTTCCGCATTCAGGAGGGCATTGTGCGTGGCTTTCGGGATTTTTTGTACGGTGAGGGTTTTACCGAGATACACACGCCGAAAATCGGGGCGAAAAGCGCCGAGGGCGGGGCAAACCTGTTTCGGCTGGAATACTTTCACCGGCCGGCGGTGCTCCAGCAGAGCCCGCAGTTTTACAAGCAGATGATGGTCGGGGTTTTCGACCGGGTGTTTGAGACCGCGCCGGTGTTCCGGGCGGAGAAGCACAACACAAAGCGTCATCTGAACGAATACACGAGCCTTGACTTTGAGATGGGTTATATCGACGGATTTGAGGACATCATGGCGATGGAAACCGGATTTCTGCAATATACGATGCGGCTGCTTGCGCGGGATTACGCGAAAGAGCTGAACATGCTGAACATCACGCTGCCCGCCGCAGACAAAATTCCCTGTGTGCGCTTCGATACGGCCAAGCGGCAGGTCGCGGAAAAATATAAGAGGGAGATTCGCAACCCCTACGATTTAGAGCCGGAGGAGGAAGCGTTAATCGGACAGTACTATAAGGAAGAGTGCGGTGCGGATTTCGTGTTTGTCACGCACTACCCTTCGAAAAAACGGCCGTTTTACGCGATGGACGACCCAAAGGATCCGACATACACGCTCAGCTTTGACCTGTTGTATCACGGGCTTGAGATTACCACGGGCGGACAGCGCATCCACGATTACCGTATGCTGCTCGATAAAATCGCCGCGCGGGGCATGGAGACGGATGGCATGGAGCAGTATCTGGCGGTGTTTAAACACGGCATGCCGCCCCACGGCGGCCTCGGAATCGGCCTTGAGCGTCTTACGATGAAACTGGTCGGGGAGGACAACGTGCGGGAGACCACGCTGTTTCCGCGCGATTTAAGCAGACTGGAACCCTGAAAACACTGCGAGACAAAATAGAGGTAAATATGGATTTATATCAACAGTTACAAAACTATCATCCCTACAACGAACAGGAGGCAAATGACTGTGACGTGATGCAGCGTCTGCTTGAACAGGAACCGGACGTTTTTGCCCGGGAGAACCGCACCGCGCATTTCACCGCATCTTCCTGGCTGATAAACAAAACACGCGATAAAATTCTGCTGGTCTGGCACAATCTTTACCGCTCCTGGTCGTGGACCGGGGGCCATGCGGACGGGGAGAGGGATCTGCTCTCCGTTGCCGCAAGGGAGGCGCAGGAGGAAACCGGAATCAAAACGATCACGCCCGTGCGGCCGGATATTTTTTCATTGGAGATACTGACGGTGGACGGTCACGAGAAACGGGGCGTATATGTCCCGTCGCACCTGCACCTGAACGTCACATATCTTTTAGAGGCGGATGAGGGCGAGGCGCTCCGGGTGAAGCCGGACGAAAACAGCGGCGTCCGTTGGTTTCCCATAGAGGAAGCGCCTGAGGCCTCCTGCGAGCCGTGGATGACAGAGCGTATCTACCGGAAACTGAATGAAAAATTAAAAGGAGAATGGCCGTGAAACATCTGGGAACAAAAACAATCGAGACAGAGCGCCTGATACTGCGGAGATTTGCGGTGGAGGACGCGGAACAAATGTATGAAAACTGGGCGGGCGATGCGGAGGTGACAAAGTTTTTGCTATGGCCGACGCACGCGGATGTGGAGGCAACGCGCAAGCTGCTGGGAAGCTGGGTGGACGCCTATGAGAAAGAAGATAAATACGAGTGGTGCATTGTGTTAAAAGAGAAAAACGAGCCGATCGGGAGTATCGGGGCGGTTGGACTGAACGAGAAAGTAAAGTCCGCGGAAGTCGGATACTGCATCGGCCGGGCGTATTGGCATAAAGGCTACACGTCGGAGGCGCTCGCGGCAGTCATGAAATTCCTGCTCGAGGAGGTGGGGGTGGAGCGGATTGAGGCAAGACACGACCCGAAAAATCCCCACTCCGGCGACGTCATGAAAAAGTGCGGCCTGCGCTATGAGGGGACGCGAATCCGTGCGGACTGGAACAATTCGGGAATCTGCGACACCGCGCTCTACGGCTATGTAAAGGGCGTGACGGACGCGGCAAAGGAACCGGACGGAGCGTGTGCGGCGTGCCGCGCGGAAGCGGACGTCACAGGGCAGCCTCCTGCGGCGAATAAGGAATCGTCCGCGAAGAGACAGCCGAAACATCAGATTTCCGACGAGACGATTGCGTATGTGGGGATTCTCGCAAAGCTTGAGCTTGACGATGCGGGACGGGAGCAGGCGAAGCGGGATATGGGTGAGATGCTTGACTATATCGACAGGCTAAACGAGCTTGACACCGACAGCGTGGAGCCGATGTCCCATATTTTCCCGGTCAGCAATGTGTTCCGGGAGGACGTGGTGACAAACGGGGACGGCGCTGCCGCGACACTTTTGAATGCGCCGGAGAAAAAGGACGGCGGCTTTAAGGTTCCGAAGACAATCGGATAGAGACGCGTGCTGCGCACGCAGAAATGAGGATAACCATGAGTTTGATGAGTTTGACTGCCACAGAGCTGGGCAGAAAAATAAAAGCGGGCGAGGCCACGGCAAAGCAGGCCGTGCGGGACGCGCTTGACGCAATAGACAAAAAGGACGGCGAACTGAACTGCTTTATCACGGTGGACGGCGAGGAAGCCTTAAAACGCGCGGAACAAGTGCAGCGCATGATAGAGGACGGTGCGCTGACCGGTCCCCTGGCCGGGGTTCCGGTAGCCGTCAAGGACAATCTGTGCACGGAAGGGCTGCGAACGACCTGCGCCTCAAAAATCCTGTACAATTTTAAACCGACTTACACGGCGCAGGCCGTGGAACAGCTCACGCGGGCCGGCGCGATCGTGATCGGGAAGACGAATATGGACGAGTTTGCGATGGGGAGCACGACGGAGACTTCCGCATACGGGCAGACGAAAAATCCGTGGAACCTTGCGCATGTGCCGGGCGGCTCTTCCGGCGGTTCGTGTGCGGCGGTGGCGGCGGAGGAGTGTTCGTTTGCGCTTGGTTCCGACACCGGCGGTTCCATCCGCCAGCCGAGCTCCTTCTGCGGCGTGACGGGGTTAAAACCGACCTACGGGACAGTGTCCCGCTACGGGCTGATCGCCTACGGCTCTTCGTTAGACCAGATCGGGCCGGTGGCGCGGGATGTGACGGACTGCGCGGTGATTTTGGAGGCGATTTCCTCCTACGATAGGAAGGATTCCACGTCCGTGAAGCGGGAGGATTATGATTTTACCGCGGCGCTTGCGGACGACGTAACGGGGATGCGCATCGGAATCCCGCGGGACTATCTCGGGGAGGGACTCGATAAGGAAGTAAAAGATGCCGTGCGCGCGGCGGCGGAAGCGCTTGCGAAAAAGGGCGCCATTGTCGAGGAATTTGACTTAAGTCTTGTAGAGTACGCGATTCCTGCCTACTATGTCATCGCCTGCGCGGAGGCAAGCTCCAATCTGGCCCGTTTCGACGGTGTGAAATACGGCCACCGCGCGAAGGAGTACGAGGGACTTCACAATATGTACAAAAAATCCCGCTCCGAGGGCTTTGGGCCGGAGGTCAAACGCCGGATTATGCTGGGTTCTTTTGTGCTCAGCAGCGGGTACTACGACGCCTATTATCTGAAGGCGCTGCGCACAAAGGCGCTGATTAAGCAGGCGTTTGACCGGGCATTCGAAAAATACGATGTGATACTGGGGCCTGCGGCGCCGACGACCGCGCCGAAGCTTGGAGCGTCTCTCTGCGACCCGATCAAAATGTACCTCGGGGATATCTACACGGTTTCCGTAAACCTCGCAGGACTGCCGGCGATCACCCTCCCCTGCGGAAGGGACGCCGCGGGGCTTCCGATCGGGCTGCAGCTGATCGGAGACTGCTTTGCGGAGAAAAAGATCATCCGCGCGGCCTACGCTTACGAACAGACCGGAAGTTATGAGCGCGTCCGGGAACATGTAATTCCTGACGTGTGCCAGAGCGGAAATGGTTCCGACATGGAGGAGTGATATATGAAGACATACGAGACAGTGATCGGTCTGGAGGTGCATGTGGAGCTGGCCACCAGAACCAAAATTTTCTGCTCCTGTTCCACCGAATTCGGGGGAGCGCCAAACAGCCATACCTGCCCGGTCTGTACCGGGCAGCCCGGCTCTCTTCCGGTGTTAAACCGCAAAGTGGTGGAATATGCGATGGCGGTCGGGCTGGCAACGAACTGTACGATTACCCGGTGCAGCAAATTTGACCGGAAAAATTATTTTTATCCCGACAATCCGCAGAACTACCAGATTTCCCAGCTGTATCTGCCGATCTGCCGCAACGGGGGCGTGGAGATCGAGACCGCGGCGGGGAAAAAGACTGTCGGCATTCATGAAATCCATATGGAGGAGGACGCCGGAAAGCTCGTGCATGACGAGTGGGAGGACGTGTCGATCGTTGACTACAACCGCTCCGGCGTGCCGTTAATCGAGATTGTGTCGGAGCCGGATATGCGCTCCGCCGAGGAGGTCATCGCCTATCTCGAGAAGCTGCGGCTGATTATCCAGTATCTCGGGGCTTCCGACTGCAAGTTAAACGAGGGTTCGATGCGCGCCGACGTCAACCTGTCCGTGCGGGAAGCCGGGACGGAGCGCTTCGGTACGCGTACCGAGATGAAAAACCTGAACTCTTTTAAAGCGATTGCAAGAGCCATCGAGGCGGAGCGCGCGCGTCAGATTGAGCTGATCGAGGAGGGAAAGGCGGTTGTTCAGGAGACGAGACGCTGGGACGACAACAAAGAATATTCCTACGCGATGCGCTCGAAGGAGGACGCGCAGGATTACCGCTATTTCCCGGAGCCGGATCTTGTCCCGGTGCAAATTGACGATGCGTGGATTGCCGAAGTGAAGGCGAGAGAGCCGGAGATGCGCGACGCAAAGCTTGCGCGTTATCAGCGCGAGCTCGGCCTGCCCGAATACGATGCAAAGATACTCACCGGGGACAAACACTTTGCCGATTTGTTTGAGGCGACGACGGCTCTGTGCGGGAAGCCCAAAAAGGTCTCAAACTGGATTATGGTGGAGACGATCCGTCTGTTAAAAGAAAACGGGATGGATGCGGACGAGATCGCGTTTTCCCCGGTCAACCTGGCAAAGCTCATAGACCTTGCGGATTCCGGCAGCATCACAAGCACGGTTGCGAAAGAGGTTTTCGAGAAAATTTTTCGGGAGGATATTGACTCGGAGCAGTATGTGAAGGAGCATGGACTTGCGACGGTAAATGATGAAGGGGCGCTTCGCGCCGTTGTAGAGCAGGTGCTCGCGGAAAACCCGAAGTCGGTGGAGGATTACCGGAACGGCAAGGAGAAAGCCATCGGATTCCTTGTCGGGCAGACGATGCGGCAGATGAAAGGAAAGGCAAATCCGGGCATTGTCAATGAGCTGCTGCAGAAATTGCTGAGGGAAATGTAAGCCGCAGGCCGAATGGGAACCGGCAAACCGGGAACTGAATCCGGCAATTTGTGCATATTCGTGTCAACAATATCCTGGCGTGCTAAAATAAATGCAACAGGCCGGGGATTGGGGCTGCCCGCGCGAAGTCATCCGTGCGGCGCTCTGATATCCGGGGAGATAACAATAAGATTGGGGGATACGGATGTGAAGAAAAACAAAGTAAAAAAGCCGCACCCGATCCGGCACGGGTTCGGGATGTTTTTTGCAACCCTGCTGCTTTTGGTCGCGGTCGTGCTGAATTACGCGTATGCGAGCATGGGGATGGTGGTAGAATCGTTCGTCGGGGCGGCGACGCCGAAAGTCGACGACGCAGCGCGCCAGCAGACAGAGGAGGAGGCAAAGGAACTGGCAAAGACCGTTGCCGCGGAGGGAATGGTCTTGCTGCAGAACAATGACGGCACGCTGCCGTTTTCGGACAGCGTAAAGAAGGTCAATGTGTTTGGCTGGGCGTCTACGGCCTGGCTTGCAGGCGGCTCCGGTTCGGGCGGCGTAAGCCGGATGGACGTGGATTTGCTGTCAGCGCTCGAGAGCTACGGGATTGCGTACAACACCGCGCTCACGGATATGTACCGGAATTTTCAGGACGGGCGCGAATACACGAGCACATTAAACAGCTGGCCCGAGCAGTCGGCGCGCCTGTATGAGCCGTCCATTGACAACCGGACCTATTACAGCGAGACGATGCTTGCGGATGCGCTGGAATTTTCAGACACCGCGCTGGTGGTCATCGGGCGTCTCGCCGGCGAGAGCAACGATGCGACAAACTGTCAATACAAGCGGATCGAAAAAGAGGGAGAGATTGTGACCGACGAGACGCGGATGCATCTCGAACTTTCCGCGGAGGAAGAAGCGCTGCTCGCCTATGTGGGCGCAAACTACGAGCATGTTGTCGTGCTCTTAAATTCCACAAACGTGATGGAACTCGGACAGGTGGAGACGATTCCGGGCGTCGATGCCTGCATGCAGGTCGGACTGCCCGGCCAGGTCGGAACGGCGGCGCTGCCGGAGGTCCTCTGGGGAGAGCGCCAGCCGGGCGGCCGCACGGCGGACACCTGGGCGTATGATATGACGACGGCGCCGAGCTATGTGAACGCCGGACTCGAGGGTGTCGGCGCTTACACAGGCGTGGAGGGGCTTTATCCCGCGGACGGGACGACAAACGGAAACCTCGGCGAGCCCTACGCCTATGAGCAGGTGAGCTACACCGATTACGCGGAGGGAATCTACATCGGCTATAAGTGGTACGAGACGGCGGACGCCGAAGGGTTCTGGTCCGATGTCGCAAACGAGCACGGAATGGGCTACGAGGGCGTGGTTCAGTACCCCTTCGGGTATGGACTCAGTTACACCGACTTTACATGGAAGGTGACGGAGGCTCCCGAAAATGAAAGCGTGCTTACCAAAGACGGAAAAGTGACGGTCAAAGTCGAAGTCACAAACACCGGCGATATGCCGGGACAGGAAGTCGTGCAGCTGTACTACGCGGCGCCCTACATACCCGGCGGAATCGAAAAGAGCGCGGCGGAGCTCGCGGCGTTTGGAAAGACAAAGACGCTTGCGCCCGGGGAGAGCGAGGAGCTCGCGCTGGAATTTGACGTGGAGGAGATGGCGAGCTACGACTGCTATGATGCAAACGGCAACGGCTTTGCGGGGTATGAGCTGGATGCAGGGGACTATGTGTTTACCGTGCGTTCCGACGCGCATACACCCCGTGCGGATGCAATTACGATGCGGCTGCCGGAAACGGTGAAGTATGAGACGGACAAGGTATCCGGCGCGGCGGTCGGCAATAAGTTTACCGGCGCGGATGCGATAGACGGCATCAGCCTCGACGGGGCGGATTCGGAGCAGGATATCGTGTATCTTTCCAGAAGTGATTTTGCGGCAACATATCCGGTTCGACCGGAGAGCCGCGCGATGGACGGGGCGGTGGCCGCGCTCAACCTGTACGACGAAGCGCAGGCGCAGGCTTATATCGACGAGAGCGACGAGCCGATTGTGACCGGGGCGAAAAACGGTCTGAAAATCGAGGAGAAAGGCGTGACGACGGAACTGGGCTATGCGCTCGGTGCAGATTACGACGACCCGCGGTGGGAGGAACTTTTAGACCAGCTGACCGTAAAAGAAATGGAAAATATGTATGTGTTCGGCTACGGCGGTATCGTGGACATAAAGAGTATCGGCAAGGTGCGGACCAAAGATGCCGACGGCCCGGCGCAGATCGGCGGCTTTACGGGTATGGGCGCGGGATGCGGTTTCCCGGGCAGCAGCACGCTCGCGCAGACCTGGAATATAGAACTGGCGCGGCAGGAAGGGCGCACGATCGGGCATCAGGCGATTTTAAACGGCTACAGCGGCTGGTATGCGCCGGCGGTAAATATCCACAGAAGTCCGTTAAACGGGCGCAATTACGAGTATTACTCGGAGGACAGTATCCTCTCCGGCGCAATGTGCGGCAATACGGTGCAGGGTGCAAACGAGGCGGGCGTATACACCTATGTGAAGCATTTTATCTGCAACGACGGAGAGGCCGGCATCTACCGTGACTCGGTGTACCTGTGGATGACGGAGCAGACGCTGCGGGAGATTTATTTAAAACCCTTCCAGATGCTTGTGGAGGATTACGACGCGGTAGGACTGATGACCAGCTATAACCGTATCGGCGCGGTGTGGGCCGGCGGAAGCGAAGCGCTTTTGACAGGTGTCCTGAGAGACGAGTGGGGCTTTACGGGCGGCGTGATCACGGACTATTGCGATCACCATGCGTTTATGAACGGCGACCAGGCGCTGCGCGCGGGCGGAAGTCTCTGGATGAGCGGCTTTATGGGAGGAACGCTTGCGCAGGAGACGAGCTCAAACAGCTATTATCAGGCGCTGCGCGCGGCGGCAAAGAATACGCTGTATATGTATCTGCATGTGCGCGTGACAAACCGGGATTACTGTGAGGCAGTCGGGGATGATACGCTGCTGCGCCCGGTGTTTGCGGCTCCGACGTTCGGTATCAGGCAGTTGATTTATGCGGTCACGGCTGTGGCAGTGCTGCTGTTTGCGCTGGCAATCCGCGCGCTTGTGATCGACCATAAGCTGCGGAAACAGGCAAAGCAGCAGGGATAAAAAAGCGAGTGCCGGCGCACTCGAAAGCGAGACAATACTCTCGCTCGCAAAAAGCTTCGCTTTTTGTCGGGACGATTTACGCTGTCGCAATTTCCTATAGAGAAGAAAAGGAGGAGACTATGCCGGTTCGTGTGGCGATTGTCGAGGACGAAACGGAACATGCAAAAATTCTGGAAGACTTTTTCGCACGGTATGGGGCGGAGCGGGGAATATCCTGCCAGCTCTGCCGCTATACCGACGGCCGGGAATTCCTTGCGGCCTTCCGCGGACAGTGGGATCTGATTCTGCTCGATATCGAGATGCCGCATGTAAACGGGATCGAGACGGCGGAACGGATCCGGGCGAGGGATGAGGAAGTCGGGATTGTCTTTGTGACGAATATCGCCGGCTACGCGATTGACGGCTATCGGTTTGCGGCTTCGGACTATATCGTAAAACCGTTAAAGTATGCCGAATTTTATTTGAAGATCGGGAAGATCTTAACGAGGCTTTCCGGGCAGAAGGATGCGTGTATCGTTCTGGAGATGCGGGGAAACATGCGCCGGATCGGCCTCGCGCAGATTCTGTATGTCGAGGCGCGCAGACATTACCTTGTGTTTCATCTGCCGCAGGAGACGGTGGAGACGACCGGGTGCGGAACGATGCGTGAACTTGAGGAACGCCTGCAGGAAAAGGGATTTTTTCGTTGCCATCACTCGTGTCTTGTCAATCTGCATTATGTGTATGAGATTGGAAAAGACTGCGTGCTCCGGGACGGGACAAAAGTTCCGGTCAGCCGCGGGCGGAAAAAGGAACTGAAAGAGCGGCTGCTTGCGTTTCTTTCGAGGGAATAGCGTGAATGAAAATACCATTCACAGCGTGAATGAAAATACCATTCACAGCGTGAATGAAAATACCATTCACGCGGAAGAACCGTCCGCAGAGCGGACTTGCTGCCAGGCAGCATTCTTCCCATGTTTTGAGATTCCGCGAAGCGGAATCATGTTGGTTAGAGTATGAAATATGAATTGCTGGGTTCCTTTATAAAAATTGATTTTTATCTGGAAATATCCCTGATTGCCGCGGTGCTTATCGCGGTGTTGGAACGGAAAAAATACCCGAAGCCTGCATTTGTCTGTGCGGCGGCCGCGGAGCTTTTATTGCTCGGCGGCCTGCTGCGTGTAATGCGGGGATATTTGGGAGAGATAACGGAAACCTCTGTGCAGTTTTCCGCTTTGACCGAAGAAAAAGTACCGCTGCTTTTTATCCTGTTTTTTGCATTCTTTTTGCAGTTGTGCCTGCTGGCGGTCACGATACGCGTCACGATGCGGTTTTCCTGGCATCTGTCGTGGTATTTGATGTTTCTCTCGTATCTGGTGGAGCACACCGCTAACTCGCTATGGATTGTTTTTTCCGTGTGGCATTACCCGGAACAGGAGGGGCTGTTTTCGGGGCCGTCAGTCGTCGTTCATCATCTGCCGCTGCCTGTCTGCTATGCGCTGGTACTTGCGCTCGAGGTGTATCTGCTGCACAGGGGCAGCCGTGATTCGGAGGCTTTTTTACCTGGCGTTCGCCAGTATATGCCGATGCTTTTCGTGCTTCTGGTTTTCGGGCTGGTTCTGAATACCGCGTCAAAGCTCTGTTTTATGGGAGGATGGGAAAATGCGCTGGCAGTGGGAATCTGCGTCGTGTATGACCTCCTCTGCTCCTTTTTTGTGATCTGGGTGCAGTATGCGACGATTGACAAAAACTATTTCGCGCAGGAGGCGCAATTTGAGCGGATGCTGCGCCGTCAGCGCGAGCGGCACTATGTCGCGTTTAAGACAAATCTGGATATGATTAACGGGAAATGCCACCGTCTGAAACATCAGGTGAGGGCGCTCCGGGAGAGCGGCGCAGGCCGGTTAGACGAGACATTGTCCCGTCTCGAGCGGGAGCTCGCGCTCTACAATGCGATCGTGAATACCGGAAACGAGGTCATCGACGTGGCGGTAAACGAGAAAAGTCTGGTCTGTGAGAAAGAGGGCATCACGCTGACCTGCATGATTGACGGCCGTATGTTTGCACAGATGGAGCCGATGGACGTGTATCAGCTCTTCTGCGACGTGTTAGAGCTTGCCGCACAGAAGGCAAAGCGGCAGCAGGATGCGGAGAAGCGGATTATCTCCGTTGTGCAGAGCGTGCAGGGAACTATTCGCTGCGTGCAGTTCGAGTGTTACGGCGACAGAGATACGCGGGACGAGGAGTTGTTGTCCGAAATCCAAAAGAACACGGAAAAACTGGGCGGGAGCATGCATATATCCTGCGGGGAACAGATATGGACGCTTACGCTTGCATTTTAAAAAGACAGCCGGTGCATAAAAAATTTGTGCGTTGGCTGTCTTTTTTTGGACGAAAACCATATACTGTTATATCCGCCGTAATTTTCCTCCGTATTTCGGCTGCCGCGCGGGAAAGCGCAGGGGGCTGCCGCTGTACACGAGAGAACACATAAACGCCGCCAGAACCATTCCGGTCGCAACGTCAAACACCGAATGCTGTTTTAAAAACATCGTTGATGCGATAATGCTGACGGCAAGGACGGCGGAGCCGTAGCGGACGGGCCGGTTGGATTTAAAATTTTCGCAGTGCCATACCGCCGCGTTGATGGCAATTGAGTTGTACACATGGATGCTCGGGAACAGGTTTGTCGGCGTATCGGTCGCATAAAGCCATCTCACGAGCGCGGTAAAAACGTTATTGCGCGTAAAGATCGCCGGGCGCAGATAATGACCGTTCGGGTAAAGCGTGGAGATAACCAGAAAGACGGTCATACCGGTAAAAAGTACGAAACACAGCCTGAAATATTCGTCTTTGTTTTTGTAATAAAAATAACCGAGTCCCCAGGCAATGTAGAAAAACCACATCAGATACGGGACGATGAAATATTCGCAGAACGGAATATAGTCGTCGAGTGTGACGTGGATCACATGAAAATGCGTGGTCACCGTCCGCTCCAGGTAGCCGAACCAAGGCAGGTAAAGCGCAAAATACAGGAGCAGCAAACCGTGTTTATTCTTTTCGAAGAAGGCGAAAAACGCCGTGTATATCCTTGTTTTCAAAGTATCAACCTCTCTGTTTTTTTGAACATAAGAACTGTCTGTAAAGCGTGCAGCCCGTTGTTTTGTCTGCGATTATAGCACAACGTTTTTGCGGAAACAATTACCTTAAAATTTTATTAAGAAAGATTATTAGAAATTTAAAAAATTGAGGAACGAAAGAAAACACCTTTGTGCAGTTGTTACATAAATATTACGATTGCGGCAAAATGTTGACAGAATAGTTGCATTTATTATAATAAGAACTGTGTTTTTACTAGGAAATTAGACTTATTTTGGGGAATTATGGTAATGAAAAAGAACAAAAAAGAAAAGAAGAAATATGCAAAAAAGCAGATTGGGTTCGGGATTCTGCTCGGAGTTACGGTGCTCGCGGGAATTTATATCGGAATGGCGGTATTTTTTCAGACGCATTTCTGCTTTGGAACAACCGTGGACGGTATCCCGGTGGGAGGCTTAAATGCTGCTCGGGTAGAGCAGCTGATCAAAGGGGAGATTGACAGTTACCGCTTAAAGCTTTTAAAACGCGAGGGAGAGCCGGAGGAGATTTCCGGGGCGGATATTTCGATCCGGCCGGTGTTTGACGGCGAGGTGGCCGGGCTGATTGAGGAGCAGAATGCGTTTGCCTGGATTGCGGCGGCATTTCAGGGCAGAGAGCTTGCGCTTGCGCGGGTGGTGGAGTTTGACGGGGATGCGCTCGATAAAATCATTGACAGTCTGGAGTGCATGGATGCGGCAAATCAGAGGATGCCGGTCAATGCTGGCTGTTCCGGCTATGAGAAGGGTGCCGGATATACGCTGATTCCTGCGGACTACGGCACAACCGTCGCGCGCGGAGCCTTCAGAAAAGCGGTGCTCGAAGCGATTTCCACACTGGAAGACGAGCTGGATCTGGATGCGGCGGGCTGCTATGTGGAGCCGAAAATCGGCGACGACAATCCAAAGCTTCTGAAAGTGTTAGAGGACCTGAATCGGTGTGTCGGAATGACGGTCACTTATGATTTTGATGAGAAAAAAGAGGTTTTAGACGGCGAGACCATCAATGAGTGGCTCAATGTTGTGGACCTGGAGCTGGCAGTCGATGAGGAGGCGGTGTCCGCCTATGTAAAACAGCTCGGAAAAAAATACAATACCGCATACCAGTCGAAAACGTTTGAGACCTCCTACGGGGAGACGGTGACGATTTCAGGCGGCTTTTACGGATGGCGCATCGACAATGGACAGGAGACACAGCAGCTGATCGCGGACTTAAGAGCGGGTGAGTCCGTGGAGCGGGAGCCGGTCTACATGCAGACCGCCAACAGCCATGGGGAAACGGATTACGGGGATTCCTATGTGGAGATCAACCTGACGGCGCAGCATCTGTTCCTGTATAAGGACGGGGAGCTGGTGGTCGAGAGTGATTTTGTCTCCGGGTGTGTGGCAAAGGGGCATTCCACGCCGACAGGCGCTTTCGGACTTACATACAAGACCACGGATGCGGTGCTGCGCGGGCCGGGGTATGCCACGCCGGTCAAGTACTGGATGCCGTTTAACGGGGATGTGGGGATGCACGATGCGACCTGGCGCAGGAGTTTCGGCGGAAATATCTATAAGAGAAACGGTTCCCACGGCTGTATCAATCTGCCGTTTGACGTGGCGGAGAAAATCTACGGGAACATCGACAAGGGCTTTGCGGTTCTGGTGTACACGCTTCCGGGAACCGAGAGCGCGGCGGCCGTGCAGCAGGATGCGGCCGAGGTGGTCAATCTGATTAACTCGATCGGAACGGTGACGCTCGAGAGTGAGACCGCGATTGTGAGCGCGAGAAATCTCTATGACGCGCTGTCCGCGACGGCGAAAGGATATGTGACAAATTACGATACGCTTGTGGCGGCGGAGGCGGCGCTTGCCGCATTGAAAGGCGGGCAGCCGCCCGCGGAACAGCCGCCGGCCGAACAGCAACCCGCGGAACAGCCGCCGGCAGAGCAGCAGCCCGCCGAGCCGCAGCCGCCTGCGGAGCAGCAGCCCGCCGAGCCGCAACCACCCGCGGAACAGCCGCCCGCGGAGGGACAGCCGACGCAGTGATTATGGGAAGTTCTTTCTCATAATGTCGGCGCTTCTATACGGGCGGTTCGGATTATATCCGGAATCGACCGGCTCTTACTATATGGATGCGAAGCTGACAAATTACGTCAAAGAGAAATATCCGATGGTAAAGTGTGCCATTGCCACCTGCTGGGAGGAAGGCCCGAAGGCGTACCACACCTGCAGCAACTCCTGGTACACGCTGTTTGACGGGGGTCCCTGGGCGCCGTGGATTCCGTCAAAGCAGAACACGCATGCGCCGGCGGCGAATGAGGAGGACAGCGGGAGTGTCGCAATCCTCCATCTGTCGCGGAAAGAAACATTATACGGAGCCGGCGTGTGCGCTGTGGAGAGACATTTTGTACGGCCCCACAAGCAGGTGTTCTGGTACTGCGACCTGTATATGAGAGCGTGCGTGAATATGGAAAATACAAATCGGTTTATTATGACGGGGGAAAAGAGACGGATATCCTGGATATTGCGAAAAAATACGATGTGGACACGGTGCGCATCCGTCTCTGGAACGACCCGTGGTCCGAGAGCGGGGAGTCCTACGGCGCCGGAGGAAATGACCTCGCGATGTCTCTTGCGATTGCAAAAAAGATCACGGAGGCGGGCTTTGGAGTGCTGTTGCATTTTCATTACAGCGATTTCTGGGCGGACCCGGGCAAGCAGATAAAACCGAAAGCGTGGGCGGATTACGATGCGGAGGAACTCGAGCGGGTAGTCTATGATTTTACGCTCGCCGCAATGCGCGCGTTTCTGGCAAACGGCATCAATATCACGATGGTGCAGGTGGGAAACGAGCTTTCCAACGGGCTTTTATGGACGGAGGGACGGACGCCGAATTATGACAACATCGCAAAATTTGTAAACGCAGGCATCCGTGCGGTCCGCGCGGCGGACGGGGAATACCAGAGCCGCGTCGCGCAGGGGAAGGCACAGCCCCTTATCGTCCGCGGGGAGAAGCTTACCAAGATCCCTGTGATGCTTCACCTCGACAACGGCGGCAACAATGGCGCTGAAAATATGGCGGTTGATCCGGGATTTCTTACCCGATGTCGAGCCGGACTGAAAAGTCCGGCTTAATCTTTTATTATTTAATGATTATTGTTCATAATAGTTAGAAGTTCCCGAGGTGTTACAACGAATGGATTTTTGGGAAAATGTTTGATATTTCCGGTAACAAGATAAGCATTGTCACCGCGTTTTTCCAGAACAATCTCATAAAATGGTAAATCTTTTATATCGGGAAGAATTATGCCGGAAGGAGACGGATCAACCAATATACCATATTTTTCAATGGCAGAAAGCAAATAACGAATGGTTTCACCCGAAAATCCAAATTTCTTACGCGATAACACTTTCAGATATTCTTTTGTGACTACATTGCTGTAAACAGGAATAATTTCGCCGCTGAATACCTTGCCTAATACCTGAACAGTGGCAGTATCATCTTTGCCGGAAAGCAATGCTGACACGAGCACATTTGTATCAATTACAGCATAGCGGCTCATGTATCCGTCTCCGTGCGTGCAAAATGGATTTCTTTGTTGATTTCATCCAGACTCATATCCGCAACACCGTTATCCCTTGCCTGTGCTCGTAAAGCCATGAATGCCTGCATTGCGCCTTCTCTGGTAATATCTGTTTCAGGAGAGGAAATCTCAAATGGAATTCTGCGTTGTCTTACTACAGCTCTTGCAAATACGTTGATTGCAGTAGAGGCATTCATTCCAAATTCCTGACATAATCCGTCAAATTGTTTTTTTAATGATTCATCCATGCGGACGCTGAACGTAGCTTGTGCCATATAGGAACCTCCTTACATCTTTTTTTACAGTATACTCAAAAAGGTGTAAAAAATCAATAATAAGAACCTGTTGAGTGCGATAAGAATGTTTTTATCACCAAAAACACATTTTTTTGAAAATTATTGGATTTCGAGATATCAATGAAATTCCTGTATAAAGGATTCTCAAAAGGCAAAGTCAGAACGACAGGCGTAAAGGGCAGTAAGAAGACATCGGCTATTGTGAAAAATATAAAGCGGAATCAGGTATATTATATACGGATTCGCAGCTATAAAAATGTGAAACAAAATGGAAAGACCGTCAAAGTGTATTCGGAATGGTCGAAGGTTAAAAGTTTTAGTTATTGGTATAAGTAAGGTATATTAGAATCGAGTGTTTTGCACGCTCATTTAGAGGGCGGCAGTACCGTTCATACGAGATGTGGTACTGCCGCCCGTTGTTTGCCATGATGCGCCAACACTTCGTCGTTCCCGGATTATCGTTTCTAACCTCTGGCAACTCTTGCCGGATACCATTTTTGGAACCATGCGGTAAACGCTCCCATCAGCAGCGGCAGGATCGAATTGATTGCCCCAATCCAGCCGCCGATGCCGGTGCCGAGTATAAAGTAAGTCCATATCGGAGTGAGAAGGTACAGAATTCCCCACGCCAGCGTCAGAATACGGTTGGTTTTCATGAAAAGCGGATTGGACAGGGCGCTTTCCCCGTCATAGTCGTTCATGGAATAATGCGCCGTGAGGGGAATTTTGCAAAAACAGCTTACGGTCCACATGATGCCGAAAGTCAGATACGCAAGCGGAACAATCCACCGTATCGATGCGCCGAGCAGAGCTGCAACGGAAAAGCAGGTTACCAGCCCGGCGGACAGCACATCGTAGAAAGTTTTCCGGTTTCGGTAAAACACCAACGGAACCAGTACGCAGGCGGCAAGGCTGGCCAGGCTTCCCCAGAAAGAATGTATGGACGCTCCGGCCCAGAATACGATCCACGGGATCAGGAGGATGTTCAGACTGGTTGCCTTTGAAGGAACATGAAGCTCTCCGGAGGGATCAGGCGTTTTCTCTTCCTTTGGAGCAGCCGTATTCCCGGTTCCGGCAAAGTAATTGTCCCAGTTCAGCAGCAGATCAAAGTCGCCGTCTACCCGGTATTGATGCTGCATCAGCGCCTCGCTGCCATTAATTTCCCCCGCTGCGATGGCCCGCCATACTGTGACGGGTGTTTTTATTGTAGTGGTGGCGGGAAGAAAGTCATCCGTCAGAGTCCTGCTGCCTGTTTTCTCCAGAACAATCTGATACCGTTCATTTACGTCTGTGTATGCCATTTCCAGTACCAGATCGTGGCCGGGCCAGCTTTCCTGTCTGTAAAGCGCGGCCATCTGCCGCGTGAAGATCAGCGTATCCGATTCCCGTTCGCCGCTATCTTTGTCCACGCCCCAGCTGGCGTCTGCCCAGGTTTCGAATACCTTCCGCGGGAACAGTGACTGGCTTAGAGCGGCGCTGGTTTCGCCGGTGATGCCGCCGGACATGTATTCTCTGCCCGCCTGCCTGACATATCCCAGATACTCGTCGGTCCGCTGCTTCACATCGGACATACGGAACAGTTCTCCTTGTCCGCAAAACAAGGTTGTGTAGTTGCCCTTTCCGCAGATGTGGTCAAACAGACTGCATACTCCGTCGTAATTCCCTTCTGCCGTGTGGAAGCCGCAGGTGGAGATCACAACCGTCCGTTTGCCGCTCATGTCATAGCGGGCGGGGTGGCTGCCGCTGCCCGTCTCTCCGCCGTCTTCCGTCATGAAGGGAAGAACCATGGGGAGCTGACGGTCGATCAGGTTTTTCAGCGGCCCGGGTACGGAAAAGTAGTACAGAGGAAAACTCCAGATTGTCACATCCGCCCACAACAGCCGTTCGATCACCTGTCCCATATCGTCCGCGATGCAGCACTGTCCGGGGGTTTTGCTCCAGCAGGAAAAGCAGCCCAGGCATGGGTGGATGTCCAGGCGATTGACGGAAAGTTCATGGGTTTCAATGGTTTCGCCGCTCTCGCGCATTCCCGCCAAAAAAGACATGGACAGCTGCCATGTGTTGCTTTGTTTTCCTCTGGGACTGCCGTTAATAACCAGAATCTTCATTTTATGAGTTCCTCCTTTTATCTTATTGTTCAAGAATCTTCACTCAACCGATCGATGCATGCTTGCGCCCAGTCGATGCACATCTGCATGTTCCTGCGCCCATAGTCTATCGTCATTTCCCAGTAAAGCGCTTTTTCCGAAGTGTCCAGAAACCTGCTGTATTCGCTGACATGTTTCTGCGCCGCGTCAAGGCTTTGAAAAAATATTCCGCAATATTCCTTCAAACCTTCGAAGTAGCGGATATTATCCGCCCGGCTGCGCTCGCCCAGGAAAAACACTTTCATCAGGATTTGATTCCGGAAACTGAGCGTTGGTTCGTCGTCAGAAAGCCAGTGAAGAAGTTCCTCATGTCCTTCCGGTGTGATCGTATAAATGTTTTTGGCGGGCTTGCCCTGCTGGGGGACTGAAGCCTTGCTCACCCAGCCTTTTGCCTCGAGGGCCTGCAACTCCCGATAAATTTGGCTGGTCTGGGCGTTCCAGAAGAAATAAAGTGAATCCCGGAACACGATCATGATTTCGTAGCCTGTCAGCTGATGATAATTCAGCAGACCTAAAATGCCATGTTTGAGCATAGATAATCCCTTTTCCTTTCTATTTGTAAAGCGGTATTGTTTCACGAATTATCGTCATTATATTCTATAAGTGGAATATTGTCAATAAAAGCTGTTTGCAAAGTGCCCGAGCACGGTGATTTGGTGTAGGCGGTTTTGAATTTAAATGCTTTGACTTCTACATAGAAATTATGTAAGATAGATACGATGAGATCGTTATTGACGGCATAAATGAATGTTGTTTTGTCCGGAAAAGGGGAGAGATTATGACGAAAGCGCGTCAGAGAACAAGAATCATTGCTTTTTTGCTGGTTTTTGCATTGTCAGTTTTTCAGGTTCCCGCAGAAACTCAGGCTGCATCCGTGCGCCCGGCAGATGTCAAAAAGGCGGGGAGTGGTAATATTCTTATCGGAGTTCCCGGCTCTTTTGAGAGGGTAAGCAAGACTACGATTTTAAAACGAATTAATCAAATCCGCAAGGAAGCGTGCATGAAAGGGTATATCAATCCTTCCACAGGCAAAAAATTGAAAGCTTCCGATTATGTACCGATCAAATGGTCGTCCAAACTGGAGTGGATTGCCCAGCTGCGTGCCGCGGAGTGTACGGTTAATGAAAGCCATACGCGTCCAAACGGAAAGAGCTGCTTTAGTATAAGTTATAAAAATGAGCAGAGCTGGGCGGAAAATCTTGCATGGAATTATTCCGGATTGATGCAGGGGATTGAGCAGTGGTACGAAGAAAAAGAGGATTGGGTAAAGCAAAACCACAGCGCCGTGACCGGGCATTATACCAGTTTAATCAATCCGAATTATAAATATATCGGGCTTGGTTCTTTTATCCGGGATACCGGCGGCTGGTATGGCGTTTCGGCAGAGTTTGGGTATAGCAGCAGCGATTCCGGGAAACAGTCAAAGGTAAAAGGGAAAACCATTCAGACGGTTGAGGTCAGACAAAAAGGAACAAAACAGACATTAAATGCTCCTTCTTCCATTAAATTGAAGAAATCAAAGCAGCTGACGGTTACATGCAGCGTTACTTATCCCGGAATTATGGGCGGGAAAAACGTCACAAAAGGCAAAATACTTGACGGTATCACATGGAAATCTTCGAAACCTTCTGTAATATCGGTAAAGAGCAACGGGAAAATTACTGCAAAAAAGACCGGAAAGGTTACGATTACTGCAAAAATAAAAGGCGGGAAAACGTTAAAGAAGACTATCACCGTGAAAAAATAGAAGAAAAGCAGATCAGGAAAGACAGCACGCAGCATTCTATGCCGCGTGCTGTCTTTCCATTTGGACAACCGGTTTTATAATATGTATTTTTGTTGCAAAATTTCTGCACTATGTTGCAGCCTTTGCGCGGGCGGTTGCAAAGTAAAACGGAGCAGTTATAATAAAAATCAGAAGAAAAAGGCGGAAAATCCTGCGCAGTTTGCCGGGCATTGCTCTGCAGCCGCGGTTGCATTTTCCTCTGAGAACAAGTAGGAGGATTCTATGATCTGGGAAGAGGTACTGGCAAAGTTTAAGGAACTGTTTGGGGAGGAAGGCGAGATCGGCGTTTATTTCGCGCCGGGGCGCGTGAATATGATCGGGGAGCACACCGACTACAACGGCGGCCATGTGTTTCCGTGCGCGCTGACAATCGGTACATACGGCGTGGCCAGAAAGAGAGCCGATAAGAAGCTGCGCTTCTACTCGATGAATTTCGAGTCGCTCGGCGTGATCGAGTCCTCGGTGGAAGGGTTAAAGCCGGAAAAAGAGGCGGATTGGACGAATTACCCAAAGGGTGTGATCTGGGCGTTTGGAGAGAAGGGGATGTCGGTGGACTGCGGGATGGATCTGGTACTTTTCGGCAATATCCCGAACGGCTCCGGCCTGTCATCTTCCGCGTCCGTGGAGGTGCTGACCGGCTTTATTCTGCGGGATATGTACGGGTTTGACGTGACGAATCAGGATCTCGCGCTGATCGGGCAGTACTCCGAGAATCAGTTTAACGGTGTCAACTGCGGCATTATGGACCAGTTTGCGATTGCGATGGGAAAGGCCGGCCATGCGATTTTCCTGGATACCGCAACGCTGAATTACGAGTACGCGCCGATTCGGCTGGAACATGCAAAAATCGTGATTTCCTGCAGCAACAAAAAGCGTGGTCTCGGGGATTCGAAGTACAACGAGAGGCGCAGTGAGTGCGAGCAGGCGCTGGCCGAGATCGGCGAGGTGGCAGGCATCCGTGCGCTCGGCGATCTGACGGAGGAGCAGTTTGAGCAGTGCAAAAATTCCGTGAAGGACGAGGTCTGCAGGAAGCGCGCAAAGCACGCGGTCTACGAGAATCAGCGGACGATTCAGGCGGTGGAGGCGCTCAGACAGAACGATGTCGCCCTGTTCGGAAAACTGATGAACGAGTCTCATGTGTCGTTGCGGGATGACTATGAGGTGACCGGTGTGGAGCTTGACACCCTGGTGGAAGAGGCGTGGAAGATAGAGGGCGTGATCGGCTCCCGCATGACCGGTGCAGGCTTTGGAGGCTGCACGGTCAGCATCGTGAAGGATGAGGCGGTAGATACCTTTATCGAAAGGGTCGGCGCTGCCTACCGGGAAAAGATCGGATACGATGCGGATTTCTATGTGGTGGAGATCGGAGACGGGCCGACAAAGATCGCATCACAGGCATAAGGAAAGACGCATAAGGACAGTTGCGTGGGAAGGAGAGAGCGATGATTCAGGAGAGAATATTGGAGTTGACCGAGTACGGCGTTGCGACGGGACTGTTAGAACCGCAGGATAAGATTTTTACCGTCAACCGTCTGCTGGAGCTTTTCGGGCTGGAGGAGCTTTCGGATACGGCGATCGCAGAGTATGGGAAACGCGCGCCGATGACGCAGGAGAGCGCCGAGGAGGCGTTGGAGGGAATCCTTGGGGAGATGCTTGACTATGCTGCGGAGCAGCAGCTGATCCCGGAGGATACGATTACATACCGGGATCTGTTTGACACGAAAATCATGAGCATGCTGATGCCGCGCCCCGGCGAGGTGGTGCGCACCTTCCGGCAGATAGAGGAGCAGCAGGGACCGCAGGCCGCGACCGACTATTTCTATAAGCTGAGCCGTGACAGTGATTATATCCGCAGATACCGCATCAAAAAGGACGTGAAGTGGACCGCGGACACAGAGTTCGGCACGCTCGATATCACGATTAATCTCTCCAAGCCGGAAAAGGATCCGAAGGCGATCGCGGCGGCGAAGCTCGCAAAGCAGAGCGGGTACCCCAAGTGCCTGCTCTGCAAGGAAAACGAGGGGTATGCAGGGCGCATCAATCATCCGGCAAGGCAGAATCACAGGATTATTCCGGTGACGATCAACGGCAGCGACTGGTTTTTCCAGTATTCGCCCTATGTGTACTACAACGAGCACTGCATTGTCTTCAATGCGGAGCACACGCCGATGAAAATCGAGCGGGCCACGTTTGCGAAACTGCTGGATTTTGTGTCGCAGTATCCGCACTATTTTGTGGGTTCCAACGCAGATCTGCCGATCGTGGGCGGCTCGATCTTAAGCCATGACCATTTCCAGGGCGGTCACTATGAGTTTGCGATGGCGAAAGCGCCGGTGGAGCGAGAGCTTTCGTTTGCGGGCTTTCCCGATGTGCGGGCCGGTATCGTGAAATGGCCGATGTCTGTGATCCGCATCGGCGGCAGGGACAGGGAGCGGCTGATTGAGCTGGCGGATAAGATTCTGAACGCATGGAGGGGCTACACCGATGAGGCGGCCTTTGTGTTCGCGGAGACGGACGGGGAGCCGCACAATACGATCACGCCGATTGCGAGACGGCGCGGAGAGGATTATGAGCTGGATCTGGTGCTGCGCAACAATATCACCACGAAAGAGCATCCGCTTGGCGTGTACCATCCCCATGCAAAACTGCACCACATCAAGAAGGAAAACATTGGCCTGATCGAGGTGATGGGGCTTGCCGTGCTTCCGGCCCGCCTGAAAGACGAGATGAGCGCGCTGGAAGAGGCGCTTATTGACGGGCGTTCCATCCGCAAGGACGGTGTCCTCGCAAAGCATGCGGACTGGGTGGAGGAGTTTCTGCCGAAATATGGCATCACGCCGGGAACCGCCCTCGAGGATGTTGTTTCGCCCGAGAAGCTGCATGAGATGATTGAGAGGGAAATCGGCCTGGTATTTTTGCGGGTGTTAGAGGATGCCGGTGTCTACAAGTGCACCGGGGAGGGAAGAGCCGCATTCACGCGCTTTACGGATTACATAAACCGGTGATTTGCGGATTGCAGGCATTTCTGGCGGAACCGGGATTGCAGGCATTCCCGGCGGAACCGGGAATGCCTGCAAAACAAAAGATTCCTGCCGCGGCCCTGCGGGCGTTTTGCCCCGGGCTGCGGTATTTTTTTCTTGTGTCGCAAGGCGTATCGTGTTATATTAACGTGTGAAAGTATTTGTGTTTTATTGGAAGGCAGGGAATGTAATATGGTTTCAAAGCGAATAGAAAAGGCGTTGGAGGGAAACTCCGCGATCCGTGCCATGTTTGAGGAGGGAAAAGAGATGGCGCGCGAGTTCGGCGCCGAACATGTCTACGATTTTTCTCTTGGAAATCCGGCGACGCCGGCGCCGGCAGCGTTAAATAACGCGATTCGCGCGCTGCTCGACGAGAGCGATGCGAAAGAGGGAGGTTCTCTAGCGTTGCACGGCTATATGTCCAATTCCGGTCACGAGGATGTGCGGGCCGCGGTTGCGGAAAATTTGAACCGGCGTTTCGGGACGTCGTTTGATTTTCACAATATCATTATGACGGTCGGCGCGGCCGGAGGACTGAATGTTATTTTTAAGACGATTTTGAATCCGGGGGACGAGGTGATCGTCTTTGCGCCGTTTTTCGGGGAGTACTGCCAGTATGCAGCGAATTTTGATGCACGGATTGTGGCGGTGCGGCCGGACGAGGAGACGTTTGAACCGGATCTTGCGGATTTTGCGGCAAAGCTTTCGGAGCGGACGAAGGTGGTGCTTGTCAATACGCCGAACAATCCCACGGGTGTGATCTATAAGCCGCAGACGATGGAGCGGATTGCACGGATTTTAGAGGAAAAGCAGCGTGAAATCGGCCGTGAGATTTACCTTGTCTCGGACGAGCCGTACCGGGAGCTGGTCTACGACGGCAGCAGGGAGGATTTTCTGACGAAGTATTATAAGAATACGATTGTCGGCTATTCGTTCAGCAAGTCGCTGTCTCTGCCGGGGGAACGCATCGGCTATGTGGCGGTGCCAGGTGAGGCGGCGGATGCCGAGAATCTGATTCGCGGCATCGAGATTTCAAACCGAACGCTCGGCTTTGTCAATGCGCCGTCCCTGATTCAGAAGGCGGTCGCAAGGTGCCTTGACGAGAGGACGGACGTCGGCTTTTACGACGGGAACCGCCGTCTGCTCTACGAGGGTTTAACGCGGCTTGGGTTTGACTGCGTGAAACCGGAGGGAGCGTTTTATCTGTGGGTGAAGTCCCCGGTGTCAGACGAGGGAGCCTTTGTGGACGAGGCGAAAAAATATCATATTTTGATGGTGAAGGGAAGCGCGTTTGCGTGGCCGGGCTATGTGCGGCTGGCGTACTGTGTCTCCCGCGAGACGATCAATCATTCAATGGAAGCGTTTGCAAAGCTGGCGGCGGTGTACGGATTAAAAGCAGATTGACACACAAAGAAAGGAATATGGTTATAACGATGAGCGGCTGGGAAGCGTATGTGAGAAAGGTAGTGCCCTATGTGCCGGGAGAGCAGCCGGGGCAGCAGGGAGTAATAAAGTTGAATACGAACGAGAACCCGTATCCGCCGGCGCCGGGCGCTGCGCGGGTGCTGCGGGAGTTTGATGCGGATTCGCTGCGTCTCTACCCGGAGCCGGACTGCGGCACGCTGGTGCGGGCAATTGCGGAGTACTACGGGCTTTCGCCGGAGCAGGTATTTGTGGGGGTGGGTTCGGACGATGTGCTCGCGATGATTTTTCTGACATTTTTTAATTCGGAAAAACCGATTTGTTTCCCGGATATCACTTACTCATTTTATGACGTGTGGGCGGATATGCTGCGCATTCCCTATCGGACAAAGGCGCTGGACGCCTCCTTCCGGATTCGGAAAGAGGATTATTACGGGGAGAGCGGCGGCGTGATTTTCCCGAATCCCAATGCCCCTACCGGGGAGCTGATGGAATTGCCAGAGATTGCGGATATCCTTGCGCACAACCGCGACGTGATCGTGGTTGTGGACGAGGCGTATATTGATTTCGGCGGGGAATCGGCGCTGCCTCTGATTGGGGAGTATGACAATCTGCTGGTCGTGCAGACCTTTTCGAAATCCCGCTCGATGGCGGGGATGCGCATCGGTTATGCGATGGGAAACGCAAAGCTGATCCGTTATCTGAATGATGTGAAATACTCGTTTAATTCCTACACGATGAACCGGACGGCGTTGGCCTGCGGTGTGGAGGCAATCCGGGATAAGGCGTATTTTGAGGAGACCAGAAACCGGATTATCGCGACGCGGGAGTGGACGAAAGGAGAACTTAAAAAGCTGGGATTTTCTTTTGGGGATTCGAAGAGCAATTTTATCTTTGCAGCGCATAAAACCGTTCCGGCGCAGGAAATTTTTGACGCGCTGCGCAGAGAGCAGATCTATGTGCGCCATTTTAATAAGGAGCGGATTGACAACTACCTGCGTATCAGCATCGGTACGCAGGCAGAGATGGAGACGCTAATCGCGTTTTTGGGAAGTTATCTGACAGCCCTTTCGGAAGACGGCCAGTCCTCCGACGGTCATTGCGAGACCGAACAGGAACCAGAAAATAATCGAGAATGAGGAATCGCCTATCGCAAAGAACCGATAGAGCACGGCGCCCCAGAAGTTAAACAGCATGTGCAGCAAAATCGGTGGGTAGATGCTGTTGCTTTTTTCGCAGACGTAGCCGAGGATGAGTCCAAGACTGAATGCATAGACCCCCTGCATCATGTTCATGTGGAACGCGCCGAACAGGAATGCCTGCCACAGGTTTGCGGCCCAGAACGGGAAGCACTTTTTGGCCTGGCGCATTGTGACGCCCCGGAAGATCAGTTCCTCGCAGACCGGCGCCAAAAGTACGGAGTAGCAGAACATGAAAAAGGTGAGCGTGTCGTCGAGTCCCGCGGATTCCAACAATTCTTCATAAGCGCGGAGCCAGTCGGGGAATAATGCCGCGGTAAAATTGACAATGTAGGTGGACAGATACTGCATACCCGGAACCAGCATCAGGATTCCGAAGAGCAGGAGCGGACGGAACTCGGTGCGCAGGGACACGATATAATTGCCGTCGTATTTGATGTAGTACCACAGACCGAACAGGGCAATGCAGAAAACCGCATAGGCGACCATGAGATACGATCCGTCGCGGAGCGACTCCCAGTTGTACAGGTCTGTCATGATCTCGGAAAAGGTGACGGAGGAGCTGCCCGCGTACCAGCCGAATTCCAGCATAAAAGATATGCCGTAGAAAAAGAAGACCACGCCGACCTGAATGGCTAAGGCCAGTAATACGGGTATCAATGTAAATAGAAATTGTCCAAATTTTCGCATAGTCGTAATCTCCGGTTCTGTCAGAATGTGTGAGTTTGCTTTTCTGTCTTTCTATTATAGCAATCGGGAGTGCCGCGTGCAAGGCTTGCGGAGCAATATTTGTCGGGGATCATAATGGATTGGGACAAATATCGTGTGCGGGTATTTACGTTAAAGCTTTAATATGCTAAAATACACGCAGGGTTAATTCAGAAAAAGGAGAAGGGATTTATGAGCAAGAAACTTAGGACAGAGGCGGTAGATTATCTGTTTGACGCGATCTTAAGCCTGCAGAACAGAGAGGAGTGTTATACGTTTTTTGAGGATGTATGTACCGTGAATGAGTTACTTTCTTTATCGCAGCGCTTTGAGGTTGCAAAGATGCTCCGTGACCAGAAAACATATCTGGATATCGCAGAGAAGACCGGGGCGTCCACGGCAACAATCAGCCGCGTGAACCGTTCTTTGAATTACGGAAATGACGGGTATGACATGGTGTTTGCGAGAATCGGGAATATGGATTCCGAGAAGGAACAGGGATAGATGGAATTGCAGAAAGACGGGTGGAAACCTGGTATTATGGGCTGTCCGCCGTCAAAAAATAACCGCAGAGATGCGGTTATTTTTTTGTGTCGGATGTCTTTTTGGTCATGACGGAGCGGTCGATCAGTTTTTCGATAATGGTCTTCTTGACGTACACATCGTAGCTCAACATGCAGATAAAGCTGAATGTGCGCAGCAGTTCGGCCTCCTCATCGTCTGCGTCCGCGAATGTCTGCATGGAAGTGTTGAATTTTTTGGCGAGGTCTTTCATAAGGTTTAAGGTCTCCTGGTGCTCAAGACCGAAGACTTCCTTATAGATATCCTCGAGATTGTAGCTGTCCTCTTTTCCGAAATACCGGTCCGTGATGGGATTTAGAATGCTCTGAATGTCGCTGATACTTAAGATACTTTTAAAATAGTAGATAAAGATCAGAGTCAGCATATGTTCCTTGTTGTATTTTTTCTTTTCGGGCGGCGGAATCAGGTCGTTTTTCGCATAATTGTTGATCATAGTCTTTGTGAGGATCTTGTCATTGTCGTGCCGCTTGGAGTGCTGCAGCTGGGAATCCATAAAGGTCGTGACCTGATCCATATAAAGGCCGATATTCGGAATGTCTTCCGGTTTTACATAGTCGATTTTTTTTAATTCTTCTAAAAGCCCGCTTAAGAAGCTTTTTGTATTTGTATCCATACTTGTCTTCACCTCTTGGTTCCATTATGTAGTTTTCAAAACCAGATGTCAAGATAAAAATGGATTTTCCATCTATGAGCAAAAATAGATGCGCAGAAGCGGAGAAGTGTCGTAAGACACGTTTTGCGAATGGGTGTAGGCCAAACTGTTACAATACAGGTGGTTGTATCTATTATTTTGCTCGTAATATGAGGAAAGTTGTGTTATACTTAAATTTATTACAATACGGTGAGCGTCTGTTCATCGGAGAAAAGGAACGGTTACATATGAGTATTTACGATACATTAAATGAACAGCAGAGGCGGGGAGTCGTGACGACGGAGGGGCCGGTGCTGATTCTTGCGGGGGCGGGGTCCGGCAAGACGCGGGTGCTGACGCACCGCACGGCGTATCTGATAGAGGAGATGGGTGTAAATCCCTACAATATCATGGCGATTACGTTTACCAACAAGGCGGCCGGGGAAATGCGGGAGCGTATTGACAATCTGGTCGGGTACGGCTCCGAGAGTATCTGGGTGTCGACGTTTCATTCCAGCTGTGTGCGCATTCTGCGCCGGCATATTGACCGCATCAGATATGACACGAACTTTACGATTTACGACGCGGACGACTCCAAGTCGGTGATGAAGGAGATCTGTAAGCGGCTGAATATCGACACGAAAATTTATAGGGAGCGCAGTCTTTTGGCGGCGATTTCCTCCGCGAAGGATGAGCTGATTTCACCGGACGAACTGGCGCGGCAGGCATCACTGTCGAGTGATTTTGCGAAGCGCAGACAGGCGGAGGTGTACCGGGAGTATCAGGAGGTGCTCCGGAAGAATAATGCGCTGGACTTTGACGATCTGATTTTTAAAACGGTGGAATTATTTCAGTCGGATGCCGAGGTGCTGGAATATTATCAGCAGCGTTTCCGCTATATTATGGTGGACGAGTATCAGGATACCAACACGGCGCAGTTTCAGCTGATTCGTCTGCTGGCCGGCGGGCACCGGAATCTCTGCGTGGTGGGAGACGACGATCAGTCTATCTACAAGTTCCGCGGAGCCAATATTTATAATATTCTGAATTTCGAAAAACATTTTCCGGATGCGACGGTGATCAAGCTGGAACAGAATTACCGTTCCACACAGAACATTCTCGACGCGGCAAACGGTGTGATTTCCAACAACATCGGGCGAAAGGAAAAACGTTTGTGGACTGCGAATGACGCGGGGGAGAAGATTGTGTTCCGGCAGTTTGAGACGGGGTATGACGAGGCGGATTTTGTTGCGGGAGATATTGCCGCAGGTATCAGGAAGGGCGAGTACGGTTACGGCGATTACGCGGTGTTATACCGCACGAACGCGCAGTCCCGTCTGTTTGAGGAGCGCCTGATTGTCTCGAATATTCCTTATAAGATTGTCGGCGGCGTGAATTTCTATGCGAGAAAGGAGATCAAGGATCTTCTGGCTTATCTGAAGACGATTGACAATGCGAGGGATGATCTGGCCGTCCGGAGGATCATCAATGTGCCGAAGCGCGGGATTGGGGCGACGACGCTGAACCGGGTCGGCGATTACGCCGAGGCGTATGATCTCGGATTTTATGACGCCTTAAAGCAGGCAGAGGAGATTCCGTCGATCGGCAAGAGTGCGGCTAAGATACGTCCCTTTGTGAATTTTATTCAGACGATGCGGAGCAAGCTGCCGTATATCGGGGTTGCGGATTTGCTGCGCGAGATCATCGAGGAGACGGGCTATGTGCGGGAGCTTGAGGCGGAGGGAAGCGAGGAGGCCGAGGCGCGCATTGAAAATATCGACGAGCTTCTGAGCAAGGTTGTCGCCTACGAGGAGGGGGAGGAAGAACCGACTCTTTCGGGCTTTTTGGAGGAAGTGGCTCTGGTGGCGGATATTGACAGTCTTGCGGAGGGCAGCGAGTATGTGGTGCTTATGACGCTGCACAGCGCAAAGGGCCTGGAATTTCCCAAGGTGTATCTCGCGGGGATGGAGGACGGGCTTTTTCCGAGCTATATGTCGATTACCTCGGATCATTCCACCGAGGAGCTGGAGGAGGAGCGGCGTCTGGCCTATGTCGGCATCACGCGGGCGATGCGGGAGCTTGCCGTCACCTGTGCGCGACAGCGCATGATCCGCGGGGAGACGCAGTATAATAAGGTTTCCCGGTTTGTGAGGGAGATTCCGCAGGAGCTGTTTGCGGGCGAGACGGGTTCACAGGCATCGGGGCAGAGACATGAGCGCCGTATGGCGCAGGAATTTTCCGGGCGGAAGACGGCTCCGGTGCGCAGGCAGCCGTCGGGGCAGAGCATGCAGGCGAAGGCGTTTGCGACCGCAAGAACCGCGGGGAGCAGTTTGAGCTACGGAGTCGGGGACCGTGTGGCGCACATGAAGTTCGGACAGGGAACGGTCACAAACATTATTGAGGGCGGACGCGATTTTGAGGTGACGGTGGATTTCGATACGGCCGGGACGAAGAAAATGTTTGCCACGTTTGCAAAGCTAAAAAAATTATAAAATTTTTTATATTTGTAAATTTTATCTATCCCATCGGGGCATGATATGTTATAATGTCAACAGGCATTATTTTCCGGGTGCTTATCAGAGAATACAGCATATGCGAAGCGTAAGTCGGGGTGTCGGGAGAACCGATATGGGCCGAATGCCTATAGGCCGCGCAGGCGGTATGTGCAGAGCATACATGACAGATGCATATTATTAAAATATAAATAGAGATTAATTTAGGAGGACAGCCAATGAACAAGATGGAAGAATTAATCAGCATGTCGAAGCTTAACGAGCTTCTGAACAGGAAAGAGGAAGAAGAGAAGGAAAAGAAACGCTCGAAGGTCGTATGGATTTTCGCGATTATCGGTGCGGTTGCAGCGATCGCAGGAATCGCGTATGCCGTATATCGTTTCTTTGCTCCGGATTATCTGGAGGACTTCGAGGACGAGTTCGAAGACGAATTTGACGATGATTTTTTTGAGGATGACGAGGAAGAGGAGCCGGTAAAGGCGGAAGAGGAGTCAGCAAAACCGGAAGAGGAGACGACCGAGGAGTAAGAAGACGTCACTGGGACTGCCGCACTGATCATTAGTGCGCAGTCCCTTCTTTTATGCGCAGCCCCATGAAGAGGGAGAATGCCGCAAAGGCGGCGCATGTGGCGCGGCGAGCAGGGTGAAACGCTACCCTACTCGATATTAAGCGCAGCCCCATGAAGAGAAAGACTGCCGCAGGAGCGGCGCATGTGGCGTGCGGCGAGCAGGGTGAGCGGGGAGAAGAACGCTTCCTGCTCCATTTTGAACGGAAGGACAGGCCGCGGGGCGTTTGGTATGGAGGATTGGAATGAAAAAGGGACAGATTGTGGAAGGTGTGATTTCACGCGTGGAGTTTCCGAATAAGGGAATCCTTGTAACGCAGGAAGGAACACAGGTTGTGGTAAAAAACGGGATTCCGGGACAGAAGGTTTCGGCTGTTGTCAATAAGGTGCGCCGGGGAAAATGTGAAGGAAGGCTGCTTGAGGTGCTCGAACGCTCGGAGCTTGAGATTGAAGAGCCGCAGTGTGTGCATGCGGGAGTCTGCGGTGGCTGCAATTATCAGAGTCTGCCCTATGAGGAGCAGCTTGCAATGAAAGCGGCGCAGGTAAAGAAGCTGATTGACGGCGTGATCGCTGAGGACAATCGGGATTATGAATTTCTCGGGATTAAACCGAGCCCGCTGCAGCACGAATATCGAAATAAGATGGAGTTTTCGTTTGGGGATGCGTATAAGGACGGTCCGCTTGCGCTCGGCATGCACAAACGCGGGAGCTTTTATGATATTGTCGATGTCCCGGAATGTCGGATTGTGGATGAGGATTTCAGAACGGTGCTCGCGGCAACGCTTTCTTTTTTCCGGGAAAGGAAGATACCTTACTACCATAAGATGCGCCACACCGGATATCTGCGTCATCTTCTGGTGCGCAAAGCAGCCCGGACCGGGGAGATTCTCGTGGATCTGGTGACAACGACGCAGGCGCTGCTTTTATCAGACAAAACATGTGAGAGTGCGTGCAGCTGTGCAAACGAAGCGTGCGGCTGTATGCCTCTGGCAGAAAGTGTGCCTTGCGATGGCGATTGGGAGCGGGAATTGCTGGAGGGCTGGAAGGAAGCGCTGCTTGCAGAGCATTATAAGGGAAAGCTGACCGGGATTCTTCACACACGAAATGACAGTGTGGCCGATACAATTGCAAACGAGGGTACGGAAGTGCTGTTCGGCCAGGATTTCTTTTATGAGGAGCTTTTGGGGCTGCGCTTTCAGATTACGCCGTTTTCTTTTTTCCAGACAAATTCGCTCGGCGCGGAGGTGCTTTACGAGACGGCGCGGGAATTTATCGGGAAGTCGCTGAGGTCGGATTCGGATCAGGACGGGGAGCATGCCGGTAATCCCGCCGGCAGTGTGGTGTTTGATTTGTATTCGGGAACCGGCACAATTGCGCAGATGCTGGCTTCGGCAGCCGGGAAAGTGATCGGCGTGGAGATTGTGGAAGAGGCCGTTTTGGCTGCGCGGGAAAATGCGAAATTGAATGGGTTACATAACTGCGAGTTTGTCGCGGGGGATGTGCTGAAGGTGATTGACGCTATTCCGGAGCGGCCGGATTATATCGTGCTGGATCCCCCGCGGGACGGGATTCACCCGAAAGCGCTCGAGAAGATTATCCGGTATGGGGTGCCGCAGATGGTGTATATCTCGTGCAAACCGACAAGCCTTGCGCGGGATTTGGAGGTGCTGCAGGCCAGGGGGTACCGGGTTGAGAAGGTGTGCTGTGTGGATCTTTTTCCCGGGACGGTGCATGTTGAGTGTGTCGTGTTGATGTCACGGTTGGAAAAGTAGGTGTGTAGAAAGGCTCTGATTTCAGGAGATTTGTGAGGTTTTAAGAGCGGTATTCCAATGTTAATAATCCTGTCAAATGCTGTAAAATAAAGCCTTTGGGAACATATCAAATGGTATAGTTGAGTTGACAGAAAGGATATGGGGTATGTTGTGGAGATAGGATGGATATTTAGTATGTTGAATTGACAGGATTGATGCATGGACTAACCACCATCTGGGAAAAACTAATTAATGATAATTAGTCGAAAACGGATAGGTGAGAAAATATGCCAAAAAATCCAAAGGTCTATTACATTCCTGCAAACCCACCCAAGAGAGAAAAGCGGGTCGGGATTTACTGTCGTGTAAGTACAAACAGCAAGGAGCAGCTCCAAAGTCTGACTGCCCAGGTATCTCATCTGACAAGATTAACAGCCACTGTACCGCAATGGCTTCTGTCAGATGTTTATATGGATATCGCGACAAGTAAGACAGGCTCATCACGAAAAGAGTTCAATCGGATGCTGGAGGATTGCAAATCGCATAAGCTAGAGATTGTCATAACGAAAGATGTCAGCAGGTTTGGAAGGGATACAATTGAAGTTTTAGATGCTTTTAACCAATTAAAAGCGTTAGGTGTTCGTGTGATATTTGAAGGAAATAGCTTGGATACCGCAAATACGGATAGCGATTTGATGGTGGCTGTAATGGAGTCCATTGCACAAGCCGAAAATGAGTCAAGAAGTGAAAACATCAGGATGGGCATTAAATATCGTGCGGCAGCAGGAATTTCAAAACTTTATGATAGAAAGTGTTATGGCTACAAACATGATGAGGATGGTCATTTAGTAATTGATGAAGAAAAGGCTAATAATGTTAAGCTGATATTTGATTTGTATCTCAGTGGTCAAAGTGTTGTTGGTATCATCAAGGAACTTGAAAAGCGAAAAATTCCCTCGCCAACAGGAAAAATGAAGTGGTGCAAGAGAACTATTGATGTTATGCTGAGTAATGAGAAGTACACTGGCGATGTCGAACTTTTGAAATCTGGTAAGAGCGAAGTTCATTATCTGGCATTGGGAAATAATCCTGCTATAATATCGAAAGAAGTTTTTGAGGCGGTTCAGATTGAGAAGACCCAGAGGAGTAATGTAGTGAAAGGTGAGGATGGAGTTAAGAGGAAAAGTGAGAAGTATAGTTCAAAGAAAATGAAATAGAGGTTTGTGAAATGTCTAATTCAAAAAAGGTTATATGAATTAAATGCAAACACAAAAACTTGAAAGGATTGATTTTATGCAAACTGATAATTTGAGTTTAAAAAGAAGTCTTGTTTTGCAATCATTTGCACCTCTTTTTTTGCTGTTGACTATCAAGCATTTGGATATAAATTTACATCTTAAATTGATTTATAAATTTATTGATATTTGGAGTAAAACTGGGATAAAGGCGTTTGCTATAGCAATAAATCATACTTCATTTGGAGGCTTTGTTGTTTCGGTTATCAGTATAATTTGGTTGATGATTACAATTATGATTGCATTGGGATTCAACGGAATACAAAAGGCAGGGTTTAAATCAGCAGGAGAGCAAATTATAATAGAAGATTCACCCAATGATAGTGGTGCAACATTTTTGGTAACATATGTTTTGCCACTTTTGACGGATGATGTGGAGTCTATTAGAGGATTAATAGTGTTCTTGACAATGCTTATAATGGTTGTTTTATTGTTGACAAGGTCGAATACTTTTTATCAAAATCCGGTACTTGCAGCAATGAAATATAGAACATTTTCTTTTAAATTTTTAAATCCGTCAAATGATATTACAAATCCGGAAAGGGTATATATTGGAATTACTTATAAAAAGCCAATAGTTGAAGAAGCAGTAATAAAACGTAAATATATTTCAGATGGTGTATTTGTTATTTATAATGATTAGTCAATTCAAAGGAGGAAAAAATATGTCAGAGGCAGGCTTGAATGAAGAACAAATTAGGACAAAGATAAAAGAATTTTGTGATAATCCAGTCCAAAGTGGATTAGAAGCATATGTTGTAAAAAAGGATTCTCCTAAACTAAAAAGAATGTCATTATCTGAAGAAGAAAATGAAGAGGGAAAAAATTTTAGAACAGTGCTTAAAGAAATATTTTTTGAAATTCTCGAAGAAAAATTTTTATCACAGGAATCTGAATATGCAGATGGTCATAAATTAGCTGATAATCAGCACAAAATTTTAATTTTCGAACAAGGAGATAGTTTTCATCCGTTTACATACATCTCTGATATTGATGAATTTGATGAATTTGTACCAGAAGATTTGATTGATGCCTCTGGTCTTATGTTCTGTATTAGAAAAGGAACAGACGTGCTTTGGATATATCAGCATCTTTGGAGTATTATGGTACCAAATAAAAAGAAAACTAATCCTATGGCTCGGATTATGCGATTTGAAAATAAGATTGTATTTGAGGAACAGCGTGAAAACCTGCTGACAATAGCAAAGAAAATAGATATTATAGTAATGAATAATCATTTGATTACAAGTAATACTACGCTTTTACAAAAATATTTTGGATTTCAGGATTATATTTATCAGACAGCACAACAGACAATTCAGTGTATTGTACAGAAAAATCTTGTCGAAAACACTGAAAAGTTAACAGAATATATTAGTAGGGGTAAACCTAAATACGCTAGAAAGATGATGCGTATCGGTTTATCAAAAGTTTTTGATTTGACACAAGAGCAATTGATTAATAAGGTTAATACATTACCACGTTGGCAAGGAAAATTTAATTTTAATCAAGACTCGAATCAAATTATGCTTAACACTTTTAGTGAAGTAGAAAGTCTAATTGATTTATTTGATGAGAGATACACACGTTCTGATGTAACTGATACTGAATATGATACAGATGTTAAAACAGTAGCTGAACCAGCACAAATAGATTAGGAGAAATATTCGATGAATACTTACGATATTAATAGTAATAAGTTTATTTTAGAATCCTTAGTTGAAAAAGCTCTTTTAGATACTGTAAAATGGATTCATAATAAGTGTAGCCCACAGGAACCAGATTATATTGCAGCTTTATCGACTAAATTTATAAAAGATTTTTTCAATATATTGGTGGCGGTTTTTCCTGATTACGATTTTTCAGTTTCGGGTGTATATTGCCATCAAAAACCAATAGTAGATATAGGCTTAGATAAAAAGCCTGAGTTGGGAGATGTTTTATTTGTTTATGTATATAGAAGAGGGGATGGTGAAAAAATACTAAATTCTCTATTGCTTCAAGCTAAGATATCGGATCGTCCTTCATTAAGAGTACATAAAAATGAGAAACATCAGTTAGAGTTATATAGAAGATGGCCTGAGTTTAAATATTGCCGAGCAGGTTTTTTAAATGGTGTGAAAAGAAACGTTTTGCCTAAAACAATTAATGATGGGGCGCAATATTTGTTAATTGATAGTAATCCATTAACAAATGGAATCTGCTTTGAAGAAGGTATGTTTCCATTAGGGTGTGCTGTGCCGAATGATAATTTATATATTAATGACAGCTTATCTAAAGAACTTGTTAATTTATTGAAATTTAAGTCGGGGCGTACATTCGATTGTAATCCTTACATGACGAAAGATGAGTGGTCAAAAATGATATGGGATTTATTAAGGATTGCGGCTTGCAAATATTCTAAAAGAAAAAATGCAAAAATAAACTCGTTTCCTAGAAGTAATGAATATAATCACTTTTTTACAGAAAATATGGGCAGTATAACACTATTAGATGAGGCACTTGGCAACTATGCCAATGATATAGAAATGACTGATGAAGATGGTGGTGTATCAGTAGTATTAATTGAAAGTCGATTAAAGGGAATTCAAGAAGAAGGACAATTATAGTGATTTTGTAATAACGTTTTGGCTACATCACTATTGTTTAAACGGTGAATTAAAAAAATAGCCTAATCAAAAATATAAGATTGATAAGACAGAATTATTATAAAATTCCTTAAAAATAAAGCTTTTAAGCACGATGGATATATTTGGTGATAGCCTAACTATTACATGTTGAGTGTGTCGTGTTGATGTCACGGGTTGAAAAGTAGGTATGTGAAAAGGCTCTGATTTCAAGGGATTTGTGGCATTTAAGTGCGATTTTACGGCATTTTCAATCTTGTCAAATTCCTTGAAATTAAGGCTTAGGGAACATATCGAATGGCATAGTTGAGTTGACAGAATGGATAAATAATAGGGTTGTGTAGATAGGATTATTGTGGTTGACAGGATTGATGTATAGGCTAATCGCCATCCGGGAAAAACTAATTAGTGATAATTAGTCGAGAACGGATAGGTGAAAAATGGTCCTATGTCAAGATTTAGTACAAGTTAAAATGAGAAATTTATCCCCATTTTAACCTGCCAGAAGCTCAGCCTTTGTGTGTTCTTTCATACACTCGCTCGAATTCATCCGGCGACATATAGTCACAATGGCGGTGAATTCGTTTGGTATTGTAGAAAGCTTCCAGATATTCGAAAATCAGCCGGTATGCCTGCTTGTAATCGCGAATTTTAAAGCGGTTCAGCCATTCTCGTTTGATAATAGAATGGAAAGATTCAATACATGCATTATCCCATGGGAACGCTTTCTTCGAGTAACTGCGCTGCATGTTTTCGGTTGCTTTTTTATATTCCTTTGCAACATACTGGCTGCCACGATCCGAATGGATAATTAATGGCTGATTGATATTTCGGCGAGCTTTGGCCTTGTTTATAGTATCAATCACACAGGATACTTCCAGTGTTTCTGAAAGCGTCCAGGCTATGATTTTTCTGGAAAATAAGTCCATAATACTGGTCAGATAGACAAATCCGTCTATTGTCCAGATGTAGGTGATATCCGAACACCAGACGGCATTCGGACGGTCAGGATTAAACTGTTCATCAAGGATATTTTGTAATTCAGTGCTGAAATCAGAATCTTTTGTGGTGATTGTCCATGGTTTGCTCCATTGAGCACGGATTCCCATTTGGCGCATATATGTTCCAACGGTTCTTTCTGAAATGATTTCGCCGGTTTTGCGCAGCTCTACAGCGATTTTGGGAGCACCATAGTTCTGCTTGGAATCATCATAAATATCCTGGATTTTTTCTTTTACAGCTTCACGACGTTTTTCTGTATTAGAAGACACGTGGTTGAGCCATGCATGGTATCCTGAACGGGAGACACCTAAAAACTTCAACATTCCGGAGACGGAAACCCGGCGTCCAGCCTTTTTGGCAGTTTCCGCCTTCTCAGACACTTCGCGATAAATGGCTTCCGTCATTTTCCCAGAATGTTGATTGCTTTTTTTAATACATCAAGTGCATCTTGGGCATCACGTAATTCACGTCTGAGACGGGCAATTTCCTTTTGCTCATCGGATGCATAATTGCCAGAACCACGAACAGGAATATCACCTGATTCCCGGAAGTCTTTCAGCCACTTTGTTAATGTGCTGTATCCGATGCCAAGATTTTCTGCACATCCACGTACACCGAGATCTTTATGATCTTCATAGTACTGGATTGCATCAAGTTTAAATTGTTTGTCATGTTGCTTTGCCATATGAGATCCTCCTTCAGCATGTCTCTATTGTACCATGCTTATGTGTATTTGGAATTTCTCATTTTGGCTTGTACTATTTATATTCTAGCACCAATTTGCTTCAAAGAGAATAGTGGAATTTATGCTACAAGAGGTGTACTGCGGGGCGAGAAAAAGTGCTTTGTAGTGCATCTCTTTTCCGATGAAAATGCGATTAAAATAAATTATTTTGATGAACCATTTATGGAAAAAGTCTTTCATAATAATATATTTATTTTTGCAATATGTGGTATCTATAGGAAAATATTTTCAAGTGAAAAAATTGGAAATTTCGTCAGGGTAATTTGTGAATTTTAAGAGTAAAGGGGGTTAGGGGGATTTTTCCCTTATGAGCAATTTTTACAGGTTTCCACGCTTGGAAAATCTGTAAAAAACTGTCTATGGACGTCCATAGGCAGTGCTTGCTATTATGCTCTGTGCCATGACACAGGCAGTGCTTGCTGCTGTTTTAGTATGGAATGTAAGCAACTATTAGTCTGTAAAGCTGTTTTTCTTTAAGATTGCTAAAGCCTCATACGGATATTACCGCCGATTTTCAAATTAAAATTTTTCGTAAATTAGGAAAGAATATTGCATATTTACTATTTAGAATAATATTCGAGGTAAATGAAATGAGAGCCGGTATGAAAACTGAATATTGTAATATACATACAGGACGTGAGGATATGTGTAGCCACTATGTAGGTGCACCATGATATGCCTGCTTTGATCTGTTTTGGGGTGAATGTAGGGAATGAAAATAATCCCTTTAATAAAGGCATGTAGCGATAAAAACCTGACAAAATGTACAGCAGTTGTGCGGGGCGATGAAGCATATCTGTGATAATGATACTTCTGATTTTTTCTGATAGAAAATTCGGTCATAAAATGACGGTGCGATTCCGATGTGGGCAGCGTAAGGGCAGTTATGAACGTAACAGTTTATAGCTGGTCTTTTTGTGTTCATATGGAGGAAATGCTTATGGCTGATGAATGGAGCGGGCTGGCGGATATATTGACAAATTTGATTGAAAAATATGCGTCAGATTTAGATATAGAAAATTTACCTGATATAACGAGAAATGATCATGCGGAAGATGAAAGAAATAAAGCAGAATAATTGCTGAAAAATTGAAAGTTGAGCCTTGTTAATAACGATTATAAAAGATATAATAGAACGTGATAAGAGTGTCCAAACTATTGTTAGAGAAAATACTAAACAACGAGGTGGCTATGGATTATAGAGAAGAAATTGGAAAATCAAATATGATAATTTATACAACAGAGGACGGCTTATCAAAGATTGAAACAATCTTCGATGGCGATACGGTCTGGTTGTCAAAGGCGCAGATGGCGGAGTTATTTCAGAGAGATCGTTCAGTAATTTCAAAACACATAAAAAATATATTTGAAGAAGGTGAGCTTTCCAGAGAAGGCAATGTGCAAATTTTGCACATTGCAAATTCAGATAAACCTGTGGAATTTTATAATCTTGATGTGATTATCTCTGTCGGCTATCGTGTGAAATCAAAACGAGGCACACAGTTTAGGATATGGGCAACCGGAATTTTGAAAGAGTATATGCGTAAAGGCTTTGCGCTGGATGATGAACGCCTGAAAAACTTAGGCGGCGGTGGATATTTTAAGGAACTGCTGGAACGAATCAGGGATATTCGTGCATCTGAAAAGGTATTTTACAGGCAGGTATTGGAGATTTACGCTACCAGCATTGACTATGATCCGAAAGCGGAAATATCCATTCAGTTTTTTCAGAAGGTTCAGAACAAAATTCATTATGCAATACATGGGCAGACGGCGGCGGAAGTTATTTATACAAGGGCGGATGCGGAAAAGGAATTTATGGGACTTACCACGTTTGCAGGAAACCAACCTACTTTGCGGGAGGCTGTTATTGCCAAAAACTATCTGAATGAAAAAGAACTTCGTGCAATGGGGCAGCTTGTGTCGGGATATTTGGATTTTGCAGAACGTCAGGCAGAACGGGAACAGGCTATGAC
>JAETRD010000019.1 GCA_021770345.1 Lachnospiraceae bacterium | reverse complement strand
GTGTCTGCCAGCGTCAGTTCCTTGCCGGTATCGTCGGTGACTGCCTCGACTCTTGTGACGAATTTCGCGGACTTTGTGACTTCGCCGCCGGTGATCAGCTGCCAGAGCTTGACGGTCTGAATCTGTGTCTCGATCGTGATCGTGCCGCCTCTCTCGCCAGAGAAGGACATCCGTTTCGGGTGGCCTTTTCCGCCGTAGGAGAAGACGGATTCGCCGGTGAGCTCGGTCGTGGTCACGTTAGCGAAGTCTAAGTTGAGAAAGGGTTTCTTTGTTGCGTAGTCCACGAAGATTAAGTCGCAGACTTCTCTGTTTGCCATGTTTGTGTTTGTCATTGTTTCCTCCATTCTGCCGCTGCATGCGGCCTGCATCCCCCAGTGGACAGGGGCACATATGCCTTTGTCCGCTGAGGGGACTATGATTTGTTCCATCCAGAAAAATCTCAATTTGAAATCGTGATCCCCGGGAGACCTGATTTTACAAGGCTTCCGGGAGCTTTTTGGGAGGGAAGCAAATTCGACGGGGTGTGGAACCGTGAATTTGCTGCCCGCTGTCAGTCGCATTTTTTATCCACTGAGGGTACGAATAGCCTTGAATATATATCGTGAAGGTATATAATTAAGGATGCAGAGTTGTGAAATGATAGCAGTACAGTTGAAAATTATCTGATGAAAAAGAAGAATACAGGAGATACGATATGGCAAAGTGTTGTGTATGCGGAAAAAAATTAGGGCTTTTATCCGGAGAATCATTTTCGATTCAACATAATAATTTATTGATATGTGATGAATGCCAAAATAACAGATCCAATATAAACGTAAAACGAAATAAGAACATAAATCAAAAAACGATATTAAACAGCAGAGAATATTTCCAGAAATGTATCGATGCAGGTACGGTGGAGCAGGAAGTCCTGCCGGCAATAGAGAATATGATAGAAGAATCTGTTCTCGCTGAGGAAAAAAATAACGAATATCATAACAGAAAAAAGTTATTTAAAATGACGAACGGATATAATTTTGAGGGTTATCATATATCTGACTATTTGAATATCGTCAGTGCCGAAACTGTTTTGGGAACAGGTTTTTTGAGCGAATTCAGTTCACAGATCAGTGACGTGTTCGGAACAAATTCCGGTATGTTTGAAGGGAAAATAGCAACCGCAAAAGATATGGCGGTTAAAAATTTAGTTGATAAAGCATTAGATGCCGGCGCAAATGCACTGATTGGCGTCGACTTTGATCTGATGACGTTATCAAATAATATAATTGTGGTTTCTGCGAACGGGACGGCGGTTGTTATCGATAAGAAGTAAACTTTTGCGTACGAAAAGGGAGAGCGGGGGAGGCCCGCTCTCAGTCATATCCGGCAGAAGGCGGCTTTTTAAACCACATTGCCGCGTCAAAATGATGATCTTTATCTCCCCACACGGCGGTGCTTAATGACTGCATATCGTAGATGCTGTTGTTTGAAAGCCGGGCGAAAGAGTCCCACAGCTGGTATATGGTTAAGTCCCAGATATTCAGCGGATTCAGGGAAAGGCTCTTATTTGCAACGGCGGATATAATATTGCCGAGTTCCATGTTCAGATCCGGTTTTGTGTGTTTTGATGTTTCCTTTCGTCCGGCCTGGAGTTTTTTTAATATCTCCAGCGCCTTTTTGCTTTTCACTTTGGACAGGTCGTCTTTGGGGGCTGACGGGATACAGTTGCGCCTGCGGATCACATCGCATATCTCCGGATAGTTCTCTTTTGTGACAAGCCCGATGATCCGGTTGTCGCTTTGAACGGAAAAACCCTGAGATTCGAAATTATATGTCACCGTTTCCCGGAAAAAAAAGTTAAGCGCCGTCTGCAGCAATGCAGCGTACGATTCATTTGCGGCAAGCATTTCAAAAATACGGTTCTGTTTTTCCTGCGCAGACAGGAGGGCTTCTTCTCCGTCGCCGACACCGTTGCCGGGCATTATATCCGTCAGTATAACGGATAAATAATGCTGATAAGTATTGTAGCCAACCGAGGAAATACGGCGCAGCGTCGGGGAGAGAATCCCTCCTGCATTCGGCACCTGTATCGGGTTCGGAGACAATAAATCAAAATAATCCAGTTTCATGAATTTTACCTGCTTTCCTTTGTTTTTTGAATGGGTTTATGACTCGCAGATCTGAATGCTGCGCCGGCGCTGCATCCGCTGTCGGTCAAGCGCCCGTTTACCTGTGGCGGCACAATCTATACAGTATTTTCGTTTTCCGTTTGTGTTTTTCACAAGGGTTTTGCAGCCTTCACACCGGATATAGCGCTCGCCTTTCCACAGACGCCACTCATTGCCGAGTGCCCGGAAATCCGAGACAGACAATGCTTTGTCGCCGTTTTCGTCGATAAATAAAACCCGGATGTTCAGATTGTTTACTTTTTTAGCGTACTCAATCAGGCCCAGTTCCCGCAGCCTGTGGTAGTTGATATCCTTATTGAAAGCGGTCGTATTGATACATGCCATTTTGTAAATTTCACCGTTGCTGTATGAGACCCAGTGATTATTCACGGGGTTTCGGAAGTCATTGAATTTTGCAAGGCATAAAAGTGTAAATGCAAGACGCTCCAATACTTTGTTGTGAATGGCATCGATCGTTTTCAGCTCATTTGCGGTAATCCAGACGCCACTGCACTCGCACAGCGGATACAGGTCTGCGTTTTTTGCGAAAGTATCAAGACGGAGGGACCAGTCGGCCGGACTGTAACCGGGATAGTTCTCCTGCATAAATTCGCGAAGCGCTTGTGCGATATCCGCTTTTGACAGACCTTCTTCCTGATAGAGGTATCTTGCATAGATGATTAAAAAAGCAGAGACTTTAGACGGATGCAGGTTTCCGGTTTGGAGCGTGTGTAAGACGTATTGTTTTTCATTTAACAGTATGATAGTTCCTCAACCTCCTTTATGTGTTTTCGGTGAATGACAAATTGTTCTCCTGCGAATTGAAATTCGCCGCCGGCCTCCACATGGACGGGATAGGAGATGGTACGGTTCTTTTTTTCCAGCAGATTGTCGATGATCGTTTTGCCGCAGATGTCCCATGCAAACTGTTTGGACATTTCGGTGGAGTAGCACAGGTCAATCACGATGTCGCAGAGTTCCTTTTCGTTGGGGCAGATTTTTTCGCAGCTTGTCCGAAACTGCAGCTGCAGCATCCTTTTTTTTATCGCGGAGTCTTCCTTATCTAACCGTCGGCTTTTCGCAAGCTTCTGATAGGCCTGGACGCAGGCGTCGTATTCATCCTTTTGCTTTTTGATTTCCCAATAATCGTGTTTGCTGTAGGCGGCGCCGGATTTTAAAATCTGGTAATCAAAATCGGAAGCCTGCACTTTTTGCGATATAAAATGCGAAAAGGTCTGTTCCATCAGCCAGGCGATGCGGTTGACGGTACAGGGATTTGTTCCGACCGGTTTTAACTGTTCGTAATATTCGAGAAATTCCTGTTCCGAAGATGTTTTATCCGGCTTTTTGTGCAGATCGTCAAGGGACATTTTAAATTCGCGGATGCATTTGCTGTTAGCGTTTTTGCAGTATCTGTCCCATTTCGTGCGCAGATCGGGGTATACATATTTCATAAAATATGGTTTTTTGTCGGCGACAATGCGCAGACAAAGCGCTTGAAACTGTTTTTCTGCCTCCGTGGCATGCGGCAGCTTTTTGCATGCAGCCGCGCTGTACCAGTAGTTCGGCATGGGTTTTGCGATGATACCCTTCGCTTTGTCGATCGCGCATTGCTGATAGTGTTGTCCGCATTTGATACGGTAATCCAATACCTTGTATTCCTCACTGTCTTTTGCGAAGGCGGCCTGCCGCTCCAACATGGCGGTGATACGGTTTGTCGTGCTGCCGATTTCGTCACCGAACGCGAGCTTGTTGGCCGCTACCAGATCCCGCTCTGTGGGGATGATTTTTTCTGCTTTTCGCTGAATGCATTCGATGGTTGGCGCATTTTTCGTATGTGCGACGAGAATCGGATGATCGGTTGTAAAGAAGGTGTCGGAGTCTTTGTCCGCGCCGTTTAACGCGTCGCAGGTCGTGTCCCATGAATTTAAAATGATTCCGGTGGTGTTATATCGGTACCAGAAATCCATCGCGTCATTGTGCACGACGTTTCGTTTGCGGATGTTATTATGGCAGGTCATCGGCGCGCGGAAGAGGGCGATTTCACCGACATTTTTGTCAATCCAGTATCGGTGATACACCTGGCCCGCTTTTAAAAGGCCAGTGACGGGCAATCCGAAAACAGACTGGGCGAGCGCGTATAAGTCCCCCGACACGATGGCGAAATTGCCGGGCAGCTGAATCGAGCCTTTTGCAGCCATCTCGATTCTTTTACAGAGCAGCGCATGTATTTTGCGTGCGATAAAGGGGTCGTCGAGCAGTTTCGGGTCAATCATAATCGCTTTTACAAAATCATTGCCGACGGCGTCGATGTTGTCGTCATTTAAACACATTCCTTTCAGAAAGACGACGGTTTTGCGCCAGTCGTTTCCCAGGACGTCTCCGATTTCCTCAATGGTCGGCCGGCACAGCTCGTATAACTCCGCATCGGATAACTCGTAAGTCTGCAGAAACTGGTAGTTGGCATTGCGCACATGTTCCAGCTTGTGAGGAGTTGCTTTTGTCACCGAAAACTGATAATGGTTTTCGTTGCAGCAGGCGATAAAGTGTTCAAGGCTTTGATACGAATCCCAGAGCTTTACCATTGAGGTGGTGAGAATCACGTCGTAATCCCTGACGTCCCGCTTCGTCCCCCATGCATCCTGAACCGTATAGGTTTCGTGGTTGACGCGTTTTGCAAATTCCACAAAGTCAAAGGTAAACAGCATGCCCTTGGTCCAGGCGTATCTTGTGTTGACGCCGGAAATCGTCTGCCCTGCAAACGCGTCTCCGTATAAATCCCTGTTTATCACGCGCGAGTAATCCGGCGACATCAGTCCGTAACCGTCCGAATCGCAGTAATTGATTGGAAAGTCTTTTTTGACAGTTAATTCGGGTTCCCCGTCGTTTTCGTCGGAGATCCGGATCACGTCCTCGCAAAACTGTACCTCGCAGTCGCGGACGATTAAAATTCTCGGCATCGTAACCGGAGTGGAGGCGCTGCATATCAGCGCCTGATAAGCTTCCAGCTTGGCCGGTATCAGGGGCTTTGTCTTGTCTCTGCCGTTTTCCATCCGCTTTACGATTTCCTGGTATACATGCTCCCCGACGTAGGTAATCGTAGAGTTTTTGACGCCTCCGTTTGTTCCGAGCAGTCTGTGATAGCGGTAACCGTTGACGGAAAATCCCCGGTTTGCTCTGTCGTAGTCCCGGTCGGAATCCATAATCATACAGAAATAATCGTTCTGATACTGGAGTGCGTAAAGTCTGTCGTATAACTCTTTTATCTTATGTTTTGTTTTCCTGCTTTTGGGCTGTTTTTTTAAATGATACAGTTCCTTTTTCTGCTTTTCGACCTCTGTGTCGATGTCCGTGATGCCGTTTAATTCACAGATCCAGCGGAGTATCTGACTGTCGTTTAACGCCACGATATCCCCTCTGTTCTGCATGGCCTGCCAAAGCGGCAGCGTGAGATTCCACCCGGCATCTTTTAGCCGTTTGCTCGAAAGCTTATAAATAAATTTGTGACAGGATTGCTGTTTTGCCATCTGATTCCCTCCTTTCATTTTTGATCATTGCGGTGCCTGTGTAATATATTTCTCCAAATGCAAACAGAAAATTACAAACATTTGTTCGAAAATGCTGTTGACAAACACGAACATCTGTTCTATAATTGGCATTGTCACGGGAGGTACATGAAGATTGAAAATTAAAATTTTCAATCCCAAATTTGCGCGTACACGCACAAATTTGATATGCACAAAATGCGTGTGCGCATGGAGGTAAAGATGGAACAGATATTGACAGCATATTATGCGGACAATGCAAAGAAGCTGCGTGATATGGCAGATAAGATCTTAGAGAGATTACATTTTGAATATGTTGACAGGGAGGATTTCTATTCGCTTGCAAATGAGGTTTTTGTCTGTGCAATGAGAGATTATGAGCCTTCGATGTCATTTGACGGCTTTTTGTATTCCTGTCTGTATAAGAAGTTCTGCACGGAGATGACCAGCAGGACAAGGGATAAGCGATGCGCAAAAATAAAGGTGCGCGAGACCGATGAAAACGGAACAGTCGTTCTGAGAAATAAAATTCTTCCGGATGAATCCCTCGACGCGCCGCTTGGCGACGGCGAAGACGGTACGCTCGGAGATACGATTGCCGCAGGATTTGACATTGAAAAAGAGGTGTTCGGCAGAGAGGATGAGGGGTACAGCAGAAGGATGCTTCTCTATCTTGACAGGTTGTCAAAGCTTCAGAAGGAGGTATTGCGGCTTCATATTGCGGGGTATCCTTCCAACGAGATTAAAAAGAAGCTTAAGATCAGCGAAAAGCAGTATACGGATTGCAACGCGGCGATTCATTCGTACCGAAATGTGTCCGTATTTTTTTGACAGATGACGCCCTCCGTGAACAAAAGGTGTGTCCTTTTGTTCACGGAGGGCAGATACGAAAGAGAAAAAGGGAAAAGGAGGAGAGAGAATGGCAAGACCGCGCAAACAGACCTACACGTTGGAGATGTACTTAAAGAAAATCAATGAGGGAGAGATTGACAACAATGCGGATGTACAGAGGAGAATGGTTTGGAGCAGGGAACAGATGAATGAACTGATCGTCACCGTTCTTACCGACGAATATATACCGCCGATTATTCTCGGCGAGGAGAGCAGCTCTCAGCTGCATATTGCGGACGGCGGATGCAGGAGTGCGGCGTTAAACGGCTTTTGGAACGGGACGCATAAAATTACGGGAACTTTGGAAAATTCTCTGATTCCCTATAAGAAAAAGATAAAAACGAAGGGCGGTGGTATCGGCTGGGAGGACGCCGTGTTCGATATCAAAAACAAAACGTTTGACAAGCTTCCGGACGAGCTGAAAAAGAAATTTAACGAGTACCAGATCGAGACGGTGATTCATGAGGACTGCGATAACCATAAGATTTCAAAATACATCAAACGCTACAATAATCATACCTCGATGAATGCGGATCAGAAAGCGTTTACCTATCTTGATAAATTTGCCGGCAATATCCGTAAACTGTTGGACAGCCGTTTCTTTCTCGATCACAGTGTCTACACCGAAAAAGATAAAGTAAAAGGAGCCGTCGAGCGGGTGGTGGTGGAGACCATGATGTGCATGAACCATCTTGACAGCTGGAAAAAGCAGCCGAAGGCGGCCTGCAGGTATCTCAATGAAAACGCGTCGGAGGAAGAGTTTGAACAGTTTGCGGCGTATCTGCGTAGACTGGAGGCGATTATCACGGATGACAGTAAGAGCGTTTTTAATAAAAAGGATTCCTTTCTTTTTCTTACGCTGTTTGACCGGTTTGCAAAGCTTGGAGTCGAAGATCGGTACTTTGCGGAATTTCTCAGGGCGTTTCAGGGGGGACTGCGATTTGTACAGAGGAACAGGAACGGGCTGCTGTTTGATGAGATTGATAAGGAGCTGAGCACGAAGGACAGGCAGGTAATCGTCGATAAGCTGGATATGCTTGAGGGTCTGATGCTGGAGTTTGTGCATACGGATGCGGCGGATACCTCTGACGGCGGCATCGAATCGTTTATCGCCGAAATGGTTACTCTCGATGTCGACAAGGTGCGGGAGGATATGGATTTGTACAGGGAATCTTTGCACACGTTGCTGGAGGAAACCGTAAAAATCGATTCCCCATTGCGCGACAGGGAAAACAGGCCCTCCCTGCTGGCAATGATGGCGTATTCCTATAAAGCGGATAAAGATATGGATCATTGGATGGCTGAATATGCAAGGCGGCATCACACCTATTGTCCGGATCAGAAGAAAAATTTTTTATCCATGCAAAAGGGATTTGAACGGTACTGCAAAAAGACAGAGGGCGGAGGAGGAAAATCATGAGCGCAGACAACGGTATCTATATTTTAAAGACAAAAGACCAGTACAGAGTTGCGCATTTGCAGGCGATCGACAATGTGAGGAGGTCTGCGATTGACGGAGACTGGCAGAGCCGCAGGGAAACGAGCGGAAAATGTGTCCCGACAAGGGTGGTGGAGCTGTGGGGCCGCTGTAAATATACGAGAAACGAAAAAAAGGCATTCGAGATTGCCCGCAAACTCGAGGACAGTCTTCCGATCTGTGAGTACGGAATCAATATCATTACTTACAACAAACCATGGAAATATATCGTAAAGGATGCAAGAGCGTATGCCGGGAAGGAGATCAAATACATAAAGGAGCACGGAAAGGAGCGGCAGTGGGACATGGAGCAGCTGCAAAAGATTGCCGACGGGAGCTACTTTCAATCGTGTGCGGCGGGACAGAACTGCCCTGTGAAACCGTCGGATCCTCAAAGAGTTTCCCGTCCGGAGGATGCTGGGTGAACACAGCGAAGCAGACAAACAGGGCGGCTGTCAGCGCATAGAGCAGAGGCGCATACGGTTTTGTGCGGCAGGATTGCGCAAGTCGGAAGGTAAGCCGGAATGCGAGGATGACGCTTATAAGAAACGTAGCGATATCCAGAATAAAAATATTTCTGCCGCAAACGGCGGTATAGGCATAGAAAAAGAGCGGGATCAGCAGCGTTCCCGCCAGAATCCCGAAACAGAACGAGCTGCCGATACACGGGTAAGCGCCTTTTAGTCTGCGTGTCGCAAACAGCGCGTACAGAAGCATCGGGAAAAACAGCAGTTTCATATGCTCCCAGACGGATTCGTTGACCGGCACAAACAGACCGGCGATCTCATTCTTTCCGGTCCACTCGTACACAAAATGAGCGAGAGTTCCTGTGATGATGACAACTATGATTCCGATTATAAGATCGCATTTCAGTGTTTTCATGGGAATAGTATATGCAGATGTGTGGAAAATATGAGCGAAAAGGACTGCCGCATTTACGCGGACAATCATTTGCGTAAATGTGACAGCCTTCGGAGAAGATGTCGCTGCGGGTCAAACGAGAAGATATCGCTGCAGGTCAGACAGTCGTCAATTCTTTTTGCAGATAGGTGAGAAACAGCTCGGCAGCCCTGGGGAATATCTGATATTTTTTCCAGACCATAGTCATGCCGAGGTGAAGCGGCGGCGACAGAGGGCGGAAGAGTAGATTGCTGTCTTCCCCGACGGAGGTGAGCTTGTCCAGGGAGAATGCATAGCCCATGCCCTCGTCTACCATCAGCGCGGCGTTATAGATGAGGTTATAGGTGGCCGCGATATTCGGATGTGTACAGCCTGCCGAAAGCCAATGCAGCAGATCCCCTTTGTTTTGCGCCTGCCGGGAGATGATCAGGGGCAGATCCCGCAGGTCTTCTGCGGTTACGGATTCTTTTGCTGCGAGCGCGCTGTCCCTGCGCATCAGAATGCCCCAGGTATCTTTCATCGGAAATTCCAGATAGTCGTATTTGAGCTTGTCGATATCTCCGAGCAGAACGTCGAAATCCAGAAGCCCCTTGTCGAGTTCCTCAAGGATGTCACAGGCATCGCCGCTGACAATGTGGAAATGTACGCCCGGACAGTCCTCCTGTATCTTTCGAGCAGTGCGCGCGACGATGCGCATGCTGTCGGTCTCTCCGGCGCCGATATAAATATCGCCGGTGACGGTCTCGTCGGAGTGCTGCACTTCTCGTTTGGTCTTGCCCACCAAATCGACAATCTCCTCGGCGCGCTTGCGCAGCAGCATGCCCTCCTCCGTCAGAGTGACTCTGCGGTTGCCGCGGACGAAGAGCTGTTTTCCCAGCTCATCCTCGAGGTCTTTTATCTGGCGGGAGAGCGTGGGCTGTGTCAGGTGCAGAAACTCAGCGGCGCCCGAGATGCTCTGCTCTCTTGCCACGGCAAGAAAGTACTGTAAAACGCGTAGTTCCATATGTAAATTCTCTCCTGTGTCTTGCGGTAAAAGTGGTTGCATGTTGTGAAGGAAAGTGCACCAGCCTGCGGGATGCACCTCTCTAAAGAGATTTTAACTGTCCTGGCGGAAAAAGGCAAGCGTGTCGGGGATGAACCGGTACGGTGTTTGTAGTATGATTCGGCCAAAAGGAGTTGACAAGAGCGGGGAAGCAATCTATACTACCGATAAGCTTTTACCTGTGGAGGAAAAATGAGTACGGATCATAAAACTACATCATTAGAATTATACATCAGGATTCTTTTTTACCATATACGCTACAGTACCGAACAGGAAACGGGACCTTTTGACATCACAAGCCAGCAGGGACGGCTGCTTGAGATCATCATCGAGGGTTTGGCCTGCGGCAAAGCCATCACGCGCAAATATCTCGAAAAGACCATGTTTATAAAGGGCTCATCCGTTACCAGCTTATTAAACGCTTTGGAAAAAAAGGGATTTATTAAGAGAAACGTCAGTGACGATGATGCAAGGGCGCTGAATATCACAGTTACCCGAAAGGGGGAACAGACAATGGAACAAATCAGGATTCTTTTTGCCGAGCAGGAAGAACGAATCCTTGCAGGGATGACAGGGGAGGAAGTTGCATTGTTTCATAAGTTCCTTGACAGAGCGTGCAAAAATGTCGGAATCGATCTAAAATAAATTTTTTAAGTCTATAGGTAGAACTCTACGAAATGGTCGAAACGGGAATGATATGCCTGCTGGGCATGGGAAATGATTTGATATAAGCATTTGCAGTTTGAAGTGAAAGGGATTATAGTGTATTCGTGGAACAAGGGAGGGAGGAAAGTATGATAAGCGAAAGATTATGGGACATCCTGGCGGATTCTTTTCTTAAGATTTTAATTCCGGGTATCACGGTGACAATTCCCCTCACCGTGATTTCGTTTACACTTGCGATTGTGATTGCGGTGGTGACGGCACTCATACAATTTGCGCAGATTAAGGTTTTAAAGCAGATTGCGAGATTTTATGTGTGGGTGATTCGGGGAACCCCGCTTCTGGTACAGCTTTTTATCGTGTTTTACGGACTGCCGGGAATCGGAATCGTGCTGTCTCCGTTTCCGGCGGCGGTGATTGTGTTTTCCCTGAATGAGGGGGCTTACGCTTCGGAGACGATCCGCGCCGCGCTCGAGTCCGTGCCGCGCGGACAGATGGAGGCCGGGTACTGTGTCGGAATGTCATACCTGCAGATCATGCGCCGCATTGTCCTCCCGCAGGCATTTCGGACTGCGTTTCCTCCGCTGTCAAATTCTCTGATCGGAATGGTGAAGGATACCTCTCTTGCGGCAAATATCACGGTGGCGGAGATGTTTATGTCCACGCAGCGTATTGTGGCGAGAACTTATGAGCCGTTGGCGCTGTACATGGAGGTGGGGCTGATCTACCTGATGTTTTCGACGGTACTCACAAAGCTGCAGCGCATCGGAGAGCGGAAGCTGGGAGCCTACGAGCAGCAGGAGAGAACAGCCGTGCAGATGACCGGGGTAAGGCGGATGAGACGCCGCGGGTTGGGAAGATAGAGGAAAAGGTGAGGGACGGTATGCTGGAAATAAAAAATATCCATAAGAAATTCGGAGCGTCGGAAGTGTTAAAGGGTGTGGACATCTCCGTAAACAGGGGGGATGTGGTCGCGATTCTCGGACCGTCCGGTTCCGGGAAGACAACGCTGCTGCGCTGTATCAATTTTCTGGAAAAAGCGGACCGGGGGACGCTGATTTTTGACGGGGAAGAATTTGCGCTGGAGCGCATCACGAAAAAGGATGTGGCGAGACTGCGCAGGAAGACGGCGTTTGTCTTTCAGAATTATAACCTTTTCCGCAACAGAACCGCGCTCGGAAATGTGACGGAAGGGCTGATTACGGCCCGCAAAATGTCAGAGCAGGAGGCGGAGAGAATCGCAAGGCGGGCTCTTGACAAAGTCGGAATGTCGGAACGCTGTGACTATTATCCGAATCAGCTGTCCGGGGGACAGCAGCAGCGGGTGGCGATTGCGCGTGCACTGGCCACGGATCCGGAGATTATCTATTTTGACGAGCCGACATCGGCGCTGGACCCGGAGCTGATCGGGGAGGTCCTCGCGGTCATGCGGCAGCTGGCGGAGGAGGGCATGACAATGCTCGTCGTAACTCATGAGATGAATTTTGCGCGCAATGTCTCGTCGCAGGTTATTTTTATGGAAAACGGTGTGGTTGTGGAGCAGGGAAGCGCGAAGCAGATGTTTGAGGAGCCGCGGATGGCGCGCACAAGAGAATTTCTCGGGACTACGGCGAACCGATAAACGATATCGCACCGGAGGAATGAGGAGATTTTATCGAACATAAGGGCTATTTGCGAAGTGTGCGGCCCGTTGCCTGAAAAATTGAGAAGACAGGGAGGATTATCATGAAAAAGAAAAGAATAACAGCATTATTAGTTGCGGTATTGACGGTCGGAGCCATGGCACTTGGCGGATGCGGCAAAGATGCGGGGGCATCCGGGGCAGACGCTGCTGCGCCCGGTGCGGGGACATCCGATGCAAAGGATACGGGTTCCGGTGCGGGAGCATCCGATGCAAAGGACACAGGTTCCGATGCAGGGATATCCGATGCAGAGGACACGGAAGATTTGCTTGCGCAGATACGGGAAAAGGGAGAGATTGTCGTTGCTATGGAAGGGACATGGGCGCCCTGGACTTATCACGATGAGCAGGATGAGCTGGTCGGTTATGATGTGGAAGTCGCGCAACATATCGCGGAAAAGCTCGGCGTTACGGCCACGTTTGTAGAGTGTGAGTGGGACGGGATTTTTGCGGGGATTGATGCAAAGCGCTATGATATCGCGGTAAACGGTGTCGAGATCACAGACGAGCGGGCGGGGAAGTACGATTTTTCGGACCCCTATGCCTATATCCGCACGGCAATCATTGTAAAAGGAGATAATGAAGAGATCGCGGATTTTGAGGATTTAAACGGCAAGTCGACGGCGAATACGCTGACCAGCACCTATGCGGAGTTAGCGGAGAGCTATGGGGCGGAAACGACGGGCGTCGACGACTTAAACCAGACGTTTGAGCTTCTTTTGGCCGGTCGGGTGGACGCAACGCTGAATGCCGAGGTATCCTTTTATGATTATATGAAGGCACACCCGGACGCGGACGTCAAAGTTGCGGCGCTGACAAAGGACGCGTCTTATGTGGCGATCCCGATGCGAAAAGGTGCGGAGACGGAGACGCTGCGCGCCGCCGTCAATGAGGCGATCGCGGAGCTCTCCGAGGAAGGTGTGCTGTCGGAGCTTTCGAACAAATATTTCGGAACAGATATTTCACGGAATGAGTAGGCGGACGAAAGAGACCGCGCGGCGGGAACAGCAGGGATCGGCGTAGGGGTGCTTGCGATGATATCGAAAGCCGTCGGAAGCGGGGACGAGGAGCTTGTCCGAAAGATTTCGAAGCAGGTGTTTGCGCTTCCGGCTATGAAGAAAAAGGGAAGACAAAAGCTGTTTGTAATCGAAGAGCGGGAGTGAAAAAGAAAGATTGATAATTTCGGATTTGGGTGTGGAGGGAACGATGTACGATGCAACCTCAAGAGAGGCAATAATCCAAAATTTAAAAGATGCGGGATGTGCGCCGGAACAGATAGAGGAATTTCTGGCGTGTATGGAGGCGCATAAGAGCAAAGCGGAGCTGGAACTTCTGGCAAACCACAGGGACTGTCTGTTAGAGGAGGTGCACAAATGCCAGAAAAAGATAGACTGTCTTGACTATCTGACGTATCAGTTGAAAAAGGCAAAAAAGGAGCCCTGACAGTATGTCAGGGTCCGTGTATCAGCCCGTTGCTTTTCGCAAAGCCGCAGCATCGCAAATCGGTCTTACGGCAGCAGGATTTTGAGCGTATTCTGCTTGATTTTCCCGGTCAGCGCCCTGTACGCGGCAAGTTCCTCCTCGGAAAAATCCGCAAAACGGGCGGAGTCGAAATCACTCTGTGCGGCCTCGAGCGCGGCCAGGATTGATCCCGCAGCGGGCAGCAGTTCTATCCGAAGATATTTTTCGGAAGATTTGAAAGATGGCAAACTGGTGTGTGTGCTCCGGTCCGCATTCTTTGTTCCGGCCTCGGAATCCGTGCTTTTTATCCGCACGTCCGTAAGCTTTATCAGGTCGCGCGCGAGCAGTTTTTGCAGAGAGCGGGAAAGACTGCCGACGGAAAGGTTCGTATAGTCTGCGAGTTCCCTGCGGTTCTTTACGGTGTCAAGCTGGGTGAAAGCGAGCAGCAACGCCACATCCTGCAGCGTCAGATCGTACTGTAAGGCCACGACCTCGAGATAATGCGCGAGCAGTTTACGGCTGCGGTAGGAGTCCATCAGGATACCATCGCCCGTGATACCGCCGGAGTAGACGGGCGTCCGCTCCTCGCCGAGCTTTTTGCCGCCGGGCAGAATCGAGAGCGGTGCGCCGCCGTCGCTGGCAGCGTCGATAAAAAAGCGGTACACCTGAAGTCTTTTTTTCTCGTAATCCTTTTCATCGTAAACATTTTTATAAAAATTATTGTAATATTCAAAGACCATCAGTTTCATCTTGATGGTTTTTGTGATGCTCATTCCCTGGGAGGCCAGCGAGCCTTTTGTCTTGACATAATAGTAAATCGGAGCCTGCAGGGCATAGAATATGTCCGCGTGCAAAATATATTCGAGATTAAACAGAAAATCCTCACACCAGCTGACCGAGGTGTCCATGCGCAGCCGGTATTTTTCGATCAGGTCTCTGCGGTATAGCTTGTTCCAGAGCACACCATAGTAAAAATCGGCCGGATTTTCCATCATATGAGCGGCAAATTCTTCTTTGGTGAGCACGCCGTCCTCCTCGATATCACCCTTGTGCGCGACGCGCTCTCCGACCACGCGGTAGAAATCCGCGATGACCAGATCACAGTGATGCTCTGCGGCGGCGCGCACCAGAAGCTTTGTTGCATCCGGGGTAATCCAGTCGTCGCTGTCTAAGAATTGCAGATAAGTACCGCGGGCTTCGCCGATCCCGATATTGCGGGTGTCGGAAACGCCGGTGTTTTCCTTGTGAATTACCCGGATGCGCGGATCTTTTGCGGCATATTCGTCGCAGATGGAGCCGGACGCATCTTTGCTTCCGTCATCCACCAGGATTAATTCATAATCCGTATATTCCTGTGTTAAAATACTGTCGATACAGCGTTTTATGTAGTTTTTGGCATTGTAGACAGGTACAATGATACTGACTGTCGGTGTCATAAAAATCCTCCGTAAAAATCATAAGGGTTGTTTGCATGATACTGATGGTGTTTCTTATATCTTAATCTTCCGGAAGTTTTTTTGCAAGGCCGTTTGCGGGAAAAGTGACGGATGGGAATTGCTCTGAAACCGGCTTGCGCTTTGCCGAAAAGTCTGTATAATCTATTTTAATCAGATGAGAAACGGACAAAGGAGGGGAAAAATGACGGAACAGGAGAAAGCGGCGGCAGCAGTGATGGAGGAATGGCTTTCCCACCCCGATGAGCTCGGGAGGAAGCCGGCGAAGCTTGAGATTGCGGGAGCGTTTGACCTGCATGATCTGCATTACTATATCTTCCGGTTTAAGAAAACGATTTTGAGCGCATGGAAGGTGGCGGTCTGCGGAGGCTATGAGGGAGACGGCCTGGGGCACTGCGGCCATATCTACAGCGAAATGGAAGCGTATGACCCCGCCACGGCACAGGAAAAGTGCGAGGCAATGGTGGAAAAAATCCGGGCATACTGGATTGACCGTGCAAATGAGGCGGGAGAGGGAGGCGCGGATGAGGGCGCCGCGGGCGGCGATTTTCTGGGGTTTGTGCTTTTGGATACGCCGGAATTTGACACAGAGGAATTTCGTGCGGTTCTGCGGGAAGACTGGGGGATTGACTGCCCGAAAGATATGGAGAATCCGCGGAGTGAGGGAACGGCCATTGCGTTTGAGGAGAGCGGTATGATGGTCACGGTCGGATTGATGGAAGCCAAAGTTCCCAGCGGTGAGGCAGAGTATTGGGCCAACAGCAATTTTATGACCAGGGAAAAGTCCGTCGCCGCAGCGAAAAAGCATCAGGCGCATCTGCTGGTGGCGGTGCTGGGAAGAGATGCCACACCGCTTGAGGCAGGAAAGCTTTTTGTCAAAATCGCCTGCGCCTGTCTGAAAGCCTCGAATGCGCTTGGAATCTATGACTGCGGCACGGTATGGCTGCCGGAAGATTTTATCCGGTCAGCCCTCGTCATGAAGGAGGGGGAGACGCCTCTGACGGCGCTGGTATTCGTCGGACTGTATCAGGACGAAAAAGGTGTTAGCAGCTGGACGAACGGGCTGCGCTCTTTTGGGAGAGAGGAGTTGGAGATTGTGGGCAGCAGCCATCCTCCCGCAGAGGTTTATGATCTGATGTTCAATATCTCCGGTTATATCGTTGAGGAGGGTGCGGTTCTGCGAGACGGTGAAACGATTGGCCTTTCCGCGGAACAAAAACTGCCCCTGAAACGCTCGACGGGCGTCTGCGTGGAGGGGCAGTCAATGAAGATTGGTTTTTAAATGGGCTGCTGTATAGACATTTTTGCTGCTGTATAGACATTTTTATGGAAATTACTGTCATTTTAAAAAAATCTTAACTTTTTTGCGATTGCGCATTTTCTTTTCCTGTACTATAATACAGCAGGCGGCGTTGATAGAGCAGGCGTTGCCAGAATAAAAGGCACGGGCCGCAGCTCTATTGCATTTTTGGCCCGGAAATATATGGAGGAACAGGAATATGAAGAAGAAAGTGTTAGCTATGATGATGGTTGCAGCGCTTGGCGTGGCTGGATTTACAGGCTGCGGTGACAAGGCTTCGGGTGAAGCGAATGCACCGGAGAGCAATGTGGAGCAGGACGCAGGAGCAGCGGATGCGGGAGCGGAAGACGCAGGAGCAGCGGATGCGGGAGCGGAAGACGCAGGAGCAGCGGATGCGGGAGCGGAAGACGCAGGAGCGGCGGATGCGGGAGCGGAAGACGCAGGAGCGGCGGACGCGGGAGACGCAGATGCAGGAGCAGCGGAGCAGGAAGGCGAAACGATTGAAGATTGGTACAATTCACAGATCGACGCGATTCATGAGATTGAGGATCAGATCAACGCTACATCGGATACGATGGGATGCACGGTTTCGGTTACGGTTGACGGCAATGCGCTGGTATTCCTTTATACAATGAATGAGGAGTTCCCGACCGACGAGGAAAGTCTGGCAGCGTTGGCAGAGTCTTATGATACAATGTTTGATCAGCAGAAAGCTGTTTTTGAGTCTCTTTGCACCGAGATGAAATCCGAGACCGGCGCAGAGGATGCGGTGATCCGTATCGCGGTTGCGAATCCGGACGGCACAGAACTTTACAGCAGAGATTTTTCAAACTAAAGAGGGAGTTCGCCGTAAATTCATTTGATACATAGTAAAAAGAGAGTGCAAACAACGGATGACATGCTTTGCGAGCCATCCTTATGTTCAACAACGGGCCGCACGCTTCGCGAACAGCCCTTATGTTCAATAAAAAACGCCCTTCCGGTTTTCAAGCCGGAGGGGCGTTTTTTGTCATTGCAGATTGCGGTTGGCAGTCGAGAGCATCAGTTTGATGCGATTTAGCTGGTTGACCTCACTCGCACCCGGGTCGTAATCGATCGCGACGATATTCGAGGACGGATAGCGGTGCCGCAGTTCCTTGATCACGCCTTTGCCGACGACATGGTTCGGCAGGCAGGCAAAAGGCTGTGCGCAGACGATGTTCGGCGTGCCGCTGCAGATCAGCTCTAACATTTCGCCGGTCAGAAACCAGCCCTCACCGGTCTGATTTCCCTCCGACACGATAGCGCGGGCACGCTCGGCGAGCTCGTCGATATGGGCCGGGGCGTCAAAATGCGTACTCTTTTCGAATTCGTCGCGCGCCGCACCGCGCAGCCACTCAAAGAAATTGATGCCGAGACGACCGTTGCGTTTGGACTTTTTGCTCATCCCGAGATTGTCTGCCCGGAAGCCCGTGTTGTAGAAGCAGTAGAGCAGGAAATCGGTGAGATCCGGCACAACCGCTTCCGCGCCCTCAGCCTCGAGCAGTTCGACGAGGTGGTTGTTGGCGGACGGGTGGAACTTCACGAGAATTTCCCCGACGATACCGACTCTGGGTTTTTTGATGTCGAGGCGCTCTAAGCGGTCAAAATCGCGAATGATTGCCCGGCACATGTGTTTGAATTTTCCGTGAGAGAGCATTTTTTTCTGCGCGAGGAAAGCGATGGCTTCCTGCTTCCATTTTTCATGCAGGGCATCCGTGGAACCCGGCACCGCCTCGTAGGGGCGCGTGCGGTAGACGCAGCGCATGAAGATATCGCCGAATTCAAGCGCATAGAGGCCGTGCTGGAGCAGGGCGGGCGTCAGTTTAAAGCCCGGGTTGGACTCAAGGCCGCTTAAGTTGATGGAGATCACCGGCACGTCGGGATGGCCGAGCCGCTCCAACGCGCGCCGCAGGAATCCGACATAGTTGCTCGCACGGCAGCCGCCACCGGTCTGCGACATTAAAATGGCGGTCTTGCTCATGTCATATTTTCCGGAAGTCACCGCAGCCATCATCTGCCCCACGACAATCAGCGACGGGTAGCAGGCGTCGTTGTTGACAAACTTTAAGCCGACATCCACACATTCCCTGGCCGGAATATCCGGCACGACGAGATTATACCCCGCAGCGCAAAAGGCCGGTTCTAAGAGCTCGAAGTGAATCGGCGACATCTGCGGACAGAGAATCGTGTAATTTCTGCGCATCTCTTCGGTAAAGACAACGCGGGTATAGCCGGACGGCACGACGGTGCGCTCCGCCGGGTTTTTCAGCCGCACGCGGATCGCCGACAGCAGAGAGCGGATGCGGATGCGCGCCGCCCCGAGATTATTCACCTCGTCAATCTTTAAGCAGGTGTAGATCTTGCCGGACTTTGTGAGAATGTCGTTCACGGCATCCGTCGTGACCGCATCGAGTCCGCAGCCGAAGGAGTTCAGCTGGATTAAGTCCAGATCATTTCTTGTCTTCACAAAGTTTGCCGCCGCGTAGAGCCTTGAGTGGTACATCCACTGGTCCATGACCATCAGCGGGCGCTCCACCTTGTGAAGATGTGAGACGGAATCCTCGGTCAGAACGCAGATGCCGTAGGAGGTAATCAGCTCCGGGATTCCGTGGTTGATCTCCGGGTCTACATGGTAGGGGCGCCCTGCGAGGACAATGCCGTGTCTGCCGGTTTTCTCCATATAGCGCAGCACTTCCTCACCCTTTTGCTGCATCTCCATACGGACGACGGCCAGCTCCTTGTAGCCCTCGGAGACGGCATCCCGGATTTCGGACTCGGGGATACCGAAGTCTTCACAGGCGAAGGTTTTGATTAACTGCGCGGACAGTGCATCTTCGCTCGCAAAGGACATAAACGGATTCAGAAACTTTACCTGTCCGGAGGTGATTTCATCGACGTTATTCTTGATGTTCTCCGCGTAGGAGGTGACAATCGGACAGTTGTAGTGATTGTTGGAATCCGGAAATTCGTTCCGCTCATACGGAATACACGGATAAAAAATAAAGTCCACATTCTGGTGAATCAGCCAGGTCACATGTCCGTGCGCCAGCTTGGCGGGGTAGCATTCGGACTCGCTCGGAATGGATTCGATGCCGAGCTCGTAAATTTTCCGCGTGGACGACGGTGAGAGCACGACAGAGAAGCCGAGTTTCGTAAAAAAGGTCGCCCAGAACGGGTAATTTTCGTATAAATTGAGTACCCGGGGAATTCCGACGGTGCCGCGTGGAGCCTCTGCGGGCGTAAGCGGGCGGTAATCAAAGAGCCGTTTGTTTTTGTAGGCAAAGAGGTTCGGAAGCTCTTCGGTTTCTTTTTTCTCTTTGCCGAGCCCGCGCTCACAGCGGTTTCCGGTGATATACTGACGGTTTCCGGAGAAACGGTTGATCGTCAGCATACAGTGGTTGGTACAGCCTTTGCAGCGGGTCAGCCGCGTGTCGAAGGTCAGCGCGTTGATCTCGTCGACGGAGAGCATGGTGGTCTCGTGGCCGGCCTCGTGCCGTTCTCTTGCGATGAGCGCCGCGCCGAATGCGCCCATGATTCCGGCGATATCCGGTCTCACACATGCACAGCCGGAAATCCGCTCGAAGCTGCGCAGCACCGCGTCGTTGTAGAAGGTTCCGCCCTGCACGACGATATTCTTTCCGAGCTCACTCGCGTCGGAGAGCTTGATGACCTTAAACAGTGCGTTTTTGATGACGGAGTAGGCGAGACCGGAGGAGATATCCGCTACGGAAGCCCCCTCTTTCTGTGCCTGCTTTACCTTGGAGTTCATAAAGACCGTACAGCGCGTGCCGAGGTCGATCGGATTTGGGGCAAACAAAGCCTCCTTCGCGAAATCCTCCACGGAGTAGTTTAAGGATTTTGCGAAGGTCTCGATAAACGACCCGCAGCCGGAGGAGCAGGCCTCGTTGAGCTGGACGCTGTCGACCGTCTGATTTTTGATTCGGATGCATTTCATGTCCTGACCGCCGATATCTAAGATGCAGTCCACGTCCGGATTGAAGAAGGCGGCGGCATAGTAGTGTGCAACCGTCTCCACCTCGCCGTCGTCAAGCAGCAGGGCGGCTTTTAACAGCGCTTCACCGTAGCCGGTGGAGCAGGCGTGCACGATGCGGGCCCCTTCGGGCAGCTTTGCAAAAAGTTCTTTTAACGCGTTTACCGTGGTGGAGAGAAGGCTGCCGTTGTTGCTGCCGTAATAGGAGTGGAGCAGAGCGCCGTTCTCGCCCACCAGCGCAATCTTTGTGGTGGTGGAGCCGCCGTCAATACCGAGATAGCAGTCGCCGCGGTAAGCGGAAAGGTCGGCGGATTTCACACTGTGGCCGTTGTGGCGGGCGCAGAATTCCTCGTAATCCTCCTGATCGGCGAACAGCGGCTCTAGCCGTGCGACCTCAAACTCCATATGAATATCGGACTGCAGCTGTCCGCACAGGGCGGACAGGGTGGTGGTGACAGTAGCATCACAGTTGAGTGCGGAGCCGATGGCTGCAAACAGGTGTGAATTTTCCGGGGAGATCGCGTGCTCCTCATCGAGATTTAGCGTGCGGATAAAAGCCGTCTTAAGCTCGGTCAGAAAGTGAAGCGGGCCTCCTAAGAATGCCACATGGCCGCGGATCGGCTTGCCGCAGGCGAGACCGCTGATGGTCTGGTTGACGACCGCCTGAAAGATGGAGGCGGAGAGATCTTCTCTGGTAGCGCCTTCGTTGATCAGCGGCTGGATATCGGTTTTGGCAAACACGCCGCAGCGCGCCGCAATCGGGTAAATTGCTTTGTAATTTTTGGCGTACTCGTTGAGACCGGTGGCATCGGTCTGTATCAGAGAAGCCATCTGGTCGATAAAAGAGCCCGTGCCGCCGGCGCAGATGCCGTTCATGCGCTGCTCCACATTTCCGCCCTCGAAATAGATGATCTTCGCATCCTCGCCTCCGAGCTCAATGGCGACGTCTGTCTGCGGCGCAGCCTGCTGCAGGGCCGTGGAGACAGAGATCACCTCCTGCACGAAGGGGATTTCGAGATGTTTTGCAAGGGTCAGACCGCCGGAGCCGGTGATCATGGGCGCAACGGGGCAGTCTCCGAGAGCGGAGAACGCCTTTTCGACCAGCGCGGATAAGGTTTCCCGGATATTCGCGAAGTGCCGCTTGTAGTCGGAAAACAGCAGATTGTCCTGTTCATCTAATATAGCAACTTTTACTGTGGTAGAACCGATGTCAATTCCCAGTTTATATAGTGAATTGTGATTCATGGGTAACCTCCGTTGTAACATAGCTCTAAACATGTGTTTCTACTTATTATAATAGTTGTTGGCAGATGCCGAACAAGCTACATTATACGACACGATTTTGCAAAAAACAATGAGCAATTCATGCCAAAATATAAACTTTTTATGAAGAAGAATTGCCTTGATTGACAAAAAAAGAAGGGATGGCTATACTTTACTATATTATTGTATTTATGAGAAAGGCTGAGGTGAGAACCTATGAACTGGTTAAATAAATTAGAGCGCAGGCTGGGGCGCTTTGCGGTTCCCAATCTGATGATTTACATGGTCGCGGCTTACGGCGCCGGTTATGTGCTGAATATGGCCGCGCCCGGAATTCTGAAATTTCTGGTCTTAAGTCCGTATCACATTCTGCACGGGCAGGTCTGGCGGCTGGTGACCTGGATTTTCATGCCGACCACGGGAAGCCTGTTTTCGCTTCTGATTATGGCGTATCTGTATTACCAGCTGGGGACGACGCTCGAGCGCAACTGGGGGACGTTCCGGTTTAACGTATATATCTTCGGCGGAATGCTGTTTACCGTGATAGGGGCCTTTCTGCTGTACGGCATCATGGCGCTGACCGGGAATGTGGCCGATTACGCACTGATGTCCGAAGGCATTGCGATGGGATTTTCGACCAATTATATCAACATGTCCATTTTCCTTGCATTTGCCCTGTCTTATCCGGATATGCAGATACTGCTGATGTTTGTGATTCCGATTAAGATGAAATGGATGGCGCTCGTCTATATCGTGCTGACCGCGCTGGAATTTTTTGCTGCCGGCTGGGCTGGAAAGATTGCGATCGGGATGTCGCTGCTCAATTTTATCATTTTCTTTCTCTCGACGCGGAACCTGTACCGTTACACGCCGCAGGAGATTCACCGCAGACAGAAGTTTAAGGCGCAGATGCGGGAGCCGAGGCCCGGTTCGGGGCTCACAAAGCACAAATGTGCGGTCTGCGGCAGGACGGAACTTGACGATCCGAATCTGGAGTTTCGCTTCTGCTCGAAGTGTGAAGGAAATTACGAGTACTGCTCGGACCATCTCTTCACACATCAGCATATGAGACGTGTGTGACGGATATGCCACTGCGGTCCGGCTGCCTTCGGCCAAACCGTTTGCCGGAATGCAGTGCAGGCATGAATCTAAAAGCGTCCGGATTGATAGAAGGATTCTAAGGCATCCATCCGGGCGCTCATATTTAAGAAAAGCGCATCCACGAGCACAAGAGCCGTCATGGCTTCCACGACGACGACGGCCCGCGGGACGATGACGGGGTCGTGGCGCCCACGGATGCTGATTTCGCGCTCCTGTCCGCCGCAGGTTACGGTCTGCTGGGGGGATGCGATGGAGGGCGTCGGCTTTATTGCGGCCCGGAGAATGATATCGCTCCCGTCACTCATGCCGCCCAAAATGCCGCCGGCGTGGTTCGTCGCCTTGACGATCGTTTTGCCTTTTGCCCGGAAGGCGTCGTTGTTGCTCTTTGCGGTGGCTTTCGCCACGTCGAACCCGTCCCCGATTTCCACTCCTTTTACCGCACCGACCGACATGACGGCCCGCGCGAGATTTGCGTCGAGCTTTTCAAAGACCGGGTCGCCGATGCCTGCGGGCATGCCGTGCACGATACATTCGATGATACCGCCGGAGGAATTCTGATCCGCCATGCAGGCGTCGAGGTAGTTCTGTGCATTTTCCGCGGCCTCTGCATCCGGCATACAGAGCGGATTTTTGGCGATCTGTGCGGCGTCAAAGCGGTCCGGCGAGATCGCGACGGGACCGATGGATTTTGTGTAGCTTAAAAGGGAGATGCCGAGTTCGCCGAGGATTTTTGCGGCGACGGCGCCGGCGGCCACCCGCCCGATCGTCTCCCGGCCCGAGGAGCGTCCGCCGCCCCGGTAATCGCGGAAGCCGTATTTCTGGTCGAAGGTGTAGTCGGCATGGCCCGGCCGGTAACAGGATGCGATCTCACCGTAATCTTTCGAGCGCTGATCTTTATTGGAAACGACGACGGAAATCGGGGTACCGGTCGTGCGGCCCTCGAACACGCCGGAGAGGATTTCTGCGGCATCCGCCTCCTGTCTGGCCGTCGTATACTTTGACTGCCCGGGTTTCCTGCGGTCTAAAAAACGCTGGATGTCCGCCTCGCAGAGCGGAAGGCCCGCGGGACAGCCGTCTATGACGACGCCGAGCCCCCTTCCGTGGGATTCCCCCCAGGTTGTGATCCGAAAAATTGTTCCGAGTGTGGAACCTGCCATTGCCGTGTCCTCCTTTGAATTCTTTTGCTATGATGCCAAAAACAGTTTGGCCCGCGCCCATTTACTATGTGACAGATAGAAAATACCATACTTCACTTTTCGTGGCAACAGGAATGTGCTATAATACTCGCGTTTCCGCACAATGCAGGGGGCGCCGAATGAGGCGTTTGCATTTGGAAGAAAAGGCATAGAAAACAGGAGGGTTCCCATGGGAACACACTTTTTGGTGAAAAACGTAAAAGAGCCGATTGACTGGACCGTGGAGGTTCCGGGCTCAAAGAGCATGACAAACCGGGCGCTTCTGATGGCGGCGCTCTCGGAGGGAACCGTGGAGCTCTCGGGGGTCCTCTTTTCGGATGACTCCAGGCATTTTCTGTCGTGCCTTACCGCACTCGGGTTTTCGGTGGAGTGTGATGAGGAGAAAAAGCGGGTCGCGGTGTGCGGTTGCGGCGGAAAAATCCCCCAGAAGGAGGCCGCGATCAACGTCGGAAGCGCGGGAACCGCGGCGCGGTTTCTCACGGCGTTGCTGGGATTTTCGGACGGCGTGTACACGATAGACGCCTCGGAGCAGATGAAAAGGAGACCGATGAGGGAGCTGTTTTCGCTTCTCGCGGCAGCAGGGGCAGAGATTACCTGCCTGGAGGAGGAAGGACATCTTCCGGTGCGGGTATGCGGTGCGGGCGGCGGTGTGGCGGCGGGAAAACCGCCGGAGTTTTCGCTTGATATCAGCAAGAGCACACAGTTTTTAAGCGCGCTGCTGCTGATCGCCCCGGCGCTTAGGCAGGGGTTTGCGGTTCGCATCACGAGCGGGAAAAAGGACGGCTCCTACATCCGCATTACGCGGGATATGATGAAAGCGTTCGGTGTGTCGGTGTCTTTCGACGGGGAGTGCTACCGGGTAGCGCCGGGGGCGGTCTACCGGAGAGCGCGTTACGTTGTCGAGCCGGATATGTCTGCGGCCTGTTACTTTTACGGCGCTGCGGCGATTACCGGGGGAACGGCGCTTGTGCGGCGGGTGCATCCCGACAACACACAGGGGGATCTGAAGTTTCTCGGAGTGTTAGAGCAGATGGGATGCACGGTACGGGACACGGCGGAGGGCATTGTGGTGAGCGGCCCGGCAGAAGGGAGACTGCGGGGCATTGCGCTTGACATGAATGACTTTTCGGATCAGGCGCTGACGCTTGCGGCGCTTGCGCCGTTTGCGGACGGGCCGGTGCAAATTTGCAATATCGAACATATCAGAGGGCAGGAGTGCGACCGCATCCATGCGATTGTGACGGAACTGTCAAGGGCCGGTATCACGGTGCGTGAGGAGCCGGACGGCGTGACAATCTATCCGGGATGGCCGCAGCCCTGTGTGATAGAGACTTACGGAGATCACCGGGTGGCGATGGCGTTTTCGCTGCTGGGCCTTCGGGCGGAGGGGATTGTGATTTCAGATCCGGGCTGCTGCGCGAAAACCTTTGAAAATTATTTTGAACTGTTGGACGCGCTGACCGGTTGTCATGCGGACTGTGCGGAGGAATAGAGAGGAACGATAGATGTACGAACTGTTAAAACGGGAAGGCCGGGCAAAGCGCGGCGTGTTTCATACGGTGCACGGCGATATCCAGACGCCGGTCTTTATGAATGTCGGGACGGTGGCCGCGATCAAGGGGGCCGTGTCCACGGAGGATTTGGAGGAGATCAAGTGTCAGGTGGAGCTGTCAAATACCTACCATCTGCATGTGCGCACCGGCGATCAATTAATCAAAGAGATGGGAGGGCTTCACCGCTTCATGTCCTGGAACCGGCCGATTCTCACGGATTCCGGCGGATTTCAGGTGTTTTCTTTGGCGGGTCTCCGCAAGATTAAGGAGGAGGGCGTGTATTTTCACTCGCATATCGACGGGGCGAAAATTTTTATGGGGCCCGAGGAGAGCATGCAGATTCAGTCGAATCTCGGCTCCACGATAGCGATGGCGTTTGACGAGTGCGCGCCCGCGCTTGCGGAGCGCAGTTATGTGGAGGATTCCGTGGCGCGCACGACCCGCTGGTTAGAGCGCTGCAAGGTCGAGATGGCACGGCTGAATGATCTGGATGATACGGTAAATAAAAAGCAGCTGTTGTTCGGAATCAACCAGGGAGCCATTTTTGCGGATATCCGCATCGATCATGCAAAGCGCATCTCGGAGCTTGAACTCGACGGTTATGCGGTCGGCGGCCTTGCCGTGGGGGAGAGCCATGAGGAGATGTATCATATCTTAGACGAGACGGTGCCCTGTCTTCCGGTAAATAAGCCGACTTACCTGATGGGGGTTGGAACGCCCGCGAATATCTTAGAGGGCGTGGAGCGCGGCGTAGACTTTTTTGACTGTGTATATCCGAGCCGGAACGGCCGCCACGGACATGTGTATACCAATCAGGGAAAATTAAATCTGTTCAACCGGCAATACGAGAAGGACATGCGGCCGATTGAGGAAAACTGCGGCTGCCCGGCATGCAGGCGCTACAGCAGAGCCTATGTGCGCCATCTGCTGAAGGCAAAGGAGATGCTCGGCATGCGGCTGTGCGTGCTTCACAACCTCTATTTCTACAATACGATGATGGAAGAGATCCGGGACGCCTTAGACGAGGGGCGTTTTGCCTCGTACAAAGAGGAGAAACTCTACGGGATGCGCGGTTGATAAAAAACAGAAAAGACTTGCCGAAACAGCGTCTTTTGTGTACAATCATTATAATGCTTTAAATTTAGGAGGAAATAAGATGTTATCAATCTTGGCTACAACACAGGTCCCGGCAGCCGCAGGCATGGGAAGCATGCTGATCTGGCTGGTGGTTTTGGTCGCGTTTATGTACTTTTTCATGATTCGTCCGCAGCAGAAGGAGCAGAAGAAAAAGGCGGCAATGATGGCGGAGCTCGCGGTAGGGGATACCGTGCTCACGACAAGCGGTTTCTATGGGACCGTGATCAATATCGAGGACGATACGATTATCGTCGAGTTTGGCAGCAACAAAAACTGCCGCATCCCGATGCAGAAAGCGGCGGTGGCAGCAGTGGAGCATCCGGGAGACGCAACTGAATAAGAAATTTGCAAAAGGCTATAAGTAGATCTCTCTGGTTATAGCTTTTTTCGTGTGCGCCTTGCGGCGCACGCTGCGTCGGGCAGGGGGAGAGTCAGACAGCCCCACATAAGAGCAGGTTATGCCCGCCATGAAAAAGAAAAATGGAAGCAATGGTTGAAATGTTTCCGCAGATACATTATTATAATACCCATATATTGTTTTGAGAAAGAGGGAGTAAACTATGGAGTGTCGGGTAGGAGTGATTTCCGGGGACGGCATCGGGCCGGAGATTGTCGCAGAGGCGAAAAAAGTGCTGGATAAGGTCGGAGAGAAATACGGGCATACGTTTTGCTATGAAGAGATCCTGATGGGAGGATGTTCGATTGACGCGACGGGGGAACCGCTGACAAAGGAGGCCGTCGCGCAGGCAAAAGCGTCGGATGCGGTGTTGATGGGTTCCATCGGCGGGGATACCCGGACGTCGCCCTGGTACAAACTGCCGCCCGAAAAGCGGCCGGAGGCCGGGCTTCTCGCGCTGCGCAAGGAGCTGAATCTGTTTGCGAATCTGCGGCCGGCATACCTGTACGAGGAGTTAAAGGAGGCGTGTCCGCTGCGGGAGGACATCATCGGGGACGGCTTTGACATGATGATCATGCGGGAGCTGACCGGCGGCCTGTATTTCGGGGCGCGAAAGACCGAGGAGACGGACGGCGTCGTGACGGCGACAGACACGCTTACATACAACGAAAACGAGATCCGCAGGATTGCAAAGCGGGGATTCGATATCGCCGCAAAGCGCAGAAAGAAAGTGACGAGCGTGGACAAGGCGAATGTGCTCGATTCGTCCCGGCTGTGGCGGAAGGTTGTCGACGAGGTGGCGCAGGATTATCCCGACGTCGCATGCGAGCACATGCTTGTGGACAACTGTGCGATGCAGTTGGTGCGCGACCCGAAGCAGTTTGATGTGATTTTAACCGAGAACATGTTCGGCGATATTCTCTCGGATGAGGCGAGCATGGTGACGGGATCGATCGGGATGCTCGCCTCGGCGAGCTTAAACGATACGAAGTTCGGACTGTATGAGCCGAGCGGCGGCTCCGCGCCGGACATTGCCGGAAAGGGCATTGCAAATCCGATCGCGACGATTCTTAGCGCCGCGATGATGCTGCGTTATACGTTTGATCTCGACGCGGAGGCGGACGCCGTCGAGCAGGCGGTAAAACAGGTGTTAAAAGACGGGTACCGCACGATAGATATTATGCCGCAGGAGGCGGATAAGAGAGCGGCGGTGACCGAGGTCGGCACGGCGCGGATGGGAGATTTGATCTGTGATCGGATGAATTGATTATAACAGAGGACGAACAGAAAGGATTTGACGGATATGAAGAGTGATAACGTAAAAAAGGGGATGCAGCAGGCGCCTCACAGAAGCCTTTTTCATGCGCTCGGTTTTACCGAGGAGGAGATGGGAAAGCCGATGGTCGGCATCGTGAGCTCTTACAACGAGATCGTGCCGGGGCATATCAATCTCGATAAAATCGTAAATGCCGTAAAGCTCGGCGTCGCGGAGGCCGGCGGCGTGCCGGTGGTATTCCCGGCGATCGCGGTCTGCGACGGGATCGCGATGGGGCATGTCGGAATGAAATACTCGCTCGTCACAAGGGATTTGATTGCGGATTCCACCGAGTGCATGGCGCTCGCGCACCAGTTTGACGCGCTCGTCATGGTGCCGAACTGCGATAAAAACGTGCCGGGGCTTCTGATGGCGGCGGCCCGCATCAACGTGCCGACAGTGTTTGTGTCCGGTGGCCCGATGCTCGCGGGGCGTGTCAGAGGGCAGAAGCGCAGCCTTTCCTCGATGTTTGAGGCGGTCGGCTCCTACGCGGCCGGCACCATGACCGAGGAGGATGTGCGCGAGTATGAGGAGAAAGTCTGCCCGACCTGCGGCTCCTGCTCCGGGATGTACACCGCCAATTCCATGAACTGTCTGACGGAGGCGCTCGGCATGGGACTTCGCGGAAACGGTACGATCCCGGCGGTATACTCGGAGCGCATCAAGCTTGCAAAGCATGCGGGTATGGCGGTGATGGAGATGTATCGGAGGGACATCCGTCCGCGCGACATCATGACAAAAGAGGCGATTTTAAATGCGCTGACCGTGGACATGGCGCTCGGCTGTTCGACGAACAGCATGCTCCATCTGCCCGCAATCGCGCATGAGATCGGCTTTGATTTCGATATCGCGTTTGCAAATCCGATCAGCGAGAAAACGCCGAACCTGTGTCACCTCGCGCCGGCGGGACCGACTTACATGGAGGACTTAAACGAGGCCGGAGGCGTCTACGCGGTGATGAAGGAGTTAGCTGACATCGGCCTGTTACATACGGACTGTATGACCGTGACGGGAAAAACAATCGGGGAGAATATCGCGCATGCGGCAAATAAAAACCCGGAGGTTATACGGCCTGTGGAAAACCCGTACAGCAAGACCGGCGGACTCGCCGTGTTAAAGGGGAATCTCGCGCCGGACGGCAGCGTCGTAAAGCGCTCTGCAGTCTGTGACGAGATGATGGTGCACGAGGGCCCGGCGAGAGTCTTTGACTGTGAGGAGGACGCGATTACAGCGATCAAGGGCGGCAAGATTAAGGCCGGCGACGTCGTTGTGATCCGCTATGAAGGGCCGAAGGGCGGACCTGGTATGCGGGAGATGTTAAATCCGACCTCCGCGATTGCGGGTATGGGGCTCGGCTCCTCGGTGGCGCTGATCACGGACGGGCGGTTCTCCGGCGCAAGCCGCGGCGCATCCATCGGGCATGTATCCCCGGAGGCTGCGGTCGGCGGCCCGATTGCACTGATTGAGGAGGGCGATATCATCCGCATCAACATTCCGGAGATGACGTTGGACGTGGCGCTTTCCGATGAGGAACTCGCTGCGCGCAGGGCAAACTGGCAGCCGAGAGAGCCGAAGGTGACGGACGGGTATCTGAAGCGGTACGCTTCTCTGGTGACGTCTGGAAACCGCGGCGCGATTTTGGAGCTGCCGCGGTAGGCTGCGGAACACAAAGAGAAGAGAGGATTGAAGGTTGAAAATTAAAATTTTCAATCCCAAGTTTGTGCGCACACGCACAAACTTGAAAGCGATATATCGCTTTGCAATAGTCTCAGCGGAGCTGAGCCATAAAAAGCGTGTGCGCATGGAGGTAAAAATGCGGGCAACAGGTGCGCGGATTGTCATAGAATGTTTAAAAGAGCAGGGCGTGGATGCCGTATTCGGGTATCCCGGCGGCGCGATCTTAAATGTATACGATGAACTGTATCAACATCAGGGAGAGATCAGGCATATCTTAACGTCCCATGAGCAGGGCGCCGCTCATGCGGCCGACGGATATGCGAGGAGTACGGGAAAAGTCGGCGTGTGTTTCGCGACTTCCGGGCCGGGCGCGACGAATCTTGTGACCGGTATTGCGACGGCCTATATGGATTCCGTGCCGATGGTGGCGATCACCTGCAACGTGAATGTGCCGCTTCTCGGCAAGGACAGTTTTCAGGAGATTGACATCGCGGGAATCACGATGCCGATTACCAAGCATAATTTTATCGTCAAGGATGTGACGAAATTGGCGGACACAATACGCAGGGCTTTCGCGATCGCGCGGAAAGGGCGGCCGGGGCCGGTACTCGTCGACATCCCGAAAGACATTACGGCGGCGGAGACCGAATATACATACCGTAAGCCGGATGCGGCCGTGCGTCTGTCGGAGACCATCCGCGACGCGGATATCGAGACGGCTGTCCGCATGATCGAGGCAGCCGAAAAGCCATATGTTTTCGTGGGCGGCGGTGCGGTCATCTCGGAGGCGGGCGAGGAGCTGCGGGAGTTTGTAGACAAAGCGGATGCCCCGGTCTGTGACACGCTGATGGGGAAGGGAGCCTTCGACGGGACCGACGCCCGGTATACGGGGATGCTTGGAATGCACGGCACGAAGGCGTCGAATCTCGGCGTCAGCAACTGCGATCTGCTGATCGCGCTTGGCGTCCGGTTTTCGGACCGCGTGCTCGGCAACGCGGAAAAATTCGCAAAACAGGCGCAGATTCTTCAATTTGACGTTGACCCGGCCGAGATTAACAAGAATATCCGCGTGGATGCCTGCGTGATCGGCGACTTAAAGGAGATTTTGCGGCGGGTCAATGCGAAATTAAGCGCGCAGCACCATCCCGAATGGATGGCCGAGGCGGCGGAGTTAAAGGAAACCTATCCGCTGACCTATCAGGAGCCGGGTTTAAGCGGCCCGTATCTGGTGGAGGAGGTATACCGCCAGACGAAGGGCGAGGCGATCATCGTGACGGAGGTCGGCCAGCATCAGATGTGGGCGGCTCAGTATTACCGGTATAAAAATCCGAGGACCTTTTTGTCCTCCGGCGGTCTGGGGACGATGGGTTACGGGCTCGGCGCCGCGATCGGCGCGCAGATCGCAAATCCCGGCAGACGGGTCATAAACATTGCGGGGGACGGCTGTTTCCGCATGAATATGAATGAGATTGCGACGGCGGTGAGACAGAAGCTGCCGCTGATCGAGATTATCGTGAACAATCATGTGCTCGGCATGGTGCGGCAGTGGCAGGATTTATTTTACGGAAAGCGCTATTCCGCCACGGTCTTAGACGACGGCGTGGATTTCGTGAAGCTCGCGGAGGCGATGGGAGCCGTCGGATACCGCGCGGCGAGCCGGGAGGAATTTGACGAGGCGTTCAGACAGGCGCTTGCGGCGGACTGCCCGGTGCTGATTGACTGCGTCATCGGCTGTGACGACAAGGTGTGGCCGATGGTAGCGCCCGGGGCGGATATCAGTACCGCGTTTACCGGGGAGGATTTGGCAGAGAACTAATGTTTTTATATAAAGGAGGAAGTTGATATGAGCAGAGTCTATAACTTTTCTGCAGGTCCGGCGGTATTGCCGGAGGAGGTATTAAAAGAGGCTGCGGAGGAAATGTTAGATTATAAGGGCAGCGGCATGTCGGTGATGGAGATGAGCCACCGCTCGAAGGTTTACGATACGATTATCAAAGAGGCGGAGCAGGACCTGCGCGATCTGATGCAGATTCCGGACAATTATAAAGTGCTGTTTTTGCAGGGCGGAGCGTCGCAGCAGTTCGCGATGATTCCGATGAATCTGATGAAGCATAAAAAGGCCGGGTATATCGTGACCGGGCAGTGGGCGAAAAAAGCGTATCAGGAGGCTTCCGTTTACGGTGAGGCCGTAAAGCTCGCTTCCTCCGAAGACCGGACGTTCTCCTATATCCCGGACTGTTCCGATCTTGATATCCCGGATGATATGGACTATGTATATATCTGTGAGAACAACACGATCTACGGCACAAAGTATAAAGAGCTTCCGAATACCAAGGGACATACGCTCGTGGCGGACGTCTCTTCCTGTTTTCTGTCGGAGCCGGTGGACGTGACAAAGTATGGCGTGATTTACGGCGGCGTCCAGAAGAATATCGGGCCGGCCGGAGTCGTGATCGTGATTATCCGGGAAGATTTGATCACGGAGGATACGCTGCCCGGGACGCCGACGATGTTAAAATACAAGACGCATGCGGATAACGATTCGCTGTACAATACGCCGCCGTGCTACGGCATCTATATCTGCGGCAAGGTGTTCAAATGGTTAAAGCGCATGGGCGGCCTTGCCGCAATGAAAGAGCGCAATGAGGAGAAGGCAAAGCTTCTCTATGATTTCCTCGATGGCAGCAAACTGTTCCGCGGAACCGTTGTGGAAAAAGACCGCTCGCTGATGAATGTGCCGTTTGTGACCGGGAATGAGGAGCTGGATGCAAAGTTTGTAAAAGAGGCTGCGGCAGCAGGCTTTGTAAATCTCAAGGGACACCGTACCGTCGGCGGCATGCGCGCATCGATCTACAATGCAATGCCGAAAGAGGGCGTGGAGAAGCTCGTGGAATTTATGAAGAAATTTGAGGAGGAGAATGCGTAATGTTTCAGTATCATTGCTTAAATCCGATTGCGTCGGTGGGACTGGATCTGTTTTCGGATGCTTATAAGAAGGTCGATCAGATAGAGGAGGCGGAGGCCGTGCTCGTCAGAAGCGCGGCGATGCATGACATGGAGCTGCCGGGGCGGCTTGCCGCGGTCGCAAGAGCCGGCGCCGGCGTCAATAATATTCCGCTGGACAAATGCGCCGAGCAGGGAATCGTCGTGTTTAATACGCCGGGCGCAAATGCGAACGGGGTAAAGGAGCTTGTGATCGCGGCAATGCTTTACGCCTCCCGCGACCTGATGGGCGGCATTGAGTGGTGCAATGAAAATCAGAACGACGAAAATATTGCAAAGACTGCGGAGAAGCAGAAAAAGAATTTTGCGGGAACCGAGATTTCGGGCAAAAAGCTCGGCGTGATCGGTCTCGGCGCCATCGGCGTGCTCGTGGCGAACGCGGCGACGCATCTGGGCATGGAAGTGCTCGGCTACGACCCTTACATTTCGGTCAACGCGGCGTGGAGCCTGTCGCGGAGCGTCAGACACATCAGCAACGTGGAGGATATCTACCGTGAGTGCGATTACATCACGATTCATGTGCCGCTTTTGGATTCCACAAGGAAGATGATTAACGCGGAGGCGATCGCACTGATGAAGCCGACGGCCATCGTTTTAAATTTTGCGAGGGATCTGCTTGTGGATGAGGAGGCGATGGTGGACGCGCTTGCGGCCGGGAAGCTTAAGAAATATGTCTCGGATTTCCCGAATCCGACGACGGTGGGCGCAAAAGGCTGTATCGTGACGCCGCATCTGGGGGCATCCACGGCGGAGTCCGAGGATAACTGTGCGATTATGGCAGTGCGCGAAGTGCGCGACTACATGGAAAACGGAAATATCGTACACTCCGTGAATTTCCCGGACTGCAGCATGGGTGCATGCATGACGGCCGGAAGAATCGGTATCCTGCACAGAAACGCAAAGGGTATGCTCAGCCATTTTACGACGATTCTGGGCGATGCGGGCATCAATATCGACGAGATGGCAAATAAGGCGAAGGGCGATTACGCGTATGCGCTGATCGACGTGGACACTGCAATCGGCGCGGATGTGATTGAGAAGCTTTCTGCGACGGAGGGTGTCCTTCGGGTTCGGAAAATAAAATAAAGGGATGCAGATGCAAAGAAGGGAGTATGGTTATATCTATGGCAACAATCAGACCATTTGCGGGTATCCGGCCATGCAAGGGGAAGGCAGCGCAGATTGCTGCCCTCCCTTATGACGTTTATAGCAGAGAGGAAGCGGCGAAGCTGGTGGAGGCGAATCCGGAATCTTTTCTCGCGATTGACCGGGCGGAGACGCAGTTTCCGGATTCGGTCGGCATGTATGAGGATGCCGTGTACAAAAGGGCGCATGACACGCTCGGGAAGATGGTGGAGGACGGCTCGTTTATCCGGGAAGATAAGCCGTGCTTTTACCTGTATGAGCTGACGATGAACGGAAGAACGCAGACCGGGATTGCGGCCTGCGCGGCGATTGACGACTACCTTGATAATACGATTAAAAAGCACGAGAATACACGGGCCGAGAAGGAGCAGGACAGAATCCGGCATGTGGATGCCTGCAGCGCTCAGACCGGTCCTATTTTTTTGGCGTACCGGGCCAATGAGGAGTTGAAACGGCTTGTCGGGCAGGGAAAACGGCAGGAGCCGGAGTACGATTTTACGGCGGAGGACGGCGTAAGACACAGGGTGTTCGTGATACGGGACGAGGCCGTAATCACCCGGATTGCGGATGCTTTTGCCCGAATCGACAGTCTCTATATCGCAGACGGCCATCACAGGGCGGCCTCGGCGGTAAGGGTAGGTCAGATGCGCCGCAGCATGCATCCCGGGTATACCGGCGAGGAGGAATTTAATTATTTTCTGTCGGTGCTTTTTCCGGATGACGAGCTTCTTATCATGGATTATAACCGGGTCGTGCGCAATCTGAACGGCTATTCCGTTTCGGACTTTTTGAATGCGGTCGCGGAGCGCTTTGACGTGACGGAAATCCCGGAAAATCAGGAAAAGCGCCCGGCGGAGCGCGGAACCTTTTCGATGTATCTGGACGGGCGCTGGTACTGCTGCCGCATCCGAAAGGAGGACCGGCGGACGGGGGATCCGGTCGCGGGCTTAGACGTCTCCGTGTTGCAGGAGAAGCTGCTGTTTCCGGTGCTCGGCATAAAAGACCCGAAGACGGACAGACGGATTGATTTTGTCGGCGGAATCCGGGGAACAAAGGAGCTTGAGCGCCGCTGCGGCGAGGACTGTGCCGTGGCCTTTGCGATGTATCCGCCCGATATCCGGGATTTGTTTGCCGTGGCGGATGCGGGGCTTTTGATGCCGCCGAAATCGACATGGTTTGAGCCGAAGCTGCGCAGCGGACTTTTTATTCACGCCATTGAGCGGTGAGAAGATTGAAAATTAAAAATTTTCAATCCCAAATTTGTGCGCATACGCACAAATTTGAGAGCCATATATGGCTTTGCACAAAAAAGCGTGTGCGCATGGAGAAAGGGATAAGAGAGGCGGGAGGGACAGATGCAGGTGAGTGAAGTTTATGCGGCAGTATTCGCCGCGGCGGGCGACGGTGTAAAGAATGCGGCGGATTCCGCGGTAAACGAGATTGCGAACGCGACGGAGACGATGGAGACGTTTGCTGCCGCAAAGGAAAATCTGCAGGAGATGGCGGAAAATCCCGGACTGATCCGCAGTTGGCTTGAGGGGCTTGTGCCGGACCTGCTGAATTTTGCGTTTCAGGTTGTCATAGCGATGCTGATATACGCAGTCGGCAGCAGGGTAATACGGCTGATCGTAAAGATGGTCTGGCGCTCGATGGAGCGGAGCAATGCGGACGAGGGCGTAAAACAGTTTGTCACGCCGGTCGTAAAGTACTCCCTCTATGTCATACTTGTGTTTTTCATCATGGGCTTATTCGGGATTGCGACAACCTCGGCGGTGGCGGTCTTGGGTTCGGCCGGTGTGGCGGTGGGACTCGCGCTGCAGGGCAGTCTCTCGAATTTTGCCGGCGGCGTGCTGATTCTCGTCCTGAAACCATTTAAGGTCGGAGATTATATTATCGCGGAGGGATGCGAGGGGAGTGTCGCGGAAATCTCTATTTTTTACACGAAGCTTCTGACCGGGGATAACCGCATGATCGTGATCCCGAACGGAAACCTTTCGAACAGCAGTCTGACGAATGCCACCTCGATGGACAAAAGGCGTGTGGATATCACCGTAGGTATCGCATATGAGGCCGATATCCGCACGGCGAAGGATATTCTGATGAAGCTGGCAGCGGAGGAGCCGGCGCGTCTGACGGAGGAAGAGACACTGGTATTTGTAAACGAACTGGGGGCATCGTCCGTGGAGCTGGGGCTGCGTGTGTGGGTCGCTGCGGAGGAATACTGGACTGCGAAATGGCGTTTGACGGAAAATATCAAATATGCGTTTGACGAGCACGGGATTTCGATTCCGTATCAGCAGATTGATGTGCAAATTAGACAATAAACATTCAAAATCATTGACAAAATGAGTAATATATGCTAAGGTTTGTTTTGTTGAACAAAACAGGTACCAAATCGGCTCGAACCATGTCGGTTGGGGAATCTGTCGGACCGTTAGTTTATCTATATTTAGGAGGCTTTGAAAGGTTATGCAGCAGGGAACTGTAAAATGGTTTAATGCAAAAAAAGGTTATGGATTCATTTCGGATGCAGAGGGCAATGACGTATTTGTACATTTTTCCGCACTGAACATGGACGGATTCAAGGAGTTAAAAGACGGTGAGCAGGTAGAGTTTGAAGTGACCGAGGGGGCAAAGGGACCTCAGGCTGCAAACGTGACCCGCATCGCATAATTCATAATAATCTAAGAGTAACCGAGGGATGTTCCGGGTTGGGACATCCTTTTTTGTTCAGAAAAGCTTGAAAAAATATACGGGGGAAATGAAGAAGGATATTTTATGAGTAATTTGTTTCTGTGTAACAAGGCAGCATGAGCATGGCAGCATAAGGCGTGTTCGCGCTGCGGAAATGGAGGAGACTATGCAAAACAAAAGCTACCGGAAACGATTTGCGGCGTTGGCGCTTGCGGGACTGCTGGCATTCGGGATGCCGGCGGAGGCGATGGCGGCACAGCCTGCGGCGACGGGGACAGAGCAGTCGGAAGAGACGGAGCGCATGGAAGAGACGGAGCGGATGGAAGAGACGGAGGGGATGGAAACTGCGGGTGGAACGGAGTCGGTGCAGGATTCGGAAATTCCCGTGACGGAGGAAACCGAAAACATGGAAAGCGCCGTGACAGAGGGGACGGAGGCGGCTTCGGAGTCGATGGGAACGGAAGATGGGACAAAAGAGACAGAAGAAGTTATGGAACCCACAGAAGAGTTGGAGACGGAAGAAACGGAAAATCCGGAGACTGCGGGGACAGAACAGGAATCAGAAGAAACGGGGGAACAGGAAGACTCGGAAGCAGGAGTGATGCGAATCTCGGAAGCCTCGGTTTTTACATATAATGTGACAGATGCGGGTGCAAATACAATCGAGATTGTCGGATATTCGGGAAAGAATACGGATGTTGTGATACCTGGAGAGATTGACGGATATACGGTGACGGGGATCGGGGAGGCTGCGTTTGAATGCTGCGACAGGTTGACAAGTATTGAAATCCCGGGAAGCGTGACGAGCATCGGGAGAGGTGCGTTTGAAGGTTGTAGCGGGTTGACAAGTATTGAAATCCCGGGAAGTGTGACGAGCATCGGGAATGCTGCGTTTGAAGAGTGCAGCGGGTTGACAGGTATCGAAATCCCGGGAAGTGTGACGAGCATCGGGATTGGTGCGTTTCGTAGCTGTAGCAGGTTGACAAGCATTGTGGTAGATACGGGGAATACGGTATATACCAGCGGAAATGGAAATAACTGTATTATAGAGAAGGAAAGTAATACTTTAATAGTGGGTTGTAAAACGACAATTATTCCTGAGGAAGTGACGAGTATTGGGAGCGGTGCGTTTGGATATTGTAGAGGGTTGACAAGTATTGAAATCCCGGGAAGTGTGACGAGCATCGGGAATGCTGCGTTTGAAGAGTGCAGCGGGTTGACAGGTATCGAAATCCCGGGGAGTGTGACGAGCATCGAAAGTGGTGCGTTTCGTTGTTGTAGCGATTTGACAAGTATTGTGGTAGATATGGGGAATACGGTATATACCAGCGGAAATGGAAATAACTGTATTATAGAGAAGGAAAGCAATACTTTAATAGCAGGCTGTCAAACGACAATTATTCCCGCGGGAGTGACGCGTATCGGGAATTCTGCATTTTATGGTTGCGCAGATTTAGATAGTATCGAAATTCCGGGAAGCGTGGCGAGCATCGAGGATTCTGCGTTTCGTGCTTGCTCGAGATTGAACGGCATTAAAATCCCGGGAAGCGTGACGCGTATCGGGAATTCTGCGTTTCGTGGCTGCTGGAAGTTAAAAAGTATCAAAATCCCGGGAGGTGTGACGAGCATTGAGAACGGTGTGTTTAGTAACTGTAGCGGATTGATAAGTATCGAAATTCCGGGAAGTGTGACGAGCATTGGGAGTAATGCGTTTAATAGCTGTTATAACTTGACAGATATCGCAATTCCGGGAAGTGTGACAAGCATCGGGAGTGGTGCGTTTGAATATTGTGATATGTTGACAAATATTGAAATCCCGGGAAGCGTGACAAGCATCGAGGATTATGCAATTGACGATGCTGTTATTATTTTTGGCGAATCCGGCAGTTATGCGGAGAGATGGGCGCAGCAGAACGGAAATACTTTTATTGCAGGAAAAAGGCCGCAATTAAAGGATTTTACATGTCATGTGACAGATGTGAGTGAAAAGACAATCGAGATTGCCAGATATATGGGGAGAGATACGGATGTAGTGATACCGGAAGTGATCGACGGGTATACGGTGACGAGCATAGGGAGAAGTGCGTTTAAATATTGCAGCAGGTTGAAAAGTATCGAAATTCCAGGAAGTGTGATAAGCATTGAGGATTATGCAATCGACTATTATGTTGCCATTTACGGCGAATCCGGCAGTTACGCGGAGTCATGGGCACAGCGGAACGGAAACACTTTTATTGCAGGGAAAATGCCGCAGTTAAAAGATATCTCTGCCTGCACGGCAACACTCGCAGCGACATCCTATACCTACACAGGCGAAGAAATCGAGCCGGATGTGACAGTGACAGACGACGGGAAAACCTTAGAGAACGAGACGGATTATACGGTTTCTTATGAGAATAATGTCGATGTGGGAACTGCAACGGTCATCGTGGCCGGAGAGGGAAGTTATACGGGAAGAACAGAACTGACGTTTGAAATAGTGCCTGAGATTGCTTTAGAGAAGGATATCTCTGGCTGTACGGCAACACTCGTAGCCACAAGCTACACCTACACCGGCGCGGCGCAGACGCCGGGCGTGACGGTCAAGGACGGCAGTCTCACGTTAACGAAAGACACGGACTACACGGTTTCGTACGCGAACAACACGAAAGTTGGAACTGCGACGGCCATGATAACCGGAAAAGGAAATTACACCGGAAGTCAAAGTTTGAACTTTACCATCACGGCGAAAAATTTCTCTGCGTGCACGGCCACACTTGCGGCCACAAGCTACACCTACACCGGCGCGGCGCAGACGCCGGCCGTAACGGTCAAAGACGGTAATGTTACGTTAACGAAAGACACGGACTACACGGTTTCGTATGCGAACAACACGAAAGTCGGGACGGCGGTGGTCACGGTAACCGGAAAGGGAAATTATACCGGAAACCGGAGTTTGACGTTTGCGATCACGGCAAAAAACATTTCCGCCTGTACTGTATCGGAGATTGCAAACGAGCTCTACACCGGAAAAGCATTGAAACCGTCGGTGACGGTCAAGGATGGCAATCTCACGTTAAAGAAAGACGCAGATTACACAGTTTCGTATGCGAACAATAAAAAGGCCGGCAAAGCGACCGTGACGGTGACGGGAAAAGGAAACTATACCGGAAGCAAAACGGTGAATTTTACGATTATCAAAACTGTCTCCGGCGTAAAGGCGGCTTCCGCGGGCTACAACAGCGTGAAGGTAAGCTGGAAGAAGGTTTCCGGTGTGACAGGCTACAAGGTGTACCGCGCGGGCAGCAAAAACGGCAGTTACAAATGCGTGAAGACGGTAAAAGGTGACGAAAATACAAGCTATAAAGACGGCAAGCTTACGACCGGAAAGACCTACTATTATCAGGTGAGACCGTACCTCGGCAAAAGGGAGGGCGCGGCGTCAAAAGTCGTGTCCGCAAAGCCGGTACCGGCGAAGGCGGCGATTTCTTCTGTAAAAAATTCCGCTTCCAAAACCGCGAAAATCACATGGAAAAAGGTAAGCGGGGCAAGCGGTTACGAGATATACAGCGCGATGAGCAAAAACGGGAAATACAAGAAGGTGACGACAATAAAGAAGGGCGGCACGGTTTCCTACAAAAACACGAAATTAAAGAAGGGAAAGACGTATTATTACAAAGTGCGGGCGTACCGCACGATAAATGGAAAGAAAGTATACGGTGCGTACTCGTCGGTAAAGAGTGTGAAGATTAAGAAATAAAATCGGATAAACGGTCGTTACCCGCAGCGGACAAGGGCACACACGCCCTCTGTCCACTGCGGGTACTTTTTGTGAGAAGAGAGGTTGGACATGATAACAGGAAGCGCGTAAAATAGTGTGTGCGAAACAAGGAAAACCAGAAGGAAAACCAGGAGGAAAAAGATTGAAAATTAAAATTTTCAATCCCAAGCTTGTGCGCACTCGCACAAACTTGAAATGCACAAAAATGCGTGTGTGTATGGAGGTAATCATGCCGAAATCTACGGAAGAACAAATGAAGATTTTAGAAGTTGCGGAAGTAACACCGTCGCTGACAGAACAATTAATCGGGGTATGGGAAAAATCCGTAAAGGCGACACATCTGTTTTTATCGGAAGACGAAGTGGAAGAAATCAGGACGTATGTTCCGCAGGCCCTGAATGGGATTGCCCATTTGATGATTGCGGAGGGGGCGGACGGCCGCCCCGTTGCGTTTATGGGAATTGAAAACCAAAAGCTTGAAATGCTTTTTATTGCGCCCGAGGAACGGGGAAAAGGACTGGGGAAAAAGCTCATTCAATATGGGATTGAAAACTATGCAGTCGACGAATTGGCTGTCAATGAACAAAACCCGTCAGCGAAAGGGTTTTATGAACATATGGGTTTTCATGTTTACAAACGGACAGATTATGACGAGCAGGGAAATCCGTACCCGCTTTTATACATGAAATTGGAATCCCGGCAGAGTGAAGAAGGAGAATGAGCAATTAAATTTGGAAGCTGTGGAGACAAAGCCTCTTTTACATCGGCGTTCATCCGGTGCTCAAAAATCCGAAATTGCAAAATTAACGCCTGAAACGACAAAATTGACAGGCAGGACACAGGAAACTATATGGTATAATGCAAAAGGACATTATACTTGGCCGGGCGGTCCGGGAAGAAAGGAAACGTGCACGATGAAAAAAATTCTTACAAAGCACCTTTTTATCTATATGCTGGTCGCGCTTCTCTGTACGATTACCGGGATTTTTGCGCTGCAGACATTTGTAAATCGGCGGAGCAACACGGCGGCGAGTCAGAGTAAGCTTGAAGACGTAAAGGAGAAGCTCGCGGGGAATGAGGAGAACATTGCCCGGCTTACGGAGAACCTGAGCGAGGATAATCTTGCAAAGGCGCGGGCGTTTGCGGACATGCTTGCGCTGGACGATTCCATTTTGGGCGATAAGACAAAGCTGGAGGAAATCAGAGCCCGGCTGGATGTAAACGAACTGCACATTATCGACGAAGAGGGAATCATCATCAGCAGCACGATAGACGGCTACATAGGATTTGACATGAAAAGCGGCGAGCAGTCCAATGCTTTTATGGTGATTGTGGACGACCCGTCGACGGAGATTGCGCAGGAGCCGCAGGTAAATGTGGCGGAGGGCGTGGTCATGCAGTACATCGGTGTGGCCAGGAAAGATGCGGCCGGGTTCGTGCAGGTCGGCGTGCGGCCGGAGGTGCTCGAGAACACACTCGCGGGCACGGAGCTTGACGTGGTGTTGGGCGGGATCGAATTCGGCGAAAACGGGTATGTTTATGCGATTGATAAGGAAAGCGGACAGATACTCGCGCATCGGAATAAGGAGCTTGTCGGCACGCCTGCGGCGGAAGCCGGATTTCCGGAACCGTTTGCGGGGAGCGGCAAAACAAAGGCGGACGGCGTGAGCGGTTACTATCTGGCGCAGGAATACGGCGACCGGATTATCGGGACCTTTATGCCGGCAAACGAGTACTACGCGCAGCGCCGCAATCAGACACTGGTGGTATCGCTTAGCATGCTGATTATTTTCGGAGTCCTGCTGTCAACGATCAGCCGTCTTGTAGACAGCCGGATTGTTCGGGGAATCAATAATATGATCCGTTCCACGCAGGAGATTGCGGCCGGAAATTATGAGATTGCGGTAGAGGAGCAGGAAAACCCGGAGTTTGCACAGCTCTCGGACAGTATCAACAAAATGGTGGAGAACATCTGCAACAATATGAAACAGAATAAAAGCCTTCTCGAACGCCAGAAAGAGGATGTGGAAAACAATCGTCTGATGATTCAAAATGTCAAGGATGCATGTACGGAACTGAACCATGTATCGGGAGAGACGCTTGAAAATGCGGACAGCATCTATCAGGGAACCGGAGAGCAGAAGCGTGCGGTGGATGACCTCGAGCAGATCATGCAGGAACTGATGCAGGAATTAAACCGGAGTGTGGAGGTCTCCGTAAATGTCACGGCGGAGACGGGGGAAACCGTGGACAGGATTATGCAGACCGAGTCCCAGATGGAGCTGTTAAAGGATTCCATGCAGAAAATCACCGAAATGTCGATGGCGATCGAGACGATTATCGGTGAGATTAATTCCATCGCGCAGCAGACAAACATGCTTTCCCTAAACGCTTCGATCGAGGCGGCACGGGCAGGAGAGATGGGAAAAGGATTTGCCGTTGTCGCGACGCAGGTGGGAGAGCTTGCGGCGAGAAGCGCGCAGGCGGCAAAGGAGACGAATGAGCTGATCACAAACTCCATTCTGGCGGTGGAGAGCGGAAAAGAGATCACAAACCAGACGGCCGAGGCGTTTGGCGCCGTGGTGGAGGAGATCGAGAGAGCCAATCGTGATGTGGACAAAATTACGGTGCTGGTACGGCAGAACGTGGATACGGTTGCGCGTGCGGTCGATCAGATCGGGCGGATTTCCAATGTGGTGGAGGGAAACGTACAGATTTCCCAGAATACGAAGCAGGTATCGTCCGATATGGCGGACATCACGGAAAAACTTTTGCGGATTGTGGAAGCATAAACATACATTTTGGGCAGCAGGGGAAAACTCTGCTGCTTTTTCTCTTTTGCAGAGACAAAAAAGATGTTATAATATCCGCGTAAGCAAAGAATCGTCTCGCTGATGCGAGCCGTTACAAGTCTGCACTGTATATCCGTAACGCGTCAGATACAAAGCGTAAATTGTGCACTGTGCCGGAAAGGAATGTGCCGCGCCCATATCGGGAACACTGTATACATATCGAGGAAAGGAAAACACACACATGAAATTATCGGAACTAACCGCATACGAGGTTTTGGAGGAAAAACCTCTGGCGGATATCAACTCACAGGGATATATCCTCCGCCACAAGAAGAGCGGAGCCAGAGTCGCACTGATTTCCAATGATGACGACAATAAGGTATTTTATATCGGTTTCCGCACGCCGCCGGCCGACTCGACCGGTGTGGCACATATTGTTGAGCACACGGTGCTGTGCGGTTCGGAAAAATATCCGGTCAAGGACCCGTTTGTGGAGCTGGTCAAAGGTTCGTTAAATACCTTTCTGAACGCCATGACTTATCCCGATAAGACGATTTATCCGGTCGCAAGCTACAACGATGCGGACTTTGCAAATCTGATGAGCGTGTATATGGACGCGGTGTTTCATCCGAATATTTACAAATACCGGGAGATCTTCGAGCAGGAGGGCTGGCACTATGAACTTGAGGAAGAGGGTGGGCCGCTGACGATAAACGGTGTGGTCTACAATGAGATGAAGGGGGCGTTTTCCTCCCCGGACGACGTGCTGCAGCGCGAAATCATGAATTCCCTGTTCCCGAATACCGCTTACGGCAACGAGTCCGGAGGCGATCCGGAGTACATTCCGGATTTAACCTACGAAGATTACCTGGACTTTCACCGGACATATTATCACCCGTGCAATTCCTATATCTATCTCTACGGGGATATGGATATGGCGGAAAAGCTCCGGTGGATAGACGAGGAATACCTGTGTCACTATGCGTCCGCCGCGGTGGATTCCGGGATCCGTGAGCAGGAAGCGTTCCGAAAACCGGTCGAGGTGATAAGAAAATATCCGATTGCCTCCGATGACACGGAGTCTGACAACACCTACCTCTCGTACAATCTGGTGATCGGCACCGTGCTGGACCAAAGGCTGTATCAGGCGTTTGACGTGCTCGATTACGCGCTGCTGGCGGCTCCGGGGGCGCCGGTCAGGCAGGCGCTTTTAGATGCCGGTATCGGAAAAGACATCACCGGCGGATATGACAGCAGCATCAGACAGCCGATTTTCTCGGTTGTCGCGAAGAATACGAACCTCTCCGAAAAAGAGCGGTTTCTCTCAATCATCCGTGAGACGCTTGCGGGGCAGGTCCAAAACGGCATCAACAAAAAAGCGCTGCTGGCAGGCATCAACAGCGCCGAATTCCGGTTCCGGGAGGCGGATTTCGGCCAGTTCCCGAAGGGGCTTTTATACGGAATCCAGTGTCTCGACAGCTGGCTTTACGATGATATGCAGCCATTTCTGCACCTGGAGGCGCTGGAGACGTACCGTTTTCTGCGGGAGCAGACACAGACGGATTACTTTGAAAAACTTGTGGAACGCTACCTTTTGAACAATATGCATGCCTCCGTCGTGATTGCCGTGCCGGAGCGCGGACTTGCCACAAAGCGGGAGGAGGAGCTTACCGCGCGGCTTGCGGCGTATAAGGCCGGCCTGCGGGAGGAGGAGCTTACCGCGCTTGTCGCGGCCACGGCGCACCTGAAGGCTTACCAGGAGGAGCCGTCGCCGCGGGAGGATCTGGACAAAATTCCGATGCTGCGGCGCGAGGACATGAAACGGGAGGCGATGCCGCTCAATAACAGAGAGGTGTTGTCCGGGAAGACGAAGTTTGTGCATCATGTAATGTTTTCCGGGGGCATTGATTATCTGACGCTGCTGTTTGACATCCGGGATATTCGGCCGGAGGAACTGCCGTACCTTGGTATCCTAAAGGCGGTGTTAGGCTATGTGGACACGGAAAACTACAGCTACGCGGAGCTGGCAAATGAGATCAACATTCACACCGGAGGCATCGGCTGCGGCGTCGGCATCTATCCGAGCGTGAAGGACAAGGAAGAGCTTGAGATTGCGTTTGAGGTGCGCACAAAGGTGCTTGCCGACAAGCTTTCGGATGCGGTGCATCTGATAAAGGAAATACTGACAGGTTCAAAAATTTCCGATGGCAAGCGTCTGTACGAGATTCTTGCGCAGCTGAAATCCAGACTGCAGGCGGGTCTTAGCTCGGCGGGACACTCGGTGGCGTCGATTCGGGCGATGTCCGTATTCTCCCGTTCGGCCTGGTATCAGGACGCCGTAAACGGGATCGGCGCCTACCGCGTGATTGCGGCGTATGAGGCGGATTACCCGGCGAAAAAGGAGGAGCTTGCCGCGCGGCTTCGGCAGCTTGTGCGCCGGATTTTCACGGAGGAGCGCATGACGGTCAGCATCACCTGCGCGCAGAAAGATTTTGCCGCGGTGGAGCGTGAGATTCTCGGGCTGGCGCGCGCGCTTCCTGCGGGAGACGGGTTTGTGCGCGGCTGTAAGCTGCCCGAACTTGCGATAACCCGGCAGAAGGAGGGCTTTCTGGATGCGTCCCAGGTACAGTATGTGGCGCGGGCCGGAAATTTCGTGTCGCACGGCTTCCGCTATCACGGTGCGCTCAAAATCTTGAAGGTTATCATGGGCTATGATTACCTGTGGATTCATATCCGCGTCAAGGGCGGCGCCTACGGCTGCATGAACGGCTATATGCGGAACGGCGACACCTATTTCGTGTCCTACCGCGATCCGAATCTGGGAGCTACGAATCAGGTATATGACGAAATTCCGCGGTATCTTGAAAACTTTGACGCGGATGAACACGAGATGACAAAATATATTATCGGAACCGTCAGCGATATGGATGCGCCGCTGAATCCAAACGCCAAAGGCGTGCGATCGATGACGGCGTACCTGCAGGGAATAACGACGGAGGATATTCAGCGCGAGCGGGATGAGGTCATCGGGGCGACGGCGGAAGATATTCGGGCGTTAAAGGATATGATGCAGGCAGTGCTTTCCGACGGCTGCCTGTGCGTGATCGGAAACGAGGATTGCCTGCGGCAGGAGCGTGCACTGTTTGACAGCCTTGAAACCCTGTGCTGATTTGCGGCCGGGAGCCAAAGCCGCCCACAGAGGCAGAATGAGAGGAAAGATGAACGAAAGTTTTAAGTCGGGGTTTGTGACGATTATCGGACGCCCGAATGTAGGAAAATCGACACTGATGAACCATTTGATCGGGCAGAAAATTGCGATTACATCGAACAAGCCGCAGACGACGAGAAACCGGATTCAGACGGTTTATACGGATACAGAGCGGGGACAGATCGTCTTTTTGGATACCCCGGGAATCCACCGGGCCAAGAATAAGCTCGGGGAGTATATGGTGAACGTCGCGGAGCATACGCTCGGTGAGGTGGACGTGATTTTGTGGCTGGTCGAGCCTTCGAATTTTATCGGCGCCGGCGAACAGCATATCATCAAACAGCTTCGGAAGACAAAAACGCCGGTGATTTTAGTGATTAATAAAGTTGATACCGTGGAGCGGGAGCGGGTGCTGGAGTTTATCGACACTTACCGCAGACAGTTTGACTTTGCGGAGATTATTCCGGCGTCCGCCCTGCGCGGACAGAACACGGATACGGTGATTGACATGATTTTTAAATATCTGCCTTACGGGCCGATGTTTTACGACGAGGACACGGTGACCGACCAGCCGGAGCGCGCGATCGTGGCGGAGATCATCCGGGAGAAGGCGCTGCACGCGCTCGACGATGAGATTCCGCACGGAATAGCCGTCGAGATAGACCGCATGAAACAGCGGAAAGATCAGGACATCATTGACATTGAGGCGACGATCGTCTGCGAGCGGGAGTCGCACAAGGGGATCGTCATCGGGAAGGGCGGTTCCATGCTCAAAAAAATCGGGTCAAACGCCCGGTATGAGGCGGAGCGCCTGCTGGAGATGAAGGTCAACCTGAAATTGTGGGTCAAGGTGCGCAAAGACTGGCGTGACAGTGATTCGATGATGAAAAATTTTGGATATAACAGGGACGAAATCTAGTGCGCTGCCAATTTTTTGCTGGTATAAAGTAAAGTTCATCGGAAACCCTATTCCTGTAGAGAAAGCGAATACAGAGCAGAAAGAATTTTACGGGGCCGCCGCGGGCGGCGGAAGGGGTGGATGAGATGGAGGAAGCCTGGGATACATTTCTGGTGTCAGGAAAAATTACGGATTATCTGCGGTATAAAAATGCGGAGACGGCGCGGATGCAGGAAGATTTTGCTCGGAGTTTGGAGAGAGAGTGGCCGGATGGGACAGAATATTGTGGTGACCGGGATTGTTTTAAGTGTAATGCCGGTGGGCGAATATGACAAAAGAATCACACTGCTCACAAAGGAGAGGGGAAAGCTGAACGCTTTTGCCCGGGGCGCGAGGAGACAAAACAGCCAGCTCCTCGCAGCCGCCAGTCCCTTTGCTTTCGGGGAGTTTGAACTGTTTGAGGGGAGAAATTCCTACACGGTATACAAGGCGACGATCCGCAACTATTTCAGGGAACTGTTAGAGGATTTGGATGCTACATATTACGGATGTTATTTTTTAGAATTTGCGGCGTATTACTGCCAGGAAAACAATGACGAGAGGGAACTGTTAAAGCTTTTGTACCAGTCGCTTCGGGCGCTTGCGAGCAGCGCTTATGACAACCGGCTGGTACGCTGTATTTTTGAACTGAAGGCCCTTGCGGTGAACGGCGAGGGACCGAATGTGTTTTCGTGTTTAAAGTGCGGGAAAAAGGAAGAACTCACATGGTTTTTCACCGAGCGGGGCGGGACATTCTGCGAGTCCTGCGGCAGCGGGCAGGGGGCACGCGCGGGTCTCTTCCATATGGAGGAATCGACGCGCTATGCGATGCAGTATATTATCTCCTCACGCGTCGAAAAGCTTTATACCTTTTCGGTCAGCGTGAAGGTTTTAGAGGAGCTTGAGACAATTTTAAAGAGCTATATGGAGCGCTATCTCGGCCACAGGTTTAAGTCTCTGGAAATGCTGGAGTCCGGCATCTGATTTTACCGGTTGAAATCGAATTCCAAAAAGAGTATAATATCTAACATTAGAAATGGAAGACGTAAAGGAGATTGGAGACACGGCGATATGAGAAATGGATGGAAAGCGGGGATTGCCGCGCTGCTGTGTGCGGGAATGCTTGCGGGCTGCGGTACATCGGTGGATGCGGATGCGAGTCTGGTATATGTGGACAAAAAGGGTGCGGTGACATCCGTGGATGTGGAAAACCTCGACGCAAACAGCTATGACGAGACGGAGTTCAAAGATTTCGTGGACAAAACCGTGGAGGAGTACAACGCCGTAAACGGCAAGAATGCGGTCAAAGCAGAAGGCATTACGGTGGAAGAGGGAGTTGCGAAGCTTCAGATGAAATACAAGACGGCGCAGGACTATGCGGCGTTCAACGGTATCGAATTTTATGCGGGGACGGTTGTGGACTCTCTCGCAGCAGGCTACACCTATGATACGGACTTTGTGAAGGTGGAGGACGGACAGGTGACGGGAACCGCCTCAAAACAGGAGATATACGCGGAGGAGGGCTTAAAGGTTGTGATTATCCGGGCGAATACCAACGTGCAGGTCGAGGGAAAGATCTGTTATGTGTCGACGGAGAACGTCCGGCTTGCCGGGCCGGATTCCGTGTCCATCCGCAGCGGATATACGCCGGAAGCGGCGTCTGATGCGGCGGGCACGGCAGACGGCGGAGTGGAAGTGTCCGGCACGGAGGACGGCACAGCGGCATACGACGGAACGGATGCGGCAGCAGGCGCAGAGGAGAGCGGCTCTTTTGAGACACAGGTTTACACCTTTATCGTATACAGATAGCACGGCCCTCACACAGAAAGGAGTACAGTTATAAAATGGAAAAATCAATGGACAAAATCGTAGCGTTGGCGAAATCGAGAGGATTCGTATATCCGGGCTCCGAGATATACGGCGGGCTGGCAAACACCTGGGATTACGGGAATCTCGGGGTGGAGTTGAAGAATAACGTAAAGAAAGCATGGTGGCAGAAATTTATCCAGGAGAATCCCTACAATGTGGGAGTGGACTGTGCGATTCTGATGAATCCGCAAACCTGGGTGGCATCGGGACATCTTGGCGGCTTTTCGGATCCGCTGATGGACTGTAAGGAGTGCCACGAGCGTTTCCGGGCGGATAAGCTGATAGAGGATTTCGCCGGGGAGCATCAGATCGGGCTTTCCGGTTCGGTCGACGGATGGACGCAGGAGGAGATGAAAGCGTTTATCGAGGAGCATCAGATCGCGTGCCCAAGTTGCGGCAAACACAATTTTACGGATATCCGTCAGTTTAACCTGATGTTTAAGACGTTTCAGGGAGTCACCGAGGATGCGAAGAATACAGTTTATTTGAGGCCGGAGACGGCCCAGGGGATTTTCGTGAACTTTAAAAACGTACAGAGAACCTCGCGCAAGAAGATCCCGTTCGGCATCGGACAGATCGGAAAGTCGTTCCGCAACGAGATCACGCCGGGCAATTTTACGTTCCGCACCAGAGAGTTCGAGCAGATGGAGCTGGAGTTTTTCTGTGAGCCGGGCACCGATATGGAGTGGTTTCAGTACTGGAGAGGGTTCTGCCGCGACTGGCTGCTCTCACTTGGCATGAAGGAGGAGGAGATGCGCCTGCGCGACCATTCTCCGGAGGAGCTTTGTTTCTACAGCAAGGGAACGACTGACATTGAGTACTTATTCCCGTTCGGATGGGGAGAGCTCTGGGGCATCGCAGACCGCACGGACTATGATCTGACGCAGCATCAGGATACCTCGCATCAGGATCTGACTTACTTTGACGACGAGAAGAACGAGCGCTACGTTCCGTATGTGATCGAGCCGTCTCTGGGGGCGGACCGTGTGGTTCTGGCATTCCTGTGCGCGGCTTACGACGAGGAGAACATCGGGACAGAGGAGAAGCCGGACATGAGAACCGTGCTTCACTTCCATCCGGCGCTTGCACCGGTCAAGATCGGTGTGCTTCCGCTGTCTAAGAAACTTAGCGAGGGCGCGGAGAAAATTTTTGCGGATCTTTCTAAGAAGTACAATTGCGAGTTCGACGACAGGGGAAATATCGGCAAGCGCTACCGGAGACAGGACGAGATCGGTACGCCGTTCTGCGTGACGTATGATTTTGAGTCCGAAAACGACGGTGCGGTGACGGTCCGCGACCGGGATACGATGGAGCAGGAGCGCGTAAAGATTGAGGAGCTGGGCACTTACTTTGAGAAGAAGTTTGCATGGTAATGCAGGTTTAAACACAAAATAACGATAAGCCGGGGATTTGAGGAAATCGCCGGCTTATGTTGAATATAAAAGATATTAAGGAGGTGTTACCTGGATATGAAGAAAATCGAAGAATGAAAGCCCATAAAGGGGGATGCCTATGATTATTATATTTCGGCGGGGGAGGACAGGGAATTCCCCAAATGATACCCAGGATTATGTTTGTAACTATGTTTTGCGTGTTTCATATCGTGAAACACTATTTCGGATTGTGAAATATTAACAAAAAAACACCGTATATGTCACAAAAAAATTGTTGCTTTTTAGTAGAAGTGTGATATTATAGATGTGTGCGTTCCGGAGGAAGCACATGTAGTGGCTGTATCGTGAAGGCCGGTTTTCTGCGGTTTTCATGATAACATAGTAACTGTGCCGCATCGCAGAATTTACATAGTGGCGACGGCTGTGTAACCGTGTATGCAGACTCTGCACGACGGGTGCGGCAGGGCAATATTTTTGTAGGAGGAATCAGTAAAATGGCAAACAAATGGGTGTATTTGTTTACGGAAGGCAACGCGAATATGCGTGAGCTTCTCGGCGGCAAGGGCGCGAACTTAGCGGAGATGACCAACATCGGTCTTCCGGTTCCGCAGGGCTTTACCATCACGACAGAGGCTTGTACGCAGTATTATGAGGACGGCAGAGAGATCAATGCCGAGATTCAGGGGCAGATTAACGAGCATATCGTTAAGATGGAAGAGATTACCGGAAAGAAATTCGGCGATACCAAGAATCCGCTGCTTGTTTCTGTTCGTTCCGGCGCAAGAGCTTCCATGCCGGGTATGATGGACACGATCTTAAACCTCGGTTTAAATGAGGAAGTTGTCAATACAATCGCAGAGATGTCCGGCAATGCGCGTTGGGCATGGGACTGCTACCGCAGATTTATCCAGATGTATTCCGACGTTGTTATGGAGGTCGGCAAGAAATATTTCGAGGAGCTCATCGATAAGATGAAAGCGGACAGAGGCGTAAAACAGGACGTTGAGCTGACCGCGGACGATTTGAAAGAGCTGGCAAACCAGTTTAAGGCAGAGTACAAAGAGAAGATCGGTTCCGATTTCCCGGATGATCCGAAGGAGCAGTTGATGGGCGCCATCAAGGCCGTATTCCGTTCCTGGGACAACCCGCGTGCGAACGTATACCGCCGCGACAACGATATCCCGTATTCCTGGGGTACCGCTGTAAACGTACAGTCCATGGCATTCGGCAACATGGGTGACGACTGCGGTACCGGCGTTGCATTTACCCGTGACCCGGCGACCGGAGCAAAGGGTCTGTTCGGCGAGTTCCTCACCAACGCACAGGGCGAGGACGTGGTTGCAGGTGTCCGCACTCCGATGAAGATTACCGAGATGGCGGACAAGTTCCCGGAGGCGTTTGAGCAGTTTAAGGATGTCTGCCAGACACTTGAGAATCACTACAGAGATATGCAGGATATGGAGTTTACCGTTGAGCACGGCAAACTGTACATGCTTCAGACCAGAAATGGTAAGAGAACCGCACAGGCTGCGCTTAAGATTGCATGCGACCTCGTGGATGAGGGTATGAGAACCGAGGAAGAGGCGGTTGCAATGATTGACCCGCGTAACCTTGACACGTTGCTTCACCCGCAGTTTGACGCGGCTGCGTTAAAGGCTGCGACACCGATGGGCAAAGGACTTGGAGCTTCTCCGGGCGCTGCCTGCGGTAAGATCGTATTCTCCGCTGAGGATGCGGAAAACTGGAATGCAAGAGGCGAGAAAGTCGTTCTCGTTCGTCTTGAGACTTCACCGGAAGACATCACCGGTATGAAAGCTTCTCAGGGTATTCTGACCGTCCGCGGCGGTATGACTTCTCACGCGGCAGTGGTTGCGCGCGGTATGGGTACCTGCTGTGTATCCGGATGCGGCGACATCGCTATGGATGAGGCGAACAAGAAGTTTACACTGGCAGGAAAAGAGTTCCACGAGGGCGACCCGATTTCCATCGACGGAACGACCGGTAATATTTACGACGGATTAATCCCGACCGTTGACGCTACTATCGCAGGTGAGTTCGGACGCGTGATGGCGTGGGCGGACAAGTTCAGAAAATTAAAGGTGAGAACAAACGCAGACACGCCGGCAGACGCGAAGAAAGCACGCGAGCTCGGCGCAGAAGGTATCGGTCTCTGCCGTACCGAGCATATGTTCTTTGAGGAGGACAGAATCGCAGCGTTCCGCGAGATGATCTGCTCCGATACCGTGGAGGAGAGAGAGGCTGCACTTGAGAAGATTCTTCCGTATCAGCAGGGAGATTTCGAGGCGCTCTACGAGGCACTTGAGGGAACCCCGGTTACGATTCGTTTCCTGGATCCGCCTCTTCACGAGTTTGTTCCGACCGAGGAAGCAGATATCGAGAAGCTTGCACAGGCACAGGGCAAACCGGTTGAGACTATCAAGAGCATTATCGCATCTCTTCATGAGTTTAACCCGATGATGGGTCACAGAGGCTGCCGTCTGACCGTTACCTATCCGGAGATTGCAAAGATGCAGACAAAGGCTGTCATCCGTGCGGCGATCAACGTTCAGAAGAAACATTCCGACTGGACGGTAAAACCGGAAATTATGATTCCGCTTGTATGCGAGATCAAAGAGTTAAAGTTTGTCAAGAAAGTTGTTGTTGAGACCGCGGATGCGGAGATCGCAGCTGCAGGCGTAAATCTGGAGTACGAAGTAGGTACGATGATCGAGATCCCGAGAGCAGCTCTGACCGCAGACGAGATCGCGACGGAGGCAGACTTCTTCTGCTTTGGTACAAACGACCTGACACAGATGACCTTCGGTTTCTCCCGCGATGATGCAGGTAAGTTCTTAAACGCTTACTATGACACCAAGATTTTCGAGAACGATCCGTTTGCAAAGATCGACCAGACAGGCGTCGGCAAGCTGATGGAGACTGCGATTAAGCTTGGCAAGCCGGTAAATCCGAAGCTTCATGTCGGTATCTGCGGCGAGCACGGCGGAGATCCGTCTTCGGTAGAGTTCTGCCACAAGATTGGTCTCGACTATGTATCCTGCTCACCGTTCCGTGTGCCGATTGCGAGACTGGCTGCAGCACAGGCGGCGATTAACGACAAGTGATGCACTGGGTGCTGATGTTTTTGCAGAACAAGATTTTTCTCCCTGCAGAAGATAATTTTTGCTAATGGGGTAACAAAAAGTCAATAGAAATGAAACAAATCGAGGACCTTGAGAGAATCAACTTTCAGGGTCCTCTTCCTCTCTTTTTTGGGGAAGAGAGGGAGGGAATGGTTTTTCTTTTTTGATGGTGGTGGAGTGGGGCAAAACTGGACGACTTTTTGCCATGGTCAGAGAAGTTCCCAGACGAATGCAGGAAACCATGCCGTTGAAAGCTAGCGTGGTTTTTCCTCTTAGTGATTGATTTGATGTTTACTTTGTTTCCCATTTTTTTGATTAAAATAGAGGCTGGAAACCTTTTGAGAGTTATGATAGACTGAAAAAAATAAGGTATAACGAGAATAATATATGTGAAAAGCTGAATTGAAAAAGTGCTTAATATATATCAGTATGTTGCGAAATGTCATAGAATGCAGGCAAAGGGAGATATCATGGAAAATGAGAAAAATGTGAACAATGGATCAAAGACCGTTATTATTGATATTCAGAAACAAAAAAAATGAGTGGAGAAAAAAAGGTTGGTCTATTCCTGATCTTAGAGGTGGAAAACAAATATGGTACACGTTGGTAAAGAAACTAGTTGAATTAGTGGATTTAGGACAGGCATATGATTTAGATTCAGTTCCAGATATTTATGAAATAACACAACCGCAATCATGGCGCACATATGCTGCTTTTCTAAAGGGGATAGGATTTGTAAGAAATCAGGCAGGACGGCTGATGTTGTCGGAGGCTGGCATGAAGTTTTTAGCAGAGCCAACTCGAAGAAAATTGGCTGATCAGATACAAGGTAGATATCGGCTGTTTGGTGAAGTACTGAGTATTCTGGAGACTGAACCGACAACAGTGGAAGAAACAGACAGGCAACTTTGTAATAATTATGGATTGCATTGGAAAAATGTGAGCAATATACGTAGACGCATGGATTGGCTGGAGGTATTGGGTTTAATTCAAGCGATTGGTAATCATAAATGGGAAGTGACTGATGCCGGGAGAGAGGCACTAAAGGAGTGGTGTTTGATTAAGCCAGAAGTACTGGGACTTATGGATCTTGAGTCGAACGATATAGAAATTGATGCTCCTCCAGAAGAAATTGCTATATTGCTTCAACATTTAGTTGATTCACCTGAATTGCATAAGAAAAGATGCACATATAATATATGGGTTCCAAGTCCGAATCGTATAGAAAATTTGCGGATTATTATTCAAAGTGCTTCTGATAAAATAACTAAAACAGATTTATTCGCATTTATAGCAAATAAATTTAATTTGAAAATAAGCAGTGTTGAATCAATGCTGCCATTTCTAAAAGCATCTGGTCTTTTAGAAGAAGTAGGGCGAAATATTTATGTAGCAACTCCAGCAGCAAAAGCATGGCTGGAAACGGGAAGCGATTTAGATTTTATCAGGATTCTTCATGCAAATATGCAGTTTGTTGGAGAGATGATTAAAGCCGCTGAATGTGATATTGCTCGTAATGATATATATGTTCAGGCAAAGTTATATGGTTTGAATTCAGAAAAGGCACGTTGGATTGCAGGTTTTTTGCTGGAAGCAGGTTTATTAGAAGAGCCTCAGTATCTCCATTTGAAAGCATCTCATATAGGAAAGTGTTTTATTGCTGAGTTGCCATTGGCAGAAGCATGTAGAGAAGTATCTGAACAAAAGAATACATCTGATGAAATGAAAGCGGTAGTTAGTCATTCCCCCAGTAAACTTGAAGAAGTCTGTGATCGATTACATAACACATCAATGGATCCCAGTGCAGAAGGAAAAGGTTCGGGGGTTGCTTTCGAAGAAGCCATTGCAGATATATTTTGTTTTATGGGGTTTAAAGCTGAGAGAGTAGGCGGATCTGGTGATACAGATATCGTTGTAAAATGGAAGGATGAGGAAGATAAGTATGTCGTTGCAATTATAGATGGAAAATCTAAATCCGGGGGTCGGGTATCACATAGTGATATAAGCGATATTGCATTAGATACACATAAAGAAAAGAACAATGCAGATTACGTGGCAATTGTCGGTCCAGGATTTAGTGGTGATACGATTCGAACTCATGCCAGAAAAAAAGGATTTTCACTTGTTACTGAAAATCAACTAATAGAAATTGCAAGGGCGTCTAAGGAACTTGGCTTGAATTTGCAGGAAATTGCACTTGCATTTCAAGTTCCTGATGGATTATCTCAATTGGAAGATATCATTTCCACAAAAAAAAGAGAACTTGCTATAATATCAGAAGTTGTTTCGAAATTTTTGGGTGAACAGGAGCTGTTAGATGGTCTTTCTCCGCGAGATTTATTTTTGCTATTAAGGAGTTCAAATGAGTCCCCATCCTTAGACGAGTTAATCAATGTATTTGAAACGCTTGCCAGAGAGGAAATTGGTATTTTGCAAAAGGCTGATGGAAAAGATTCTCCTGAAAATATGAGATACATGTTAAGGGGTGTAGAAAAGACAATTAATCGGTTGAGAGCACTGGCGTCAGCTATTGAAAGGGGAATCCAGGAATAGGAGAAATGGTTTTTACAGTTTAAGAGAACTAAGCTTAATCAGTCCAATAATGTTACTGGCGGGGAGGATGTATTTGCAAGAAATGATAAGATTTTATCAAGAAGCCGATATTCTTGATCTTGTGGATTTGGACTATCGTATTAAAAGTGAGGATTCATGTATACGGAAATACAATAAATTCTATCCCGACATGCGATTAGAAAAGGTATTTAATGATATTTTAGGATTTCGTATGTTGACGGACAACTATAAGAGTCTGTTGGAAGGGGAAATTCCAGAAGAAGTACGGGTTGTCGATATGAGTCATGGAAAGGCGAATGATGATGGCTATCGTGGGGTGCATATTTATTTTCAGCCGGATCACTCCTATTATCCGATAGAAATTCAGGCAAATACCTATTATGACAGGCAGTTGAATAACTGGCTGCATAAATATCTCTATAAAAGGGAATATCCTGATTCTGTAGGAAGAATATTGCGGAGTGAGTATGAGAATGGTAAAATATTAAGCGAGCAACAGTTTGAGGAGGTGCTAACTGATGTGTTATCTCATAGCGAAAGAATTTGATAAAAAAGGCTGTATTGCAGTAAAGACCAGACATGGCAAAGCATTGGCGGATTTTACCGAAAAGCTACAAAAGCAGATAGGAGCAAAAGGTGTGCAGTTGGTGACAATTAGTCGCCCCAGTGCGTATGGAGAATACGAACCTTATGAGATTGTGGAAAACAAGGAAAAGTTTCAGGAGCGTGTTCTAAGTCTGTAGAAAGGGGCAATGATGGAAAAACCTGTTTTGAGTCCCGATTTTACTATAGAAGATATTCATAAGTTAAGAGAATATAATTATGAAGTGACAAAGCATATGACAGACGAGGAACGAATGGATTACTACAATAAGAGAGGAAGAGAAGTTCAGAAAAAATTAGAGAAAATGAAAGCCTTATAATCATTTCAGTACCACAGAATAAATTAGCGGTATACAGTGTCCCACAGACCACCATATACCGCACAGGCGGCGATTGCCAATAATAGGCGAAAACCGTTCTTGTTCTTGCAGAACAAGATTTTCCGCCCCGCAGATTTTAATTTTTCGTGCGGGGCAACAAAAAAGAGTAATTATCAGGGCCTTGCGGGTGTCTTTCTCCCCGCAAGGCTCTTTTCTCCCCCCTCCCCTTGCTGTCCTCCTCCCCTCTCATCTAAACCATTTTCAGACATTGAAGGTATCTCGGTCTTTTTTCTGTATTTTTCAGGCATCTTCCTCTTTCGAACCCTTTAGAAAGCCCATAAATAAAGGATTTTCGGGGACTTTCTCTCTTCCTCTTTCGGGGAGATGGGGAGGCAGGAAGTACATATTGTCTCAAAGTCATATGATATTGCATATATGTAAAATTTGATTATAATAAAATATGTATAATGATATTGAAGCAATTTCTTATTTTTTATAGAGTTGATGGTAAAATAGCTATGTCTGGTGTTCGGCAACTCTATGGAGCACATTTCACAGAAAGGTAGATGATAAGTATGAAAAATATGGCAGAAATTTTAAATTAAAATGTTATTTCAAAAAGGAGTGCAGTGTGTGTTGGACTGGACCCAATTCTTGAAAAAATACCAGAGTGCTATAAGCAGGCATATAGAGAATATGATAATGAATTCGAAGCAATCGGTAAAATTCTGTTTGATTTCAATAAAGATATTATTGACTGTATCGCAGACAAGGTACCTGTTGTAAAGCCTCAAATGGCATTTTACGAGTAGTATGGTGTATTTGGAATAGTGGCATTTGAACAAACTGTGAAATATGCGAAAGAAAAGGGATTGATTGTTATAGAAGATGGAAAAAGAAATGACATAGGCAATACAGCTACGGCATATGCTAATGCACATTTAGGCAAAGTAAAGTTGTTATCAAAAGAAGAGAGTGCATTTGATGTAGATTGGCTTACGGTTTCACCCTTTTTGGGTTGGGATGGAGTGCAGCCATTTATAGATGCTTGCCTGGAATATTCAAAGGGTATTTTTATACTGGTGAGAACATCTAATAATTCTGCACGTGAGATACAAGATTGCTGCAATCCAAAAGGTGATACGTTGTCACTGCAACTTGCAAAAACCATTTATGAATTTACTGAAAAATACTATTCTCAGTCGGTATATTCTCCTATTGGAGCAGTTGTCGGAGCAACTTATCCGAAAGAAGCGCTGGTTTTAAGAAAATTAATGCCCAAATCTATTTTCCTTGTTCCAGGTTATGGTGTGCAGGGCGGAGCAGCAAAAGATGTGGTTAATTGTTTTAATGAGGATGGCCTGGGGGCGGTAGTAAGTGCCTCAAGAAGTATAATATACGCTTATTTAGAAAGGCAGACCGTGGATGGGTGTTCAAGAGAAGAATATAGGGAAAATGTTACGCATGCAGTCACTAAGATGAATGAGGATATATTCGAGGCACTGGTTAGTGAAAAAAAGAAATTGCTATATTAATATATTAGGATGTTGTGTTATCCATTGGTGAGTTTTCAAATATATGCAAGGTATCAACAAAGACGCTTCGCTATTACGCTGAAATAGGTTTATTTGAGCCGAGCGAGGTCAATCCCGAAAATGGCTATCGCTACTATGCGATTGAGCAGCTTGAAAAAATGTTGTTTATCAATCGGTTAAAAGCGTACTCATTTTCGTTAGATGAAATCAAGGCAATTTTGCAGTCGGAAGAAATACAAGATGATAATTTACATCTTGCTTTTATTCATAAGAAAAACGAAATAGAAAAACAGGTAGATAATTATAGGCAGAAGATTATTCTGCCGAATATATCAAGTGTTATGGAAAGCTATTCAAAAGAATTGCAGTCGATAAGCTGACAATGATCGGTTCCCCAATGATACTTTTCCATAGTGCAGAATATTCTCCCACTGGCTTAGATACAGAGTTTACTATCCCTGTACAGGAATATGCCACAGGAACAAGAGATTTTTGTCCTGGCTTATGTCTAAAAACTGTTGTACGAGAGGCATACTCTGAACTTTCTTCAGTTTATGCCAAACAAACAGAATGGGCAGAAAAAGAGGGGTATCAAAATACAAATGCCCTGTTTGAGGTCTATATAACAGACCCATCGCAGATTGCAGATATAAAAGACAATATAACAGAAGTCTATTATCCGGTTAAAAAGATAACATCTAAGAATTGAATAATGGACAGCTACGCTTTTGAGAGAAAACAACAGGCTTGAATCAAAACGCAGAACTGATTAATGAAGCGGCAAATCCGTGTTTTGTGAGGAGAATAAGATGTTAAAAAAATACAAATTGAGTTTTGAAATTTGGGGGTTACTATTATTCCTGATTATTATGATTCCAAATTTTATTTGGTTTGCTATACCTGCTCCAAACGATATATTGAGAGCAAAATCACTTACAGAAACAGTTGATATGGTAGCATCTGTATGTCAAATATTGATGATTGCTGCCTTATGTATTTTCAGGAACAGAGAATACAGGAAAATGCGTGTAACTCCTTTCATTATCATTGTGGCAGGATGTTGCTTTTTATATTTTTTGAGCTGGATATTTTACTATGGCGGCATAGTAAATGAGATTGTAATAATAGGATTGACGATTCCACCTTGTTTCGCTTTTTTGTTTTTTGCGATTGACAGAAAAAATGGGATAGCATTCATTCCAATTTCAATTTTCACCATTTGTCATTTGATATATGGGGTAGTAAATTTTTTATAAAAGATTACGAACAAGCATTGTTTCTTTATTGGCGGGCATTGCCATTGATTTCAATACGCTACCCTGGGGATTCATATTCTCACAGGTATCATTGCGGCGGTAAGCAAAATGACAACGGTAGATTTTGCGAATAAGTACCTGTTTGAGCCGTTGGCGATTGCACCACGAAAAATATATGTTGCTCCCGATGCCGAAGCACATAAGGCTTTTACAGTAGGAATGACACCCAAAGGAAATATCTGGTTTTCAGACGGTAAGGGCGTTGGGGCTGCTGGATATGGTCTTTGCTTGTCTGCTGATGAAATGGCAAAGATAGGATTGCTCTGTCTGGAAAAGGGTGTTTTTAACAACAGGCGTATTGTTTCCGAAAAATGGATGGAAGAAAGTACCACAGCCAGGCTGCATTGCGGCGAAAAATTCCGTGATATGAAGTATGGCTATTTGTGGTGGATTGTTGATGAGAATGAGGGGAGTTATGCGGCTATCGGAAATAGTGGAAATGTTATTTATATCAATCCACAAAAAGAATTGGTAGTAGCCGTTTCTGGCTATTTCAAACCGACGGTGTTTGACCGAATTGATTTTATCAAAGGACAAATAGAGAGAAAGAGCCAGACGCTTTAAACGCAGAGCCGAATGAACAAGATAGTTCCAATTTCGCAGTTTATCGGTTATGCTATGTCCGAAAAGACTTAACAGAAAAAACGGTAGATATTTCGACAGATGGGAAGTATAATATATATATAAAATGCAAGAATAAATAGTGAGAGTTATGTAAAAAGCGGAAGGAAATATGGCAACAATTCGTGATGTAGCAAAAAAAGCAAATACAGGTTTGGGAACCGTTTCAAGAGCGCTCAATGGAACTGGATATGTATCTGCAGAGACAAGAAAAAAGATTATGAAAGTAGCGGTGGAATTAGGATATGATATACCCGTCAGAAAGATAAAAAAACAGGAAGATCGGGAAAAAATAGTTGGCGTTCTGATACCAGATGTTTCTTTGCCATTTTATGGAAGCTTTGTCAAGTATGTAGATATTGAACTTGCCAATGCAGGATACAAGACAATGATATACAATACACTTGGAGTTCAGGGAAGGGTTTCAGAGGCAATCGAACTTGCCGAAAAAGGCATCATACAGGGAATAATAATTAACGCTGATGTTACAGATGAAGAACGAAAGCATCTGCAAAAAATACCGACTGTAAGTTTTGAGCGTTTACTGGGAGAAAAGATTCCATTTGTGACGTCGGAACACCGTTCCGGTGGACGTAGAGCGGGAGAAATATTGTATCAGAATCGTTGTATGAATGTCCTGATTATAACTGCCAGACATATGACAAAAGTATATGCAGATTATCGGATTGAGGAATGTAGAAATTATCTGGAAAAGAGAGGAGTGAAAGTAACTGTTGCTGAATTTGCCCCTTCAAACATATCTGTTATGACTGGAAAAGAGATAGCAAGACAGTACATGGAGCTTTACCATAATGTGGACGGCATCTTTTCTGACGATGCAGTCGCCTACTGTTGCCTGCAGTATGCAAGACAGATGGAAATAAATGTTCCGAGAGATTTAAAAATAGTGGGATATGACGGAGATGATATTTTTAAATTAAGTATTCCCAGAGTAACAACGATCAGGCAGGATGTGAATCGGATTGCAGAAGTATGCGTAGAACTGATTCAAAAGAAAATCAGTGGTGAAAGACTTGAAAAAGGATATTACATTCCTGTAAAAGTAGAAAAAGGTGGAACAACTCAATAGTGTTCCATCTTTTTTTGTGCAGTTTTTTTGAATATAAAGTGCGAAAACATAGATAATGCTGAAAAAAAGAATAGTTGTTGATCATATGCAGAAATGAATATATACTCATGGTGTGGAACAAAGTAATTAAAGATGGAACAAATATGGAACAAAAAGGAGGAGCCAAACCATGAAATTATTCACGAATTCAGATGCCCCAAATTCTTCTCTGGGAATTGTTGAAAAAACAGCATATACTTCCGGGAATATCGGCATTGCTTTTATCAACACAATTATCGCGTCATTTTTACTGTTTTATTATACAGATGTACTTTTTCTGAATGCAGCAGTATTAGGAACGCTGATACTTGTATCCCGTGTATTTGATGGAGTCACAGATATTATCATGGGAATGATTGTAGACAGAACTTTTTCAAAATTGGGAAGAGGTCGTGCATGGGTGATTCGTATGTGTGTGCCTTATGCAATCAGTGGGATACTTCTTATGATGGTGCCGCAGGATGCAACCGAAATCATACAGTATATATACGTGTTTATAACATACAATCTTTGCAACGCTATCTGTCTTACTGCAGTGTATGTCCCATATAATGCCATGTCAGTCAACTTGACATCCAATACGAAAGAAAGAGGGATTATTTCAGTCCTTGTGATGATGGGAGCTGTAATTGGTACATTGATTGTTCAGTCTACCGTTGATTCGGCGACCAAGGCTCTGGGCGGGGATGTACGTGCATGGAGGATTGTGATTACTGTTTATGCCATCTGTGGTCTGGTCTGCCATCTGTTCTGTTTCTTCTTTACAAAAGAGAGATGTGTGCCACAGGTGGATGTTGGAAACGGGAAACCACATGTCGATACAAAATTGGAATTAAAGGCGCTTTTCGGTAATAAATACTGGCTGATTGCAATTTCCTGTATATTTTTCGCACTGTTTTCAACCGGTATGCTGAACGGAGCCGGAATGTATTACGCAAAAGGAGCACTTGGCGATACGGCATATTATGCATCGTTTTCTAATGTATTTGCCATTTCACAGCTTTTTTTTCTGCTGATTTCAATTTTTCTTTCCCGGAAAGTGGGAAAAAGAAATACGATTCTGGCAGGAATGGCGGTTATGGTACTGGCTTCTGCAGTTCAGGGCTTTTTACCTGCTGCTTTGCCAACAGCAGTTTTATGCGCCGCTTTCAAAGGGATAGGTGCAGGCTTTTCAGGAGGAGTGGCTTATGCGTTCGTGGCAGATACAATTGATTATGGAGAGTGGAAAGTGGGACAGAAGTCTGAGGGAGTCGGCATGGCCGCTATAACATTTGCGACCAAAATGGCTCAGGGAATTTCTACAGTACTCGTTGGATGGATCATTGAATGGGGCGGATATGACGGTTCATTGGCCTTGCAGTCCGGGAAAGCGGTTCTTGCTGTAAATGCTGCTTACAATTTTGTACCTGGGATTTGCTGCGCCTGTGTCATTGTTTTGCTTCTGTTTTACGATCTCGACAGAAAAATGCCACAGATTCAAAAAGAACTGGAAGAAAGGAGAATGCGGAAATGAAAAATAAAACAAGTGGAGCTGTTTATGATATGAGCCTTCTGACCATGAATAAGCCTATGTATGAATTGAAAAAGGAGGAGCCAATGGCCGTAAGACCCTGGAAAGAAATTCTGCCGGAAGCGTGGAAAATCAGGGAAGATTTATCTGTGGAAATTACGCTGTATTATCCGAATGCATCAGATGTATACATAGAGATAGTGGATGGAGAAAAGATTATTCTAAAGAAGAGCGGAGATTTCTGGGTCGGAAATATCCAGGGAAAGAATGGGATAATCGGCGTAACTGTTGTTGTAGATGGAAATGAAGTTCTCTCGCCGTTTCTTCCGATCGGTTTTGGAGGCAACAGACCTGTAAATTATATTGATATTCCGGTAAAGGATTTTATCATTACAGAAAATGATATACCAAACTGTAACCTATCAAAATATTTGACAAAAGTACTTCTGACGTGAGACCGCTCGTGATGTGGCGGGAAATGCCGGGAAACCCCGTGAAATCAAGGGATTTGGCGAATTAAGCAGAGAAAAAAAGAGGCAGCTTTGACAACGAATTTGAGAATGTCAGAAAATTTACGTCGCACGTTGAAGTGCAAAAGTGAAGAACGTATTGAAATTAAGAAAACACTGTTTTTATGGGGCTTCCAAAGAAAACAGTGTTTTTTCTTTTTTTTGAAAATGATAGTATTGTATCAGAAATGTTGCATTGCGGTTTTTTGCGTTATAACGCGCCGTTACTGCGTTAAAAATAGGACGTTATCCGTATGCTTAGAACACCGGGAAGCCCTATAAATCAAGGGTTTTTTAAAAATAACGTTTGAAACGATGAGCGTTATTCAAACCGATATCAGATAGCCAAAATAGCCAAAAGCAAAGTGACAAAATGGAACTAAGTAAAATGGGTTGTCACTTTGGCTTATTTTCAAGGATTAAGCCACTTTTGAAAAACATATGTTCGAGCAAGGCAATGCGACAGTTTTTATTTATAAATGACCTGTGAAAATAATAAATATTCATAATTAGGCGATAAAAAGTAATTTTATTACTTGGGTTATAAGTAATCCCAAATATGCAATAAAAAGTAATTTTGCTATTCGGGTTATAAGTAATCCAGCTTGGGTTACTTATAACCCGAAATAATCAGCAGTAATATTTTTTGGAAATACTTCCCCTAAAAGTTTTCTGAAAAGTTTTCTACAATGATATTACATCAAATAAAACGGAGGAAAAGCAGTATGGAAAGACCATTGAAAAACGAACAGTTTTTGTTAAACCTTTTAGGGCAGAAGGTATGTATCTTCCCGATTGTAAAGGGGGAGGCGGTTGAAAAGGGTGATCTGGTTGTTGTAAACACCAGAACTTTGCAGGTATGCAAAGCAAAAAAGGAGGCCGGTTATTATGCTATTGGTTGTGTTGCCAGAATCGTAACAGATGAGCATGGCGTAAAATCAGCAATCTGTAAAGACGGCGTTTATGTCATCAACAATACGGAATTGCCGGAACATAAAATTCTTTCTAATGATATTGGAAGAGTTTGCTATTTTAACGGAAGTAATTCCGTGACGCTGGATAACATAAACACAACAAAGGCGGGCGAGATTTTAAATGTATGCGAGGATGGGCGAGTTCTTGTAAAAATAAGCCTCGGTGAAGGGAGTGGTCTGGAATGGTAATAAATCAGCAGAGTTTAACTGCGCTGTTTGTTGGGTATTCAGCGACTTTTAACAAGGCATTCGATGAAACCCCTGTGAACTATCTTAAAATTGCCATGACCGTACCATCCGAGACGAGAGAAACAACATATGCATGGATGGGTCAGATTCCGAATATGAGGGAATGGATTGGCTCAAGGGAAATTCAAAGTCTGATTGCACACGATTATGTAATTAAGAACAAAACGTTTGAGCTGACAACAAAAATTCCCGTGAATGATATTGCAGATGACCTGTATGGAGTTTATACGCCGCTTGTATCTGAAATGGGTTTATCTGCAAAGAAGCATCCCGATTCCCTGACTTTTGATTTGCTTGGGAACGGATTTAACAAGAAATGCTATGATGGAGTCAGCTTTTTCAGCGAGGAACACCCTATGGGCGGGAGCGATGAGTCTGTACAGTCAAACATGGGGAACAAAAAGCTGAATGCAGAATCTTATGCAGAAGCAAGAGCGCAGATGATGACGGTTAAGGGTGAATCACACAAATCACTGAACATTGTTCCTGACCTTTTGGTTGTTGCTCCACAGAATGAAGCGGTTGCAAGGGAACTTTTATTTGCGGATTTGATTGCGGGAAGTTCTAATATAAACAAGAATACCTGTGACCTTCTGGTTGTTCCGGAATTATCGGATTATGCGGATCAATGGTACTTGTTCTGCACAAAACGCTATATCAAGCCGTTTGTATTTCAGGAAAGGGAGAAGGCGAAGCTGGTCTGTAAAAACAAAGAAAATGATGACAATGTTTTCTTTGATGATGAAGTCATCTATGGAATCAAGGCAAGATATAATGTTGGTTTTGGTTTATGGCAGTTGGCATATGGAAGCACCGGAACAGAAGAGGTAGCGGCCAAAGAATAGAGGTGATTAATATGGAAGTCTATGCGGAAATATTGTCACAGTCGGAAAATTTAACGGAAGCCCCTGAATATATCAGGGTGCTTCCGTTGGGTTATATATCGTCAGAAAAAGGCGATTTCTTAGTAGACAGTGAAAGCTTCCGAATGATGAAGGAACACATGGAGCACAGGGCGATTGACATTGTTATTGATTATGAACATCAGACTTTAAGAGATATGCAAGCCCCTGCAGGGGGATGGATAAAAGAACTTATTTTGAAAAGTGACGGTGTTTTTGCAAGGGTAGAATGGACGAGACGGGCAAGGGATTATTTACAGAGTAGAGAATACAGGTATATTTCTCCTGTTGTGATAGTACGGAAAAAGGACCATAAGGCTTCACAGCTCCATTCCGTTGCCCTGACAAACACCCCAGCCATAAACGGCATGATGCCTATTGTTAATTCTGTAAAACCATTTCTTGAAACTATTCCAAAATTAAATGAAATGCAGAAAAAAATTTGCAGGATGCTGAATTTAAGCGAATCAGATTTCTTAAATTATGGGAGGAACGGTGAATCAGATGGATAATAATGCGCTTTTGAAAAACATGGATGTATCTGACATACCCGAAACTTACCAGCCGGTTGTAAGTCTGATCGGGTTGGAGAATTTTCTGAAAATGTGTCAGTATGCTATGGGGACTGAAGTTTATTTTCCTATGCAGGAAAGCGTTTTGAGGAATGCAAGAAATCGCCTCATCATTCAGGAATATAACGGGCATAACTTGGTAGAGCTTTCGCGAAAGTACAACCTAACAGCCAAACAAATCGGTAACATTGTTAAAGGCTCAAATTCGCCTTAGAAGTAACATTAGGTAATTCCTATACAAAGTTAAAAAACAACCCCGTTATAACGCGTTATAACGGGGTTGTGACGGGATATCTATGTCATACCTGTATCAGAACGATTGTAAAGTTCTCATTAAGCGGCACGCTTCCATAAATCCAGCTTTGTATGCATATTGGGAAGTTTCTGCAAGTGCTTCATTTACCATTGATTCAACCTCCAGTATTACAGATTTGGCATCCGAAAGAGGCAGGACTTCGATATATTCGTAGAGGTTCTTCAGTATTTTGGATGCCTGTTCTCCGCTTATGTCAGCATTCACATTAAATAATATCTGATTAATGTACTCGAAAATATTTTCCGTATTGAAATTCAATGCTTTATCCAAAGCTTTGCTTGTTAATATATCAACCATATTGTTATCCTTTCTGACAAAAAATTTGTTAAACGATTTGTAAGGGATACTTTTTCATTAGAACAATAGTTCTGTGGATTCTGATTAATAGTCACGTCCTATTTTGTCGCTGTTCTTTACGGATATAACACCAATAAGAGCATTGGTTAAACAGTTTAGGGCTGTTTTTACTCCACTTTCTCCATAGTTGGTATGAAATACAATGTCACGCTTGACGTCCTGCATTGTACAATCAAAAAGGACATAATGCTTAATAAATCCCGCAATTACGTCGGATTGAGTCAAATCGCCGTGTGCGAGATCAAATAGCCATAGTTTCATTTCTTCGGTATAGCGATTCATTTTTACCACCTTTCTTTTTTGGCGGCGGTCTGATATAATATATTTGCAGCCGCCTCTATTGGTTGTGGATAGGCTTTACAACGGGGACTTACAAGCGTTACGCTATGCCCCGTGTTGGTGTGGTTAGTTATCGGCGTTGGCATCTATGGCTTCCGCTTCCGTGGTGTACTCAATGCCATCAGCTTTACCGATATAACCGTAATCGGTGTACATGACCATCACCTCCTATTCAGTTATTTAAGATAGGCAAGGGTTTTGATTTGCTAGGTCGTTGCCCTTGCTTTATCTTATGGTCTTATTATACTCCTAAAATTAGAGTATGTATATTAGCATATTGCACAAATATACATCACTTTTTAGTGTATATTATGCATTATATTTTAGAGTATATATATGGTATTATGCTAGTGAAAGGATGGTGGTATTTTGATAAAGTATAAAATTGAAGTAATACAGGCATTAAAAAATGTTGGTTATAGCACATATAAGATAAGAAAAGAAAAGATTTTTACCGAGACACAGTTACAACAATTACGGAATAACAAACTCTTAACACAAGAAGCATTGAATAAAGTATGTACTATTTTGGAATGCCAACCGGGGGATATACTAGAATACATACCAGACGAAATATCAGATTAAGAAAATGTTGAATAAGTAAGTAAAAAGATTATATCAGTTGTACAAAGAGAGTGAATATATATACATCTGTATCATATATATATTCGCTCTCTTTTTTGTCAAATATTTTGATAATTTTTGACAAAAATTTTGAGCGCCTACACCTTCCCAGCGGGAATTGGCGTTAAAAGTTTATTTTATCGGAAAATCTGTCACCAGCATTGCCGCCGAGGAAGGCGTGGATAAATCCGCCATATCCCACCGCTTGGAGCGGATTCATAAAAAACTCAAAAAACTTTTGAAATAGACCGTCAACTTTTGCCTTTCCCGTGGCCGTATATTGAGGGCCAACGATACGCGCCCTTAGAAAGAGGTGAAAGGCAACATGAAACATAACTTGAAGATCAGTCTTGCGCAGGGGCCGGATACGGGCGGCATTGTCCGCTGTAAAACGGTATCCCTGCGGGAGCGGGTGCTTCGGAGGCTGTTCGGCGATACCCGCCGGATCACCATCATTGTACCCGGCGACAGCGTGAAGGCGCTGTCCCTGCAGGAAGTGCCGGAGGTGGGCGGCCATGACTACGCATGAGGAAAGCAGGCCCGCCCTGCCTATGCCGGTAAAGGCCACGCCCTACCGCCACCAGCAGGAAGCCTTTGATTTTGTCTGCCACTCCTTCGGCCTGCTGCCGGAACCGGAGGCCGGGCCGCCTGTCCTGAAAAGCAGCGGCTGTGCGCTCCTTATGGAAATGGGAACCGGAAAGACCATCACCAGCATAGCGATCACAGGCGCACTTGCAAAGGCCGGGCGGATTGGCCGGGTGCTGATCGTGGCCCCGCTCTCCATCCTCGGCGTATGGGAGGCGGAATTTGCCCGCTTTGCAGACTTCCCCTATTTCCTCGCGGTATTGGAGGGAACCGGCGCAAAGAAGCTGGATACCCTGCGGCACATGACCGGGGCGGCCCTGCAGGTGGCGGTGGTGAATTATGAGAGCGCATGGCGGATGGAAAAAGACCTGCTGGCATGGAGGCCCGGCCTCATTATCGCGGACGAGGGCCACAAGATCAAGACCCACAATATCGCCGCCAGCAAGGCCATGCACCGGCTGGGGCGGGCGGCCAGCTACCGGCTTTTACTCACCGGCACCGTGATTACCAACAAAGCCATTGATGTGTTCAGCCAGTACAAATTTACCAACCCGGCCATTTTCGGCCAGAGCTTTTATGCCTTCCGCAGCCGCTACTTTGACATGGTGGGCTATGGGAACCATACGCCGGTCTTGAAGAAATCTATGGAGGCGGAGCTGGTGGAGAAAATGCACGCCATTGCCTACCGGGCCACAAAGGCGGAATGTCTGGATTTGCCGGAAACCACCGACATCCTGCGGCAGGTGGACTTGGAGCCTGCGGCCCTGCGGATATACCGGGGGCTTGTAAAGGAGAGCTATGCGGAACTATCCGGCGGCGAAGTAACGGCCCCGAACATTTTAACGAGGCTCCTGCGCCTGTCCCAGCTTACGGGCGGCTTTATCGGCAATGACGAAACCGCCGCCGTGGAACAGGTGAGCGCGGCGAAGCTCTCCGCGTTGGAAGACATTTTAGATGGGGCCGTGGCCGAGGGGAAAAAGCTGGTCATCATTGCCCGCTTCCTCCCGGAAATCCGCGCAATATGCAGGCTGCTGGAAAAGCGGGGCCTGCGCTATTCCTGCATTACCGGGGAGGTGAAGAACCGGGAGGAGCAGGTGGAGCAGTTTCAGAAGGAGCCGGAGGTCGCGGCCTTCGTGGGCCAGATCGCTACGGCGGGGCTTGGCATTACCCTGACGGCGGCCTCCACAATGGTCTTTTACTCGCTGGACTATTCCATGAGTAACTTCGAGCAGACCAAAGCCCGGATACACCGGGTGGGCCAGCGGATGCCCTGCACCTATCTGTATCTGGTGGCGCGGGGAACCGTGGACGAGAAGGTGCTGCTGGCCCTGAAAAACAAGGCAGACCTTGCCAAGACGCTTGTTGACGATTACCGAAGCGGGAAGAATCCCTTCGCCGCTTAGATTGGAGGAATTATGGATACAGACAGAATGTTTACGCTGGCTGACCGGCTCCGGGCGCTCCGGGACGAGAAGGCCGAGGCCGACAAACGGCTGAAAGAAATTAAGGAGGAAATGGACGAGGTGGACTATCAGCTTTCGGAATTGATGGCCGAGAGCGAAACGCAGAACTTTACCCGCACCGGGATGATGTTCTGCCTTACCACCAAAACCCACGCCTCCGCCACCGCCGGGCGGAAGGAGGAGCTGTTCGCGGCCCTCCGGGGCGAAGGATTCGGCGACCTTGTGTATGAAACGGTCAACGCCAATTCCCTCTCCGCCTTTGTGAAGTGAATATTATCTCGCTTGGGAGCCACCAGTTTCCTGCTTGAGAGCCATCCGGAAATAGTATTTTCCACCTTCAGAGCCACCACAACATCTTGTACCCACAATTATATATTTGATTTTACTAAAAATCTTCTTATAGTCTTTCTTGGAGAACTGCAGATGCAGTACCGCCAAATAATCTATAAGGAGGTCTTTTTATGTTTAAGAAGACAAAAGTCAGAAGCATTCTGGAACTTCTGGGAAAAAATCTAAGCGCAAGGGAGGTGTCAAAAGTTTTAAGTGTATCCAGAAATACCGTTGCCGAGGTGCAGGCATTGTTTTTACAGTCTGGCAGGTCATGGGATGATATTTCAGAATGGGATGACGACAGGCTCTATGAGTTGTTTTATCCGGATAAATTTAAATATAAACCCAGATATGCACCGGTTGATTACTCGTACGTCCATAAGGAATTAAAAAAGACAGGCGTCACCGAAAAGCTCCTTTGGGAAGAATACTGTGCCAGATGTGAAAAAGACGGGGTAAATGCGTGTTCTTATATAACCTTTGCCAAAAATTATAAGAAATTCACAGCGGATAAGAATTATACGAGCCACATAGAACATAAACCCGGATTAGAAATCGAAGTAGACTGGTCAGGTCCGACCATGGGCTTCATAGATCCGGATACCGGGACACGGACAACAGCCTATCTCTTCGTAGCGACAATGCCATACAGCCAGATAAGTTATGTGGAAGCCACAACGAGCATGGATGAAAAAGCATGGCTTTCCTGCCATGTGAACATGTTCCAGTTCTTTGGCGGCACGCCGGTAAAAATTGTCTGTGATAATCTAAAGACCGGGGTGACTGCCCACCCCAGAAAAGGAGAAGTTGTATTAAATGAATCCTATCTTGCCCTTGGTGAATACTACTCCGTCGCCATTATGCCAACTGGTGTCAAAAAGCCGAAACAGAAAGCGAGCGTTGAGGGTTCTGTCGGTAAAATAGCCACATCTGTCATAGCAAAACTCAGGAATGACGTATTCACATCATTAGCCGCATTAAATGCCGCTATCAGAAAAGCTGTAAAAGGATTCAATGACAAGCCTTTCCAGAAGCGTCCCGGCAGCCGCCAGGTAATCTTTGAAACGGAAGAAAAACCATATCTGAGAGTCCTGCCGTCCATCCCGTATGAAGTCTGCGAATGGTCTTACGGGCATAAGGTCGGCAGCAACTCCCATATATGGTGGAACAAAGGCCAGTACTCCGTTCCGTGCAGATATATAGGATGCAAAGTGGATGTCAAATTTAACAGCCATCTTGTATTCATCTATTATAACAGGACAGAGATAGCAAGACATCAGATACTTCCCAGACATATGGCCAATGGTATGCGGACAGAAGAAACCCACCTGCCTTTCCCACTAAGGAAAAACCTGTCAGTGGAGGCAGCCCGCGACAAAGCAAGGGAAACAGGGCCCAAGACCTTTGAAGTGATCCGCAGGATGTTTGACGAGGCAAAAGTGAAAGAACAGCCCATGCAGGCGGCAAAAGCCATCCTTTCCATAGCAGACATATATTCACCGGAAATCCTTGAAAAGGCATGTGAGAAAGCGCTGGGACAATACCACATGCCTGATTATAAGACTATTTATGCCCATGCAAAGACCATAAACAGTGAAAAAGAACTTACAGAATTTAAGGAAAACAATAAGAAATCCGGAATTATCAGGGGGGCGGATTATTACAGGAAAGGAGCGCTGGATAAATGAATACTGAATTGAAAAAGAGCTTATCGGTATTGGAACTAAGCGACCTGGCAAGAATCATAGAAATGCAGGAAAAAGACATAAAGCTTGTGGACCTGAGCTACGAAAAACGTCTGGAGCTGCTCCTTGAAACACTGGTACAGGAGCGTGAGAACAGGCTCATAAACAGACTGATTAAGAATGCTTATTTCAAATACCCTTCTGCAAGCCTGGAATCATTAGATTATGATTCCAGACAGATAAAAAAATCCACGATAATAAACCTGGCAACAATGGGGTTTGTCTCCAATGCAACAAACCTTGTCATCACAGGCCCTACCGGTGCGGGCAAGACATACCTTGCGTGCGCCCTTGGCGTGGAAGCCTGCAGACAGACTTACAGGGTACTGTACATAAGAATGCCTGACCTGATGCGCAACTTTGAGAACCAGAGCGATAACCTGCGGGAACTGACCAAATACAGAAAAAGGATTGGCAACTATCAGATACTTATCCTTGACGAATGGCTGAATTATAAACTTTCTGAAAAAGATGCCAAGAATCTTTATGAACTGTTCGAGCAGCGGAGCGGGAACAATTCCACGATCTTTGTCGGGCAGTATCCTGTAGATGAATGGCATGGCAGGCTTGGAGGCGGAACACAGGCGGATTCCATTATGGACAGAATTATTCATAATGCTTATGAAATTCCTACAAATGAAACGAACCTGAGAAAGCTGTATGATTCAAAGAAACTAAGAAAGCTTGTTGACGAGATAGAATCATAAGAATATCCGGATAGAAAAAGTTAAAAACTGCCTCTGTTAAATCTAAAACTAACAGGGGCAGTACCACTATATATTGTGTTTCAGGTGGCTCTGAAGAGAGCAATTCCCGGATGGCTCTCAAGCTGGAAACTGGTGGCTCCCAAGCGGGATAATATTCAGACATGGAGGTGGTTTACGATGTCGAAGAAGAATAAAGTAAAATTCAACATCTGCAACGTGCATTACGCGTTGCTGACGCTGGGGGCGGACGGGGCGGTGTCCTTCGGCACGCCTGTTGCGATGCCCGGCGCCGTTTCCCTTTCCCTGGACCCCAACGGCGAGCCGAGCAATTTCTACGCAGATGGCTATGCTTATTACACGGTCAGCAACAACATGGGCTACGAGGGCGACCTGGAGCTTGCCATGGTGCCGGAGAGCTTCCGCACGGATGTGCTGAAGGAGTCGCTGGATGAAAACAAGGTGCTTTTAGAGAACGCCAATGCGGAAACGGAGAACTTCGCCCTGCTGTTCGAGTTTGACGGCGATGTGCGGAAAATCCGCCATGTGCTGTACAACTGTTCGGCGGCGCGCCCGACCATCGAGTCCCAGACTAACGAGGACGAGATCGAGGTGCAGACCGAAACGCTGTCCATCACGGCGGCCCCGCTGGCGAGCGGCTATGTGAAGGCGAAGACCGGGGACGCCACCACGGATGAGGTCTACCAGAACTGGTACAAGAGCGTGTACCTGCCGGATACGGCAGCGGGCGGGAATACAGATACCGGCGTCACTATTGATACGGAAGGAGAGGGATAACCTATGAGCATGAAGCAGAATATCGAGATTGACGGGAAGCAGGTGCCGTTCAAGGCATCCGCAGCAATCCCACGCATTTACCGGATGAAGTTCCACCGGGATATTTATAAAGACCTGCGTTCTTTGGAGAAATCCATCGGCGACGGGGACGAGGAAAGCTCCAACCTGGATTTATTCTCTTTGGAGATGTTCGAGAACATCGCCTATGTGATGGCGAAACACGCAGACCCCAATATCCCGGACAGCCCGGAGGAATGGCTGGATGAATTCAACACCTTCTCCATCTACCAGGTTCTTCCGAAGCTGATACAGCTATGGGGGCTGAATGTGCAGACGGATGTCCAGTCTAAAAAAAACTTCGCCCGACTGACCGGGAAATGACAACGCCGCTGTTCCTGCTCCGGTGTGTACAGCTTGGGCTTTCCATTCGTGACTTGGATTTACTCACCATCGGGATGGTCAACGATATGTTCGCGGAGAGCAGGAATGACGAATACAAGGGTTATAAGGAAATCGCTACCCAGGAGGATTTCGACCGCTTTTAGGCGGCATCCTCTTGGGTTTTATTTTGCAGTTTAGCAGAAAGGGGTGTCCGCCGTGGCGAACAGAATCAAGGGTATCACTGTTGAGATCGGCGGGGATACCACCAAGTTACAGACCGCATTAAAGGGAGTCAATTCCTCTATCCGGGATACGCAGAGCCAGCTCCGTGATGTGGAGAAGCTCCTGAAATTAGACCCCGGCAACACGGAGCTGCTGGCGCAGAAGCACAGGCTTTTAGGAGAGGCAGTGGCTGGGACGAAGGAAAAGCTGGAAACCTTAAAGACCGCCGCAGAGCAGGCAAACACGGCCCTTGCCAATGGGGAAATCACGCAGGACCAGTACGATGCCCTTCAGCGTGAAATCATAGAGACCGAACAGCGGTTAAAGGAATTAGAAAATCAGGCAAACCAGTCGGCAACAGCGGTTCAGAAGATAGCTGCCACAGGTGAAAAGCTGAAGACCGTGGGGGATAACATTTCCTCCGCCGGGCAGAAGCTGCTCCCCGTCACGGCAGGCGTGACTGCCCTCGGCACGGCGGCGGTCAGCACAGCGGCAAACTTTGAGTCGTCCATGTCGCAGGTGCAGGCCACGATGGGCATTACGAAAGATTCCATGTCGGAAGTGAATGGGGAGTCTGTCAATACGATGGATACGCTCTCCAATCTGGCGAAGAAAATGGGCAGTGAGACAGCGTTTTCTGCGAGTGAGTGTGCCGAGGCTTTGAACTACCTTGCCCTTGCCGGATATGACACACAGCAGATGTGCGACACGCTCCCCACGGTCTTAAACCTCGCTGCGGCGGGCGGCATCGACCTTGCGTCCGCATCGGACATGGTAACGGATGCCATGTCCGCCCTGAGCATGGGGGTGGATGAGGCGGGGACGATGGTGGACCAGATGGCGAAGACCGCCTCCACTACCAATACCTCCGTGGCGCAGCTCGGCGAGGGCATCCTTACCATCGGTGCGACCGCAAAGACCGTGAAAGGCGGCACGGCGGAGCTGAACACGGCCCTCGGCATCCTTGCCAACAACGGCATCAAGGGTGCGGAGGGCGGCACACATCTCCGCAATGTCATCCTCTCCCTGCAGAACCCCACCGACAAGGCGGCCGCCTGCATGGAGCAGCTTGGTTTGGATGTTTACGATTCCGAGGGGAATATGCGCTC
>JAETRD010000031.1 GCA_021770345.1 Lachnospiraceae bacterium | reverse complement strand
GGAAAAGAGTACCCTTTTCCGTATTTCTGCCCGCCCGGTCGGTCAGAAATTGCTTGTTGGGAAGTGTCCCAAACCCTCTATGAGAACGGAAAGGAGCGAAAAACCATGAACGGACGGAAAAGGACGGTACAAGTCAAATTCTATGTGACAGAAGAAGAACGGAAACTGATTGAGGAAAAAATGAAGCTCGTCCCCACAAGCAATATGGCGGCATATCTGCGCAAGATTGCTATTGACGGGTACATTATCCAAGTAGACCACACGGATATAAAGGCAATGACAGCGGAGATACAGAAGATCGGGGTCAATGTCAATCAGATTGCACGTCGCGTAAACGCGACGGGGAACGCCTATAAAGAGGACATAGACGAAATCAAGGGGGTGCTTGCGGAAATATGGCGGTTACAAAGATTAAGCCTGTTAAAAGCACTCTAAGCAAAGCCCTTGACTATATCGAAAACCCGGACAAGACGGACGGAAAAATGCTGGTGTCCTCTTTCGGGTGCAGCTATGAAACGGCAGATATTGAGTTTGGCTATACCCTCTCACAAGCGCGGGATAAGGGCAACAATTTAGCCTTTCACTTGATACAGTCCTTTGCTCCGGGGGAAGTGGACTATCAGAAAGCCCATGAGATCGGGCGGCAGCTTGCCGACGCGGTAACAAAGGGGCAGCATGAGTATGTACTCACGACGCACATTGACAAGGGGCATATCCACAATCACATTATTTTCTGTGCGGTCAACTTCGTAGATCATCACAAGTACGTTTCCAACAAACGGACGTATTACGGCATACGAAACATGAGTGATAAGCTGTGCCGGGACAATGGGCTTTCCGTGGTCGTCCCCGGCAAGGGCAGCAAGGGAAAGAGCTATGCAGAATATCAAGCGGAGAAAACGGGGACAAGCTGGAAAGGCAAGCTAAAGATCGCCGTGGACGCGCTCATTCCCCAAGTTTCCAGCTTTGAGGAACTATTGCAGCGGTTACAGGCGGCAGGATATGAGATCAAGCCCGGAAAATATATCTCATGCCGCGCACCGGGGCAGGAACGGTTTACCCGTCTGAAAACCCTCGGCACGGACTATACGGAGGAAGCCATAAAAGAACGGATAGCGGGCAAGCGTACCCGTGCCGCCAAAGCTCCAAAGGCAGAGCGCAAGGGCGTTAATCTTCTCATTGATATTGAGCACAGTATCAAAGCACAACAAAGCCGAGGCTATGAACAGTGGGCGAAAATCCACAATCTGAAACAGGCGGCAAAGACTATGAATTTCCTTACGGAAAATAAGATTGAGCAGTACGCCGATCTGCTCACCCGGATAGAGGAAATCACCACGGCAAGCGAACAGGCAGGGGACAGCCTAAAGGAAGTGGAAAAGCGTCTATCAGATATGGCATTGCTCATTAAGAATGTCACTACCTACCAAAAGACAAAGCCCCTCTATGAAGCCTACCGCAAAGCCCGGAACAAAGAGAAGTACCGGGCAGAGCATGAACGGGGTATTATCCTCCATGAAGCGGCGGCAAACTCCCCAGCGTCCCCGTCCTCCAAGCGGAATATGAAAAGCTGCAAGGACAGAAAGAAAGCCTTTATGCCGATTATGGCAAGCTGAAAAAACAGGTGCAGGAATATGATGTTATCAAACGGAACATAGACAGTATTTTACAGACAGAGAAGCAGCCGGAGCGGGAAAGGCAGACAGAGCGCGGATAAGGACACAAAAAAATAGCCGGGACGCGGTAGCTGTCAGATAGCCACCGCGCCCCGGTTTTCTCATGGGTGCAGAGATTGGATTGTTACGCAATAGAACCGCATTTCCGGGGGTAAAGGTATAAATCCCTTGCCGTCTTATTTCCCCGCCCGGAAAGCCGCATAAATCAAGGCTTATTTTGCCCCTATCGCGTCACATTCGCCCGCATTTTCCTCATACGCTCGGCGGTCTACGGAATTATGTTATAGGCAATATTTGAAAAATTGTGCTGATTTAACAGAAGTTTTTATAGGAGACACGAATGTGATAACAGAAATAATTTTTTCGGATTATTATAGAACATTTTTATTGTGTATATTATCTATTGGGGTTGTTTTTTTTATGCGAAATGCAAGTATAAGAAAAAAAGTACTTGCATTAGCAGGATACGAATTTATTGTATTTTTACTTTTTCTTTGGATATTTATTGTATGCATAATTTTTACTGAATTTGATTATGAATCAATAATAGCTATTGTGCAATGGGAATTAAAGTGGATACTTTATTTTACAATAAGTATAATATTGCAGTTTGCAATGTACTATTTTTTCTGGAAAAAAAGTAAAATATTAAAGATAGTGACTTTACAAAATGAAATCCGACAAATGCAAACTATAAAACAAATAGAGCAAACATAATCAGTTTATTTATATGCGTAATATTGTACAGACTTATGTGTATTGTATGAAAGAACGATAAAATTCCAGTTTGTAGGGCAAAAGAAAAGCCGGGACGCGGCAGCTATCACATAGCCACCGCGCCCCAGTTTTCTCATGGGTGCAGAAATTGGTTTGTTACGCAATAGAACGCCATTTTCGGGGGTAAAGGTATAAATCCCTTGCTGCCTTATTTTCCCGCCCGGAAAGCCGCATAAATCAAGGCTTATTTCGCCCCTATCGCGTCACATTCGCCCGCATTTTCCTCATTCGCTCGGCGGTCTGTCTGCGGGTGATACGCTTCCGGCAGTCCGGGCAGTAGACAGCCCGGTTAGAGCTGGAAACAAAGGGCGCACCGCACACGCTACACCGCCTCATATCCTCCGTATGGCAAAGCTCGGCGTACAGCTCCTTATCTGCGGGCAGTACCGCAATGCGGAACCATTTACAGAGCAGGGAATAGGAAATGAGCTGCGGGCATACGCACTCGTCCCCGTCGTCAAGCAAGATACAGTTCCCATTATCGCAGTTACAGCACGTCCGGCGCACAAGGGTATTGACTTTCCGGCTTTGGGGCGGCGTAAGCCGCTTAATGTCGCTCATACCTCGTCGGCGGGGTAAAGGGCAAGCCCCGCAAACTCCGCTTCGGTCATGCGCCCCACTTTGGCAAGGGTACGGGCGGCAAAGTCCCGCATTTCCCCCTCCATAAAGGGCAGCGCGGCGTTCATAGCCACTACAAGCCCCTCCTTGCTGCCTGTCATGTAGATACTCAAAAGGTTGGTTTCCTCAACCGTGAAATTGTTATATTTGTTCATGCTCATACCTCCAATCCGTGATCTTTCTTTTTTGCCGCCGCCTTTTTCGGGACGGTTCTCTTTTTATCCTGTGCAAGCTGCGCCCGGACAGAGGGGCGGGGCTTCCTTACCTCCTTGTCCCGGTTCTCGTCCTTACCGATCAGTGCGTATGTACCGTAGCTGTTCTTGATCTGTGAGAAAGCAAGGGTCTTATAGGGCAGCATGGAGAAAAGGCGTTCCGTGTCCTTTGTGGACGCAAGCCGTTCAAAGGACGGGGACAGCTCCACCATGAAATGAGATTTATCCGGGCTGTTGGGGGCAGACAGCTTTTTCATGTCTGCCACAATGCGCCGCGCTTCATGCTCGATCATACCCTCATGCAATGCGGCGATATGTTCCTTTAAGTCCCCCGGTGTCAGCTTATCCCGGCTGTGCTTTTCTTCCCGTAACAGGGATTGCAGGGCTTCCGGGTCTTTCGGCTGTACTTCAAAATATTCAAACTTCCCAAGCTGGGGGTCGGGATAGCCGTTAAAATGCTGCTCGGCTGGCTGCTCCCTCGTCCCATGCTCATAAACAAGCGTCACCGTCCCAGCGTCAACAGTATTGTCTTTGACGCGCTCATAGTGTTTTTCATAGTCCAGCTCATAGAGATTGCCCGTGATCTTCCCGTCCTGTACCCCGGTCAGCTCCACGGCGTAAGCAAGGATAGGGTCGCGGGTCTGCTCCTTGTAGAAACGCCATGTATTATGCGGGGCGGTGTCGCTGATGAAAACGTCACGCTCCCGAAAGCAGTATGTCCCGGACGGGCGGGAAAGCCACAAGAGCGTTTTGTCAGCGGGGTTTTGGCTTGCCGCCTTTTCCGCAATGATCTTTTTGTCAATGTCAAAATCACTCTGATAAAATCCCGTGTTCTGCTTCATAATGGCTTCAAGGGAAGCGAACACGTCCACATTCTCAAATTTATTCAATTTCCCCATAATCAGCTCCTTTCCAAGTCCTGCGACTTGCTTCTTGCCTGTTTCCTCTGCGCTGCCCGTTCCTTGTCGGCTTTGAGCTGCGCCCGAATAGAGGGCTTCTTTTCGGTCTTTTTCCCCGGTTTCGTTTCCTTTCCCTGTTCCTTTTCCGCTTTCAGCGCGGCGGCATACTCGGCAAGGGAGATCTGTTCGCCGTTTCTTGCCTTTGCTTCCAGCTCGTCAGCGGTAGGGGTATTGTTGATGATACCGTCAAAATGGTTGTCGTTCTGCTCGATAGCGTCCTCGACGTGCTTTAGGGTGTCTGCCTTTTCCGGCTGCTCGGCGGCAACTGCAAACGCCTGTGTCCCGTTCCCCATAATGAGATATTTTCCGTCCTCCGACGTATGGTGAAGTCCATACCCGGCTTCCCTCATTTGTTCGGCGGTCATATCGGTTACAGAAAAGCTCCCCCGTGGCGTTCTGATCTGCTCCCCGGTCATGCGGGTGTCGGGGGTAAGCTGCGGTGTCTGCTCCTGTAAAAACTCCGGCACTTCCTTATAGCCGAAACTGTCAACGTAATGCGCGGTGTCCTCCCCGTTGTGATGAAGCACCACTATATCCGATACGGAAAGGCTGTGTCCCTTAAAATCTTTGGGGTGGTCGATATTGAAACGGGTATAAATATCTTCAAGGGAAGTCCTCGGCGTAAGCTCGGCGGTGTAGATCAGATTATAATTTGCCGCTTCCACGGAAAGCCCAGCCGCCTGCAGACGGTCGTAAGGCTCAAAATGATAGTCCCGCATACCGTCCCCGTCCTTTAACTGGTAAATGGAAAAGGTGTCTTTGTCCGGCTCTTTCCCGGTGGCGGTCGGCTCCGGCGTTCCCTGTCCCGGCTCGGCGGCGGGCTGTGCTTCCTGTGCCTTTGCATAAAGCTCTTTTACGTCGCCCTGTGTCAGTTCCCCGGTTTCCAGCTTCCCCAAAAGCTCCCGGCACTTTTCCGGGGTTCCCGTGTAGAGAATATCCCCCAGCTTTTCCATGCCGTTATCCTGCGCGACATACTCCTGCAAAATGTAGCTGTTTTCCGGGCTGTCACTGTACGGGTTCTGCCGCACCTTGTAAAAGGTTTCCGGCGTGACGGCGTTCCCCGGCTCCGCGCCCTGTGTTTCCTCCTGCGGCTGCTCCGGGACGGCTTCTTTCTGTGCGGCGGCTTCCCGCCTTGCCCGTTTCTGTAACTCGGTGGGGCTTTCCCCGTTAAGGGGCTGTATGCACTTGATACGGTCGGCGGCGTAGATCGCATTGTCGTTTAGCTGCCGCTGCCATGCTTCCGCGCTGGGCGCATAACGGAAGCCGTTCCCTTTTAATTCCTCCCGGATTTCCTTGTCCGGCTTTTCATCAAAGAAAATCTGCAAGCGGTTATCCGCTGTATTGGCTTCCACACGTCCCCCGTCAAACTCCCAGCCCACATATCCAAGCTCTTTCCTGCGGGTAAGGGCGGTAATGCGGTCTTTCAGCCTGTGGATTTCCGCGTTGTTGTTGGATAATTCATAGCTTTCAAAGGGTTTCGGGTTCCCCCGCCAGCTCCCGGACATGGACGCTTTCATTTTTTCAATCTGCTCCGGGGATAAATGGGGGCAGCCGTCAAGGGTCTTATGCTTGCGGTAGTAAGCGTTGACCGCTTTCATGGTTTCCTGCAAGGCTTCCAGCTTTGCAAGTTTGCTTTCCAGCTTAGAAACGGCGTTCGGGTCGTCGGCACTGATACCGCCCATGCCGGTACTGCGGATTTTGTCAAGCAAACCCTGTATCTCCCGGTATTCCTCCATGTTCTTATCTGCGGCGGCGTTCTGCTTCTCCTTTTTGCGGACAGGGAAGTTGCTTCCCCCGGCAATCATAATGGACGGGACGCGGGCGGTGATCTCATAGCCCTTATTCATGTTCGCCGCCAGCTTCCGGGCGTAAGCGTCAAGCAGCCCGTCAATCCTTTCATGGAAAGAGGGGTCAACGCGCTTTTTCTGCCTTGCAGCAAGCTCGGCGGCTTCGTCTACATAGTGGCGGTATTCTGCCGTTGCGCTTCCGGGCTTGTAATCGGAAAAACTGATTGCTTCCTTTGCGCGGCGGGCTGCGTTCTCATTGATCGGGTAGTATGTAACCTTTGTTTCCGTCTGCTCCGGCTGTTCTGCTGTATGGCTCTGCGGGTCGGCGGCTTTCTCCGTCTGCACTTCTTTCCGCTGTGCAAGCGTCTTTTCCGCACGCTCCCGGACTTCTTTGCTAATTGGCAGCGAATACAGGTCAGAGGTTGAGGAAAAGCCTACGTTGTTAAAAACATAATCAACATCAGTTTCTTTCAATGCCCCCGCTGTAAAATAATCTTCCCTTGTGGGGTTCTCGCTCACTTTTCCGTCTGATATGGCATAATTCAGCCCCGTTTCTATGTGGGAACAGATTTTACCGTCAACGGCAAGCGTCACATAATACCAGCCCATGTGACCGCCGCTTTTCTCGTCCGTACCGTCGTTAAATTCCACATTGAGCAGGGTGTAGGGCTTCAAGCCTTTCTGTCCGGCAATCTCATTGTCTTTTGTTTCCCGCTTCCTAAGTGCGGAAATGGCGGCTTCCTTTGTTGCGGCTATGATCTCCGGGTTGTACCGTACCAGCGCGGCATTGACACATTCAGTCTGCACTTTTACGGTTTTCGCTTGCGGTGTCCTGTGGTTGCCGATAAACAGGGACGCGCCATTGTCAAACTTGATAGATATGTCGCTTGTACCGCGCCATCTCCCGGTACAGGGGGAAGTTTCTATTTTGCCCGACGTACTGCCGAAAGCCTGTGCGACAATCCCGATCTTATCCTGCAAGGGGAGATTTTCGTACTGTTTGGCGATCTCAACCGCTTTTTTCTGTAAATCTGTAAGGGGTTTGTCGGCGGTCTGTCCTGCCTGTTCCGGCGTGTCTGTTTTTTCAGAAACAGGGCTTTTCGGCTCCTGCGGCTCTGTGGTCTGTGCTGCTTCCGGCTCCGGGGCGGCGTAAGGTTCGTACCCGTTGGCAGCGTATTCCTCCACGGTCATTCCTGCGGCGGCTGCTTCCTGTGCGATTTCCTCCTTGACGTGTTCCTTGTAGGCGGCAAGCTCCACGTCAAAATCTCTAAGCTGGGGAACAGGCGGCAAGTTGTATTCGCCTTGATTGACAAGCCCCCTGCACTCGGCAACATAGGCTTGCATGGCGGTATGGTAGGCGGTTTCCGTAGAGGTAAGGCTCTCCCCGGCTTGCAGGGCTTCCGTAGAGATACGCTCCATTTCGGATAAATTACAGTGCAGTTTGAGATAGGGGATAAATTCATTCAGCAGCATTGCCCGGTGTTCCTTGTCGGCTTCCAGTGCTTCCTTGCCCTCGTTGTGCAAAAGGTAGTTTTCCCATTCTTTATCGTTCAGATAATAGGTGTGGTGCTGCTCGATATGCTCCACAAGGGAACCGTCCCCGTCGCCCAAGTCCTGCCGCCCCTCGTAGTGGTCGGCTATACCGTTCATCACATAATCAATGCGGAACGCCACTTTATCGTAACCGGGGCTTGCAAGATTCGCTTCGTCCAGCCCTGCGATAAGGGTATTTGCACGGGAGAGGGGGATTGTTTCGCCCTCCTGTAACTGGCTGCTTTCGCTCCAAAGGATTGTAATGGTCGGCTCTGCGGCAAGATCGGGGGTCGGCTCTTTTTCTGTTTCCTGCTCTTTTTCTGCTTCCCGTTCTTTTCTGATTTCCGCTAAATGCCCGTCAATGGTGTTAATCAGCTCGGCGGCGGTGCTGCGGATTGTGGCAAGGGAATTTTTCAGCTCCGCAAGCTCCCGCCCGCTGCTCCATGTGGCAATGTAATTGAAAGAGTAGTCCGACGTGTCAAGCCCGTAGTGCTGGCATACGGTGAAGGCGATACTTTCCGCCTGTACCTCCCTTGTGCTTCGGTCGGGGCGTTCCGGCGCGTCCCGGTCTATATTGTGCAGCGTTGCATGGGCGATCTCATGGATAGCGGTCTTTACGTTCTGAAGCTCGCTCATTCCCTCATTGATCGCTATGCGCTGCTCGTCGTAAAAGCAGCGTCCCTTTACCGTACCCTCCAACGCTTCAAAGCCCATAGTAAAAGGAGAAGTCCTTTCAAGGGCAGTAAAAAAGTCCCGGTATTGCTCCACGTCGCCCGTCAGCTCGTTATCCGTAATGCCCGGTATCTCTTTCCCCTCGGTCTGTGAAACGTCAAAAACAGATACTACCTTAAACGCGGGTATCTGGATTTCTTTTGTTTCAGTGACAGGTTTCCCGTCCCTGCCGATCACCACCTTTCCCGTCTGCGGGTCAATCTTTTCAACCTCACGCTTCACCTTGTAGGGGGACGGTGCAAGTATCTTGATAGATTTTTCATTGGCTTTTACATGGCGGTCAAATTCGTTTTTCCATTGCTGGTAGCCCTTGACAAATGTACCGCCCTGCATGGCGATCAGCATAGTATTGCTAAAGCTGTAATTGTGATACTTTGATAAGGTTTGCAGATAATCGGTGTACCGTCCGCTTTCAAATACCCCCATAATTCCATGCTCCAAACGGTCGGTGATTTCTTTCATTTTGTCGGTGGAATTTTGGGAAGTGAGGATAATCGGCACAACCGGGCGCGGCGCAAAAGCGGGTTCCGTTGCCGCTTCAAAATCCGATTTTTCCGGGGCGGGGTGTTCCGGCTCCGGGAAGCTCATAACCTTGTATTCTTTCGATATGTCATTTTCCCGCCCGTTGTACCACTGTGAAAAGGTGTTGCCGTTGTTGTAGATATAGCCTTGATCGGTAAACTGTCCCCGGTCTTTCTGTACCGCGTCCCGCCCGTATTCCTCGTACTTGAAATATTTCTTTGCTTCTTCGGGCAGCTCCAATTCGTCCAGCTCGTCAATGAGGTAATAGCCATAATCGGCTTCGGTTCGGACAGTGGGATAAATCCAGTAGCAGTCAAGGTTTTGTGCAAGGTTGATAAGGTCTTTCACGCTCCCGGCGTGTTCCCCCAGCGTTACCGCCGCCGTGAATTTGTCCCTGTCCGCGTCGCCCTGCATTTCTAAGAGCTTCCCCAAATAATTCAGCTCGTCAATGGTGCTGCCCTGTACCACGGAAAGCGGCACATCAAAAGGGTAGTCCTCGGTATTGGCAAAGCCATTGATAAAAAAGTCCTGCGGGTTCTCCGCTGTAATGCCGACGCTTTTCATAGCGGCGTGAAGCTGCTCCGTGGTGGTCGGCATGGAAAGCCACGCGCCGCCCGGTTGCCCGGTTTCAAAGCGGCTGCGGCTGTCGATTAAGATTGAAAATGTTTCGCTCATTCGCACTTGCTCCTTTCTTTTATGTTACGGAAAAGGGTACTCTTTTCCTATGCTTGCTACGAAACTTATTTTTTCTTCGGTATCTCTATCTTGTAGTTGACGTACTTCCCGCCCGTATCGGCTAAAACAACGGTTCCGTCATAGGTTTTGCCTGTTTTCGGGGAATACAAGCCCTTGACATTCGCCTTGCCGGATTTCAAGAGGGCGGCGGCAATCTTCGGGGAAAAGGTGATTTTCCTTTCCTCAAAGAAACGGTCATTTTTCCACATGGTAAAAGCACATTCCCGGTTAGAGCAGTAGAAATTCTTCTTGCCCTCCCGGACGGGGGAACCGCACCGGGGGCATTTACCGATAGAGGGCTTTTCCTCCCCGCCCGTGAAAGCTGCTTTGCCCTTGGCGGCGGTGGCGTTCTCCTTTACCAGCTCCCGCGCCATAGCTTCAATGCGCTGCATGAAGTCCCCGGCGTCGGCGGCTCCCTTTGCGATCTGCGTCAGATTGTTTTCCCATTCGGCGGTAAGCTGTGGGGAAGTCAGCATATCCGGCAGGATTGAAACAAGGGCGGCTCCGTTCTGCGTGGGGATAAGCTGTTTTCCCTTGCGCTCTGCAAAGCCGGACTTCACCAGCTTTTCAATGACAGCGGCGCGGGTGGCGGGAGTGCCAAGCCCCCGGCGTTCCGCGTCCGGGTCGGTGTCCTCGTTCCCGGCGCGTTCCATTGCCGACAAAAGGGTTGCTTCGTTGTGGGGCTTCGGCGG
>JAETRD010000004.1 GCA_021770345.1 Lachnospiraceae bacterium | reverse complement strand
AACGAAATGATTAAAAAGACGGCCGAGAGCGCGGCGGACCAGGCGCAGAATGTGGATCAGATCCGGGTCGGCATTGAGGAAATCTCTCAGGGCGTGCAGGACAGCTCGGCGATTGCGGAGGAGAGCTCGGCGACGTCGGAGGAGCTTGCGTCGCAGGCAGCGCTGCTGAACGAGATGGTACAGAGATTTGAATTAATCCGTTAAAGGATCGCAGGAAAAGAGACTGCCGACAAAGCGGCTGTTTATGAAAGAGGAGGATATGACGCATACGGGTCATATCCTCCTCTGAATTTGTGCCGGATTTACGGTGGGGCCTGTCGGTACCGCGTTGCAAAAGGCACACTAGTGTAGTGACCTGCTTCATTTAGCGAAATATGAGCAGGTCGCTACATTAGCTGCGCTTCCAGGTAGAAGGCATCAGAAGAATCATCATCGGAAACAGCTCGAGTCGTCCGGCCAGCATGTCAAACATAAGCACAAACTTTGAAAAGCCCGAGAAGATAGAAAAATTCTGGGTCGGCCCGACGAAGTCAAGGCCGGGGCCGATATTATTTAATGTCGCCACTACGGCGGTAAAGTTGGTCGTAAAGTTAAATTCGTCGATACTGATCAGGAGCGTTGACGCCATCAGAGTAATAAAGTAAATGGCTAAAAATACATTGGTGGATCGCACGACTTCGTGCTCCACCGGGTGGCCGTCCATGCGGATTTTCTTGATTAACCGCGGATGTATCAGGATGGAGAGCTCTTTGTGAATGCTCTTAAACAGGATCACGAGGCGGGAAATCTTTATGCCGCCGCCGGTACTGCCGGCACAGGCTCCGGCGAACATCAGGATGACAAGGACGCATTTTGACATTTCAGGCCAGAGATCAAAGTCCGTGGTGGAAAAGCCGGTGGTGGTGATGATGGAGCCGACCTGAAAGAACGAGTGCCGCAGAGCTTCGCGCAGGCTGCCGTACATCCCTCTGATGTCAAAGGCAATCAATGACGCGGCTAAAAGGATGGTTCCAAGGTACCAGCGCACTTCTTCTATTTTGAACATATCCTTTAATTTTCCCGAGAGGAGGAAAAAGAAAGCCGCGTAGTTGATACCGCTCAATATCATAAAAATCGTTACCGTATTCTGGATGGCAGGCGTGTAGCTGCCAAGGCTGTCATTTTTAATCCCAAAGCCTCCGGTGCCGACGGTACCGAAGGTCGTTGTCAGTGAGTCGAACAACGACATCCCGAATGCGCAGAGCAGTACCACCTCACACAGGGTAATGCCGATGTAGATCCCGTAGAGGATCTTTGCCGTATCCTTCACATGGGGAACCAGTTTGCTGACTGAAGGGCCCGGGCTTTCGGCTTTCATCAGATTCATTGTGGAACCGCCCATCAGAGGGAGGATTGCCATGATGAATACAAATACGCCCATGCCGCCGATCCAGTGCGTGAAGCTGCGCCAGAACAGACTGGCGTGGGACAGCGCCTCGACATTGCCAAGAATACTTGCACCGGTCGTGGTGAAACCGGAGATTGTCTCAAAAAGCGCGTCCACATAGGATGGGATTTCCTTTGTCAGAAGGAAGGGGACGGCGCCAAAAATACTCATGACGATCCAGCTTAATGAGACGGCGACAAAACCGTCCCGGCTATACAGGTTTGAGGAGGAAGGCTTTTTTCTGGTCAAAAGCAGGCCGAGCAAAAAGCAGATGACTGCCATGACAAGATATGCGATGGCAGAGTTTTCTCCATACAAAAAACCGACAAGCGTCGGAAGCGTTAAGAACGCACCCTCAAATTTCAGCACACATCCGAGAATATATAGTATAATCGCATAATTCATAGCCCTTAGTCCTCCAGAATCTCACGAATATCAGATATGCGGTAGCCGGAGATGACTACAAGTACGGAGTCGCCTTCCATCATCATATCCTGCCCGCTGGGGATAATGACATGCCCGTTGCGGTAGATACAGCCGATCAGGGTGTTTTTGCGCAGGTTTAAGTCCTGCAGCGGAATGCCTGAGACGGAGGAGGATTCTTTGATAATAAATTCCAGAGCCTCGGCCTTTCCGTTTGCAAGCTTGTAGAGCTTCTCGAACTCACTGTTCTTAGAGGCGTTTGTGGAACGCACATATCTCAGTATGTAATCCGAGGTGGTAACCCGCGGATAGACGATGCTTCCGAGATCCAGCTCGCTGATCACGGAGTGAAAGCCAATCCGGTTGATCTTGGTGACGGTCCGGGCGCCCGATACACGGTTGGTGTAGAGGGAAAGCAGGATATTTTCCTCGTCTAAGCCGGTCAGCGCGGCGAATCCTTCTGCGTTTGCCAGACCCTCCTGCATCAGCAGAGACTGGTCCGTGGCATCGCCGCAGATAATGGTCGCTTTTGGAAGCTGCTCGCTTAAAACTTCGCAGCGCGCACGGTCAATCTCGATAATCGTGACATCGATGCCGGAGTGAAGCAGCATTTTTGCGAGATAGAAAGAAACCTTTCCGCCGCCGGCTAAGATGGCATTGCCGACACGGCTCTTTGCCGCGCCGATTTTGCGGAAAAATTCCAGTGCGTTGCGCCGCTCGGAAGCGATGGCGACGATATCGTTCGCCTCAAACTGAAAATCACCGTTCGGAATAATGACTTCGTCGCCGCGTATCACCGTGCAGACAAGCACGTTGCGCTGCATTGTCTGATGAAACTTAAACAGCTGCAGGCCGATGAGCGGTGAGTTTGGTCCTATCCGGAAATGCAACAGCGACATATGGCCTTTTGCGAAGGAATCCACGCGTATCGCCGACGGGAACTGGAAGATCTGCGCGATTTCCATTGCGGTCGCCTGCTCCGGGTTGATAATCATGGCCAGACCGAACTCTTCTTTTAAGAAAGCAATCTCTTCATTATATATAGGGTTGCGCACGCGCGCGATGGTCTGACAGTGTCCGGTCTTTTTTGCGATCAGACAGCAGAGAAGATTCTTCTCGTCGTCGCCGGTCACGGCAATCAGAAGGTCGGCGGTGGTGATACCTGCCTCGAGCAGAGTGCTGTGACTCATACCGTTGCCGAGGATGCCCATCGCGTCGAGATTGTCCGTTATATTCTGCAACTTTTCCGGACGTTCATCGACCACGACGACGTCGTGGTCTTCGTTGTTCAGCTGTTCTACCAGGGTGTAGCCCACTTTACCACAGCCCACAATAATTATGTTCATTTTAAAAACTCCTTGGTAATAAGTGATGCGGATATTATAACACATATTGAGAAAAAGAGGGATAGCAGTTGGAAATATTTAAATTGTTATATTTACCTCCATGCGCACACGCTTTTTTGTGCAAAGCCATATATGGCTCTCAAGTTTGTGCGTGTGCGCACAAACTTGGGATTGAAAATTTTAATTTTCAATCTTACATCTGCAGATCTCTTCCGCCGCATAAAGCGGCAGATTGATAAGGCGGTCTTCTTTTTTGTAATCTGACATTGAAGTGCGGACGGAAATTTCAGGGTTGAATTTTTCACGGTAGGTTTTCAGGCTCTTTGCTTTCAGATTCACTTCGGCTTTCACTTCTACGGGTACAATCTGCTCATCGGTATCAATCACAAAATCCACCTCACAGGAGCCCCGGCCATTTGTGTAATAGTATAGGCCCAGATCCTTTATGGTTTTGAACTGCTGGCATACATACTGTTCGGTCAATGCACCCTTGAATTCGGTAAATAAATCGTTGCCGTCAAGCAATATGCGCCGGTTCAGACCGGTCATACAGCCAAGAAGCCCCACATCAACAACAAACAGCTTAAAGGCTTTCAGGTCTTCATAAGCTTTCAGGGGGATTCCGGGCGCATTGATCCGGCTGATTTTGTTTTCCTTTGCGAGCCGTGAGGGAATACTGTTCCATATCATGCGGATTTTCGGAACGATTTCGACCGGAGCATGTTTGGAAAAGTCCTGCTCGTAGGCAAAACGTTCTCCGAAAGTTGCCGTGAGAAATTCTTTGAAAGAAAGCGGGTAAAGTTTTAGAAAATCGACTTTGCCCACCGGAAATGAAGTTGCTTCGTGCAGCGCGATGCCGAGCAGGGAGCCGGCGCAGACAATGTGGTACTGCGGCGCGTTTTCACAGAAATATTTGAGTGAGGAAAGCGCCCGCGGAACTTCCTGCACCTCATCAAAGATCAATAAGGTGTTTGCCGGATCGATTTTCCTGCCGCTGTATAACTCAAATCCCATGATGAGACGGTCGGTATCCAAATCGGAAGCAAACAATTCCGCCATTCTGGAATTGGAATCAAAATTGATATAAACGGTATCGGTATAAGCGTTGCTGCCGAACTCTTTCATCAGCCAGGTCTTTCCGACCTGTCTGGGGCCCTCGATGATCAACGGTTTGCGGTGTCTGCTTTTCTTCCATCTATATAGGCTTTCTATTGCAGCTCTGTACATATGCACACCTCCAAAACATGACTTGGGTATAATATAACATGGTACAACAAAAGATACAATGAAAAAAAGTGTCCATTGTACACTTTTTGCAGTGAATAGGGGATGGTAGAAGTGTTGCGGTCTTCCTGTCTGTCTTCATAAAGTAAAAACAGGCCAAAGGGAATTGAGAACAATGGGGAAAATTATCGGTGTGATAATTTTAAGGCCGGGGCAAATATCTGATTGCAGAATAGTGTGATTCTATAGGGTTCTTATGCACGCGGTGATTTTCGGCCCGATTCCGACATTGATATTATGATATTGGTTGATTCAACAGACCAGGAGATTGTGAAGAAAGGCCGCCGACTTTCGGAAATGACGTTTGAATATGATTTTGAATACGATTTGGCAATCATGCCGATTGTTAAAAATATAGACCACTTTAATAAGTGGCTTCGCGCCTATCCGTTTTATTATAATGTAAAAAAAGAGGGGGTGGAGTTGTATGCAGCTTAGTTTGGATGATACAGGCGGCGCCAGGGAACTGGCTCTCTATAGAATAAAAACAGCCAAAGAAGATTTGAATAGTGCTAAGCCACAGGTAAAAATCTGTGACTTGGCATTTTTTGATTTATGCTGATTGGCGCTAAAAAGATGCAGGTTTATCCAAAGAAATATAGTGCTAAAACTCAGAGACGGGTATCTGGCGCGTAAAAAATTGCCTGGTCATGACAAAACAAAACACGATTTTGTTTAATAAAATTTCAAAAAAACAAAATAAAAATAAAGTTGACTTTAATAATATTAAATATTATAATAAAGATAGAAAAATGCATGCGAACATATGTGGGAGGTGACTGTTTATGAATGAGATACCGCAGTGGATTGCAGAGCTGGATGAGGAAGATCTGAATTTTGTTAAAAAATTTGTCTTGTCGTCGGGATCGCTGAAAGAAATGGCGGAATTGTACCAGATTACCTATCCGACGGTGCGGACTCGTCTGAATCGGGTGATTGAACAGATTAAGGCGTCGGAGGAGCGCGAGGAAGATACTTACATTCGACTGATCAAGAAAATGGCGATGGAAGAAAAGGTGGAATTTGATGCGGCGGCGGTTTTGATTCGGGAATACCGGGCGAGGAGGGAGTAGGATGAGTGATAATATGTGGGTGGTGATTTACAGTATCCTGGTTCTGGCTGCGATAGTTGCGGCAAGACTGCTGTCAGTCGGGCTGGGACGAACGAAAAGCCGTAAAGTGCGGTTTGGAATGGCGTTGGGCCTGTTTTTTCTATATACAATGGGGCTTCTTTTTGTACTATACAGTGTTTATGACGATATGCCCGGGAAGAATTTGAAACTGGAAGAATATCATCAGATGGTAGTGCTGGCGATTCTCGGATACAATGCGGCAATATTTTTTATGGGATGTATATCTTTTGTGAGGAACGGAAAGCACAGACTTTCCGATGCGGAAAAAATGAAATTGCAGGATATGTGACGGCGGAATAGCCGGGAGAGTGTATCGTAGAAAGCGCTCTTCCGGCTTAAATCACACAAAAAAGTGAAAAAACACTTGCAATTCCCGCAAACATCCGCTATACTAAGCATTGCTGTGACATTGATAGCGTAGAAGCGTGAGGTTGCTGCAGGAAACTGCAGGTTTTCCGTGGAGCGAATGTCAAGTTAGGAAACTGGCGACAAGTCACTGTATCACGAATAACGTCTACAGTAAGTAGAAACAACCGTGCGGCGCACCGGAGACGGAGTCATTTCGCGGGTACTTTTGGAAGTACATATGCGACACGCACGGGGATGTGTGCAGTCACCACTTGTCGTACTGAATTATTAAGTGCGAAAAGGAGGCGGCTTTTTTTATGGCAAGTCAAGTAATGAGAATCACTCTGAAAGCTTATGATCACAAACTGGTTGATTCATCGGCACAGAAAATCATCGAAACTGTTAAGAAGAACGGATCACAGGTGAGCGGACCGGTACCTCTTCCGACCAGGAAGGAAGTTGTTACGATTCTGAGAGCGACTCACAAATACAAAGATTCCCGCGAACAGTTCGAGCAGAGGACTCATAAGAGACTGATCGATATCGTAACACCGACCCAGAAGACGGTTGACGCGTTGTCCCGTTTGGAGATGCCGGCAGGTGTTTACATCGATATCAAAATGAAAACGAAATAGGTTTCGTTTTGTCACAACAAATTAGTTAATATCCTGAAGGGTTTTATATAGAAGAAATGTGAAAACTTCCGCATTCCACTTATATGGACTTTCTAGGATGAACGGTTCCGCTGCCCCCCAGGATTTTGGGTATGAAGCGTTCCGCTGTAGAGTAAACAGGAGGTAAAGTATGAAGAAAGCTATTTTAGCAACAAAAGTCGGAATGACTCAAATCTTCAACACAGACGGCGTGTTAGTGCCGGTCACTGTATTAGAGGCAGGTCCCTGCTCCGTGACACAGATTAAGACTGTGGAGAACGACGGGTACAGCGCAGTACAGGTGGCATTCGCCGACAAGAAAGAAAAGATTGTGAACAAAGATGCGAACGGCAAAAAGGAAGTTGCGCACAGACATGGTGTGAACAAGGCCGAGATGGGGCATTTTGCAAAAGCCGGTGTTTCCGGTAAGAGATTCGTAAGAGAGTTCAAATTTGAGAACGCAGACGAGTACAAGCTCGGAGATGTGATTAAGGCTGACATCTTCGCGGAGGGCGACAAGATTGACGCGACTGCAATCTCAAAAGGAAAAGGTTTCCAGGGCGCTATTAAGAGACTCGGACAGCACAGAGGTCCGATGGCTCACGGTTCCAAGTTCCATCGTCATCAGGGTTCCAACGGTGCATGCTCCTCGCCGAGCCGTGTATTCAAGGGAAAAGGAATGCCGGGACATATGGGAAGCGTAAAAGTTACAACTCAGAATCTTGAGATTGTACGAGTTGACGCAGAGAACAACCTGCTTTTGGTAAAGGGTGCCGTACCGGGCGCGAAAAAGTGCCTGGTGACAATCAAAGAGACCGTAAAAGCTGGTAAGTAGTGCTTAGAACAGGAAAGGAGGAACTTAACAATGGCTAATGTAGCTGTTTATGATATGAAAGGCCAGGAAGTCGGCAAGATGGACTTAAATGACGCGATCTTCGGTGTGGAAGTAAACGAGCATTTAGTGCATATGGCAGTGCTTCAGCAGCTGGCAAACAACCGCCAGGGAACACAGAAGGCAAAGACCCGTTCCGAAGTGCGCGGCGGCGGAAGAAAACCGTGGAGACAGAAGGGAACCGGTCATGCAAGACAGGGTTCGACGAGGGCTCCGCAGTGGACACACGGCGGCGTGGTATTCGCTCCGGTTCCGAGAGATTACTCGTTCAAGCTGAATAAGAAAGAGAAGAGAGCGGCGTTGAAGTCTGCGCTGACATCGAGAGTAAACGAGAACAAATTCATCGTTCTTGACGAGCTGAAGCTTGATGAGATTAAGACAAAGAAGTTTGTTGAGGTGCTCAACAGCTTAAAGGTTGAGAAGGCGCTTGTCGTATTAAATGACATGGATGAGAACGTGATCCGGTCCGCTGGCAACATTCCGACCGTTAAGACCGCACAGACAAACGAGCTCAACGTATTTGACGTATTGAAATATGACACGGTCGTTGTGACAAAAGACGCCGTGAAGACAATCGAGGAGGTGTATGCATAATGGCAAACGTACAATATTATGATGTAATCCTCAAACCGGTAGTGACAGAGAAGAGCATGGCTGCGATGGCGGAAAAGAAATACACATTTCTGGTTCATCCGGAAGCGAACAAGACCATGATCAAAGAGGCAGTGGAGAAAATGTTCGAGGGAACAAAGGTTGCCAGCGTCAACACCATGAATATGGATGGAAAGAACAAAAGACGCGGTATGGTGACAGGAAAGACTGCCAAGACAAAGAAAGCGATCGTTCAGCTGACGGCTGACAGCAAGGATATCGAAATCTTTGCAGGACTCTAAATCGAAACGGAATATTTCGATTGCGGGTAACGAGGCGAATTAGGCGCAGCAAAGCGCGATAAGAAAGCAACGAAAGGAGAACTACAATGGGAATTAAGACATACAACCCATATACACCTTCCAGAAGAAATATGACTGGCTCCGATTTCTCCGAGATTACCAAGACAACTCCGGAAAAATCTCTTACGACTTCTTTAAAGAAGAATGCCGGCCGCAACAATCAGGGAAAGATTACCGTTCGTCATCACGGCGGCGGCAACAGAAGAAAATACAGAATCATCGATTTCAAGAGAAACAAAAAAGACGGAATTCCGGCAACGGTGATCGGCATCGAGTACGATCCGAACAGAACGGCAAACATTGCATTGATCTGCTATGCGGACGGCGAGAAGGCTTATATCCTTGCTCCGCAGGGCCTGACAGACGGCATGACTGTCATGAACGGCGCCGCAGCAGAGGTTCGTGTCGGAAACTGCCTGCCGCTTGAGAACGTACCGGTCGGTACACAGGTACACAATATTGAGTTGTACCCGGGCAAGGGCGGACAGCTGGTTCGTTCCGCAGGAATGAGCGCGCAGCTGATGGCAAAAGAGGGGAAATACGCGACGCTGAGACTTCCGTCCGGCGAGATGCGCATGGTTCCGCTCAACTGCCGTGCGACCATCGGTGTGATCGGAAACGGTGACCACAACCTTATCAATATCGGTAAGGCAGGACGGAAACGCCATATGGGTATCCGCCCGACCGTACGCGGTTCTGTCATGAACCCGAACGACCATCCGCATGGAGGCGGTGAGGGCCGCGCTCCGATCGGACGTCCGGGCCCCTGCACACCGTGGGGCAAGCCTGCGCTTGGCTTGAAGACCAGAAAGAAACACAAAGCTTCCAACAAGCTTATCGTGAGAAGACGGGACGGCAGAGCGTTGAAATAATTTTTTGCAAAAATTATTTCAACGCTCCGAAGAAAAGCGGTTTACCGCTTTTCTTCCCGGGATAGAGAGGATGCTTGCAGCGATTCTCCCCGCGATACCCGGTCTTTTATGAAAGGGAGAAACAGTACTTGCTTCTCCCTGATAATTCTGTTATAATCAAAAAGATGTTTGAGCTTTTACGAAACACGCGGGTGCGTGTGAACAGAAAGCAGACACTATTTAGGAGGTAAATTATGGCTCGTTCATTAAAAAAAGGACCATTTGCAGATGCCAGCCTGTTGAAGAAAATCGACGCTATGAACGCATCTGGTGATAAGAGCGTGATTAAGACATGGTCACGTCGTTCCACAATCTTCCCGCAGTTCGTTGGTCACACCATCGCTGTGCATGACGGAAGAAAGCATGTGCCGGTGTATGTGACAGAAGATATGGTTGGACACAAGCTCGGTGAGTTCGTTGCGACAAGAACTTACAGAGGACATGGAAAAGACGAAAAGAAATCAGGCGTTAGATAAGAAACATTTGTTGAAAGGAGGTTTCATCCATGGCTAAGGGACATAGAAGTCAGATTAAGAGAGAGAGAAATGAAGTAAAAGATACCAGACCTTCCGCTAAGCTGTCTTACGCTAGAGTGTCTGTTCAGAAAGCTTGCTTCGTATTAGATGCAATCCGTGGAAAGGACGTTGAGACGGCGCTTGCCATTGTAACGTACAATCCGCGCTACGCTTCAAGTTTAGTAAAGAAACTGCTGGAGTCTGCAATCGCAAACGCCGAGAACAACAACGGCATGAAGAGAGAGAACCTTTACGTTGCAGAGTGCTACGCAAACAAGGGACCGACAATGAAGAGAATCAGACCGCGGGCACAGGGCAGAGCTTACAGAATCGAGAAGAGAATGAGTCACATTACAATCGTGCTGGACGAGAGATAGAGACGTCTCGCGAAAGGCGGTGTGCCGCGGGAGTTGCGAGACAATTCCCCGCTTTGAGAAAGGAGTATATATGGGACAGAAAGTTAATCCACATGGCTTAAGAGTCGGTATTATCAAAGACTGGGACTCTAAGTGGTATGCGGAATCGGATTTTGCAGATTTCCTGGTAGAAGATTACAATATCAGAACATACCTTAAGAAGAAATTATATGCAGCAGGTGTTTCCAGGATCGAGATCGAGAGAGCGTCCGATCGCGTGAAAGTGATTATCTACACGGCAAAGCCGGGCGTAGTAATCGGTAAGGGCGGCGCCGAGATCGAGAAGATTAAGGGTGAAGTTCAGAAATTTACGGACAAGAAGTTGATTGTCGACATCAAAGAGGTGAAGAGACCGGACCGCGATGCGCAGCTGGTAGCAGAGAATATTGCGCTGCAGTTAGAGAACCGTGTTTCCTTCCGTAGAGCAATGAAATCCTGCATGGGCAGAACCATGAAGGCAGGCGCAAAGGGAATTAAGACATCCTGTTCCGGACGCCTTGGCGGAGCTGATATGGCTCGTACCGAGTTTTACAGCGAGGGTACGATTCCGCTGCAGACCTTAAGAGCAGACATCGATTACGGATTTGCAGAGGCAGATACCACATACGGTAAAGTCGGCGTTAAAGTCTGGATTTATAAAGGAGAGGTGCTTCCTACAAAGAGCAATGCGGGAGATAGGGTTTCCCGGGAAGGAGGGGCTCAGTAATTATGTTAATGCCAAAAAGAGTAAAACATCGTAAACAGTTCCGCGGTTCCATGGCAGGAAAGGCGACAAGAGGCAATATGATCAGCAACGGCGAGTACGGTATCGTTGCGACAGAACCGTGCTGGATTCGTTCCAACCAGATTGAGGCGGCCCGTATCGCCATGACCCGTTATGTAAAGCGTGGCGGTAAGATCTGGATTAAGATTTTCCCGGATAAGCCTGTGACGGCAAAGCCGGCAGAGACGCGTATGGGTTCCGGAAAAGGTTCCCTGGAGTACTGGGTGGCGGTTGTAAAGCCGGGTCGTGTATTATTTGAAATCTCCGGAGTACCGGAAGACGTTGCGAGAGAAGCGTTGCGTCTTGCTACACATAAATTACCTTGTAAATGTAAAGTAGTTTCACGTGCAGATTTAGAAGGCGGTGTATCGAATGAAAACTAGTAAATATTTAGAAGAATTAAAAGGGAAATCTGTTGCGGATTTAAACGCACAGTTGGTGGAAGCGAAAAAAGAACTTTTCAATTTGAGATTTCAGAACGCAACGAATCAGCTGGAAAATACGAGCAGAATCAAAGAAGTTCGCAAGAACATTGCCAGAATCCAGACGCTGATCACCCAGAAAGAAAAAGTTGCGCAGTAGGAATTCCAGAAAGGAGAATAATCGATCGTGGAAGAAAGAAATCTTAGAAAAACACGCGTTGGTATTGTTGTGAGTGACAAGATGGATAAGACAGTCGTTGTGGCTATCCAGGATAACGTAAGACACCCGCTCTACAACAAGATCGTGAAAAAGACATATAAATTAAAGGCTCATGACGAGAATAACGAGTGCAGGATGGGCGATAAAGTCAAAGTAATGGAAACAAGACCTTTATCCAAAGACAAGAGATGGAGACTTGTAGAAATCATGGAGAGAGCAAAATAGTGAAAGGAGGCTACAAGCATGGTACAACAGGAAAGTAGACTTAGGGTAGCCGATAACACAGGAGCAAAAGAGCTGCTCGTTATCCGTGTTATGGGCGGATCTACCAGAAGATATGCGAATATAGGTGACGTTATTGTTGCTACGGTCAAAGATGCAACACCAGGCGGTGTTGTTAAAAAAGGTGACGTCGTAAAAGCTGTAGTTGTTCGTTCCGTAAAGGGCGCACGCCGCAAGGACGGTTCTTATATCAAGTTCGACGAGAATGCAGCTGTTATTATAAAGGATGACAAGACTCCGAGAGGAACCCGTATTTTTGGACCAGTGGCTAGAGAGCTTCGTGAGAAACAGTTCATGAAAATTGTTTCCTTAGCTCCAGAAGTGTTGTAGGAGGACGAAGAATATGGCAACCATGAAAATCAAAAAGGGCGATATGGTAAAAGTGATCGCCGGAAAAGACAAAGACAAAGAAGGCAAGGTTATTGCTGTAAATAAAAAGGCAGGCACCGTTCTTGTGGAAGGCATCAACATGGTGACGAAGCATGCGAAGCCGAGCATGGCAAATCAGCAGGGCGGAATCATCCATCAGGAGGGGCCGGTAGACATTTCCAACGTAATGTATCTTCACAAGGGAAAAGCGACCCGCGTCGGCTTTAAGATGGACGGGGACAAGAAGGTTCGCTTTGCAAAATCCACCGGTGAAGTGATTGACTAATATAGAGAGAGGAGGCCAGTAAGTTGAGCAGACTGAAAGAACAGTATAAGAATGAAATCGTAGACGCTATGATGAAAAAGTTCGAATATAAAAACATCATGGAAGTGCCGAAGCTCGAGAAGATTGTTGTAAATATGGGTGTCGGCGAAGCCAAAGAGAACGCGAAGTTATTGGAGGCTGCCATGAAAGACATGGAAGCGATCACAGGGCAGAAGGCCGTTGCGACCAAGGCAAAGAATTCCGTTGCGAACTTCAAGATTCGTGAGGGCATGGCAATCGGATGTAAGACAACGTTGCGCGGAGAGAAGATGTATGAGTTTATGGATCGTTTGGTAAACCTTGCACTGCCTCGCGTGCGTGACTTCCGGGGTGTGAATCCAAACGCGTTTGACGGCCGCGGAAATTATGCGCTTGGCATCAAAGAGCAGTTAATTTTCCCGGAAATCGAGTATGATAAGGTTGACAAAGTGCGCGGTATGGACATCATCTTTGTTACCACTGCAAAAACAGACGAAGAGGCGCGTGAATTGCTGGCATTATTTAATATGCCGTTCGCCAAGTAAATAGGAGGGAATTTTAATGGCTAAAACAAGTATGAAAATCAAACAGCAGCGCAAACCAAAGTTCTCTACCAGAGCTTACACACGTTGCAAAATTTGTGGTCGTCCACATTCTGTTTTAAGAAAATACGGAATCTGCAGAGTATGTTTCCGAGAGTTGGCATACAAAGGTCAGATACCAGGTGTTAAGAAGGCAAGCTGGTAAACAGTCCTGCTGTAAGAACAATAATTAAGGAGGAAATATACATCATGACAACAAGTGATCCGATCGCAGATATGCTTACAAGAATCCGTAATGCAAACACTGCTAAACATGATACAGTTGATGTTCCTGCATCCAAAATGAAAATCGCTATTGCAGATATTCTTGTGGATGAGGGATATATTGCAAAGTATGACATCGTGGAAGACGGCAATTTTAAGACAATCCGTATTACGTTAAAGTACGGTGCAGATAAGAACGAGAAAATCATTACAGGCCTTAAGAGAATCTCCAAGCCGGGACTTCGCGTATATGCCGGCAAAGACGAGCTTCCGAGAGTGCTCGGCGGTCTGGGAATCGCAATCCTTTCTACAAACCAGGGAATCATCACCGACAAAGAGGCGAGAAAGCTTCAGGTCGGCGGCGAAGTACTGGCGTTCGTTTGGTAATTAATATAGAGAATCATTATATAGAATTAGGAGGTACGGGCATGTCACGTATAGGAAGAATGCCAATCGCAGTACCGGCCGGCGTTACGGTTGATATTGCAGAAAATAATCATGTGACTGTAAAAGGTCCGAAGGGAACTCTTGAGAGAACCCTTCCATCTGAGATGGAAATCAAGTTAGAGGGCAGCGAGGTTATCGTTACAAGGCCGAATGATCTGAAGAAAATGAAATCCCTGCACGGATTGACAAGAACACTCTTAAACAACATGGTTGTCGGAGTGACAAACGGATATACAAAGGAGCTTGAGGTAAACGGTGTCGGTTACAGAGCGTCGAAGGCAGGTAAGGTGCTGACGTTGAATCTCGGATACTCGCATCCGGTTGAGATGACGGATCCGGAAGGCCTTGAGTCCAAGGTTGAGGGAAACAAAATCATCGTATCAGGTATTGACAAAGAAAAAGTTGGCCAGTACGCAGCTGAAATCAGAGACAAGAGAAGACCTGAACCTTACAAAGGAAAAGGTATCAAGTATGCTGATGAGGTTATCAGACGTAAAGTTGGTAAGACTGGTAAGAAATAATTAAAGGAGTGACGAAAAATGGTTAGTAAGAAATCAAGAACGGCAGTTCGTGAAAATAAGCATAGAAGAATGCGTCATCATCTTGCAGGCACTGCAGAGAGACCACGTTTAGCTGTGTTCAGAAGTAATAATCATATGTACGCTCAGATTATTGACGATACAGTTGGAAATACACTTGTTTCTGCGTCCACGCTCGACAAGGAGCTTAAGGCGGAGTTAGAGAAGACAAATAACGTTGATGCAGCAGCAAAGCTTGGTACTGTGATTGCGAAGAGAGCGTTAGACAAGGGTATTACGACGGTTGTCTTTGACAGAGGCGGCTTCATATATCAGGGAAAAGTTAAGGCATTAGCCGATGCAGCAAGAGAAGCTGGATTAGAATTCTAGGAGGAGCAAACATGAAACGTGAAATTATTGATGCTAGTCAGTTAGAATTAGAAGAAAAAGTAGTGTCAATCAAGCGTGTAACGAAGGTTGTTAAGGGCGGACGTAATATGCGCTTTACAGCTTTGGTTGTTGTCGGCGACGGAAAGGGACATGTGGGAGCAGGCCTTGGAAAAGCAACCGAAATTCCGGAAGCAATCCGCAAAGGAAAAGAGGATGCGATCAAGAAGCTTATTACAGTGAAACTCGATGATGTTGACAGCATTACGCATGATGTGACAGGAAAGCACACAGGCGCATCTGTTCTGTTAAAGAAGTCCCCGAAAGGTACCGGTATCATCGCCGGCGGTCCTGCCCGTAACGTATGTGAACTTGCAGGAATTCGCAACATCCGTACCAAGTCTTTGGGTTCGAACAACAAGCAGAATGTGGTTCTCGCGACGATCGATGCGCTTAGTCAGTTAAAATCTCCCGAAGAAGTGGCGAGACTTCGCGGTAAGTCCGTAGAAGAGATCGTAGGTTAAGGAGGGGATTCAGATGGCAGAGAAGAAATTAAAGGTAACACTTATAAAATCGACGATCGGTGCTGTGCCGAAGAATAAAAAGACAATCGAAGCCCTTGGTCTGACAAAGCTGTACAAGACAGTGGAGCTGCCGGACAATGCGGCTACGGCAGGTGCGCTTCGCAAAGTAGCGCCGTATGTGAAAGTAGAAGAAGCATAAAAAGATAAGGAGGTGTCAGAAATGGACTTATCAAATTTAAGAGGGGCAGCAGGCTCCGCGCAGAGTGATAATTTCAGAAGAGGACGCGGACATGGATCAGGAAACGGTAAGACTGCCGGCAAGGGACACAAGGGACAGAAAGCCCGTTCCGGAGCACCCAGACCGGGGTTTGAGGGTGGTCAGATGCCGTTATACAGAAGATTGCCGAAGAGAGGCTTCAAGAACAGAAACTCTCTGACAATCGTTGGTATTAACCTTTCGGCTCTTGAGCGCTTTGAGGACGGTGCGACGGTGTCTGTTGAGACATTGATCGAGACCGGCATTGTTAAGAACCCGAGAGACGGTGTTAAGATCCTTGGCAATGGCGAACTTACTAAGAAACTCACCGTTCAGGCAAACGCATTCAGCGCAAGCGCAAAAGAAAAAATTGAGGCTCTTGGTGGAAAAGCAGAGGTGATTTAATGCTTGAGACACTCCGTAATGCATTTAAGATTAAAGATATCCGTACCAGGATTATTTTTACATTTTTGATGTTGATTGTCATCAGAATCGGAAGCGAACTTCCGATTCCTGGTGTGAACCGGGAAATGATTGCAGGCTGGTTTGATAGTCAGACCGCGGATGGAATGGGCTTTTTTGATGCCATAACCGGTGGTTCTCTGTACAATATGTCGATATTTGCACTGAACATTACACCGTATATTACCTCATCCATCATTATGCAGCTTCTTACAATCGCAATTCCGAAGTTGGAAGAAATGCAGCGTGACGGAGAGGAAGGCCGCAAGAAGATTGCCGAGATTACAAGATATGTGACGATTGTACTGGCGCTGATTGAGTCGGTAGCCATGACAATCGGATTTAAGCGGAGCGGATATCTGGAATACAACGACGGAGCAATGGGGATTCTGGTACTGGTTCAGGTTGTATTTGCACTGACAGCCGGTTCTGCGGTGCTGATGTGGATCGGTGAACGAATCACGGAGAAGGGTGTCGGAAACGGTATCTCTATCGTGCTTACGATCAACATTATTTCCCGGATGCCGAATGACATCGGAACGCTGTGGCAGCAGTTTATCACAGGGAAAACGGTTCCGAAAGCGGTTCTTGCCGCAGTGATCATCGTTGCGATCATCATCGCAATGGTATTGTTTGTCGTATTGCTGCAGGGCGGGGAGCGGAGAATCCCGGTGCAGTATTCCAAAAAGATTCAGGGACGGAAGCAGGTCGGCGGTCAGTCGACATTCATTCCTCTCAAAGTAAATACCAGTGGAGTCATCCCTGTTATCTTTGCACAGTCGCTGCTTCAGACTCCGGTCATCATCGCAGGACTTTTGAACAAGGGAAACGGGACCGGCATCGGAAGCAAGATTTTAAAGGGAATGTCCCAGTCGAACTGGTGTAATCCGAACGAGCCGATTTACTCGATCGGACTGGTAGTATATATCGCATTGATTATTGCGTTTGCTTACTTCTATACGTCGATTACCTTCAACCCGTTGGAGGTTGCGAACAATATGAAGAAGGCGGGAGGGTTTATTCCGGGAATCAGACCGGGAAGACCGACCAGCGATTATCTGAACCGAATACTCAACTATATTGTCTTTATAGGAGCGGTTGCTCTTGCGTTTATCGCGTTTGTGCCGATTCTCTTCAACGGCTTGTTTGGCGCAAATGTTTCGTTTGGCGGGACATCCATTATCATTATTGTGGGAGTTGTCATTGAGACGTTAAAGCAGATCGAATCGCAGATGCGTGTGCGTTACTATAAAGGATTTCTAAATGATTAATCCGGCGGAGACCGGATTTTGGGAAGGAACGCTGGGCTTGTTATAAGTTCAGCGTTGCTTTCGTATCAGTGAAAGGGGATAGGTATGAAAATTATTATGTTAGGGGCTCCGGGAGCCGGAAAAGGAACACAGGCAAAACAGATTGCAGACAGATATGAGATCCCGCATATCTCTACCGGGGATATTTTCCGCGCCAACATTAAAAACGGTACAGAGCTGGGCAGAAAAGCAAAAGAGTATATGGATCAGGGACTTCTGGTGCCGGATGAGCTGACCTGTGACCTTGTAATGGATCGAATCGGACAGGACGACTGCAAAAACGGTTTTGTGTTAGACGGTTTTCCGAGAACCATTCCGCAGGCCGAGGCACTGGATGCGGCGCTTACGAAGATCAATCAGAAGATGGACTTTGCGGTGGACGTGGATGTCCCGGACGAGAGCATCGTTACGCGTATGAGCGGCAGACGCGCCTGCTTAAACTGCGGAGCTACATACCACATCGTGTCTATCCCGACGAAGGTGGAGGGAATCTGTGACCGTTGTGGGAATGAAGTTGTCTTAAGGGACGACGATAAGCCGGAGACCGTGCAGAAACGCCTTACGGTATATCACGAGCAGACACAGCCGTTGATTGAGTATTATAAGAAGCAGGGTATTCTCAAATCGGTGGACGGCACACAGCCGATGGAGAAGGTATTTGCGGATATCACAGCGATTCTTGGTGAGTAATGATGCCGGTGACAATTAAAACCCCTCAGGAAATTGAGCTGATGCGGGAGGCCGGAAAGATTCTGGCGAGGGTTCATGAGAACCTCGAAAAGGAACTGAGGCCGGGAATGTCCACGCTGGACATTGACCGCATCGGCGAGGAAATGATTCGCAGCTATGGGTGCGAACCGTCCTTCAAAAATTATCAGGGATATCCCGCTTCGGTGTGCGTGTCGGTCAATGAGGAGGTCGTACATGGCATCCCGCATCCGCATCATTATATTCAGGAAGGCGATATCGTCAGCCTTGACATCGGGGTCATCCACAAAGGGTACCATTCGGATGCGGCCAGGACGCACGGCATCGGCGAGATTTCGAGAGATGCGCGCCTTCTGATTGAGCGCACAAGGCAGAGTTTCTTTGAAGGCGTCAAATATGCGAGAGCGGGCAGACACCTCCATCGGATCTCGCGGGCCATCGGGAAGTATGCGGAGAGCTTCGGCTACGGCGTAGTCCGCGACCTGTGCGGACACGGCATCGGCAGCGAGCTCCATGAGGAACCGGAGATACCGAATTTCCGGCAGTTCCGCTGGGGCGTCCGGCTGCGGCCGGGCATGACGCTCGCGATAGAGCCGATGATCAATATCGGCCTGCCGGATGTACTCTGGCTCGACGACGAGTGGACCGTGATTACGGAGGATATGTCGCTGTCGGCTCACTATGAGAACACCGTGCTCGTCACGAAGGGAGAGCCGGAGATACTGACACTGACAGATTCCGAGATTGCAGCGGGCATTGGAGGGAAAAAGAAGCGATGAGCACAGAATTTGCAAAATCCCTGTCAGGACATGACAAAAACCACATTTATCTGGTTTTACGGAAGGATGAACGATTTGCGTATCTTGTAAACGGTACGACAAAGCTTCTGGATGCGCCGAAGAAAAAGAACCTCAGGCACATCCAGAGGATAAAAAGCCTGCCCGAGGAGGTGGCAGGCTGCCTGTCGGAACCGCTTACGGATACTGCAGTCAAGCGGGCAGTCAGGCTGTATTGCAGCAGTAAAAATACTGACAAGAATCATTAAACAGGAGGAGAGTTATTTATGTCAAAAGCAGATGTAATCGAAGTAGAGGGAACCGTGGTGGAAAAGCTGCCGAACGCATTCTTTAAAGTGGAGTTGGAGAATGGACATCAGATTTTAGCGACCATCAGCGGAAAGCTCCGCATGAACTTTATTCGAATTTTACCGGGAGACAGAGTTACGATTGAGATGTCTCCGTATGATTTGACAAAGGGAAGAATTATCTGGAGAGACAAATAAAATAGTTGACGACAAATGGTGTTCATGCTATAATGCTAAACGGACACTTTTGAATAGTGCCTTTTTGTGCGTAATTGCATAAGAAGAGCCCTTGTGGAAAGGAGGATTTGCTGTGAAGGTAAGATCATCAGTTAAGCCTATTTGCGAAAAATGCAAGGTCATCAAGAGAAAAGGAAGCATCCGGATCATCTGTGAAAATCCGAAGCACAAACAGAGACAGGGTTAATTTTTCCGTCCTGTTTGCATCAATTCATTATGTGCGGCTGCAGTGAAACACCCGGCAGGGTTGTTTGCACTGTTATCATATGAAACAGCAGGGACAGCTGCCCTCTCGTGTTTACATACCGAGAACACGAAGGGACTCATCCAAATAGAGGAGAGAGGCAAAAGCACACATTTCAGGCCGGAGGACAACGGAGCTGCTTTTTGCGTATTTTCCGAAAACGGCGGATTTCGCCGGAAAGCCATGAGGTCAAGTGGCTTGCTGCTCGCCCCGTCGGGCTTGCATGGAATCATAAAACAACAGGACGCTGTGCGGCAGGGAAGCTGCCTTTGCAGTGCCGGATGAATTAATGGAGGTTAAAAAGCACATGGCTCGTATTGCAGGTGTAGATTTACCAAGAGAAAAACGTGTTGAGATCGGTTTGACCTATATCTACGGAATCGGTAGAACAAGCTCCAACCGTATCCTCGCAGAGGCAAAAGTAGACCCGAATACCCGTGTCAGAGATTTGACGGACGATGAGGTTAAGAGAATCAGCGCAGTCATCGACGAGACACAGATGGTAGAGGGTGATTTGCGGCGTGAGATTGCTATGAATATCAAGAGACTTCAGGAGATCGGCTGCTATCGCGGTATCCGTCACAGAAAAGGCCTTCCGGTTCGCGGTCAGAAGACAAAGACCAACGCAAGAACGCGCAAAGGGCCAAAGCGTACGGTTGCAAACAAGAAAAAATAATTCGTAGCATAGAAAATATTTATTATGGAAGCCACGCTGTGGTTTTTATTTTGAGAAAGTAGGTTAGTTTAAATATGGCTAAAGTTACAAAGAAAGTGACAAAAAAGCGCGTAAAGAAAAACGTTGAACGCGGACAGGCACATATCCAGGCATCTTTTAACAACACGATCGTAACCATCACGGATGCCGAGGGAAATGCTTTATCATGGGCAAGTGCCGGTGGTCTTGGATTCAGAGGTTCAAGAAAATCTACTCCATATGCTGCACAGATGGCAGCTGAGACTGCTACAAAAGCAGCTTTAGTACACGGTTTGAAGACGGTTGACGTTATGGTTAAGGGACCGGGTTCGGGAAGAGAAGCGGCAATCCGTGCGCTTTCCGCATGCGGTCTTGAGGTTACGAGCATCAAAGACGTAACTCCGGTACCTCATAATGGTTGTCGTCCACCGAAACGCAGAAGAGTTTAATTAGGAGGTAGAGGCTAAAATGGCAGTAAATAAAGTTCCTGTTCTGAAAAGATGTAGATCACTTGGCTTGGAGCCGAGTTATTTGGGATATGATAAGAAATCCAACAGAGAGTTGAAGAGATCGAACAAGAAAATGTCCGAGTACGGTCTTCAGATGCGTGAGAAGCAGAAAGCAAAATTCATCTACGGTGTATTGGAGAAGCCATTCCGCAACTACTACGAGAAGGCAGACCGTATGAAAGGCATGACCGGACCGAACTTAATGACGATGCTGGAGTCCAGAATCGACAACGTGATCTTCCGCATGGGCTTCGCGAGAACCAGAAGAGAGGCAAGACAGATTGTTGACCACAAGTTTGTGCTGGTAAACGGCAAGCAGGTGAACATTCCTTCTTATCTGGTAAAAGCAGGCGATGTGATCGAGATCAAAGAGAAGAACAAAGGTCTTCAGAGAATGAAAGACATCATAGAAGTGACTGGTGGAAGACTGGTTCCGGATTGGTTAGAAGTTGACACTGAGAAATTACAGGGAACTGTAAAAGAATTACCTTCCAGAGAGCAGATTGATGTACCTGTGAACGAGATGCTTATCGTCGAGTTATATTCGAAGTAAGAGTCGCCATTAAGCGGACAATTTATGTCCGCTTATTAGCAACTTTATTGAGCAAATACCCGAGAAGGAGGGATTTTGTAGTGTTCGATTTCCAAAAACCAAAAATTGAAATCGCAGAAATTTCAGAAGACAAGAAGTGCGGAAAGTTTGTTGTAGAGCCCCTGGAAAGAGGGTACGGTACCACTCTCGGCAATTCTCTCAGAAGAATCATGCTTTCTTCTTTACCAGGTGCGGCTGTCAGCCAGGTTAAGATTGACGGTGTTTTGCATGAGTTCAGTTCGATTCCGGGCGTAAAGGAAGACGTGACTGAGATTATTATGAATATCAAAAACCTTGCCATCCGAAATAACAGCTCTACAAACGAACCGAAAGTTGCTTACATTGAATTCGAAGGCGAAGGGGTAGTGACTGCGGCTGATATCCAGGTGGACTCCGATATTCAGATTATGAATCCGGAGCTTGTGATCGCCAACTTAAACGGCGGGGCAGATTCCAAGCTGTATATGGAGCTTACCATTACAAAGGGCAGAGGCTATGTGAGCGCGGATAAGAACAAGACAGAAGATGTTCCGATTGGTGTAATCGCGATTGATTCTATCTATACACCGGTTGAACGTGTGAATCTTTCCATCGAGAATACCCGTGTGGGACAGATTACCGATTACGATAAGCTTACGTTGGATGTATATACCAACGGTACCTTAGAGCCGGATGAGGCGGTCAGCCTTGCGGCCAAGGTATTGAGCGAGCACTTAAGTCTCTTTATCGATTTGTCCGAAGCCGCACAGCAGGCAGATGTCATGATTGAGAAAGAGGACAATGCAAAGGAGAAGGTTCTTGAGATGAACATCGATGAACTCGAACTCTCCGTTCGCTCCTATAACTGTCTGAAGAGAGCCGGAATCAATACCGTTGAGGAATTGACGAACAGGACTCCGGAGGACATGATGAAAGTTCGTAACTTAGGACGCAAGTCCTTAGAGGAAGTTCTTGCAAAGTTAAAAGAGCTGGGACTTCAGTTAAATCAGTCAGAAGAATAGGCAGAAACAGTAAGACCAAAAAGGCATGGAGTATGTCGGTAGCCAGAAATGCGCAGAAACTTGTTTTTGCGCCGTGAACGAAGTTTGTGCTGCAAGCGGAAGTTCACGTTGCATCGGGTGAGTAAGTCCAAAAGGCGTTGCCGGATGTACCAGAAGAATGGAGGAAAAGAAAAATGGCAAAGTATCGTAAATTAAGCAGAACATCCGACCAGAGAAAGGCACTGCTCAGAGGTCAGGTGACCGCACTGATCAACAACGGTAAGATTGTTACCACAGAGGCAAAGGCAAAAGAGGTCCGTAAGATTGCGGAGGGATTGATCGCTCTCGCAGTGAAAGAGAAGGACAACTACGAAGAAGTTACCGTAAAGGCAAAAGTTGCCCGCAAAGACAAAGACGGCAAGCGTGTGAAAGAGGTTGTGGACGGTAAGAAAGTTACCGTATATGACGAAGTTGAGAAGACGATCAAGAAGGATATGCCTTCCCGTCTCCACGCGCGCAGAGAGATGTTAAAGGTTCTCTATCCGGTAAAGGAAGTTCCCTCAGAGGCAGCCGGAAGAAAGAAAAACACCAAAGAGGTGGATCTTGTAGCAAAGCTGTTTGACGAGGTTGCTCCGAAATACGCAGACCGCAACGGCGGTTACACAAGAATCATTAAGATCGGACAGCGCAAGGGCGACGGCGCGTTAGAAGTACTGTTAGAGTTAGTATAAAAGTGTGACTTTGTAAGTGACATATTAAAATCCCGGCCGCAGGACATATGTTCTGTGGCCGGGATTTTTGATGCGTGCCGAAACACGTTTTTATTCGTTTTTGATGGAGAGAATCGTGCACCCAAACCAGTCGGACTGGATGTTGCAGTCCTGCAGCCGGACAACTTTGCACTCGATGCGCAGCCGCAGCAGATTTTTGATGGCGGTAATTTTAATAAGATCGCCGACGTCAATATTTCCGGCCGGAGCCTGCAGCAGAATACCGGTGGCGCTCATATTGATAATATGCGCGGTGCAGGCAGCGTTATGGTGCTCGGGGACATTCTTGTGGTAATGGGTGACGGAGGTTATGATCGCCGGCATATCGATGTCATAACGGATGCTTTTGCGGTGATTGATCTCCGATTCGCGATAGAGCGTGATTTCACGCTCGTTGGATATCACGCGGTTTGTGAGAACGCCGAATACCTCGTAGACCATATCTTTTCCAAAAATAAGTCCACGGATGGGCTGTCGATGCAGAGTGGAAAGCTCATCCGCGTGTACATGCAGCAGACGGCGCGTGTTGTTATAGGAAGTAATATAGGTTTCTGCAATCGCCTGTCCCGTTTTGGGACTGTGGAGAATGATTCTGCAGTTTTCAAGATTTTTCATTTTTATCATAGAGTTCACCTCAATTTGTTTATAAGAATACATATGTAGTTTAAGTAAAATAAAATGCAAAGTCAAGGCAAAGGGGATTAGGAATCACTGTCTTTGGCTAACGGGAGTGTAAAAATGAATTCCGTTCCGACGCCCTCGGTGCTGATACAGTTGATATTCTCCCCGTGTGCGCCGATAACCTCCTTTACGATAGAGAGCCCGAGGCCGGTTCCCTTCTTATCTTTGCCGCGGGACAAATCGGTCTTGTAAAAGCGATCCCAAATTTTTTTGATGCTGTCTTTCGGGATGCCGATTCCCGTATCTTTCACCGAGACAAAAACTTTTTCGTTCTTTTCCGTGGTCTCGATTGTGATTGTGGAATCGGGATGGCTGAACTTGATGGCATTGTCGATTAAGTTGTAGATCACCTGCTGGATTTTGCTCATGTCTGCGGAGACATAGAGCGTTTCGCCGCTTAGAATCAGGTGAAACGTGATATGTTTTTCCGTGCAGATTCCCTCGAAAGTCTGAGCCGTCATGCGGATGGTGTAGTTGATGTCAAAATTTGTGATGTCTAAGATGACGCCGTGGGAGCCGAATTTGTTCAGCTCAAGGAGGCTTTGGGTCAGTTTGTTTAAGCGTTCCGTCTCAAAGAGGATAATATTCAAATATTTCTCCTGCATCTCGGCAGGGATTGTGCCGTCTAAGATCGCTTCCACATAACCTTTGATCGAGGTCAGTGGGGAACGGAAATCATGGGAGACGTTGGAGATAAACTTCCGCTGGTCATCCTCGAGCGTGTGCAGCTCGTTTGCCATGTAATTCAGGGAGGCGGCCAGATACCCGATCTCATCGTTGGAATGGACATCAATCTGTTCCTCAAAATTCCCCTCGGCATACGCCTTGGCTCCGCGGTTAATTTTCCGGATTGGAATGTAAACAATATAGGTAAATAAAATCAACACGACGAAAGCAGCCAGAAATAAAAGCGCAAGGGTCTGATAGGAGAGCGCGGTCAGGCCGTTGGCATAAGAAATAACGGAATTTACCGGTTTATGTATCAGCACATAGCCGCGCACTTTGTAATTGACCGTGATCGGGGAGAGCACGCTTAAGGTATCTCCGGTGAAATGACCGTAAAAATTTCCGGTCCGGTAGTAGCTGCTGCCGAAGTCCGTGATATCAAAACCCTCGACGACCTCACCGCTCTCGGCAAGCTCGGGATGTGCGGTGTTGACAAGCATTTTGCCGCGTGTATCCACAATCCAGATTTCGGCGGAAAGATAGGCGCTTAAGGTGTTAAGCTGGGTTTTTGTCTCGTCGAGCGTTAAGGATTTCGAAAAATAGTGCTCTGCATAGGTGGAGGAAATCTGCGCGGATTCCCGGTACAGGCTGGCTGCCTCACGCCGTTCCACAAACGTAAAAGTGGCGTGATAGGTAAAGGTCGCGATGATGAGAAATCCGATGATGCCGTAGAGCGCATACCCGGCAAGCAGTTTTAGATAGAGTCTGCGCTTCATAAGTCTCTGACCTCGAATTTATAGCCGATTCCCCAGACCGTTGCAAGGCTCCAGTTGGCACAGTCCTTAATCTTCTCACGGAGGCGCTTCACATGTACGTCCACCGTGCGGGTGTCGCCGATGTATTCATAGCCCCAGATGTGATCGAGAAGCTGTTCTCTGGTAAAGACCTGATTGGGGGAGGAGGCCAGGAAATACAAAAGCTCCAGTTCTTTCGGCGGCATATCGACGGCCTTTCCACGGTAGATCACGGAGTAATTGGACAGGTTCACGACCAGATTGTCGTATTTGACGCATTTGAGTTCCGGAGCGGGCTCCTCCGCCCGGGCAGGCTGATAACGTCTTAAAACAGCCTTTACGCGCGCCACAAGCTCCTTGGAATCAAAGGGCTTCATCATGTAGTCGTCCGCGCCCAGCTCAAGCCCCAAAACCTTGTCGAAGATTTCCCCTTTTGCGGAGAGCATGATAATCGGAACATTGGCTTTGGCCCGCACCTCCCTGCAGACCTGATAGCCGTCAATACCAGGCAGCATCAGGTCAAGCAGAATCAGATTCGGATTGTACTGCTCGAAGGCGGTCAGAGCCTCCTCGCCGTCATTGACGATTTTGGTGTCAAAACATTCTTTTGTCAGATACAGAGAGATTAACTCTGCGATATTGTTGTCGTCGTCTACGATTAAAATTTTTTGTTTTGCTGCCATAATAAAAACCTTTCTTATTTGAACTCGGCGATCGTCACACCGGAATCACCCTCCCCGAATTCCCCGAGATGGAAGGATTTGATATACTTTAAACGCTTTAGATGCGCCTGTACTGCGTTCCTTAAGGCACCGGTTCCCTTTCCGTGAACGATGCGCACGGAGGGGAGATGCGCCAGATAGGCATCGTCTAAATATTTGTCCAGAAGCGGAATCGCCTCGTCGGTAGTTTTTCCGATCAGATTGATCTCCGTGGAGACGGAGGCGGATTTTCCCATTTTGATTTTCCCTGCACCGGTTTTGTTGAACTTTTTGCCGGAGGGAGCACTGTCCTCCTCGAGCAGGATTAAATCGCTGATATTGACCTGGGAATTTAAAATTCCCATCTGCACAAGCAAATCGCCTTTGGCGTTCGGCAGAGAGTGAACGGTCCCCTTTAAATTCATGCTGATCACCTTAACGCTGTCTCCGATGCGCAGATTTTTCGGTGAGCTATGACGGTCAGGCTGCTTGACGGAGTCAGACATTTTCTTCTGGGCGTCCGTCATCCTGCCGCGCAGCTTTGTGCGCTCTTTTTCCATCTGTGCAATCGGAGCGCCGGCCTGCCCGTATTTGTTGAAATTGCGGATTGTCTCGTCCGCGAGGTCTTTCGCCTCTTTGATGATATGGTAGGCCTGCTCGTTCGCCTCGCGCAGAATCTTGTCACGGCTTGTGTCGAGGCGCTCCTGCTTTTGCTCAAGGGCCTCCTTTAACGAGTGGATCTCGGCCTTGTACTGATTGATTTCCAGCTGCTCGCGCTCAATGGTAACGCGGCTTTTTTCGAGATTCGCCAGCAGGTCCTCGAAGTTTTCTTCGCTTTCGCTGATGCGGCCCTTCGCGTCGGTAATGATATCTTCGGAGAGGCCGAGTTTTTCGGAGATTGCAAATGCGTTGCTCTTGCCCGGAATGCCGATTAAAAGGCGGTAGGTCGGGCTTAACGTCTCCACGTTAAATTCACAGCATGCATTTTCCACATCCGGCGTCCCGAGCGCAAATATTTTTAACTCGCTGTAGTGGGTGGTTGCCATCACTTTTGCCCCGTAGAGATGGAGTCTGGATAAAATCGAGATCGCGAGGGCGGCGCCTTCCGTGGGATCCGTCCCTGCGCACAGCTCGTCAAACAGTACCAGGGAGCGGTCGTTTGCCTGTTCTAAAATCCGAATAATGTTTGTCATGTGTGAGGAAAACGTACTTAAGGACTGTTCGATGCTCTGCTCGTCCCCGATATCCGCAAATACCTCGTCAAAAATGCCCAGTTCCGAGCGCTCGGAGGCGGGGATATGCAGTCCTGCCTGTCCCATCAGCGTCAGGAGCCCCACGGTCTTTAAGGAGACGGTCTTACCGCCTGTGTTCGGTCCCGTGACGATCAGAAGGGAGAAATCGTCGCCGAGGCGGACGTCGATGGGAACGACCTTTTTGGGATCGAGAAGCGGATGGCGGCCTTTCCGGATGGAAATACGGCCTTTATCGTTGAAAGACGGTGCAACGCCGTTATAACTTTTCGCATAGGATGCTCTGGCAAAAATAAAATCAAGCGCGGTGAGCATCTCGTAGTCGGTCTGTAGCTGCGCGGTGTAACCGGCGGCCTGATTGCTCAGATTTGCGAGGATGACTTCGATCTCGTCCTGCTCTTTAAGAAGCAGTTCCCTGTACTCGTTGTTGAGATTGACGACCGCCATAGGCTCGATAAAAAGGGTGGAGCCGGAGGAAGACTGGTCGTGAATCATACCCGGAATCTGGGATTTTGCCTCGGCCCTGACCGGAAGGCAGTACCGGCCGTCGCGCATGGTGATGACGGCATCCTGCAGATAGCTCCGCGTCGTGGTGTTGTTCATCATGGCATTCATCTGGGCCCGGATTCTGTCATTCATGCCCCGCATCGAACGGCGGATGGACTTTAGCGTGCTGCTCGCATCGTCCGCGATCTCCTCCTCGGAAAGGATGCAGCGGCGGATTTCGTCTTGCAGCGGCGTCAGCGGCTCGATCTGTGCAAAAAAGGGCGTCAGGGAATCGCTGGTCTCCTCGTCGCTGATGCGGTCTCCTTTTGCGCGCGCATACGCCTTTGCACGTTTCGCGGCCTCAAGCAGGGAGCAGAAGCGCAGCAGTTCCCCGGCGCCGAGAGAAGCGCCGATGGCAAGCCGCTTTAACGAGTCTGTGATGTCCTGCACGCCGGAGAAAGAGAGAGAGCCGTTTTTAAAGATACGGCTTAACGCGTCTTTCGTCTGCTGTTGGAGTTCTTCGATGAGCGCTTTGTCGGTGCAGGGACGCAGCGTTTGGCAGCGGTGTTTCGCCTCGCTGCCGTATGCGTATTCTGCGAGCTGTGCAGTGATTTTATTGTATTCGAGCGTGTTCAAAACTTTATCATTCATAGTCGGATATTCCTTTTAAAATTATTGCGGGGAATACGGGCAGCAGGAGGCGCCGTTTCCCTACCTACATTATATATGAACAAAAGAAACTATTGCAAGGGCATCTGATTCATTTTATAATACAAGGTGGTACGGTTTTCGAAAAAAGTGTGCCCGGCACACAGAGAAAAGAGGAAAATCATGCAGGAAAATAAGGAGAAGGACCGGTTTTCGTTTATCAATGAAAAAATAAAGGAAAAGCCGATTAATAAGAGGCGGCTGTTGATCTATGCAGGGTATGTTGCAGGCCTGGCCGTGCTGTTTGGTCTGCTTGCAAGCCTGGTGTTTGCCTGGTTCGAGCCGCAGTTTGCGGATATACTGCATCCGGCCGATGAGCCTGTCGTGACGATACCGAAAGACGATATTGCAGTCACGGAGCAGGAGGAAGAAACGGAACCTCCGACGGAGACGGTTGTCACAGAGGCGCCTCCCGCAGACACGGAGGAGGAAACGGAGCCTCCGGTAGTGGTTGAGCCGCGGGAATTTACGATTGAGGATTTCCAGAAGCTGCAGAATGAGCTCTATGCGGTGGGGCGTGAGGCGAATAAGTTCGTAGTGACGGTGACGGGCGTAAAGAGCGATACGGATTGGTTCAACAATCCGTATGAAAGCAGGGGGCAGGCGTCGGGGATTATCGTTGCGGACAACGGGCAGGAGCTTTTGATTTTGACGGAGCGCAAGGTGATATCCGATGTGCAGGAGGTGTATGTCACGTTTATCAATGAGGTTTCCGTGGCGGCGTCGATGAAGAAATACGACGGCAACACCGGAATAGCAGTTCTGTCCGTCCCGCGGGAAAATGTGGATGAGGACACAATGAAGGCGATTGCGGTGGCGACGCTGGGAAATTCTCTCCTGACCACACAGGGCATGATTGCGATTGCGGTGGGCAGCCCGCTCGGAACAAATTATTCGATCCTGACTGGAAATATCACGTCGACAAACAACAGCATTTCGACGGTGGATACGAACTATACGGTCTTTACCACGGATATCGTGGGGAGCGAGGGCGGCAGTGGAGCCATTATCAATGTAGAGGGTGAGGTGATCGGGCTTGTGATGCAGGATTACAGCAGCGCGGGGGACGAGAGCACGCTCACGGCGCTCTCGATTTCGGAACTGAAAGGCATTATCGAGATGCTGTCCAACAATCAGGATATTCCGTATATCGGGCTCGAGCTTATCACCGTGACGAATGACATTGCAAACGAATATGACATTCCGAAAGGCGCATATATTAGAGAGGTAAGGATGGATTCTCCGGCGATGGCGGCGGGGCTGCAGAGCGGCGACGTGATCACGAATGTGGACGGGGAAGCCATTTATAACGTGGACAGTTTTGAGAGTAAGCTTTTGACGCTGACGCCGGGAGAAGAAGTAAGGATTGTCGTTGAGCGCCAGAGTGCGGACGGCTATAAGGAGATTACCTGCACGGCGGAAATACGCGTGTTACAATAAAGAATGGGAAGAGGTCAGGATGAAGTATATTGAAAGTCTTCGCGAGGGCGAGAGAATTAACGAAGTTTATCTGTGTAAAGTGAAACAGACATTTTTGACAAAGGCCGGAAAGCCTTATGATAATCTGCTGCTGCAGGATAAGACCGGGACGCTGGATGCAAAAATCTGGGAGCCCGGCTCCGTCGGGATCGATGATTTTGAATCGATGGATTACATAGCGGTCATGGGCGATATCACAAGCTTTCAGGGGAATCTGCAGCTGAATGTGAAGCGGGTGCGCAGGGTGCAGGAGGGGGAATATGACCCGAAGAATTATCTGCCGGTCAGCAAGAAGGATATCGAGGAGATGTATGCGGAACTTCTGGCGCTGATTGCGTCGGTGCAGCAGCCGCATCTTAGAAAGCTGCTGGAGAGCTTTTTTGCGGAGGATGCGGATTTTGCCAAACGCTTTAAATTTCACTCCGCGGCCAAGACCGTGCATCACGGGTTCGTCGGCGGTCTGTTAGAGCACACGCTTTCCGTTGCGAAGCACTGCGATTATTTTGCGCGGACATATCCGATACTGAACCGGGATCTGCTGCTTTCGGCGGCCATATTTCACGATATCGGAAAGATGGAGGAGCTGTCTACGTTCCCGCAGAATGACTATACGGATGAGGGGCAGCTGCTGGGGCATATTGTGATCGGCACGGAGATGGTAGGTGAGCGCATGCGCGGGATTTCCGGATTCCCGAAGGGGCTCGGGAATGAGCTTAAGCACTGTATTCTGGCGCATCACGGGGAGCTGGAATTCGGTTCCCCGAAGAAGCCGGCGCTGGCGGAGGCGCTGGCGCTCAGCTTTGCGGATAACATAGACGCGAAGATGGAGACGATGCGTGAGATTTTTGCAAATGTTCCGGAAAACAATGTCGAGTGGCAGGGCTATAACCGCCTGTTTGAGAGCAATCTCAGACGGTCGGGGCGCGACAGATAGGCGCGGCGGGATATTTTTTCCGAACAGCGGAAGGAAAAGGCGGGCAGCCGGCGGATGACGCCGGCTGTTTTATGTGCAGGGGTACATAAGGAAATTAGCAGCTTCGCTGCATGTGCCTCGCGCGGCGAGTAGGGGAAGGGCTGTTCCCTCATTCGATGACACGAACACATGCCGGGCAAATCCGGATACTTTGGATTGGAGTTTTTATGCGGAAAAATGATTTGATCGAACTGAAAATAGAGGATATCGGAAATGACGGAGAGGGAATCGGGCGGTATGAGGGGATGGCTTTTTTTGTCAAGGATGCGGTGCCGGGGGATGTTATCCGCGCCCGCATCACGAAACGGAAGAAGAATTATGGCTATGCAAGGCTTGAAGAAATCCTCTCGGCCTCTGCGTACCGCGTAGAGCCGGCTTGCGAGCTGCACAGGCGCTGCGGCGGCTGCCAGATTCAGGCGATGGATTACGGCAGGCAGCTGGCCTTTAAGCAGGACAAGGTCCGCGGCAACCTGATCCGCATCGGGGGCTTTTGCGCGGAGGAGATTGACAGGATTATGGAGCCGATCGTGGGGATGGAGCATCCGTACCGCTACCGCAACAAAGCGCAGTTTCCGATCGGAAGAAACCGGGACGGGGAGCCCGTCGCGGGATTTTATGCGTCCCGGACACACAGCATTATTCCGGTGGAGGACTGCAAGCTTGGGATACCGGCAAATCGGGAAATTTTGGCGTGTGTGCTCGCCTTTATGCGGGAGAACGGAATTGCGCCCTACGATGAGGAGAGCGGGACGGGACTTGTGCGGCATGTGCTGATCCGCTGCGGTTTTGCGACCGGGGAACTTATGGTGTGTCTGGTGATTAACGGGGAGAAACTGCCGGCGCAGGAGCGGCTGACGGAGGCGCTGCGCCGGATTGGCGGGATGACGAGTATCTCCGTGAATCGGAACACGAAAAAGACGAATGTGATTTTAGGGGATGTGACGGAGACAATCTGGGGACAGCCCTATATCACGGACTATATTTATCTGCGCCGATGCGGCGCCGGGATGGCGGAAGGCTGGGATGAGATTGTCCGGGGAGACGAAATTGCGCGGTCCGGCGCCGGGACGACGAAAGGCTGGGATGATACTGTCCGGGGAGACGAAACTGTGCGGTCCGGGCGGTCGACAGCGGATGAATTTGCACGGACGGATACGGCGGTCGCATATCATATTTCGCCGCAGTCTTTTTATCAGGTGAACCCCGAGCAGACGGAAAAGCTTTACAGTCTTGCACTTGCGTATGCGGGGCTGACCGGAAAGGAGACGGTCTGGGATCTGTACTGCGGTATCGGGACGATTTCGCTGTTTCTGGCGCAGCAGGCAAAGAAGGTTTACGGGGTGGAGATCGTCCCGCAGGCGATCCGGGACGCCGAAAGCAACGCCCGGCTCAACGGTATCTCCAATGCGGAGTTTTTTGTCGGGAAGGCGGAGGAGGTGCTGCCGGAGTTTTACGAGCGCGGGGAAGACCTGCCTGACGGCGGCCGCGGCGCGGATATGCGCCACCCGGACGTGATTGTCGTGGACCCGCCGCGGAAGGGATGCGATGCGGCGTGCCTTGCGACGATGCTTCGGATGCAGCCCGAGCGGATTGTGTATGTGAGCTGTGATTCCGCCACGCTCGCGCGGGATCTGCGGGTTCTGTGCGACGGGGGATATGAGCTTAAGCGGGTGCGGGCAGTGGACCAGTTCGGGCATACGGGGCATGTGGAGACGGTTGTAATGCTTTCCCGCAAAAACACAACAGCGTAATCAACGTAAAAGTGGAGTTTGGCGAGGGTGAGGGCGAAGTCTTGCTTGATAATATTGCCAGGAGAGCCGAAGCGTACAAGCCGAAGGAGCGGGTTATTTACAAAATGATTAAGGGGTACATAGAAGCAAAATATGGCTTCAAAGTACATACCGCATATATCGCCGAGGTAAAAAGAGATTTGGGTTTGCCGATGTATGATGCGCCTAATGCGGTAGAAGAATTGAAACAGCCGAGGAAACCATCTGTCTGCGGAGAACGTAGAAGCGATAAAGGATGCGTTGAAGTATTTTGAAACTATCTAAAATCATGAGCGTACCATTAGAAATAATGGTATACTTATGATATGGGAGGCGAAATATTATGATTATACCTGTAAGTGTAAAAAACCAGAGTATTGATTCTTCTGGAATCACAAGTGATTACAAAGCTGCTATAAGTGAATATGTTTGGAATGGATTCGAAGCTAATGCAACAAAAATTAATATAGAATATACACTTAATAAAGCGTTTGGCATTAGGGAGTTAATTATAAAAGATAATGGTGATGGAATAAATTACGACGAGTTGGGAGAGACTTTTGGTGCTTTTCTGGCATCAAAGAAGAATTTACTGTCATTACAAATGAAATCCAAGGCAAATAAAGGGAAAGGACGCTTCTCTTTTATTGCTTTTTCAAGTAATGCAGAGTGGCATACTGTTTATAAAGATAACAATGTTTATAAAGAATATGATATTAATATGTCCAGCGATAAAAAAGAGGTGATTGACTGTTCTGAACCACAGTTATCTGACACAAAAGAAACTGGAACAGAAGTGAAATTCACCAATATAAATACATTAACTGCGGAGAATATGGGTTTTGAAATAATAGAGCCAGCATTACTTAAGGATTTTGCTTGGTTTTTGTACCTATATAAAAATAAGAATGTAGAAATAGTGGTTAATGATGAAAAAATTGATTATGAAAAATATATAAACATAGAATTGAGCGAAAAAACTATGGTTACAATTGAAGGATATAGATTTGAGATTAACTTAGTTGTATGGCAGGAATCAATCTCTGAAAAATTCTGTTGTTATTATTTTGATGACAAAAACGTGTTGAAAGGAAATCGAACTACAACTTTTAATCGAAATACGATTAACTTTAATCATAGTGTGTTTGTGAAGTCAGAATTTTTTGATGATAAGGAAAATGTTGCAGATGATCACGATGATACCCAGATTAATATGTTCGAATCTCCAGATGAGAAAAAGATTCTGAAAAAATTGCATAAAGAGATTCAAAACCTTATCGAGAAAAAAATCAGTGTATATTTATCAGATAAAGCAGAAGAAGCAGTTGAAGCAATGATAACAGAAAGAAAAACATTCCCCGAATTTCCGGATGATTTATATGGACAAATGCGTAAAAATGATTTGAAGAGGGTGGCAAAAGAAATTTTTAAATTGGAGCCACTAATTTTTCATAAATTAAAACAAATTCAAGAAAAATCATTATTAGGTTTTTTGAATTTGCTTTTGAGTTCTGAAGAGAGGGAAAATGTTTTAACTATAATAGAGCAGGTTGTGGAATTATCACCTCAGTAGAGAACTGATTTTTCATTGATTTTAAAAAAGACATCCTTGGAGAATATTATTGATACTATCAAATTTATTGAGGATAGGTATAAGGTAATAGAATTATTAAAAAGTATTGTGTATGATTTGACAAAGTTTGCAAATGAACGTGATCATGTGCAAAAGATTGTAGAAAGCCATTTTTGGCTTTTTGGTGAACAGTACAATTTGGCAAGCGCTGATCAGAGAATGCAAAAGGCATTGGTGCGGTATAGGAATATTTTGTATGGAGAAGAGGATGTAACAGCAAAATTGAATGCAGATGCGGAAAATGAACGACGTATGGACATTTTTTTGTGCAATACGCGAAATATCGAAACAACATTTGAAACAACGCTGGAAGAAAATATTGTTGTTGAATTGAAAGCGCCGAGAGTTCTGTTAACGAAAAAAGTATTACGACAAGTAGAAGATTATATGGATTACATTAGAAGACAGCCTCAATTCAATAGTGAATTACGGAAATGGAAGTTTATTGCCGTGTGTAAAGAAGTAGATGATTATGTTAAAAGCCAATATAAAGCATTTGAAGATAAAGGAAAAGTTGGGTTAGTATTCCAAGTTGATAATTGTGAAGTATATGCGCTTACTTGGGATGATATATTTAAAAGTTTTGAAATAAAGCATAAGCCGATGCTGGAACGATTGAAGTATGATAGAGAGCGGGTGGCAAATGAATTAATGGCAGAGGTAAGTGATACTGAAGGGAGAGAAAAAGCGGATACGCTTACGAAAATTGCTGTTGCAGAAGTGCTGTAAAATATTACTTGATAATTGAAAAAGGAGAGTTAATAAATAATCTGTAAATGAAAGGATGGAGTTGTAAGATGAATGCATCTTTTTATAACGAAATCAAACAAATATTAATTTCAGCGAGAAATAAGGTCTATCAGACAGCCAATTTTGTGATGGTTGAAGCCTATTGGAATATAGGGAAATCCATCATTGAAGAACAGGGCGGTAATGAGAAGGCGGAGTATGGAACAGGCTTATTGAAAGAGTTATCAAAGCAAATGACACAGGATTTTGGGAAAGGATTTACTGTTGCTAATTTGAAAAATATGAGACAGTTTTATTTAACATTCCCAAATGGCTACGCACTGCGTAGCGAATTGAGTTGGACGCATTATCGACTTCTGATGCGGGTAGAGAATGAAAATGCACGAGAATTTTATATGCAGGAAGCTGTAAAATCCCAATGGAGTACCAGACAACTTGAGCGACAGATAAATTCGTTTTTTTATGAAAGGTTATTATCCAGTAAAAATAAAGAGCAAGTTGCAGAGGAAATACAGACATTAGAGCCGGCGAAAAAACCAGAAGATGTTATCCGTGACCCATATGTATTGGAATTTCTTGGGCTGACGCCTAATGATGATTTTTATGAAAGCGATTTAGAGCAAGCATTGATTACTCATTTGCAGAAATTTCTTTTGGAACTTGGCAGAGGGTTTTCTTTTGTTGCAAGACAGAAAAGAATTACTTTCGATGGTCGTCATTTTAGAATCGATCTTGTATTTTATAATTATATTTTGAAATGTTTTGTTCTGATAGATTTAAAAGTTGGTGATTTAACACATCAGGACTTAGGGCAGATGCAAATGTATGTTCATTATTATGAGAGGGAACTTATGAATGAAGGGGACAATCCTCCGATTGGTATTGTATTATGTGCAGATAAAAGTGAATCTGTGGTTAAATATACACTACCTGAAAATGAAACACAGATTTTTGCTTCGAAATACAAATTGTATTTACCAAGCGAGGAAGAATTACTGCGGGAATTAAATCAGGAATATCAAGTGTTGGAAGCTGGTAAGCTAGAAGAAAATATTCAAGATATGAAAGAAGGTTAAATTTTGCATCAGGGTGATGCAAAATTGATGGTATTTAGGTTTTGTGGGAAAGAGGTTGCATGAACGGTTTTATTACTACAAAAATATTGTTCATATTTCCGTAATTTTGTGGGGATATGTTCTAATTTGGTACTCATGTGGAGTGTGTCGTGTTGATGTCACGGGTGGAGAAATAGAATAGCGGAAAAGTGCAGAAAACAAGGGGTTTCCGGGAGCCTGGACAGTTTGGAAAAATTGTTCCGGCTCCCGGATTTTGTTTTCGTGTTCCGGCAATTCCCGGTGCGGTAAACATCGACTGGATGCGGAGGGGAAGGTTCCCCGTTCTATGCGGATGGCATTGTGTATTTCCGTTCCGTGACCAATAACGGATACAGCGGCGATCTGGAAATTGCCTTGATCCCGGAGTGGTTTCGCACGGAGATCTTGCAGGAAAAGTTGGATAGTAAGTGAGTGCTGGTGGAAAACAGCGGTGTGGGTGAGAGCGCGAAGTTTGTCCTGCTCTTTGAGCTTGACGGGGTTGTGAACTGCATCTGTCATGTTCTGTATAACTGCTCGGTATCCCGCTCGCCTATCGAGTCGGAAACAAAGGAGGACACCACCGAACCGGGAACGGAAACGCATCTTTTGACTATTGGGATTATATTGGATATCTGGACAGAAAAAGCAATGATGGTGTAAAGTACAAAAAGCTGGCGATACAGGAAGATTTCGATAAATTTTAAAGCCGTGCTTCGCCCAAAATTAGTGGGGCATGGCATTACTCTTCATTGGTGTGTTCTTCTGTAAATTTTGTAAGAAATTCTTCCGGTGAGAAAACTGGAAGGGAGGCAAGTTTATAGTCTTTTAAATTTCTGGTCACGATGCAGTCAGCGCCGATGCGGAGTGCGGTTTGTACGATGATGGCATCTTCGTAATCCTTCATGGGAGAGTCAATGGCAAGCTGGCAGTCTGTGGCGAACGTATCTTCCACATGAAACAGTGTGAACAGAACCCGGAGCAGCTTTCGGACTTCTTCTTCATTATGGATGCTGCGCCGCAGGAGATAGTAAATATCCGTGATGGATTTTGCAGTGAGAACCCCAAGGCACCGCTGGTTTGATACAGCAAGGAGAATATCCATAGCGTTTTTGTAAAATGGTTCCCGTTTCTGCAGGACATCCACAATGACACAGGTATCTATTAAAGTTTTCATAATTTATCTGCCCTTTCCGCACATGCCTCCTCCAATGTGATATCAGCAGGAATCACGCCGAGGAGGGATTGTGCCATTTCAACACGGTCTGCGTTTGGATTAGACAGTTTTGCAACTACTTTTCCGTTGCGTGTGATGAAAATATCCTCGCTTTCTGCAAGCTGCAGATATTTGCCGAGGTTCAGTTTTAATTCCGTAGCGGTAATTGACATACCACAGCACCTCCTTCTTTTGAAATGTGGCATTCTAATTTTATTATACTCAAATCGAACGAAAATATCAACGAACTTGTTCGGTTTTTCTTTGTCTGTTTTCAGGAGGTGAGAGGATTGGCAAGCAGGAGCGTAGTGATCACCGTGGAGTGGATAAGGATCTTGCCCCGCGTCGTCTACCTCTTATTTCCGGATTACGACCGGTTGCAGTTTCTCTCTATATTTTCCCCTGCGTATCGATTATAATGGTGAAGACGATTGATTGACTAAAATACACCGACGAAAGGATTACAGGGATTATGGAGGAGACGAAACAAAAGAGGGGGCAGGCAACATACAGGACGCTGCCGGTTATCTTACGGCTTATGAAAAACATGAAAAGGGAGGACCCGGCGCAGATCGTGCGGATTGTCTGCTACACGGTCGTGGCGGGACTTTATCCGTTTCTGGCGGTCTTTTTGCCGAAGCTTGCAATCGGTATCCTCGAGGCGGGCGGAGCGGATGTGGAGCGCAGGCTGATTGCGGCAATGGCCGTGTATTTCGCGGCCGCAGCGGTGCTTGGCTACGCGGGCAAACGCCTGATGTACATACTGGAGGCGCGGAATATGCGTATGCGCCTTTTTTACCTTGGACAGATGGGGAAAAAGCTGATGCAGATGGATTACCGGTATGTGGAAGACGCCTCCTTCTGGGAGGAAAACGACCGGGCAATGAATGCCTGCAATAACAACGCGTTCGGCATGGAGGGGATGTACAACCGCCTGTATCGAATTCCGGCTAATCTGGTGACCATATGCGGGATGCTGATGCTTGCGGGAGGTTTAAGCCCGTGGATTCTGCTGGCGCTGATCGCGCATGTTCTCGTGATGATGTGGGCGTCAAGGCAGAACCATAAGTACCGTTATGAGCGAAAAGAGCAGCAGGCAAAGGCCGAGCGCAGGATACGGTATTACTATGACACGACGCATGATTTCACGTTCGGCAAGGATATCCGCATTTACAATTTCAGAGACAGGATTCTTCTCAATTATGAGCGGGAGATCAAAAGCCTGAATGCGCTCATAAAAAAGCTTGCAAAGCACGAATATCTGATCGGACTTGCGGGGATTGGGACACTGCTTGTGACAACGTCGCTGATGTACGGGATTCTGATTATGCAGACGCTTTCCGGTATGCCAGTCAGTTCCTTTGCGATGTACGTCTCTCTGATTTCGTCGCTGATGGCGGCAATGCTCACACTTGGCGATGATATCACGTTCTTACAGAATGAGGGACAGTATGTGGGGGATGCGTTCCGTCTGATGGACGAAAGCCTGCAGGAGGAGGGCAAAGAAGAGATCACGTTGGACGGTACGCCGGAGATTGTTTTTGAGCATGTGGATTTCCGCTATCCGGGCAGCGATACCTATATTTATAAAGATCTGAATTTCACGATACGCAAAGGGGAGCGGCTTGCAATCGTCGGCGTGAACGGAGCGGGGAAGTCAACACTGGTCAAGCTTATGACGGGGCTGTTTGAGCCGACGGCAGGGAATATTTACATCAACGGGATTGATATTGACCGTTTTCGGAAACAGGATCTGTACCGTCTCTATTCGGCGGTATTTCAGGACGTCAACGTGCTTGCGTTTTCGATTCGGGAAAATGTGACCGGAGGGGTGAGAGCGGACGCCGATACGGCTGATATGGCGGGCAGCGCAGCGGATGCGGATGATACAAGGGTTATGGAAGTGCTCGACAGTGTCGGACTCGGGGAAAAGGTGCGCGGGTTTGAAAAGGGATTAGACCAGATGATGCTCAAAATCATTGACGAGAACGGGACGGATTTTTCCGGAGGAGAGCGGCAGAAACTGTCTATCGCGAGAGGGCTGTACAAAGATGCCCCGATGGTCATTATGGATGAGCCGACCGCGGCGCTCGACGCGCTGGCGGAGGCGGAAATCTACGAGAATTTCAGCGACATAGTGCGGGGGAAGACGGCAGTGTATATTTCTCATCGGCTTGCAAGCACAAAATTCTGCGACAAAATCGCGCTTTTTGACAGGGACGGACTGCGCGAATACGGCAGCCATGAGGAGCTGATGGAGAAAAAAGGGGAATATTATCATATGTTCACGGTGCAGGGCAAGTATTATCAGAAGGAGGGCGAGGCGGTATGAAAAAGCTGAACAGTTTTTTAAAACTTGCATGGCAGGTATCACCGGACTATCTGCTGCTTCTGATTGCACAGGGGGTGGCCGCAGCCGCAAAACTCTGGCTCAATTTGATTCTGCCGAAGTTTCTGGTAGATGAATTGCTCGGTGACAGGAACTTACAGGCAGTGCTGTTTTTCGGTATCCTGATGGTTGCGAACAACGTGGGGATGACCTGGCTGGAGAAGGGGTTCCGGAGATTTCTGGAAGGAAAAGAAAACTATCTGCGCAACGAGATGAACAAGAAGATGGCGGAGAAGATTCTGAATCTGGAATATTCTTATCTCGAAGACCCGTACTATCTGGATTTAAAGGAGCGCGCGGTGTTTGCCATCAGCAATCAGGATGCGATTGCAAATCTTGTATCGCGTATATCGGAAGTGTTTGGCGGAATGCTGTCGCTGGCGGGAGTTCTCGTGATATTGGTGACGCTCGGACCGGTCATGATCGCGGTGCTTTTGGCCGCCGTTTTGGCCATGCTGTTTTTGTACAAAAGCATGTCCGCAAAGGTTGTGGAGGTCATGTCAAACCTGATTCCATATAACCGCAAGTACGGCTATTACTATAACCTTCATACGGAAAAGCAATACCAGAAAGATATCCGTCTCTATCATATGGAAGATATGATCAGTGACCGGACAAAAGCGTACGCGACAGAGGTCTGCGATCATATGGAAGAACTGTACATCAAAGAGGGGCGGAGCTTCGGCGGAGTCAGCGTTGTCAACGATGCGGTTGCGGCAATCTGTTATGTGTATGTGGGGCTGCGGACGATAAGCAGCCGCTTCGGAAGTCAGATATCCATCGGCTCACTGACGATGTATGTGTCGGCCGCGATTCAGTTTACCGGTTCCGTTTTTACTCTGGGGGAGGGTGTCATCACCGTAAAACAGGTGCTTTCTTACCTGGACCCGTACATGGAATTTATGGCGCTTAAGGAGGAGACGGCAGAGACAGGGAAAACGCCTTTTGAGGGGCCGGTGGAGACGGTTGCGTTTTCTCATGTGACATTCACCTATCCGAAAGCGGAAAAGCCGGTGCTCACCGACGTCAGCTTTACAATCTGCAGAGGTGAAAAGATTTCGTTTGTCGGTTTAAACGGCGCGGGCAAATCTACGCTTGTCAAGCTGCTCTGCCGGATGTACCGGGCGGACAGCGGCGAGATAAAAATCAACGGAAAAAATATCTGCGATTACGATTATATGTCCTATATGAAGGCGATTGCGGCGGTTTTTCAGGATTATCGCCTGTTTAATTTCTCGATTGCGGAGAACATTTCCTGTCAGGAGGCGGGCGCCGACGAGGCACGCATTCGCAGGCTGATTGACGAGGTCGGACTGCGGGAAAAAATAGACGGATTAAAAAACGGGATTGAGAGCCGCTTCGGAAAGGAATACGACGAGGACGGAATCGAGATGTCCGGCGGGGAGGGGCAGAAAATTGCGATCGCCCGCGCGCTGTATAAGGACGCTTCAATGGTGATTCTGGATGAGCCGGCATCGGCGCTCGACCCGATCGCGGAGGCGGAGATTTACGAGAAGTTCAACAGTCTGGTGGAAGACAGGACGGCCATTTACATTTCACACCGCATGTCGTCCTCCGTGTTCTGTGACCGTATTCTGATTATCGACGGCGGAACGGTTGCGGACTACGACACGCATGAACACTTGATGCAAAAGACGGACAGTCTGTATTACAGGCTTTTTGAATCGCAGGCGGAAAATTACCGGCTGAAAGAGGCCGCGGGCAGATAGTTCCACATGTTCCCGATGCTGATCAGGATAATTGCGCCCATCAGATAAATGAAAAGCCGCTCGACGGCGGGGCTGTCTATTCTTTTATTGACCGCGCGTCCCGCCATACCGCCGAGGATGCCTCCGACTACCATGAAAATCAGGGTGATCGGGGTAAATGCGGGGACGGTTCCGGTTACAAGCGTTGTGACAAGACTGGTAATCTGGCTGAATAAAATAATATACAGGCTGTTTGCCGCGGCGATTTTTGTCTCCATACTGAAAAAATAGTACAGGAAAACAAGATTGACCGGACCGCCTCCGATGCCCAGAAAGCTCGACATAATTCCGAGAATCAGACCGATAAACACACATGCGGCGGCGGAGGCGACCTGTCTTGTTTTGATTTTTGATTTATTAAGGCTGTAGAGTAAAGTCAGCGCCGTGATAACCGCCAGGCAGGCGGCCTGAACTCCGCCGACCATATCTGGATTTGCCGACATACCCTCAATCAGCTGAAATAACTGTTTACCGGCAATTCCTCCGAGAGCGGCGCCGACTGCAAGAGGCGTTCCGCGCTTCAGGTCTACCGTTTTTTCCCCGGCGATTAGAGATTTTCCCACGGTGTAGCAGCTCATGGATAAGACGGTGCAGCCGGATAAAAAGCTGATTGCGGATACGCTTGCCCAGCCAAACAGGTCTAAGACCGGTTTGATCACAACACCGCCGCCAATTCCGCAGATTGCTCCTGCAATGGAAGCGAGGAAACTGACAATGGCAAATAATGCAGATTGAAAAATTGACATAAGCATCCCCTTTTCTTTTTTTGATAGATTTATTATAAAAACAATCCGGTTTAACGGATAGAATGATTCTACTGCGCTTAGCACAAATTCCCTTGTTCATTGAGGGTACCATTCGTGTTATAATAGAAAACAATATCGGGGGTGTTTCTATGAAATTCGTAAATCTTTTAATCAAACCGGCATCCAGTCAGTGCAATCTTCGCTGCAGATACTGTTTCTATGAAGACGAAGCGCAGAACCGCAGTCAGCACAGTATGGGGATTATGACGGAGGAACTTGCGGATCTGCTGATCCGGCAGACGTTTGATGCCGTTGATCCGGACGGAGCCGTTTCCTTCGCTTTTCAGGGCGGGGAGCCCACGGTGGCCGGACTGCCGTTTTTTCGTCACTTTGTCGACGAGGTCAAAGCGTCAAAGCCGCCTGCCGTCAAAGTCAGCTTTTCCGTTCAGACCAACGGGACACTGCTGAATGAAGACTGGGCGGCTTTTTTTCATGAAAACGGATTTCTGGTCGGATTGTCCTTAGACGGGTTTCGGGAGGCGCACAATGCGTATCGTGTCGATGCGTCCGGGGAAGGCACATGGAAGCGGGCGCTCGCGGCCAAAACACTGCTTGAAAAGCACGGTGTTTCCTGTAATGCGCTCTGTGTCGTCACGCGCGACTGCGCGGCCTCCCCGGAGCTTGTCTACCGGAGACTGAAGAATTTCGGCTTTCGATTTCTGCAGTTTATCGCCTGTATGGACCCGATCGGTCATGCGCGCGGACAGGAGCCCTATTCTCTGACCCCGGAACAATACGGGCGATTTCTCTGTGAAGTGTTTGATCTGTGGTATCGGGACTGGGCTGCGGGAGATTACCACAGTGTCCGTATCTTTGACGATTACATCCATATTTTGCTCGGCGACGGCGCGAGTACCTGCGCCACCTGCGGAACATGCGGTTCTTATCTGGTAATTGAAGGGGACGGCTCCGCCTATCCCTGTGATTTTTATGTGCTGGATCACTGGAAAATCGGCGATATCACGGAAACGCCGATTTCAGAGATGGCTGTCAGTCGGAAAGCTGCGGAATTCCTCTCTTCTGGCGCCGAAAAGCCGGTAGAATGCCGGACCTGCTCTTATCGGAACATATGTAACGGCGGCTGCAAAAACGACTGGTATGCGGATTCGAAGGGGAACCATAATTATTATTGTAAGGCATTTCAAACGCTGCTGGATTACGCCATGCCCCGCATGGAGCAGATTGCACGGGCGGAACTTGCCGCAAGAAAAGACAGGGGATAATCCAAGAAGCGGCTCTTGTCCGCTGCGGGCATATTTGAAAAAACGGTAAAGAAAAACAGCTCTCGTCCCATTCGGGTAAAACGAGAGCTGTTTTTTTGATACGGTTGAAAACGGACTATACGTCTTTTCTCTCACCCAGAGTCCTGCGAATCTCGGCCATCTTTTCGGGAGTCAGGTCATAGAATTTCATGGCAACCAGATTTACAATGAGACCTATGATAACGATCCCGTACATGCCGAACAGACCGATCGCAAACAGTTTATTTGAGAACGGAGTGGTCGCGTCCGGAAGCTGATTTCCGAAGCCTACGGTTGCAATCAGGACACTGACAAGCGTAGGGCCCAGAGAGGAGATCACCTTATCCGCGAAGGAGAAGAGCGAACCGATCAGGCCGGGCACATAGTTGCCGCTGCGATAGGTTTCATAGTCAATGACGTCTGCGATCATAGGGTTTGTCACATTGGAGGTGACCATGGTAAAGCCCTTGTACAGGCACCACAGAACAAGGTAGGCGAGGGTGAAGAACGTCCATCCGTCATAGCCTTCCATACCCGGGAAACTCATGCTTTTCGGATCGCCGAAGATCCAAAGCAGCATGCTGAGCACGCATACGACAATCCCGCCCCAGCTTCCGAAATTCATCGCTTTGCGGGGACCGAGCCTGCGCGCGATACCGCCGAGGCCGAGAAGCAGCATGAGGATACAGGGAATTAAGGTGTATGTATTCGCGCCGCTGTTGAGTTTTGCGTTTCCGGCAGTGATCGCAAAGAGGATGACAACAACCGTGGCATTGTTCTGGCACACCGTAGCCAGCTTGTCGGAACCCGCGGAGAGAATCAGCATCTGCAGAGGTTTGTTGCCCTTTATCACATCCCAGGTTTGTTTAAAGTCAAAGGCTTTTCTGGACGGAGCGGTAAAGTCACTCTTTTTTACGTCCTTTTTGCCGAGGCCGATCATGGCAAGAACACAGAATACGACCGTAATCACCGCGTAGACGCCCCACCATTTTACAAAGAAGTCATAGTCAAACTTTCCCCCGGATGCCGGAAGCAGATGAGAAAAAACAATCACAGGGAGAACGGAATACATGATCTGCAGCGAGATGCCGCGGATCAGACCGACAGAGGCCCGTTGCTTCGGGTCGTCCGTAAGAATCTGTGCGGTGGAACGGGTTGCGGGGTTGTACATCGTCGCACCCAGAACCAGAATCATGTAAATAATGATGTAAGCCGTCATGCGGAGCGCGGTATTCTCGGGCAGCGCGTTCGGAACAAATACCAGCAATCCGGAAGAGATCACGCAGATGATCATACCCGCGAAAATCCACGGCCGGAACTGACCGAATCTGGTGTTGGTGCGGTCGACGGCAGCGCCTACCCCAAGATCGGTGAACGCGTCCCAGATGCGGAAGATTGTGATGAAGGAACCCGCCAGTACGGTGCCGATTCCTACGATGCCGGTCAGATAATACTGAAAGTAATTGGTGAAGTTGGTAAAGACATTCATGGAAATGCAAAGCCAGGCAGCAAGAATAAGCTCCCATAAAGCCGCCGTCTTTGCGTAGGTTTCTTTTTGCATAGATAACACTCCTTTGCGTGTGTGCTTTTATCGGTTCACTTTCAGAATCCGGCCGGAATTCTTTTCATAGTTATATCATACACACTGCAGCATGTTTCTGACAGCATGTTTCTATTGTGCTTAGCACGATTCTACGTTCCACAGAACTTTTAACGGCACAGATGCTCCGCAAACGCCATTTTTTCCTCCGGACGCAGTTTCTGTGCAAAAGCAAGCGAGAATCCCTCGCTTTGACGCTGTTTCATCAGTTTTGCCATCCTGGAGTCGGTGCGCCGGGAATCCATTCCGGCAATCAGTTTTTCTCCGTCCGAGAAGCCCTCGGGCCGCCCGGCGAGTTCTTTTATCATGCGCGTTCTCCAGAGGAGCAGTTCCTGTGCGTAAGCCGGATTTTCTGACAGATCCTGCGCTTCGGCGAAATCGTTTTCGACGTCAAAAAGCTGTTCCCTGCCGCTTGTCACATACCAGATATACTTCATTTTGCCGTCTGTCAGAAACTGTGAGCCCTTCTCGTAAATGAAATTGCGGCGATCGGACTGCGGACGGATTTTTGCGTCAAACATGAAATCATGGGTGCACTCACCGTGCATGTAAGCGCGGACGGGAGTCTGGTCTGTGCCGCGAAGCATCGGAGCAAGGCTCTTTCCGTCCACACTGTGCGGAATCGGTAAGCCCGCAAAATCGAGAATGGTAGGCATAATGTCGGTCCAGCCGACCGGACAGTCTGACTGCTGTCCGTCCGAAATTTCCGGTCCCATAATCATAAACGGGATATGTACTGCGCCCTCGTATGGCCTGTTTTTCTGCATCAGATAGTGATCCCCGAGCATTTCACCGTGATCGGAGGTAAAGATGACATAAGTGTTTTTATCCATCGCCGCCTGAAGCAGTCTTGCCACCTGTGTATCCACAAATGCGATATTACCGTAATAGCCTGCGTACAGACAGCGTTTGTCCTCGTCCGTCATCCGGGTATATCTTGCCATCACATTTCCGGCGGATGCGGGCGGAATGTCCCAGGAAGCAATGTAAGGATGGTCCAGATCGTTTCGCTGATAATAGCGGTTGAAAAATTCGGCAGGCGGATTGTGAGGGGAATGAGGCGCATAGTAACCCACGAAGAGCATATAAGGGCGGGATGGGTCTCTGTTTTCCAGAAATTCCAGCGCGCGGTTTGTAGCCCATTTGCTCTGATGAAGTTCGGCGGGCAGGTGGTAAGGGGCGGCGGCACGGGAATTATTGTGGGGACCGCAGCCGTAATATCCGCCCGCTTCTTTTGAGCTGTGTTCCTTCAAATCCCGGAAGAAAGCATCGCCCTTATCTTTCTGATCGCTGGAGGGATCTCCCGGCATATAGTATTCAAAACCGTAGGGATAATTGAAAGGATAAGTGTGCATCGTACGGCCAACTAAGGCCGTTTGATAACCGCCCCGGCGCATCTCGGCGGGCAGCGTGGTTTCCAAAGGCAGATAGGGAATGCCGACATTCGCAAAAAGGCCGTGGTGAACCGGGGTCTGTCCCGTAAGCAGGCTGAGACGCTGCGGGATGCAGAGCGGACAGTCGGTGTACGCCGAAGTAAAATTTGCCCCCTGATGTGCAATCGAATCGATATAGGGAGTATAGATACCCGCACGGCGTCCGGCGATTCCGGTACAGTCGTAACGGTGCTGATCCGTGTGAATGACAATAAAATTTGGTTTCTTACCCATAGCAATGCCTCCTTATAAAATCTGATGGCAGGATTATAACAGGCATATTTATGGGCAGACCCGCACAAAACTATTCCGGTTAGGACTCTTCTTCCGGTTCACCGGCGCGTTTCCGATATTCCGTAGGGGAACACCCGTATTGTTTTCGGAAGCACCTTGTAAAGTAATTGGCGTCCGGAATTCCGGCTCTCGTACAGATTTCGAGGATGCTCAGCTCCGTGTTTTTCAGAATACGCGCGGCATTTTCCAGTCTGCATTTTGTAATGTAAGCGGTAGGAGTACATCCCACCTCGCTGTGAAATTTCGTGGTCAGGCTGTTCGGGGTGAGCCCGGCTTCCGCCGCGATGGCAGGGATGCTAAGCGGTTCGCTCAGCCGAAAATGAATGTAGTCGACGGCAGTCTTTATCGCGGGACTGTAATCGCTTGTCCTGTTTTCCCGCACCAGGCGGCAACAGTTATAAATCAGCTCTTCCGCCAGCCTGCGGGATTCCGTGATGTCGGTGACGCATCTCGCATGGAGCTTGAAATCCGTCAAAAGCTGGCCGGAGCCGGTATCCGATACGCCTGCCTTTTTCATGGCGATCTGCGCCAGAATGCGGATGGTGGTAAGCCCTTCAATGGCATGGATCAGAATAAAGGACTGGCCTCTGTTATTCATGATACGCCGGTATAACCGTATCGAGGTCTCGTAATTTCCCGCCTGTATATTGGACATAAGCAAAAACACAGTATTTCCCTGCACGGCTTTTTTTCGGTTATTTTCCCTCTCCCAAAAGAATTCCTCTTCCCGGATATGGTGAAAATCCTCTGACTGCATATCGAGAGTGCTTTCGGTGACCTGATCTGTGTTGCCGTACAGGCCGGTAAAAAGAATGTGAAGATAGAGCCGGATATCCACGGTTTTCACCTCGGGATATGAGGAAAACAGCGCAAGGTACTGCTCCTTTTCGCCGTCGGTCAGCGCGGGCTTTTCCGGCAGCTGACTGCGGTATAAGCGTCTGGTACGAAACGGTCCGACAAAGAGAACCAGGTTTTCTGCAAATGCAAAGCAGTACTCTGCAAAAAGGCGGTCTTTCACGAAGCAGATCGAATGATCCGGCGCCGTGCGGATCATTTCACGAATGATGTGATTTTCACGTTTTGCATCGTACAGGGTAACAGGGAGACAAAATGTTTCCGCATCCCTTTGAAAGCTGACCGCATTGACGGAAAACCGGGTGCTGATATACAAAAGAGCCATATTAACCGCACGTTCCACAGATACACCTCCATACATTCATATATAATTTCATTCACAAATAGTTTCATTCATATATGGTTTCATTCATATACAATTTCATCCGTTTATAGTTTTATCATAGGGGAAAACGGATGATGCTGTCAACGGAATATGGCGTTTTTTGTCCTGGAATTGGTAGAAAAGTGCTATTTTTAGAACGCCGCCCCCAATATAATAAGACGTAAAAGAAGCATCAGCGACATTGCCCCAGGTAAACAGGGGGCACGGTCGGAAAGGAGATATCTTTTATGAAACAGCCCGATATTTTGCTGGTGATGAGCGACCAGCACGCCGCGCGCTATACCGGTTACGACGGGGGGATGGCGGACACGCCGAATCTGGACGCAATGGCTGCGGAAGGCACCCGTTTTGACGCGCATTATACGTCCTGCCCGCTCTGTGTTCCGGCGCGGATGAGTTTTGTATCCGGTGCGCTTCCCACCCGAATCGGTGTCACGAACAACAGACAGACGATCCCGGAGACCCGCCCGACCTTCCTTTTCCCGCTGGTTTGTGCCGGTTACGAGACCGTTCTGATCGGCAGAATGCATTTTATCGGGAAGGATTTGCGCCACGGATTTATGAAGCGGATCGGAGGCGACATGACGCCGACCTGCTGGAGCCTTCCGCATTCGGTTCCCGCCGCGGAAAAGGGCGATCTCTATCCGGCGTTCGCATCCTCCGGCGAACCGAAAATTGTCGGCGGCGGAGAGAGCCCGGTCATGTACTACGACAGGGAAATTGTCCGGCTGGCTCTGGAATATCTGTCCCGCCCGCATGAGAAGCCGCAATTTATCGTGGTGGGAACCTTTGGGCCACATTCCCCGCTGGTCGCGCCGCCGGACCTGTATCTGAAATACAGGGAACGGAATTATCTGCCGCCGGATTTTCATGTATTTCCGGATTTTGTATCCGGCAACCCGTGGCTGGCTTCGCACCGTTTCCCGGAGATCTCCGAGGAACAGGGCAGGAAAGCGGCAGCCGCCTACTGCGCATTGATTGAACAGACGGACGGGTATATCGGGCAGCTTCGCGGCGCCTTTGGCAGATATACAAAAAGGGCGGGTCATGCCGGAGTTTTCGGGTATACGAGTGACCATGGGGATATGATCGGTTCGAGAAAAATGTACGGAAAGCAGACGTTCTTCGAGGATGCGGTCCGCGTGCCGCTGGTACTGACCGGGGACGGGATTCCGGTGGGAAGGATTATCACCGATCCCACCGGCATTATGGATCTGGGACCGACCTTCTGTGAACTGGCGGGTACGGCATATGAGGGGCGGTTTGTAGACGGGATCAGCCTCGCTCCGATGTTCGCGGCCGGTTATAAGAAAGGTGTGTCTGCACATCCTGTGCTCAGTCAGTTGATGGAGACAGCGGGCCGTCCGCCGGAAGAAAAGCTTTCCTACGCCGTGATGGTTCGCGAAGGGAAGTGGAAATATATCCGGTATCACGGCAGTCCCGATACGGCCGCTCTGTTTGATATGGAAAATGATCCGGATGAAACCGTCAATCGGATTGAGCGCTTTCCGGAAATTGCAAAGCATCTGAATGACGTAGCAGAGCAGGCGGCGGACGCCGCGTCGGCCGAATGGGAGCACGGAGAGCGAATGCGCATGAGCCGGTGGCTTGCCGTCTGCGAGGCGGCTACCGGGACGCCCGATCTGGAACGCTGGAAGGACAACCCCGAGACTGCCCGCGGACAGCTTGCCGTGGAATAAGCAGAAAGGAGCATGGTTATAAGAATGAAAAAGAAACCGAATATTATTATTTTTAATCCCGATGAAATGCGCTGGGATACCATGGGACATATGGGAAATCCCGCTGCAATCACACCTGCTCTCGATGCGTTTGCCCGCAAGGACGCCGTATCGTTCTCAAATGCCTACTGTCAGAATCCGGTATGCGTGCCGAGCCGGTGCAGCTTTTTTACCGGTCTGTATCCGCATACCACAGGCCACCGCACGATGGGGTATCTGCTGCAGGAAAACGAAACCTCTCTGCTGAAAGAGCTGAAAAATGCCGGGTACTATGTGTGGGCAAACGCCCGCAATGATCTGGTTGCCGCCGAACATCCCGGACTGGTGGAAAGCCACGTCACGGAGCTGTACTACGGAGGAAATGCCGTTCCAGCCCCTGGTTTTGTCAACGATCATCCGAGGGGCGTCCCCGGGAGTCCGGAGTTTTATTCGTTCTGCAACGGAGAATTGAAGCTGGACGAAAACGGTCAAAATTATACTGCGGATGACGAGGATGTGGATGCGGCCTGCAGGCGCATTTTAAATCCCGCAGACGACCGGCCGCTGTGCCTGTTTGTCGGAACCCTATACCCGCATGCCCCTTACAATGTGGAGGAACCGTACTTTTCGGCGATTGACCGGGATAAACTTGCCGCGCGGATTTTGCCGGAAGAGGGAGAAGGGAAACCCAAAATGGAAGCGCTGCTTCGCCGGTATCAGAATCTGGACGGAATGAGTAAAGCGCAGTGGGACGAACTTCGCGCCGTCTATCTTGGAATGTGTATGAAGGTGGATCGACAGTTTGGCAGGATATGTCAGGCGTTAAAGGATGCCGGGGAATATGACAACTCCGCCATTTTCTTTTTCAGTGACCACGGAGATTATGCCGGGGATTACGGCTTGATCGAAAAAGCGCAGAATTGTTTTGCGGATGTGCTCACCCGGGTTCCTCTGCTGATCAAACCGCCGAAGGGAATCGATGTTGTTCCCGGAATCAGCGACAGTCTTGTGGAACTGGTTGATTTTTATGCGACGGCCATGGACTTTGCCGGCGTTCGCCCGGAGCACACGCACTTTGGCCGCTCTCTGCGCCCGATTCTCGCGGATCATGACAGGAAGGTCCGCGATATCGTTCACTGCGAGGGCGGGCGAATGGCAAACGAGGCCCACTGCAGCGAATCCGTGGATCCTGCCGTTGCGGACGGCTTCCGGTTTTCTGTGATGTGGCCCCGCTATGCGGCCCAGTTTGACGACGAGGCCCACGCCAAAGGGGCGATGCTGCGCAGCGACCGCTGGAAATATGTCTATCGCGCCCATGCGGCGTGTGAACTGTATGATATGGAAGCGGATCCCCGGGAACAGAAGAATCTGGCCGGCAGAGCGGAATATGCCGAAATCGAGTCCTTTTTCCGGGAGAAAACGCTGGAATGGTATCAGGACACCTGCGATGTCGTTCCGTTCGCAAAGGACGAGCGGTTCAGCGAAAAGATGATTTGGGAGAAAGTCAAGCGTATGGTACCGGAAGGCTGTGAAGAATCGGTGCGGCAGAAGATTGCGTCGGGGGCCGGTCTTTTCGGCACACAGATCTATTGCGCCGAGCTTCAAAAGAAACGTTTGTATTGACAAAAGCGACACTGTTGTCTCATAATAAAAGTGACAACAGTGTCGCTTTTTGTAAGGAGGAACCGATGAATGAGAGATTTTAAATTGAGGGCATGGAGAACAGAGGATGCGGAGTCGCTCGCACGGGCTGCCGACAATTCGAATATCGCAAAAAATCTGCGCAATGTGTTCCCGAGTCCCTATACGTTAGACGACGCGCGCTGGTATATCAGCGACAGCATTGCAGGCGCGGAAAAGAAACAGCTCAGTTACGCGATTGAGGTTGACGGTCAGGCGGTCGGCAGTATCGGAATTTTTGTAAAAGACGACGTATACGAAAAGTCCGCGGAGCTCGGCTATTGGCTTGCGGAGGAATACTGGCGCCAGGGGATCATGTCGGGAGCGGTAAAGTCAATCTGCAGGGAAGCGTTTGCGAAATTTGACATTGTCCGCATTTTTGCCGAACCGTTTGCCGACAATGCAGGTTCAAGGGGTGTTTTAGAGAAAGCGGGGTTTACATGCGAGGGCACGATGCGGGACGGCGTCTGTAAGAACGGAGAGATTCATTCATACTGCATGTATGCGCTTTTGCGGGAGGAAATGACGGACTGAGATGGGGGATAAGGGAACAAAGACAAAAGAGGCAATCCGCAGGGAGGCGTACCGCCTGTTTGCCGAGAAAGGCTTTAAAGCCGTAACCATGACCGATCTCTGTGAGAGAACGGGCTTAAGCAGAGGCGGGCTCTACCGCTATTACGCCGGAACGGAGGAGATTTTTTCGGAGATTCTCTCGGAGGAGTATGTGATAGCCGACCGCATAGAAAAGCGGGAGAAGGCGGGCGTGATACTCGAAGACATGCTCAGTGCGATAAAATCCGAGATTATGGACAAAGAACTGTCTCTAAGCCTTGCGATATACGAGTACGCCAATCTGGGGAATCAGGACTTTTTTGCGGATATCAATGAGAGAGCAAAAAAGCGCTGGATTGGCCTGCTGGAATATGGAATTGAGACAAAAGAGTTCCGTGCGGTCGACACGGAGCAGGTCGCAGACCTGATTTTGTATTATTACCAGGGACTTAGGATGTGGTCGCGGGTGATTTCATTCGAGGAATCGGCGGCGGAGCATTATGTGAATACAATAAAGCAGATCGTATTACAGCAATAAGCAGGTGTTTTTCTGCCGTGATACGGACATAAAGGAAACTACAGCAGACGTTTTTGCGAGAGAGACTCAGATTTTCCGGGTCTTTTTTCGGTACTGCATCGGTGTGATTCCGTACTGCTTTTTAAAAACGTTCTGGAAGTAGGACTGACTCGAAAAGCACAGATAGCTGCTGATTTCGGCCAGTGTCTTATCACTGTAAGTCAGAAGGCTTTTTGCTTCTTCCAGTTTGCATCTCGTAATAAAGGCGCCGATATGGATGCCTAATTCTTCTTTAAAGCGCCGCATCATGTGGGAACTGCTCCGGTGTACCTGTTTTGCCACATCGTCGATGCCGATGGGCTCGTTGGTGTGGCTGCGGATATAATTGATACACTGATACACTTCGGAGGAAATCCCCTCCGGAATATGTGCTTCGCCCGCTCTCTGACAGAAGTCGAGCAGCATCATATACTGCAGATTTGAAATTTCCTCGATGGTCTGCAGCTGTTCGCACTCCTGAATATAGAAATCAATCAGCTGATACGTTTTTTCGATGTCGACGCCGCCCGGTATCGCGCCGAGAAAACCAGCTTTGGTTGCTGTAGTAATAAAAATATTTTTGGTATGGCGCACCGGAGAGTGCGCCATTTTTCCCTCTTTTAACAGAAGACTGTTTGTGTGCAGAAATTTTTTCAGGCGCGCTGCGTTTCCGTTTTTGATATGCTCATACAGTTCTAGTTCAAAATGATAAGAGTTGTGAAGATTTTCATGTTCGATATCATCTATGATGCGTGCTACCTGACGCTGATTCCGGTCCGGGTCATGCAGTTCGTCCTCCGTATAAAAATCCTGCATGTTCGCCTCCCCGTGATTCAGACACTGATATAAAAAGGACAGAAGGCCGGCAAATTGAAAATGGCTGATTCGGGGAATGGAGGAGAGGCATTCGGTGAGCTGCTCACGGTAATCCGGAGAGATCATAAGCTCACGCATATACTGCCGTACAAGCCGGTCTGTCACAGGTACATTAAAAGCCGGTCCTACAATGATGTCATAATCGGTATTGTCGATATGCACCCGGCCGTATTCAATATCGGGAGAAAAGCGACAGAAGACGGGATTTTTTTCCAGTGGGAAAAGGTCGTAATGGGACGGTGAATGCATAGAAAGCATTTCTCCCATGGAAGAGTATACGGCCTCGCTGTTTTCGAGAAGGCTGACGGGAATCCTTGTCGCCGCAAAGAAATTTTTACAAAGCAAAATGTAATCCATATCGGCTCCTGACAAAAATATAAAAACAAGAACGGCTGGTATCTGACTCTAGTGTAGCGACCTGTTCATATTTCGCTAAATGACTTGCCTGAATTTTCATCTGCGGCGTTGGCTTCACTCAACGATGCCACCGCATCGCCTCGCTCAGCCGTCTTGCAGACTGAAAATTCATCCTGCGTCATTTAACTGAAAATGAACAGGTCGCTACACTAGTATAGTGTCTTTGCCCGGTGAAAACAAGATAGAATTTTATAATTTTAAAACGTATTTTACAATATCCAAGTGCGCTTCTGTGATAGGATACTGACAGAAAAACGGATATACACAGGGAATCAATGAAATCGAAGGGAGCGAAGTATGAGACAAAGAATCAGGATTCACAAAGCGGAGCCGAACAGGGGGATGCTCAATTATGCGCATCTGCTGGATGCGCCTGCGGGAAAGCACGGGTTTGTGGAGAGCAGAAACGGGCACTTTTATTTCGAGGACGGAACCCGCGCCAGATTCCTGGGGTTTAATGTGGCGGCAAGGTCCAATACGCCGGACCATGAGACGGCGGACAAAATGGCGGAGCGCTTTGCGAGCATGGGCGTCAACATGATCCGCCTCCACGCAGCGGACGCGCCGATCGGGGAGGAGCCGGGAAGCTGGAGCAGCTGTAAAGAAGCGCCGCTTCTGGATTATGAGAGCGGCGGCAGCAGGAAATTTCATAAGGAGGGGCTGGATCGTTTTGATTATTTTGCGGCGAAGCTGAAGGAGAAGGGAATTTATCTGCATATCGATTTGATTGTGGCGCGGGAATTTACGGATGCGGACGAACCGGATTATCCGGGCGGCGCGCCCTCCTGCATCAAAAGGCATGCGATGTACAATGCGCGCCTGATTGAGCTGCAGAAGGAATACGCAAAGGAGCTTTTGTGCCATGTCAATCCCTATACGGGGCTTGCGCTGATCGATGACCCGGCGGTCGTCACGGTTCAGATTAACAACGAGGACTCCGCGATTAAGTGGGCGATGGGCGCCGATGACGGGGAGCAGATGAAGCCGTACCGCGACGAGGTACAGGGGCGCTTTAATGAGTTCCTGTTAATGAAGTATTACACGAGGGAACGTTTAAAGGAGGCGTGGACGCATGAGGGGGTATGTGCGCTCGGCGAGGATGAAGACCCGGCGCGTGGAACGGTGCGGGGCGTAGACGGGGGCTTCTACCAGCCGGTCAATGACCCGAACGGCCCCTGGGACGCGGAATGCGGCCCGGCGCGCTATGCTGACTTTATGGAGTTCGGAATTTACATGAACCGCAGATTCTATCAGATGATGGAAGATTATCTCCGGGCGCTCGGCGTAAAAGTTCCGATTGTCACCAGTAACCTGATTGCAGGCGCGGCGGATGTATACGGGCACACAGACGGGGATCTGATGGAAAACAACAGCTATTTTAACCATCCGCTGCTCCCGGTGCAGGGAAACACTTATCTGGTGGCGGGGCCGACGGAATATGTTTCGGTCAATCCGCTGACGATGCAAAAAGGGATCGGGGCGATGTCAACCACGCTTTTAAGTCTGGCGTCGGTGGCGATCGTCGGCGGAAAACCGTTTATGCTCAGCGAGTGGAACGAGTACGGGCTTCATCCGTTTCACTCCACCGCCTTTTTGCAGACGATTGCGTATGCCTGCTTAAATGACTGGGACGGCCTGATTTTATATAATCACCACACGTCGGAGCACTGGGACGATCAGCCTGCGGATGAAATCTTAAATGTGTTTGACGCATACAATGACCCGGCGGTGGTCTGCCAGTGGGGATTTCTGGCGTCGGTATTCCTGAAAGGAATGGTATCCGCGGCAAAGAACCGGGTGGATGTGGTCTACACGAAAAATGACCTTTGCACGCTGCCGAATTTCCATGCAATGCCGTCGACCTTCTTCCCGTATGTTGCGGCGGTGCGGAATGTCTTTCTGGACGGCGGGGATTCTTACCAGGGGGACGCGGACGTCGCGGTAAACGCGGGGTTTTTAAACGGAGCGGATTTGAAAGATGCGAAACACGGCGTTTATTATGCGTGGTCTGCTTACCGGGATGCAATGCGCCGCTATAAAGAGAAAAACCGACTGGCAAAGGCAGCGGCAGGGACGCGCGAGATTTGCCCCGGCGTGCATCTGGGAGAGCAGGCGCTGGTGTTTGACGAGATTGCACGGCTTGCGGGAGACGGTGATTACCGCGCGTTCGCAAAGTTGGCGGATAAGGCAATGAAAGAATGGGGAATGCTTTCCGCCGATACGGGATATGTGGACGGAAAACTGGTTTCCGATACAAAGGAGATTGTCTTTGACCCGGAGCATGCGAAATACATGGTACATACGCCGTACTGCGCATGTTTCAGCGGCGCGCCGGATGAGACGATCGCGCTGTCTCGGCGGGTGAGCGTGCAGGCAAAAAATGAGCGGATTTCCGTAACACTGCTTCCGGCGGACGCGGAATCGCTCGCGGGGGCAAAAGAGTTTGTACTGACGGCGATGGGGACGACGGGAATGGACGAGACGACCTGCAGTCCGGGACCGGAAATGATGGGAATACCTTTCACCGCGGTAGAATTGAAAGGGAAACTGTATGCGGAAACTTTGGAGGGAAGCATCCGCGTGAAAGCCGAAAAAGCTATGCTTCGGATTTTAAATCCGGTCGGTGAGGTTTTGGCGGAAACGCAGGGAGAAAAAGTCGGGGAAGATATCTGCTTTGCACTGAGCGGCGAGGTCCCGGGCGTACAGTATCATTTGTCTGTAAAAGGTTGAGGAGGAAGTGACATGGCAAAAGACAGGAATGAGGTCCGCTATGATGCGGACGGAGCAAGGCGCGTGATGCGCGGCAAAGATTATATGGCGGATTTCAGCGGCCAGCTGGCGCTTGGGCTGATGGCGAATCTTGTAGGCCAGCTGACGTATTTCTATACGGATAAGGCCGGTCTGGCAGTCGGGAGCGTCGGTGTTGTGATGGCGATTGCGAAGGTGATTGATGCGTTTACGGATGTGATTTTCGGAAATATGATCGACCATTCCAGAGGCGGCAACCGAAAATATTATCAGTGGATGCTGCGGATGGCGATACCGGCGGCCGTGATTACGGTGATGATGTTTACGGTTCCGGTGCAGGCGGGGCAGATACCGGCGCTGATCTATGCGCTGATTACCAATCTGCTTTTGACAGCGGTGATCTACACGATGATTGCGACGCCCTTTGCGGCCGTTATGGTAGTCCGCACCAACAGCCAGAGCGAGCGCGGCAGTATGGGTGTTTTCCGTGCGGTAGGGAATTACGGAGCCGGCATGGTTATCGCGATCGCGACGATCCCGGTGACAAATATGCTGGGCGGAACGCAGAGTGCATGGATTAAATACGGAGTTATTTTGGGAATTGCGGTATTGCTGTTATTCCTAATCTGCTATAACAACGGGCGGAAAGCGGTTTTTGCGTCCGATACGGAAGAGCACGCGTCAGAGGAGACGGTAGAGGAGGAAGCGGTACCCTTTCAGGAAGCGGTCGGGATGCTGTTTCACAATAAATATTGGGTGATCGTGCTGTTGTTTAATCTGATTACCAGCATTACAAATGCGGTTGCAGGTTCCGGAGGTACTTATTACTGCAAATGGATTTTCGGAAACGATAATCTGGTAGGACTGATCGGCGCGGCGGGGATGCTTGCGACGGTGGTAGGATTTGCACTGTCAAAACCGATCATCGCGAAACTGGGCGTGACAAAAACCATTTATGTGGGATTGCTGGGCGCGGCGATTGCGGCGGGAGTACGGTGTTTTATCCCGGCAAATCTCACGGTATATATCGTGACGAGCCTGATCGGAAGCTTTATTCAGATTCCGCTGATGTGCCTGTACGGCGTGCTGCTGGCAATGGCGGTCGATTATAACGAGTGGAAATACGACAAAGCGCTGGTTGCAACTTCCGGCGGTGCGATCGGGTTTGGAAGTAAAGTGGGAAGCGGAGCGGGCTCCCTTTTGCTCAGCCTGTTTCTGGTACTTGGTTCCTATGATTCCACGCTGGCGGAGGCAACCGCATCTATGCGGTATTCCATTTACGGATTTTCCAATTATCTGCCGGTAGTCATCAACCTGCTGATGTTTGTGATATTTACCAGATTTGACCTGGAGAAAAAACTGCCCGCGATGCGCGAGGAAGTCGCAAAGCGAAAGGCGGCAAGAGGAGTACAGAAATAAAGATGGGAAATACGACAGAGCAATCAACAGATGCAAAAAAATTTGAGTTTTCACCGGACGGCAATTCCTGTGTGATAAGGGAGCCGCGTACCCCCAGATACTGGTACAACTATCTGTGGAATGAAAACCGGTACTGTGCGCAGGTCTCGCAGATCGGCCACGGGCGCAGCTATTATCTGAGCGAGAAGGCGGATATGTGCATGATCAATCGGGATGACGCCAGGTATGTGTATCTGCGGGATGAAGAGACGCATGCCTGCTGGAATATCGGTTTCGGGCCTTTGAACACGGAAGTGGAGGACTACCGGTGTACGCACAGTATCGGATATTCGCAGATACAGTCGGGCTGCCAGGGGATACAAAGTTCCTGGCGGATATTTGTGCCGCGGGAGGGCTTCCATGAGATCTGGACCCTGAAGATTCGAAATACCGGGGAAAAAGAGAGGACACTCAGTGTTTTTTCGGCGGTGAGTTTTTCTCTGGAAGGGTTTACTTACCCGAGATATTATGAGATGTACCGGTGCATGAAGACGGAGTTTGATCCAAAATTAAACGGGATTTACTGCGATTCCTCACACCCTTTTGCACCGCACGAGCGCTATCACGGGTTTCTGGCTTCATCCGAGCCGGTGTATGCGTACGACGGGGATTTGACAAAATTCTGCGGTCCCACGGGTACGCTGACGCAGCCCGACGCCTCCGCCTGTGCGCTGTTTGGGCGGCCGGATGTCGTAATGCAGGGAGCGGACTGCACCGGTTCCGAAGCGGCGCTCTTTATTTTAGGCGGCGTTTTGCAGCATAAATTTACACTGCGGCCGGGGGAGACAAAGGAAATCGACCTGCTGTTTGGCATCAGCGGCTCGCGGGAGGAGGCGAGGAATACGGCCTTCGCACGTTTAAACAGGGAAGCCGTGGAGCGGGAATTTGACAGGGCGCAGGAATACTGTTATCGGAAATACGGTTCGCTGTCTGTCCGAACGCCGGATGAGAAAATCAACCACATCATGAACAACTGGGTGAAAAAGCAGGCGGATTTCTGCATTGTAGGGAAAAAGGGCGTCAGGGATAATCTGCAGATTGCCGCGGCGTTACTGAATTACAGACAGGACAAAGCAAAGGAAGAGATACTGGAATGCTTAAGGCATCAGTTTTCGGACGGACACGCGGTGCTGACATGGTATCCCTACGACGATACGAGATATTCCGATCAGCCCTTCTGGATTATCTGGGCGGTCTGCCGGCTTGTCAGAGAGACAGGGGATTTTGCATTGCTTCGGGAGCACGTTTCGTGGCAGGACGGCGGCAGGGCAACGGTTCTTTCGCATGTGAAGGCGGCGGTAAACAGGCTGCTTGCCGATAAAGGGCGAAATGGGCTGGTGCGCATTTATTTTGCGGACTGGAATGACGCGCTAAATATCACCACGGACCCGGAGGCGGAATCCGTGATGCTCTCCTGCCAGTTCTGTCTGGCGCTAAGAGAGCTGGAAGGGCTGATGCGAAAGTACGGCGATGGGGAATACGCCGAAACGCTTGCGGCGGAATATGAAGCTCTGAAAAACAGCATTAATGAAAACGCGTGGGACGGCGGATGGTACATGCGGGCGTTAAGCCGGATGGAGAATATCGGGGCAAAAGACAGCAGCGGAAGTAAGATATATCTGAATGCGCAGGTCTGGGCGGTGCTCGCCGGCGTGGCGGATGAGACGAGGCTGCCCCTCGTATTGCAGGCGGTAGACGGTATGGAGCACGATTTCGGATTTCCTTTAAACATGCCGCCGTATACGGAATATTCGCCCGATGTGGGGCGGATGTCGGGTATGCTTCCGGGGCTGTTTGAAAACGGCGGCGTATACTGCCATGCGACGGGTTTTAAGATGCTGATGGACTGTGCCGTCGGCCGGGGGAGTAAGGCCGTGGAGACGTTAAAGAAGATTATGCCGGACAGCGAGAAAAATCCTTCGATGCAGTCGGGGGCGGAGCCGTATGTGTTTACCAACTGCTATGCCACACATCCGGGCTATTACGGGAAATCGTACCAGTCATGGACGACGGGTACCTCTGCATGGTGCCTGATGGGGCTGTATGAGGGTATCATGGGCGTGAAGAGCGATTACGACGGGTTGCGGATAGAACCCTGCTTTCCGGCGGAATGGGGTGGCGCGGAGCTGACGAGGCAGTTCCGCGGCGCCAGGTATCATGTGGTGATAAAAAATCCGCAGCATATAAAAAATGCCGTTGCCAAAATCACGGTGGACGGAGCGCCCGTTGCCGGGACGGTGCTGCCGGATTTCGGCGACGGACTGCGGCATGAGGTGGAGGTGACGCTGCGTGAGCGGCAAGAAAAGAAAGGGACAAATGCGGTATGAAACTATATGATTTTTGTGTAGAATACAGGAGAGAGCCGTTTGGAATGTCGGTGCGGAACCCGCGCTTTTCCTGGAAGATGGAATCGGAAGAACGGGATACGGTGCAGACCGCTTACCGCATACAGGTATTCTGCGGGGAAGAGGCGGTGTGGGACAGCGGCAGGAGAGCGTGTGCGCAGTCGGTGCTGATCCCTTATGAGGGGAAGGAGCTGGAGGAAGAAAAGGACTGTCAGGTAACGCTTACCGTGGAAGACAATCACGGGAATGCGGCGGAGAGCCGGACGTCGTTTTTTACGGGAATCTTTGATATCACCCATCTGAAGGCGAAGATGATCACCCATGATTTTGAAAAAGAGGAGACGGCATGTCCTGTTTTTTACAACTCTTTTTCCGCGGCGGGAAAGGCGGTGGAGAGGGCAGTCCTTTATGCCACAGCGCATGGAGTGTACGAGGTGCGGATCAACGGGAAACGGGTCGGGCAGGACTACATGTGTCCCGGCTGGACCGACTACCGGAAACGCCTGCAGTATCAGTCCTATGACATCACGGAATATCTGGAAGCGGAAAATCAGGTGGAAATGACAGTCGGAAACGGCTGGTATAAAGGCATCTTAAGCTTTGACTGCAAACCGGACCGCTATGGTGACCGGGTCGCGGCTTTTGCGGAGATTCATGTTATCTACAGGGACGGAAGCAGGCAAGTCATTGCGACGGACTCGGACTGGAAGGTGAGAACCGGACAGATTCGCTACAGTGAAATCTACATGGGGGAGACGATTGACACCGACGGGGTAAATTGTAAAGAGGGAACGGTATCGGTGACGGAATTTGACGCTTCCGTGCTGGTTCCGCAGGAAAACGAGCCGGTGCGCGTGACGGAGCGCCTTGCGCCGAAGAAAATTTTCACAGACCCGAAGGGAAACCGGCTGGTGGATTTCGGTCAGAATCTGACGGGGCTTGTGGAAGTAAGGATACGAGGGAAACGGGGACAGAAGATCACGGTCCGCCACGCGGAGACATTAGATTCGAACGGTGTCTTTTACCCGGATACGCTGCGGACGGCAGTTTCGTTGGATACCTACATATTAAACGGGGAAGTGCAGGTGCTGATGCCGCATTTTACATTTCATGGGTTCCGCTATATTGCGGTGGAAGGGGTGGAGCATTTGGAGCCGGAGATGTTTACGGCCTGCGTGATGCATTCCGATATGCGAAAAACCGGTACATTTCACTGCTCGAATGAGGCGGTCAACCGTCTGCAGAGCAACATTGCGTGGAGCCTTCGGGACAATTTTTTTGACATCCCGTCAGACTGTCCGCAGAGAGACGAGCGTCTCGGCTGGATGGGGGATGCGCAGGTGTTTTCGTGGACGGCGGCATATAACCGGAACACCGCCCTGTTTTTCTCCAAATGGATGCGGGATGTGGCCGCCGCGTCCTCGCTCGAGGAGGGCGTTCCCCATATCGTGCCGGATATTCAGGGGGCTTACAGCTCCGCCGGATGGAGCGACGCGGCTGTCATCATTCCGTGGGTGGTGTATCAGACATACGGGGATGTGCGGATTCTGGAGGAGTCCTGGCAGTGCATGCATGAGTGGGTGGATTATATCCGCAACCGTGTAAATGAAAACGGGCTCTGGATGACAAATTACCAGTATGGCGACTGGCTGGCGTTAGACCGGGAGCAGGGGGACGGCAGCGTGGGGGCCACGGATGTCTATCTGGTTGCAAACGCATATTATCTCTATGTGACGGAGCTGGTGGCGAAGACGGCGAGAGTGCTCGGCAGGGAGAAGGAGGCTGCCTGTTACGAAAAAATATATGCGGAAACGCTTGCGTCCTTCCGCGAGGAATACTATACGGCCCGCGGCAGGATCGTCAGTGAGACACAGACCGGATGCGTGCTCTCTTTGCATTTTCATCTGGCGCGGGAAACGGACAGAGAGAAGATTGGAAAGACGCTGCTTGCCAATATCGAAGACCATAAGAATCATCTGACGACCGGTTTTGTGGGAACCCCTTATCTGTGCCATGCACTGTCGGATAACGGCGCGCACGATATGGCGGGGCTTCTGTTTCTGCGGGATGACTATCCGTCCTGGCTGTACGGCGTGAAGATGGGGGCGACCACGATGTGGGAGCGGTGGGATGCCATCCGGCCGGACGGCACGATGCCGCATCCGGGACAGAACTCCATGAACCATTATGCCTACGGCGCCATCGGTGACTGGATGTACCGCAAAATCGGCGGCATCAATCAGCTGGAGGCTGGGTATCACAGATTTTATATAAAGCCGATGTTTGTCAGAGGGATTGAGGAAGCGCGGGCGGAGCTGGAGACGCCCTACGGAAAGATCGTGTCCGCATGGAGCTGCAGAGACGGGAAAATCCGTGTGGAAGTAAGCGTGCCCGCCAACACTACGGCGCTGATTTATCTTCCGGAAAAAGAAAATGTGACGGAGGCAGGTTCCGGCCATTATGTATATGAATATGAGACAACTACCTGTTTAAAGGAACTCAGGTTCAGTCTGGACAGTACCCTCGGGGAAGTCATGGAGGAACCGCTCGGAAGACAGATGCTTGATGCGATGGTGCCGGAGCTTATGGCAAATCCGATGATCGCGTATGCAAAAAAAATGACGCTTGCGGAGGGAATCAGTTCCGCACCGGAAATCCGGGCAGTGTATGAGGCGGTAATTCAGGCGTTAAATGAGCAGGCATAAGCCGCCGAAAGGCGGCGATATGCCGGTTGACGAAAAAGCGGTGGAAAGGGTAGCATTCACAATGAAAAAGCAATATCAGGATATCAGTAAAACGCCGCGGGAGCGTGCCGCGGCGCTTCTTGCGGAATTGAGCATGGAAGAGAAAATGGCACAGGTCAACTGTATGTTCCCGTTTGGGGAGAATTATGACGACATGGAAAAAATTGCGGCGGACACACCGTTTGGGATCGGGGAGGTCAGCACGCTGGAAATGCGCAGGATCGGGAGTCTCGAAGAGGCGGCAGACTGGCAGAGAAGGGTACAGAAGACGGTGATGGACAACAGCCCGCACCGCATCCCCGCGATTTTTCATATGGAAGGTCTGTGCGGCGCCTTTATCCAGGATACTACAAGCTTTCCGGCCGGAATCGGCAGAGGCGCGGGATTTGACCCGGAACTGGAAGAAAAAGTGGCGGGCATTGTGGGCAGACAGGAGGCAGCCTGCGGCATCACCCATGTGCTGGCGCCGGTGCTGGATATCTCACGGGATTCCCGCATGGGCCGGCAGGGGGAGACTTACGGGGAGGACCCTGCACTCGCATCCGCCATGGGCGCGGCGTACATCAGGGGAATCCAAAGCGGGGAGACCGCGGGGAGACGGGCGGAGAGCGTGGCAAAGCATTTTCTTGCTTTTCACAACTCGCAGGGCGGAATCCACGGAACACACAGCGATACGCCTGTCCGTCTGCTGCGGGAGATCTATGCGAAACCGTTTCAGGCCGCTGTCACGGAAGCCGGGCTTATGGGAATTATGCCGAGCTATAATTCCGTCGACGGGGAGCCGGTATCTGCGTCGCGGACGCTTTTAGGCGGTCTGCTGCGGGGGGAGATGGGATTTGACGGGCTGTGCGTCAGCGATTACGGTGCGGTCGGCAACGTGCATCATGTGCAGCATGTGGGGGAAACCGGGACGGAGGCCGGGCTGCTCTGCATGGAAGCCGGGATGGATATTGAGATGCCGGCCAGAGTCTGCTACGGGACTGGACTGCAGGAAATGTTTGAGCGCGGCGGGGCTGATACGGCTTTGCTCGATGAAGCGGTACTCCGCGTACTTACCGCCAAATTCCGCATGGGGCTTTTTGAGCATCCGTTCGCGCTTGCCGGAGAAAAACTGCGGGAGACGGTGTGTCGCGGGGAAGACAGGGAGATATCTCTGCAGTCGGCAAAAGAATCGCTGGTGTTGCTGAAAAATGACGGAATTCTTCCGATAAAAGAAGATAAGAAGAAAATTGCGCTGATCGGGCCGCATGCGGACTGTGCGAGAAAGTTTTTCGGCGGCTATACCCATCTGTGCATGATGGAATCCACCTGTGCGATCGCCAATTCCATCGCCGGAGTCAGCGGCGTGGTGCAGGCGGATGCGGGGGAAATCAAAACCGTTCCGGGGACCAATATCCAGTCGGACGAGACGGAGGAATTTGACGCGATCCTGCGCCGCCAGAAACCGGAATGCAGAAGTCTGCTGGAAGAGCTGCAGAGCAGGCTGCAGGAAACGGAGATTCTGTATGCCTGCGGCTATCCCATTGCGGGAGCGGACGAATCACGCTTTGAGGAAGCGTTACAGGCGGTCAAAGAGGCGGATCTAGTCATTCTGACGCTCGGCGGAAAGCACGGGACCTGCTCGATGGCCTCGATGGGGGAAGGCGTGGACGCGAGCAACATCAATCTGCCGCCCTGCCAGGACGCTTTTATCAGAAAGGCGGCGGAAGCAGGAAAACCGTTGATCGGGGTTCACTTTGACGGGAGGCCGATTTCCAGCGACGCGGCGGATGCGTATCTGAACGCGATACTCGAAGCGTGGAGTCCGGCGGAGGCCGGGGCAGAGGCGGTTGCGGACGCGCTGCTCGGGAAATATAATCCGGGCGGCAGGCTGCCGGTATCGGTGGCTTATCATGCGGGGCAGATTCCGATTTATTACAATCATCCGAACGGCTCCGCATGGCATCAGGGAGAGAGCATCGGTTTTGTCAATTATGTAGACCTGCCCCACACGCCGCGGTATTATTTCGGGCACGGCCTTTCCTACACGGCGTTTGCCTATTCGGATCTGCGGATTTCGGAGAGGGAAATCGACGCGCAGGGAAGCGTTCGAATTGCCGCCGCGGTGACGAATGTGGGAGAATGCGAAGGAGACGAGGTGGTGCAGCTTTACCTGACTGATAAGTACGCAGGTATGACAAGGCCGGTAAAAGAGCTTGCCGGTTTTAAACGAATATCGTTAAAGCCGGGACAAAGGAAAACAGTCATCTTTGAAGTGCTGGCAAGTCAGATGGCATTTCTCGACAGAGATATGCGCTGGAAGATTGAGAAAGGGGATATCGGGGTGGAGATCGGAAGTTCTTCCTGCGATATCCGGCTGACCGGAGAATATCGGGTAAGAAATGACGGATGGATAGCAGGAAAAGACAGAGGTTTTTATGCAAATGTCAGGGAGGAATCATAGGCTGACGGTGCAAAGAGCAGGGAGGTAAAACAGATGGACAGCAAAGCAGCGGCGAAAAGGATTGCGGATGAGGCAATCGTATTGTTAAAAAACGAGTCGCGCCTGCTTCCTCTTGCAAAGGGGCAGAGGGCAGCTTTTTTCGGGAGAACCCAGCTTGATACGATTTATTCCGGGAACGGCTCGGGCGCTGCCCATAAGGCGGGCTGCAAAAATATATTGGAAGAGTGTGAGAGACGGGAAATTCATGCCGAACCCGGATTGAAAGCGTATTATATGAAGCGTGTTTCAGAGGAAGAGCCCGCGGAAAAGGACGCGTTTGACTGGGCGGATATCGGAAAAGTGATTACAAGCGGTGTGATGTACGAAATCTTCGGGAAGTATCATGCGCCCGCCGAAGAATATGAGATATCGGAGCAGCAGTTGCAGGCGGCGGGCGCATATACGGACACGGCGATTCTGGTACTCGGGAGAAATTCCGGCGGGGAAGAGTGCGACAGGCATTTGGACGGGGATTATTATCTGACGGATTCGGAGAAAAAACTGGCAGAGCAGGTGTGCACAACTTTTCGGAACGTAGTTTTGATCTTAAATATCAACGGGCTCATTGACCTGTCATGGACGGAGGAATACCAGAGTATTAAGAGCATCCTGTTTGCAGGGATTTTGGGGGAGGAAGGGGCGTCCGCGCTTGCGGATATCCTTGTCGGCAATGTCAACCCGTCCGGCAGGCTGGCGTTTACGATTGCAAAACGGTATGAGGACTATCCGGCAACCGGCTATTTTACATGGGATAAGGAAGACGAAGATAAGCTGCTCACTTACGAAAGTTATGGTTTAAACGCAGCGGAAAACGGCAGTGTCGGGTACGCCAAAAGTCCGGTCACGGTTTATGGGGAAGATATCTATGCCGGATACCGGTATTTTGATACGTTTGCAAAGGAACCGCTCTACGCGTTCGGGCACGGGCTGTCTTATACCGAATTTGTGACAGAGTGCTCCGGCGCGGAAAAGAAACGGGAGGGCATTGAGGTAAACGTCTGTGTGAGAAACACGGGCGGCAGAGCCGGAAAAGAAGTCGTGCAGCTCTATCTGGCGGCCTGCGGCGGCACGGTGGAACGCGCAGCCCGGGAGCTGAAGGGCTTTGAGAAGACGGATCTGCTGCAGCCCGGGGAGGAAGCGCAGATTTGTCTTATGATTCCGTGGAGAGAGCTGGGATATTATGACGAAGCGCGGGCGGCCTATGTGATTTCGCAGGGGGAGTACCGGATTCTGGCGGGGACTTCTTCGCGAAACACAAAGGAGGCGGCTCTGGTGCGGGCTGAGCAGGATCTTTTGCTCGAGCAATGTGAAAACCGTCTCGGCATCCGGGAATGCAACCGCGGAAAGATAGCGTTCCTTGGCCGCTTAAAAAATGCGTCCTGCAGAAAGCAGCCGGACTTGTGTTCGAAAGAAGCGGGTGTGGAGCGAATCACGAACGCAACCCGTCCGGAGGGAATGTTTTCTCCGCCGAAGATTTTGATCAATGCAAAGGACGTTCTTTTTGAACGCGGAAATGTAGACGGGAAGGTATGCGCGGACGGTTCGGGTGCGGATCGCAGTCCGGGGAAGGGCGGCGATATGCGGGACAGTGCGGTAAAACAACTGTCGACAGAGCAGCTTGCGGCGCTTTGTGTCGGATACGGGCCGGGAACGCCCTTTGCCGCTTTCGGGGACGGAAGCGACCCGGAAACCATTTGTGGTTCGGACGGAAAACCGCTCACGACGAACAGCCATCCGGCGGGCTGCAGCGGTTATGTGTCACCGGCGATAGAGGAGGCGGGCATTTATTCCGTGTCATATAAGGACGGGCCGGCCGGAATCGGCGAGACGGCATGGCCGTCGGAAATGCTTGCCGCGTGTGCGTTCAACAGGCGTATCTGGTATGAATTCGGAAATGCGGTGGGGGCAGAGTGTGAAATGCAGCAGGTGGACGTCTGGCTGGCGCCCGCGGTGAATCTGCACCGGCATCCGCTTGGCGGCAGAAACTTCGAATATTTTTCGGAGGATCCTTATCTGACCGGCATCTGTGCCTGTGAGGTGACAAAGGGGGTTCAGGAAAACCATCCGGTACGGGTCTGTCCGAAGCATTTTGCGGCAAATGAGCAGGAAACCTTCCGCAGAGGAAGCGGCAGCAGACACTACGATGCGGCGGATTCAATTTTAAGTGAACGGGCGGCGCGCGAGCTTTACCTAAAGCCGTTTGAGATGCTGGTAAAGGAGGCGGATGTCGTCTGTCTGATGACGTCGTTTAATAAAATCAACGGCGTGTTTTCCGCCGGAAACGCGGATCTGTGCACACATATTTTAAGAGGGGAATGGGGCTACCGCGGGGTGGTCGTCACGGACTGGGGCGATATGGATGTGGTCGCAGACGGCGCGGATGCCGTTGCGGCGGGCAACGATATCGTGATGCCCGGCGGTCCTCCGGTGATCGCGCAGCTCTTACAGGGATACCGCGAGGGAAGGGTGTCCCGGGAAAATATGGAGGATGCGGTCAGGCATCTGCTGTACATGACTCAAAAAACAGAGGGAGGCAGACATGGAAAATAAGATACCGGAAATAAGGGATTTGAACGGAATCCCGACGTTGTATGTGGAGGATCGCCCTTTTTTTGCTTATGCGGGAGAGGTGCATAATTCTTCCGCCAGTGATTTACAATACATGGAAACCCGCGTGTGGGATAAAATAGAGGGACTGCATCTGAATACGCTGCTTGTCCCCGTATACTGGGAACAGACAGAGCCGGAGGAGGGCAGATTTGCGTATGATCTCATAGACGGCCTGCTCCTGCAGGCGCGGCAGCGGAACATGCGGCTTGTATTTCTCTGGTTTGGACTGTGGAAAAACGGGGAATCGATGTATGTGCCGGGGTGGATGAAGCGGGACAGCCGGACATACTTCCGGGTACGGAACGGGAATGGGGAGAGGTTAAATACCATCTCCCCGTTCTGTGATGCTGCGGTGGAACGGGATGCGGCGGCTTTTGCGGATCTTATGGGGCATATCAGGGAGCAGGATGAAGGCTGCCGCACGGTGATTGCCGTGCAGGTGGAAAATGAGGTTGGGCTGCTCGGAAGCGAGCGGGACTACTGTGCGTCGGCGGAAGAGATGTTCGCCTGCCGGATACCGGAAGAGGCGGCGGAAGCGTATCAGACGAAAGGAACCTGGGAAGAAGCTTTCGGAGAAGACGCCGGGGAATATTTTATGGCATATTACTATGCGTCGGCGCTCGAGAAAATCGCGTCTGCCGGGCGCAACGCATATCCGCTTCCGTGCTATGCGAATGTGTGGCTGAGACAGCATCCCTGGTATGCCGGTTCTTATCCTTCCGGCGGTCCGGTAAAGAAGGTGCACCGGATATGGAAGGCGGCGGCTCCGTCCCTGTTTGCGCTGGCACCCGATATTTATGTGCCGTATACGGCGGAGGTGATGGAGGAATACGGTTATCCGGGAAATCCGCTGTTTATTCCGGAAGTGAGAAAAGATGCGGTGACCGCGTCTTATTGTCTGTACGCGTTTATGAACTGTCATGCAGTCTGCTATTCGCCGTTTGGGATTGAGGATCTGGGGCTTTCGCCGGAGGAGGCGGAGAGACCGTCCGCGGAGGTGATGGCGGCATTAAATATCAATCCCGCAGTGTTTGAGACGGAAGGCGGCAGAGAATACCTGAGCAAAACATACCGTCTGCTGCAGAGCATCGAACCTTTGTACCTGAAATACAGGGGAACGGGCCGGATGCAGTGTTATATAAAAAAATCGGAAACAGATGCAGGTGCATATCTTCGTTTTCGGGAGTATAATATTGTCATTGACTATCTGCCCGCAGCACCTGGAAAGCCGCTGGCGGCAGGCGTTATTTTCGAACTGGATGGGAATCGCTTTCTGATTGCGGGGATGATGAGCAGACTACACTTTTTTGCGAAACCCAATGAAAACAGCAAAGTTTCCTTTTTAAAACTACAGGAAGGGCAAATGGAGAACGGGCAGTGGGTTCCGGGAAGAACGCTAAACGGGGATGAACAGATTCAGCCTGGTCTCGGAGAGGCGCCTGTCTGTGTGTGGAGTTGTATAAGTATTAAGTAGCAAATGAAAACGAAAGGAGAGCCGATATGCAGAAAATAATGATTATCGAGGACGACCCGGTTATCCGGGACGAGCTTGCACTCCTGCTGGAAAACGAAGGGTACGCGCCCCTGACGGTCACCGATTTTTCGGATGTTCCGGAGCAGGTAAAGCGCAGTGCCCCGGCGCTGATTCTTCTGGATATCGGCCTCCCCGGAAAAGACGGTTTTCGGCTGTGCGCCGACTTACAAAAAACGGTTCGGATTCCGATTATTTTCGTCACGAGCCGGGATTCGAGTCTCGATGAAATCCGGGCGCTCGGTCTCGGCGGCGACGACTACATCACAAAACCGTACAATATCCCGGTGCTGATGAGCCGGATTAAAGCCGTCCTGCGGCGCAGCGGCGGGACGGCTGAAGCGGATGTGACGGAGGCTTTGGGGCTGCGCGTCGATATGGCAAAGGGAACGGCACAGACAGAGTCGGGAAGGGTGGAGCTGACCCGCAACGAGCTGCAGATACTCGCCTGCCTGATGCGCCGTCCCGGGGAGATTGTCTCCCGCGCGGATTTGATCGAAACGCTGTGGGAGAACCGGATTTACATTGACGACAATACGCTCAGCGTAAATGTGACGCGCCTGCGAAAGAAACTGGAGGAACTGGGACGGCCGGATCTGATTAAAACGCGCCGGGGAATGGGGTATCAGCTATGACATTTCGGGAATATTTGTCGGACCGCACGGAGCGGCTGATTGTCGGGACGGTATTTGCCTTTGCTGCGGCAGGATTTCTCCTGGCTACGGGAACGGCCGCAGGGGTGCTTGTGATTCTTCTGATTGCCTGGCTTGCGATTGCGGCCGGTATGCTGCTTTTTGATTACTATAAATGCCGGACGAGGCTGCGGGAGCTATGGACCGTGATGGACGGCCTTGACGAAAAGTATCTGTTTGCGGAGTGCGTGCCGAAGGGAGACGGCATCTATGAGCGCAAACTGCTCGAGCTGACCCGCAGAGCGGGGAAGTCGATGATCCGCGCCGTCTCGGACGCGCGGGAGGCGCAGCGGGCATACCAGGAATATGTCGAGAGCTGGGTGCATGAGATCAAGACCCCGATGACCGCGGCGGAGCTCGTCTGCCGCAATGCGGATGCAAAGACGCGGCAGAAGCTTCTGCCGGAGCTCGCACAGATAAAGGCCCATGTAGAGCGGGCTTTATTTTATGCGCGGTCGGAAAGTGCGGAGAAAGATATCCTGATCCGGGAGGCAGACCTTGCGGAGATTGCTGCGCAGGCAATCGCAAATCATCGGACGCTGCTGATCGAGAACGGCGTCCGGGTGGAAACGGAACAGATCGAACAGAACGTGTATACCGACGCAAAATGGGCAGCCTTTCTTCTGGGACAGCTCTTGCAGAATGCGGCGCGGTATCGGAGCGAACATCCCGTGGTTACGCTGTCTGCAAGGCGGCTTGGGAAGCAGGTGCAGCTTGCGGTATCGGATAACGGCATCGGGATTCCCGCTCACGAACAGCCGCGCGTGTTTGACAGAGGCTTTACGGGACAGAACGGGCGGGCGCGCGGCGGTTCGACGGGAATGGGGCTTTATCTCTGCCGCAGAGTGGCCGGCTGTCTGGAGGCGGACCTGCGCCTCTCCTCGGAGGAGGGGCGGGGGACGAGGGTCACGATCACGTTTCCCGCGAAAGAAAACCTTACAAAAACGTAAGAATAATCAATGAAAGATCGATACAAAGGGCGCCGCTTCTGATGTATCATGGCATCACAGGCAAAGGAGGTGGCCGTATGTTACAGGTAAAAGACATTGAGAAATATTACGGGAGTAAAAACAACGTCACAAAAGCGCTGGACCGGGTCAGTTTTGACGTGGAAGACGGGGAATTCATTGCGATTATGGGAGCGTCGGGCAGCGGCAAGACGACGCTGCTCAACTGCATTTCCACGATTGACACGGTGAGTGCGGGAGATATTTTTTTAGACAGTGAGAATATCGCACAGCTGGCCGAAACGGAGCTGGCGCGGTTCCGCAGGGAGCGGCTTGGCTTTGTGTTTCAGGATTTCAATCTGCTCGACACGTTGACGATTGAGGAGAATATCGGGCTGGCGCTCTCCATCAATCACACCGATGCGCACACGGTACAGCGCCAGGTGCGGGAAGTCGCGGAGCGGCTCGGCATCAGTGATATTCTTGAAAAATTCCCCTATCAGGTCTCGGGCGGACAGAAACAGAGGGCGGCCTGCGCGCGGGCGATGGTTGCGGGGCAGTCATTGATTCTGGCCGACGAACCGACCGGGGCGCTAGATTCAAAAGCGTCGAAGAATCTGCTGGAGATCATGACGGAGATGAATCGGAGCATGGGCGCCACGATTCTGATGGTAACGCATGATGCCTACAGCGCCAGCTATGCGAAGCGGGTGCTGTTTTTAAAGGACGGGCGTATTTTTAACGAACTGCTGCGCGCAGAGCGCCAGCGGCCCGTATTCTACCACGAGATCCTTGATGTGCTTGCGCTGTTGGGAGGTGATGTCAGTGACGTTATCTGAGTTATCCCTGCGGAACGCAAAGCGTCAGGCGAGGGACTATCTGGTCTATTTTGTGACGATTATCATGGCGGCGGCGTTGATCTATGCGTTCAGTGGTCTGGCGTTTTCGGAGGAGATTGAGACGCTGGCGAAAACGATGGAAATGCTGCCGGTCACAATCGGTTTTGCAAGCATTGCAGTGGCCTGCATCATCGGGTGGCTGGTCTCCTACACGACGAATTTTATGATGAACCGGCGCAGCAGAGAGCTGGGCACCTATATTCTGATCGGTATTGAGAACCGGCAGGTGGCGAAACTGTTTTTTCTGGAAAATCTGGCGGTCGGAGGCTGCGCGATGGCGGTCGGCATTCTGATCGGAAACCTGATGTTTCAGGCGTTGCGGGCGATTCTGATGGCAATGTTCGGAATCACATACACGTTTTCGTTTGCGTTTTCCGTAAAATCGGTTGCCGCGACGCTGGCCTGTTTCGGATTTATTTATCTGTTCGCGCAGTTAAAGAGCCGCAGGCGTATCCGCACAATGAAAATACGTGACCTGATCTATCTTGACAGACAAAACGAGGAGGCGGTATTTCAAACAAACGGGAAAAGACGGCGCATTTTTATCGCGTCGATTGTGTTTGGGGTGATCGGCACATTCTTTCTTATCCTGGGAGACTGGCTTTTCGCAATGTTCGGGGCAGTTTGCGTCATCGTATTTCTGTACGGCTTTTTCCTGAGCTTTGCCTCCGGAGTCCCGGCTTTTTTTGATCGTCGTCCGGAGAAAAAGTACCGCGGACAGACGCTGCTCGTGTTCCGCACGCTCACGGCAAAGCTTGCGACAATGGGAGTCGTGATGGCGACGATTTCCCTGCTGTTTACCGCCACATTGATCGCGGAAGGCTCCGGGCAGGTGTTTCATGCGCTGTTTCAAAACCGTGCGGCGTGGAACTGCTTTGATCTGCTGATCGGGACCGAGGATGAGGGCGGAATCGATGCGGGCTATCTGGATTATATCGAAAAAGAGATCCCTGTGAAGGGCGAGCTGGCGTATGCGGTCTATCGGGGAGACAATCTGCAGGTGACGGAATATATCGAGAAAAATACGAAATATTATCGCTATTATGACTGCGACGGGCTGATGCGGTACAGCGACTATCGTGCGCTGCGCGCGATGCTGGGTTATCCGGAGGTTGCGCTTGTACAGGGGCAGTATCTGATCCACTGTAAGCATTATCTCGGGGATATCATGGAGGCTTACACACAGCCGGTTACCGTGGGCGGAAACACGCTCGCGCCGGGCGGCGTCTGCACGGAAATATTCGCGCAGGACGGGTGGGATGTCAACGGGGCGGGATTTATCCTGGTGGTTCCTGACGAGGCGGTGGAAAACAGTGCGGTCCGGCACCACATGTATGTGGCAATGACGGAGCAGCCGGTGAGCGAGGAGGAGTTTGCCGCGCTCGAGGCGATCAGAGACGAAAAGAACCGGAAAAGCGGGCAGTACTACGATTATGACAATCTGTGTGCAAAATCGGTGGAGGAAAAGGGGGTAGCCGTACAGACGGCGGTTATTGTGCTTCCATTGTATTATCTGGCTTTAGCGCTGACAATGACGGCGGCGACGATTCTGACGATTCAGCAGCTTGCCGAGACAGAGCGTTACCGGCGCCAGTTTGCGCTTCTCGGAAAACTCGGAGCGGACAGACGGGAGCTTGCGGGTGCGCTGAAATGGCAGCTGGCGATCTACTATGCGATGCCCGCCGTGCCGCCGATTCTCATCGGCATACCGTTTATCATAAATCTGGGGAATTCGGTGGAGGCCGGAGTCATGGTCGGAATGAGTCATCCCGCCGTGATCGCGGGGACGGCGCTGGGGTTGTTTTTCCTGATCTATCTGGTTTACATCCTGCTGGCGTATACGGGCGTAAGGCGCGGCACCCTGGACGGTTGACGGGGGACTTGCGATAAAGTATAATCGGGGGTATAACGGATACGTTGTAAATGTTGCGCCTGCCGCACGTCGTACGCCGTACGCGTGTAAGCCGGCAGGCTGCGGGAAAGGTATGGTAATCATATGTTAAAAGACAAAGTTGCGGTCGTAACCGGCGGCACGAGGGGAATCGGTTTTTCGGTGGTAAAGAAATATCTGCAGAACGGCGCGAAGGTCGTGCTGTTCGGCTCGAGACAGGAGACGGTGGATGCGGCGCTTGCGCAGCTTGCCGGGGAGAATCCGGCGTGGGAGGTTACGGGGATGTGCCCGAAGCTGACGGACGCGGGAGAGGTGGAGAAAGCGATCCTTGCGGTGAAGGAAAAGTACGGCAGGATTGACATTCTGGTCAATAATGCGGGCATCTCGCAGAGCACGCCGCTGTGCGATTACACGGCGGAGGAATTTGACAAGATTATCGATCTGAATGTCAAGGCGTTGTTTTATGCGATTCTCCCGACGGTACGCATCATGAAGGAGCAGGGCGGCGGATGCATCATCAATACCAGCTCGATGGTGGCAATCAGCGGACAGCAGAGCGGCGTCGGCTATCCGACCAGCAAATTCGCGGTAAACGGCATCACAATCTCGCTTGCGCGCGAGCTCGGCAGGGATCATATCCGTGTCAATGCGGTGGCGCCGGGCGTCACGAGAACCGATATGGTGGCGGCGCTTCCGGCTGACACGGTGCAGCGGATCTCGGCGCAGATACCGCTCGGCAGGCCGGGTGAGCCGGAGGAGGTTGCGGACGCGTTTGTGTTCCTCGCGAGCGACATGGCGAGCTATGTGACGGGCGAGGTATTGTCTGTGGACGGTGCGACGCGGATTTAAGCAGAAATCTCATGTGAAAAAGCATGTCACCAGGAGGCGGCATGCTTTTTTATATCCGTGTTACAGACTTTCCCGAATCTGAATATTCAGTTCCGTTAAAACCGTAGACTGTGCCGGCAGTTCCCCGGTCAGCAGATGATCGACGAGCAGGGTCAGCGACGCTGCCCCCTGTTCTTTTGGCTGCTGACAGATTGTGGCCGAGATCACACCCTGTATCAGCATTTCACGGGTGGTCGGAACCGCGTCAAAAGTGACAATCTTTGGTGGACGGGAAAGCCCTGCATCGACCACGGCGCGGCAGCCTCCGTGAACGCCCGCGGCGGTAAAATAGAGCGCGGAAAGCTCCGGGTGTGCGGCGATGAGGGAGGCGACGGCCTTGTAACTTTTGTAATCGTCGTCGTCGTTGACGGTGACGGCGGTGACATGGAGTCCCGTGTGGCCGTCCGCGATAAAATCGCGGAGTCCGCGGATGCGTTCCTCGTGGCAGAGGACATTGTGAGAACCGGTGACAATGCCGATTTCGGCGCGGTCCCCGGTCAAAAGCGAGAACAGACCGCCGGCAGTCTGACCGCATTTATAGTAATCGCTGCCGACGTAGGCGATACGTCTGGAATCCGGAATGTCCGTGTTGACGGTGACGCACGGAATGCCGTTCTCCCATAGTTCGTCAATCTTTTTGCGGACGGCGTCGTCGTTGCAGGGGGACAAAATCAGTCCGTGGATTCCGGCCGCGGCAAGCTCGTCGATTGCCGCGAGCTGAACCACATGATCAAAGGAAATGCGTCGCTCCTCTACCGTACACCCATAGATAGACAATTCCTCAAGTTTGTGCAAAAGTCCTTCCATAACTTCGTCAAAAAAAGGGTTTTCGGCGCCGAAGAGCAGAACGCCGATCTTTAATTTCTTCTTCTGAGCGGCGAGGGCGATGCCGGCCTTGTTCGGCTGATAGTCCAATAGTTTTGCTATCTCAAGTACCTTCCTGGCGGTTTTTTCATTTACGACGCCCCGGTGATTTAAAACGCGGTCAACGGTGCCGCGGGAAACGCCGGAAAGCTCTGCAATCTCTTTTATGGTAGCCATGAAAACATGCCCCTCCTCTGGCAGGCGGATCGAATCGTTCCGCAGTTTTAAGTGTTGCAAATTTCTGTCGTCACATCCGAAATAAACATATATATCCAAAATAAAAATAACACAGAATCTGAAAAGATGTCAACTGATGTGCAGGAGCACAGCAGACGGCGCAGACGATGCCTGGTCCGATTTTGCAGCGGCAGAGAAACGGCAGACGGATATTTTCAAAAAATCTATTGAAAAAGGGTCGGCACCGTTGTATGATACAAGTAACGTGCACGGGCACGCAAACGCGTCCGGCAAGTTGGAACCAAGAAAAGGAGAGGGATATGCTGTACATAGGGATTGATTTGGGGACATCGGCGGTAAAGCTGCTGCTGATGGACGGGGACGGAACCGTAAAAAATATCGTATCGCGGGAATATCCGCTGGCATTTCCGCACCCGGGCTGGTCCGAGCAGCAGCCAAAGGACTGGTATCGGGAGACGATGCAGGGCTTAAAGGAGCTGCTGCTCGGATTTCCCGGCGACGAGGTAGCCGGAATCGGGTTTGGCGGACAGATGCACGGGCTGGTAATCTTAGATGAGCGGGACGCGGTCATTCGCCCGGCGATTCTCTGGAACGACGGGAGAACTGGAGAAGAGTGTGATTATCTAAATAACGTAATCGGCAGAGAAACGCTGTCGGCGTACACGGCAAACATCGCATTTACCGGGTTTACCGCGCCGAAGCTCCTATGGGTAAAAAAACATGAGCCGGAGAATTTTGCCCGGATAAGAAAGATTATGCTGCCGAAGGATTACCTTGCGTACCGGCTGACCGGAGTACACTGTACCGATGTCTCGGATGCGTCCGGCATGCTGCTGCTCGACGTGAAAAACCGCAGATGGTCAAAAGAGATGTGTGAGATTTGCGGCATTGCGGAGGAGATGCTTCCGAGGCTGTACGAGAGCTACGAGTGCGTCGGGACGGTTCTGCCGGAAGTCGCGGCGGAGCTCGGCATCCGGCCGGAAGTGAAGGTGGCTGCAGGCGCGGGGGACAACGCGGCGGCGGCCGTGGCGACGGGAACCGTGGGAGACGGCCGCTGCAATATCTCGCTTGGCACCAGCGGGACGGTTTTTATTTCTTCCGCAAAGTTCGGCGTGGATAAAAACAATGCGCTGCATGCATTTTGCGACGCGAACGGCGCGTACCATCTGATGGGCTGCATGCTCTCGGCGGCGTCCTGCAACAAATGGTGGATGGACGAGATTATCCGCACAAAGGATTACGGGAAAGAGCAGGAGCGGATCGCGGCTCTGGGTGAAAATCATGTGTATTATCTGCCCTATCTGATGGGGGAGCGCTCTCCCCACAATAACCCGAATGCAAGGGCGACGTTCATCGGGATGACGATGGATACGACAAGGGAGGATATGACGCAGGCGGTGCTGGAGGGGGTGGCGTTTGCGCTGCGGGATTCGTTTGAGGTGGCAAAGTCGCTCGGGATTTCCGTCGAGCGCACGAAAATCTGCGGCGGCGGCGCAAAGAGTCCGCTGTGGAAGCGCATTATCGCAAATGTGCTGAATATTAAGGTGGATGTCCTGGAGACTGAGGAGGGGCCGTCCCTCGGAGGCGCCATGCTTGCGGCGGTCGCGGACGGCGCGTATGCGACTGTGGAGGAAGCGGCCGCAAAGATTGTAAAGGTGGTAGATACGGTGGAACCGGATGCGGAACTGGCGGAAAAATACGAGGCGCGCTACCGGCAGTTTTGCAATATCTATCCGTCATGTAAGGCACTGTTTGACAAATTAATATAAAGAAGGAGAAGACGATATGAACAACATTCCAAAAATCAAAGTAGGTATTGTGGCGGTGAGCCGCGACTGTTTCCCGGAATCGCTGTCCGTGGGAAGAAGAGAGGCGCTGGTAAAGGCGTACGGGGCGAAATACGACGCGGCGGATGTCTATGAGTGCCCCGTCTGTATCGTGGAGAGTGAAATCCATATGGTGCAGGCGTTAGAGGACATCAAAAAGGCAGGCTGCAATGCGCTGTGCGTGTATCTCGGCAATTTCGGTCCGGAAATCTCAGAGACGCTGCTCGCAAAGCATTTTGACGGGCCGAAAATGTTTCTCGCGGCGGCGGAGGAGACGCAGAATGATCTGTGCCAGGGCCGCGGGGACGCATACTGCGGTATGTTAAACGCGAGCTATAATTTAAAACTCCGCAATGTAAAAGCTTACATTCCGGAATATCCGGTCGGGGATGCGGAGGACTGTGCGGATATGATTCACGAGTTTCTGCCGATCGCAAGAGCCGTGGTCGGACTTTCCGGATTAAAGATTATTACGTTCGGTCCGAGACCGCTGAATTTTCTGGCCTGCAACGCGCCGATTCAGCAGCTTTACAATCTGGGCGTCGAGGTGGAGGAGAATTCCGAGCTCGATCTGTTTGAGGCGTTCAACAGACATGCGGGGGATGCGAGAATCCCGGGGGTCGTTGCGGACATGGAAGCCGAGCTTGGCGCGGGAAATAAAAAGCCGGAGATTTTAGAGAAGCTCGCGCAGTATGAGCTGACGCTGACAGACTGGGTGGAGGAGCACAGAGGCTACCGTGCGTATGTCGCGATTGCGGGAAAGTGCTGGCCGGCGTTTCAGACGCAGTTCGGTTTCGTGCCCTGTTATGTGAACAGCCGTCTGACCGGGCGGGGAATCCCGGTATCCTGCGAGGTGGATATCTACGGCGCGCTGAGTGAGTTTATCGGAACCTGCGTCAGCGAGGACGCCGTGACACTGCTGGATATCAACAATTCGGTGCCGAAGGATATGTATAAAGAGTCTATCGAAGGGAAGTTTGACTATAAGCATACCGATACCTTCATGGGCTTCCACTGTGGAAATACCTGTTCGACAAAGCTGCGCAGCCATGAAATGAAATATCAGATGATTATGGCCAGAAGCCTTCCGATCGAGGTGACGAACGGAACGCTCGAGGGCGATCTTGCGCCGGGCGATATCACGTTCTACCGTCTGCAGTCCACCTCCGACAATCAGATCCGCGCGTATGTGGCGGAGGGTGAGGTGCTTCCGATCGAGACACGCTCCTTCGGTTCCATCGGTGTGTTTGCGATTAAGGAGATGGGACGGTTTTACCGCCATGTGCTGATTCAGAAAAACTATCCGCATCACGGCGCGGTGGCGTTCGGCCACTACGGCAAGGCATTGTTTGAGGTGTTTAAATATCTCGGAGTGCCGATGGAAGATATCAATTACAACCAGCCGGCATCCCTGCCGTATCGGACGGAGAACCCGTTTGCTCCTGCACAGTTCTAAACTTTTTCTAAACATTGTTGAAAAGGAAACAAAAGAAAGGAGAAATATGTTAGAATAAACGGACGGAGAATCGACCGGAGTCAGGAAAGGAGCATATGCGATGAAGAAAAGGGGGAAAAAAGAAGAGTTAAGGGCGTTGAAACCGATAAATTTTTTTGCACTGCTTTTGGCGGGAATCATTAATTCCATCGGAGTTACGATTTTTATGGCGCCGGTGCATCTGTATGACAGCGGGTTTTCGGGAACCGCAATGCTGCTGTGGCAGATAACGCCGGAATACCTGTCACTGTCGTTTTTCCTTCTGGTTTTAAACATCCCGTTTTTTATCTACGGATACCGCAAACAGGGGCTGCTGTTTACCGTGTATTCCGTGTTTGCGGTGACGGTGTACTCGGTGTCCTCCTATCTGATCACCTATGTGTTTCCGGTGGATGTGAGCACTGCCTCCCCGATTGCAGGGACGGACCTGCTGCTCTGCGCGGTGTTCGGCGGCCTGATTTCGGGAGTGGGCAGCGGTCTGACGATTCGTTTCGGCGGAGCCATTGACGGCGTGGAAGTCATGGCGGTTATCTTTGCAAAGAAGCTGGGAATCACCGTGGGACATTTCGTGATGATCTATAATGTGGCGCTTTATCTGGTGGTCGGCATCGTTTTAGACAGCTTTATCCTGCCGCTCTATTCGGTTCTGACCTACGCGGCGGCGCTCAAGACCGTGGATTACATTGTAGACGGTCTCGACAAGGCCAAGTCGGCAATGATTATCACGACAAAAGAGGAGGAGATCAGCGAGGAGCTTTCCGAGGCATTCGGACACGGAATTACACATATTCATTCGACGGGCTACTATGCGGGAAAAGAGCAGACGATTATCTATTTTGTGGTGAACCGTTTTCAGGTGGCAAAGATGAAAAATATTGTTTCCGCCATCGATCCGAAAGCGTTTGTGACGATTTCCGAGGTGTCGGATGTGATGGGGAGCAGTCTGAAGCGAAGCGAGGCGTGAGCGGGTATTTGCAGGACGGCGGGAAAAGGCAGTTCATATGCTTTCCGGGCATAGATCAGTATAGAAGACAGGCATTTGCCAGGCGGTTTCCCGCCGCCGTAAAATAAAAGCAGGCAAAGCCGTGCGGACAGCATAAGTTTCGGCGGCGGAGAACATATTAAAATAAAATTATAAAAGCAGGAGGGCAAAATGGCAAAATCGAAAGTATATTTTTCAAAAACGATCACACCGGAGAAAGTGCTCGAGATGTATCAGACGCTTGGACGGGAGCTGACCGGAAATATTGCGGTCAAGGTTCACTCCGGCGAGGTCGGTAATCAGAACTTCTTAAAGCCGGAGTTCTGGAAACCGGTCGTGGATTATGTGAAGGGTACGGTCGTGGAGTGCAACACGGCCTACGAGGGGGAACGCGACGTGACGGAGCGCCATTTAAAGACACTCGAGAAGCACGGCTGGAAAAAGTATTTTACCGTGGACCTGATGGATGCGGAAGGGCCGGATATGGAGCTTGCGATTCCGGATGGCAAGGTGATTCAGAAAAATTATGTGGGAAAACATCTCGCGGATTATGACGCGATGCTGGTGCTTTCCCACTTTAAGGGACATCCGATGGGCGGCTACGGCGGGGCGTTAAAGCAGCTCTCTATCGGCGTGGCATCGTCAGCGGGGAAGGCCTATATCCACGGTGCGGGTAAGCCGGAAGAAATCTGGACCTCGGACCACGATTCCTTCCTGGAGTCCATGGCGGACGCCGCCGATTCTGTCGTGAAATATTTGAACGGAAATCTGGTCTATGTCAATGTCATGAAAAATATGTCGGTAGACTGCGACTGCTGTGCGGTAGCGGAAGACCCCTGCATGCAGGATATCGGCATCCTGATCTCCGAGGACCCGGTGGCCATCGACCAGGCGTGTCTTGATCTGGTTTACGCGTCGGACGACCCGGGCAGAGATCATCTGGTGGAGCGCATCGAGTCTCAGAACGGCGTGCACACGATTGAGGCGGCTGCGGCGCTCGGAATCGGCTCCAGAGAATATGAACTGATCACCGTGTAGGGTGATATATAGCGCAAAGAGAGCAAAAGTTATCGATACGGAGTTGCTCTGATACAAAAATTATGTTAAATTTTATAGTGTGAGCATGTGCAGAAGAATCAGCCCGGCTGGTTCTTTTGTGCGTTATGGGACAGGCAGAAGGGGAAAAAGAATATGAAGGATTTTTTTGAAGCGCCGACGGAATTGCGCAAAGGGCAGGGGTGGAACCTGTTTGTGGAGCTTTTGGTATTTGTGCTGGTATTTGCGGTTGTCACGTTTGGAGAGATGCTGATCATGCTTCCGGGGCAGATGCTGATGCTCTACGGCAATGATACCTATACCGAGGCGGCTGCCGCGATGGATCTGACGAAGGCCGTGGAGATTATGACGGAAGTGATGAGTTCAAACGGATATCTGCTTCTGATGCTTTTTGCAAATATCATGATGATCGTGATTGTTCTGCTGTTTTGCGGCGTCTTGCAGAAGCGGAGCATGGAATCCGTGGGATTTGTGAGGGAGAATGCCGGGAGGGAATATCTGCTTGGGGCAGGGTGCGGATTTTTGATGTTTTCGGCTTCGGTGCTGATCTGTGTGGTTACCGGGACACTGCGGTTTGAGGGGATTTCCGCGTCCGCGAATGCGGGACTTCTGCTGCTGTTTTTCGCCGGATATCTGGTACAGGGGATGGCGGAGGAAGTGCTCTGCCGGGGTTATCTGCTCGGTTCCGTTGCAAGGCGCTATTCGCTGCCTGTGGCAATTCTTACCAACTCGCTTGTGTTTGCGCTGCTCCACAGCTTTAATGCAGGGCTGTCGGCACTGGCGCTCCTGAATCTGACACTGTTTGGTATTTTTGCATCGATCTGCTATGTGCGCAGGGGAAATCTCTGGTTTGTGGGCGCAATGCATTCCGTGTGGAATTTTGTGCAGGGAAATGTGTACGGGGTGCAGGTCAGCGGTATGAGCAAGACGGTTTCGGTGCTTGATTCGGTGTCGACTGCGGAGGGCAGTCTTATCAACGGCGGCGCGTTTGGCTTAGAGGGAGGACTTGCGGTAACGGTCGTGTACGGGACGGGAATCGCGGTGCTTTTGATTCTGCAGTTTCGGGAAAACAGAAGCCGGTCCGTGCAGCCGTAGGAGACGGGGAGAAGGAAAGCGACGCTTTGGGGTGTATCACAGTGTTTGTGATAGTGTGAAAAGTATTTTTAAAACGCATGCCGGAGTTGAGATTGGCGATTTTTACGAGGGAGGAAGTTCTTGTGTGGAATAATGTACTGTTAATCGGGCTTGTTGTCATTCTGGCACTGTTTTGTGCCGTGGTGACTGTCTGTGTCGTTCTGGTGCGCAGAGCGAACCGGGAGAGGGACGCCGCGATGCGGGAGGTGTCGGACGCGAAGACGAAGTTTCTGGCGCGGATCAGCAATGATATCAAGACGCCGATGAATGCGATTATCGGGACGACGGCGCTCGGGATGGAGGAGGCGGACAATCCGGAAAAGGTGCTCCGGCATCTGCAGGAGATCGACACGGCAAGCAGGTTTCTGATGACTCTCCTGAATGATCTGGTAGATGCGTCAAAAATCGAGATGGGGCGTTTCCGCCTGCATCCGAAGGCGTATGCGTTTAACGAGTTTCTCGATTCGATGCGGACGATAACGGAGACCGCGTGCAGGGAAAAAGGCGTGCGGTTTGTGATGCCGGAGGAAGATCTCAACATCAATGTCATGGTGGATCCGATGCGTTTTTCGCAGCTGTTTGTAAATCTTTTGAGCAACGCGGTCAAGTTTACCCCGTCAGGCGGAACGGTATCTTTCCGTGTCTGCAACTATGCGATTCACAACAACTGGTTTTCGGCGGATTATATTGTGGAGGACACGGGCGTCGGCATGAACGAGGCGCTTCAGGATGCGCTGTTTGAGCCGTTCACACAGGCTGTCAGCGCGCGGGCGGAAGAGCGGCATGGGGCAGGACTCGGACTGGTAATCGTACATAATATCACGGAACTGATGGGCGGCACAATTGAGATTGCAAGCGAGGCGGGACAGGGCACGACGGTGAAGATACATCTGGAAGTGGAGCTTGCCATGATTCAGCCGGAAAAGCGGACAGACAATCTTGCAGAGGTGCAGATTCGGGAGATACTAAACGGAAAGCGGGTGCTGCTTGTCGAGGACCATCCGCTGAATGTGGAGGTGACAAAGAATATCCTGGAGAAGCAGAAGATAGAGGTTGTATGTGCAGAAAACGGCGCAGTGGCCGTGAACATGTTTCAGGAGCACGAGCCGGGGTATTTTGATGCGATTCTGATGGACATTTTCATGCCTGCGATGGACGGGCTTGAGGCGGCCAGAGAGCTGCGGAAGACAAAGCATGCCGATGCCAGAGTCATTCCGATTATTGCGATGAGCGCCGGGGATTCCTACGAGGATGTCGCGGCCTGCAAGGAGGCGGGAATGGACGCGCATCTTGCAAAGCCGGTGGAACCCCAGCAGCTGTATCGGGTGCTGTGCGAATATCTGTAAGCACCGGTGTAGATTAAAATCAGATCTCTGGCGGTGTCACGCCGTCGTCGTCATACCGCTCATACGCCGCGTCCTCATAGCCGAGCATTTGTATCGTGGAGGAATCGATTTCCGGCACAGACTCCGCGGCATCTGCGACTGGGATGCAGCGGCCCTTTCGGATAAAGAGCGGCACTTCATTTAAAGCGATTTTCACATAATGGACGCCCTGCGGCAGGATTTCGGTGGAAATGCTGCCGTCCGGCAGGAATTTCACAAACATCATCTCCTCCGGAAGATAGACATATCGGCCGGAGGCGTTCTGCGTGTAAACCGGCGCGATCATAATCTCGTTTCCGAGCAAAAGCTGATCTTCCGTCTCTCTTGCGATGGCATCGTCCGGGTAGACAAAGCCGAGCGGCTTAAAGTACAGGTCATTTCCGAGCGCGGCTTTCATATACTCGCTGTAGAGATAGGGAATCAGGCGGTAGCGCACGCCGAGGAGATGCCGGAAATCCGCGATATCCTCAAACTGATAATATTCCTGCTCGCGAGTGCCGATGGCAGTATGGTTGCGCATCAATGGTGTGAACACGCCGAGCGCGAGCCAGCGCAGCGCGAGATCTCTTGTCGTGTCGCAGCCGAAACCGCCGAGATCCGCGCCCACATAGAGGAAGCCGCACATATTTAATGATGGCAGCTGCTTGAGGTTTAAGAGCAGATGCGACCACCAGGATTTGTTGTCGCCGGTCCAGATGCCGCCGTAGCGGTGCATTCCGATGTAGGACGAGCGGGAGAACATCAGGATCCGCTTATCCGGTGCGAGACGCGCAAATGCTTCGCCCGCGGCGCGGGTCATGTTGTATCCGAACAGGTTGTGTACCGTATCGTGGCGCACCTGCTGTCCGTTTATATTGTGGTAGAATCGTCGGTAATCCGCGGGATTGTTTGCGAGAGCGCCAAGTTGGGTGCCGAGTATCCAGTGGGGCTGTGTCCCCTCGACTTTGCCGTCGAGATAGTCCTGCAGAAAGGTATCCAATTCGGCGATGCTCTCCTCGGAATAAAAGATGGCGGGCTCGTTCATATCGTTCCAGAAACCGTCAATGCCCGCAGAGAGCAGGACGTCATATTTGCTGCCGAACCACTCTCTTGCATCCGGATTCAGCACATCCGGGAAGTGGGTCATTCCGGGCCATACTGCGGCGGCAAAATCTGTGCCGTCCTCCCGCTTACAGAAATAGCCGCCTTTCTTTCCTTCCTCGTAAATATCGTAGCCGTCTTCGATTTTTACGCCTGCGTCGATAATCGGTACGAGATGGATTTTCTGCGCCTGCATCTCTGCGACGAAAGCGGGAAAATCGGGAAATTCTTCCGGATTTACCGTAAAATCCTTGTAGGCGTCCATGTAATCAATGTCCATATAGAGCATGTCGATCGGAAGGTGTTCATTTCGGTATTTTGTCACGACGGTGCGAAAATCCTCCGCGGTCCGATAGCCCCAGCGGCTCTGGCCGAAGCCGAATGCAAATTTCGGCGGAATATAGCTTCGCCCGATCACGGAGCGGAACTGTTTTGTCACATCGTACGCGGATGTACCGGTGATGACATAGAGAAAGAGGTCTGCGTCCGCGCAGCTTACGGTGAGCAGGGATTGTCTGGTGTAGCCGATATCAAAGCAAAGGTCGCCCGGATAGTCGAAAAAGAATCCGACATGGGTTTTGCCCGAGATGATAATAAAATTGTGTGCGCCGTACAGAGACACCTTGTCTTCGGTGTGATTCGGGTCGTCCGCGCAGTGACTCACATATCGGTATCCGCGCTTGTTGATGCCGCGGTTGCTTTCCCCGAGACCGTAGACGATATCCGCATCGGCCATCGTGTACGAAAAGGTAAAGCCCTCCGAAAGAGAAATGCTGCCCACGGCAGGATCGCCTTCTGCGGTCTCCATGGACGTGATAATGGCTTCTGTGTCAAATGGGTTTCCGTAACGATACTTCTGAATCATATGCTCCTCCTGTGTCCTGATTTATTTTGGCGTCAGAGATCTGTTGTCTGACACGAAATACGGTGGAATAGAGAGCAGGACAGAGATCAGCTTGTCAATCCGGTATCCTCGCCTCTGGCAAGGTCAATAATCTGCTGCAGCTCGGCGCTTTCGACCGGCGCGTTTCCGTGGTCGGTATGTCTTCCGTCCGGGAGAATCTCTCCGAGAAGCCGCACATCCTTTTCTTTTGTGATTTCGATGGTGAAGTACCGTGCCGTTTTTGTCAGCGGGTTAAAGGTGACATAGAGACGGCAGCAGAGTGTCGGGGCAAGTTTCTGCTCCGGCAGATCGATGCGGACTAACGTCAAATCCTCTGCGATATCTAATGCCATGACCGAGTAGTCACTCTCCGAAAACGGGTATAATTTTGCTTCTTTATAAGTGTCTGCAAAAATCTGATTTACGAAACCTTCCCGCTCGTCGCAGAGAGACTGCACGAAAGACTCCCCCTCCGCAAAGAGACGCCGCGGAATCACGTTAAATTCCGCCTGCTTTCTGGCAAAGACGTGAAACTGCTCCGGGGTCAGCTTGATTTGCTTCATCTGCGGAGCCTTCTGGTCCGCCTCATGCAGCTTTTTGACAAGTTCGGTCTTTAAAATCAGATTGTCTGAAAACGGGTTGATGACCATTCCGCTCAGATTGGCCTCCTGTTTTGCCACCAGGCTGTTGCAGGCAGGAAACGGCATCGAGAGAAGTGCCTGGCTCTTCGGTTCTTCCGGAATCTGTGCTTTGGAGGTGTAGACCGCCAGAAACTGCTGTCCGTCATTATTCTTCAGGAAGCAGGGAATCGGCTGGTCGGGCGCCTTTAGCATCGCCGGCACAAAGAGCTTCGTTGGGCGCAGCAGGTTTAAGACCTCCGAGAGTTTTTCCTTTGTGCGCTCCGCGGCGTATTCTTTGATGGCCTGCTCTAATCTATCGTTGGTAATTTCTATTGTCGTTTTTCCATCCATAATAAGATATCCTTTCCGTATTCTGTCCTTTATTATAGCATACCGAAAAATAAAAATGAATAAAATATTTCCCGGATGTAAGGCCTGATATGCTGCAGGCCGGACTGTGATGCTGCGCCCTGTCAGGGCGTTGTATGCCGCACCACGTCCGCGCAGCGCGCGTGCGTCACGCGCACCAGATCCGCGGGATTTAAGGAGATACTCATACCGATTCGGCCGCCGCTGATGTAGACGGTGTCATAGTCTGCGGCGCCATCCTGTATGACGGTGGGAAACGGCTTTTTCATGCCGAGCGGCGTGCAGCCGCCCCGGACGTAGCCGGTGACGGCGGTGATTTCTTTTACGGGGAGCAGTTCGACGGATTTTTCTCCGACGGTCTTTGCGGCGGCTTTCAGATCTACTTCCTCCGCGATTGGAATGACAAATACATAGTACTGCCCGCTTTTTCCCTGCAGGACCAGCGTTTTCAAAGACTGCTCCACCGGCGCGCCGGTCAGCTCTGCGGTGTGAAGTCCGTCGATAAAGGTGTCGCATTCGTATTGGATGATATCGTAAGAGACCTTGTTTTTGTCTAAGATGCGCATGGCGTTTGTCTTTAACTCTTTTCCCATGGGAAACCTCCTTATCGCCCCGAAATGTTGCTGTGAGCGGCTCCCTGAGCCGTGAACAGTAACAGGATAATGGAAATTTTGTGTGCTGTCAAGGAGCGGCGGCTTGAACGGAGCCCGAAAAAGTGTTATAGTAACAATTAAAATCAAAATCACCCTTCGGAGCAGGATACCCGGCGGGGGCAGGCGTTTCACAAACGCCGGAAAGGAGAACATAATGCTGGCACTGTTATTTCTGAATCTTATTGTTCCGTTTGTCATGGTACTGGTCGGAGTGCTTTTAAAGCGGCATCCGGTATCGGATATGCGCACGCAGAACGGTTATAATACGCCTGCATCGAGGAAATCCCAGGCGCACTGGGATTATGCGCAGCAGATCGCGCCGGATATTTATATATTCCTCGGTAAATGTCTGTTTGTGGTGGAGATTGTTCTGTGTGTAATGTTATGGCTGCTTCGCGTTCCCGTCGGAACATCGCTTATCATCGGAGGGGGAATCGGTGCGGCATGTTTGTTTTACGGTTTTTATCACACGGACCGAAAAATCGAAGAAAAGTTTTCGGATGTATCATAAAAAATGAAAGATGAGGATTTGATATGGGAGAGACGATAAAGAGACTGAAAGTGAATATAATACTGTCGGCGCTGGTGTGCGCGGCGCTCGGCGTGGTGCTGCTGGTCTGGCCGGCACAGACGCTTGATATTTTCTGCAAGATACTTGCGGTCGGACTGATCGTGATCGGGGCGGTACAGCTGACCGGCTATTTCATGAACCGCAGCCTTCATCCGTTTGCCGCGCCGCTGGGTGTGATTGTACTGCTGGTCGGAATCTGGATTTTTATCAGGCCGGAGAGCATTGTGAGCCTTGTGCCGATCGTCATCGGCGTGATGCTCTGCGTGCACGGGGTTCAGGACTTGCGGCTTGCGCTCGAGACAAAGAACAATGGATATGACAGATGGTGGGGGATGATTATTGTCGCGGTCATCAGCCTCGCGTTCGGCGTGCTCTGCATCGTCAATGCCTTCGGACTGGTGACGCTGGCGCTGCAGTTTATCGGTGTGGCTTTGATTTACGACGGGATATCGGATTTGTGGGTGGCGTTTCGGGCAGTGCAGACCGCAAAGGCATTCCGGCGCGAGGCGGAGGAGTTCCGCAGGGAGGCGTCGGCGGTGGATGTGGAGTACCGCGAGGTGGAGGACGAAGACGAAGAATAAAGAGCGGAAAGTGACGGAAGAATGATCGGACGGGAGCGAAAGGATGCGGAGAGAAGAATTTAAAATGGAGCGAACCGGTCTTCTGGAAATTGGGGACGTATTGCCCGTTGTGGAAGGGAAATTGCCGAATTCGTACTATTACACGCTGGGGAAGGCGTACGCGATGTCCGCCAACTATGCGGTGAGCGAGCGGATTCAGTCTTCGGAGGGTACGGTCGTCGATGTGAAAGAAACACCGAAGGGGTACTTTGTGACGGTTGAATTTGAAGAGTAAATCATAAATAATGAGGGAGTTATGACAAAACAGGCAAAGGGCGCAACTAATCGGATTCTGGCTGAGAGTTTTCGGGAACTGGCGTTAAAACAACCGATTGAAAAGATTACGATCAAAGAGATTACGGACAGGGCGGGCGTGATCCGACCGACCTTTTACAATCATTTTCAGGATAAGTATGAGTTGCTTGAATGGATCGTCAACACGGATCTGATGGAACCGATTGAGCCGCTTCTCGCAAACGGCATGATGAATGAGGCACTGGTGCTGCTGTTTACCAATATTGAGAAAGAGAAAGAATTTTATATGCGGGCGAGCAGGCTGGAAGGGCAGAATTCTTTTGAGAGCATTGCGCAGGGGTGTGTGGAGAACGTGATGCTGCGCATTATCAAAAAGAAGGCAAAAGGGGCGCACCCCAAATATGCCTGGCTGACACAGGAACTGATCGCGGAGTATTACGCACAGTCGATGTGCTATGTGACGATCCAATGGATTCAGAGAGGGATGACAATCTCTCCGCGGGAGCTGGCCGAGATTTACAATTACATGATCAAGCGTTCCATGGAGGATGTGCTGCAGGAGGTATAGTGCTACAAAACGATGAATTTGTAGCCGGGATTCATTCATCCGGAGAAAAATGTATCGCTGTCGGTTACACGGGAAGGGGACTGGATATTTTCATATCCGGTCTCTTTTTTTATAGTGTACGTTGTAACCGGATAGAACAAAAAGAAAGAGATGAAAGAGATGATTAAATTTGGAAAAGGTGTCGTAAAAATGCGGATCCCGATTCTGATTATCAGCATACTGCTGCTGATTCCGTCGGCATTCGGATATTTTAACACAAGAGTCAATTATGATATCCTGACGTATCTGCCGGGAGAAATCGAGACGATGAAGGGGCAGGATATTTTGCTCGAGGAGTTCGGAACAGGAGCGTTTTCGTTCTGTGTTGTGGAAGGGATGGACGCGAAAGGGGTTTCCGCGATGCGGGAAAAAATAGCGGAGGTTCCCCATGTAAAAGACGCGATCTGGTATGACTCCATTATGGATATCAGTGTTCCGATGGAAATGCTGCCGGACGATATCTATGAATTTTTTAATAACAGGGAGACGGACAGCACGATGCTGGCGGTGCTGTACGACACGTCAATGTCGGCGGATGAGACGATGAATGCCATCGAGGAAATCCGCGAGGTCGTACAGGGACAGTGCTATATCAGCGGCATGTCGGCGGTCGTGACAGACACGAAGAACCTCTCAAACAGGGAGACGCCGATTTATGTGCTGATCGCGGTCGTGCTTGCGGTGGTGGTCCTGTCCCTGACGATGGATTCCGCGATCGTGCCGCTGTTTTTCCTGTTAAGTATCGGAATGGCAATCGTGTATAATCTCGGAAGCAATTTTATGGCGGGCGAAATCTCCTATGTGACGCAGGCACTCGCGGCGGTGCTGCAGCTTGGCGTCACGATGGACTACTCGATTTTCCTGTGGCACAGCTATGAGGAGCAGCAGGAGCGCTATGCCGGGGATAAAAAGCGGGCGATGGCACACGCAATTTCCAATACCATCACTTCCGTGGTGGGCAGTTCCATCACGACGGTTGCGGGCTTTATCGCACTGTGCTTTATGAGCTTTACGCTCGGCATGGACCTGGGCGTTGTGATGGCAAAGGGAGTTGTGCTCGGCGTTATCTGCTGCGTGACCGTGCTGCCGTCGATGCTTCTTGTGTTTGATAAAGCGATCGAGCGGACGAAGCACAGGGCGATCATCCCGGATCTGGGCGGGATCGCGGGCTGGGTCGTAAGGCATTACAGAGCGTTTATTGTCGCGTTTGCGGTGATTTTAGTGCCGGCGGTATACGGCTATACGCACACGGATGTGTATTATGATCTGGCGGGCACGCTGCCGAAGGACCTCGACAGTATTATGGCAAATGATAAACTGAACGAGAATTTTCAGATGGGGGCGACCCACATGATTATCGCGGACAGCGGGCTTGACTCCAAAGCCGCAAAGGCCATGCTCGACGAGATTGACGGCGTGGACGGCGTAAAGATGGCCATCGGCTTTGACTCACTCGTAGGACCCGGGATCCCGGAAGATTTTATCCCGGATAACGTGAAAGAGATTATGGTAAACGGCGATTATCAGATGATGCTGGTCGGTTCGGAATACGCCGTGGCGTCGGATGAGGTCAACGCGCAGTGCGAGGCGATTAATCAGATCATCAAAAACTATGATTCCTCGGCAATGTTAATCGGCGAGGCGCCGTGTACAAAGGATCTGATTGAGATTACGGATGAGGATTTTAAGACGGTCAGCGTCGTGTCCATCGGGGCGATTTTCCTGATTATCGCGTTTGTGTTTAAGTCCGTGTCGCTTCCGGTCATTCTGGTGTCGGTGATCGAGTTTGCAATTTTTATCAATATGGGAATCCCGGCATACACGCACACGACGCTGCCGTTTATCGCATCGATCGTCATCGGCACGATTCAGCTGGGGGCGACGGTGGATTACGCGATTCTCATGACAAATAAATATAAAAAGGCAAGATATCAGGGAGCAGATAAGCAGACGGCGGTGACCGGTGCGCTGCAGGGTTCAATTCAGTCCGTAATGGTCAGTGCACTCAGCTTTTTTGCGGCGACGTTCGGCGTCGGAATGTATTCCAATATCGATATGATAAGTTCTCTGTGCTCGCTGATGGCGCGGGGCGCGATTATCAGTATGTTTGTGGTTATCTTTATTCTGCCGTCCATGTTTATGCTGTTTGACAGAGTAATCTGCGCAACCAGCATCGGATTTCGGGACAGGAAAGCCGTGAAGGTCGGTACGACAGAGCACGATGTTTCGGTTCAATAAGTCAATATAGGAGGGAATAGTCATGAAATTACCGGAGTTAAAAAGGCATTTTAAAAATAAATACACGATTCGCATTATGGCGGGGGTTCTTGTCGTTGCACTTGCAGGTACCGGCGTATCCGCCCGCACGGTAAATGCGGCAAAGAACGATACCTCAGTCGAGAGCAGCGAGAGTACGGAAAAGGAAGAGAAGGAAGACAATGCAAAAGCCGGGGAATCCGAAAAGAGTGATCTGCTCTCGGATGTGCTGGGTGACGGCGTAAAGATCGGCGAGAAGGAAGTGGGCAAGGAGGAGACGGTGTATGTCATTTCCGACAGCGCGGGCACGGCGAAGAGTATTATCGTGTCCGACCATCTGATTAACAGGGACGGTGAGGCCGTGCTTTCGGATGCATCCACGCTCACGGGAATCACGAATGTAAAGGGAGAAGAGACTTACACGCAGAACGGCAGGGAACTGACCTGGGCCGCAGACGGAAAGGATATTTACTATCAGGGAACTTCGACGGAGCAGCTTCCGGTCACACAGAAGATTACTTATCTGCTCGACGGGAAAGAGATGACGCCGGAGGAACTTGCAGGAAAGTCCGGCAGGGTGACGATACGCTTTGACTATACCAATAACGAGAAGGTGGAGGCGACGATAGACGGCAAAAAGGAAGAGATCTGCGTGCCGTTTATGGCGGTCAGCGGGATGGTGTTAGACGAGAGCTTCCGCAATATCGAGGTCACAAACGGGAAAGTGGCGGCGGACGGAAACAACAGCGTGGTATTCGGATATGCGCTGCCGGGGCTTTCGGATTCTCTGGATGTGGATGAGGAGGATTTTGACGGGGACGTCCGTATTCCGGAATACTTTGAAGTGACGGCGGATGTGGAGAATTTTTCGCTTGACATGACGATGACTGTCGTTGCAAACGCAACAAGTTTCCTTGACGCGGAGGGGGAGGACGGACTGTCTTCCGTGGATGAGATGCTCGATACGCTGACTGACGCGACCGCACAGCTTGCGGACGGTTCCGCGGAGCTGGCAGAGGGAACCGATACGTTAAAAGACGGCATGGGTGAATTTACCGACGGCGTCAGGACGTTAAAGGACGGCGTGTCTGCATACACCGACGGAGCATCGCAGCTGGCGGACGGTATCGCGCAGCTCTCGGGAAAAACGCCGGAGCTCTCGACGGGGGTCGATACGTTAAACAGCAGTGCGGCTACGCTGTATGAGGGCGTTTCCCTGCTGGACAATACGCTGAATGCGGCATTTACCGACCAGGAAAAGGAGAATCTGCAGAAGCAGGTGAATGATACCGTTGCGGCGCAGGAGCAGACGATCAAAGATTCCGCAAAGAGTGCGGTGGACGCGCAGGCGGAGGCGATCAAGGGCCAGGCGGAAGCGGCGGTGGACGCGCAGGCGGAGGCAATCAAAGGCCAGGCGGAAGCGGCGGTAGACGCGCAGGCGGAGGCAATCAAAGGCCAGGCGGAAGCGGCGGTGGACGCGCAGGCGGAAGCGATTAAGGGTCAGGCGGAAGCGGCGGTGGATGCGCAGGCGGAGGCGATACAGAGTCAGGCCAGTGCGGCGGTAGACGCGCAGGCGGAAGCGATCAGGGCGCAGGCAAAGCAGACGGTGGACGACACATTTGCGGGCGGACAGTATGCGGCAATCGAGGCGCAGGCCGCAGAGCAGGTTACGGCAAGCCTGACAGGTCAGGAGAGTGTCGCGGCGGTCACGGAGGGGATTAAGCAGACGGATGCATACTACTATATGGCGCAGGGAATCCGTGCGGCGGCGTTACAGGCGGTAATCGATCAGTCCGGCGGTACGATTACGAATTTCAATGACGCGGCGGCGGCCTTTCAGGCGGCGAACGGAATCTCGGTGGATGATTTTGCAGCCGCACAGGCAGCGGATGCGGCTGCACAGCTGTCAGCGGGTGTGATGGCACAGATTGCATCCACAGCGGCGCCGACAATGGGAAAATCCGTTGCGGACACGTCGCTGCTCGTTGCAGAGACGACGGCGCAGGATGCGGCGGTCAGCGGAGCGAAGGCGGCGGCAGGAATGGCGGCGGTGACCGGAGCGAAGGCGGCTGCAGGGACTGCGGCGGTCGGCGGAGCGAAGGAAGCTGCAGGAATGGCAGCGGTGACCGGAGCGAAGGCGGCTGCAGGAATGGCGGCGGTGACCGGAGCGAAGGCGGCTGCAGGGACTGCGGCGGTCAGCGGAGCAGCCGAGGCGGCGCAGACGGCGGCCTTTGAGGGCGCGAAAAACGCGGCGGGGACCGCGGCGGTATCTGCGGCGGAGCAGACGAAAAAGACGATTGCGGGAAGTATTGAGGCGCAGACAGACAGCGGGTACAGCCTTGTGAGCGGAATGAAAGCGCTGGCAGAGGGAACGCAGAGTCTGCATAATGCGATGCCGTCCCTGATATCCGGTGTCAATCAGCTTTCCGACGGAAGCAAGACGCTCGTGGGCAACAATGCGGCGCTCAATGACGGCGTAAAGAAACTCTCCGACGGTGCCGGTGATATCGCGGACGGTGTAGGACAGCTTTCCGATGGCGCGCATCAGCTGGCGGACGGGATTGTAGCGTTTAATGAGGAGGGAATCGAAAAGATCCTGAATGCGTACAACGGGGATATCGAACCGCTTGTGGAGCGCATACAGGCCGTGCTCGACGCGGGAACCGACTATCAGACTTATACGGATCTGGCGGACGGCGTGGACGGCAGTGTGCGGTTTGTGTATAAGACGGCGGCAGTCAAAGCCGATTAAGCGATATTTTCGCTGGGAAAACCGTAGGGGATATGGTATAATGTCGACAGACATGATACCGGCCGGTTGTGGTTGATATGGAGGATAAAAATGAACGGAATTGAGAACGTATTGATTCTCGCAGGGATTTCCCTGGATGTATTTGCCACAATGGAATGCCAGGGCTCATTGGTGGCGCGGATTGATAAAAAGCAATTGACAATCATCTGCGGGCTGATGGCTGTGTGGCAGATTGCGGCGCTGGCTCTGGGGCATTATCTGTCGATTCTTCTCTACCACAACGAGACGGCGCATGACGAAAATTTTGTCGGTCTGGTGATTGCGGCGGTCATTTTCTTTGGGCTTGGAACCCGGCTTGTGGTAAAAGCCGTCAGGAACGAACGGATCTGGGAGCACAGAGAAGATACGTTTGACATCGGGCGTTTTCTGCGGATGGCGATCGCTACGAGTGTATATTCTCTTTTTGCAGGACTTGCGTTTGGGTTTCTCGGCACGAATGTGGCGCGGATGCTGGTGATTGGGGTTTGTATCACGATCGCATTTGTGATTTTCGGGATGTACACGGGGTATCATTTTGGGTTTGAGCACAAGACGAAAGCATATGTCGGCGGGGCGATTCTGTTGTGGATTGCCGGGATTGATGTGATTGTGCAGTATATTATATAGGATGCAAGGTATCCGAAAGGCACCGGAGAGGGAACAGCGCCCCTTCCGGTGCCTTTGCGGCTATTCAGGCGAAACAGAGGTAGAAAGCACGATGAAAATTTTATTGTTGGCAGTCAATGCAAAATATATTCATTCCAATCTGGCGGTATACAGCCTGCGGGCATATGCCGGGGCAAACAGGAACCCTGCGCTTCCCGTGGAGATTGAGATTGCCGAATATACGATTAACAACCGGCCGGAGGAGATTCTGGCCGGGGTCTATAAAGCAGAACCGGATCTGCTCTGTGTCTCCTGCTACATCTGGAATATTTCATGTGTCACGGAGGTCATAGAGGAATACCACAAACTGTGTCCCGGTGTCCCGGTCTGGGTCGGAGGTCCGGAGGTATCTTATGAGTCGGAGCGGTTTTTGCGGGAGCACCCTGCGGTGACGGGAGTGATGCGCGGGGAGGGCGAGCAGACATTTCTGGAGCTTGCTGCATTCTATGCCGAAATTGCGCCCGGCGCATCTGCAGGAATGAAAGGGGCAGCCGGTGTATCGGCAGGAGCCAAAGCGGGGCCGGAGAGCCTGCAGGATATCAGAGGCATTGTATTCCGGGAAGGGGCCGGTGTGCGGGTGGCAGGAGAGCAGGGGGCGCGTGAGATGCCGGATGGGGAGCGGATTTGCGCCACGGGAGAGCGGGAGCCCGTCGACATGAGTGCGATTCCGTTTTGCTATGAGGATATGTCTGATTTTGAGAACCGGATTATCTATTACGAATCGAGCCGGGGCTGTCCGTTTTGCTGCAGCTACTGTCTGTCTTCGGTTGAAAGGCGGCTGCGTTTCCGGGATATTGCGCTTGTTAAGAAAGAACTGGCATTTTTTCTCGAAAAACGCGTGCCGCAGGTGAAGTTTGTGGACAGGACATTTAACTGCAAACATGAACACGCGATGGAGATCTGGCAGTATATGAAAGAGCATGACAACGGAGTCACAAACTTTCATTTTGAGATATCGGCGGATCTGCTTTCGCCGGCGGAGCTTGCGTTGATTTGCGGGATGAGGCCCGGGCTGATTCAGCTGGAAATCGGAGTACAGTCGACAAACCCGGCCACCATCCGTGAAATTCACAGGCGGACGGATCTTTCCCGCCTCAAAGAGAACGTTCGCAAAATCCGGCAGTGGCATCGGGTGCATGTACACCTGGATCTGATTGCCGGACTGCCGTATGAGGATTATGTCTCTTTTGCGAGATCGTTTGACGAGGTGTATGCGCTTCGGCCCGACCAGCTGCAGCTGGGATTTCTGAAAGTACTGAAAGGCTCTTATATGTATGCGCATGCGGCGGAATACGGTCTGGTGTACCGGACGCAGCCGCCCTATGAGGTGCTTCGGACGAACTGGCTTGGGTACGGGGAGCTTCTCGCGCTCGGACAGACGGAGGAAATGGTGGAGGTATACTATAACAGCGGGCAGTTTGAGACGACAATGAAATTGTTTGAAACCTGTTATGAAAGTCCCTTTGCGCTATATCAGAGCCTCGGAAGTTTTTATGAGCGGCGGGGATACTTTTCTATGAGCCATTCCCGTATCCGGCGCTCCGAAATTCTGCTGGAATTTGCCGAAGCGCAGAAGAAGGAATTGCTGCCGGTGCTGCGCGAAAGCCTGATTTTCGATCTGTACTGCCGCGAGAATATGAAGAGCCGGCCGGCGTGGGCGGCGGATGCGTCGGAGTGGAGGGAACTGACTCGAAAGTATTGCAAAAACGGAAAAATGTCACATGTGGAGCGGTTTTTCTACCGCTTCCCGGACAGGGAGACCCTGCGCGTTTCCGAATTGCCCGGGCGGGAGCGGGAGCCGGTGTATGTACTGTTTGACTATGAGCGGAGGGACCCGGTAAATCGTCAGGCGGATTATTGTTATATTGCGGAGGGGGTGAACATAAGGTGATAGAGGATTATGTGGTGATTGATTTGGAGATGACGGGACTCGCGGCAAAGACGGAGGCGATTCTGGAGGTCGGAGCAGTCCGGATGCGGCACGGGTGCGAGACGGGCTGTTATGCGGCACTGCTCAATACCGGACGGAAGATTCCGGAGAGAATCAGCGCGCTGACCGGCATCACAGCCGAGATGGCGGAGCGCGGAAGAAATCCCGAGGAGGCGATGGAGGAGTTTTTTGCCTTTTTGGGGGAGGATGTACTGGTGGGGCAGAATATTATCTTTGATTACAGCTTTTTGAAACAGTGGGCGGTCAATCACCGGTTTTCCTTCGAGCGGAGCGCGGTAGACACGCTCAAACTTGCGCGCGCTTTTCTGCCCGAGGAGCAGAAAAAGGATCTGGGAAGTCTGTGCAGCTATTTTGGGATTTCGCGCGTGGATGCGCACCGGGCGCTCGGAGATGCCAGAGAAACCGGGCAGATCTTCGAGTGTATGAAGTCGGTTTACGGAAAAGAGGCTCCGGAGAAGTTTGAGCCGCGTCCGCTCATCTACAGGGCAAAGAGACAGACACCGGCGTCCGCGCGGCAGAAGGAATACCTGCGCGCATACGCGGCTGCCCGGGGAATCGCATTGCCGGACAATTTTGAGCAGATGAGCAGGAGCGAGGCGTCAAGGACCGTGGACCGATGGATCGCGGCGTACGGGCGACTGGAAAAGTAAATGCGACTGTCCCTTTTACGCCGGCGCTTTTTCTTTCAGCCGTGTCAGGATCGCGGCGCTCAGCGGAGAATCCAAAAGCCTGGCCTGCGACAGCAGGTCTTCGTATGCACAGGCGTCATTCTGCGCAAGGTAGATGTCCGCTAAGAGCAGGTAATTTTTGCTGATATCGGAACCGCAGGAGATGCCGAATTCGAGGACGGTCCGCGCTTCGTCTGGGCAGTCACAGGAAAGAAGGCCTTCCGCGTACCTGACTAAAACGCGGCAGAGTGCGACGAAATTCTCGTCACATTCCGATAAGATCTGAAGATTGGCCGTGCCGTACTGCAATTTTAAATCGGTGTTGGTCTGACCGCCGAGGTTTAAAATTTTTTTTGCGGAAAGCTCTTTTAGCAGGGATTCACATTCTTTTATTTCAGGATTTTCACACTTATTTAATGGAAAATTCTCTAAAGGTATGCTAATATAGGGGAGTCCGCTGATGTCCTGTCGGCGCACATGGTTTGCTTCTGTTTCGCGTTCCCAGAATTTTGCTTCGATTTCACTCTGGGCTCTGGTGTTTCTTTTTCGAAAATAAGCAATCAGAAATATAAAGAAAATTACAATACCTATCGCCATGGGAAGTATACCGTCCTTTCCGGATAAAAAACTTTGATTTCAGGTCTGTGCATCGACGCACAGACAAAAATACACAGAATCGTGTGCGTATGGAGGTACCTATGTATAACTTTGGAAAAAAGAAAAATCAGACAGCGCTGGCAGTGATTGTCATGGTAATTATTGTGACGATGGTTCTGACAACGGTGCTTGTCGCGCTGCTGTAGGCCCCGCGGACAGCGCTGCTCATGTAAAAATATACTAAAAATCCCGGGGGGAGTCAAATATATTCGTGGTTATTTATCTTGAAAAAGAATGGGGCCGCTGTTAAAATAATTCCACAAGTGCAAGTTTTTTTAGGACAGAGGGAAGGCTATGAAAAAGAGAAAAAAGATTTTGTCATTATTTGGGGCGGCACTGATAGGCGGCATTGTATTTGCAGGGACTTATGCACTGCGTGCAGAGGAGGCGGATACGATCGCGCAGGGGGTTTACATCGGAAATGTCGATGTGGGCGGGATGACCTATGAGGAGGCCGAGAGTGCGCTTGATGCATATATTGCGCAGATAGGCGAATCGCAGATCACATTGTCTGCGGGGGAGCGGAGCATTTCCGTAAAAGCATCGGAGCTCGGAATCCATGCGGCGGATGAGACGGTCGTGCAGCAGGCCGTTGACGTCGGACGGAGCGGGAATTTGATCAAGCGCTTTAAAGATAAAAAGGATTTGGAGCGCGGCGGCAAGACGCTTGCGCTGGAGTTTGACGCGGATCGCGCGGCGGTGGAATCCCTGCTTGGCGACAATGCGGGCGAGCTGAATCAGGAAGCGGTAGATAACGGGCTTGTCCGTGAAAACGGGGCGTTCCGGATTGTGAAAGGCGCGCAGGGGATTGCGGTCAATACGGGAGATTCCGCGGCTGTAATCGAGTCTTATATCAGGGATGCGTGGGACGGCAGTGCGGCGGAGATTGAACTGGTGGCAGAGATCGTGGAGCCGAGAGGCAGTGAGGAGGAGCTCTCACAGATTACGGATTTGCTGGGAAGCTACAACACCAACTACAGCAGTTCCAACAACAACCGCTGTCACAATATCGCGAATGCGGCAGGCATGATTAACGGGACGCTGCTGTATCCGGGTGAGGAATTTTCCGTGAACGCGACAATCGGTCCGCTCGATCAGAGCAACGGGTATGAGCTGGCCGGTTCCTATGAGAACGGACAGGTCGTTGACTCATACGGCGGCGGCGTATGTCAGGTATCGACAACGCTTTACAATGCGGTGATCTTAGCGGAGCTTGAGGTGACGGAGCGCTCGAATCACTCGATGATCGTCACTTATGTAAAGCCTTCGATGGACGCCGCGATCGCCGGAGATTATAAGGATTTAAAATTTGTGAACAATCAGGAGCTTCCGATTTATATTGAGAGTTATACCGAAGGGAAGAATATTTATTTCAATATTTTCGGTCATGAGACGAGACCGGCCAACCGTGCGATCAGCTTTGAGAGCGAAGTGGTGTCGACGCAGGACCCGGGCATTCAGTTTGTGGCGACGGGAGACCCGGTGGGATATCTTTCCGTGGCGCAGGGGAAGCATACCGGTTATGTCGCACAGCTCTGGAAGGTAGTGACGGTTGACGGAGCGGTCGAGAGCCGCGAGATATTCAATAAGAGCACTTACAAAGCGTCCCCGAAGATTGTCAGGGTGGGAACGGCTTCCGAGGATCCGAACGTTTCCGCGATTGTGGGGGCGGCGATTGCTTCCGGCGATGAGGGAACGGTTTACGCGGCGGTTTCCCCGTACGCGGCGAACGCGTCCGCGATTATGAATCCGGCAGCGGCGTTAAGCCCGGAGGAGCAGGCAGCGGCGGCGGCAGCCGCTGCCGCTGCCGCGGAATCGGCGGCGGTCGAGCAACCGGCGGAACAGCCGGTGCAGCCGGAAGGGCAGCCGGCGCAGTGACGGCGGCGGTGCGATCCGGCGTATTTGACAGAGAGAACAGGTGAGGTTTAAGGCTGCCCGAATATGGGCGGCCTTAAACTGTAAATGTACATAAGCGCGGTTGATTACCCGTGGAACGGGGCGGGAGGTAAGAGTGAAAGATTTTTCAAATCTTTCACTCCCAGGTTTGTGTATGCGCGGCATCCACAAACTTGACATGCAATAGTCTCAGCATAGCTGAGCCATAAAAAGCCGCGCAGGAATGAGGAAAAAAGATGAAGATAGGAAAAGTGCCGGAGAATGTGCTGAAACGCGCCGTCTTCAGACAGATACATACGAAGCGGCCGGAGGTGGTCTTAGGAGCCGGTGTGGGCGAGGACTGCGCGGCGGTAAAACTTGCAGACGACGAGACACTGGTGCTCTCGACGGACCCGATCACCGGAACGGCGCAGGATATCGGAACGCTGGCTATCCAGATTACCGCGAACGACCTCGCGAGCGCCGGGGCGGAGCCGGTGGGCGTACTCCTTACCGTGCTTTTGCCGGAGTCAGTGGAGGAGCCGGAACTCAGGCATATGATGACGCAGGTGGAGGAAGCCTGCCGGGCGGTAAATGTCCAGATCATGGGCGGACATACCGAGGTGACGTCCGTGGTAAACCAGCCGCTGATTTCCGTCTGCGGTGTGGGAAAGGTCAAAGATGGCCGTCTGATCTCTACGGCGGGGGCGAGGCCGGGTATGGATATCCTTGTCACGAAGTGGATCGGAATTGAGGGCACCTCGATTCTGGCGAAGGAGAAGGAGAAGGAGCTGCTCACACGGTTTTCCGTTCCTTTTGTGGAAAAGGCAAAAAGGCTCGACGCGTTTCTCTCGGTTGTCCCGGAGGCCGCAGTCGCCGTGCAGTCTGGCGTCAGTGCGATGCACGATGTGACGGAGGGCGGTATTTTCGGAGCCCTCTGGGAGATGGCAGAGGCATCCGGCGTCGGACTTGAAATCGATCTGAAAAAAATTCCGATTCGGCAGGAAACCGTGGAAGTCTGTGAGTTTTTCGGAATCAATCCCTACCAGCTGATCTCAAGCGGCTGTATGCTGATGGCCGCCGCGGACGGAAATGCGCTTGCCCGTGCGTTAGAGCAGGTGGGGATACCGGCCGCGGTGATCGGAAAGGCTGCGGACGGGAATGACCGGGTACTCAGAAACGGTGAGGAACGGAGATTCCTCGAGCCGCCGAAGACGGACGAATTATACAGTGCATTGCAGAAAGGAATCGGTTATGAGAGAGAAAATTTTGACATTTATCGAGAAGAACAGCCGGGTTGACTTAAAAGATCTCGCCATTATGCTGGGCGTGGACGAAGCGGTTGTCGTAAATGAGCTTGCGCAGATGGAGGCGGAGCATATCATCTGCGGTTATCACACGATTATAGACTGGGACAAAGTCGGCATGGAGAAGGTGACGGCGATGATCGAGGTGCGGGTGACGCCGCAGCGCGATATGGGATTTGAAAAACTCGCCGAGCGCATCTGGAATTACCCGGAGGTGGATTCCGTATATCTGATTTCCGGCGGATTTGATTTTATGGTGACGATCGAGGGGAAAACGCTGCGCGAGGTGGCACAGTTTGTCTCCGAGAAATTGTCCACGATTGACTCGGTGCTCAGCACGAAGACCAATTTTATTCTCAAGAAATACAAAGACCACGGAACCGTAATCGCAGAGAGAGCAAAAGACGAAAGGATACAGATGCTGCCATGAGAGACCCATTATCAAAGACAATCGTCACGATCGAGCCGTCCGGAATCCGCAAGTTTTTTGACATTGTCAGCGAGATGCAGGATGCGATCTCGCTGGGCGTGGGCGAGCCGGATTTCGATACGCCATGGCACATCCGTGACGAGGCGATATATTCCCTTGAAAAGGGGAGGACTTTTTATACTTCAAATGCGGGGTTAAAGGAACTGAAAACAGAGATCGCAAACTATCTTGACCGCAGATTCGGCATGACATATGACTATGCAAAAGAGATGATCGTGACCGTGGGCGGCAGCGAGGCGATCGATATCGCGATGCGCGCGATGCTTGACCCGGGGGACGAAGTGCTGATCCCGCAGCCGAGCTATGTTTCTTACCTGCCGTGTGCGGTGCTCGCAAACGGCGTGCCGGTCATTATCGAGCTTCAGGCGGAGCACGAATTCCGCCTGACCGCGGAGCAGTTAGAGGCGGCGATTACACCGCGGACCAAGCTTTTGGTGTTGCCGTTTCCGAATAATCCGACCGGGGCGGTGATGGAGCGGGAAGATCTCGAGAAAATCGCCGAGGTTGTGATCCGCCATGACCTGTATGTCATCAGCGACGAGATTTATGCGGAGCTCACTTATCTTGAAAACCATGTGAGCATTGCATCGCTCCCGGGGATGAAGGAGCGCACGATTTTAATTAACGGGTTCTCGAAGGCATATGCGATGACGGGATGGCGGCTCGGATATGTTTGCGGCCCTGCGGCAATCATTGAGCAGATGTTAAAAATCCACCAGTATGCGATTATGTGTGCGCCGACGACAAGCCAGTATGCGGCCGTGGATGCGATGCGCAACGGGGACGAGGATGTGCGGCGGATGCGGGAGGAGTATGACGGCCGCCGCCGCTATGTGCTGCACCGTTTCCGAGAGATGGGGCTTTCCTGCTTTGAGCCGTTCGGTGCGTTTTATGTGTTCCCCTGCATTCAGGAGTTCGGCATGACATCCGACGAGTTTGCGAATGCGCTGCTGCAGGCGCAGAAGGTGGCGGTCGTGCCGGGGACGGCGTTCGGCGCCTGCGGTGAGGGGTTTGTGCGCATCTCCTACGCGTATTCCATGGAGGACTTAAAGCGGGCGTTAGACCGCATCGAGGCGTTTATCAATGATTTCAGAGCGAAGAATAAAGAGTGAGTATGGCAAACCTAAACATTGTATTATATGAGCCGGAGATTCCGGCGAATACGGGAAATATCGGCAGAACCTGCGTGGCGACCGGGACAAGGCTGCATTTGATCGAGCCTCTCGGCTTCCGGCTGAACGAGAAATCGATCCGCCGGGCCGGGATGGATTACTGGAACGATCTGGACGTGACGACCTATGTAAACTGGCAGGCGTTTTGCGACAAAAATCCGGAGGCGAAGCTTTACTATGCCACGACAAAGGGGCGGAAGGTTTATTCGGATGCCGCCTATGAGCCGGACTGCTATCTTGTGTTCGGCAGGGAGAGTGCAGGTATTCCGGAAGAAATTTTAAAGGAGAATCCCGATGCCTGTATCCGCATTCCGATGCTCGGGGAGACGCGTTCGCTGAATCTTTCGAACTGTGCGGCGATTGTGCTCTACGAGGCGCTGCGTCAGAACGGGTTTGCCGATATGAAGCTTGCGGGAGAGCTGCACCGCTTAAAATGGGAAGAATAAAAAGAAAGGTATGGACGCCTGGGGAAGGGGCACGGTTATCTGTATGAGTATTATCAGGGCAAGACAATTGGTACACGAATATATCAGGCGTGACGAGGAGGGGAATGTGGAATCGATCTCCACGGCCTTAGACCATGTCGATCTGGACGTGAAGCAGGGGGATTTTATCGCGATTCTCGGGCACAACGGCTCCGGAAAATCCACGCTGGCAAAGCACATCAACGCGCTGCTCACCCCGAGTGAGGGGACGCTCTATGTGGACGGCATGGACACTTCGGCCGAGGAAAATATATTTCCGGTGCGCCAGGCAGCGGGCATGGTGTTTCAGAATCCCGACAACCAGATTATCGCGAGCGTGGTCGAGGAGGATGTGGGGTTTGGACCGGAGAACATCGGCGTCCCAACGGAAGAAATCTGGCGGCGCGTGGAGGAGAGCCTCGCGGCGGTCGGGATGACAAAATACCGCCATCACTCGCCGAATAAGCTGTCGGGCGGGCAGAAACAGCGCGTGGCGATCGCGGGTGTTGTCGCGATGCAGCCGAAATGCATTGTTTTGGACGAGCCGACGGCGATGTTAGACCCGAATGGCCGGGCCGATGTCATCCGCACGGCGCATGAGCTGAACCGCGAAAAGGGCGTGACGATTATCTTGATCACGCACTATATGGAAGAGGTTGTGGACGCGGATAAAGTGTTCGTCATGGACAGCGGAAAAGTGGTGATGCAGGGGACGCCCCGGCAGATTTTTTCGCAGGTGGGAAAACTCAAGGAATACCGGCTGGACGTGCCGCAGGTCACAATCCTCGCGGATCTGCTGCGCCAGTCCGGAATTAATATACCGATCGGCGTGCTGACCAGACAGGAGCTCGTGGAGGCGGTGCTGCGTGCGGCGCAGATTTCGTAGAAGGGGCGCGGTAAAATGTCAATTATATTAGATAAAGTAAACTATATATACAGCCCGGACACGGCCTACCAGATTCAGGCGCTCCGTGATATCAATCTCGAGATAAAAGACGGGCAGTTTATCGGGATAATCGGACATACCGGTTCCGGGAAGTCCACATTGATTCAGCATTTGAACGGGTTGATGCGTGCGACTTCGGGGGCCATTTATTTCCATGGGCTGGATATCTACGATGAGGACTTTGAACTGCGGGAACTGCGCAACCGTGTGGGGCTGGTCTTCCAGTACCCGGAGCATCAGCTGTTTGAGACGACGATTTTTGACGATGTCTGCTTTGGACCCCAAAATCAAGGGTTGACAAAGGAAGAGGCAGGGCTTCGGGCGTTTGAGGCGCTGCGCAGTGTGGGTCTTCCCGAGGAGCTTTATTACCAGTCGCCGTTTGACCTGTCGGGCGGACAGAAACGCCGTGTGGCGATCGCCGGTGTGCTGGCGATGAAGCCGGAGGTCTTGATTCTCGACGAGCCGACGGCAGGACTCGACCCGGCCGGGCGCGACGAGATTTTGGACCTGATTGCCCGCATGCACAGGGAGCGGGGGATGACGGTGATTCTGGTGTCGCACAGTATGGAGGATGTGGCGAAATATGTGGACCGCATTGTTGTGATGAACCAGGGGCAGGTACTGTATGACGGCGTGCCGCGGGAAGTGTTCCGCCATTACAGGGAGCTGGAGAAAATCGGGCTGGCCGCTCCGCAGGTGACATATCTGATGCATGAGCTTGCGGCTGCCGGACTGAAAGTCGACGCGGAGGCGACGACGGTCGAGGAGGCGCGGGCCTGCCTGATGGAGGCGCTGACCGGTGTCTCTTCCGCACGCAGGGACATACACAGAGAATAGCTAGGGAGGACTTATGTTAAGAGATATCACTCTGGGCCAATATTATCCGGCAGACTCTGTCATTCATAAATTGGACCCGCGTGTCAAATTATTTGGCACAATGCTTTACATCATATCGCTGTTCTGCTTCCGGGGAATCGTGGCTCTTCTCGCGGCGACGGTATTTCTGTTTGCGGTGATCCGTCTCTCGAAGGTTCCGTTCCGGTTTATGGTGAAGGGGCTTCGGACGATTATGATACTGATGCTGATCACCGCCGTGTTCAACCTGTTTCTGACGCCCGGGGAGGAGCTGGTATCGTTCTGGAAACTAAAGATTACGGCGGAGGGGCTAAAGAATGCGATTGTGATGGCGGTCCGCCTGACCTACCTGATTCTCGGGACCTCGGTGATGACGCTGACGACAACGCCGAATCAGCTGACGGACGGTCTGGAAAAGGCGCTTGCGCCGCTGTCAAAAATCGGCGTGCCGGTGCATGCGATCGCGATGATGATGTCGATCGCGCTCCGGTTTATCCCGATTCTGATCGAGGAGACGGATAAGATTATGAAAGCGCAGATGGCAAGAGGCGCGGATTTCGAGACGGGAAACCTGATTGCAAAGGTAAAAAATATGATCCCGCTTTTGGTCCCGCTTTTTGTGTCGGCATTCCGCAGGGCGGACGATCTGGCGATGGCGATGGAAGCCCGCTGCTATCACGGCGGGAGCGGCCGCACAAAGATGAAGCCGCTGCGCTATCAGAAGAGGGACGGGCTGGCCTATCTGACGGTCACGGCCTACCTCGGCGTGGTGCTGGTCTGCCGGTGGTTTTTGCCCTGGCCGATGTAAAGGAGAGACGGTATGCGCGTGAAGATGGTTGTGGCCTACGACGGCACGAATTACAGGGGCTGGCAGGTGCAGCCGAACGGGATTACGATCGAGGAAGTCTTAAACAGGGAGCTTACGGCGCTGCTTAAAGAGCCAGTGACGGTGGCGGGTGCGAGCCGCACGGATTCCGGGGTACATTCGCTCGGGAACGTGGCCGTCTTTGACACACAGACGAAAATGCCCGCGGATAAGATTGCGTTTGCCTTAAATCAGCGATTGCCGGCGGATATCGTGGTGCAGGGATCGTGTGAGGTGCCTGCGGACTGGCATCCGCGCTATCAAAACAGCCGCAAGACCTATGAATACCGGATTTTAAACCGCACGTTCCGCATGCCGGCAAGGCGTTTTGACACTTATTTCTATCATCACAGGCTGGATGTGGAGCGGATGCGGCAGGCGGCGGCGTATCTGGAGGGCGAGCATGATTTTAAGAGCTTCTGTGCGGTCGGTGCGCAGGTGAAGACGACGGTGCGGACGATCTACGCCTGCACGGTGGAGCGCGACGGGGATCTCATTACCATCCGCGTGACCGGAAACGGATTTTTGTATAACATGGTGCGGATTATTGCCGGGACTCTGATTCAGGTGGGCGGCGGCATGAGAAAGCCGGAACAGATGCCAGAGATTCTTGCGGCGGCGGACCGGGATGCAGCGGGGCCGACGGCCCCGGCATGCGGACTTACGATGACGGGAATTGAATATGATGACGAAATAGATTGCTGACGGAAAAGACGCAAAGCGTTAAAAGGTGCAGGCATGTGAATACTTTCACTGTCTGCACCGCTTTTTATTTTTCAGAAAATAAAAAAGCAGAATCGTGTTAGTTTATCTCCGGATTGTTGTTTTGAGGGGAGGGCAAACCCGGTATAATAAGTCATATATTAAGGGCCGGCGACTTGATAAGAAACGAAAAGAGAGGGAAAAAGGATGAAGAGAAAAGTGATAGCGATACTGACGGCATCGCTGATGGCATTTTCGATGACGGCATGCGGGGGAGGCGGCGATAAAAACACTGACGGCGGAACGGAAGCAGGGGCAGGAGACGCCGGCAATGCGGCGGCGTCCGGAGAGGTGACGCATCTTGTGATGTCGTTTCCGACCTGGACGGGAGCACCGGCGGATACGCAGCAGATACAGGATGCGATGAATGAAATTACGAGGGCGTCTCTGGGAATCGAGGTGGAGCTGCAGATTTCCGATTTTGGTTCCTATAACCAGAATATGACGTTAGCGCTGTCCGGAGGGGAACAGATTGATATTTTGTCTACGGTGGGTTTTTCTTATTCTAATGCGGTAATGCAGGGGTATCTTCTGGATCTGGAGGAAAACGATCTGCTCTCGACCTACGGCGCGGGTATCGTGGAAGCGGTCGGCGAGAAGAATGTGGAGGCATGCCGGATTGACGGAACGCTCTATGGACTTCCAAATAACCGTGATTTTGCGGCCGGTTACGGCTGCGCTGCCGTCGCGACGCAGTATCTGGACGGAATCGGCTATGAAGTCGATAAGGATGCGGAGATTATTCGTATCACGGAAGATGAGCTGGATGAGATCTATGCACAGCTTCATGCGCAGTATCCGGATAAAGAAGTCTACCGGCCGGTGCTCATTTCCTTACAGCAGTTTTCGGATTATGATCCGCTGGGTGGCAGCGCCTTTGGCGTATTGCTGGATTACGGAAAAGAGCTGAAGGTAGAGAATCTTTTCACAAGCGAAACTTACTATAATTACTGTGAGAGGATGTACAATTTCAATCAGATGGGCTACATCAGCAAGGATGCGGCGACCGACACCACGGCGGTGGGTGAACTCGTAAAGGCGGGGAGCCTTATGAGCTATACGACTGCCGGGAAACCGGGAATCAAGGCGCAGGAGAGCAGCCTCTGTGGACAGGATATGACAATTTTCCAGACAAAAGAGAATTTTGTGTCGTCCACATCCGTGGCGGGTATGCCGTGGGCGATTCCGCTGACGACAACGGACGCCGGTGCGGCGATGCGGTACTTAAATGAGCTTTACACAAATCCCGATCTTCAGAATCTTCTGGCATGGGGCATTGAGGGCACGCACTATGTGATCGGGGAGGACGGTCTTGCGACTTATCCGGACGGTGTGGACGCGTCTAATTCCGGCTATAACCATTCGATGGGCTGGATGATGCCGAACCAGTTTATCACACATATCTGGCAGGGAAACAGTCCGACGCTCTGGGATGATATGCGTACCTTTAACGAGACGGCGAAGGTGTCTGCGGCGAGCGGTTTTACGTTTGACCCGAGCAATGTTGCGAACGAGGTGACGGCGGTTCAGAACGTGTACAATGAGTATGAGCAGAGTCTGGAGTTCGGCTTTGTGGACCCGGCGACCGGAATCGAGGAGATGAATCAGAAGATGATGGATGCGGGCCTTCAGAAAATTATCGACGAAAAACAGACACAGCTGGATGAATGGGCAGCAAATAAGTAGATGAGGAAAGCAGATGTGCCGCCGTTTGGCGGCACTTTTTGCAAAAGAGTGAATCTTTGAGACAGGAAAGGAGAACGTTTGATATGGCAAAGACGTTGGCTGCGGCGCCGAAAAAGAAAATGACATGGAAACGCTTTAAGCGGTTTCTGCCGATTTACGCGTTGATGCTGCCGGGGCTTATCTATCTGTTTATCAATAATTATATGCCCCTGCCGGGACTGATGATTGCGTTTAAAAAATATAATGCGGGAAAGGGGATTTACGGCAGCGACTGGGTCGGCTTTAAAAATTTTGAATATCTTTTTACAACGGATGACGCATGGGTGATTACGAGAAATACCATCGCATACAACCTGGCGTTTATTGTCGTCAATACGGTTTTGGCGATTGCGGTCGCGATTATCTTAAGCGAGCTGGACGGAAAGATCAAAAAACTGTATCAGAGTGCGATCCTGCTCCCGAATCTGATATCCACCGTTATCATCGGATATCTGGTATTTGCGTTTTTCAGCGTGGAGAACGGATTTATCAATAACACGATTTTGCCGCTGTTGGGGAAAGAGGCGGTCGGTTGGTATTCCGAGGCGAAGTACTGGCCGTTTATTTTGATTTTTGTGAGCGCGTGGCGCTCGGTTGGGTATAACTGCATCATCTATCTGGCGACGCTGATGGGTTTTGACAAATCTTTTTATGAGTCTGCCAAAATAGACGGTGCGACCCGCTGGCAGCAGATTCAGTATATCACGCTCCCGCTGTTAAAGCCCACGGTGATTATGCTGACGCTGATGGCAATCGGAAGGATTTTCTATTCGGATTTCGGACTGTTCTATCAGGTACCTATGAACCAAGGGGCGCTGTACGCGACGACAAATACGATTGATACCTATGTGTACCGGGGACTGCTGCAGATGGGGAATATCTCGATGTCGGCGGCGGCGGGCGTTTACCAGTCGTTTATCGGCTTTATATTGGTACTCGGAGCGAATCTGATTGTCCGTAAGATCGACAGGGACAGCGCATTGATATAGGAGGAGAAGGATGAAGACGAGGGAGGACAAAATTTATAATTTTTTCGGGCACCTTGTGATGGTGGTTCTGACGCTGCTTGCGGTCGTACCGATTCTGCTGATGTTTATTTCTTCGCTGACGGACAACGATGCGCTGGTAAAGAATGGGTACTCCTTTTTCCCGGAGAAATGGAGTGTGTATGCATATGAGTGGATCTTTGCCTCTAACAGCGCGACGATTCTGCGCGCGTATGGGATATCGATCGTTCTCACGGTGCTTGGGACGGTGCTCAGCCTTTTGATTACGATGTGTCTGGCCTACGGGCTCTCAAAAAAGGAACTGCCGGGGAGAGGCGTGCTGACGTTTCTGGTGTTTTTTACGATGCTCTTTAACGGGGGACTGGTTCCTACTTATATCAACTACACGAATGTATTCCATATTAAGGATACCTTCTGGGGACTTCTGGTGCCGGGACTTCTGATGAATGCGTTTAACGTGCTTTTGATGAAAAGTTATTTTGTGACGGGTGTGCCGGGAGAAATTATGGAGGCGGCGTACATCGACGGGGCCGACGAATTTAAGATTATGTGGAAAATCGCAATCCCGCTGTCAAAGCCGATTATCGCGACGGTGGCGATGTTTGCGGCGATTGCTTACTGGAACGACTGGAATAACGGCTATATTTATCTGGTAAAGAGGACGGATCTGTTTAGCATCCAGAATCTTCTGAACCGTCTGATGCAGAGTATACAGGCGCTGACGCAGAATACAAGCGGCCTGTCGCAGGCGGGGGAGGGACTCGCAAAGATTCCGTCGAGCACGGTGCGCATGGCGATGGCGGCCATCGGTATTCTGCCGATTATGGTGATCTACCCGTTTATTCAGAAGAACTTTGTCAAGGGCATTACCTTGGGCGGCGTCAAAGGATGAAGGTCAGCGGCCCCATTTCCGGGGCGTCATGCCGGTTGCCTTTTTGAATTGCTTTGAGAAGTAGGACACATTCTGAAAGCCGCAGGCGATGGCAATGTCGCGGATGCTTAAGCTTCCCTGGGAGAGCAGACATTTCGCCTCCGCGATTCGGGCATCAATAATATAGCTCGTCAATGAGGAGCCGGTCTCCTTTTTAAACATATGGGAGAGGTAATCCGGATTTAAGTATACCAGCGCCGCCAGAGATTCCCTGGTCATCTCCTCGTCGAGGTGGGATGCAATATAGTCTTTCACAACGGTTACGGCGTTTGCTTTGCCGGAGGGCGACGGGAAGAGCGCGAAGAAGAGTTCGAGCATCTCCGACACGGCATTTTTCAGGGCTTCCAGCGAGAGGAACGCGGTTTCGGCCTTCTGGGTGGGAAGGTATTCTTTCAGGCGTGCGGATAATTCGCTCTGCCCGCTTCCGAGCTGGTTTAGAAGAAAGGATAAAAAGCTGTAGTAAAAACATTCCAGAATGCTGCGGTTTGCGCTTCCGGAGTGCAGCTGCCCGGAAAGCCACAGATCGATGTCCGCCTGAAGGGATTCTTTCTGACGGGACAGCAGAAGGTCGCGCCAGCGGGAAAGCGGCAGCTCCGGCATGGATGCGGCGGTGTCCCGCGGGGAAGACGCCATGTCAAATACATGGTTAGTCAGCGCAACGTTTTCATACAATTCCTGCTGCATCGGGGAAAAACTGTCGTGGAAGGAAGCCATCGTGCAGGCGCGGCTGCAGACAAAAAAGTTAAAGGGAAACGGGAAATAGCACACAAACCCTGCGGTCTGGCGGAAAGCATCCTGACAGCGGGCAAGCAGCTGGCCGCGCGTGCGTCCGGCGGCGGGCAGAGCCAGCAGATAGACATATTCCGATATGCGCACGGCGACCGGAAGCTCCGCGGGGGAATAGAAATATTCCCGCAGGACATTTTTAATTGTAAAATCCAGCAGACTGTGGTCCAGGTACTGCAGTTTGTCCGGACAGCATTGGACCAGCAGAAGGTAGCAGGAGACGCCGGCAAAGGAGGGAGAGAGCTTGCGGCGTTTCAGTTCGTTTTGAATCTGTTCCTGCTGCGGAGGGATGGAACGGTTTACGAGGTCCAGCCAGAACTGTTCCATGAGAGACAGCTCGCTTTCCTTCCAATAGTCCGCATACAGCGTGTCAAGAAGATTTTTCCGCTGTCTGTCATACTGGCCGACGGCCTTTTCCAGAGCGGAAAAAAGCTCCTCGTTTTCTACCGGCTTTAGGAGATAGTCGCTGCTCGAGAGCTTCATTGCTTTGGAAATGTAATCAAATTTGGCGTAGGCGGTCAGAAAGATGCAGACAGTGTCCAGTTTTTTCTGGCGCAGCAGGTCTAAGAGTTCGAGGCCGCTGCCGCCGGGCATCTCGATGTCGCAGAGCATCACGGCGATTTCCTGTTCATCGAGCAGCTTCTGCGCCTGTGTGATATTGTAAGCGCAGAAGATATCGGAAAACATTCTGCGGGATGCAATTTTCTGCCGCAGGTTTTCTACCGTGTAATATTCGTCGTCAATAATCAAAAGGTTCATAGAGCTGCCTCCATAGTGCTGTTCTGCGGGAGAAACGGACGATAGGGAAAACGGATATCAATCTGTGCGCCGGCATTTGGACGGTTGGAAAATGAAAAATCACAGTCCGGAAAAATATGATTCATGCGGAACCATACGTTGTGGATTCCGATATGAAACGTTTCCTCCGGCAGCTTTGCGGAATAATTTCGTATGACGGGAAGAATCTCGTCGGAAAATCCGTTTCCGGAATCCCAGATGCAGATGTGGACAGCGGAGGAATCGGATTGTGGAACTGCTTTTGCGCGGACCTCAATATGAATATCGAGAATTTCTCCCATTGCAACCTCGTATTTAATGGAATTTTCTACAAAGTTCAGGAGAAGAAGCGGCACGACGGTCGCGGAGTCGAGTTCGCTGCCGCAGTCGGGAAAATAGCGGATGCATCCGGGGTAGCGGATATTTGACATTGCGATATAATTTTCCACAAGAGAGAGTTCCTCGCGCAGGGGAACCGTCTGGCCCGAGGAGAGCGTATAGCGCAGATGGGTACTTAAGCTTTTGAGCATATTCTCCGCAAGCGTCAGTTCGTTCAGCTCGGTCAGCTGGCAGGCGGTATTTAAGCAGTTAATCATAAAGTGCGGTGTAATCTGCTGTTTAAGGTATTGTGATTCGAGTGTTTTTTTCTGGAGTTTGCGCTCGTAGATGTCGATTTTCAGGTCGGAGATTTCGGAGACCATATCGTTAAAGGCGCCGAACACCGTCTGAAATTCTTCCGGAAGGCGGTCGGTTTCAACCCGCACGGACAGATTACCCTCCCGCATCCGCCGGATGGCGCACGCCAGCTGCTCTAACGGGTGCAGAATCCCGATTCTGACCGCGACGAGAAGCAAAAACCAGATGAAGATAAGGCCGAGCGCGAGCACGACGATGACGGAGGAGAGGAGGTGTGTATTGCTGTAAATCTCGGACGCCGGAACCAGCATTGTCAGGTAAAAGGGAGCACTCTTTAAGGCGTTTGACACGACAAACATCTGCTCGGAGTCGATGGTTTCCAGAGAAAAGGGAACGGAATCGCCGGGTGGCAGTTGTACGGAAAACCGATTGGTGAGGAGCGCTCCTTCGGGCGTGGAAAAATAAAAGGGATAAGAGCTGTCGCTGTAATCGGCGATGGAGGAAAGCAGGGTATTCGTGCTCACCCAGCAGCCGATATATGTGTCATTCAGATGGAGTACCCGAAAAAAGTAAAACGTGTCTTTATAGGAGAAACGCGTCCACTCGGAGCAGTTCAGGGTTTCATCCGCAATGCCGTCTGCGAGCATGCTGCGGATAAAGAGGGGGCGGTCGTCAGTCTGGGTTGTGGAGGGAATGTAGCAGTCCTTTGACGGGAGATAGCAGAAAAAGCCGTCGACCGTATAGTTGTGGAGTGCGTAGTCGAGATCATTTTTAAATTGATATTTTGCCTGAAACCACTTTGTGGTGTTAAAATTATAATAGCGCAGATTTGACATGGGAGTGCTGCCAACCGCGGTAGTGTACAGATAGGTCTCGGCGGAGGTGAGGGAGCGGTCGAGCGCCTTCTGGTAGAGGGTCAGGGAAGCTTTGGTATTGGCGTGAACATTTTTTTCGAGAATATGTACGGAGCGATAATTGTTATACAGCACGAGACCGCCGAGAAGCAGCATCAGCAGAAAAAAGAAAACGGTTATGTATTGCCGCAGGGACGCAGGTTTTTTCGTATGAACAGACATAAACTCTCCTTCGTTTACAAAAAGAATCCTAAGACAAGTATAACCGGATACCGGCGAAACGTCAAAGCAAATCGGCGGCATCCGGCTGCGGAGAAAAGGATGAACTGAATTTCAGGGAAAGGAATTGAGAAGATGAACAAATATAAAACAGTTACAACAATTACAGATTACGGACCTTACATTACAAAACTGATTCTGCCGCTTCCCGCGGAGACTTGCAGCGAGGCGGTCGGCGCGGATACGTTTCATGTATTTTTAAAGCGGGTGGATCAAAAGACAGGGGAAACGATTGTGCCGGATCATTTCTGGCAGCCGGATGCCGTCCCCTATCCGTCGCAGGGTTACCGCGAAATAAAAAGGGCATATACCTGCGATACCGAGGGCAATTATAAAAATCCGGGGAGTTATGTGGCTCTGGAGTTTGGGGAGGATTCGCTCGGGCGGCGTATCGAGGGGAAGATGATGAGCGCGGATTATGTGGACTGTCAGTATCGCATCACTCAGCTTAAGACGATTAATGAGGCTCCGCCGATCAGCGGTCTTGTATATGATGAGTGGGACAAAGATATCTGTCCGCAGCTTTCCGGCTGGGCGAACGGGCAGTGTACGGACGGAGAGTTCCCACTCGGATATGGGTATTATACACCGGAGGCTGAGGGGAAACTTCCGCTGGTCATCTGGCTTCACGGAGCGGGTGAGGGAGGCACAGATCCGACGGTTGCCTATACGGGGAATAAGGTTGTCGCCCTCTCGTCGCCGCAGATTCAAAAGAAGCTGGGCGGCGCCGCATGGGTGTTGGCGCCCCAGTGCCCGACCGTGTGGATGGACGACGGGAAAGAGCGGTTGGGGCACTCCAACAGAAGCATTTATGTGAAATCCTTAAAGGCGTGTATCGACGCGTTTGTTGCGGAACATGAGGATGGGATTGACAGGGAGCGCATTTTAATCGGCGGCTGCTCGAACGGCGGTTTTATGACAATGCGCATGATTTTTGACTATCCGGATTTCTTTGCGGCCGCGTATCCGGTCTGCGAAGTGTTTTTCAGTGAAAATATTACGGAAGATATGCTGAAACGTATTCTTCACCTGCCCATCTGGTTTGTGCACTCGAAGGGAGATGAACTCGTAGACCCGGTGAGTACTTCCATCGCGACTTATCACCGGCTGACGGAGGCGGGCGCAGAGAATGTGCATATGACGTATTTTAACGGTGTTTTCCGGGAGGATGAACACGGGCGCAGAGTGCCGGGATTTAATCACGGCGTATGGGTTTACGTGTATAACGACGAGTGCGTGACAGACTTTGACGGCAGGAACGTACTCTGCGGGGGGATGCCGGTTTCTATTTGGGAATGGTTGGGAAAACAGCACAGATAGTCTGAACGGGGCCGTCAAATTAACGCTTATGTTGCCTGCCTGTAATTTTCATTACCGGCAGGCAACCATTTGCGAAAAATGCGACGTCCCTTTTTTGACACAACGGATCGCGGCAGCCGCTGCTATTTTAGATTCGGCACCGCTGCAAACAGCGCCTGTAAATTTTCGTTGATGGCCGGATCGCTCTTTAGATTATGAAATTTCTCGATATGTAGCGTGAGAACGGAAATCAGCTGTTTTTCGTTGCGCTCGTAAAGTGCTTTAATCATTTCTTTATGCTGTCGGTATTGTTCCTCGTCGGTCTCGACGTTGGAATAATTACAGGCCTGTACAAATTCTATTTTAAGATAAAGTTTCTTTTGTATCTCATAGAGCTCCGCATTGCGGCTCATACGGCTCAGCTCGAGGTGAAACGCACAGTTTTTGCGGATTCGCGTGGCAATGTCGCCGGATATCGTCGCGGCGTGACATTCTTCGTTTAATTGCTCCATCATCGAATAATCGTAGTTGCTGCCGTAGAGGATTGCCAGATGCGCAGCCGTGATATCTAAGGACAAGCGGACAATCCCGACTTCCTGCAGCCAGTTTTCCGGGAGTACTGCGACTTCCGCAAAACGGTTTGGATATACGGTTACAATCCCGTCATTTGCCAGCTGCTTGACCGCTTCGCGGATCGGAGTACGGCTTAACCCCAATTGGGTGGCAAGCTTTGCCTCCGGGATACGCTCGCCGGGCTTTATCTGCTGCGACAGAATGAAATCTTTTAACTGATCATAGACTTGGCCGCTTCGGACCTTATTCTCTACCATAAAAAACTCCTTGCTTGAAATAACGATATATGATTGTAGTACAGTATACCAGAATTTTACATTAAATACAATTGCAAAATAATGGTATACTATTTTGCAAAATAGTATTGACCTATATGAAATAGTATGTTATATTTTTTATGCACAATTATGGAGATGCCATTGGAAAAAATGGCAAAAATATACAAAATGCATAATTAGGAGGAAAAGGTATGAAAAAAGCGATTGCAGCGATTTTGACGTTGGGTATGGTTCTGGGGCTGGCGGCATGCGGGGAACCAAACACAGAAAACGGGAAGACGGACGCGGGAAATAAGGAGACAAACACGGAAGCGAGCGTCGGCGGGACAGGCGCGGGCGATTCGGGAACGATTTTAAGTTTCGGTACGGGTTCCGTCGGGGGAACGGATAATGTCGTACTGGAAGCGCTGTCATCCGTGGCAAATTCCAACACAGATCTGAGAACATCTACCGTCACTACATCCGGCGGGGCGGAAATTATCAGCCTAATCGGGACGGGTGATTTGCAGGCCGGCTATGCGGGGACGATCGATCTTGTAAATGCAAAGAACGGGGTGGAGCCTTTTGCAGAGGCAATCCCGGCGGAGGATATGCTGCAGGGGTTTGGGTTTGTAACCTGGGCGCTTCCGGTTGTCGTCCTTGAGAACTCCGATATTCAGTCGTATGAGGATTTAGAGGGAAAGCACATCGGATTCCCGCCGGCGGCGAGCAGCTCCACCGCAGTGTTGAATCTGGTACTGGAGGCATACGGTCTCACAGGTAAAGTCAACATCGATTATTTTACATGGAATGAGGGGTATACAGCGTTAAAGGACGGCAGAATCGATGCGTTTGTCGGCTCTTATGCCAACGGAAGCCCGATCAGTGGAATTATCGAGACAGAGGCGACGAACCCCATCCGGGTCTTAAATATGAGTCAGGAGGCGGCGGATAAAGTCGCGGAGATGAACGGCGGCGTCAGCTGCAGTTCCCTCACAAATGCGGAATGTGCGACGATCCCGGAGGGCGAGACCTATCTGGCCGCTGCAAACAGCGGCGTCGTAATTTTCAGTGCGGATGTAAGTGAGGACGACGTCTATGTCTACACAAAATGCGCGTTGGAACATGCGGCGGAATTAAAGGAGATTTCCACTTATTTTGACAAGTTTGAGGAGGTGGTGATGAACGCCTGCACAGAGGATATCCCCTTCCACCCGGGAGCGGCAAAGGCGTTAAAGGAAGCGGGAATCTGGGGCGACGGCTACACGGTATACGGAGAATAAAACAAAACAGAATGGAGGGTAAAATTTATGTCTGAGGCTACTATTGAGATGCCGGAAAAAAGCAGAACAGAGCAGGCGATTGACAGGCTGACCGCTGTTGTTGCAATTGCGATGAGCTGTTATCAGTTACTTGCCGCAAATTTTACCATATTTTCGGCGGAGCAGCATATTAATCTGCATATTGCATGCGCGCTTGTTCTTATATTTTTGCAGGCAATCAAACTGACGACGACAAAAGACAGGGTGCGCAGTGCATTTTTGATTATGTTTCTGATTGCAAGCATCGGGGCGGCCGCATATATTCATTTCAATACCACACGCTTTCAGATGGCGATCGGACGCCAACCTTTTGACAAGGTGTTTTCCGGGGCCGTATTTCTGCTTGTCATTTTGATTGCGACGAAGCGGACATGGGGGTGGGTTATTCCGGCTATTTCCGTCATAGCGTTGGCGTACGGCTATTTTGGACCTTATATGCCGGGGATTTTTTATCATTCGGGTCTGAGCTTTCCGAGGCTGATCACCTATGTGACAACAAACTTTACCGGAGTGTATGGAATGCTTGCGTCGGTATCGGCAAATACCATCGTGCTGTTTACGATTTTCGGAGGGCTGATGGAGGCGTTCGGTGCTATCAGTACGATTATGGACGTCGCCATGATCGCGTCGACGAAGATTCGATCCGGCGGCGCGCAGGTGGCCGTTATCTCCAGCGGACTGATCGGTTCCATCACGGGAAGCGTCGCGGCCAATATCACGCTGACCGGAGCGGTATCCATCCCGCTTATGAAGAAAAGGGGTTATCCGCCGGAGTTTGCGGGAGCCTGTGAAGCGGCGGCGTCTACCGGCGGCGCGATTCTTCCTCCGGTTATGAATGCGGCGGCGTTTATTATCGCGTCGTGGACGGGGATTCCCTATATTTACATCGTGGCAGTCGGTATCGCGCCTGCATTGCTGTATTATCTCGGCATTGCGCTCAGCGTGTATATCAAGGCGTTAAAGCTCGGCGATGAGAAGATTAAGGGGGAAGTGCTTCCGCAATTTCACAAAGCGTTCGGGAAATTACTGATGTTTATCGTACCGATTATCGTGTTGGTGGTACTTATGATCAGAAGCTATTCCCCGCAGAAGGCACTGTTTATCGCGATTGTCACCTTGGCGGCGCTGGGGCTTATCTTCGAGCTTTTGGATAAAACCATCTCGGGCAAGGCAGAGGCTTTCAAATCGTTTGCAAAAAAAGTGCTGGGCGGCCTGGAGTCGGGGGCAAAAACAGTGGCGGGCATAGCGGTGTGTATGGCGGCAATGGGATGTGTCGTGGAGATTCTCACCTCGACCGGACTGCCCTCGAAAATCTCACAGTTTGCACTGTCTGTTGCGGGGGACAATCTGTTTTTGCTGGCAATTTTAGTGGCGATTACCTGCCTGATTTTCGGCATGGGCATGCCGAGCGGCTCCGCCTATATTCTTGCGGCGCTGCTGGGGGCGCCGGCGCTTACCACATTTGGGGTTCCGCTGATTGTCGCGCACTTTTTCGTATTCTATTTTGCGGAGCTTTCGGCGCTCACACCGCCGGTTGCCATCGGCTGTCTGGTCGCATCGGGACTTGCGGGCGGAAAATTTATGAAAACCTGTTTTGTTGCCATGCGCCTTGCGATCGGCGGCTTTGTTCTCCCGTTCCTGTTCCTGTACAGGCCGGCATTGCTGCTGCAGGGACCGTGGTATGAGGTCATCTGGGCCGTGGTAATGGTCATTGTATTTATGTTCGCGTTTATCGTGGCGGTGGAAGGCTTTCTCTTTCAGAAGACGACGGTGGCAGAGCGCGTCATCGGGGGCGCAGCGGCGCTGTGCTGCCTGCTTCCATTCTATGCGCTTGACTTTGCGGGCCTTGCGCTGACCGTTGTGATGGTGTTCTTAAACTACAGAAATTATAAAAAAGCAGGCGCACAGGTAAAAGCATAAGCATAAGGAGGGATTCGGCATGGACGGCGCGGTATGTCTGATTGCGACCATGGATACAAAAGCAAAGGAAGCGAGATTTCTTCGCGATGAAATTTTAAAAACAGGCTTGAAAGTAATTCTGATCGATGTCGGAATCCGGAAAGAAAGTCCGGGAGATGTGGATATCACGCAGAGGGCGGTGCTGGGAGAAAATGTGGACAAGATTAAGTCCGCAAAGACCCGCGCGGAGGCGTCCGGATATATGGCGGCCGGTCTGTGCCGGGTTGTGCGGGAATTATATGAGAGCGGCCGGCTGGCGGCCGTGCTGTCCGTGGGCGGCTCCGGCGGGACGACGCTGGCGTCGGAGGCGATGCATGTGCTTCCGATCGGAGTGCCGAAGGTGATTGTATCGACCATGGCGTCCGGCAACACGCTCCCCTATGTGCAGGGAGAGGATATTTTGCTCTTAAATCCGGTGGTTGATATTCAGAATCTGAACTTTCTGACACGCCATGCGCTGCGCAGCGCGGCCGGCATCATAAAGGCGATGACGGAGACGGCGCTGCTTCGGAAGGACGAAAAGGAGACGATTGCAGTCACCGGGTTTGGCGTTACCACGCCCTGCGTGGATGCGTGTGTGGAACGGCTGGAAGGGCTTGGATACGAGGTGCTGGTATTTCACGCCAGAGGAGTCTCGGGCGGCAGAATCATGGAAAAGATGATCGCGGAGGGACGATTTCAGGGTGTCTTAGACCTTACGACCAGTGAGATCGCAGATGAGGTCGGAGGCGGTATTTATGCCGTTGGGGAACAGCGGCTTAAAACAGCCGCACGGATGGGTATTCCGTATGTCGTCACACCGGGGGCATTGGAAATGATTAATCTCGGCAGTGAGGAAACGATCACGGAGGAACAGAAAAAGCGTGTGCTGTACCGACACAGCCCGTCCTCCGTCAAATTGAGAGCAAATTGTGAGGAGATGCAAAAGGCGGCCGACATTTTTGCGGAGCGACTGGGCGATAACCGGGGAAACGTCGCGGTATTGGCGGCAAAGAGAGGCTTTTCTATGGTGAACCGGGAGGGGCAGGTTTTCTATGACCCGGAGGCGGATGCTGCCTTTATGGAAGAACTGAAAGCAAAATGCCGGGGACGCTTCCCGGTCACGATATTGGATTGTCACCACAATGATAAGGCATTTGCCGATGCCTGCGTGGAGACCTTACTGGAATTGATGGATGGAAAAAGGAGAGACGGAAATGGAGCGTAAAAAACAGATTTTATCTGCATTGCAGAAGAAAATAGAAGAGGGGCTTCCGATTATCGCAACGGCGGCAGGCGCGGGACTGGTTGCGAGAGTGGAGGAAAAAAACGGCGCGGATTTGATTGTCGTATATAATTCGGGGCGCTACCGCATGAACGGGATTGCATCGATTGCGGGAAATCTGCCGATCGGGGATGCAAATCAGATCGTGTATGATATGGGGAAGAATCAGATTTTACCCATGGTGAAATCGACACCGGTTGTTGCGGGAATTTACGGCGTCGATCCCACCAGGGATATGGAACGGTTTTTCCGGGAATTGTGGGAGATTGGATATCGCTGTGTCATCAATTTCCCCACGGTCGGGAAGCTGTCCGGTCCGATCCGCGAGGAGTTAGAACAGGTCGGGCTTGGATTTGAAACAGAGGTGGAACGGCTATGCATGGCCGCAGAAATGGGATTTGTGACGCTGGCATACTGTTATAATCCCGGGGAAGCAGAGTTTCTCGCGGAGGCGGGAATCGATATCATCGTATCTCATGTGGGATTGACTGCAGGCGGTGACGTCGGGGTGAAGACCGCAGCGCCGCTTGATCTTGCAATTGAGAAAACAGAAGCAATTTTGTCGGCGGCAAAGCGGAAAAAGCCGGATATCATTCCCCTGTGCCACGGCGGGCCGATTGTGAGTCCGGAGGATGTGCAGCGCGTTCTCTCCGAAACCTGCGCCGTCGGTTTTGTGGCCGCATCCAGCATTGAGCGGTTACCGATTGAGCGCGGTATCGGCCATACATTAAACGAATTGAAGCGTGTGCGGAAATGAAGCCGCATATCAGTAAGACGCCGATATTTTACGGTTCGCTTGCGCTGGTTTTTGCCTGTTCCTGTCTGGTCACGCGCTGTGTGGAGGAAGGGGAACAGGGGCCGGTACTGGCGGCGGCACTGCTTCTGTTCTCAATTATAAACTGGATCCTGGAGACGGTTCCGATTGCGGTGACATCCCTGACGTTAATCGCGCTGATCCCGTTCACGGGAATCCTGACATTTTCAGACGCGGTAAAGGGCAGCTTCGGCAATTCGATTTTCGCGTTTTTCCTCGGCGTATTGCTTTTGTCCTTTGCCTTTCAGAATACCAATTTAGGAACGTTGATTTCCGGACTCGTGTTTCGAGTTTTCGGGCGAAGTCCCCGGGCGGCGGTACTCGGCATCATGGTTACGGGAGCCGTTTTAGCCATGTGGGTGACTGAGGTGGCGGCAGCGGCCATCGTATTTCCGATTACTGTCTCTGTCTGGGAAAAGGCGAAAGGGAGAGCGGATGAAGCGGCCATCGGAAAGGCGCTCATGCTCGGCGTTGCCTGGGGATGTGCATTCGGCGGAGTGGCAACCCCGATTGCCACCGGCGCAAATCTGATCGCGATTAATTATCTCGACAGCCTGTGCGGCATTGAGATCGGATTCGGAAGGTGGATGGCGATCGGAGTGCCGATCTGTATCACATTGATTCTGGCGGGCTGGTTTTTACTATCCCTGCCGCTTAGGTGCAGGGAACAGCTGCCGTTGAATGCAAAAACGCCTGATTTCGGTCCGCGGGAGAAGAAACTGACGGCAATATTTTTGCTGGCAATCCTGGGCTGGGTTTTCGGTGAGAAAGTCGGAATCGGCAGCCATCAGGTGGCGATTATGGCGGCAATCAGCCTGTTTTTGCCGGGGATTGAGGTGATCGAGTGGAAGAGCGCGATCAGGAATATCAGCTGGGAATCCATTTTTCTGATTTCCGCGGGCGTACTGATGGGAGACGTCCTCTATTCCACGGGCTTTGCGGAGACGCTTGCGAGATTGTTTTTTATTCCGGGGATGCTCGAGCAGGGGGTATTCATCCGGGATGTCTATATCGTAATTGCGGTATCGGTTCTCAAAATACTATTTTCAAGCAATACGGTTTCCGGTGTTGTGCTGGTGCCGATTATGATATCGGTTGCCACCGCCAATGATCTCTCCGCGTGGGGACTCGTCGCCCCCTGTATTTTCTCATCGGCCCTGTCGCTGATTGTCATCTCATCGAGCCCGGTAAACGTAATCCCGTATTCGGCAAAGACGTTCACCCCGAAGGATATGGCGGTCTACGGAATCGGAATGACGGTGCTTGCGGCACTGATTATCGGCGTATGGCTTACGGTTTTTGGCATTGTGTAGGTGTCCGTTCAGCCTGCAGCTGTCCGATTAACAGAATTCAGGCCGAAATAACCCTTGACACGCCGGGCCTCGTGTAATATAATGTCTAAGTCTGTGATAGTGCATAAATGCGGCTCCAAAGCCCCGGAGCGGTATTTTAACTATAAACAATGAAGATGCGCGTCGGCAATGTGTCCGGACATTCACATGGCTGCTGCGTACAGTGACATTTTTATTTCAGGAGGAAAATCAATGAAAACTTTTATGGCTAGCCCGGCTACCATTGATAGAAAATGGTATGTAGTTGATGCGGAAGGGATGACATTAGGACGCCTGGCATCCGAAGTTGCCAAAGTATTGCGCGGAAAGAACAAAGCGATCTTTACGCCGCACATCGATACCGGCGATTATGTGATCGTTGTGAATGCGGAGAAGATTAAGGTGACCGGAAAGAAGTTAGACCAGAAGATCTACTACAACCACTCCGATTATGTAGGCGGTATGAAAGAGACCACATTGAAAGAAATGTTGGCAAAGCATCCGGAGAGAGTGATTGAGCACGCGGTGAAGGGAATGCTTCCGAAGGGACCGCTGGGACGCCAGATGTACACAAAGCTGTTCGTATATGCGGGACCGGATCACAAACATGCAGCTCAGAAACCGGAAGCTTTCACATTTTAATCCAGGAGGTAAACGACATTGGCTAATACAAAATATTACGGAACAGGAAGAAGAAAATCATCTGTTGCCAGAGTATATTTAGTACCGGGTACAGGTAAGGTTACAATCAATAAAAGAGATATCGACGAGTATCTTGGCCTGGAGACATTGAAGGTTATCGTTCGTCAGCCGCTGGTTCTGACGGAGACCGTTGACAAGTTTGATGTTCTGGTGAATGTCCGCGGCGGCGGTTACACCGGACAGGCAGGAGCGATCCGTCACGGCATCGCACGCGCGCTGCTGAATGTGGATACCGAGTACAGACCGGCGCTTAAGAGCGCAGGGTACTTAACGCGTGATCCGCGTATGAAAGAGCGTAAGAAGTACGGTTTGAAGGCTGCACGCCGCGCACCGCAGTTCTCCAAGAGATAATTCTGTAGAATTTTCTCTTGAGATAGGAAATGTATATTTTATTGCATGGCAAACCCACAAACATTGTGTTTGTGGGTTTTTTTGGGTGATAATTGTGGTAAATTTATATTATCAAGTATATATAGTCAACTATATATGCCATCACGGCAACTCAAATTGATTTTGGCATGGTGTGTGTTACATCAGGATGAACTGATGCAGAATTGGGAATTATCAAAGGATGGAAAACCAATGAATCGAATCAATCCGTTAGTTTAAAAGTGAGGTGAACGTTATGTTTCCGAAGGTTGTGCAGGTAATACCAATGGAAAATTATTCGGTATATGTATACTTTGAAGATGGTAAAATCGTATGTTATGATATGACTCAAATGATTGAGAAAGAGGTATTTCGTCCATTGAAAGATATCACTGTTTTTAAAGAGGCCTGTACTGTGATGAATGATACATTGGCATGGGATATCGGGGGGAATCGAGATAATACGAATTGTTTGGATATTGACCCGGATACACTATATGAGCTTCCGTTTGTAAACGAGCAGATTGCATAACAGAAGCGAATAGGGAGGCATAGAAACAAATGAAAACATATTTGTTATATGATTGCATATAATAAAAGCAGATAGGAAACTATCTTTGGAGAGTTCCTGCCAGGTAGTGGAAGATTTTAAACTCGTAGGGAGCAGTAATGCTCCCTCATTTTATTTCAGAAAACAACATTAACAGCGTTACAGATGTATACGCCCTGCTCAGGGACAGTTTTAAGGACATTCTCCAGGAGCTTTTGGAGGCCGAGATGGATGTATCCATTATAAAGTTCGGGAGGACGGCCGAATCTTAAGCCGCGTCACCTATAATAATACTCTGATTGGAAAGTTGCCGGAAAGTAAAATCACGAGATACAATCTTCGTATATCGAGGCGATATCATGTATTCTGCGTTTTATTTCTGCGCGGATATGGAACGGCTCCAAACACTCGCATCGATCTCCAAAACTTAAAAGAATACCGTAATAGTATTCATTTTCTATGAAAGGGAAATTAACCATATAATGTTCGCCCCGTCTGACGAAAAATCTTCATAAGAGCAAAAATCAAGTACTCTGTCCATGACAGATTTATGAATACGGATTTGAGTTCTTGTTTGCATAGCTGTCCAGATATCATCAAAATCCAACTGAGGTTTTTGATAATCCCGTGGCACAAAAATATCCTCTTTCATCTGCAGGTTTGACATGCGGGATAATCGAAAATCATTTCTTTTGCGGCAATACCCCTGCAAGTATCAATGACTGCTCTTTCGCTCTGTCGGCAGGGATAAAACTCCTGACTTTCGCAAGAGCATGTATTAGTTCATCGCCCCGTATCATGCCTGAAAGACTGGAAAGACCCAACAAAAGAGCAGAAAGGTCATCAGCCGAAAAAATTTTTTATCCATCTTGTATTCCTGCATGATTTCAAAGCCACCTACTCCCGGCGTGGAGCGGACAGGAATACCGGCCATATTGATCGCGTCTATATCGCGGTAGATTGTGCCGGGTGAAACCTCAAACATATCCGCTAATTCCTGTGCACCTATCCGCTTTTTGTCGAGAAGTATCAAAATAATACTGACAAGCCTGTCTACTTTCATCCGGCAGCCGCCTTTCAATTTAGCTTCATTCCGGTCGGTTTTTCAAAAAGGACGCGCAGCGTGTATCGCTCAAAACAGTCGGCTTCACGAAGGAGCCGGTCCATACCATGGGCGGTCTGACAATCATGCCCGACTGCTTAATGGATGATACCCTCAGTGAACAAGGGGTACCCGTATGTCCCCTTGTCCACTGAGGGTATTGTTGTGAGTGAAACAACAGAGCTTTTATATCGATCAGCCGTCAGTAGCGGATAACAACCTGATTACTGCGGGCTCCACCGGAGCTTTGCTGTGGGCGAAACAGATTATTGAGCGTTTCGGAGTTTTTGAGACGAGTACGCCGGAAGCGTGGTACGACTTTTTCCGTGCCGGTAAGCCGGAACATTTTTTGCGCTTATGCAAACCCTGCCGTCCGGTTCTGTTGATTGACAATTATTGGCGTATTCCGGTATATTTGATTTATAAAATCAATATGGGATTACAGATGGACAGGGAGTTTTCCGGGGAAGATAATCTATAATAGAGCCGACGATAAATCAACTTTTGCCGGAGACAAACCATAAGGAGGAACTTATCATGAACGAATTATTGAAATTTGCCGACAGGCAGGCGTTTCGCGGGTGGCTCGGGGAGCATTGTCTGTCAGATGAAGGTATTTGGCTTTTGTTCGGCAAGGCCGGTGGGCCCAAAACGATAAAAGCGGGAGAAGCGCTGGAAGAAGCGCTCTGCTTTGGCTGGATTGACGGACAGATGGAAAAGATTGATGATAAGACGTATAAGAAGTATTTTTCTCTGCGCAGAGAGAACAGCAAATGGTCGGAAAAGAATAAGGCATTGGTGAAAAGCCTGGAAGAACGAGGGCTTATGACTGATTTTGGCAGGAAGAAAATAGATGAGGCCAAAAAGAACGGCCAGTGGGACGCTCCAAACCCGCTGGCAGTCATTACAGAGGAACAGATTGCCGGCCTGTCCGCAATTTTGGAAGGGTACGAACCTGCCTATACAAATTTCCAGGCCATGTCCCCATCCGTAAAGAAAACGTATACACGGGCATATCTTGACGCGAAGACAGATGCCGGACGGGAAAAGCGGATTGCGTGGATGGTGGACAGACTCAATAAAAATCTAAAACCCATGTAATCAATTCGGAGTGTAGAAGAGGCAGGCGGCTATGATAGATTATGAATATGCGTTTCGCAGATTGACGATTCTGCTCGGAACGGGCATCTTTTGTGAGAACAATGGGACACTGGAGTCATTTCAGGAGAACTGTGAATACAATCCGCTGTTCGTGAGCGAAAAGCTGCGCGAGCATCTGATGCGTTCGGCCGCGCAGCAGGCGGTCCCGTATATTTACAGGGATGCGTTCGGGGCGTATTTCGCCTGCATTTTGCGGGAAGACGCCGCTTATCTGACGGGGCCGATGTTGTCGGAAAAGCAGGATATCACCGGACAGCACGCCTTTTATCACGCCTACGGGACTGAACGTGTCTATGAGAAGAAATTAAAACAGTTCACGCAGGCGGAGATTATGAGTCTTGTAGAATTAATTGCCGAAATCGTCACGGGGGTTACCTATGACGACGAGACGCTGATTGCGGAAAACGGGTTGCAGGCAATCTCGCAGGAACAGGTGAAACAGGAGCAGGCCATCGTCCGGATCAGACAGGAGGACATGTATCATCACACCTACCTGGAGGAGCGGAAGCTGCTGGACTCTGTCAGGGACGGAAGAGTGGAGGATGCGCTGCGCCTCTCGGAGCTTATGGACAGGGAGCTGGGAAAACTCTCCGTGACAGAGAAAAATCACTGGAAAAACGTATCCGTCGCGAGTATCACGCTCTGTACAAGGGCTGCGATTGAGGGCGGGCTGCCGCCTGCCGCGGCATACCGGATCAGCGACTTTTACATACAAAAATGCGACGGCGCGCGCGATATATCAGAGATTCTGCAGTACAGAAACAGGGCTGTCACGGAGCTGACCGGCCATGTGCGTGAGTTGAAAGGCAAAAAGAGAACCTCTAATTATACGAATCGCTGCAAGGATTATGTGAATAAGCACTACCGTGAAAAAATCTATCTGGACGATATGGCGGAGACATTCGGAATCAGCACAACATATTTATCAAAGGTATTTCGGAAAGATACCGGGATATGCCTGCGGGACTATATCACGGAGGTGCGCGTGGACCGGGCGGCAAATCTGCTGCTTTATTCGGAGGAGGAGATACCGGCGATCGCAGCGTATGTGAATTTTCCCTCGCAGAGTTATTTCGGCAGAGTGTTTAAAAAATATAAAAACATGACGCCGAGACAGTACCGGGAAGCGTTGAAACCCATTGAGTTCATAGAAAGGACAAAAACAACAAAATAACGGCATAAACAACCGGAACCGTATGCTATGATAGCCATATCAAAGTGCAGTACACAAAAACCAGTACTGCAGGGAACATGATATCAGCAATAAGAAGGAAAGAGGAGGAAAAGCATGGCAGGATTAGCAACAAAACACAGCGATCCGAACGGTTCTCTGGGATGGGGCGAGCGCATCGCCTACAGTTCCGGCGGTTTCGCGTTTAACATGATCAACGGGATCATAGGTTCATTTTTGACAATTTATTTTACTTCCGCAATCGGATTGGACGCGGGAATTATCGCGACGATTTTTGCGGCATCGAAGGTCTTTGACGGGATATCGGACCTGATTATGGGGCGTCTGGTGGACAGGACGAAATCAAAAATGGGAAAAGGGCGCGTGTGGCTGCTGCGCATGTGCATACCGTTTGCGGTCACGACGATACTGCTGTTCTGGGTGCCGACAAATCTGCCGGAAATGGCACAGTATGTCTATGTGTTTCTGATGTATAACATTGTAAACGCGGTGTGTCTTACCGGTATGCTGGTTCCGTTTTATTCCATGGTGACGCTTGTGACCGCAAACCCGTATGAGCGCGGTTTGCTCGGAAACGTTCAGCAGATTTTTCAGACACTGGGCAACGTTTTTATCAATTCCACGTTCGTGACGCTGCTCGCAAAATTTACCAGCAGCACGAAAACGCTCTATACACAGCGCGCGTTTACGATTACAATGCTCATCTACTGCTCGCTTATGGTTTTGGTTACGCTGTTTTGCGTATTTAACACAAAAGAGCGCGTGACGGAGGAGACGCCTGCGGAAGAGACAGAGAAAGAGGCGAAGAAAGAGACGAAGGAGAAAGGAAACTTCCTCGTCACGGCAAAAGCGCTGCTCTCGAATAAATACTGGCTGCTTTTGACGCTCGGAAACTTTATCGTATTCTTTATCATCATTTTCTATTCGATGGGCACGGTATTTTACTGCCAGTATGTACTTTATGATATGGAGCAGTACAGCCTGCTGTCCAATGCAATCTCAATCGCACAATTCGGAATCATGTTTGCGACGCCGCTTATGATGAAGAAGATACCGAAAGAGAAAATCTATACGTTTGGTATGCTCGTTCTGGCAGTCGGCTTTCTCGGCTCCGCGATTTTCGAGACACCGGCGCTTCTGATTGGCAGCAATGTATTAAAAGGGCTCGGCGTCGGCTTTGCGGGCGGTATGGCGCTCGGAATGGTGGCGGATGCGGTTACATACGGAAAGCTGAAGACGGGCGTAGACTCCGTCGGTATGGGAAATGCGGGTATTTCCGCCGCACAGAAGGTCGGACTCGGGCTTGGGCAGGCCGTTTTCGGCTGGGTGATCGCAGCGGCCGGCCTGGATGCGTCGCTGGATGCACAGGGACTCCGCCAGCCGGAAAGCGTGACAACGGCGGTCAAATTTCTCTACGGCTGGGTTCCCGCAATTATGGCGGGCGTGATTTTTGTATTGTTCCTGCTGTTCTATCACTGTGAGCGGGATATCAGACAGATGGAGCAGGCTTAAAATCAGAGAAAGGGGTGCAGGCAGAGCATGAGGGTTACGGACGTAAGAATTAACGGAATGACAAATCCCATGGGCTATCTGACAAAGGATGTCAGAGTCGCATGGAAGGTAACGGAAACAAAAGCGAAAAGACAGGTTCATGTGAAAATCGAGGCGGCGTCGGACAGTGGATTTACCGATATCGTATGTACCAGAGAGGGCGGCACGCTCAACGCGGCGGGAGAATGTCTGGATCTTGCGCTTGCACCGCATACCCGCTATTACATACGCGTTCTGGTGGAAAATGAGCTGCGCGAGACGGCGGTGAGCGAGACGGCGTGGTTCGAGACGGCAAAGCAGGGGGAGGCGTGGGACGCGGAATGGATTACGGTCCGAAAAGAGGACCGTTTCCACCCCATATTTTGTAAGAACGTTTCCTTTGACGGAGAGGTTAAGGCTGCCCGGCTGTATATCTGCGGATTGGGATTGTTCCGGGCGAAGGTAAACGGTCAGCCGGTCGGCGACGAAGTTTTGACACCCTATTACAGCAATTATCACGACGAGGAGCAGTATCTGACGTTTGACATCACGGAGCAGCTTGGGGAGAGCGGGGCCGAGAACCGCATTGAGGTCGCGCTGGGAAACGGATGGTATAAGGGACGCTTCGGACTTGCCGGAAAGTCCGAAAATTTCGGCAGCGAATATAAGCTGATCGCGGAAATCCGCGCGGTGTATGCGGACGGTTCCGCAGAGACAGTCGGAACGGACGAGAGCTGGGAATACTATGGAGCCGACACGGAAGAGGACAGCATCTACGACGGCGAAGTCCAAAACCGCCTGCTGTGGGAGGGCAGAGAAAATCCCGGAAAGCATGCCGTAAAGACGAGTGCCGAGGGCGTGCTTACCGCGCGCTACAGCCTTCCGGTAAAGGAGATGGAGCACATGCCGGTAAAAGAGGTGCTCCGGACGCCTGCGGGAGAGACGGTGCTTGATTTCGGACAGAATTTTGCGGGCTATATCACGTTTTCGAATACGCAGCCCAAAGGCACGAAGCTGGTGTTTGACTTCGGAGAGATTCTCCAGAACGGGAATTTCTACAATGAAAATTACCGCTCGGCAAAATCCCGGTTTGTGTATATCTCAGATGGGACGAAAGAGACGGTAAAGCCACAGTTTACGTTTTTTGGCTTCCGGTATGTGCGCGTGACGGGATGGCAGGGTGCGCTTCGGGCGGAGGATATCGAGGGAAGAGCCCTGTATTCGCAGATGAAGGTGACGGGAGACATCAAAACGGGACATGTGGGCGTCAACCGGCTGTTTTCGAATGTCATGTGGGGACAGAAATCTAATTCCATCGATTTCCCGACCGACTGCCCGCAGCGGGACGAGCGGCTCGGCTGGACCGGGGATGCGCAGGTGTTTTCCGGCACGGCCAGCTATAATATGGATACGGCGGCGTTTTACAACAAATTTCTGCATGACCTGCGCACCGAGCAGAAAAAGGCGGGAGGCATTCTTCCGGGAGTGATTCCGGTATTTGAACCGGGAACCGAAATCGCGAGCAGCGTCTGGAGCGATATCGCGACATTTCTTCCGACGGTGCTGTATGAGCGGTTCGGAGATATCCGCGCGCTCGGGCAGTATTATCCGATGATGAAGGACTGGGTCGACTGGATTACCGCGCGCGACATGGAGCGGGGACAGCGGTATCTGTATGACTTCGGCAATCAGCTGGGGGACTGGCTGGCGCTTGACGGGCGGACGCCGCAGAGCATGGAGGGCGGCACGGACGCATACTTTATCGGCTCCTGTTACTATGCAATGTCGGCGGAAAAGACCGCAAACGCCGCAGGCATTCTCGGAAAGAAGGAGGAAGAGGCGTATTACCGCGCACTTCATGAAAAGATAAGACAGGCGATCTTAAGGGAATATTTTACGGAGACCGGCAGGCTTGCCGTCGACTCCCAGACAGGATATCTCGTCGCGCTGTACGCGGGGATTTACAGGGAAAAAGAGCGGGTGATCGCAGACTTTCGGAAACGGCTGTTTAAGGACTGCTACAAGTTAAAGGGAGGTTTTGTCGGCGCGCCGCTGATGTGCCGGATCATGGCGGAAAACGGGATGGAGGAGGATGCGTTTTATTTTCTCCTTCAGGAGGAGTACCCGGGCTGGATGCACTGCATCAATCTCGACGCCACCACGATCTGGGAGCGCTGGAACTCCGTTTTGGACAACGGCATGCTCAGCGGTACGATGATGAACTCCTTAAACCATTACGCTTACGGTTCGGTCGTGGAATATCTGTACCGGGATGTGGCGGGCTTAAAGCCGCTTGTACCGGGCTATAAAAAGGCGCTGATTACACCGCTCGTAAACGGGAGGCTCAGATACATGAAGATGTCGTATGATTCCGCCTGCGGCATGTACCGGATTGCGTGGGAGATTTCGAGTGACGGAACCGTTCATGTGCGGATTGAGGTTCCGTTCGGGTGCAGTGCGGTAATCGCTCTCCCGTTCTTTGACGGAAAACCGCAGGAGGTGGATGCGGGCGTGTATGTCTATGACTATATGCCGACGACAGATCTGCGCTGCAGGTACACGAAAAAGACGATGTTTAAGGAAATGCTGCAGGATGAAAAAGCGATGGAGATCATAGAGCGCATTTCGCCGATGCTGATGCATTTCCTCTCCACGGGAGATCAGGATTATTTTCACGAGAGCCTTGAGTCCCTCGGACGGCTTGCGTTTATGGGATTTACGGAGCAGGAGGTCGGAGCGCTCGCAGAGGAGCTTACCGCGCTCATGGAAGATTATTTTTCGGAAAACCGGTAAAGGGGGGAATACAATGGTGGAATATTATAAGCCGGAGAAAGTAAATGACAGGATTACGGCGATAAGAAGTCTTACGGGTGAGATTATGTATCTCATAGAAGGGACTGCGCGGGCGGTTTTGGTTGACACCTGTCTCGGCGTGGGACATTTAAGGAAAACGGTGGAGGCGCTGACGGATAAGCCGGTGACCGTGCTGCTCACACACGGGCACCTCGACCACGCGCTGGGCGCGCCGGAATTTGACACGGTGTATATGAACCATGAGGATGGCGGATTATACGAGGCGATGGCGCCGTTTGAGGAGCGGAACAACTATATCCGGGGAAATCTCGGCGGGAAGCTGCCCGACTTTTTGCCGGAGGATTATGTGCCGGTATCTCCGATGAATTTTGCGGACTTAAAGGACGGCGACAGCTTCGACCTGGGCGGCGTGCATGTGGATGCGTATGCGCTTGCAGGTCATACGCGTGGGACGATGGTCTTTCTGATACGCGAGGAGCGCATTGTGATACTGGGGGACGCCTGCAATACCGCGACGTTTCTCTTTGACGAAAACTCCCTTACGGTGGAGGAATACCGGAAAAATCTGCTGGAATTTAAACGGCGGCATCAGGGAAGCTACGACCGGGTGTTTTTGTGCCACCACCTGATGGAGACGGGGCCGGAACTTGTGGATAACGTGATTGCGGTGTGCGACGACATTCTTGCGGGGAAAACGGATGATCAGCCGTTCGCGTTTCTGGGACAGACCAATTATATCGCAAAAGCGGTGGAGGAAGGCTTCCGGAGACTTGACGGAAAAACCGGGAATATCATTTACAATAAGGACAGGGTGAGGGTACAGTCATGAATTATCTGGCGATTGATGTGGGCGGCACGTTTACGAAATATGCGGTGATCACCGATGGCTGCCGGATCCTGTCGAAGGAGAAACGGCCGACGGTTCTTGCGGGCAGGGAATCGTTTCTGGACTCTTTGACGGATATCTATGAGACGGTAAAGCGGACCGACGAGATCGCCGGGATCGCGCTCAGCATGCCGGGAATCATAGATGCAAAGAGCGGCTTTATGTACACCGGCGGAACGATTTTTTGCGTGAGCAATCTGAACATTGTAGAGATTATGACACAGCGGTGCGGCGTGCCGGTCAGCGTGGAAAACGACGCCAAATGCGCCGCCTTTGCGGAGCTGTGGGAAGGCGTGTTAAAGGACTGTAAAAACGCCGTTGTGCTTGTGTGCGGGACGGCCGTGGGAGGCGCCGTGATCCATGACAGGGAGGTGATCTCCGGGAAACATTTTATGGCGGGCGAGTTCAGCTATGTGATGACGGAGAGCGGACCGCGCTATGACAGAAAGAACTGCCTTGCGGAAAATACGGGAGTGAAAGCGCTGATGGCATATGTGTCGGAGGAGACCGGAATCCCCGCGGAGGAGCTGGACGGCGAAAAGGTGTTTTCGATGGCGAACTGCGGGGATGAGAGGGCGGCTGCGGGAATTCGCAGGTATGTGAAAAATATAGCGGTTCAGATTCACAATTATCAGTATATGTTTGACCCCGAGCGGTTTGCCGTCGGCGGCGGAATCAGCGTGCAGCCGCTGTTCGTGCAGATGATAAAGGAGGAACTTGCAAAGATAAACCGGATATTCCCGTGGACGCTGCCGGTGCCGGAAGTCTGCGTCTGCCGTTTTTTTAACGATGCGAATCTGATCGGGGCCGTGTATGTGCATTTGAAGTCCCGCGAAAAGAAAATCAGCATCGGCAAACTGCAGAGCCTGATGGAGATGCTTGGGGACCGCAGGGAAGGGGAGTATCTGCGCGCCCTGCTGACAGAGTGAAGGGAGGTAACGATGTTTCCGGATCATTTTTTATGGGGAGGCGCCGTGGCGGCAAATCAGTGTGAGGGCGCGTATCTTGCGGACGGAAAGGGACTTTCGATTCAGGACGTGTTGCCGCACGGATTGCGGGGGCCGCGGACGAAAACGCCGACCGAGGACAATTTAAAGCTGGAAGGGATTGATTTTTACCATCGGTATCGGGAAGATATCAGGCTGTTTGCCGAGATGGGCTTTCGCGTATTCCGCACATCGATTGCGTGGAGCAGGATATTTCCGAACGGCGACGACGCGGAGCCGAACGAGGCGGGGCTGCGGTTTTACGACGACCTTTTTGACGAGTGCAGAAAGTACGGAATCGAGCCGCTTGTGACGCTCTCTCACTATGAGACGCCGCTGCATCTGGCTGAGGCGTATGACGGCTGGGTGAATCCGAAATTGACAGAATTTTACAAACGGTATGTCACGGTGGTTTTTAACCGGTATAAGGACAAGGTGAAATACTGGCTTACCTTTAACGAGATTAATTCGATTCTGGAATCGCCGTTTATGAGCGGCGGCATTCACACGCCGAAGGAAAAACTCACATTGCAGCAGCTGTATCAGGCGGTGCACCATGAGCTGGTGGCAAGCGCGTGGGCGGTCAAAATCGGACATGAGATCAATCGGGATTTCAAAATCGGTTGCATGATTCTGAGCATGCCGGTCTATCCGCTGACGCCGGATCCTTCCGACGTGCTTGCGGCGATGGAGCAGGAGCATAAAAATATGATGTTTGCGGATGTCCATGCAAGGGGGTATTATCCGGGGTATGCGCTGCGTTTTTTCCGGGAGAACGGGATTCGCATAGACATGAGCAGCGAGGACGAAGAAATTCTGAAAAATACCGTTGATTTTGTGTCGTTCAGCTACTATATGAGCGTGTGCGCAACCGCGGACGCGGAGAAAAACGTGCGCGGGGAGGGTAATCTGCTCGGCGGCGTTCCGAATCCGTATCTGAAAGCGAGCGAGTGGGGATGGCAGATTGATCCGAAAGGGCTGCGGTATGTGTTAAACCAGCTCTGGGACCGGTATCAGAAGCCGCTTTTTGTGGTGGAAAACGGGCTCGGCGCCGCGGATGAGCTTATCTGCGGTGCGGACGGGACGAAGACGGTCAATGACGATTACCGCATCGATTATCTGCGCGAGCATATCAGGCAGATGGAGGAAGCGATTGCGGACGGCGTGGAACTGCTGGGATATACGACATGGGGATGCATCGACCTCGTCAGCGCTTCCTCGGCGGAGCTTCGGAAGCGGTATGGTTTTATCTATGTTGACCGCAGGGATGACGGCACGGGCACCTTTGCGCGCTATAAAAAGAAAAGCTTCTACTGGTATAAACGGGTGATTGAGAGCAATGGGGCGGAGACAGGGCCGCTGTAAACGCCGGTTGCGCGCAAAAGCAGTTGACAATGCGAAAGTGGTCATGCTAACATAAAAATACAATTACAACGACCGGGAATGGGTGATGATCCGTTCCCGTTTTTTCTCTTTGGGGTATGTTTGATTTCTGAGAGTCGGAGGGGAGGTCCTGCGTGTGAGGTGCAGGAGAAAAGTGCAAAACGGAATGCTGTTGTTTCTGATTGCGGCGCTGTTTGTCTGCGGCTGCGGCGCGCCAAAAGGAACGGAAGAAGCGATGGAGACGGAGAGAGAACAGCGGAGTGTCTCTTCCAAATTTCAGGGTGTCGGAGGGGACATTGAATGGAAGGAAAGCGGTGTCGTCTTTGAAGACGGGCCGGTGACGTTTCAGGATCCGGTGACGGAACAGATGCTGCGCAATATGATCGGGAAGCCGGAAGGTGAGGTGCTGCGCAGTGAGCTGCAGGAGATACATGCGATCTACTGGGTGCGGGGCAGTTATTGGTCCAATCTGCAGTTTGAGGACAGGAACAGTATAGGAGGACGTGAAGAGTTTTCGGGGAGCCAGCCGCAGTCGCTGGCGGATTTCGCACTCTGCGACAATCTGCAGGAACTGTCCTTCGGAAGCATTGAGGTGCCGTCCTTAGCACCGCTTGCCGGCCTGACGCAGCTCGAGAGCATCTATTTCGGCGGTTCGACGGTGACGGAGGACCGGCTTTTTGAGCTGGCGCTGCTGCCGGAATTAAAGAAACTTGAGTTCTGTACGGGCGATTTTATGGATTGGAGCGAGGTCACGGACGGGAGTTTTCTGCTTCCGCTGGCGGACAGGCTGACGTATCTGGACGCAGCGGGGAAAGTAAGGTGGAACCCCGAGGTGCTCGCGCAGATGACGGAGCTGGACTGTCTTTTGCTTGAGGAAGCGGATGATCTTTCTTTTCTGACGGAGCTGACCGGGCTGGAGAAGCTGGTGCTTTATGCCTGTACGGCCGATGACTGGAGTCCGCTTGCGGCGCAGGAGAATCTGAAGTATCTGGTAATCAGCGGAAATCAGAATATGATGCCCGGCGTTACGTTAGAGGACCTTCGTGCGCTTGCCAATCTGGAATACCTTGGGCTGTCTTTTACGGGTATCACCGAGGAGCATTCCAGACAGGAGATTATCGATGCACTGCCTGCACTGACAGGATTATATACGATGTAAGGAAACATAGAAGACGGATGATGAGACGAAAGAAGATATGGGCGGCCGGATGGATTGCGGCGTTTGCGTTTGCGGCGGTGGCGGGATGTACGGCCGGCACGGACAAGAGTGAGGAGCAATACACGGAAATACGGGAGACAGAGGAGAGCTGCGCAGCCGCAGATGAGATGGTGAGCAGCGAGTCCGCGGCGGATGCGGTGAGCAGGAAATCTGCGGTGTATACGGTGCGTGTGACGGCCGTCGAGGGAACTGTGATTACGGGGGAGCCGGGGACGCTTTCCGCGGCTGTCGAAAACGGCTTTACAGGCAGCGGTGGGAGTATAAGATTTGAAGTGACAGACGACACCACAGTGATCGTGGAGGATTTACACAGGAGCCGGGACGGCGGACTTGACGATATGATGCTTGGAAGCGTGCTTATGGTGACGGTGGATGCAGCCGGTAGCGCGGAGATGGTCACGGTGAAGCATTTGGATGGCGGAGTGGACATCGGAGGCAGGCCGGTAAACGGCACCGCGGCCGTTACGCTGAATACGGACGGGGAGATTGAAGGGCAAACCTATACCTGTGACGGCAATGACGAGAATGCATTGCGGGTAGACGGGGCATCGGTCAGTCTTTTGAAAATTATTGTCAATAAAACAGGCGGAGTGTCTTCCGATGCGGCGGCAGGAGAATTTTACGGACAAAACGCGGGCTTTCTCGCTTTAAACGGCGCGCAGGTCACATTCGCGGATGCCGTGGTAGATACCGATGCGGCAAACGGAATCGGCGTGTTTGCCTACGGGGAGGGCACCGCGATTGCGATTGCGGATTCGACGATACGCACGGCATGTGATAATTCAGATGGAATTCGGACGGCCGACGGAGGATGTGTGACGGCGGTAAATTTGAATGTGGAGACACAGGGGAGCGTTTCGGCGGCGCTCTGCGGCAGCGGCGGAACCGTCTGTGCGGAGGGCGGAAGTTTTGTGACGAACGGAGACGGAAGTTCGGCCGTCCGCTGTGCAGCGGATATTTCCGTGAGCGGATCCATTTTGCGCGCAAACGCGGGTGCGGGTGCGGTCATGGAAGGTAATGGCTCACTGGTGCTGACAGACTGTGATGTTACGGGTAATATGAATCAGGCCGCCGGGGAGGACTTTGTCGGAAATTTCTGTTGTATTCTGATCTGCGGGAGCATGTCGGGGGATACGGATTCGGGAACGGCCGTCTTCTCGGCGGAGGGAGGAAGCATTACGTCCCAGTCCGGCGACATGTTTTGTGTGCGGGATGCCGACTGCGAGATATACTTAAAGGATGTGGAATTTACGCTTATAAACGATGTCTTTCTACGCATCGATGGAGACGATGCGCGGCAGGGACAGAGTACGGCGGAAGCAGGCGGCGGGAATGTAACGCTTACGGCCGACGCGCAGATACTCTGCGGCAATATCTTTGTCGATGAGACATCCGGCCTTGCGCTTACGATGAAAAACGGTACGGTATACACCGGTGCGGTGAATCCCGGGAGGGCGGGAGGCGAGGTGCATGTGAGCATGGACGGGACATCCGTGTGGACGCTGACCGCGGACACTTATATCACGGGCTTTGAGGGCAGTACGGGCAATATAGACGCCAACGGATACCATCTGTATGTAGGCGGCGAGGAAATTTTATAACGGAGAATTTTTATGCAATATTATATGGCGCCGATGGAGGGCCTGACCGGCTATGTATACCGGAATGCCTTCCGTCGGCATTTTGGCGGCATCGACAAATATTTTATGCCGTTTCTCACCAACAAAAAATTAAGTCACAGAGAGCGAAATGACATTCTCCCGGAGCATAATGCCGGGCTTTGGGCGGTGCCGCAGATTCTGACAAACCGGGCTGAGGATTTTCTGTGCATTGCGCAGGAGTTAAAAGAGTATGGTTACGAGAGCGTGAATCTGAATCTCGGCTGTCCGTCCGGGACGGTTGCCGCAAAACACCTGGGTGCTGGTTTTTTGGCTTTTCCGGCCGAACTGGATGCGTTTCTGGAACACATTTTCGAAAAATGTGAGCTGAAAATCTCGGTTAAGACGCGCATCGGGAAAGAGGATGCAAGAGAGTGGGAAACGCTGCTTGCCATCTATGAAAAATATCCGCTGGAGGAGCTTATTATCCATCCGAGGCTGCAGAGGGACTACTATAAAAATACGCCGAATTTCGACGCGTACGCTTATGCGGCGGAACACAGCGGGCATTCTCTGTGCTACAACGGCGATATCACAGGGGCGGAGAGTTACCGGAAACTGCGGGAGCGTTTCCCGCAGACCGGGAAAGTGATGCTCGGCAGAGGACTGCTGGCAAATCCGTGGCTTCCCGGGGATCTGCGCGCGTGGGAGTGCGGCCTGTCAAAAGACCGGAATGAGGCGCATCGGGAGTGCGATAAGGTGCGGCTGCGCGCATTTTGCGACGACATTTTGTCGGGGTATTGCGCGGTGATGTCCGGGGATCGGAATGTTTTGTTTAAAATGAAAGAACTCTGGGTGTATATGGGAGAATTGTTTGAGGAGCCGCAGAAATATTTAAAACGCATCCGGAAAGCGGAGCGCATTTCGGAGTATAAGGCGGCGGTAAACGCTCTGTTTGTGGAGCGGGAACTGCGCGGAAGAGAGCAAGTTTCTTGCGGTTTTTTTGAAGATGTGTTATCCTAAATAAATAGTGTAACACACAGCGGGGAGCAGCTGACAGATGAAGAAAAATAATATCGTATTGATCGGAATGCCGGGGGTGGGAAAGAGCACGGTCGGCGTTATTCTGGCAAAAGTGCTGGGATACGGGTTTATAGATGCGGATCTGGTGATCCAGGAAAAAGAAGGAAAGCTTTTGCATGAGATTATAGAAGAGGTTGGCGCGGAGGGATTTATTGAAGTGGAAGAGCGCGTCAACAGCCGGATAGAGGCGGAACATGCGATTATTGCGACCGGCGGAAGCGTCGTGTACGGAGCCCGCGCGATGGAGCATCTGCGGGAAATCGGCGTGATCGTATACTTAAAGCTTCCCTTTGACGAACTGAGCCGCAGGCTGCAGGACATAAAGGGAAGAGGGGTTGTGTTAAAGAGCGGACAGACGCTGCGGGATTTGTATGAGGAGCGGGTCCCGTTATACGAAAAATATGCGGATATCACGGTGGATGAGCACAATCTGAATGTGGAAGAAACCATTGAGAAAATCGTGGAGTTGAAGGATAAGCGTTCATGGATAAAATAGAGCTGAACTTTTCGAAAAAGGCAATCGCACAGGCAGTATTGCCTGGAATTCTTTTTGTGATTCTGCTGCTTATCGCCGTTTCACAGCGCGTCGGAATCGGACAGCGCTATCAGGAAGTGACGGTAAACGGAAAGATGATAGGGTGTGTGGCAGGACATATCGATGTGCCGCAGGCTCTTTTAGACGCACGGCGCAGTGTGGCGATGGAATCGGAGGAGCGCCTCTGCGCGGTGCTCGATTGTGAGACGGCAGACAGCCGAAAACCATTTCAGAAATTATTATCGGAAGAAGAATTAAAGAATGCACTTTGTGAGATAATAACGAAAAGCGCCGAGCAGGAGTCGGTGCGGGCATATACGGTGGCCATCGACGGCTATCATGCCAATTTTGCATCCCTTGCGGATGTGAAAACATTTCTCGACAAAGTCAAGGAGCCTGCGGATGAGCAGAATGCTTACCGGACGGAGCTTTTTTCTTATGATTCCCATATCAGCGGGATTATGGCGGCGCGTCTGACACAGGAAACCGCTGCGGAGGCGGCAGATACGGTGCAGACGCAAGCGGTATCGGATGCTGTGCAGGCGGAAGTGATAACGGACAAGCTTTTATCCGGTGCGAGTGCGTCCTTTGCGCGCGCGCTTCGGTATGCGGGTGCAGATTCCGGTGAGGGAGAATATCAGAACGGTATTCTCGATATGGAGTTTGTGGAGCGGGTGGAAGTCTACGAGAATTATGTCGGACCCGACGAGATCGCGAATATCGAGGAGCAGGTTGCGGAAGTAACAAAAGAAAAGGAATCGAATAAAATATATGTAGTGGAGAGCGGAGACTGTCTGTCGGTCATTGCAATGGATCACGATACCACCGTATCATCCATTATGGCGTTAAACGGTATGGCAGATGCGGATGCGATTATCCGCGACGGCCAGGAACTGATCATTGCGGTTCCCGAGCCGGATTTGAAGCTTCGGATTACCGTGGGTGAGGTGTATGAGGAGGATTACAATGCCGACCCGGTTATCATTGAAAACGACGGCTGGTATACGACCCGGGAGGAAATCCATGATGCCGGAACGACCGGACACAGGGAGAGAAACGATATTGTAGTTTATGAGAATGGACTGGAGAAGAGCCGAAGCCTTGCGCGCGAGAACATTATGGTGGAATCCACTCCGGCAGTGATCGAGCGGGGAACGATTATTCCGCCGACCTACATCAAACCGATCGGGGGAGGCCGGTTTACATCGGGCTTCGGACGGCGCTGGGGACGTCTGCACAAAGGCGTGGACTGGGCGTGCCCGACAGGAACCACGGTGTATGCTTCCTGCGGTGGAACCGTGATTCAGGCGGCTTACAGCGGCGGCTACGGAAATGTCGTGGTAATCAGTCATCCGGACGGAAGAATGACACGTTATGCGCATAACAGCAAACTTCTGGTGAGCGCGGGACAGCATGTGGAGCAGGGGCAGCCGCTGGCTTTAAGCGGCAGCACCGGGCGTTCTACGGGACCGCATGTACACTTTGAATTGTACGTCAACGGAGCGGCCGTAAACCCGTTAAATTACATCAGCTACTGAAACAGGAAGGTATCTGTCAGCATTTGACAGCGGCATACCGACGAAGATTTACTTGACAAAAGTACGGGATAGTTACTATAATTACGTGTTTGTAGGAAGTTGTTCATCGAGGTGTGATATGGAACAGTATGTGATCAAAGGCGGAAATCCTTTGGTGGGCGAAGTGGAAATCGGAGGTGCCAAGAACGCGGCGCTGGCGATTCTCTCCGCAGCCATTATGACGGATGAGACCGTTACAATAGAGAATATTCCGAATGTGAGAGACACGAATGTATTGCTCAATGCAATGCAGGAAATAGGGGCGAAGATTGAACGGATTGATGCTCATACCGTTAAGATTAACGGTTCTTTTATCCGGGATTTGAATGTAGACAATGAATATATCCGCAAGATTCGTGCGTCTTACTATCTGATAGGGGCACTTCTCGGAAAATACAAGCGCGCGGAGGTGGCTCTCCCGGGCGGATGTGATATCGGCAGCCGGCCGATCGATCTCCATATGAAGGGCTTCCGTGCACTGGGCGCACAGGTAGATATCAGATACGGACTGGTGATGGCTTCCGCGGAGAAGCTTACCGGGACACATATCTATATGGATAAGGTTTCCGTCGGAGCGACGATCAATATCATGATGGCTTCCGCGATGGCGGAGGGAAAGACGATTATAGAGAATGCGGCGAAAGAACCTCATGTGGTGGATGTCGCCAATTTTTTAAACAGCATGGGCGCGAATATCCGCGGCGCAGGAACCGACGTCATCCGCATCGTCGGTGTGGAGAAGCTGCATAAGACAGAATACTCCATAATTCCGGATCAGATAGAGGCGGGAACCTTTATGCTTGCCGCTGCGGCAACGAAAGGGGACGTGACGGTCAAAAACGTCATTCCGAAGCATCTTGAGGCGATCAGCGCGAAGCTGCTGGAAATCGGCTGTGAGGTGGAGGAATTTGACGATGCGGTGCGCGTTGTGGCGTCCAAACCGATTCATCACACACAGGTGACGACACTTCCCTACCCGGGCTTTCCTACCGATATGCAGCCGCAGATGGCTGTGGTACTCGGAATTGCGGAGGGGACCAGCACCGTGACGGAGAGCATTTTTGAAAACCGCTTCCGCTATGTGGACGAACTGACGCGCATGGGCGCCAATATCAAGGTCGAGAGCAATATCGCGATTATCGGCGGTGTGGAACAGTACACCGGAGCAAGGGTGAATGCTCCCGATTTGAGAGCCGGCGCGGCGCTTGTGATTGCGGCGTTGACGGCAGAAGGGATTACCGTCGTGGACGATATCTACTATATTGAGCGGGGGTATGAGGAGTTTGAGACAAAGCTGTCGGCGCTCGGCGCTTTGATTGAGAAAGTCGGAACGGAAAAAGAAATTCAGAAATTTACGCTGAAGGTATCATAAAAAGAAAAAGGGGTGTCGGCAATATCTGCCGGCACTCCTTTTTTGGAGCCGCGGGGCAGCGCGCAGCGGCGCTCCCGCAGCACTATAAAACTTTCTGGATTGAGAGGTTCGATTCATACGAGAGGTCAATGCAGCTTGTGTCGTCGAACTGGATGATCGGTTTTGAAAGTGCATGGCGGTTGATCATCACGATATTGCCGCTTCGTCCGTCGCTTAGCAGGACGCGATGATTCTGGTAGGTGGCGGCAATGTGCTGCAGGAATGCCAGAATATATTTCGGATGGTATTTTTGTAAGCCCTCTTTTTCGAAACGCTCGATGACCTCAAACGGGCAGAGCGGAGAGCGGTAGGCGCGTGCGGCGGTCATGGCGTCGTAGACATCCGCGATAGCGACGATCAGGGCGCAGATGTCCGTGTCGTCCTGCATCGAACCGGCCGGGTAGCCGGAACCGTCGCACCGCTCATGATGCGAGAGGGCAGCCCGCGCGACGTGCGCGTCGAGCGGAAGATCTTTGAGCAGGTCATACCCGTACTGCGTGTGCAGCTTGACCAGATCAAACTCCTCGTCCGTGTATTTGCCTGGTTTATCTAAAATCTCCGGCGGTACTTTCAGCTTGCCGATGTCGTGCAGCAGACCGCAGAGCGTGATCAGATCGGATTTTGCGGAATCAAATTTCAGCCATTTACCGAGCTGGCGGCAGATGAGCGATACGTTCAGACAGTGCACATAGATGCTGTCCATGGAAGTGTGCATATTGTGCAGCATATTAAACAGATCAAACGAGGTCTTGCAGCTGCCGAAAAGTGTTTTGACCTTGGACAGCAGATCGGGAATGTCAAGCGGCTGCCCCTGATTGACACAGGCTTCAAAATTCTGCCGGATCGTGGACAGAACCAGCGTGTGGTCAATCTGAAATGACTGAAAGGCACGGGAAGACTTAATCTGCCTCGAATATGCGGGGACTGCAGCGGGCGTGGGTTCCGAAGCCTCACCGGCTCCCGGAATATCCTCCCCTTCAATCATGACGGATTCGATGCAATAGAAAGAGAGACGCATGATGGTTGCCTGCGTAAGCGTTTTGCCCTTTTCGAAAATGCGCTGTCCGCCTTTTGTCACAGCAGGCTCTGCAAGTACCATGCCTTCTTTGAGTTTGTTGGTTCGTATTTTCTGCATAAGCCTCCTTTGTATTCCGCAGTATAAACATGGGATTATAGTTTGGTCTGTATCGATATTTATAGTATAATTTTTCCATGGGGGAAAGTCAATAAAAAGCTTGACAGACCGGGGCACGGGGTGTAAACTGTACACATAGATATGAGAATTTAATATTGTGATAATTTTCTTATTCAGAGTGATGGAGATACAAAGGATCTGTGAAGTCACGGCAACCCCTGATGGAAGGTGCCAACCTGAGCGAGCAAATGTCATAACGGCATGCCGAAAGTTCGAACAATAAGAGGATTTGATTATCTGGTAGTAATTCATTTCCGCTTGTTCGCAAGCGGGTTTTTTGTTTTACAGGAGTTTTTCGGATTTCCTGTAAAATTGTCTGCGCGGGAGAAAGAAACGCCTGCGGGAAACACTTGGAAAAGAAAGGGAGTACATACGATGGAGAAACGATTATTTACGTCGGAGTCTGTGACGGAGGGACATCCGGACAAAGTCTGCGATGCGGTTTCGGATGCGATTTTAGACGCCTGCATGGCGGAGGATCCGATGAGCCGCGTGGCATGTGAGACGGCATGCTGTACGGGGTTTGTGCTGGTGACGGGAGAGATTACGACGAAAGCGCAGCTGGACGTCCCGGCGATTGTGCGTAAGACCGTCAATGAAATCGGCTATGACGATGCGAAAACCGGTTTTGACGGAAATACCTGCGCGGTTATGGTGGCGCTCGACAAGCAGTCGACCGATATCGCGATGGGCGTCGACAAGGCGCTTGAGGCGAAGGAGAACCGGATGACCGACGAACAGCTTGCGGCGATCGGTGCCGGCGACCAGGGTATGATGTTCGGTTACGCGACGAACGAGACGCCGGAGCTGATGCCGTATCCGATTTCCCTGGCACACAGGCTGGCGCTGCAGCTGACAAAGGTGCGCAAGGACGGTACGCTTTCCTACCTGCGGCCGGACGGCAAGACGCAGGTGTCCGTGGAGTATGACGAGAGCGGAAAACCGGTTCGCCTGGAGGCGGTTGTGCTGTCCACACAGCACGATGAGGATGTGACGCAGGAGCAGATTCATGCGGACATCAAAAAATATGTCTTTGATCCGATTCTTCCGGCCGAACTGGTGGACGCGGAGACGAAATATTTTATCAATCCGACCGGGCGTTTTGTGATCGGCGGCCCGCACGGGGACGCAGGTCTTACCGGGCGCAAGATTATCGTGGATACATACGGCGGCTATGCGCGGCACGGCGGCGGCGCTTTTTCTGGAAAAGACTGCACGAAGGTGGACCGCTCCGCGGCGTATGCGGCCCGCTATGTCGCAAAGAATATCGTTGCGGCGGGGCTGGCGGATAAGTGTGAGATTCAGCTGTCCTATGCGATCGGTGTGGCGCAGCCGACATCCGTTATGGTGGATACGTTCGGCACGGGAAAAGTCTCCGACGAGAAGCTTGTGGATATGATCCGCAGCGAATTTGATCTCCGTCCGGCGGGAATCATCAAAATGCTGGACTTAAGACGGCCAATTTACCGGCAGACGGCGGCTTACGGCCATTTCGGGCGCACCGACCTCGACCTGCCGTGGGAGGCATGTGACAAGGCGGAAGATCTGAAGAAATATTTATAAAAAGTTTAGATTATTTTAGGCAAAAGAAATAAGTTTTCAGGCGTTTCGTGCTATAATAGGTCATAGGATGTAGAAATACATGCTATGACCTTTTTTGCAGGGGAAACCATATGAAGTTTAAGTATAAGATTATCATTTCTTTTTGTATTATCATATTTGCACCGATTGCACTGGCGCTTCTGGTGCTGTTCAGTTTTCAGCATATCCAGCTTCGGGCGATTGAGCAGACCTACGGCGTGGAGAGCGAGGATTACAGCTATTTTTCCAATTCGATCCAGCTTTTGAGCCGCATCGCACGGGATTCGGTGAAGGAGCTGGCGCGCGTCGTCGCGGAGGATCCGGACAAGATGCAGCAGGAGGACTATCTTGCGGGACTGAACGGGGAGCTTTTGGATAAGAACACATACCTGGCCGTGCGGCGGGGCGCGGAGTGGACCTACATCGGGCAGGAGACGGCGGCGGGGCTGCTCGCGGAGTTTCCCGCCTACGGTGAGGCGGAGGAGAATGTCAATGCCGGAATCTATATTGACGGGGAAGAACAGATTCTCATCAAGCAGGTAGATTTCCTCTATTCCGACGGCGGTGAGGGGAGTGTCTTTGTGATAACGAGGCTTGAGGAGAGCGTTCCCGAGATAAAAGGCCTGATGACGGATGTTATTGTCTCTCTGATTCTGATTTTGATCCTGACGGCGTGTATCCTGACAATATGGATTTACACGAGTATGATCAATCCGATTAAGCGGCTGCAGCTGGCGGCGCAGAACATCAAGGACGGCAATCTTGACTTTACAGTGGATGCGGAAAATGACGATGAGATCGGAGAACTCTGCAAGAATTTCGAGGAGATGCGCCAGCGCCTGAAGGACAATGCGGAGGAGAAAATCTCGAGTGAGGGTGAGAATAAAGCGCTCATCAGCAATATCGCCCACGACTTGAAGACGCCGATCACCACGGTCAAAGGCTACGCGGAGGGACTGATCGACGGCGTGGCGGATACCCCGGAAAAGCGCGATAAATATATCCGTACGATTTATAATAAGGCGATAGAAATGGATACGCTGATTAATGAGCTGACCCTGTATGCAAAGATTGACACGAACCGCATCCCCTATAATTTTGCAAAGCTCAATGTCTCGGAATATTTTAATGACTGTATCGAGGAAATCGGCCTTGATCTTGAAGCCAGAAACATCGGCCTGGCGTATTTTAACTACGCGGATGAGGACATTCAGATTATCGCGGATCCCGAGCAGCTAAAGCGCGTGATCAATAATATTGTCGGGAATTCCGTCAAATATATGGGGAGGCGCCAGGGCGTGATCAACATCCGCATCAAGGATGTCGGGGATTTTATTCAAGTGGAGATTGAGGACAACGGCAGTGGAATTGCCGCGAGAGATCTGCCCTATATTTTTGACCGGTTCTACCGCGCGGATGCGTCGCGCAATTCCGCGACCGGCGGCAGCGGAATCGGCCTGTCTATTGTCAGGAAGATCGTGGAGGACCATGGAGGCAAGATCTGGGCTACCAGCAAGGAATCCATCGGGACGGTCATGTATTTTGTCATACGAAAATATCAGGAGGTACCAAATGAGCAGGTTGTTGATTATTGAGGATGAGGTTGCGATTGCAGATCTGGAAAAGGATTATCTGGAGCTCAGCGGCTTTACGGTGGAGATAGAGACGGACGGAACCGTCGGCTTAAAGCGGGCATTGTCCGAGGACTTTGATATGTTTATTCTTGACCTGATGCTCCCGGGGATGGACGGCTTTGAAATCTGCAGGGAAATCCGCGAGGAGAAGAATACGCCGATTCTTATGGTCTCCGCAAAAAAGGACGATATCGATAAAATCCGCGGACTGGGTCTCGGGGCGGACGATTATATCACGAAGCCGTTTTCGCCGAGTGAGCTGGTAGCCCGGGTAAAGGCGCATCTCGCCCGCTATGAGCGCCTGATCGGGAGCAATATGCAGGAGAACGATATCGTGGAGATCCGGGGCATCCGCATCGACAAGACCGCGCGGCGTGTCTGGATTAACGGCGAGGAAAAGCAGTTTACGACAAAGGAGTTTGATCTGCTGACGTTTCTCGCGGAGAATCCGAACCATGTGTTCACGAAGGAGGAGCTTTTCCGTGAAATCTGGGATATGGAGTCGATCGGGGATATCGCGACGGTTACCGTACACATCAAAAAGATACGCGAAAAGATAGAGCTGAACACCAACAAGCCGCAGTATATCGAGACAATCTGGGGCGTCGGATACCGCTTTAAGATGTAACGGCGCGAAGCATGGCGATTCCGGTAAACGATTTATGGACATGAGGTCAGGGATGGATTTTGAACTTTTATACGAGGACGATGACATGATCGTCTGCGTAAAACCCGCAGGGGTGGCGACGCAGACGAGACAGTTCGGACAGGCGGACATGGAGAGCCTTCTGAAGAATTACCGCGCGTCGCGGGGAGAACCTCCGGAAGTGTGGGTGGTGCACCGGCTCGACCAGCCGGTTTCCGGTGTGATGGTATTTGCAAAGGGGAGGGAGGCGGCAGCGGAGCTTGGACGCCAGATACAAAAGGGTCTTGCGTGCAAATGCTACTATGCCAAAACGGACGGCGTCCCGCCGAAGAGAAAGGACACGCTCGAAGATTTTCTGCTGCGAGATGGCAGAGCGAATCTCTCCTCGGTGGTGCCGCGCAAGACGGTGGGGGCAAAACGCGCCTGCCTTTCTTATGAGGTGATCGAGCAGAATGCCGCCCAGGCCATCCTGCGGGTGCGGCTTGAGACCGGAAGACATCATCAGATACGGGTGCAGCTGGCGCACGCGGGATTCCCGATTGCGGGAGACCGGAAATATAATTTTAAAGAAAATCTCAAACCGTTTCATGAAAATCTGCAGCTCTGCTCTTATAAGCTTGGATTCAAACACCCGAAAACGCACAGGAAAATGGAGTTCGAAATTGACAAGCCTTTCCATTTAGCATAGAATGGACAGAAAGATTCTGCCCTCTTTTTGGGCAGACAGAAAGTAAGGAGATAGAAGAACTATGGCAAAGGACAAGAAACTGGTGGAGGCGATTACTTCCATGGAGGAAGATTTCGCACAGTGGTATACGGATGTCGTAAAAAAGGCGGAGCTGATCGATTACTCCTCCGTCAAGGGCTGTATGATTATCAAACCGGCCGGATATGCGATCTGGGAGAATATTCAGGCGGAGCTGGACCGCAGATTTAAGGCTGCCGGCGTGGAGAATGTGTACATGCCGATGTTTATTCCGGAGAGCCTGCTTGAGCGGGAGAAGGATCATGTGGAAGGTTTTGCACCCGAGGTTGCATGGGTGACGCACGGGGGGATGAACAAGCTGCAGGAGCGCCTCTGTGTCAGACCGACCTCAGAGACGCTGTTCTGCGATTTCTATCACAACCTGATTCAGTCCTACAGGGATTTGCCGAAAGTATATAACCAGTGGTGTTCCGTGGTGCGCTGGGAGAAGGAGACACGACCGTTTCTGCGCTCGCGCGAGTTTTTGTGGCAGGAGGGACATACGGCTCACGCGACTGCAGAGGAGGCCGAGCAGAGAACCGTACAGATGCTGAACCTCTACGCGGATTTCTGCGAGGAAGTGCTGGCGCTGCCGGTGATCCGCGGACAGAAGACGGAGAAGGAGAAATTTGCCGGGGCCGAGGAGACGTACACCATCGAGGCCCTGATGCATGACGGAAAGGCGCTTCAGTCGGGAACGAGCCATAACTTCGGCGACGGATTCGCGCGCGCCTTTGAGATTCAGTATACGGATAAGGAAAACAAGCTGCAGTATGTACACCAGACGTCATGGGGACTGTCAACCCGGCTGATCGGAGCGATCATCATGGCGCACGGCGACGATTCGGGTCTGGTTCTGCCGCCGAGGATTGCACCGGTGCAGGCGGTGGTGATCCCGGTTCAGCAGCGCAAGGAGGGCGTGCTTGAGAAGGCGGCCGAGCTGTGCGGGCGGCTTAAAACGGTCTGCCGTGCGAAGCTTGACGATTCGGACAAGAGTCCGGGATGGAAATTTTCGGAGCAGGAAATGCGCGGAATCCCTGTCCGCATTGAGCTTGGACCGAAGGATATCGAGGCCGGCAAGTGTGTCGTGGTGCGCCGCGACACCAGAGAGAAAATCGAGGTGGACTTTGCGGATCTCGAGACGAAGGTGCCGCAGATTTTAGATGCGGTTCAGAATGATATGTTCGAGCGCGCAAGAGCACACCGCGACGCGCATATCTGGGATGCGCACAACTATGAGGAGCTCGCGGATATCGCGGTAAATAAGCCGGGATTTATCCGCGGCATGTGGTGCGGAGCGCAGGCGTGTGAGGATAAGATCAAGGAAGACCTGGCGGTGACTTCCCGGTGTATGCCGTTCCATGACCGGGAGCAGATTGCAGACACCTGCGTGTGCTGCGGAAAACCCGCGCATAAGCTGGTGTACTGGGGAAAAGCATATTGATCAAAATCAGTCTGCCGCCGAAGGCGGCGGAGATTATAGCAAGACTTGAAGCCGGCGGTTATGAGGCTTACGCGGTCGGGGGATGCGTGCGGGATTCCGTGCTGGGGCGCAAGCCGCAGGACTGGGATATCACAACTTCCGCTTCCCCGCGTGAGGTGAAGTCGGTGTTTTCCCACACGATTGACACGGGGATTGCGCATGGAACGGTGACCGTGATGCTCGGACGTGAAGGATTTGAGGTTACGACCTACCGCATTGACGGGGAGTATGAGGATGGCAGACATCCGAAAGAAGTGCGTTTTACCCCGAATTTACTTGAAGATTTAAAGCGCCGCGATTTTACCGTCAACGCGATGGCCTACAATGAGACGGAAGGGCTTGTCGATGCCTTTGACGGTATCGGGGATTTAAGGCGGGGCGTGATACGGTGTGTGGGGAATGCGAAGGAGCGCTTTACCGAGGATGCGCTGCGCATGTTGCGCGCCGTGCGCTTTGCGGGACAGCTTGGGTTTGCGGTGGAGGAAGAGACGACAGAGGCCATGCGGGTGCTCTCCGGCAATCTCGCAAAGGTCAGCGCGGAGCGCATACAGACGGAGCTCGTAAAGCTGCTGATTTCCCCGCATCCCGAAGAACTGCGGCTTGCTTATGAGACCGGGCTCACCGGGGTGTTTCTTCCGGAGTTTGACCGGATGATGGAGACGCCGCAGAATCATCCGCATCACTGTTATACGGTGGGGGAACACACGATACGGGCAGTCGCAAATATCCGGGCGGACCGCGTGCTGCGGCTTTCGATGCTGTTTCACGATATTGCAAAACCGGCGTGCAGGAGGGCGGACGAGAACGGGACGGATCACTTCCACGGCCATCAGCAGGCGGGAAGCGAGATGACGAGGCGGATCCTGCGGCGCCTAAAGTTTGACAATGACACGACGGACCGGGTGTGTCGTCTGGTGCGGTGGCACGACGACAGGCCGGAGCTCTCGGAGAGAAGCGTGCGGAGGGCGGTCAGCCGCATCGGCCTTGCGCAGTACCCGGAGCTGTTTGAGGTAAAGCGCGCGGACATTCTCGCCCAGAGTGATTACGAGCGGCGGGAAAAGCTCGCGTATGTGGATGCCTACGAGAGGATTTACCGGGAGATACTCGGGCGGCAGCAGTGTCTGTGTTTAAAAGATCTGGCAGTGACGGGCCGCGACCTCATAGAGTCGGCCGGGATGAAGCCCGGTCCCGGTCTGGGAGCTGTTTTGGAGGAGCTGCTTGAGGCAGTGCTTGAGGACCCGGAAAAAAACACGAGGGAAACGCTGCTTGCCCTTGCAAAAAAGTCATGATTTTGGGAACCCTTTCATATGATGAAGAGACACGGTGGAATACCGTAATTCAATCATATGGAGGGGTTTTTTTGTATAATCGGCCGGAACAGGTATTAGAACAATATGAGCTTGAAGTAAAATCCGTTGCAAAAGGACGCGAAAGCTATATTTGCGATACGGATCAGGGACAGAAACTGCTGAAAGAATACCGCGGCTCGAGGGAGCGGGCGGAATTTCTTGCGAAAATGCTGGAGTATTTATATAATCAGGGACTTTTGGTGGAGCGGCTCTGCTGCACGAGAGAGGGAATTCCGATTGCCGTTGGGGAGGATGAGACGAAATATATCTTAAAAGATGCCGTCTTCGGCGCGGAGTGCGATACCAAAAACAGGGATGAGATGGTGGCGGCTGTACAGCAGCTGGCACGCCTGCACAATGCTGCGGAGACGTATCCCGGAGAGATTCCTGATTTTGTGATGGCAAATCAGAAGGAACTGTTGTTTTTGTATGAAAAGCATAACAGAGAACTAAATAAGGTAAAAAACTACATACGGGCCAAAAAGAAAAAGAACGAATTCGAGATGCTTTTTCTGGGGCAATACAACCGGTTTGCCGGAAAGGCGCTCGAGGTCACGGAGCAGCTTGCCGGGCTCGAGATGGAGAACGGACTGGTGGGATTCTGCCACGGGGACTTCAACCAGCATAATGTGGTGTTTCAGAAGAAACAAATCGCGGTAGTTCATTTTGAAGGTTTTTCGTATCAGATGCGGGTGAGTGACCTCGCGAATTTCATGCGGAAAATGATGGAAAAAAACAACTGGAACACGGGGCTGGGAATCGATTTTGTGAGCGCGTACGATAAGGTGCGCAAGCTGTCTGCGAAGGAGCTGCGGTATCTGTATCTGTACCTTGCCTACCCGGAGAAGTACTGGAAGATCGCGAACCACTATTACAATGCGCATAAGGCATGGATATCGGGGCGCAACATCGAAAAACTCGAGCGCTTCATCGCGCAGGAGGAAGAGCGCGGGCGTTTCCTGGAAATGCTATTTCACTTTACCGCAAAATAGTGTATAATAGTCTCACTGACGTGAGACATTACAAGTTCTCAGCGCCAAAATGACGCGCTGAGAACTTGCGATGTTCCGGAAAGGTCGGGTGCGGTGCCAAAAAAGAGATAAGTAGGAGCGCTGCGCTTGCGCAGAAGCAACTGCTTATCCCTTTTTTGACAGGGCGAATGACGCGAGCGAGATGGAGGAAAACGTGAAGATAAAAGGATTTTTGACAGTCATACTGATTCTGGCGGCCTTTGCCACCGCCGGATGCGGCAAACCGAAGGGAGACGGCTATGTGATCGGACAGCAGTATTATGTGCCGGGGAATGAGGATACCGACGCGGAGGCGTCGGAGTCTGTCGAGGCCACGGAAGAGCCGGAGGACGTGATCGGCTCAGACCTGTTTCTGATCACAAACAACGATATGCAGGCGGAATGCCTGATATTGAAACAGATTGCCTCCGGAAAACAGTATATGTATTACTATTCGGTTACGACGCGTTTTCTGGATAAATACGGAAACAGAGCTACCGCGTCGCATTTTGAGCCGGGCCGGGTGATTGTCATCGGGAAAAAGGATATACAGGGAAGGCTGCTTGAGGCATCCATATCGGACGCGGTCTGGGAATATCCCGATGTCACGCGCTACTCCGTGGACGAGGAGCGCGGGGTATTTCAGATTGCAGAGACGAATTATTCCTGCGGGGAAGATCTTTTTGTGCACTCCGACGGACAGGAGACCGAACTATCCGACCTGACGGAGCTTGACACGCTTCGGATTGTCGGCATCGGGAAGGAGATACTGTCGGTGTCCGTCACGACGGGGCACGGGGAGCTGCAGCTTTCGAATACCGACCTGTTCGAGGGCAGCTTTGCCCAGATTGGCAGCAAGATCTTTTCGGAGGTGACAAAGGATATGTCCGTGGAGCTGCCGGAGGGAACGTATGTGGTGGCCGTGGCAAACAACGGCTACGGCGGCAGCACGGAGGTGGAGATTCTGCGGGGCAAGACCACCGTCCTTGATCTCGATACGATAAAAGGAGAGGGGCCGAAATACGGCAGTATTCTGTTTGCGGTCGATGTGGAGGGCGCGACGGTGAGTATCGACGGCAAAGCCGTGGATTACAGCGAACCGGTGCCGGTACAGTACGGGGTGCACAGCCTGCAGGTATCCGCGGATTCCTATGAAACATACAGCAAGAAACTGTTCGTAAATTCCGAGAAGGCGACTATTATTGTCGGGCTTACCGGGGAGAGCATTCCGGATGCCGGCGAAAAGGACAGCGAGAAGAAGGATACGGACAAGGACGAGAAAGACGGGGAAGATGACAAAGGCGGAAACAGCGTAAATCCGGGCAGTCTTGCGGGGACGCTCGCGGGAAGTAAGGCATCGGGAAATACATCGGGGAGCGGCACGGCAGGGAGCGGCACGACGGGCGCTGCGAGTCAGGCGGAACTGGATGCGATCGTGGAAAGCCTGCTGGATGATGACGAAAAATCCTCCGATTATTTGTCGACAATTGCCGATTTGTTGAAAACTTTGACAGGAACGGACAAATAACACAGAAAAGTACTTGAAAAATAAGGAGTACAAAGATAATATAAATTTATAAAATACAGGAGGACACAGGTATGGGTTATAGAGAAAATTATGAAGCATGGTTGAACAATCCTTACTTTGACGAGGCAACCAGACAGGAGCTGCGCGGAATCGCTCAGGATGAGAAGGAGATCGAGGAGCGCTTTTATATGGATCTGGAGTTCGGCACGGCCGGTCTTCGGGGAGTGATCGGCGCAGGAACCAACCGCATGAATATTTACACGGTGCGCAAGGCGACCCAGGGGCTTGCCAACTACATAATTAAAGTAGGCGCAAAGGACAAGGGTGTTGCCATCGCTTATGATTCGAGAAGAATGTCGCCGGAGTTTGCAAACGAGGCAGCCTGCTGCCTGGCAGCGAACGGAATCAAAGCATATGTGTTTGAGTCGCTGCGGCCGACGCCGGAATTGTCCTACGCAGTCCGTAAACTGGGATGTACCGCGGGTATCAACATCACGGCAAGCCACAATCCGCCGGAGTACAACGGATATAAGGTATACTGGGAGGACGGCGCGCAGATCACACCGCCGCACGATACCGGTATTATGGACGAGGTGCGGGCGGTCACGGATTACGCCACGGTGAAGACGATGGGGCTCGCGGAGGCGAAAGAAGCCGGACTGTATCAGACGATCGGGGCGGACATCGATGACCCGTACATGGAAGAACTCAAAAAGCTTGTACTGCACCAGGACTGCATCGACGCGGTTGCGGATGAGATGAAGATCGTGTACACGCCGCTTCACGGAACCGGAAATATCCCGGTGCGCCGCGTGCTTGCGGAGCTCGGCTTTAAAAACGTATATGTGGTACCTGAGCAGGAGCTTCCCGACGGAGAGTTCCCGACGGTAAGCTATCCGAACCCGGAGGCTGAGGAAGCGTTTACGCTTGGACTTGCCCTCGGGAAGAAAGTCGATGCGGACCTGATCCTTGCGACCGATCCGGATGCGGACCGCCTCGGCGTTTATGTGAAGGATTCAAAGACCGGGGAGTACCACAGCCTGACCGGAAATATGTCCGGCTGCCTGATCGGGGATTATGTAATCGGACAGAGAAAGGAACAGTCCGGGCTGCCGGAGGACGGCGCGTTTATCCGCTCGATCGTATCGACGAATATGGCGGATGCGATCGCGGCTCATTACGGCATCCGTCTGGTGGAAGTGCTGACCGGATTTAAGTTTATCGGACAGAAAATGCTGGAATTTGAGACGAAGGGCACGGGGACCTATCTGTTCGGCATGGAGGAGAGTTACGGATGCCTGACCGGCACCTATGCGAGGGACAAGGATGCCGTTGTGGCTTCGATGGCGCTCTGCGAGGCGGCGGCTTACTATAAGACAAAGAATATGACGCTGTGGGATGCGATGCTGGCAATGTACGAGAAGTACGGATACTACAAGGACGATGTTACCTCCATCACACTCAAGGGAATCGAAGGCCTCGCGAAGATTCAGGAGATCATGAATACCCTGCGTGAGAATGCACCGTCTGAGATCGGCGGGTATGCGGTTCGCAGAGTCAGAGATTACAAAAATGACACGATTACGGACACGGCGACCGGAGCGGTAACACCCACCGGGCTTCCGTCTTCGAATGTTCTGTATTACGAGATGGAAGACGACACCTGGGTATGTGTCAGACCGTCGGGAACAGAGCCCAAAGTAAAATTCTATCTCGGCGTGAAGGGCAACTCGCTTGAGGATGCGGATGCGAAATCAAAAGAGCTGTCAAAAGCGGTGCTGGCGATGATCGATAATATGCTTTAAATAAGGGATTTTTCTTGACAAAGCAACCAAAAACAAGTATATATATGAGGTAGGTGTTACGCGGATAATACCTTGAACTATTTTATTTGAAAATCCAGAGGAGGAATTTTTAACATGAACAAAGCAGAGTTAGTTGCAGCTATGGCAGAGAAAACCGACTTAAGCAAAAAAGATGCTGAGGCAGCTTTGAAGGCTTTCACTGACGTTGTTGCTGAGGAATTAAAGAAGGGCGAAAAAATTCAGTTAGTAGGATTCGGTACATTCGAGGTATCTGAAAGAGCAGCAAGGACAGGCAGAAATCCGCAGACCGGAAAAGAGATGACGATTCCGGCTTCTAAGGCTCCGAAGTTTAAGGCCGGAAAAGCTTTAAAGGACATGATCAACGACTAAGTAAATAGATGCTTACCGTGAAGTGCCGGCCTGCCGGCACTTCATTTTTTAAAGGAGAGTTATGCGTTTAGACAAATTTTTAAAGGTATCACGTCTGATCAAACGCCGCACGGTGGCGAACGAGGCCTGCGACGCGGGACGTGTGAGCGTCAACGGCAAGCCGGCAAAGGCATCCGTCAATGTCAAAGTCGGCGACATTATCGAGATTGGCTTCGGGACGAAGACGGTGAAAGTGCGTGTGCTGGATCTGCAGGACACGACGAAAAAGGACGAGGCAAAAGATTTATTTGAATATGTATCATAAAAGGGGACACCTTCCAATATATTTATCTATATAAAGACAGCGGGAGGTTATTTTATGGAAGACAGAAACGGCAATACCACAAAAGCACATAAAGTCCTGCTTGCAAACCGAAAGAGCGGCGCGTTTACCGGTGTGGTGGATGTGCTGTCTTTTGATGTGGCGGAGATTCTGCTGGAGACGGAGCTTGGAATGCTGCTGATAAAGGGGCATGACCTGCATGTAAACCGGCTGAGTCTCGAAAAGGGAGAGATCGATATTGAAGGACGCATTGATTCTCTGGCGTATTCCGAAGTGAAAAATATGGGAAAACAGACGGAGTCAATCCTGGGAAGGCTGTTTCGATAGATGCGGATCAGTGAGACGATCGGACAGGAAGCGGATTTTCTTGGAGTTGCCATTCTGGTGGGGGCGGCTTTATTTTTGCTGTATGATATGCTGCGCATTTTCCGCAGGATTGTCCCTCACGGGAATTTGTGGATCGGGGTGGAGGATTTTATCTACTGGCTGGTGTGTACCGGCGTTGTCTTTGTGATGCTCTACCGGGAAAACGACGGCATGGTGCGCGGTTTTGCGTTCGGCGGCGTGCTTTTGGGAATGTTTTTTTACTATTTGCTGCTCAGCAGGTATGTGGTGCGGATTAATGTGCTGGTATGGAAGACGGTACTGCGGTTTTTCGGAAGGATTTTCGGCGTATTTTTACGTCCGGCTGCAAAGGTTTCAAAAATTGCGGCCAGATTTTTCAGAAAAGAATTGAAAAAAATATGGAAAGCGGTTAAAATGGGCTTATGTAAACTATAATCGATATGAGGGACCCGAAATGACAGCAAAGAGACGAAAAAGAAATCATAACCGGGCCGGCAAATGGTGTATCAGCCTGATACTGCTTCTGTTTGTGGGGGTTATGTCAATTCAGACGATAAAACTTCATCAGAAAGCCGAGGAATACGCGAGGAAACAGGCGGAGCTCGAACTTCAGCTTGAGCGGGAGACCGCACGGCAGGAGGAGCTTGAGGCATATGAGAATTACACACATTCCTCGGAGTATGTCGAGGACGTGGCGAAGAGTAAATTAGGACTTGCCTACGACAACGAGATCATATTCAAGGAAACGGATTAGAGCGCCGCAGGCTGCGGCTGTCAGAGGAACTGTTACGGAAGGTAACGGTTCTTTTTTTATGCAGCAGAGTATGCCGCTACATGATTTTCCTAAATGGCGTGAAGCGGTTCGAACTCCCTGAAAAAGACAAAGCGGCCGCTTTTTTGGCGAAAAGTTTTTGAAAAGCGGTTCAGACTTTGACAAAGATTTTTGTGAATGCCTCCTATAATCAAATACGCTTGTCCGTGGAAAAAACGATGCGCAAATGGGACAGGCGGAAAGGAAGATGGAGGTTATGAAAGAAAATGGAATCCGACAAATGATGCTCAGTATCGTGGGAGGTCTGCTCTGCGGTGTGGGCGTGATGGGTGCGTATCCGCTGATACCGGCGTACTTTGCGGCACTGTATCTCGAGCAGGGAAACGGCGTTCTGCTGTTTGGCTGTATGGGAATCGGAACCGCGCTGTTTCTGCCGATGACGGCGGGAGTCAAGTATATGGTCGCACTGCTTGTGATCTGGGGAGCAATCCGCCTGATTCAGTGGGCGAATGAGGGATGCCCGGCGTTTCTGGCAGGAGGAGTGGCGGCGGTGATCACCGTGATCCTTTCTTTTGCGGGAGGGCTTCTGGCGTGGAAAGATCAGCTGAAGCTGCCGGTCATGCTGCTGGAGGGATTGTTTATTTTCGGGGCGGTTGTCTTGCTGAACCGCTTGCTGCACGCGCTGCTGCATGTGCAGGTGCAGCTGCCCGAGGAGACGCACAGCGAGTCAAATAACGGGGAGCGGCTGCGCAGCTACGCCGAGTCTTTTCAGGGTCTGTCCCAGATATTTTACACGATGAGCAGGAAAAAGAGTACATATCCGATGGATGAAATCGGGCAGATTCAAAACGAGCTGACCGGGAAGATATGTGCATCCTGCGATTCCTGTGCACTGTGCTGGGAGAGGGATTCCTCGCCGCTGTACGGGGTGATGTCGCAGATGCTCGGGCGAATCTGGCAGACGGGCAGCGCCGAGGAAGAGACGGAAAATCAGCTGGGGCAGTACTGCAAGAAGAGCAGGGATATGGTGGAGGAGGCGCTGCGCGTGTTTCAGCGTGTGAATCTGAACCATGCGTGGTATAACAGGCTGCTGGAAAACCGTCAGGTGATCGCGGAGCAGTTAGATGCGATGGCGTATATCATGGAGGATTGTGCGAGGGAGGAACGGATCCTCGACTCGCAGGAAAAGAGGGCGATGGCGGAAATCCGGTATCAGGCGAAGGAGCTTGGGATCGTGGTGGAGGAGCTGCATCTGATCGAGCGGGTGGACGGGAGAATCAAGATGGAGGCGGTGCTGCGCAGCCGGTTCGGAGGGTGTATTTCCCTGAAAGGCTTCCTTACAGCCAGCGGGCATACGCTGGGAAAAAATATGCGGGTTACGGCCGATGCCCGCTCCTTTATCGGGAAGGAGGGTGCCAAGTTTGTCTTTTATGAGGACACCAATTACCGCAGCGTGCAGGGGATTGCCCGGCTGAAAAAGGACGAGGCAAAGATTTCCGGGGACAACTTTTCTTTTCTGGAGCTGGAGCGCGGGGAACTGCTGCTTGGACTGTCGGACGGGATGGGGTCCGGGAGTACCGCCTGCAAGGAGAGCGAGATGGTGCTGGATCTGGTGGAGCGCTTTATGGCGGCCGGCTTTTCGGTGGAGACGGCGATTCGGATGATGAATTCCGCGATGGTCATGAAGGGGGAAAACGATTTGTACTCCACGGTCGATCTGTGCAGCGTGGATATGTATACCGGCGCCGGGCAGATTTATAAAATCGGTGCGGCGGCGACATTTATCAAACGGAGGGACAAAGTGGAGTGCATTCGCTCGGAAAGCCTGCCTGTGGGCGTGCAGGCGGGAATCGAGATTGAGAAGCATGACATACAGCTTTATGACGGTGATTTTGTTGTCATGGTGACGGATGGTGTGTTAGAATATCTACATGTCCCGAAACCGGAGGAGACGATGCAGGAGGTCATCGGGAGCATTCAGACAAACAATCCCGGTATTCTTGCAAAACGTATCATGGAGCGGGTACTCCTCTTTACCGGGGGACATGCAAAAGACGATATGACGGTGTTAGCCGCCTGCATCTGGGAGAAATCATGACTGAAAAAGTGGCCGAGTGGATAAAAAAGGATAAGCTGATAGCGCCGGGGGACTGCGTGCTGGCGGGTGTCTCCGGCGGTGCGGATTCCGTGTGCCTGCTGCTGCTTCTGCTGGAGCTTCGGCAGAGGTTTCATTTTACGGTTTGCGCCGTGCATGTGGAACACGGGATCCGGGGGGAAGACAGCAACAGGGATGCGGCCTTTGTGAAGGAACTGTGCCGGCGGAGACAGGTTCCCTGCCATATATGTGCCGTCGACGTCCCCGCGTATGCGGCCCGTGAGGGACTCGGAACCGAGGAGGCGGCGCGCAGTCTGCGCTACGACTGTTACCTTAAGGTTGCGGAGGGGCTGGGGCAAAAGAGAGTCCGGGTGGCGCTGGCCCATCACGCGGACGACAATGCGGAGACCATGCTCTTTTCGCTGGCGCGGGGCAGCGGAATTACGGGACTTGGCGGAATCCGGCCCGTGCGCACACTCTCGGCCCGTGTTGCGGTTATCCGGCCGCTGCTCGGCGCGACCCGCGCACAGATTGAGGAATGGCTTTCGGAGCGGGGGCAGCCGTATTGTACCGATGCCACCAATGCGGACACGGATTACAGCAGGAATAAAATCCGTCATGAGGTGATGCCGGGACTTTCCGAGGTTAACCGGCGGGCGGTCATTCATATGGCGCAGAGTGCGAGGCTCTTACAGGAGGCTGCGGATTATCTTGCGGAAGAGACGGCCCGTGCGGTGGAGCGGACATGTGCGTGCGGCACAGGTTTCTGCCGGATTGCGGAGGAATTGTTTTTAAAATACCCGCATATCATTCAGTCGGAGGCGGTTTGCCGCATTCTGGCGGATACGGCAGGCAGCGGAAAGGATATCGGCAGCGTGCATGTGGAGGCGGTTCTCGCGCTTGCAAAAATGCAGGTCGGGAAGGGCGTGGATTTGCCGTACGGTCTGCGCGCAGCGCGGGTATACGGAGGGATTTTGATCGGTGCAAAACAGGAAAAGACACAGGCGGCAGACGGGAGGCGGCATGAGCGCTTCCATGAGATTTCGCGGGAGGAACTGATGCGGCTGGGGCCGGGCGGGGAGCTTACCGTAGCGCTTGGCGGGGAAGAGATGCGGTTTTGTATACGGGATTTTTCGGGTCAGATGCAGGAAATTCCCAAAAAAAAGTATACGAAATGGCTAAATTATGATAAGATAAAAAATAGCTTACAAATCCGGAAACGGATGGCGGGCGACTATCTTACCATTGACGAACAGGGACACCGCAAGAAGCTGAAGGCGTATTTTTCCGGTGAGAAAATCCCGGCCGAAAGGCGGGAGGACATCTGGCTTTTGGCGGAGGATGCCAAGATTCTGTGGGTGGTCGGTGGTCGTATCGGCGCGGATTACAGGATACAGGAACATACGAAAAGGATTTTGGAAGTACGCATAATCGGAGGAAGCTATTGTGAAGATTAAGAATATCAGTGTGTATCTTACGGAAGAGCAGGTTGAGCAGAGAGTCAGGGAGCTGGGGGCGGAGATCAGCGCGGTGTACGGAGAGGAACCGGTATGTCTGATCTGTATATTGAAGGGTTCCGCATTTTTTACCTGCGAGCTGGCAAAGCGCATCACTTCACCGGTCGAGCTGGAGTTTATGTCGGTTTCGAGCTACGGCGCGGGAACGTCCTCAAGCGGTGTGGTGCGGATTGTGAACGATCTGGGAACCAGTATTGAGGGAAAAAATGTCCTTGTGATCGAGGATATTATTGATTCGGGAAGGACACTCAGCTATTTATTAGAGAATTTGAAAACAAGGAATCCGAAGTCTCTGCGGCTTTGCACATTGCTTGACAAGCCGGAACGCAGGGTGGTGCAGGTGGATGTGGACTATGTGGGGTTTGAGATACCGGATAAGTTTGTGGTAGGCTATGGTCTCGATTATGACCAGAGATACCGGAATCTTCCGTATATAGGATTTGTTGAGATAGAGGAATAAAGGAGACAACAGTTGAACAGTAAAAGAAACAGTTACAGAGGGTTTGGGATATATTTGCTGCTGATACTTGCGATCGTGGGGATCTGGTATTGGATGGACGGGAATACGGCGACGAACACATACACGCGTGCATCCTTTGAAAAAGCCCTTGCTTCGGGTCAGGTAGTGCAGGTAAATATCATGCCGAACCGTGAGGTGCCGACGGGAAATGCGCGGATTATCTTTGGGGATAACACCACGCAGATTCTGACGGTTACGGATGTTGGAGATTTTGAAAATTATCTGCAGCAGCAGGACTTCTCGGCTTACACGGTGGAGAATCCGCCGGAGGAGAGCTGGCTTTTGACGCTGCTGCCCTATCTGATCATTTTTGCGGCGATGTTTATTTTCTTTATGATTATGACAAATCAGGCCGCAGCCAATTCCGGCGGCGGCAGCCGGATGATGAATTTCGGAAAGAGCCGTGCAAGACTTATGACGGACGACCCGGCGCGCCGCGTGACGTTTGACAAGGTGGCAGGGCTGAAAGAGGAAAAGGAAGAGCTCGCGGAGATCGTGGACTTTTTAAAGGCGCCGCGGAAATATACGAGACTCGGCGCACGGATCCCGAAGGGCGTGCTTCTCGTCGGACCTCCGGGAACGGGTAAGACCCTGCTTGCAAAAGCGGTTGCGGGGGAGGCGGGGGTACCGTTTTTCAGTATCTCCGGTTCGGATTTTGTGGAAATGTTTGTCGGCGTCGGTGCGTCGCGGGTGCGTGACCTGTTTGAGGAGGCCAAGAAAAACGCGCCGTGTATCGTGTTTATCGATGAGATCGATGCGGTTGCGAGAAGGCGCGGTACCGGTATGGGCGGCGGTCACGACGAGCGGGAGCAGACACTCAACCAGATGCTTGTGGAGATGGACGGTTTCGGCGTCAACGAGGGGATTATCGTGATGGCGGCGACCAACCGTGTGGATATTTTAGACCCGGCGATCATGAGGCCGGGACGTTTTGACAGAAAGGTGCATGTGGGGCGGCCGGATGTGGTCGGAAGAGAGGAGATCCTCTCCGTGCATGCAAAGAATAAGCCGCTCGGCGACGACGTCAATCTGAGAGAGATCGCGCAGACGACAGCGGGCTTTACCGGCGCGGATCTCGAGAACCTGCTCAACGAGGCGGCGATCGTGGCGGCGCGGGAAGACCGGGCGTTTCTGACGCAGGGCGACATCAAAAAGTCTTTTGTGAAAGTGGGAATCGGTGCGGAAAAGAAGAGCCGCATCATCTCGGATAAGGAGAAGCGCATTACTGCGTTCCACGAGTCCGGCCACGCGATTCTGTTTCATCTGCTGCCGGATGTGGGGCCGGTGTACTCGGTATCGATCATTCCGACGGGGCCGGGCGCTGCGGGGTATACGATGCCGCTGCCGGACCGGGACGAGATGTTTAACACCAAAGGCAGGATGATGCAGGACATTATCGTGTCTCTGGGCGGGCGTGTAGCGGAGGAGCTCGTCTTTGACGACATCACGACCGGTGCGTCCCAGGATATCAAGCAGGCCACAAAGATGGCAAAGGCGATGGTGACCAAATACGGGTTTTCCGAGAATATCGGCCTGATCTGTTATGACAATGAGGACGACGAGGTGTTTATCGGGCGCGACCTTGCACACACGAGGGGTTACGGAGAGGACGTGGCGTCTGCGATCGACCGTGAGATCAAAGCGGTTATCGACGAGTGCTATGGGAAGGCGCGGGAGATGATTACCGAATACCGCGGGGTGCTCGACGCCTGTGCGGCCCTTCTGCTTGAGAAAGAAAAAATCGGTCAGCAGGAGTTTGAGGCATTATTTGAGGCTTAATTGTGCATATTTTTCGGAAACGGAAGAAAAACAGTACTTTGGTACTGTACAAATTGCATGTTTTGGGGTGGCAGAAATTGTGAAGTTTGTGCACACTTATCCCGGGGGACGTGGTATTATAATACCTGTAAAAACCCCCAATACATTATATAATTTTTGCTATACCCCATAGTAAAAATACCTTCTCCTAAAAAGACAGCAGCGAATGGCTGTCTTTTTTTTGCGCATATGAGTAAATGCGACAGCACGCCCCTCAATTGCAAAACCGGGCCGGGTTGCAATTTTGCCGGAGCTATAGTAAAATATTACCAACTGTAGATACGGATTTTTACCGGGGAGGAAGCTGCTATGAAGGCTGGGGGCAGACTGAAATTGGCGATAAAATTAAACATGCTGATTGTGATTTTTGTGTTGGCGGGAGTGTGCGGGATTGTCGGGGCTGCGGGCAATATGAAATATGCCAGAGCGGCGTCGTCAGAGCGGGTCGCGGATGCGGTGCGAAGCCGTGACCCGGGAATCGGTGAGGAGGAGCTTGCAGCGCTGCTTGCGGCGCAGGATGCGGCGCTCGGCGAGGCGCTTGCGTCGAGGCAGGGTATGTTTTCCGGTATTATGCTTGTGATCTGCCTCGCAGGGGGCGCGCTGGCGGTTTATGTTGCGTCTGATACGGTAAGGAGTATAAAGAAATCGGCACACTATGCGGAGCGGATGGCAGAGGGAGATTTCTTAGAGGAGATTGAGCCGGTCTATCTTCGGAGAAAGGATGAGATCGGGAGTCTCATGAACGGCATGGATCATGTCATGCGGAATATGAAGGAACTGATCGGCGAGGTACAGCATCAGAGCATTGATCTGCAGGAGATTGTGGTGATGACGGAACGCAATCTTGACGGCCTGACCTCCGAGATTCTGGCGGTATCGGATACGACCGCAGAGCTTGCGGCGGGGAACGACCAGACGGCTGCCGCTGCGGAGCAGGTGGAAATGATGTCGGATGAGATTGCGCTCGGGGCAAGGAACATGGCGGAGCGTGCGCAGGAGGGGGCGGTCCGCGCCGAGGAGATTCACAGGCGCGCGAGTGCGACAAAGCAGCAGATCACAGTCAACAGGCAGGAGACGGCGGAGGTACAGGACGAAATCCGCGAGAGCCTCACGGGTGCATTGGAGCATGCAAAGGTAGTGAATCAGATCGGTGTCCTTGCGGATTCCATTATGAATATCTCGTCGCAGACGAATCTGCTGGCACTGAATGCGTCGATTGAGGCGGCGAGAGCCGGTGAGGCCGGCAGAGGATTTGCGGTTGTGGCGGAAGAGATCCGCAAGCTTGCGGAACAGTCGGCAGGAACCGTGGGGAGCATTCAGGAGGTGACGACCCGGGTGCAGAGCGCGGTGACCAATCTGGCGAGCGACGCCGAACGCCTGCTGGACTTCATGGGGAAAGAGGTTGCCGAAAGCTTCGATGTGTTTGAGCGGATGGCGGATGATTACAATGAGGACGCGGGATATGTCGACTGGCTTGTCAACGGGTTCGGTTCTACCTCCGAGGAGCTGCTCGCGTCCGTGGACAACGTGGCAAACTGTATTTCCGGCATGAGCAGAGCGGCCGGCGACGGGGCGGCGAACACGAACGACATTGCCGAGCGTGTATCTGCGGTTGCCGGGCATGCGGATAAAATCGGGCATATTATGCGTCAGGTATCGGTATCGGCCGGCAATATGCGCGAGGGCACAAATAAATTTAAAGTCATGGAATCCGAATAAAGTATATTTTAGTGCTTGCGCAGTCGGCAGCGGTATGCTATAATCTTTTCTTGTCAGGGGTCACCTGATAAATGGGCAGATTCCCGAGTGGCCAAAGGGGACAGACTGTAAATCTGCTGCAAATTGCTTCGGTGGTTCGAATCCACCTCTGCCCATTCGATCAAGGAAAATGCGTTGCATTTTCCTTTTTTTTAACATAGAGGCCGTTTTCGCAAAGCGAGCGGCCCGTTGTTTTAATATAAGGGCCGCTCGCGAACTGCGATTTGTGGCGGCCCACTACGCAAAATTTGCAAAACCTGTCAGCAGGCTGCCAGCCGCACAGGTGGAAAAATTACATAGGCGGGGAGAAAATGAGATGAAGAAAGTTGCGGTGTTGTCGGATATTCACGGAAATTACGTCGCGCTGGACGCGTGCATGGAGTACTGCAGGGAAAAGGGCGTGGAAACGTATATTTTTCTGGGTGACTATGTGGGAGAGTTTTCTTATCCGGAACGGACCATGGAGCGGATTTATGCGATTGCGGATCGCTATGAGTGCTATTTTGTGCGGGGCAATCGGGAACAGTACATGCTTGACCACAGGGCAGGCAGGGAAGGAGGATGGAGCGATTTTGATTCTACGACCGGCAGCCTGCTCTATTGCTACGGCAGACTGACAGAGTGGGATTTCGGATTTTTTGAGAATCTTCCGATTGCCATGAAGATTACATTTGACGGGCTCCCGAACCTGACGGCCTGCCATGGATCTTTGGAGAGCGTCTATGAAAAGATGCTGCCGGGGGAGGCGCGTACCGTTGCGTTGATGCAGGGCTGTGAGACGGATGTGATTCTCTGCGGGCACACGCATATTCAGAATAACTTTTTTAAGGAGCGAAAGGCGCTGATCAATCCGGGATCCGTGGGCTTTCCTCTGGCGCCTCTGTCATGCGGTCCAAAGTGTCAGTTTATCCTGATGAGCGGGGAAAACGCGGGCTGGCGCGGAGAGTGCGTGACGCTTGACTATGATGAAAAACGCGTGATCGCCGAGCTTGGTGAAGAGAAGCTGGACCGCCATGCGCCGTACTGGACAAAAGTGACGATGCAGATGCTTAAAAGGAGCGGAGTGCCGGATCACGGAATGGTGTTAAAAAGAGCGATGGAACTCTGCGAGGCCGCCGAGGGAACCTGTGTCTGGCCCAATGTCCCGGAGCTGTACTGGGCACGGGCATTTTCGGAGCTGATGGAGAATTGATGGCAAAAAAAAGCTGTTTCATGACGCCGGGGTTGCCGGGGCGGACTGCACGGCCGATAAAAAGGTAACAGGCTTTAGAAGGAGGAAGTGCAATGTCAATTCAGGTTTCGGAATCAAAGCAGGTGCAGTCTTATTATGAAGGAGCCGCGAAAATGGAGGGCGGAAAAGATTTTTACGCGGATATCTCCAAATTGCCCGAGCATCAGGTAAAGCAGAAAGCGCCCTACTCTGATCTGGCGGAGGACGGGATTATCACCTATAACGGCGTGGTGTTTGTCTGTGACGACGAGAAGAACAGGATTTGCCTCGGGGATGTCACAGACAGGAACCAGTGCATCAATATTCCGCTGGCGAAGGGCGGGAACCTTGTGGTAAACCGTGAGTATATCGGAGATCTGATGAAGGCCATCGGCATGTTTTCGCCCGAGGATAAGGTGCGGATTATGAAGGCGGTATCGCTGGACAATAAAATTCAGCAGATGAAGATGGAGATCGACGAGGACACGAACGGGATTGGCGACGGCAGCATAAACACGGCGGAGGGCGGTGAGAAGGCCGCCTCGACGCTTACGGATGCCGCACCGTCGGAGGAGGAGCCGCTGTTTGAATCGGGAAAAGATGAGCAGGAGAATGTTTCCGAGGCTATTACCGCACAAAGAAAAGGATGAATACAAGAACCTCAAAGGTATTTGAGGTTCTTGTTACGATGGCGACGATTCATCTTGTTGCGGTTGTTGTTACGGAATATACGGTAAATAACCGGGATGCGGTACCGGAATTGTTCAATAATGTCTGGCATGTCATTTTTCTGATCAGCCTGACCTGTGTTGCGTGCCTGATTCTCGATTATCTGCTGCTCTATGTGGAGCGCGCGAGCGGCAGGAAGCAGACGACGCAAAAGAAGGTTCTGGCGGTTATATGTTCTGTGGGAATCTGTGTCGAGATCATACTGCCGATCCGGTATACGGATACGGTATACGGTTCCTATCTCTCCGGTATGAAAGCATATGCGCTTTATGCGGTCGTTGTCTATACGATGGCGATGCAGGCCGTTCTGTTTTTACGCTATTGGGAGATTCTGGGGAAGGACAGGAGCAGGGTGCTGTTTGCATCGTTGCTTCTATTTGTCGTTATGGCAGGGATTCAGATATTCCGGCCGTATCTGCTTCTCACCGATCTGGCTGTGACGATGTTTGTACTTGGAATCATGGTAAATACGGAGGATTCGCATGTCTATATCTCATACGGTACGGGGTTGTACAATGAAATCGGATGCAGGGAGATCCTGCGGGAGGCGCTGCTTCTGAAAAAACCCTTTTCTGTCGGTGTATATGTGTTTTTGGAGGGGAAAAGCGATATTGCGGCAGCCATGCTGTCGGTGCAACGGCAGATTCCCGAGAAAAGGACCCGGCTGATCTGCGGAACGCTGGCGGATAATGTGCTGATCGTCCTCCCGATCAACAGCTGGACGAAAGGCCTGGCTCCGGTAAAGTACCTTCCGAAACCCGGGGAACTGGACCATAAATTGGGCTATACATCCGAGATTTTCCGATTCGGCGGAGACGAGACCGTCCCCGAAATTCTTGATGCGGTTCGCGATTATAAAAATCGATATGAGGAGAGCGCCCTGCAGAGGGATGAACTGACGGGGCTGCTCCGACGCGCCGCGTTTATCCGGCAGGTAGAGTACATGATTAAGAATAAAAAGGGGTTTACGTTTGTCATGGTTGATCTTGATGATTTTAAATCGATCAATGATATCTACGGACATAAGGTCGGCGATGATGTGTTAAAGTATGTGGCCAATACGTTTAACACCGTACTGCGGACTTCCGATGCGGTATGTCGGATCGGAGGCGACGAATTTGCGATCGCACTCTGCGGTGTGACAGACTGTGCGACGGTCCGTGAGATTGCGGAACGGGTGAGAAAAGGCCTGGAGGAGCAAACGGTGCTTCCCGATGACAGATGTTCCGTAAGGCTGTCGTGCGGTGCAAGACTGTGGAATCCGAAGGAGGGGGAACCTTCGTTTCAGGAGCTTTATACCGAGGCGGATGCCGCGCTGTATAAGGCAAAGCGAGGCGGTAAGAACCGTTTGTTTATCGCCGGGGAATTTTTGGCGGACAGGATGGCATAAGCCGGAACTTGTCCGCATATACTGCTCTATCAGTTATCCGACAGGACAAAAGGAGGCAGATATGGCAGGAGAGAGAGTTCCGATGGACAGCAAAGTGCGGGGGCGCAACGTTCTCGAGGAGGAAGAGCAGGTATCGGCAGTGGAGTCCTTCTTCGGGCAGTTGAACGACCCGCTCATTTTCATTCTTTTTGTGGCGGCAGCGATTTCGATGCTGCTCCGGGAATTTGGAGATATGGCCATCATACTGGCGGTCGTGTTTGTGAATGCGGTCGTGGGAATGATACAGGAGGGGCGGGCGAGAGAGGCCCTCGCGGCGCTGAAAAAGCTGACAAGCCCGCATGCACTGATAAAGGAAGACGGACATATACGGGAGATACCGGCGGCGGATTTAGAGCCGGGGGACGTGGTTGTGCTGGAGGCAGGCTGTCAGGTGCCCGCCGATCTGACACTCATCCAGGCGGTAAACCTGAAAATCGAGGAGTCCGCACTGACCGGGGAGGCGGTTCCGGTTTCCAAAAACTGTACCGACAGAAAAAACGCGTACATGACGACGAACGTGACTTATGGCCGGGGCGAGGGGATTGTGACGGCCATCGGCATGGATACGGAGATCGGCAGAATCGCGCGCATGCTTCAAAATACAAAGACGGAAATGACACCGCTGCAGAAACGGCTGGCAGATCTCGGAAAAGTGCTCGGCGCCGTCTCCGTGTTTCTCTGTGTGCTTCTGTTTGTCATCGCCGTGCTGCAGCACCGCAATATCGGCGAAATGCTGATCACCGCAATATCGCTGGCGGTGGCGGCGGTGCCGGAAGGACTTCCGGCGATCGTGACGATGGTGCTCGCGCTGAGCGTTTCCCGGATGGTCGAGGTAAATACCGTCGTAAAGCGATTGCCGAGTGTGGAGACACTCGGGTGTGTCAGCGTGGTGTGCTCCGATAAGACCGGAACGCTGACGCAGAACCGCATGACGGTGACGCGCTGTTATGTGAACGGAAGAATAAGGGCTGCCCGGGAGCTGGACAGAAACAGGGAGCGGCATTTTCTGCAGGGTAGTGTGCTCTGTAATGATGCGTCTCTTGCGGAGGGGGAGCGGCGCGGTGATCCCACGGAGCTGGCGCTTTTGGATATGGCGGCCTACTATGAACTGTACCGGGAGAAACTTGAGAAACAGATGCCGCGCCGCAGAGAGCTGGCCTTTGACTCGGACCGGAAAATGATGACGACACTGCACGGAGGGCAGGGACAGGGAATTTCCTATACGAAGGGCTCGCCGGACGAGGTGCTTGAGAGAAGCCGCTATATCTGGTGGAACGGGGAAAGGCGTCCCGTCACTCCGGAGCACAGGCGCAGGCTGCGCGAGGTATTGGAGGAGTTTGCCGCGGGAGGACTTCGCGTGCTGGCGGTGGCGATGCGCGAGGATGCGGCCGACATTATGGAAAACGGTCTCACATTTCTGGGATTTGCGGGAATGGCGGATCCGGTGCGACCGGAAGTGCCCGAGGCGGTGGCGGAATTCCGACGGGCCGGAGTCCGCACCGTGATGATTACCGGTGACCGGCTCGACACGGCATTTGCCATTGCAAAGGAAATCGGAATCGCGGGGACACAGGAGGAATGTCTCTCCGGTGAGGAGCTTTCCGCCATGAATGACGGGGAGCTGGCGGAGCGCATGAAGCATACGCGGGTATTTGCGCATGTCTCGCCGGAGCATAAGGTGCGGATTGTCAATGCCTGCAAACAGAACGGGGAGGTCGTGGCGATGACCGGGGACGGCGTCAATGACGCACCGTCCTTAAAGGCCGCGGATGTGGGGATTGCCATGGGGCTTGCGGGCACCGATGTCGCAAAGAGTGCGGCGGATATCGTGCTGACGGACGACAATTTTGCGACGATTGCAAAGGCGATTGCCCAGGGGCGCTGTATCTACGAAAATATCCGCAAGGCGGTACTCTTTCTGCTGTCCTCGAATTTCGGGGAGATTATCACCATGCTTGCCGCGGTACTGCTCGGGCTTGCCGCGCCGTTAAAGTCGAGCCATATTCTGTGGATTAACCTGATTACGGACTCCCTGCCGGCGCTCGCACTGGGGATCGATGTGGAAAAAAATAAGAGCTTTATGGACCGTCCGCCGCGGCAGAAGACGGAAGGGCTGTTTGCCGGGGGCGGACTGGGCTGTACCTGCTTTTACGGGGGGCTGATCGCAGCCGTCAGTATGGCGGCCTTTTTACAGATGCCGATAGGGATACTGCTCGGTTCGGAACACGGTGTGACGCTTGAGGGGATTCGGCAGCTGCTGACGGACGAACTCATACTGCGGCGCTGCCAGACATACGCGTTTACGGTGCTGGGGATGGCGCAGCTGTTTCACGCGGTGGGGATGCGGGATGTGGAGACTTCCTTCTTCCGCATGGATCATCTTGAAAACCGTCTGATGATCGCAGCGGTTGTCATCGGGGCCGGCCTTCAGATTCTGGTGACCGAGGTGCCGTATTTCGTGGTGCTGTTTGAAACCTGTATCCTCTCTTCCACAGACTGGATGATGCTTTTGGTGTTGGCGTCGATGCCGCTTTTGGCGCATGAACTTCTGGTGGCGCTTGCCGCTTGGGAACCCAGGGAGGCATCGGAACCGGAGGTGCCGGAGTATACGCAAACGGAGCAGAAAAAGGCGTACCGAAAGGGCGGGCGCTGGCATTGAGAAACTATGACCGAAAGGCCAGAAGAAATTCCGCAAATTCCTGTACGGTGTCAAGGTGCGGGGCATTGTAAAAGATGCCGAAATAGCAGGTATCATAGTAGTTGTTTTCGGAGAGCCAGGCGTTATCGGTCAGTTCAATCGCACAGGGATATTCCTCCGTGGCGCCGTCCTCCGTGGTGTAGATGAGAGAAGAAGCGTATTGGTCTAAAAGATCCGCAGGGAGTACTTTGGAGAGATCCTGGAGTGCTCCCTGATTGGCATATTCCAGATAGATGTCTCCGGTACCGAAGAACAGATCCTGATCCCCGGCGGCAATCATGGCGGCCAGAAGTTCGATATTGCTGACGGCTTCCATCGAGGAATCCTCCGAGAAGAAGATATTTGAGGACAGCGCGATCGGTTCTTCCGCCGGATCATGCCCGTATGCCGCGAGAAACTCATCGAAGCTGTCTTCGCCGGTATCCAGGGAACTGCAGTTAATCATAATGATATTTAATATGGGTTCCCGGTAGGTGACAAAGTGGCGGACGGTAGAAAACAGAACGGCCGCAGCCACGACGGCGGCCGTGATATGCCACTTATAGTAGTCCCAGACATATTCGAGTTTTGTGCGGGTGGACATTGCTTTGAAATCCGGCTTTTTCTCCATGGTAAATCACTCCAAATCCTGTAAAATAAAATGATAAAATAAAAAAGAAGCCCTGCTTTGACAGGACTTTTCAGACAACGGGCGCACGCTTCGCGAACAGCCCTTATGTTCAATAAAAGTGCCGCTGCGGGATATGCAGGATGCATCGAAAGACGCAGTTTCCATAAAAGAAAAGCGGGTGATGGGAATCGAACCCACGTATCCAGCTTGGAAGGCTGGTGTTCTACCATTGAACTACACCCGCAAAAGGATGCCCAGTTCCGGAATCGAACCAGAGACACGAGGATTTTCAGTCCTCTGCTCTACCAACTGAGCTAACTGGGCGTCTTACAAAAATAAATTCTACAGGAAGGCGGCCGTAATGTCAAGCAAAAATTTCTATATTAAATTTTTATAAAAGAACTTTTCGGCGGGGGGAATCCATGCTAGAATAAAACGGTATGGATACGGAATACAAATCCTGCAGAAAGGCTGAAATTTGAGTATGGGTGAGAAGCTGGTGATCGTCCCGAGGAGGAATACCCCGGGCAAAAAATTATTGAATTTTGCATGGTTTGGACTGGCGCTGCTGTTTATGCTGGTGTCTTTTTTGATGCCGATTTTCTTTCTCGTAGCGCTGATTTTTGCGGCCGTCTGGTATTTTCAGGCGTTTCAGTCGGACATTGAGTACGAATACACCTATTTTGACGGGGAATTCCGCTTTGCGAAGATTAAAGCCAAAAGAAAGAGAAAAAACCTCGGACAGGTCGAGATGGAGGATGTGATCGCGATCGCTCCGAAAGGAGACCGGAGTGTCTACAAATATGAGACGGATAAGAATATGACCTGCAGGAAGCTGACGTCGGGGGAGCCGGATGCGAAGATATACGAGTTGATTTACAAAGGGGACAAGGGGTTTTGCCGCTATGAGTTTGAACCGGACGAGGAGATGCTCGATGCGGTGATCGTGAAATACCCCCGCATGGTCATAAAATAAAGAACCCTGCGGCGCAGGATTCTTCGTTTGCCTCCAAATCAGCAGAAAGCTGATTTGGAGCATTTTTATTACCCTAATTGAATCGGATGCGTGTCCTCGAATTGCCGGAGTCGTCGGTATCGAATGCGGACGGAGCGTTTTTCTGCTGCCGTTTGCATTTGGAACACAGGATATTGTCGAACGGAACGGGAGCTCCGCACTGGACACACTTCTTGGGAGTGTGAATGGAAGTATTGAGGTGATTGTCCTTGTATTCAATACGTCCTTCGCGGATCCACTGCTTTACCTGGTGGTGGGGAATATTGAATTCCAACGCCACATCATATTCCGTCACATCATTTGCCCGAATATATTCTTTTACGTCGCGGAAAAGCTGTTCGCGCTCACAGTCCGGACAGAGTTCTTTCTCGTAAGTAAGGGACAAAGGTCTTCGGCATATCGGGCAATACTTATAATTGTTAAACAGATTCTGTTCCTGCTGTGCCATGCATCATACCTCCGTTTGACTCTGATATAATAAAATTATAGCACAGATAATAAGAACATGGAATATTTTTTGAAATTTCCGAAAAAGAATGCAAAAGGGAGAGAGGGGTTGGAGATGGATAAGAGGAAATGTCCGATTGGAGTGTTTGATTCCGGGGTAGGAGGGATCAGTGTTCTCCGGGAGCTTGCGGCGCTGATGCCGAATGAGGACTATGTCTATTACGGGGATTCCGCACATGCGCCTTACGGCACAAAGACGTTGGAGGAGGTGCAGAGGCTTACGCTGGCGGATGCAGCGTTTCTCGAAACGTACCAGGTGAAAGCGCTTGTCGTGGCCTGCAATACGGCGACGAGCGCTGCCGTAGGCCTTCTGCGGGAGAAATACGCGGATATGCCCGTGATCGGCATTGAGCCGGCGTTAAAACCGGCGATGTCGGTAAAGGTGCATCCGCGGGTGCTGGTGCTCGCCACGCCGATGACGCTGCGCGAGGAGAAGTTCCGACAGCTGATGCGACGGTATGAGACGGAGGGCGAGATTCTCACGCTGCCGGCGCCTGGGCTCGTGGAGCTTGTCGAAGCGGGGGAACTCTCGGGGGAGAAGCTGGAAGGCTATCTGCGGGAGTTGTTTGCGGCGTATCCGGCGGGAGAACTGGACTGTGTGGTGCTGGGATGTACGCATTACCCGTTTGTCAGGCAGACGGTGCAGCGTGTGCTGGGAAAGCGCGTCATGATTTTTGACGGGGGAGCGGGTACAGCCCGGGAGACAAAGCGCAGGCTGCGTGAGACGGGACTTTTAAACCCGCAGCAGGGGAAAGGCGCCGTGACGCTGCTCTCGAGCAGCGAAGGCGGGGCGATGGTTGCACTTGAGCGGATGCTTTTTGAAAAATATTAAAGAATTCTAAAATGAAAATACATTCTTTTTAGATTTTTTTTTGAAATCAGACATAGTTTCGTCACAAATATTTCGTATACTAACATCATCGAAAGGAACAAAACACTTTCGATAAAATTTCCTTTATATAGATTAACATTTTCATAACTAAACTCCTCGAGAAAACCCCGGAAGCTTTGCTTTCCGGGGTTTTCTCATCTGAACACGAACGCGGGAGTGAGAGGCAGGGGAGACGATGCGGGCCCATCCGCCCTGGTTTGACGAGAGATTTCACGACAGATTCCGGACATTTGGTGACATTTGCTTGGATAAAAGCGGGCGGTGTACCGATAAAGAAAACAGGGGAGGTGGCTCGAAAATGGGATTTAGTGTAAATGTGGGAAATCTGCGAAACGGCGGGCGTTTCGGGAACGGGAACGGACTCAAAAGCACCAGAGAGAAGTTGGAGCGGCAGCAGGAGTGCGCAAATAAGGTTGCATTTTTTGAGAATCAGAAGGAAAATTTAAAGGAGATGAAGTGCGGCACACCGGAGGAGATCGCGCGGAAACTCGAGATGCTTCATTCTTATGAGGATCAGATCGCGTCTGCAAAAATGGCCTATAATCAGGAACAGATGTGGCATGTCATGGATGAGGCGAGGGAGCGCGCCGAAAAGATGGCCGAGGCGGCCGAGAAGGCGAAGGCAAAAACGCCGGAGGAGAAAGCCGAAGCGGAGCGAAAGGCCGAAGCCGGGGGCGGTGTGCTGGATGATATGCTTGATGAGATGAGCGAGGCGGCCGAGACAGCCGGGGCGGAAGTGCTCGAAGAACAGACGGAGCAGCTTCAGGAAGCAATGACAGAGGAGGGAGTAGAAGACGGGAGCGCAGGAGGCGTAAAGACAGAGCAGGCAGAGCTTACAGATGCGGAACAGGCGGAGCATACAGATGCGAAGCAGGCAGTGCTTCTGCAAGCAGAACAGGCGGAGCGCGCGGCGGAGGAGAAGGTCGCGGCACGTCGGAGATTTGACACATACGCATAGGAAAAAACCACCAAAGACCCGGAACTTTTTCCTGTGGATTTCAATGAAATCGCCAATTACAATTTGCCGAATAAAGAGTTAAAATAGGCAATGCTGTGAAAACAGACGATGATGAAAGAGGGAGTATGATTATGGAATCGTATTCATTTTTGTTATTTCTGGCGATTATAATGATTTCCACGAAGGTTCTGGGCCTTTTTTCGAGACGGATCCATATGCCTGCGGTTGTCGGGGCATTGCTCGCGGGTGTGATTCTGGGACCGTCGTGTCTGGGGATGATCACGTTAGACGGACCGACGGGGGTTTTTCTGGAAGAGCTGGCGGAAATCGGCGTCATTCTTCTGATGTTTAACGCGGGCCTGGAGACTGATATCGGCGAGTTGAAAAAAAACGGAGTCGCGTCCCTTGTCACGGCCATGATCGGCGTGGTTGTTCCGCTGCTTGGCGGGTTTGCCGGCTATGCGTTTTACTTCCATACGGATTTTGCCGATTATACGGAGCTTTTGAAAGCCGTTTTTGTCGGTGTCGTGCTGACGGCGACTTCCGTGAGTATCACGGTCGAAACGCTGCGGGAGATGGGGCGTTTAAAAGGAAAAGTCGGTACCACGATTCTCGGCGCTGCGGTGATTGATGATATTGTGGGTGTCATTGTCCTGACGATTGTGACCAGTTTAAAAGATACAAGTGTGAGCCCGGTTTCCGTGATTATTAAAATCCTGATTTATTTTATGCTTATTTTCGGGATTACGTTTGCGTTGTTAAAGGGCAGGAAGATTGTGGAGATGCAGGATGAAAAGCGCCGCGTTGTTATTTTATCCGTGGCATTTTGTCTGGTTCTCGCTTATATATCCGAAGAGTTTTTCGGGATTGCGGATATCACGGGCGCATATTTTGCCGGACTGATGCTCTGCACGCTCAAAGTCGGACCCTATGTGGCAAGGCGTTGTGAGATACCGTCTTATCTGATTTTTTCGCCGGTGTTTTTTGCGAGTGTCGGTCTGAAGGTAACACTCGGCGGTATGAATGCCGGTATCTGGATTTTTTCCGTGGTACTGCTTTTGATCGCGATTCTCACGAAGGTTGTGGGCTGCGGGATCGGCGCGCGAATCTGCGGCTGCAATTCCAGGGAAGCCCTTCAGGTCGGCATCGGCATGGTATCGCGCGGCGAGGTTGCGCTGATCGTGGCTCAGAAGGGATATGCATGCGGACTGTTGGATAATGTACTGTTTGCACCGATCGTGCTTGTGGTTATTGTGACTACGCTGCTGACCCCCATTCTGTTAAAGATCGTCATGAAAGACGGCGGGGGCCGGACTGCATAGTGTGATGTTACAGAAACCAGATCTGTTCATTCGTCGACGATATGCTTGTGACGCCGGCCTGTAAGAGTGACATGATATCCTCCTTGTCGGAGACGAGTCCCCCGGCGATAACCGGGATGGAGGAGATGCGGCAGACTCTGGCGACGATTTTGGGCATCAGGGCCGGAAGTATTTCAATTAAATCAGGGCCGGCGGCCTTTGTCTGGCGCTCGATATTTTCGTAAGCCATGGAATCAATGATAAACAGACGCAGAATGGTATAGAGCCCAAGTTCTTTCGCGTGTTTGATCAGGGTAGGCTTCGTGGTGATAATGCCGTCGGCTTTCGTGTATTTTTTGATGAAGTCCACGGCGATTTCCTTGGAGCTTAGGCCGGTGATGAGGTCGAGATGGACCATTGCAAGCTTGCCGGAGGATTTCACGGTATCCACGATATCGGCAATGGTACAGATGTCTCCATATAAGATGAAGATGATATGGCTGTCGCTTGCAAGACATTTCTGCAGTCCGCTGTTGTCTTTGATTGCAGCGATGATGGGGGAGTCTTCAAGTGCTTCTTTAAATTCTTTTTTCATGCGTAAAACCTCCGAACGATAGACATATCACTATAACAGGGTACAAAATCTCTGACGATTTTGTACCCTGTTAGTTTATATTGATTAGAGTCGAATTGCTGCTTATTGCTGCTGCGCCTCCGATAAGGCGGCTACGTTTCTTGCGGCGACGATCGCGACACCGGTTCCCGCCGCATCGGGCAGGATAACGTCGCCGATCGTTACCGGCGCGGTGACGACGACATCCCGGAGCGCTTCCACACAGTCGAAAATTTTGTCTTTCGGAATATCGGAAGCGGTTTTTACGTTCGTCATTGCAACGACGCCTCCTTTGACCCGAACCGTGGAGGTGACGATGCGTGTGGGGTTTGTGACTTCCTTGCGGGCATAGGCATCCCCTCTCGGACAGGTGTTTCCGGCAACTGCGGTTACGTCGCCGTTTTCTAACGTCACGGTTACGGCGCACCCGAGCGGGCAGCCGATACAGGTTAATTCTCTTGTGCTCATACTCATTCTCCTTCCTCGATGCGGATGGTAATTTTACTTAAATCCGGATATTCGCTCAGTTTGGCTTTGCTCAGGATCACCTGTTCCATCTCGCCGGGGGCCATAACCGGGCGTTTGCGGCGGCTGATGAGCGCGTCGTCAAAATAGGTGGCGATGCAGCAGTTTTTGTATACGTCTCCGACCCGGAAGCGGACGGTCAGATTGTCGTCCATCTCCGAGGGACGGATATATTTCGGAACCGTATAGCGGACGCCGTCGACCGGATGAATCTCCACCGTCTTTGCGTCGGCCGGCGCACCGTTTTTAATATAGGCGGCCGCATTTTTCCCGGCGGAAGAGGCTTCCTGGGAGACATAGTCGACCAGATCGTGTACATGCAGTACGTTTCCGCAGGCAAAGATGCCGGGGATGCTGGTCTCTAAGCTGTCGTTTACAACAGGGCCGGAAGTGATCGGATTGATGGAAACACCGGCGCTCTTGCTAAGCTCGTTTTCGGGGATCAGACCGCAGGAGAGCAGCAGGGTATCGCAGGTGTAGCGCTCCTCCGTGCCCGGGATCGGCCGGCGGTCGGCTCCGACCTCGGCGATCGTGACTGCCTCGACACGCTCTTTTCCCTCGATATCCACAACGGTGTGGCTAAGCTTCAGCGGAATTCCGAAGTCGTCCAGGCATTGTACGATGTTGCGCTTTAAGCCGCCGGAATACGGCATCAGCTCTGCGACAACCTTTACCTTTGCGCCTTCGAGCGTCATGCGGCGCGCCATGATAAGTCCGATATCACCGGAGCCGAGGATCACGACTTCGCGGCCCGGCATGTAGCCTTCCATGTTGACGAGGCGCTGGGCGGTTCCTGCAGAGTAGATACCGGCCGGGCGGTATCCGGGAATATTTAACGCTCCACGGGAACGCTCGCGGCAGCCCATGGCGAGAATAACTGCTTTTGCGTCGATTTCAAACATTCCGTCCTCGCGGTTCATCGCGGTAACCTTTTTCTCCGGGGAGATATCCATGACCATCGTGTTCAGCTTGTAAGCAATCCCGCGCTCCATAACCTGGTCGATAAAGCGGGATGCATATTCGGGGCCGGTCAGCTCTTCCTTGAAGGTGTGCAGGCCGAAGCCGTTGTGAATACACTGATTGAGGATGCCGCCGAGTTCTCTGTCGCGCTCGATAATCAGGATACTGTCGATGCCGGAATCTTTTGCGGAGACAGCTGCGGCAAGTCCTGCAGGGCCGCCCCCTACGATAACCAAATCATACTGTTTCATTTTATCCTCCATTCCTATAGCCCTGTCTATATTTCTTTGTTTACGCCGACTACGATATTGCTGCCGACACCGTTTTTGGTGATATCAAACATGCGCATCGGAACCTCGCGCTCTAAAATCTCCATTGTGCGCGGGGAGCAGAAGCCTGCCTGGCAGCGGCCCATGCCTGCCCGGGTGCGCCGTTTGACGCCGTCGAGCGAACGCGCGCCTAACGGGCGGTGGATCGCGTCGAGAATTTCCCCCTCGGTAATCATTTCACAGCGGCAAATAATGTTTCCGTATGCCGGGTTTTCGCGGATGAGGCGGTTGCGCTCTTCCATGGAAAGCGTTTCCGGGCGAAGGATACCTTTTCGCTCCGCGACAAAGTCGGGCTTTTCGGAGAGGGAGAGCAGTCCGCGGACGAGCTCCGCCACCATCTCGCCGATAGCGGGAGCGGAGGAAAGCCCCGGAGATTCAATACCGGCGGCATTGATAAAGCCTTTTGCATCCGGCGCTTCGCCGATCACGAAATCGTCCCCGTCCTCGTGGGCTCTTAAGCCTGCAAAGGAAGTGATGACCTGGCGCATCGGAAGGTTTTTCACGCTTAAGGATGCGGTCCTAGACAGCGCATCCAGACCGTCCTGGGTGGTGTTGACGGCTTCTTTGTTTTCGACGTCAACGGCGGTCGGCCCTACCAGCAGATTTCCGTGTACCGTCGGTGTGACCAGCACGCCTTTTCCCATCTTCGACGGGAGCTGGAAAATCGTGTGGGAGACATGGGTTCCGGCATCCTTGTCGAGCAGGCAGTACTCGCCTTTGCGGGCGGTGATATGAATCTTATGGCTGCTGACCATATTGTTGAAGGTATCCGCATAGACGCCGGCGGCGTTTACCACGGTCTTTGCCAGAAATGTCTCCGCTTCCCCGGTATCGGTGTGTGTCGTCTCGATCGTGTATCCGGTTTCCGCTTTCCGGATGGACGTAACCTTTGTGTTCAGGAAGAAGGTCACGCCGTTGACGCAGGCATTTTCCGCATACGCCATTGTCATGTGGAAGGGGCATACGATGCCGCCGGTGGGGGCGTAGAGCGCGCAGACCACGTCGTCGCCGATGTTCGGCTCAAGCGCTGCAAGTTCGTCGCGCTCGAGAATGCGAAGATCGGGAACACCGTTTTTTCTGCCCTTCTCGAGCAATGCGCAAAGTCCGCCGCGATCCTGATCTTTTGTGCAGGTCACGAGGGAGCCGTTTCGCAAAAAGGGGATATCCAGCTCTTTGGCCAGTGCATCCATCATCTGGTTTCCGCGGACATTTAAGCGGGCCTTTAAGGAACCCGGCGCTGCGTCAAAGCCGGCATGGATAATCGCGCTGTTTGCTTTCGAGGTGCCGCCGCAGACATCTTCCTCCCGCTCAATGACACAGATATTTGCCTGATAGCGGGAAAGCTCCCTTGCAATCGCGCTGCCGGTGACGCCGGCGCCGATAATTGCTACATCATACATAGTCTCTTCTCCTTTTCTTTGAACGAAAAAAGAGCAAGGAAAACAAAACGATAAGTATCGCTTGATTTACCTTGCTCACGTCTCTCGGTAAATTATTAAGTTATTTATATTATAACACGAATCACGCAGGATGCAAGCGTTAAATTTTTGAGTTTTGTATTTGCACCCGCGGGACGGAGAGGTATAATGTACACATAAAGAATGCACCGTCCCGCAGAGCGGTAGGGCGAATGGCGCGAGTGAAACGCGGGCGGGCATGCACGGTGAAGATCGGGCACACCCGGCAAAAAGAGGAGCATAGATGGCACGAACGGAGAGACAAAAATTAAAATTACTTTATATTTTGCAGATTTTGTCTGAGAGAACGGATGAGGAGCACCCCGTCTCGACACAGGAACTGATCGACTGTCTGCGGCAGCAGGGGATTGCGGCGGAGCGCAAAAGCATTTACTCGGACATTGACCTGCTGATTGACTTCGGGATGGATATCATCAAAATCAAGGAGCGGCCCGGCGGATACTATCTTGCGAGCCGTCGGTTTGAGCTTGCGGAACTCAAGCTTCTCGTCGATGCGGTGCAGGCGTCAAAGTTTATCACCGGAAGGAAATCCGGGCAGCTGATCGCCAAGCTTGAGACGCTCTGCAGTAAAGAGCAGGCCAGACAGCTTCACCGGCAGGTGGTTGTGACAAACCGGACGAAAGCGGTGAACGAGAAGATTTACTATAATGTAGATATAATTTATAAGGCAATTGCGGAGAACGTAAAAATCCGGTTTCAGTATTTTGAGTGGACGGTCAAAAAGGAGATGCGTCTGCGCCGGGACGGGATGTTTTATCAGGTGAGTCCGTGGCTTTTGTCCTGGGATGACGAGAATTATTATCTGATCGCCGTGGACGAAAGGTGCGGGGAAATCCGTCACTACCGCGTGGATAAGATGATACGGATCGGCCTGCTCGGCGAGGAGCGGGAGGGAAGGGCGCAGTTTGAGAGTTTTGATATCGCGGCGTATTCAAAGAAGACGTTCGGTATGTTCGCCGGGAAGGAGGAGACGGTGACGATCTCCTGCGACAGCGCCCTGACCGGGGTTATGATTGATCGTTTCGGCAAGGAGGCGGCTCTCCGGGAAAAGGGGGAGGAGCAGATTCAGGTTCGTGTCAATGTGGCGGTCAGCCGTCAGTTTTTCGGGTGGATTACGGGACTGGGCCCGTCGGTGAAAATCGATGCGCCCCGGCATGTGGCGGATGCCTACAGGGAGTACCTGAAGGAGATTCTCACACAGTACGGCATGTAAAAAGGAGTGTTCATGAAAGAGCGGACCTATCGGATTGTCATCGAGGATGTGGCGATTACCGTGACGAAAAAGCGCATGAAGCATATGTATCTGCGGATTAAAAAAGAGGACGGCGGCGTTTTTATTTCGGCGCCGCACCAGGTTGGCGATGCGCGGATTTACCAGTTTGCAAAAGAGCGGATTGACTGGATCCGGGCATATCGGAACAAATACGAGGATGCGGCGAGACAGCGCGCCGCAAGGGATGGACTCGACAAGGAGGAGATCGCGCGCAGGAAAAAGCTTTTAAAGAAAAAGGCGGAAGCGCTGGTTGCAAAATGGGAACCCGTGATGCAGGTAAAGGTCTCGGGCATCACCGTTCGGCTGATGAAGACGCGATGGGGGTCCTGCAACGTGAACACGCATCACATCAACATTAATCTGGCGCTATTTGAAAAGCCGGAAGAGTGCCTGGAGTATGTGGTAGTGCACGAGATGACGCATATACTGGAGGCGGGCCACAATGAGGTGTTCTGGGGGTATATGACAAAATTTTATCCGAACTGGCGAAAAGTCAGAAACTACCTGAACGACGAGGTGGTATGAGAAACGGTCAGAGAAACCGGTTGCGGTTTTCATCGTATTCATAGTCGATTGTGCGCAGCTTTGCGGCGATTTCTTCAATGTCGGCCCCAAAAGCGGCGCAAAAGTCTTCGAGTGATTCGTAATTGTCCCGGAGCTGGGTGTTAATAAAGCTTAAAAGCATCGCGGGATCGGTGGGAAGTTTTTCATAAAAAGCCATGGCGGAAGCCTTTCTGTACGGTTGACGGATATTTCGTTTGATTTGCGGCACACTCCCTTGCCGGAGAAAGGGATTATCTGTTAAGATAACACAGGAGAAAGGAAAACGCAAGCAGAGAACAGAGACGGAGGGAAGAGCGGATGGCGAAGCCGAGCTGTGACAGCTGTGTATACAATGTCTATGACGAGGAGGATGAAGCGTATTACTGTGAGGTGGATATGGACGAGGATGATGCCGCCCGCATGATGCAGGGACAGTACCGGGAATGCCCGTACTATCAGAACAACGACGAGTACGCCGTCGTGCGTCATCAGATGTAGGCGGATGGAGGGAAGCTTCCTGTTTACACAAAATTTTGCAAAAAAGAAGGGCGCGGCAGCATCAAAGCTGCAGCGCCCTTCTTTTGGCCTGATACAATAAATGGCCCGGCTGCCGTGCGCCGACGCTTACCGCGAATATTTGATCGCGGCTTCGACGAATCCGCGGAACAGCGGATGCGGCCGGTTCGGTCTTGATTTTAATTCCGGATGCGCCTGGGTCGCGATAAACCAGGGGTGATCGGAAATTTCGACCATCTCGACAATTCTGCCGTCCGGGGAGGTGCCGCAGAGGCGCAGTCCTTTCTCGGTCAAGGCAGCCCGGAAATCATTGTTCACCTCATAGCGGTGCCTGTGGCGTTCCTCGATGCGGTCGGTTCCGTATACGCCGTATGCCCGGGACGCCTTGTCCAGAATACAGGGGTAGGAGCCGAGCCGGAGCGTGCCGCCGATATCCTCCACACCGTTCTGATCCGGCATCAGCGCGATGACCGGGTGCGTGGTATTCGGGTCGAGCTCAATGCTGTGCGCGTCATTGTACCCGCAGACATGCCGCGCAAATTCGATGATGGCAACCTGCATGCCGAGACAGAGACCCAGGTAGGGAACGCCGTTTTCACGCGCATATCTGGCGGCGGCAATCTTTCCCTCCACGCCGCGGGAGCCGAAACCGCCGGGCACGAGAATGCCCGAAACATCGGAAAAGATATCCGCAGCGTTCTCGTCGGTCACATCCTCCGAATCCACCCATTTGATATTGACCGTGGCGCGCTCCGCGATTCCGCCGTGCTTTAAGGCCTCCACAACGGATATGTAGGCGTCGTGGAGTGCGATATATTTTCCGACGAGTGCGATCGTCACATCCTTATCCGGATGGCGGAGGGCGTCAACCATTGTCACCCAGTCGGTCAGATCCGGTTCGGGGCAGTCGAGGTGGAGTGCCCGGCAGGCAACTTTGGCAAGGTTTTCTTTCTCCATCGCGAGAGGCGCTTCGTATAAATACTCCACGTCGAGATTCTGGAGCACATTGCTGTTGGGCACATTACAGAAAAGCGCGATCTTGTCTTTCAGAGCCTGATCAAGCGCGTGCTCGGAGCGGCACACGATGATGTCGGGCTGAATTCCCATTCCCTGCAGCTCTTTGACGCTCGCCTGCGTTGGCTTTGTCTTAAGCTCGCCGGAGGCTTTGATATAGGGAATCAGGGTGACGTGAATCAGGATGGCATTTTCCCGGCCGACCTCGTGCTGGAACTGACGGATCGCCTCAAGGAAGGGCTGACTTTCGATATCGCCGACCGTGCCGCCGACCTCAATGATGGCGATATGCGTCTCCTCGGAGGTGAAATTGCGGTAAAAACGGCTTTTGATTTCGTTGGTGATATGGGGAATTACCTGCACGGTGCCGCCGCCGAAATCACCGCGGCGCTCCTTTTGAAGAACCGACCAGTATACTTTCCCGGTGGTCACGTTGGAATTTTTTGTCAGGCTCTCGTCGATAAAGCGCTCGTAATGACCCAGATCCAAATCTGTTTCCGCGCCGTCGTCGGTCACAAACACTTCGCCGTGCTGGATGGGGTTCATCGTTCCGGGATCAATGTTGATGTAAGGGTCAAATTTCTGCATCGTAACCCGGTAACCGCGGGCTTTCAGCAGACGGCCGAGGGAAGCAGCCGTGATACCTTTTCCGAGTCCGGATACAACGCCGCCGGTGACAAAAACATATTTTACAGGCATAGGGGAGACCTCCTTCATATATAAATGCAATCATGTGTATGCGTTCACGGCACCGCCGGTACGGCGAATGCCTACAATTAAAATAGTATAACGCGAAGCCCGGGTAAAATCCAGTAAAATTTGAAAAAGAATCGAAAATCCATGCAAGAATAAAAGAAAATGAGGAAATATAGTTTATAAATTATTAAGAAATGACAACAAAAGTTCATGAAGTGTGTATTGCTTTTGGCCCGTATTTTCAATATAATAAAGAAAGCTTTATAGCGTTGAAAGGACAGAATACATTATGGATAATCAAGGACCGAATAACGGTTACAATAACAATGGCAGCAACAACGGCAATAACGGCGGCAAAGATAACCGCAACGGCCAGTTGGTGATGGCATTTATTTTGATTTCACTGATTTTGCTGTTTGTGATGACGATGGTGACGAATCAGTTCAGCCAGATGAGCACACAGAAGGTTTCCTACACCGAGTTTCTGGAAATGGTAAACGGCACCGGCGAATGGGAGGGGAAGACGGTCGAGTCCGTGGAGATCGGTTCCTATCAGATCGATATCACGATCCACTCCGGGGAGGAGACTCCCTATCCGGTTACCTACTACTGCGGCAGGGTTGCGGACGAGGAGCTGATCCCGCTGCTCAAAGAGAAGGGGATAGAGATTAACGGGGTGATTCCCGACAATACATCGACCTGGATTTACAGTATTTTAAGCTACCTGATTCCGCTTGCACTGATCTGGATTCTGCTCGGAATCGTGATGCGCCGGATGGGCGGCGGAGCCATGGGCGTCGGAAAAAGTACCGCGAAAGTGTATGTAGAGCGGCAGACAGGTGTTACATTTAAGGATGTAGCCGGGCAGGACGAGGCGAAAGAGTCTCTGCAGGAGGTGGTGGACTTTCTGCACAATCCGAAGAAGTACCGCGACATCGGCGCGAAGCTGCCGAAGGGAGCGCTTCTGGTCGGACCTCCGGGTACCGGTAAGACACTTCTGGCGAAGGCCGTGGCGGGAGAGGCGAAGGTGCCGTTTTTCTCGCTGGCCGGTTCGGATTTTGTGGAGATGTTTGTAGGTGTCGGTGCTTCGCGCGTCCGGGATCTGTTCAAGGAGGCGCAGAAGCAGGCGCCGTGTATCATTTTTATCGATGAGATTGACGCGATCGGAAAGAGCCGTGATTCGCGCTATGGCGGGAACGATGAGCGCGAGCAGACGTTAAATCAGCTTCTGGCGGAGATGGACGGGTTTGACACGTCGAAGGGACTGCTGATTCTCGCGGCGACGAACCGCCCGGAGGTACTCGATAAGGCGCTGCTGCGTCCTGGGCGTTTTGACCGCAGGATTATTGTGGACAAACCGGATCTGAAGGGGAGGCTTGAGACGCTGAAGGTGCATTCCAAAGACGTCATGATGGATCAGACCGTGGATCTGGATGCGCTCGCACTTGCGACGGCCGGGCTGGTGGGCTCGGATCTTGCAAACATGATTAACGAGGCCGCGATCAACGCGGTGAAAAACAGCCGTCAGTTTGTCAATCAGTCGGACCTGTTTGACGCGTTTGAGCTGGTGGCCGTGGGCGGCAAGGAGAAAAAAGACCGGATTATGAGCGAGAAGGAGCGCAAGATTGTCTCCTACCACGAGGTGGGGCACGCGATGGTGACGGCGCTTTTGAAGAACACGGAGCCGGTGCAGAAGATCACGATCGTGCCGCGGACGATGGGCGCGCTCGGCTACACGCTGCAGACGCCGGAGGAAGAGAAGTTTTTGCAGACGAAGGAAGAGCTGTTAGACAAGATTACGACCTATATGGCCGGGCGTGCGGCGGAGATGCTGGTATTTGATTCCGCGACAAGCGGTGCGGCGAACGATATCGAGAGTGCAACCGCGATCGCGCGGGCGATGGTCACGCAGTACGGGATGTCGGACAGATTCGGGATGATGTGCCTTGCGACAAACGAGAACAAATACCTCGATAACCATGCGGGACTGATCTGCGGCGAGGATACCGCGGCGCAGATAGACAAGGAAGTGCTTTCCATTATCGACAGGTCCTACGACGAGGCGCTGCGCCTTCTGACCGAGAACCGTGAGGTCTTAGACAAGATCTCGGATTATCTGTATGAGCACGAGACCATCACCGGCAGGGAATTTATGAAGATTTTCCGGGAATTGAAGGGAATTCCGGAGCCGGAAGAAGAGAAGAAGACATTTTTCGAGCAGGCGGAGGAAGTCCGCCAGGCAACGGCAGGCAGTATTGACGCAGTGATCGATGATAACACGCAGGCGAGCAGTGATGGAAAATTTGTTTAATATCGAAGAGGAATTAAAAAAACTCCCGGATCAGCCGGGAGTTTACATTATGCATGACAGCCGGGATGCAATTATCTACATCGGGAAGGCGGTGAGCCTGCGCAAGCGGGTGCACCAGTACTTTCAGCCGAGCCACAATGAGGGGATCAAGAAGGCGCAGATGGTAAAGCAGATTGCCCGGTTTGAGTATATCGTTACGGATTCCGAGCTTGAGGCGCTGGTCTTAGAGTGCAATCTGATCAAAGAACACTGCCCGAAGTATAATACGATGCTGCGGGACGACAAGTCATATCCGTATATCAGGGTGACTCTCGGGGAGGATTTCCCGAGGGTCCTCTTTTCGCATCGACAGAAAAAGGACAAATCGCGCTATTTCGGGCCGTATACCAGCGCGGGGGCGGTGAAGAACACGATAGAGCTGGTGAATAAGATTTATCAGCTCCGCACCTGCAACCGCAATCTGCCGCGCGATACGGGAAAGGAGCGGCCCTGCCTGAATTATCATATCCACCAGTGCACGGCGCCCTGTCAGGGGTACATCGGTAAGGAGGAATACAGGGAGCGCATCGGCGCGGTGCTGGAGTTTCTCAACGGGAATTACGGCGCGGTGCTCAAAGACCTGGAGAAGAAGATGCAGCAGGCGTCCGAAAATCTGGAGTTTGAGAAGGCCATCGAGTATCGGGAGCTGCTCGGAAGCGTGCGGCAGATCGCACAGAAACAGAAGATCACCCACAATGACGGGGAGGACAAGGACATTATCGCGCTTGCGGCCGACGATACGGACGCGGTGGTTCAGGTCTTTTTCGTGCGGGACGGCAAGCTGATCGGCCGCGACCATTTCTATGTGCGCGTGGGAACGGAGGACGAAAAGAGCCAGATCCTGTCCACGTTTCTCAAGCAGTTTTATGCGGGAACGCCCTATATCCCCCGGGAGATTATGCTGCCGGGAGCGGTGGAAGAACAGGGGGTGCTCGCGGACTGGCTTTCCGGAAAGCGGGGGAGCAGAGTCTATATCCGTGTTCCGCAGAAAGGCATGAAGGAAAAGCTTGTGGAGCTGGCGCAGAAGAACGCCGAGCTCGTGCTGGCGCAGGATAAGGAGAAGCTAAAGCGCGAGGAGGGCAGGACCATCGGGGCGTTAAAGGAAATCGGGGGACTGCTCGGGCTTGGGAAGCTGTCGCGGGTCGAAGCGTTTGATATCTCAAATATCAGCGGGTTTGAGACGGTCGGTTCCATGGTCGTCTACGAGAAGGGAAAGCCCAAACGCAGCGATTACCGCAAATTTAAGCTAAAAACCGTGACCGGGCCGGATGATTACGCGTCGATGCACGAGGTTTTGACGCGCCGTTTCACGCATGGGATGCAGGAGATGGAAGCGTTGCGAGAAAAGGACATGGAGCAGGATTACGGCAGCTTTACGAAGTTTCCGGACCTTATCATGATGGACGGCGGCCGCGGGCAGGTCAATATCGCGCTCAGGGTGTTAGAGGAGCTTGGACTGCGGATTCCGGTCTGCGGTATGGTAAAAGACGACAACCACCGGACGAGGGGGCTGTACTATAATAATGTAGAGATCCCCATCGACCGCCGCAGTGAGGGATTTAAACTGATCACGCGGATTCAGGACGAGGCGCACCGGTTTGCCATCGAGTATCACCGTTCACTGCGCAGCAAAGAGCAGGTGCACTCGGTGTTAGACGACATACCGGGCATCGGTCCGGCCAGACGGAAGGCGTTGATGCGCAAATATCAGTCGCTGGATGCGATCAAAGCGGCCGATGAGGCGGACCTTGCGGCTACGGAGACGATGAACGGACAGGCGGCCGGCGTGGTTTATGCGTATTTTCACAGCCGTGATTCCGGGCGGGAACCGGGGGAGGCGGAAGATGGCCAAGTTGAACAGACAGACGAAATATGATACAATTACATCAAATACAATGTGAAGGAGGATGCATATGAACGGGGGAAATAAAGGAGTCAGCGTGGCCAAGATTATGCAGCTGATGGATTTATATAATTTTTTGCCGGATTTGGACCTGAAAGGGCGCCGCATCATGGTAAGCGATGTCAACCGTCCCGCCCTGCAGCTGAGCGGATATTTCGATCACTTTGATCAGTCGCGCGTCCAGATTATCGGAACGGTGGAATATACTTATCTGCAGCGGTTAGACGAGCAGCACAGAGAAGAAATCTACCGAGCGTTTTTCAAATACGAGGTTCCGTGTGTGATTATCTGCAGGGATCTGCAGCCGGATGCGCTGTTCCTTAAGGTTGCAGAAGAAAATTCGGTGCCGGTGCTTGGCACAAAGCGCAGCACTTCCGAATTTATGGCGGAGCTGATTTATCGGCTGAACGAACAGCTGGCACCCTGCATCACGATTCATGGAGTGCTCGTGGACGTGTACGGTGAGGGGCTCCTCATTATGGGAGAGAGCGGCATCGGCAAGAGCGAGGCCGCGCTTGAGCTTGTACGCCGCGGACACCGTCTGGTGACGGACGATGTGGTGGAGATTCGAAGGGTCAACGAGCGGACGCTGATCGGGACATCACCCGACATCACGCGCTACTTTATCGAGCTTCGCGGAATCGGAATCATCGATGTCAAGACGCTGTTCGGTGTGGAGAGCGTCGAGGAGAAGATGCAGATCGATCTGGTGATCAAGCTCGAGGACTGGAAGAAAGACAACGAGTATGACAGACTCGGACTCGAGGAGGAGTACACGGAATTTCTCGGCAATAAAATCGTGTGCCACTCCCTGCCGATACGGCCGGGAAGAAATCTTGCGGTTATCTGTGAGACGGCGGCCGTCAACCACAGGCAGAAGAAGATGGGATATAACGCCGCGCAGGAGCTTTACCGCCGCGTGCAGGAGAATCTCACGAAAAAGACGGACGACGAGGAATAATCAGGACAAAGAGAATAGGAGCAGAGAGACATGGAAAGAAAGAATGCATGGGAGAAATATCCCGAGGGAGAAAAGAGAGACGAGGTTTACCGGTTTGCGGAGGAATACCGCAGGTTTATTTCCGACTGCAAAACCGAGCGCGAGTGTGTGACGGCGCTGGCAGAGAAGGCGCAAAAGGCGGGCTTTTCGGATTTGCGGCAGGTGATAAAAGAGGGCAGGAAGCTTAAGGCCGGGGACCGGGTGTACGCGGATTATATGGGCAAAAGCCTGGCCCTGTTTGTGCTGGGCCGCACCGGGATCGAGCACGGCATGAACATACTGGGTGCGCACATCGACTCACCGAGACTGGATTTAAAGCAGGACCCGCTGTATGAGGATGCCGATTATGCGATGCTGGATACCCACTATTACGGGGGAATCAAGAAATACCAGTGGGTTGCGCTTCCGCTGGCGCTGCACGGGGTGATCGCAAAGAAAGACGGCACGGTGGTGCAGGTGAATATCGGCGATAAGCCGAAAGACCCGGTGTTTGGCGTGAGTGATCTGCTTGTGCATCTTTCGGCGGAGCAGCTGGAGAAAAAGGCGGCCAAAGTGATCGAGGGAGAGAACCTTGACCTGATGATTGGAAGCATCCCGACGGCGGGGAACGGGGAAGGAAAAGATGACATCAAGGAAAAAGTAAAAGCAAATATCATGAAAATCCTCGAAAAGGAATATGGTATGGAAGAGGAGGATTTTCTCTCCGCGGAGATCGAGGTTGTTCCGGCCGGGGAGGCGCGGGATTACGGCTTTGACCGCAGCATGATCATGGGTTATGGGCATGATGACCGCGTGTGCGCTTACCCGTCGTTTGCGGCTGTCGCACAGATGAAAGACCCGGAGATTACGAGTGTGTGCCTGCTGGTTGACAAAGAGGAGATCGGCAGCGTCGGAGCGAGCGGAATGCAGTCGCGCTTCTTCGAGAACACGGTCGCGGAGATTATGAACGCGGCGGGCGTGTACTCGGAGCTCGCGCTTCGCCGGGCGCTTGCAAACTCTTCGGTGCTTTCCTCCGACGTGTCGGCGGCGTTTGATCCGAATTTCCCGTCGGTGATGACAAAGCGCAATGCAGCTTACTTCGGCAGAGGGATGGTGTTTAACAAGTATACCGGCGCGCGGGGCAAAAACGGCTCGAACGATGCAAACGCGGAATATATCGGAGCGCTGCGGGCGATTATGGACGGAAACGATGTTTCGTTCCAGACCGCGGAGCTTGGAAAAGTGGATCAGGGAGGCGGAGGCACGATCGCCTATATTCTGGCAAATTACGGCATGCGCGTGATCGACAGCGGTGTGGCGGTGCTGAATATGCATGCGCCGTGGGAGATTATCAGCAAGGTCGACCTGTATGAGGCATATCGCGGATATGTGGCGTTTTTGACGGATCAGAAATAAAGGCAGCGCAGCATGAACGGCTGACGCCGGAATGGGAAACCGCGTGGCGATAAATGGCTGGCGCCGGAATGGGAAACCGCGTGGCGATAAATGGCTGACGCCGGAATGGAGATAGTATGGATCGGCAGTTTTTAGAAGAATTGGAAAAAATCGCAGGGCCCGTCCTGAGGCAGGAGCCTATGAGCGGCCACACGACCTTTCGTGTGGGAGGCCCGGCCGATATGCTGGTTCGTCCGAGAACAGAACAGCTCGCACCCGTAATCAGGCTGTGTCAAAGGTACGGAGAATCTTACTGCGTGATCGGAAACGGCAGCAATCTGCTGGTTGGCGACGGCGGAATCCGGGGGTTGGTGATAGAAACGCTCGCAAGGGATGAAGACGCCACGGTGCGGGGAGAGCGGATCGAGGCGGGAGCGGGTATGCTCCTGTCGCGGACGGCGCAGACCGCACTCGCGCATGGGCTTTGCGGTATGGAGTTTGCGGCCGGAATCCCGGGAACCGTCGGCGGTGCCGTCGTGATGAATGCGGGGGCCTATGGCGGCGAGATGAAGGATATCATAGAGTCGGCTGTGGTGATTGACAGGGACGGGAATGAGAGAGAACTTTCCGCAGGGGAGCTCGAATTGGATTACCGCAGCAGCTGCATTCTCCGGAACGGTTATCTTGTGAAACAGGTGGTTCTGCATCTTACACCGGGAGAGCCCGCAGCCATCAGAGCGCGCATGGAAGAATTGCGCATACAGCGCACGTCAAAACAGCCGTTAGAGTGCCCGAGTGCGGGGAGTACTTTTAAGCGTCCGCAAGGGTATTTTGCCGGAAAGCTTATCATGGACGCCGGAATGCGCGGGTACCGGGTCGGCGGTGCGCAGGTTTCGGAAAAGCACTGCGGTTTTGTGGTGAACACGGGCGGCGCCACGGCAGAGGATATCCGAAAGCTGATATGGGATGTCAGCGGCGAGGTGCAGCGGCAGTTCGGTGTGGCGCTGGAGCCGGAAGTGAAAATGATCGGGGAATTCACACGGGATACGGCGGAGGAGGAAGATTGAAAATCAGAGATTTTCAATCCGGAATTTGTGCTGACGCACAAAGTTCCGCCCAGATTTGAAGCCGCTTGCGGCGGAATGAGAGGAAACATGAAATTTGTGATACTGACAGGAATGTCGGGTGCGGGGAAAAGTACGGCGCTCAAGATGATGGAGGACATCGGGTTTTACTGTGTCGATAATCTTCCGATTCCGCTGCTTGAAAAGTTTGTGGAACTGTCGAACATGCAGCAGAATGCGGAACTCCAAAAGGTGGCAGTGGGAATTGATATCCGGAGCGGGGAGTCGCTTCGGGAGCTGCGGAGTGTCCTGGATCATATTCGGGGTGAGGGAGGCGTCTACGAGATTCTGTTTCTGGATGCCGAGGATTCCGTTCTGGTCAAGCGCTATAAGGAAACGCGGCGGAATCATCCGCTGGCCGGCGGAGAGCGGGTGGACAGAGGGATTGCGGAGGAGCGGAAGCGCCTTGCATTCCTGAAAGAGCGGGCGGATTACATTATAGATACCAGCCGTCTTCTGACGAGAGAACTGAAGGCGGAGCTTGACAAGATTTTCGTGCAGAATCAGGACTACAAAAATCTGTTTATCACGATTCTCTCGTTCGGATTTAAGTATGGGATACCCGCGGATTCAGATCTGGTGTTTGACGTGCGGTTTCTTCCGAACCCCTACTATGTGGAAGGGCTGAGGGCAAAAACCGGAAATGACAGGGAGATTCAAAATTATGTGCTGCAGTTTGCGGAGGCGCATGCGTTTTTGAAAAAATTAGAGGACATGGTGAAGTTTCTGATACCGAATTATATCACCGAGGGGAAAAATCAGCTGGTCATCTCGATCGGCTGTACCGGGGGAAAACACCGCTCTGTGACGCTTGCGAACGAACTGTATCGGATTCTCTCGGGACAGAAGGAATACGGGCTGAAGATTGAGCACAGGGATATCGCAAAGGATGCGCAAAGAGGAAAGTAGGTATGTCATTTTCAAGTGAAGTGAAAGCGGAGCTGGCAAAGCATCTGGGAAAGAGCATGCACTGTCAGATCGCGGAACTGGCGGCGCTGGCCGCGTTTGAGGGCAATGTTTCTGCTGCACAGTCGGAAAATCCGCTGCTGCGGGAAAAGTACTGTCTGCTGGTGCGGCGGCTGTTCGGGCTTGAGGAGACGGAGAGCGCCGCTGCCAGGAAACGGATTTTTTCTTCGGTGAAAATGTGGAATGACGAGACCGGGGAGAGTGAGCCGTCCGATACCGTAAACGGGATTTTGCTGCAGCAGACTTGCTGTAAGCGGGCGTTTATCCGCGGAGCATTTCTTGCGGGAGGTTCCATCAGCGACCCGAACAAGTCGTATCATTTCGAGATTGTATGCCGCTCTGCCGCGCAGGCCGTGCAGCTCCGGGATGTCATCAACAGCTTCGAAATGGATGCAAAGATTGTGGCCCGCAAGAAATATCAGGTGGTGTACCTGAAGGAGGGTGCGCAGATTGTAGACATCTTAAATGTCATGGAAGCGCATGTGGCGCTGATGAATCTGGAAAATGTCAGGATTCTGAAAGAAATGCGCAATTCCGTCAACCGGAAGGTGAACTGTGAGACGGCCAATATCAGCAAGACGGTCAATGCGGCGGTCAAGCAGCTTGCGGACATTGCATATATCAGGGAGACTGCCGGTCTTTCGAGTCTGCCGGATAATCTGCGGGCGGCGGCCGAGCTGCGTCTGGAGTATCCGGATGCCCCGCTCGCCGAGCTCGGGGGATATCTTGATCCGCCGGTCGGAAAGTCGGGGATTAACCACAGACTCCGCCGAATCAGTGAGATCGCGGATGGATTGAGAGACCGGGGGAAGAGCCTTGCGGTCGGAAAGGTTATGGATGGCATATGAAAAAAGAAGTGCGGATTAACATGGAGACGAGCCTTGAGGCGCGGCCGATCGCGACGATGATCCAGATGGCCAGCCGTTACGAGAGCGTGATTTATCTGGAGACGGAGGGGAAACGGGTCAATGTAAAAAGTATGATGGGCATGATGAGTCTCGCGCTGATGAACGGTGAGACGGTGACTCTCGATGCGCAGGGGGCAGATGAGGAGGCTGCGATCCGTGCACTGGAGGAGTTTTTGACAGAATAAAGATTGGGATGATTACTATGAAAAAGGTATTGTTTGTGTTTAATCCGCACTCCGGCAAGGCGCAGATCAAAAACTGTCTGCTGGAGATCGTGGATACGATGGTTAAGGCGGACTGCGAGGTCACGATTTACCCGACGCAGAGTCAGGGGGACGCCGTTCACATGGTGGAGGAGGCGTCCGGGGACTATGACATCGTTGTCTGCAGCGGCGGTGACGGCACGCTCGACGAGGCGGTGACCGGCATGATGCACAGGGAAAAGCAGCTCCCGTTAGGTTATATCCCGGCTGGGAGTACCAACGACTTTGCGACTTCGCTGGGGATCCCGCGGGATATGGTGCAGGCGGCGAAAACCGCGGTGACCGGTACGGGATTTCGCTGTGATATCGGGGCTTTCAATGAGGACTATTTTGTGTATGTCGCGGCATTCGGCCTTTTTACGGAGGTGTCGTACAAGACAAGCCAGGAGTGGAAAAATATGCTGGGGCACGCGGCATATATTCTGGAGGGAGCGAAGCGTCTGCATGATATTCCGTCCTTTCTGATGCAGGTGGAATACAACAATAAGCGTGTTCAGGATGAGTTTATCTTCGGAATGATCAGCAATTCGACTTCCGTCGGCGGCTTTAAGGGGATGACGGGGAAGGATGTGCTCTTAGACGACGGGGTATTCGAGGTCACCCTGATCAAGAAGCCGCGCAATCCCATAGAGCTCAATGAAATCATTGCATCACTGATTAATCTGGTGGACGATACGGATATGGTTTATTCTTTTAAGACCAGCGAGGTGAAGTTCATGGCCAGGAATCCGATTGCATGGACGCTTGACGGCGAATTCGGAGGTGAACATACCGAAGTTGTCGTGAGAAATATCTGCAAGGCCATTGAGATTATGACGTGAGCGTTCCTATTCAGGCTAAACCGTAACATGTGAACGTCATTTGTGAAAAGTTTAACTTTATTTTTAAGAGAAAGTAATATATAATAGCGTTAGGGCAAACACTGCCGCGTGCGGCGGATGACTAAGTGAATGGAGGAATAGTAAATGTTAGTATCTGCAAAAGAAATGTTAGATAAGGCAAAAGCAGGCCATTATGCAGTCGGCCAGTTCAACATCAATAACCTCGAGTGGACAAAATCGGTTCTTCTCGTGGCAGAGGAATTAAAGTCCCCGGTAATCTTAGGCGTATCCGAGGGCGCCGGAAAATATATGACCGGGTTCGGAACGGTTGCGGCAATGGTGAGAGCGATGGATGCGGAGCTTGGAATCACGGTTCCCGTTGCGCTTCATCTCGATCACGGTACATACGAAGGCTGCTACAAATGCATTAAAGCAGGCTTTACGTCCATCATGTTCGACGGTTCTCATTATCCGATTGAGGAGAACGTGGCAAAGACGAAGGAGCTTGTACAGGTTGCTCACGCGATGGGAATGTCCATCGAGGCTGAGGTGGGTTCCATCGGCGGCGAGGAAGACGGCGTTGTCGGCATGGGCGAGTGCGCAGATCCGCAGGAGTGCAAGAGCATTGCGGACCTCGGCGTTGACATGCTTGCGGCCGGCATCGGAAATATCCACGGCAAATACCCGGCAAACTGGGCAGGGTTAAGCTTTGAGACATTGGATGCGATTCAGAAACTGACCGGCGAGATGCCCTTAGTGCTTCACGGCGGCACCGGTATCCCGGAGGATATGATCAAGAAGGCGATCTCTCTCGGCGTGGCGAAGATTAACGTGAATACCGAGTGCCAGCTTTCGTTTGCGGATGCGACGCGCAAATACATCGAGGCGGGCAAGGATCTGGAAGGCAAGGGCTTTGACCCGCGCAAGCTGCTTGCTCCGGGTGCAGAGGCGATCAAGGCGACGGTAAAAGAGAAAATGGAACTGTTTGGTTCGGTTGGAAAAGCGAATTAATACGGAATGTGTTCGGAGACGGCGCAGCCTTTGGCTGTGCCGTTTTTTAGAGCAAAGGCGGTATCTGGTTCCTGGAATATCCCGGAGAGGCAAAACTGATTCGGACGCGGTATCCCGTGCTTGAATCAATTTTGCCAAAAAAAGCCGGCTGTTTTCGGTTTTGTTGTCTAATATGGCAAAATTCGAAAAAAACCGGAATTTTGCTTGCAATTTAAAATAAAATATATTATCTTAAGTTCAACGTTAATAAAGACATGACGAACAAGGGTGTTCCAACAGGCCGTATCCGGCCGGGGATGCCCCTTTTTTTATGATAACGGAAAGAAAGGCCGCAGGGCGGCAAGTCCCGGTATTTCAGAAAAGGATCGCATTTGAGCGCGTCATGGCACAGATCAGAGGATTCCGATTTCGGGGATTCGGAAAAAGAAAGGATGTAGAGTTATGAGCGAAACAGGATATCTCAACGTAGCAGAAATCTTTGGCGAGAATGTATTTAACGATTCCGTGATGCAGGAACGCCTGCCCAAGAAAGTTTACAAAAAACTAAAAGAAGTAATTCAGGAAGGCAGGGAGTTAGACCTTGAGACCGCGGATGTCGTCGCTCATGAGATGAAAGAGTGGGCGATTGAGAAAGGGGCCACGCACTATACGCACTGGTTTCAGCCGCTTACCGGTGTGACGGCGGAGAAGCACGATTCCTTTATCACGACGCCGATGCCAAACGGCAAGGTGCTGATGAGTTTTTCGGGAAAAGAGCTGATCAAAGGCGAGCCGGACGCATCCTCGTTTCCGTCGGGCGGGCTCCGCGCGACGTTTGAGGCCAGGGGCTACACCGCCTGGGACTGCACCTCTCCCGCGTTTGTGAGACAGGATGCGGCGGGCGCGACGCTCTGTATTCCGACTGCGTTCTGCTCCTATAAGGGTGAGGCGCTTGACCAGAAGACGCCGCTGCTGCGTTCGATGGAGGCAATCAATACGCAGGCACTCCGTCTGATACGGCTGTTCGGCAACACGACCTCAAGGAAGGTGACGCCGTCCGTAGGGCCGGAGCAGGAATATTTTATCGTGGACAGAGAAAAGTACCTGCAGAGAAAGGATCTGATCTTTACCGGGCGTACGCTGTTCGGGGCGATGCCGCCGAAGGGGCAGGAGATGGAAGATCACTATTTCGGAGCCATCCGCGAGCGGATCGCCGCATACATGAGGGACGTGAACACAGAGCTCTGGAAGCTTGGCGTTTCCGCCAAAACACAGCACAACGAAGTTGCCCCGGCACAGCATGAACTGGCGCCGATTTATGCGGAGGCAAATATCGCAACGGATCACAACCAGCTGGTGATGGAGACGTTAAAGAAGGTTGCCGGGCGCCACGGGCTTCAGTGTCTGCTTCACGAGAAGCCGTTTGCAGGGGTGAACGGTTCCGGAAAGCACAATAACTGGTCGATCACGACCGACGACGGAATCAACCTGCTTGACCCGGGCAAGACGCCGCACGAGAACGTACAGTTTCTGCTTGTGCTGACCTGTATCTTAAAGGCCGTAGACAAACATGCGGATCTGCTGCGCGAGTCCGCGGCGGATGTCGGAAACGACCACAGACTCGGCGCGAATGAGGCGCCGCCGGCGATTATCTCCGTTTATCTCGGGGAGCAGCTGCAGGATGTGCTGATGCAGCTGATTCGAACCGGCGAGGCGACGCACAGCATCAGCGGTCAGAAGCTTGAGACCGGCGTTAAGACGCTTCCTGATTTTATGAAGGACGCGACCGACCGGAACCGCACGTCGCCGTTTGCGTTTACCGGAAATAAATTTGAGTTCCGTATGGTGGGGTCTCAGGATTCGATCGCACAGTCGAATGTGGTACTTAACACGATTGCGGCGGAGGCGTTTGCGGAGGCATGTGATGTGCTGGAGAAAGCGGATGACTTCGAGCTGGCAGTACATGATCTGATTAAAAAGTATGCGACAGAGCATCAGAGAATCGTATTTAACGGCAACGGATACTCCGACGAGTGGGTGGAGGAGGCCGGGCGGCGCGGACTTCCGAATATAAGGTCGATGGTCGACGCGATTCCGGCGCTGAATACCGAGAAGGCGGTGGCGCTGTTCGAGCGGTTTAAGGTATTTACCCGGGCCGAGCTTGACTCGCGCGTGGAGATCGAGTATGAGACCTACGCGAAAGCGATCAACATCGAGGCGAGGGCGATGATCGATATTGCGACAAAACAGATTATCCCGGCGGTAATCCGCTACACGACCGTGCTCGCGGATTCCATCGTCTCGGTAAAAACGGCCTGTGACGCGGACGTCAGCGTGCAGACCGAAATTCTCACGGAGGTTTCCGATCTGCTTGCCGATTCGAAGCTTGCGCTCGCAAGGCTGCAGGAGGCTGCCGCAAACGCGGCGGCAATGAAAGAGGGCAGGGAGCAGGCCGTATACTATCACGATGTCGTGAAAGCTGCGATGGATGAACTTCGCACGCCGGTCGACAGGCTGGAGATGCTGGTCGATAAGTCGATGTGGCCGATGCCGTCCTACGGGGACCTGATCTTTGAAGTATAAGGCGCAAAAGAGGCGCAGGATGGAGTAATAACGATAAAAATATGACACGTTTTCCGGAGACCACAACGCTGTGGGAGAGAGGGAGACGTGTCATTTTTTATAAAAAAGTTTTTGAGGAGGATAAGATTGAAAATTAAAATTTTCAATCCCAAGTTTGTGCGCACACGCACAAACTTGAAATGCACAAAATGCGTGTGCACATGGAGGTAATTATGAACGAGGAAATTATGGAATTGGTATCAGGCAGCGTATTCGGCGTCTGGTTCCTGATAGGAGCCGCGCTGGTATTCTGGATGCAGGCCGGGTTTGCAATGGTCGAGGCCGGCTTTACGAGAGCGAAAAATGCGGGAAACATTATCATGAAAAATCTGATGGATTTCTGCATCGGGACGGTGATGTTTATTCTGATCGGGTTCTCCCTGCTGCTGGGAGAAGATCTGCTGGGCTTTATCGGAAAACCGGGCTTTGACATCTTTACGGCTTATGCGGAGTTTGATTTTTCGAGCTTCGTGTTTAACCTGGTATTCTGCGCGACAACGGCGACGATTGTGTCCGGGGCGATGGCGGAGCGGACAAAGTTCCTGTCCTACTGTATGTATTCCGCCGTGATCTCGGCGCTGATATATCCGATTGAGGCGCACTGGATCTGGGGCGGCGGCTGGCTGTCGCAGATGGGCTTTCACGATTTTGCGGGTTCCTGCGCGATTCATATGGTCGGCGGTATCTCGGCCCTGATCGGTGCGAAATTCCTCGGGCCGCGCATCGGGAAGTTTACGAGGGACAAAGCGGGAAATATTGTCAAAGTCAACGCGTTTCCGGGACATAACCTTCCCATCGGAGCGCTCGGCGTATTTATCCTGTGGCTGGGCTGGTACGGCTTTAACGGCGCTGCCGCGACGTCTCTGGAGCAGCTTGGGTCTATTTTCCTTACAACTACGGTGGCGCCGGCGGTCGCAACCGTTGTGTGTATGATTTTCACCTGGGTGAAGTACGGGAAACCGGACGTGTCGATGTCGTTAAATGCATCCCTGGCGGGCCTTGTGGCGATCACCGCTCCGTGCGACGTGACCGACTGTGCCGGCGCGGTTGCGATCGGCGCCGTGGCGGGACTTCTGGTGGTGTTCGGCGTATGGCTTTTGGACGAAAAGCTGCGGATTGACGATCCGGTGGGCGCCGTGGCCGTCCACATGATGAACGGTATCTGGGGCACGTTTGCAACCGGCCTGTTTGCGACGACGGCTGCGCCGGGAAATGACAGCTGTACGGGCCTTTTTTACGGAGGCGGTTTCGGGCTGCTGGGGATTCAGTGCCTGGGCATTCTCTCGGTGGCGGCGTGGACCGCGGTGACGATTACGCTTACTTACGTTGTGATCAGGGCGGTAAACGGGCTGCGTGTATCGGAGGAAGAGGAGATTCTCGGACTGGATGTGACGGAACACGGACTTCCGTCCGCATATTCCGGATTCAGTATTATGGATGTCACCGGTTCCATGACGATGGATGTCAATGAAAACACGGACCTCGGAGCGGAGGATTACGAGACGGCGTCTCAGGTGAAGCGCGATGCGGCAGTCAAGGTTGTCACAATGCCTCATGAGGCGACCGGCATGTACAAGGTGGTCATCATTGCGAAACTTACGACGTATGACCGCTTAAAGAAAGCGATGAATGAGCTTGGCGTGACCGGCATGACCGTGACGCAGGTGATGGGATGCGGAATCCAGAAGGGAGCCGGAGAGAAATACCGCGGTGCGGAGCTCGATGTCACACTGCTTCCGAAGGTGAAAGTCGAGATTGTCGTGAGCAAGATTCCGGTTGCGCATGTGATTGAGGCGGCAAAGAAGGCGCTCTACACCGGCCATATCGGAGACGGAAAGATATTTGTGTACGATGTGGCGAAGGTTGTCAAGATTCGCACCGGCGAGGAGGACCTGGCGGCTCTGCAGGATGTGGAATAGAGAAAAATAACGCTGTAACATGAAAAAAGCTCCCTAAAAGGGAGGATTGCCAGGTGACTTGCGTCGCCTGGCAGATTATGAAAAAGTTTTGTTGTTTCCTTTGTGTGTGATTATAGTATAGGGCGCAGAAATGAAATTTTCATGTGTACGGAATGAAAGATTTTTGAATCTTAAATGAATAAATTGTGAACGCTTTACAAGTGAAACGAGAGCGTCTATAATAAAAATACAGGAAAAAAGTATCAGACACGGAGGTGCGGCATGGGAAGAAATCTTTTGTTTATCTGTAAGCATTCGGAGAGCGAGCAGGATTTTCTGGCAGCGATGAAGGATAGAGAGATCGAGATTGACACTGCATCGAACGGAATCGAGGCCGCCGCATGTGTGAAGAAAAAGGAATATCAGGTTGTGGTGACCGGCCTGACGATGGAGGGATATAACGGGGAGCAGATTATCAGCTACCTGAACAAGCATCACCCGAATACGGTGTGCATCATTTATACGACGACCATCAGCCCGGCGCAGCTGCATTTTTTTATCAATAAACGAGATGTATTCCGGGTGTTTCTGCGTCCGGTAGATTATCAGAAAGTGTTTTTTCCCGCGCTTGAGGAGGCATATGAGTATTATGACATACAGACGGCCGAGCGGGAAGAGCAGGCGGCGGAGAGAGCGGAGGGGAGAGAGCTCGGCAGGGAGCGCGAATTGCTGTTGCAGCGGATGGAAAACCGCAAGATTCTGCAGGATGCGATGGCGCGCTACATGAAACGGCTGATGAGCCATACGGTTGCCCGGTACGGCGCGGAACTTCCGGAGGCTGCCAGGAAGCGGATGCGGGGCGTGGAGCGCGAAATCGTCGACTTGTGCTGCAGCGCGGAGGATGAGGAGACGAATCTGATAAAGGCGGAGCATGCAGTGAAGAATATAAGAGAGCTTGCGGGGCTTCCGATGTGAGAGGATGTGCGATAACGGAAAACGGGCCGCTGCGCGGATGATTGAAAAATCGTGAGGCGGCGGGAGTGGGTATATTAATTTGAGCCCGCGGCATCTGCGATCAGGAATCGCAAATGCCGCAGGCTCTTTTCATGTTATAACAGACTGCTTATCTTATTGCACCGGAGCCGCGTCGGAAGGCGTCTCAGGAGGTGTCTCCGCCGGCGTTTCCGGCACCGGGGGCGGTGCGGTACCCTCGGTACTGATCCCCGGGATCGTCGGGAGTGTGTAGCCGCTCTGGAACGTAGAGTTTTCGGCATTGTGCAGCTGGCAGGTATTGGCCAGCGCAGCGTCCGTCAAAAGATACGGGCCGTCCTCCGTCGCCGCCGAACCGCCGATCACATAGACGCTGGAGACGTAGGAATCGGTCGGGCAATAGCTGCCGGCCAGCTGCCCGGAAAGGCTGCACATCGTCGCGACCGTGTGGTGGTCGCAATACTCGGTGGGAACGGTCCCCTCCGCGAAATATTCGGTGTATACGGCGCTTCCGCGCGGGTCATGATCGCATACGCCGCCGATCGCCAATTTGCCGGACTCACGGCAGACCGTGGCCGTCACCAGGCCGTTTGGCTTCGTAAAATCTTTGTATTCAAGATTTTCGTGAATGCGGCTCATCACGGCTTTCCAGATTTTCTTCGGATAGGAGGTCTGGCCGCCGGACTGAACTGCATTGTCGTCGTAGCCGCCCCACACCACACAGGTATAGTAGGGGGTATAACCGGCGAAGAGGCAGTCGCGGTTTGCAGTGGTGGTACCTGACTTTCCGGCTTGCGGCATGCTGCTACCGAAATAGGCCGGGGTACCCGTTCCCTGCGTCATGACGTCCTGCATTGCGTCGGTCAAAAGCCATGCGGTCGTCTCCTTTAAAACCGTGTGGGATTCCGGCATTGTATTGTCAATTAAGACATTTCCGTCATGGTCGAGAATCCGCGTATAGAATTTCGGCGTAATATAGGTGCCGCTGTTGGCAATCGCAGCGTAGGCTGCGGTCAGTTCGAGGTTTGTGACCCCGTAAGAGAGGCCGCCGAGCGCTAATGTCTCATTGCCGCTCTCGTCGATGCCGACTGTCGTAAAGCCGAAATTCCGAATGTAATCATAGCCGAGGGACGGACCGATCTGCGCTAAAGTCTTGACGGTCACGATATTGATGGAATCGATAATCGCCTGCCGCATAGTCGTAAAGCCGCGGTAACGGTTATCGTAGTTGCGGACGCTCTTTCCGACCCCGGTCGAATAATTGTAGGGTGCGTCGTCCTGCACCGTTGCAAGGGTAAGTCCGCCGGCATCTAAGGCCGCGGAATACGACGCGATAATTTTGAAGGTGGAACCCGGCTGCCTCGGTGAGTCCGTCGCGCGGTTTAACGTCTTGCTGGCGGTTTTATCGCCGCGGCCGCCCACAAGCGCTTTCACTTCGCCGGTGTACTGGTCGATGACGGTGAGCGCCGTCTGGGGCTGAATCGTGAAACTGAGCGTTTCACTGCCTTCCACGATGGTGTCGCCCTCCTTCATGATGTCGGCTTTGTACTGATCGATAGCGGCAAGGGCATCTTCCTCGGTGGCAAAGTTGATGTTGTAGTCCTTGTTATTGCTCTGATAATAGGAGAGCATTGTGGTCTGGCTGTAGTTGGACACCGTACCGTCCGCGGACTGGATGGAAACCCGGTAAGCAAAGGAAATCTTCGGATCCGAGGGATAGTTCTCGAGGTTGTTGATTTCCTCGTCGCAGATTTTCTGCAGAGCGGGGTCCTGTGTCGATTCGATCGTGAGACCGCCCTGGTAGAGCGCTTTGTAAGCCTGCGTCTCGGTGTAGCCGAGTTTTCCGATAAGCGACTCAATGACCTGGTTGGTCAGCTCATCCACAAAATAGGAGTTGATATTGTCGTCCTCGGACTCGGTATTGACCAGCTGGATGCGCTCGTAGACGTTGTCTGCGATTGCATCGTCATACTCCGCCTGGCTGATATATTCCTGCTCAAGCATATGATTGAGTACTTTATCGCGGCGTTTTATGTTTTCTTCCGGGTTGGAAATCGGGTTGTATTTCGAAGGATTCTGTGTGATCGCTGCGAGGACGGCGCATTCGGACAGGGTCAGATCGGAGACGTCCTTTCCGAAATAACGCTCGGAGGCAACGCCGACGCCGAGTGTGTTCTGTCCGAGATTGATCGCGTTTAAGTAGTTTTCGAGAATCCAGTTTTTATCTCTTACTTTCTCCAACTGCATGGCGAGATACTGTTCCTGGAATTTTCGCTCGAATTTGTCCGCGAGGGAGGATTCGCTCGTCCATCCGGTAAAGACCGTATTTTTGAGCAGCTGCTGCGTGATGGTGCTGGCGCCCTCGGAGAATTGACCGGAGGTAATGCCTTTGATGCCGGCACGCAGGATACCTTTTAAGTCGATACCGTTGTGCTCATAAAAACGTTCGTCCTCAATTGCGACGAAAGCCTGCTGCAAATCAAGAGGAATCTCGTCAATCGTGACATATTTCCGGTTTGAACCGGAGGCTACGAGCGTGGCGGTCTGATTTCCCGCGGCATCGAGGACAATCGTCTGATAGCCGGTGGGGGTTGCGTCGATTTCTTCAATACTCGGAGCGGAGGCGATGATTCCGGAGATAATGCCGAAACCGGCACAGCCGCCGATGACGATCACCGCAAAAAAGCAGACGAGCAGTGCTTTCCAGAAAATCACGCTGAATTTTTTGCGAATCATGGTACTCTTGGAAGTCAGTTCCTTTTCACGCTTCCGGGTACGCTTTTTTCCGTAATTCATACAAATAACCATACCTTTCTATAAGTACAAAAAGTTATTTCCTGTTTTTACATCCATATATTATAGCAAAGAAACATGTCAGAATAAAGGAAAAACTGAAAATACCATACTTTCTTAAGAAATATGGTTGCCAGAAAGAAAAGAAACATGTTACTATTTTCAGTGAATATGACGGGAGGCGGCGTGTATGAAAACGGTTTATGCGGGAGGAACGGCTGAGATTGTAGAGAAAAAGTCCAGATTTATCGCGACGGTGCGGCCGGTCGCAGCCGAGGAGGAGGCAGCCGCCTTTATCGCGGAGATGAAAAAGAAATACTGGGATGCCAGGCATAACTGCTCGGCGTTTATCGTCGGAGAACATCCGCAGACGAGCCGGTGCTCGGACGACGGGGAACCGCCACAGACAGCCGGGCGCCCGATGCTTGATGTGCTGCTCGGGGAGGAACTCTGCAATGTGGCGGTCGTCGTGACGCGCTATTTCGGCGGTGTGCTGCTCGGAACCGGCGGATTGGTGCGGGCGTACCAGAGAGCCGTGCGGGAGGGACTGCTTGCGAGCACCGTCATGGAGAAGCGGGAGGGCATCCGCCTCTCGGTGTGCACCGATTACACGGGACTCGGGCGGCTGCAGCATCTGATTGCCCAAAGAGAGCTTGCGCTGGTCCATACGCTCTACACGGAAAAGGCGGAGGTTCTTCTTGTCGTACCGGTCGAAGCACGGCAGACCGTGGAACAGGAGATTGTGGAGGCGACAAACGGGACGGCGGGTATTTCCTGGGGAGAACGGGTCAGCTATGGGATGATCGGAAACGATTTACAAATTTTTGAAAAAAGTACTTGATTTTTTTTGAAAGTCTGATATAATAGCATTTGTTGACAGCACAAAGGGCTATCGCCAAACGGTAAGGCAACGGACTCTGACTCCGTCATTTCCAGGTTCGAATCCTGGTAGCCCTGTTAGGAAACCTCAGTGGAAGATTCCATTGAGGTTATTTTTTTGTCAGGTATGGGAACAAGACGAGGTGCAGGATGTATTATATGACAAGCCGTATTCGCTACAGCGAGGTAAACAGCGAAAAAATATTGACATTGCAGGCGCTGATGGATTATCTGCAGGACTGCTGTTCGTTTCAGTCGGAGGATTTGGGAGTCGGTGTGGATTATCTGGCAAAAGAGCGCAGGGCATGGATGCTTTGTGCATGGCAGATAGAGCTGGGCAGAATGCCGCAGATGGGCGAGACAATTCGCGTGAACACCTGGCCCTATGATTTTAAAGGATTTTACGGATACCGCAGTTTTACGGTGGAGCAGGAAGACGGGGAGGTGCTGGTACGGGCAAATTCTCTCTGGATTTTTATGGATATGGACAGGATGCGGCCGGCCCGGATTTCGGAGGAACTGATCGCGGCATACCGGGACAGCTTTGGAGAAAAGCCGGCGGGAGGCGCCGGAGAGCGGAAGATAACGGTGCCGGCGGGAGGCGAGAGCCGGGACCCGGTTGCGGTGGCAAAGTTTTTTATCGACACGAATCACCACATGAACAACAGCAGGTATGTGACGGTGGCCGAAGAATTTCTGCCGGAGGGCTTTCCGGTCGGAGGGCTTCGGGTGGAATATAAGCGAGCGGCGGTGCTTGGGGACATGCTGTACCCCGCGGTGACGGCGGAGGACGAAAAAGTTACGGTGGCGCTGACGGACCGGGCGGGAGGTGCCTACGCGGTCGTCGAGTTCCTGCGCGCGGCCGGATGACGGGACGAATGAGGATGCGAAGAAGACATCCGGAAATGGAGAATATAATGAAACTTGGGGAATACCAGAAATTAAAAGTTGTAAAAACGGTAGAATTCGGCGTCTATCTCGCGGAGGAAGCGGGGGACGAGCTTCGGGTGCTCCTGCCGGAAAAGCAGGTGCCGGAGGGGACAAAAACGGGCGATGAGCTGGAAGTATTTCTGTACAGGGATTCGAAGGACCGCATCATTGCCACGACGCACACGCCGAAGCTGACACTGGGCGGACTGGCGGTGCTTCGCGTCGCAGAGGTCGGAAAGATCGGAGCTTTTCTGGACTGGGGGTTAGAGAAAGACTTATTCCTTCCATATAAAGAGATGACCGCAAAGCTGCAGCCGGAGGATGAGATATTGGTCACGCTTTATATTGACAAGAGCCGCAGACTCTGTGCGAGCATGAAGAAGCTGTACCATCTGCTGTCATGCGACTCGCCCTACCGGAAGGACGACGTCGTAAACGGGAGAGTGTATGAGTTCGGCCATGATTTCGGGACGTTCGTGGCGGTGGACGACCGTTACTCGGCGATGATCCCGGCGCATGAGGATTGCAGCAGGCTGCACATCGGGGATGTGATCGAGGCGAAGGTTCTGGGGGTAAAGCCGGACGGAAAGCTTGATATCACGCTGAGGGAGAAAGCATATCTTCAGATGGATGCGGACGCAGCGCGCGTGCTTGCGGTGATCGATGAGTTTGCCGGCGTGCTGCCGTTTACGGACAAGGCGTCGCCGGAAGTGATTAAGCGGGAGACCGGTTTGAGCAAAAATGCGTTTAAACGCGCGGTGGGAAGGCTGTACAAGGAACGGCGCATCGAGATTACGGAGCGTGCCATCCGCAAAATCCGGTAGCGCGGAGGCGCAAAGTGTGCTATGCTGAATATATATGATTATAGATCACAGAGGAAAAGGAGAGCATACTATGAAGAATGTAATCAATACAAAAAATGCACCTGCGGCAATCGGCCCGTATTCACAGGCAATCGCGGTAAACGGCATGGTATATACATCGGGAATCATTCCGGTAGACCCTGAGACGGGAGTGATTCCGGAGGGCTCCGCAGCCCAGGCAAAGCAGGCGCTGAGCAATCTGGCAAATCTCTTGGAGGCCGCCAGCACAAGTATGGAAAATGTGATCAAGACGACGGTTTTTATTAAGGAGATGGATGATTTCGCAGCCATCAACGAGGTGTATCAGACGTTTTTCCACGGGGATTACCCGGCGAGGAGCTGTGTGGAGGTTGCACGTCTCCCGAAGGATGTGCTGATTGAGATTGAGGCGGTTGCCCTCAGGTAGAACCGCAGCGCGGGTTTGGACTTGTGAGACGGAAATAAAAAGGGCTGCGGCACGAGAATTCCTGCACAGCCCTTTTGATGTGCGCCTGGCGGCGCACATTTGGCCGTCAGACATACAGGTCGATATTTCCGCCGAGCGCGGGGGTCACGGAGTGCTCCATCATCTGAATCATGGAGGCGCCCATCTCCTGGGTTAAATCCAGCGACTGGCTGAGTACCGCGGTTCCGACGGCATAGGCCAGACTGCCCTGACTGACGGAAGAAGCGGCATCGTAGGCGGATATCGTGCCGAGTGCGATGTCGATATTTGCAAAATCCATAAAACGACCACCTTTCCTTATAATATACGGATATATAGATATTATGGCACAAAAATGCCGAAAAGACAAGTGGACTGTATGAGAGACGGATCTTGTGGTTATAGTTTAGTCTGGGACTGTGTACTTGCTGTAAAGTCCGTAAGAACGTGTTGACAAGATGGAGGAAAATTATGTACGATATGATAGTAATAGGAAGCGGGCCGGCAGGACTCACGGCGGCAATTTACGGGCAGCGCGCGAAGCTGTCCGTGCTGCTGCTCGAAAAGCAGCCGATCGGCGGGGGTCAGGTGATGAATACCTACGAGGTGGATAATTATCCGGGGTTTCCGGGGATCAGCGGGTTTGAGCTGTCGGAGAAATTTATGTCCCACGCAAGGGGACTGGGCACGGAGGTTTGTACGGCGCAGGTCCTCGGAGCGGAGCTTTCGGGCGGGACGAAACGAATCTCCACGGATAAGGGAGACTTTGAGGGGCGGACCGTGGTGATCGCCACGGGGGCCGTCCATCGGAAGCTTGCGGTAAAAGGAGAGGCGGAGTATACGGGGAAGGGCGTTTCCTATTGTGCAACCTGCGACGGAGCGTTTTTCCGCGGAAAGGACGTGGCGGTTGTGGGCGGAGGTGACGTTGCGCTGGAGGATGCGCTGTTTTTGGCCCGTGCAAGCCGAAAGGTGTATCTGATTCACCGGCGTGATTCGTTCCGCGGGGCAAAGATCTTGCAGCAGCGGGTGGCGGAGACCGAGAATATCGAAGTCATCTGGGATACCGTGGTGGAGGAAATCACGGGGACGGACACGGTGGAGTCGATTATCCTGTACCACAGGAAAAAGGAAGAGCGGGGCAGCCTTGCCGTCCAGGGCGTATTTATCGCAGTCGGAATCACGCCGGACACGGAACTGTTCGCGGAGGATACAAAACTCGATGAGGGGGGCTACATCAAAGCGGGAGAGGACTGTGTTACGAGCTGCCCGGGTGTATTTGCGGCCGGAGACGTGCGGACAAAGCCGCTGCGGCAGATTGTCACGGCGGCTGCGGACGGCGCTAACGCGGTGACTTCCGTCGAGCGGTATCTTTTGGAAAAATAGTAAGAGTTTGGCGAGATTACAGTTGACAGGATATGGGTGCTCTGCTATAATAACCGTGTAATAAATTTAACAAATTCGTAACAATTACGGGCGCTGATTATTTGGAGGCACAGATGAAAAGGATGATTAGTCTGACGGGATTGGCGCTGGCAGGGGTTCTGCTGGCGGAAAATCCCTTATTGACTGTATATGGGGCGGAAGCTCCGATGCTGACCGCAGGAGTGACGGCTGCGGCGCCGGTGGAGACGCCGACGATTACCAATAAGGTACCGTCCGCCGGAGTTTCTTTCGCGATTTCGAATTATCTGATCGAGGGGAATGAACTTGCGGTTCAGATCGCGGCGGAGCAGGAGGAGGCGCGCATTGCGGAGAATGATATTCCGGAGGTTGCGTCAGAATATTCCGATATTGCGATCGCCCAGGTTGACAATTATGTAAATGTCCGCTCGGATTCGAACACGGACAGCGAGGTGGTCGGCAAGCTGTATAACAATTCGGCTGCAACCGTGCTCGAGACGACGGAAAACGGCTGGTACCGCATCAAATCCGGCAATGTCGACGGATATGTAAAATGCGAGTATGTTGTGACCGGAAACGAGGAGCTGGCGCGCAAGGTCAGCACCAGGTACGCGGAGGTAAACACCGTCACACTGAATGTAAGAACGGAGCCTTCCGTGGATGCGCCGATTATGACGCAGGTTCCGCTGGGCGATGACCTGGTAGTCTTAGACGAGTCGATGGACGGATGGGTGCTGGTATCCGCCGAGGGCGGCCAGGGCTATGTATCGCTTGACTGGGTGATACTTCGAACCGAGTTCGTACAGGCCGAGTCCAAAGCCGAAGAGGAAGCAAGGCTTGCAAAGGAAGAGGAGGAGCGCAGGGCGGCAGCAGCAGCGGCAAGCAGCGCAAGGAGAAAGTCGGCAGCGTCTTCGGGTTCCAACAATGGAGGACAGGCATCCTACTCGGCGCCGACGAGTTCCAACGGACAGGCAGTTGTCAATTACGCGAGCCAGTTTGTAGGCAATCCCTATGTATACGGCGGGACAAGCCTTACGAGCGGAGCGGATTGTTCGGGATTTGTCATGAGCGTGTATGCGGCATTTGGCATCAGTCTCCCGCATTCCTCGAGTGCGATGAGAAGCTGCGGATACGGCGTGGATCTCGCGTCTGCTCAGCCCGGAGATATCGTGTGCTACAGCGGACATGTGGGCATCTATGTCGGAAACGGCTCGATCGTGCATGCAAGCACACCGTCGAGCGGCATTACATATTCGAACGTGAATTATCGTTCACCGATCTGTGTCAGAAGAATTTTCTAAATAAAAGTATTTTGGGAGCCGCAGCAGTGCGGCTCCTTTTTGGTTTTGCGTTTCCCTGTTCACCGGGGACAGATGCTGCTTATACAAGGTGCACAAATTTTCCGGAAAACGGAAAAAAATTTGCCGAAAAGCGGAATACTCCCGGAAAAGTTATCCACGGGAGGGGATGCGCAAAAGTCGAAAAAACCGAGTTATACACGAAGTTATTCACATTATCCACAGAAAAGAAGTGAAAAATTATGGTTTACATAGCAAAAAAATCGAATATGTGTTTTGTGGAACTATAATAAAGTTTGACATGGCGAGGATAAAAATGGCAGAAATCTCTTGACAATTTCCAAAACTTGAAAAGTGACGGAAGTTTTGCTATACTGGTTCAGGTATATTTTTATAAACGAGCGGAAATGATTATGGGAGAAGCATGACGAAGAAAATAGATATTCTGGGACTGGCACTGGACAACTATACGGTGCGGGAATCCATCAAGCAGGCGGAGACATTCCTGGAAAACGATATATTAAATATAATTGAAACGATTTCTATGAAGATGCTGATTGACGTGGAAGAGCATCCGGCCGTGCGCGGAGTGATAGAGGCGTCGGATCTTGTCATTATCGGTGAGAAAGAAATTCTGCAGTCTGTCGGGATTGACACGATACAGCGGATACACGAGACGGAGGGCAATGATTTCGCGGCCGAGTTTTTTAAGCGGCTTGAGCGCAACAGAAAGAGTGTTTTTCTGCTGGGACAGAACGCAGAGCAGATTGCGCGCGAGCGGGGGGACATGCTCAAAGAATTTCCGAGGCTTGTGATCGTAGGAGAGTATGCGCTCGAAAACTGTGCGGGAGATCCGGAAGCCGTGATCAATGATATGAATGTGATGACGCCGGATGTGATCGTATCGATTCTGCCGTCTCCGCTGCAGGAGGAGTTTTTCTGGAATCATAAGGACAAAATGAATGCGAGCATCTGGTATGGGGAGGGAGAACTCGGGCTGTGGCGCAGAAGGAACAGTGTGCGCGGGTTTCTGGGGCGGCTGGCGCGCCGCGGACGTCTGAAAAGCAGTATCGAGAAGTACCGCCAGAGGCTGCGGGAGTCTGAAGGGAAGTAGAATGCAGAAGTTTTTATATAAAAAAACGAAAATAGTCGATTATTTTTTGATACTGATCGGTACTGCGCTGGTGGCGGCAAGCATACAGTGTATCTATGACCCGATCAGTATGGTAACCGGCGGTTTTACCGGAATGTCGATCATTGTAAAGGAGATTACAAAGAAATTGATTCCGGGGGGTGTGCCGCTGTGGTTTACGAACTTTGTGCTGAATGTACCGGTGTTTATCGTCGCATGGCGTCTGAAAGGGCCGAGATTTATCTGGAAGACGCTGCTTGGGACCACACTGCTGTCTGTCTGGCTGTATGTGATCCCGATGATTGACCTGCCGCAGGGAGACTATACGCTTGCGGCGGTGTTTGGCGGCGTGATCGGCGGCGTAGGGATGGGCCTGGTGCTGTCGGCAAAGGCGACGACCGGGGGAACGGATATGGTGGCGACGCTGATCCAGCATTATATGCGCCATTATTCGATCGTGCAGATCATGCAGGTACTCGACGGGCTCATCGTCGTAGCCGGGCTTTATGTCTTCGGCGTTCATGTTGCGATGTACGCGATTGTGGCCATCTATATCACCAGCAAGGTGTCGGGCGCGCTGCTCGAAGGGTTCAAGTTTTCGAAGGTCGCCTATATCATTACGGATCAGTATGAGCTGGTGGCGAAGAAAATTATGGAGAATATGGACCGCGGAGTGACGGGCCTGAAGGCGAAGGGCATGTATTCCGGAACCGATAAGTGCATGCTTTACTGTGTGGTGGCGCAGAAACAGATCGTGGAGGTAAAGGAGATTGTCGCGGAGATCGACCCGGGCGCATTTGTGATTGTTTCCGATGCCAGAGAGGTGTTGGGGGAAGGATTTCAGGAACACTCGGCGTGAGAAAAGAGGAAATGCATAAAAAAATAAGCATTTCCTCTTCCTTTTTTTGTTGTTTTGCTATAAAATATAAGTTAGGTATTTTTGTTCCAATTAAAGTGAATGCAGTTTTTTTGTGAAAAATGCACATCGAACGGATTCAGAAGAAACAAAAACGAGAAGGAGCGGGGCTTATGATTTCAAATCAGATACTTCAGAATACAATAGACGGGCTGAAGAGCATCACGAGGATAGATCTGTGTATCATTGACGTGGAGGGGAAGGTTCTGGCGGCCACATTCCCGGAGGCGGATCAGTATACCGGACCGGCGCAGGCGTTTGTGGATTCTCCGGCCGACAGTCAGGTTGTCAACGGATATCAGTTTTTTAAAGTATTTGATGAGCATCAGCTTGAATATGTTCTGCTTGCAAACGGGGACAGTGAAGACGTTTATATGGTGGGCAAAATTGCCAGTTTTCAGATTCAGAACCTTCTGGTAGCATATAAGGAGAGATTTGACAAGGACAACTTTATCAAGAATCTTCTTCTTGATAACCTTTTGCTGGTGGATATCTATAACAGGGCGAAAAAGCTCCATATTGATACCGAAGTGCGCAGAGTCGTGTTTATTGTCGAGACAAATCGGGACAAGGACGGCAACGAGCTTGAGAAGATCCGCAGTATTTTCGGCGGAAAGACCAAAGACTTTGTGACGGCGGTGGACGAGAAGAATATTATCGTCGTAAAGGAAGTTGCGGAAAACGAGAATTACGACGACCTGAATAAGACGGCCGAGGTGATCGCGAACCTCTTCCGCTCGGATGCGGAGGGGGAGGTGCATGTGGCATACGGCACGATCGTCGGTGAGATTAAAGAGGTTTCGAGGTCGTACAAAGAGGCGAGGATGGCACTTGACGTAGGCAAGATATTTTTTGCGGACAGGGATGTCATCGCATACTCCACGCTGGGGATCGGGCGGCTGATCTACCAGCTTCCGATTCCGCTCTGCAAGATGTTCATCCGGGAAATTTTTGACGGAAAATCCCCGGACGATTTTGACGAGGAGACGCTTACGACCATCAATAAGTTTTTTGAGAACAGCCTGAACGTGTCCGAGACCTCAAGACAGCTTTATATTCACCGCAACACGCTGGTGTACCGGCTCGATAAGCTCCAGAAGAGCACGGGACTCGACCTGCGTGTGTTTGAAGATGCGATTACCTTTAAGATCGTGCTTATGGTGGTAAAGTATATGAAATATATGGAATCGTTGGATTATTGAGTCGAAACAGAAATGAGGTAAAGGATGATTAAGTTAGAACATGTCAGCAAGTCATACTCCGCGGGAATCCCTGCACTTAATGACGTGAGTCTTAACATTGACGGAGGAGAGTTTGTATTTGTCGTCGGTGACAGCGGGTCCGGAAAATCCACGCTCATCAAGCTTCTTTTAAAGGAGCTTGAACCGACGACCGGTACGATTACGATAGACGGCAGACAGCTGAATAAGATTCGCAGAAGACAAATCCCGAAATTCCGCAGAAACATCGGTGTGGTTTTTCAGGATTTCCGATTGTTAAAAGACAGGAACATCTACGACAATGTGGCATTTGCCCAGAAGGTGATCGGGGAATCGGGCCGGAGCATCCGAAAGAATGTGCCGACGATGCTGTCGATGGTAGGGCTTGCGGCAAAGTACCGCTCTTATCCGAAGCAGCTTTCGGGAGGAGAGCAGCAGCGGGTCGCGATCGCCAGGGCGCTGATCAACAAGCCCAAGATTCTTCTGGCGGATGAGCCGACCGGAAATCTCGACAGCAACAACGCGTGGGAGATCATGCATCTGATGGAAGAGATTAACGGCCGCGGGACGACGGTGGTGGTGGTCACACATAACATAGAGATTGTCAGGGCAATGAACAAGCGCGTAATCACGATGAGAAAGGGTGTGGTTGTGGACGACAGCGCGTCCTACAACAGCGCGATCGAAATTGACAGCGGCGTCGGTGCAGACGACGGAGGTGATTACGATTATGAGGATTAGTACATTTTTTTATACCATCCGTCAGGGATTGGTGAATATCTGGAAAAATAAAATGTTTTCACTGGCGTCGATTGCGACGATGACGGCCTGCATTTTTTTGTTTGGGCTTTTCTATGCGATCGTGACCAACTTTCAATCGATGGTAAAGGACGCGGAATCCGGTGTGGCCGTGACCGTGCTGTTCGATCACGGAATCTCGGAGCAGCGCATCGAGGAAATCGGCGAGCTGATTGACGAGCGGGTGGAGGTGTCCCGCTATGAATTTACCTCCGCGGACGAGGCGTGGGAGTATTTCAGGGATATTTACTTCGAGGGGAATGAGGCGGCGGCGGAGAGTTTCGGGACGGATAACCCGCTGGCAAATTCCGCAAGCTACTCCATATACATGAACGATATCTCCATGCAGTCTACGCTTGTTACATATCTGCAGTCATTAGACGGCGTGCGGGAGGTAAAGCAGTCCGAGATGGTGGCGAAGACGCTGACGGATTTTAACAGTCTGATCGGGTATATTTCCGCCGGTATCATCCTGGTGCTGCTCGGAGTCGCGGTGTTTTTGATCAGCAATACGATCATGGTCGGCATCTCGGTGCGCCGGGAGGAGATTGCAATTATGAAGCTGATCGGAGCCACCGACTATTTTGTCCGCGCCCCATTTGTGGTGGAGGGAATCCTGATCGGTCTGGTGGGAGCGGCGATTCCGCTCGGAATCCTGTATGTGCTGTACGGGAAAGTGATCGGTTATATTGGTGACAAGTTCCATGTGATCGGAAGTATGATGCAGTTTTTGGGGACGGAGGAGCTGTTCCACACGCTGGTGCCGGTGGCGCTGATTCTTGGCGTGGGAATCGGATTTCTCGGAAGCCGCATTACGATTCGCAAACATTTGAAGGTCTGACGGATGAGATATAAGAACAGAGTATTCCTGCAGAGAATGATGGTGATCGGCATTGCCGGCATGCTGGGGACATTGCCGGCAATGCGGACAGCTGCCGCGGAAAGCACGGAGCAGGCTGCCGGTACGGCAGAGGATTCGGGTTCCAAAACGGGAACCGGCACAAAGAACGGGAAGAAAAGCAGCCCTTCGAAGGCACTGCAGGATGCGCAGGATGCCAAGAAAGAGCTGGAGAAGGAGCTGGCGGAAGCGAAGCAGACGATCGCCGATCTGAAGGAATCAAAGGGAAATGTGGAGGAGCGTGTGGCGGAGCTGAATCGGCAGCTGATTCGGATTTCGGCCCGTATCACGGAACTGGAGAATCAGCTGACAGAAAAAAGCGAGGAAATCATCGAGACAAAAGAGGAGCTCTCGGATGCGCAGGAGCAGAAGGAGAGACAGTATGAGGATATGAAGCTCCGCATACAGTTCATGTATGAGAATGCACAGGACTCTTACATGGACGCGCTGCTCTCGGCGAAGGATCTGACTTCGTTTCTGAATGCGGCGGAGTATATCACCGAGATTGAGAATTATGACAGGCAGAAGCTGAAGGAATATGAGGAGACCGTGGAGTGGATCACGACGGTGGAGGCGCAGCTCGAGCAGGATTATGCGGATCTGGAGAAGATGAAAGCCGCGGTCGAGACGGAGAAAGGGGAGGTTGCGTCCCTGATGCGCCAGAAGGAGACGGAGCTTGCGGGAATCGCGGACGACATCACGGATGCGCAGAGCGAGGTGGACTACTATGCGGCGGAGCTGCAGGCACAGGAGGAACTGATCGCGGCGATCCAGCGGGCGGAGGCGGAGAAGGCCGCGGCGGGGATTGTGGACAACCCCTATTCCGGCGGCGCATTTACCTGGCCCTGCCCAAGCAGCACGCGGATCACAAGTGATTACGGTCCCCGTGTGTCACCGACCTCCGGGGCCTCCTCAAACCACAAGGGAATCGATATTGCAGCGTCCAACGGGGCCGACATTGTGGCGGCCGCGGAGGGAACCGTGAAAGCGTCGGCCTACAGCAGCGCGGCGGGAAATTATCTGATGATTGACCACGGCGGCGGTCTGTATACGGTTTATATGCACTGTTCGTCGCTGATCGTATCGGAGGGGACACAGGTGTCCGCAGGCCAGGTGATCGCAAAAGTCGGAAGTACAGGTATTTCCACTGGAAACCATCTTCATTTTGGTGTATCATTAAACGGAAGCTATGTGAGTCCGTGGAGTTATCTGGGCGGTTAAGTCCGCAGGGGACAGGGAGTCAGATATTCTTGTTCACTGAGGGTACGTTTTTCAAATTCCCTGTCTTTGGACAGGGAATTTTCACATATGATGTATGGCATTGGAGGAAATAGACATGGAAGAGAATCGGACAAATACAACGCAGCCGGAGAACCGGCGCAGGAATGAAACCGGCATGGGCAGAGGAGTGATGATTGGCTGTCTTGGGACGCTGCTGGCAGGAACCGTGGGCGTGTGGGGCGTATGTGCCGCCGCGGGGTACGAGGTGGTGTTTGCAAAAAAGGGTTCGGCCGTGGTCGAGGGCAGTGCGGTAATAGATAAGGAAGCTGCCGCGAAAGTCAGGGAACTCTCCGGATATATTGACATGTACTTTTATGAGGACACGGATAAGAAGACGCTGCAGGACGGCATGTATGCGGGGCTGGTGGAAGGGCTCGACGACAAGTATTCCGTCTATTACACCGCGGAGGAATATGAGCAGACGCGGGTTGGCATGACGGGCAAATATTACGGGATCGGAGCGGGACTCAGGCAGGACGTGGATACAATGGTCGTATCGGTCTCTAAGATATACGAGGGGACACCCTCGGATGAGGCCGGGATGCTGGCCGAGGATATTATTCTTTCCGTGGACGGAACGGACGCGACGTCGATGGAGGTCACTGATCTGGTGCAGCGGATTCGCGGCGAGGAGGGGACTACGGTGCATATCGAGGTATACCGTGCGTCCACGGATGAATATCTGTCCTTTGACGTGAAGCGGGCCAACGTGACGCTTCCGAGCGTGTCGTCGGAGCTGCTGTGGAACGATGTCGGTTATATCCGGATCGAGTCTTTTGAGGAGGATACCGCGGCACAGTTTGAGCAGGAGCTGGCGAAACTGGAAGCCGGCGGAATCCTCTCCCTGATTATAGACCTGCGCTATAACGGCGGCGGTCTGGTGGACTCCGTGGTGGAGATTCTTGACGATATTCTGCCGGAGGGACTGATCGTGTATGTGGAGGATAAATACGGGAACCGCGAGGAATACAATTCGAGCGGAGATACCCATCTGGATTATCCGCTGGCAGTGCTTGTCAATGAGGACAGCGCGAGCGCGTCGGAGATTTTTGCCGGGGCGATCAAAGATTACGAGTACGGAACGCTGATCGGAACGAAAACCTTCGGAAAGGGGATTGTGCAGTCGATTATTCCGTTAGAGGACGGGGATGCGATAAAGCTGACGACGGCGAAGTATTTCACGCCGAAAGGGAACTACATTCACGGAGTGGGTATCGAGCCGGACATCGAGCTGGAATACGAGTATCTGGATCCGGAGGGAGATTCCTATGATATGCAGTACGATAACCAGATTTTAAAAGCGATTGAGGTGCTTGGTGAAAACGGATGAGAAAACATGGAAAACGATAATCTACCGGGCCGTCACCGCGCTTCTCCTGCTTGGCTGGATGGCGGTGATCTTCTGGTTTTCCGACCAGCCTGCGGTAGAGTCGTCGGAGATGAGCGGCAGCGTATCATACCGGTTTGTGGAGGCCTGCAGCAATATTTTCGGGCTTGGTTTTTCGGAGGAGACGACGGAGGCGTATGCGGCGGCGATTGAGCATCCGGTGCGCAAGGCGGCACATATGACGGAGTACGCGATTTTGGGATGGCTGTTTTTGGCGGTGTTTCGCGGGTATCTTCCGTACCGGAGGAAAACCGTGCTTTTCGCCCTTGCCGCCACGGCCGCCTATGCGTCCACGGACGAGATACACCAGCTTTTTATCGAGGGGCGGGCAGGGCGTTTCGGCGACGTGTGTATCGATACGTTCGGCGCGCTGCTTGGGTTTGCCCTGCTTCATTTTGTTCTGTTGTGTTACGGAAAGCATTGCGAAAAACAAAGACATCCTTTAAAATAGGAAAAGACTAAATAAGAAGAAAGAGGTGATACTGTGGTAGAACTTGATCAATTTAAAGTGACTCTGAACGCATACAGAGCGCCGCTGCAGGAAGTGAGGGATTCACTTTGACCTGGCAAACAAAGAGCAGCGGATCCAGGAGTTAGAACGAGAGATGGAGGCGCCGGATTTCTGGGATGACCCGGCGGTTTCACAGAAGAAAATGAAAGAGTTAAAGAGCATGAAGGACGATGTCGCGACTTATGCTTCTTTACAGACACAGTTTGAGGATATTGAGACGCTCATCGAAATGGGCTACGAGGAGAATGATGCGTCGCTGATTCCCGAGATCGAGGAACTGCTGCAGGAATTTTCCGAAGTCTATGAGGGCATCCGGATCAAGACACTGCTGTCCGGCGAGTATGACAGAGACAACGCGATTGTCTCGCTGCATGCCGGAGCCGGCGGGACGGAGTCCTGCGACTGGGCGGCCATGCTGTACCGCATGTATACGAGATGGGCGACGGATAAAGGGTTCGCGGTGGAAGTGCTTGATTCTCTGGACGGGGAGGAGGCGGGCATCAAGTCCGTCACGTTCCAGGTAAACGGAGAGAATGCTTACGGATATCTGAAGTCCGAAAAAGGGGTGCACCGGCTTGTGCGGATTTCACCGTTTAACGCGGCGGGCAAGCGGCAGACATCTTTTGTCTCCTGCGATGTGATGCCGGATATCGAGGAGGATTTGGACATCGAGATTAACGAGGATGAGCTGCGCATTGACACTTATCGCTCGAGCGGTGCAGGCGGGCAGCACATCAATAAAACATCGTCGGCGATTCGCATCACGCATCTTCCGACAGGGATTGTGGTACAGTGTCAGAATGAGCGCTCACAGTTCCAGAACAAGGATAAGGCGATGCAGATGCTAAAGGCGAAATTGTATCTGCTCAAGCAGCAGGAAAATGCCGAGAAGGCGGCCGGAATCCGGGGCGAGGTGACTGAGATCGGCTGGGGCAACCAGATCCGCTCTTATGTCATGCAGCCGTACACGATGGTCAAGGACCGCCGTACCGGTGTGGAGAGCGGCAATGTGGATCAGGTGATGGACGGAAAGATCGACGTATTTATCAACGGTTATCTGAAATGGCTTTCTCTGGGATGTCCGGAGGGGCTTGGAGGAGAGGATGAGTAGTGGGCAGCTGATCGGCCTTGCAGCCGCGGTCATTCTGCTGGGGGCCATATTTGCCGGGTGCATGGTGATACGCGGCAAGATACGGCGGTTTTCGAAAGCGGCATTCGGGACGGAGTCCTTGACGGAGGGCCTGGAGCGTCAGGCGGACGCACTGGCGGAGACGCCGAAATCGGTGTCCGGTATGACGAGGATTTTTGAACCTCAGATACAGCGGGATTTTCCGGATTTTAATATGGTACAGTTCCGCAATAAGGCGGAAAATTTCCTTGTGTCAGCATTTCGGGCGATCACTGCAGGGGATGCCAAGATGTCCGGCGACGTGTCGGCGGATCTGAGGATGCAGGTAGAGAACCGGGTCGCGGCGAACCGTGCGGCGGGAATCCGGGAAGTCTATTCTAACGTCCGCATTCACCGGACGGAGATCACAAATTACCAGAAACGGGACGGTAAATGTATCATTACGTTTCAGAGCGCCGTAGAGCATATACACTACACGGAGCGGGACGGAAAGGTGCTTTCCGGCAGCAGGGAGCGGAAGGCGCAGACGAAATACAACACGGAGCTTGTATATATACAGGACGAGACGCTGGTGGAGTTTGACAATGCGGTCGGAACGACCTGTCCTCACTGCGGGGCACCCGTCCGGATGCTCGGCAATATGAAGTGTGAGTACTGCGGGATTGCGGTTGTGCCGGTTAATATCAAAGTCTGGAATCTTCAGAAGTATTATGAAGTGGACTATCATCGCGTATAGCTGCATAGAGTAAAAATACCGAAGAAATCAGGAGGAGACGAGTCATATGGGAATTATTAAAGCGGTCGGACAGGCGATCGGCGGCGGATTTGCCGACCAGTGGTTAGAGGCGTTTGAGGCGGACAACATGGGGGAGCACACCGTATTTACCAGAGGGGTGCTGCTCCGAAAGGGACAGAATGTAAAGGGAAGCCATGATACGGTATCAAACGGTTCCGTCATTCATGTGTATGACAATCAGTTCATGATGCTGGTGGACGGCGGTAAAATTGTGGATTATACGGCGGAGCCGGGCTACTACAAAGTGGATAATTCGTCGATGCCTTCCTTATTTAATGGGGAGCTTGGCGAGAGTTTGCGGGAGAGCTTCAACCGCGTGCGGTTCGGCGGACAGACGCCGACGGCGCAGAAGGTGTATTTTGTGAATCTGCAGGAGATAAAGGGGATCAAGTTCGGGACAAGGAATCCGATTAACTATTTTGATCAGTTTTACAATGCGGAGCTTTTCCTGCGGGCGCATGGGACCTACTCGGTAAAGATCGTGAATCCGCTGCAGTTTTATGCGGAGGCGATTCCGAGGAATAAAGACCGGGTGGAGTTTGCGGAGATTGGAGATCAGTTTGTCTCCGAGTTTTTAGAGGCGCTGCAGTCGGCGATCAACCAGATGTCGGCGGACGGCACGAGGATTTCCTATGTGACGTCAAAGGCGATGGAGCTCGGCAGATATATGCAGGATATTCTCGACGAGGACTGGCGGATGCTGCGCGGCATGGAGATTCAGAAGGTCGGTATCGCGAGTGTTTCCTACGATGAGGAGTCCCAGAAACTGATCAATATGCGCAACGAGGGCGCGATGGTCGGCAGCGACGTGAACGTCATGCGCGGTATGGCGGTGAAGAATCTGACCGAGGGCGTAAAAAATGCCGGAAGCAACGAGGGCGGAGCCATGACGGGCTTTATGGGAGTCGGCATGGGAATGAATGCTTTAAACCAGACGATGAACAGTATGGGATTTTTAAATCAGCCGGGTGGAGCGGGCGGTCCCGGGAACGGCGGCCCGGGCGGCGGTATGGGACAGAGCGGCGCCGCAGCCGGATGGACCTGCGAATGCGGTCATGTGAATACCGGGAAGTTCTGCGGTGAGTGCGGAAAGCCGGCGCCTGCTCCCGCCGCCAAATGGACCTGCGAATGTGGCCATGTGAACACCGGGAAGTTCTGCAGCGAGTGTGGAAAACCGGCGCCTGCGGCCGCAGCGGAGTGGACCTGTGAGTGCGGCCGTGTGAACACCGGGAAGTTCTGCAGCGAATGCGGAAAGCCGAGACGTTGAGAAAATGGCATGAAAAAGAGGTTGCGTTAGCAGCCTCTTTGTGTTATTATCTTCCTCATGAGGACAGGTGTAAGCCACTGGTAAACACAAAGGAAAAATATTTTGTGTGCGACATATAGTAGAAGAAGATACATGGAAAGAGGATCAGAATATTCTATGAAAGAGAAGGGACAATATTATGTATTGAAGGAGAAGGCGGTCCCGGATGTACTTCTCCGTGTGGTAGAGGCAAAACGTCTGCTCGATTCCGGCAAGATTACCTCGGTGCAGGAGGTGACGGAGCGGGTCGGAATCAGCAGGAGCTCTTTTTATAAATATAAGGATGATATTTTTCCGTTTCGCGAGACGGCAAAGGGGAAGACGATCACCATGGTGATTCAGCTTGACGACGAACCGGGGCTTTTGTCGGTGGTGTTAAAGACGGTGGCGGAGTTCAACGCCAATATTCTGACGATTCATCAGAGTATTCCGATAAACGGGATCGCATCGCTGACGCTCTCCGTAGATGTGCTGGCCCAGACCGGGGATGTCGCGGAGATGGTAGCGCATATCGAGGAGCAGAGAGGGATTCATTATGTAAAGATTTTAGGGCGTGAATAGCACACGGGTCCGGTCGGGCAAATCACAAAGGCATGGAGGTAAATATGAAAGTTGCAGTAATGGGATACGGGACAATCGGTTCCGGCGTAGTGGAAGTGTTGGATATCAATCGGGACAGCATTGCCAGACGGGCCGGGATGCCGTTGGAGGTAAAATATGTGCTTGATCTCAGGGATTTCCCGGGAGATCCCATAGAAAATAAAGTCGTGCATGATTATAAAACAATTGTAAAAGACCCGGAAGTCGGGATTGTCGTGGAAACAATGGGCGGTGTGGATCCCGCCTATACATTTGTGAAGGAAATGCTTTGCGCCGGAAAACATGTGACGACTTCCAATAAGGCGCTCGTGGCAGAAAAGGGCGCCGAGCTGATTGCGCTTGCGAAGGAGAAACAGGTCAATTTTATGTTTGAGGCCAGCGTCGGGGGCGGGATCCCGATTATCCGTCCGCTGAACTCCTGTCTGACTGCCGATGAAATCGAGGAGATTACAGGGATTGTGAACGGTACGACGAACTATATGCTCACGAAGATGACCGAGGAAGGACTGGAATTTGATGATGTGTTAAAGGATGCCCAGGCAAGGGGATATGCGGAGAAAGATCCGACGGCCGACATTGAGGGATACGATGCCTGCCGCAAGATTGCCATTTTGACATCACTGGTATGCGGGCAGCAGGTGGATTTCGAGGATATCTACACCGAGGGAATCACGAAAATTACCGCGGCGGATATCCGGTATGCGGACGCGCTGGGCAGAAGAATTAAGCTTCTGGCACAGAGCCGCAAGGTGAAGGACGGATATGTGGCGATGGTGGCGCCGTTTTTGCTCCCGGAGAATCACCCGCTCTACAGTGTCAACGATGTTTTTAATGCAATCTTTGTGCACGGGAATGTGCTCGGCGATGCAATGTTTTACGGCAGCGGCGCCGGAAAGCTTCCGACGGCCAGCGCGGTCGTGGCAGATATTGTCGAGATTGCAAAGCATATGGATACCAATATCGCGGTGGAGTGGAGTTCCCAAAAGTTACAGTTGGTGGATTCCGCGGGGATGGAACATCGCTTTTTTGTGCGGGCACATGCCAACAGAGACGAGATTGCACAGATTTTCAGCGCGGTAACATATACGGCAGAAGCCGAGCCGGGAGAGATCGGATTTGTCACGGAGCGTATGAGCGAGGCCGACTACGCGGCAAAGGCAGCGGAACTTGGGACCGTGGTCGGCATGATCCGGATGGCAGACTGAAAGAGAAAGAGAGGCAGCGTATGAAATATGTTGTGATTTTGGGAGACGGCATGGCAGATCTGCCGCTTGAAAGCCTTGGAGGTATGACGCCTCTCGAATATGCGAAGACACCGAAAATGGATGAGCTTGCCGCAAAAGGAGAAATCGGTATGGTACATACGATTCCGGACGGCATGAAGCCCGGCAGCGATACGGCCAATCTTTCCGTATTGGGCTATGATCCGAGAAAATACTACTCGGGCCGGTCTCCGCTTGAGGCGCTCTCCATCGGAGTGCCGATGAAAGATACGGATATTGCGCTGCGCTGTAATTTTGTGACTCTGTCCGAGGAGGAGGCGTGCTACGAGGAGCGCACAATGATTGACCACAGCTCCGGGGAAATCAGCACGGAGGAAAGCGCACAGCTTTTGGAGGCGGTCAAAAGAGAACTTGCGGCGGACGGGTTCCGATTTTATGTCGGAACGAGCTACCGTCATTGCCTGATCTGGGAAAACGGAGAGGTCACGGAGCTGGTGCAGCCGCATGACATACTGGGACAGAAAATCGGCGATAAGCTTCCGGAACAGAAAGCGCTTTGCGATATGATGAAGCGCAGCTATGACATTCTGGTCGGCCATCCGATTAACGAGGCGCGGAGAAAACGCGGCTTAAATCCCGCAAATTCCTGCTGGTTCTGGGGTGCCGGGACAAAGCCGGCGCTCTCACCGTTTGACGGGCGCACGGGGAAGCGGGGCGCGATGATTTCCGCGGTGGATCTGCTCAAGGGGATTGCGGTGGGAACGTCGATGAAGGTGATAAATGTCGAAGGAGCCAACGGAGGGCTTGACACAAACTATGAGGGGAAGGCGCAGGCCGCCGTCGGCGTGCTGACAAAAGAAGACTATGATTTTGTCTATGTGCACCTGGAGGGACCGGACGAGATGGGGCATCAGGGGAGCGTGGAGAAAAAGATACAGGCGATCGAGAACCTGGATGCACGCATCATAGCGCCGATTGCGGAGGGCCTCGCGGAGGCCGGGGAGGATTTCCGCATGGTGATTCTGCCGGATCATCCGACGCCGATATCCCTGCGGACCCATACGTCGGATGATGTGCCGTATCTGCTCTATGACAGCAGGGCAGAGCGGAGTGAGGGCCGGCATTACAATGAGAGAGAGGCCGCGCAGACCGGAAGAGTGATAGCAGAGGGGCACAGGCTGATTGATTATCTGTTGGAGGCAGAATAGGAGAAAGACCAAAAGAGCAGTTGTCAGGTTACAGATCGGGCTGCTCTTTTTTACAAATGATACAACGACAAATGTAGTAAGATTGGCGCCCGCGCACGGCGTGTGCGCATGGAGGTAAAAATGGAGAGGAAGCTGATAGGGATCTGTGATGATCAAAGTGACAGTGCCTGTGTGCTTGCGGCGATGGTTGCAGAACTGTTGGGGGAGAAGCGGATGGAATACCAAATTCAATGCTATGGGTCGGGAGAGGAGCTGCTAAGACATGCCGGGCAGCTCGCGATTGTGTTTCTGGAAATGGAGATGCCGGATATGGACGGGATTGAGACAGGGGGATTGCTCAAACGGAGGAATCCGGGCTGCAGGTTGATTATCGATGCAAATATCGGACATCGCTACAAGGAGGCATTCCGTATCAATGCATTTCGGTTTGTGACAAAACCTTTTGAGACGGAGGAAATCCGGGAAGCTCTTTTTGCAGCGATGGACAGCTTTATGGGGATGGGGATACTCGAATTGTATCAGGCACGAAACGAATATGACGTGAGACAAAAGGATATCTGCTATATACAGGCGTTTAACGGATATGCGGAGTTTGTCGTCGGAAAACAGCGGATGCGTAAGGAAATATCACTGACCGCACTGGAAAAATCATTGGATAGCGTATTGTTTTATCGGATTAACCGACAAATCGTGGTGAATTTAAGCAGAATTACGCGTTACAGAAACGGATGTGTGTATGTGAATGGGGAATCTCTCTCCGTTTCGCGGAGAAACCGGAAAGAGTTTGAGCAGAGATATATGGAATTTAACCTGAGATACAAGCGTGGCCAATAACTGACGGAAAACGGTTTGCCGGGCAGACCGTTTAACAAGTTAATTGACCGTTTAACAGGTTATTCTTGAAAGCGGGCGTCTGATTTGCTATGTTAGAAATGAACCAAAAGCGTGTGCGCATGGAGGTAATTATGTTGATAATTGCTGGGATTACATGGTATCTGAATGCAGAGGCAGTAAAAGAGAAGAAAAACGGGATTCGAACGCAGGCAAGCGTTCGGACAAAGCCGGCGGATGGCGCGGATGCGGGCCGCGCCGGGGACGGTGATGTGGACGGCGGATGTGAATTGGTGTAGCGGGCTCAACAAACCGACGGCATTGAATAAGATAAAAGGAAGGATGCATTTGGAGTTATGGTATGCAGACGGTTCTTTTTGTGATTGCGCTGTCGGTGGATGTGTTTCTGGCCTCGGCAGCCTGCGGAATGGATGATATAAAAATCGGAATGAGAACGGCGCTCTGCATCAGTGGAATCTGTAGCGGAGTGCTGTTTTTTTCACTGGCTGCGGGGGAATTTTTCGGTAATATGCTGACGGAACGGAGTGCGGATATCCTCTGTTTCGCGGGGCTTTTCCTGATCGGGCTCTATAAGCTGACAGAGTACGGGATAAGACGTTATATCCGGCAGAATAAATTTTTGTGCAAGCGGATTAAGATTACGTTTTCCCAGCTTAATTTTATTGTGAGTGTGTACAACAATCCGGTGATGGCCGACAGAGACCAGTCGAAGGAGATGTCGGCGGCCGAGGGCGTAGCATTTGCCCTTGCAATGTCTGCGGACGGACTGCTCGGTGGTCTCGGCGCAGCGCTGCTGGGAATGAATCTGTGGGCGGCCGTCGGACTGAATTTTGTGCTCGGCGTGGCGGCCGTATGTCTGGGAAGCTGCCTGGGGAGAGCCACGGTAAAAAAATGCAGCCGGGATTTTTCCTGGGTTGGGGGCGCGATGTTTATGGTGCTCGCATTTACTAAGATCGTGTGAAATTCTGCTTGCCTTTCCGCCCCCGTGTGTTATAATAATGGTAGTAAATCAATAACGGTTAGAATCTGAGAGTGGAGATGATTTTAAAACCTGTAGTTGCGGGGGCGGCTACAGGCTTTATAGAGGTATCTCCATTTTTTTATGCAGTTTGGGCTGCCTGGGGTTCTATGAATAAGGAGGAAGAGGTATGGCAAAATATGTGATGGCTTTGGATGCGGGGACGACGAGCAACCGCTGTATCCTGTTTAACGAGACAGGGGAAATCTGTTCGATGGCGCAAAAGGAGTTCCGGCAGTTTTTTCCGAATCCGGGCTGGGTGGAACATGATGCGAATGAAATCTGGTCTTCGATGCTGGGGGTAGCCGTGGAGGCCATGAACATGATTCGGGCAACGGCGGAAGATATCGCGGCGATCGGTATCACGAATCAGAGGGAGACGGCGATCGTCTGGAATAAGGAGACCGGTGAGCCGGTGTACAACGCGATCGTGTGGCAGTGCCGCAGAACGTCGGATATCGCGGACGAACTGAAGAAAAAGGGACTGGAGGAAATTTATCGGCAGAAGACGGGACTGATTATCGATGCATATTTCTCGGCGACCAAAATCAAGTGGATTCTGGACCATGTAGACGGCGCCAGGGCGCTCGCGGAGGAGGGGAAGCTCCTGTTCGGAACGGTGGAAACCTGGCTGATCTGGAAGTTTACCAAAGGCGCCGTGCATGTGACGGATTACTCGAACGCGTCGCGGACCATGCTGTTTAATATCAATGATCTGTGCTGGGACAAAGAGATTCTGGCGGAGCTGGAGATTCCGGAGGCCATGCTGCCGGCGGCGCGTCCTTCCAGTGAGATCTACGGATATACGGACCCGTCTTTTCTCGGGGATGCGGTTCCGATTGCGGGCGCGGCGGGGGATCAGCAGGCGGCGCTGTTCGGGCAGACCTGTTTTCATGCCGGCGAGGCAAAAAATACATACGGAACCGGCTGTTTCCTTCTGATGAATACCGGGGAGAAGCCCGTGTTCTCGAAAAACGGGCTCGTCACAACGATTGCATGGGGCTTAGACGGCAAGGTAAATTATGCGCTTGAGGGGTCTATTTTTGTGGCGGGGGCCGCGATTCAGTGGCTGCGCGACAATATGCGCATGATCGATTCCTCGGTGGACTCGGAATATATGGCGAAGAAGGTACACGGCACCCACGGCTGCTATGTCGTCCCGGCGTTTACAGGGCTCGGCGCGCCGCACTGGGATCAGTATGCGCGCGGTACGATCGTGGGACTGACCCGCGGTACGAACAAGAATCACATTATCCGCGCGACGTTAGAGTCTATCGCGCTGCAGGTGTGCGACGTCATCGACGCGATGCGGGCGGACGCCGGCGTGGAACTTAAGGCGTTAAAGGTGGACGGCGGCGCGAGCGCCAACAATTTCCTGATGCAGTTCCAGGCGGATATGATCGATGCGCCGGTGAAGCGGCCGGAGTGTGTGGAGACCACGGCGATGGGCGCGGCGTATCTTGCCGGGCTTGCGGTGGGTTACTGGAAGAGCAAGGAGGACGTGATCCGCAATCAGCAGATCGACTGTGTCTTCTCCCCGCAGATGGAGGAAAAGGATCGCGCGGAAAAGCGCAGAGGCTGGAATAAGGCGGTCAAGTATGCGTACGGCTGGGCGAAGGATGAGCCGGAAGAAGAGGAAGAATAGACGAAAACGGAAAAATACATTGCAAATAAATTACGCCCGTAGTATAATTTTGCAAAAATCTTCTTAGCAAATATGAACACGGGGGTATATGGTGATGAGAGTGCGCAGGAACGTTCGGATCCTTCACATGAGTAAGGGTTTTAAGGAAATAGTCCGTCAGCCGGTACGCTGTTTTTTGTTCCTGTTCCTGCTTGGCTTTGTAGCGGCATCGGGGTGCCTGGGGATTTCTTTGTGGCAGACGGCGGAACGAATGCTCGCCGCAGCCGAGGCACAGTATATCGTCCGTGTCACATGTTCGGCCGCGGCAGGCGGAGGGGCAGCGTGGGATGAGGAGGCGCTTCTTGCCGATGAGGCAGTGCTGTGCAAAAATGAGGTGGTTTCGGGAATGGGTGAAATCGCAGGTATCAGCAATCATCACAATGAGGAGGTGAAGGAACTTGCAATCCTGTCATTTCGGGTGGTGGATATTTCGGAGCAGACACTGTCAGGAGATACGGAGGAGAAGAGCCCGCGGATTATGGCGCTTGTGCAGGATGTACTGTACGGAAATGTGAAGACACAGCAATATATTTTGCTGAATACGACAGAGGAGCTGCCCGGAGATTTGTCCGGGCAGTTTGTGGTGGGAGATACATATTTTGCCTATGGAACCTGTCAGTATACGACGGGTAACTACCCCGTGTTTACAATAAAGGCGCCGGGATGGCAGGCGGCGGAGCAAGCAGGTGTGGATTTGCGTGTACTCCCGCCGCTTTGGAATGTCACGGCGGACGGTGAACCTGCGAATATGGAATTGTGGCGGCAGTTTGCCGACACGCTGAGGAGAACGGAGGCGCTGTATTCGGTGTATGCGATGGATACAGCCGAGCTTTGGGATGAATTTTATGAGAAGCGGACAGAGCTTACGGCGGGAGAAATTTTTACGGAGAAGGCAAGCGCGGAGTGTCTGATCGATGATCGCTTTGCCGCAAAGCACAATCTCTCCGTCGGAGATGAACTTACGCTGCGCTTCTTTTACCGGGAAGACGGAACGGTATCACAGCTTGTATGGGGAGAGGAAGAGGCGGTTTCTGCAGAAAAATACCGAATTGCGGGTATCTATCGGTATCAGGACGAGCTTGAAAATGCAGTTTACATTACGAGACCGCAGGGAGCGTCACAGCGCGGCGGTGAGCGTGATGTCTTACAGGTGCAGCTGAAAAACAATGCGGCGGCGCGCTTTGCGGAAAAATATGCGGATGTTTTCCCGGAGGGAGTGGAGATTCGTATTGAGGACCAGGGATATGCACAGGCGATTGCACCGGTAGAGGCCATGCATCGGCAGGCGGTGGGGTTGACGGTTCTTGGTGCGATACTCGGTTTTGCGGCGATGATGTTTACGGGAAGGAATTTTTACGGACATACCGCCGCGCAGCTGGAATATCTGCGGGAGCTTGGCGGCAGCAGCCGGGATTGTCTGCGGTATCTGCTTGGCGGTCAGTTGTTTGTGGTGACATTGGGCGGAGCAGCGGGTTTTTCGGCACAGCTGTGCATGGTCCATCCGCTTATGGAATGGCTGTTGGAAAAGAATTCCGTAAAATATGCAAGGAATCTCCGTTATAGCCAGTTGGCGGAAACCGGGAGCACTGATATGACCGATTACGCAGGAGCATTTCCGGCAGCAGGACTGTTTTTCATTTTGTTTATGGAACTGCTTGCGTTTGTGATTGCGTACCGGTACTGCAAAAAGATGCAGACCGGGGATTTGGCGCGCAGAAAGGGAAAAAAGAACGAAAAACGGACAGAAGCGATGAAAAAGCGCGGAAGCGGAATTCCGAATGCCATACTGCGGTTCGGCGTACGGGAATTTTGGCGCAGTCCGGGGCAGAGCGCCGTGTTTTTGCTGCTGGCGTTTATGCTGACCGTGTTGGTGGGGGCAGTCAGGCTTGCGGGGGAACAGCAGGATTTTTCCCTTGCGGCCGCTTATGAGCAGCAGGGGGTATCGGGATATGTCACGGCGCACGCAAAACGCTCAAAGGCAGATACGACGATTGCGCTGACTTCGGTTCTTCCGCTGCTGCAGAACGGCAGGGAAGGGGAACGGCAGAACCGGGAGTTTGGGGAACGTCTGCTGCAGGAAGTGTACTGGCAGGAGCTGAGTCAGGAAGAGAGCTGCCGTCTGGCAAATGATCTCTATCGGGAATGGAGGGCGTCACTGCTTGCGGGACAGGATTATATCGAAGATTTTGGGCTTAGCGTGCGGTTGGGATATGAGTACATGGGAACCGTGGAAACGGCGGCCGATATGCCAGATATTCCGTATCACACCAATATTTACGGAAATGACTGGCTGCTGAATAAAATACCGTCAATGCCGCAGATCGTGTTTGCAGACAGCTTTGCGTGCCTTGAGGGAGCGGCAGGACTTAGAGCCGGCGCCGTATTTGCGGAGGGGTACGGGGAAGAGTTCCTCGGCAGATCGGAGATGATCTGTATGGCGTCCGAGGGATTTATCGAAGAAAACGGCCTGTCACTGGGGGATGTGGTGCGTTTTGCGGTGTATACCGATTACTATGGGGCGAGAATCGCCATGCTTGATGTAAAGGTTGTGGGAACCTGCGAGGGGGAGGGGACGGATATTTATATGCCGGCAGGGATTCTTTACGGAACCGCATTTCTGCCGGATATCGGATATGACGGCTGGCAGGAACGGCTTCGCGGATACCGCAGATTGAAGACCCAGACAATACGGTCGTTTTACGGTTCCGATATTATGAATGAACTGTCATCGTTTCGTTTTTTTATCAAAGACAATAAACAATTAGATGAGTTCCGCAGAAGGCTGGGGGAAATCGGTTACAGCGAAATAAATGAGGTGCATGAACTGCGCCAGGTTGTGGTCATAGAGGATGGGATGTTTTTGGAGGCGCTGTTCCGGATACAGGGGTATAAGGAGCAGCTTGGAATTATTTTCGGTTTGCTGCTTGCGGTGATGTTCGGAATGATCGCCGCCGCCTCCTTTTTGTGCGTGAACCGGCAGAGGGAGGAACTGTTTCTGATGGAGGAGTTTGGGACTCCCGGGAGGACGATGATTCTCTGCTGGCTGACGAGGTATGGGATTGCGGTTCTTTGCGGCATGATCCCGGGAACGGCGGTATGCAAAGTGGCGGCATGGTATGGAGGCTATACATTTCCGGCGCAGTGGTTTCTGATTGAATTTGCGGAGTTTGCGGCAATGCTGCTTTTGGCGGTGTGCATGGCGATTTTGCGTATTCGCAGGAACATGGAATAGAGGAAGGGGGACATAAAATGGAACCGGTTTTTGCTTTACAGCGGGCGTGCTTTAGGTACGAGGACGGAAAAAACGGGATAAGCGCCGTGCGGGATGCAGAGGGTATTTTCGAAGAAAAAAAGATGTACGCGATTGTGGGGAAGTCGGGGTCCGGCAAATCGACCCTGCTCGGCATGCTTGCGGGAATGCGTCTGCCGACCGGAGGAACTGTCCTGTATCGGGGAAAAGATATGCGGGGGATAGACCGGGAGGCATACCGCAGAACGGAAGTTGCGATGATTCATCAGGCGTATCATTTGTTTCCGAGAATGACGGCGTTGGAAAACGTATGTTATCCGCTGGAACTGTTGGGGACGCCTTACCGGCAGTCTAAGACGCTTGCCGGGGAAAAGCTTCTGGCGCTTGGAATCTTACAGGATCAGTGGAACAGTTATCCGGAACAGCTTTCCGGGGGCGAGCAGCAGCGGGTAGCGATTGCAAGGGCGCTTGCGAAGAGGAGCAGAGTGATTCTTGCGGATGAGCCGACGGGGAATCTGGATCAGGAAAATACGGAGCATATTATGGGATTGCTGCGTAAGCTTGTGGCGGAGGAGGGGTATTGTATGATCCTTGTCACACATGACAGAGAAGCAGCAGGGCAGGCGGATGTCACTTTGCATATGGAAGCGGGGATGCTGAACTATACATAAATGGAAACATAAAAATTTCCGGATATGGAAATTACATATGTCGGCGGATATGATATAATTTTTTCAAGGAAGGGAATTCGGATTCACAGCAGCAAAAAAGCAAACTATACAAAAGATAAACTGCTGTGAGTCCGATTCCTTTCCAGGTTGTATCGGGACGCGGAATTCAGGGATGAAACGGTTTCGGTACACGGACAAAGGCGACAGAAAAACGTGGTTTTGGCGGTGTGTTTTACACTGTGCGGAGGAGGAAGAATGAAGAAAAACGATTGGAAAAACAGGGTAAAAAGAATTGTTGCATCGATGATGCTGGTATGCATGCTGTTTGGCGTGGCACAGGTGGGAACGGATGCGGGGATTATGCCGTGCGGGGATTTATACGATGAAGTAACCAAGCTATGACAACAGGATATGAAAGTCAGCTTCCATATCCTGTTTTAAAATATGTGAAAGTTCACAGGAACCGGTAATGGTCAGGTTATAATAAGCATAATGGAAAAATTTAGCTGTATCAGCAATTTTTTGTTGCGTAGCGAGAACTTGACAAAGATGACCATAAACATGCCCGGTAAAGTACAGGGAGCTTTTCATGAGCGGGGAAGAAAAGGTGTCAGTCAGTTCCATGATTTCGGCATAGCGGTTTTGTATGTAGAGTCTGCGGGTTAACATTCCCGTTGTTACAGGTAAAGTTCTCTTTAACAGTAAAATGTCGATGTCGGACAACTGCTGATATTCGAGAAATTTATAAAAGTACTTTGTTCCTGCTACGATGTTGCTATCTGCGCAGGCATGGCAAAGACTGTTTAGTATCGTTAATTCCGTCCAGGAGAGGTCATAGTTTGACAGCATATGGAACTGAAATCCTGGTAAAGTCATTGAAAGGACGCGTTCCAATTCAGCCATTTTGTCAGTTGGGTTATCAATAAACTGTGCCTTTTCAAAACAAAGATATTGCCAGTATAAGATGTCTTTGTGCGTAATTAATTTTGACATTTCCTCTATATAGGTATGCATATGTGCGCGTTCTGAATATGTAATGCGAATCATGCGCATGCGGAGTTCGAACAGGGTTGCTTCCCGTTTATCACCGAAAAAGGTAAAAATATCCGAGGAGATGCCGAGGCGCTCTAACAGTGTTTCGGCCAGCAGCACATCGGGCCAGAGCGTCTCGTTTTCGATTTTGGAGAGCTTGGATTTGCTGCAGAGTCCCTGACAGAGCCTGGCCTGCGGAATTTTCTTTTCCGTGCGGAGATCCCGAATCAGTCTGCCGAGGGAAAGCGCATCGGGAGCAAACAGGTCGTAGGTGCCGTCACCGAGTGTGATGTCATCTGCGGCCTGTTTCTGTTCGTATGGAACAAGCGGGATATCGGGAAAAAGGGCGGTATCAATGGGGAGTACAATCTTCAACTCGGTTTCAAGGCAGCGCCTGCAGGTAGTGGCATAGCAGCTTTCGATGGAGTGCGCGGCGTAAAAGGCAGTCTGAAACAGGGAAAGGGCATCCGCTTTGTCGCCGATGAGGTAACGGCACAAACCGGTTAAAAAGGTCAGCTCAAACAGAGGAGCATCGGTCATGTTCTGCATCATTTTCTGTCGATGTGCCTCCACGCGTTCGAGTGCAGCAGGATATTTCCCCTCCGCAAGCAGATATTTTCCGGATGCGACAGACAGTTCTGCCAGCAACCGGTCTTTTTCGAGGTATAGAATATGTGTATCGGAGAGATAAGAGGTAAGCTGTGTGCAGAGCGAGGCACAGCTGTCCGTCTGGCCGAGCGACAGAAGCTCCTGTGCGAGGAGTGTGAGAATCCGTATTTCGGTTACGGAGAGCAGCAGGGAGGAAATGTCCGGGCAGGCAAAATCCGGCCGTGTGACATGCATTGCGGCAAGCAGCAGACGGCAAATGTGTGTATGGCTGCCGCAGCCGGAGCAAAACTGCAGCCGACCGTGAAGGTACAGCCATTCCTGATAATAAAATTTATTGTCCGCCCAGTTTGTGGCCTCTATTTTTTCCAGTTCGTCAAAGGCTGCCGCAAGCTGCCAGGAATCCAGATAGAACGATGCGCGTTTTAAATTGTAAAAACACGCAAAATCGGCCCGGTTTGCAAAGGCGGGAAAAGCCTCGGTGGGAGCGCCGGTGCGCGCCATCAGCGCCTGAAAAGTCGCAGGACTGACCCCGGCGGAGTTATTCTCAATGCGGGAGAGGGAGAGGACGGAGCAGACGCCGTCGGATAATTTTTCCTGTGTAAGGCCTGCCGCGAGGCGGGCTTCTCTGATTGCGGTTCCGGCATTTTGAACACTCATGGCAATCCTCCTGTAAACTTCATCTATAAGTATTATAATCGCTTATAAAAGAAAAAGGCAAGTTAGAATCAGAAGAATGATACATAAACGGAAATGCCGTTTACTGTGCTCGAGGAGATACCTGAGGAATACAGAGAAAATGTTATGGTAGAAACCCGTAATATATTTCAAAATACCAGGGAAATCAGTACCTATGAACGATATCGAAAAGTGATTGAAATGAGGTATCATTATGGAGAAAGACAGAATACATATGCAGGATGCATTGCAAGTATGAGTAATTCGGATGAAAATGGTGTCTGCCGCACAAAATGAAGACTGTAAGAATTGCAGAGCTGACGTTTGAGGAGCATGCTCTTTTGGATTATTACTGTGACAAAAAGACGGGCGAAAATAAAAAGAGGAGTAAAGCGATATGAGTGAGGAAAAGAAAATAGGCTACAGGGATATATTCCGGCAAAAAGAATACATGAAACTTCTTGTAGCGGGATTGATTAATGTCTTTGGTGATTCGATTGATGCAATCGCATTTACCTGGCTGGTGTATCAGCTGACAGGAAATGCGGCGTGGTCTGCGCTGGTTTTTGGTATCAACAGCTTGCCGACAATACTGGTCACACCGTTTGCCGGAGTCTGGGTCGAGGGAAGAAATAAAAAACATATTATGATAGGGACGGATATTATGCGTGCATGCTGTGTGTTATTTGTTGCATTCTCCTATGCGACGGAGTGGCTGCAGCCGTGGATGCTGGTTGCTACAACGATCCTGATTTCTACGGTGGAAGCGTTTCGTGGGCCGGCGGATACTGCGCTGACGCCGAAGGTACTTGAAAGGGAGTATCTGGAATATGGTTTATCGCTTGACGGTTCGCTCTCTCGGGCGGTATCGATCATCGGAACGGCTCTTGCGGGAGGAATTATTGCGCTGTTTGGAATTACAGGGGCAATCTATATTGACATAGCGACCTTTCTTGCATCGGCCGGAATTATCGGTTTCATGCGGTATCAGGAAGAAAAGGTATCGTCGGGAGCATTTTCCGGAAAGGAATATATCCGCTCATTGAAAGACGGCGTACAGTATGTGCGAAAGAGCGGTACGTTTATGTTTTTTATTGCGGCTTGTGTGGTGTTGAATGCATTGCTGACCCCGTTTAACAGCCTGCAGGCCCCGCTGGTAGAAGAAATTTTGCAGTCCGGGGCGACAATGCTTTCCGTGATCAGTGTAGCGGCGACAGGCGGGATCATGTTTGGTTCCGTTTCTTACCCGTGGGTGAAAAAATTTCTGAGTGCAAGAAAGCTGTTTGTCCTGTGTGGGTTCGGGATCTGCTTTTATTATATTCTGCTGGTTGCAGGCAGACCTCTGTATGTATATGATCTTCCGGCATATGTATATGCTGCGGTTTGGACTGCGTTTATGGGCTGTTTTGCATCGTGGCTGATGACATTTATGAATGTAGAGTTTATAAAGAAAGTGAACGAAGAATACCTTGCCAGAGCTTCGGGAATCCTGACAGCCGCAAATGTGGCCTCCATGCCGGTAATGTCTTTTCTTATCAGTGCAATCATCGGGTTTACCGGAACGGTGGCGATTTTTGCCGGTACAGGAATTGTAGGAGGGATTGTCTGCGTGTTTATGGCCAGAAGCCGCGAGCTGGATGAGATGGAGGAGGAAAGAAACCCGTCGAGGAATGAGATCGAGCAGACAACCTGAATACGCTTTTTTGCCGAAAGTTTCTGTCGGACCCGTGACGTATGAAAAAAACTATGTTATGATTATACCAGAACGACGGGTCTGTGCCGCCTGCGGCGGCAGAATGAGAGGAACGATGGAAGTACGAATGCTACAGAGCCATGAGGTACAATGGGCGGTACAGTTGGCGCAGGATATTTACAATCAATGTATACGCCCGACGGTGAATAACGAAGAGGAAGTCGAAAAGTTTTTCCGATATGTAAATTTGGAAAATTTTCAGAATGAGATAAGCCAGGGGCGGCTGACAGTCTGGGGCGCATTCGACCGCGGCTGGATGTGCGGCGTCTCGGCGCTGCAGGGGAACGGGCATCCGAGCCTTCTCTATGTGAGGCCGGAATATCAGCAGTACGGGGTTGACAGAGAGCTCTCAAAATATATGAAGCGCTATGCGGCGCGCGTGCTCGGCATCGGGGAGGTGCGTTATCCGACCAAAAAGGTATCGAATAAGGTTGTGCTTGCGATTACGGCGGCTGTGCTCGTGTTTACGACGGCGCTGTTTACCGGTGTGACGGTTTATCACATTGCGTCGGACGGACTGATCACGGATGAAGTCTACCGGGAGCGCGTAAAGGAGTCGGAGGAGCAGGAACAGTCGCATTAATGCAACCGGTTTGTGAAGCGTGCAGCCTCTTTGGCGATAATAACTATTTTTTCCCGTGGAACGGATAAAATCTCAGCGGTATTTGTTGTGGGAAAAGGTTGAAAAATATTCTGTGGTATGATAAACTTTTTACAATTTAGGGACGACCCGGCGGGCAGGGGGCATATGTCTTTTATCCGCCGAAGATGAGTCCGGACTTTTAAAGAAAAACGGAAACGTTTTTTTTTTTGGAAAAATAATGAAAGGGTAGGAAAACAAATGAAAGCTTTTTTGATACTCGAAGACGGGAATGTGTTTACCGGAACCAGTATCGGTTCTGCCAGAGAGGTCATCAGCGAAATCGTGTTTAACACGTCGATGACCGGGTATTTGGAGGTTCTGACGGATCCGTCCTACGCAGGACAGGCGGTTGTGATGACCTATCCGCTGATCGGAAATTATGGGATTACGCCTGACATGGAGTCAGGCAGGCCCTGGCCGGACGGCTATATTGTGCGCGAACTGTCGCGGATGCCCAGCAATTTCCGATGTGAGGGGACGATTGGGGATTTCCTCACGAAATATGACATACCCGGTATCTGCGGCATTGATACGCGCGCGCTCACGAAGATCCTGCGCGAGAAAGGCACGATGAATGGGATGATCACGACTGATGAAAACTATAATCTTGATTTGATTATTCCAAGATTAAAAGAATATCGCACCGGAAATGTGGTGGACAAGGTAACCTGTACGGAAAAGCGTGTGCTCAGAGGCGGTAAATGGCATGTGGCGCTCTTAGACTACGGCGCGAAGAACAATATCGCACAGTCACTTCATAAGCGCGGCTGCGAGGTGACGATCTATCCGGCGCACACGCCGGCGGAGGAGATTCTGGCGGCACAGCCGGACGGGATTATGTTGAGCAACGGCCCGGGGGATCCGAAGGAGTGCGGCGACATCATCGCGGAGGTAAAGAAGCTTTACAACTCCGACACACCGATTTTTGCAATCTGTCTTGGACATCAGCTGATGGCGCTGGCCAACGGGCTCGACACGCACAAGATGAAATACGGTCACCGCGGCGGTAATCATCCGGTTAAAGATCTGGAGACGGGGAGAGTCTATATCTCTTCCCAGAACCACGGATATGTCGTGGACACGGAAGCACTGGACCCGAAGGTGGCGAAGCCGGCTTTCGTCAATGTCAATGACGGCACAAACGAGGGGCTTGCCTATGTTGGGAAGAACATTTTTACCGTGCAGTTTCATCCGGAGGCGTGCCCCGGGCCGCAGGATTCCGCGTATCTGTTTGACCGGTTTATCACGATGATGGGAGGAGATAACTAATGCCTAGAAATCAGAAGATTAAAAAAGTAATGGTGATCGGCTCCGGCCCCATCGTCATCGGCCAGGCGGCGGAATTTGACTACGCAGGAACACAGGCTTGCCGCTCCTTAAAGGAAGAAGGGGTAGAAGTTGTGCTGGTAAACTCCAATCCGGCAACGATTATGACCGACAAGGAAATCGCGGACGAAGTCTATATCGAACCGCTGACGGTCCCTGTGTTAGAGCAGATTATCGCAAAGGAAAAGCCGGACAGCATCCTGCCGACACTCGGCGGACAGGCCGGACTGAATCTCGGTATGGAGCTCTCCGAAAAAGGAATTCTTAAAAAATATAATGTAAATTTAATCGGAACGACAGCGGAGACGATTTTCAAGGCGGAGGACCGCCAGGCGTTTAAGGATACAATGGAAAAAATCGGGGAGCCGTGCGCGGCCTCGACGGTGGTGAATAACGTACAGGACGGGATCCGTTTTACGAACACCATCGGTTATCCGGTTGTGCTTCGGCCGGCATTTACGCTGGGTGGAAGCGGCGGCGGTATCGCGCACAATGAGGCGGAACTGATTGAGATCCTGACAAACGGTCTGCGGCTTTCCCGCGTCGGCGAGGTGCTGGTCGAGCGCTGCATCGCGGGATGGAAGGAAATCGAGTACGAAGTGATGCGGGATGCCGCGGGTAACTGCATCACGGTGTGTAATATGGAAAACATCGACCCGGTCGGCGTGCACACCGGCGACTCGATCGTCGTGGCGCCTTCACAGACGCTGGGAGATAAAGAATATCAGATGCTTCGGACGTCTGCACTAAATATTATATCTGAATTAAATATTACGGGAGGCTGTAACGTGCAGTACGCGCTGCATCCGGAGACGTTTGAGTACTGCGTGATTGAGGTGAATCCCCGCGTGTCCCGTTCGTCGGCGCTTGCATCAAAGGCCACCGGTTATCCGATTGCGAAGGTCGCGGCCAAGATTGCACTCGGCTACACGCTCGATGAGATTAAGAATGCCATCACGCAGAAGACGTACGCGAGCTTTGAGCCGATGCTCGACTACTGTGTGGTGAAGATTCCGCGTCTTCCGTTTGACAAGTTTATCACGGCAAAGCGCACGCTCACGACGCAGATGAAGGCCACCGGCGAGGTTATGAGTATCTGCGATAACTTTGAGGGGGCGCTGATGAAGGCAATCCGCTCCTTAGAGCAGCATGTGGACAGCCTGATGTCTTACGATTTCTCCGGATTGAGCAGAGCGGAACTTGTGGCGCAGTTAGAGAAGGTTGACGACCGCAGAATCTGGGTGATCGCGGAGGCGCTCCGCAGAGGGATTTCCTATGAGGAGATTCATGAAATCACGATGATTGACAGCTGGTTTATCGATAAGCTTGCGATTTTGGTCGAGATGGAGCAGCGGCTGCAAAACGAATCGCTTACGGTGGAACTGTTAAAAGAGGCAAAGCGCATTGAGTTCCCGGACAACGTGATCGCCGCGCTGACCGGAAAGAGCGAGCGTGAAATTCACGACATGCGCTATGAGAACGGGATTGTGGCGGCCTATAAGATGGTGGATACCTGCGCCGCAGAGTTTGCGGCGGAAACCCCTTATTATTATTCGGTTTTCGGCAGCGAGAATGAGGCGGCCGAGACGAACCCGAAAAAGAAAGTACTTGTGCTGGGTTCGGGACCGATTCGCATCGGGCAGGGGATTGAGTTTGATTACTGTTCCGTGCACTGTACCTGGGCATTTGCAAAAGAGGGCTGGGAGACAGTGATTGTCAACAACAATCCCGAGACGGTGTCGACAGACTTTGATATTGCGGATAAGCTGTACTTTGAGCCGCTGACGCCGGAGGATGTGGAGGCGATTGTGCGGCTGGAGAAGCCGGACGGCGCGGTCGTACAGTTCGGCGGGCAGACCGCGATTAAGCTGACTGAGAGCCTGATGAAGATGGGTGTGCGGATTCTGGGCACGAAAGCGGAGGATGTGGACGCCGCGGAGGACCGCGAATTGTTTGATCAGATCCTCGAACAGACGCAAATCCCGCGAGCCGCAGGCGGTACCGTGTTTACGGCTGCGGAGGCGAAGGAGGTTGCAAACCGCCTCGGATATCCGGTGCTCGTGCGCCCGTCCTATGTGCTGGGCGGCCAGGGCATGAAAATCGCATTTAACGACGCGGAGATAGAGGAGTTTATCGGGATTATCAACCGTATCGCGCAGGATCACCCGATTCTCGTGGACAAATACCTGCAGGGAAAAGAGATTGAAGTGGACGCGGTCTGTGACGGGACCGATATTCTGATTCCTGGAATTATGGAGCACATCGAGCGCACCGGCGTTCACTCCGGAGACAGCATCTCCGTCTATCCGGCGCCGACGATTAGCGATCATGTGAAGGAGACGATCGTTGAGTACACAAAGCGGCTGGCGCAGGCGCTTCATGTGGTCGGACTGATTAATATCCAGTTTATCGCGATGGACGAGGAAGTCTATGTGATTGAGGTAAATCCGCGTTCCTCGCGGACTGTGCCTTATATCAGCAAGGTGACGGGAATCCCGATTGTGGATCTGGCGACAAAGGTGATTATCGGAAATACGATACGCGGTCTCGGATATGAGCCGGGGCTTGCTCCGGCGGCGGATTATATTGCGATTAAGATGCCGGTATTTTCGTTTGAGAAGCTGCGCGGCGCAGAGATTTCACTCGGACCGGAGATGAAATCGACCGGCGAGTGTCTCGGCATCGCCAAAACCTTTAACGAGGCGCTCTACAAGGCGTTCCTCGGCGCGGGGGTCACGCTGCCGAAGTATAAGCAGATGATCATGACCGTGAAGGATGCGGACAAGCCGGAGGCTGTGGATGTCGCAAAGCGCTTTGAGGCGCTTGGGTATACGATTTATGCGACGAGGAGCACTGCAAAGTATCTGCAGGAGCACGGGGTAAACGCGAGACGGGTCAACAAAATCTCGCAGGAGTCCCCGAACGTGATGGATCTGATTCTCGGCCATAAGATAGACCTTGTGATCGATACGCCGACACAGGGGAACGGCGACAAGACCCGAGACGGATTTCTGATCCGCAGAAACGCGATCGAGACAGGCGTCTACTGCATTACGGCAATGGACACGGCCGGCGCGCTGGCGAGAAGCCTCGAGACGGCGACGGACATGCTGACGCCGGTGGATATCGCGACCGTGAAGAATTTATAGAAAAACAAAATAAAAGGCAGGGCCCGGATCTGTGCGGATTCGGGTTCTGTTTTTTTAATTAAGAAAACTCTAAGAAAAAATTTTTTCTCCGGTACTTGAACAGACGGTATGCTTTGCTTTATGATAGAAAACAGAAAAGAAGGACAGAATTGACGGGAGACGAAGGAGGTATATCAATGATTGTTACAACAACGCCCCAGATTGAGGGAAAAAGAATCGTGGAATATCGCGGTATCGTATTCGGAGAGGTGGTATCTGGTGTGGATTTTGTGCGGGATTTTGCGGCCGGCCTTACCAATTTTTTCGGAGGACGCTCGAATTCTTATGAGGATGAACTGATGCGCGCCAGAGAGCAGGCTTTGGCCGAAATGCAGCAGCGGGCCGCCCATCTGGGAGCAAATGCGGTTGTGGGTGTGGATATCGATTACGAAGTGCTGGGGGCGAATAACGGCATGCTGATGGTGACGGCATCCGGAACGGCCGTGGTGTGTGAATAGCGGCGGAGGAGGACGGAGCGGACGTGAAGAGATTTGACGATAATCTGGATCGTGGGGGCTACCGGGCCAGCGCGGACGTGCACATGTTTATCCCGGCAATCGCCGCCGCGATTCTGTTGGTGCTTGTAGTGACGGCTTTTGTGATTGTTGCAAAGCAGGATATTGCCGGGCACAGGGCGGCGGAATCCGCCGCAGTGGCGACAGAGGCGGAGACGCTGCAGATGCAGTGAGTGCTACGGCAAAAGAGATGGATTTGACGAATGTAGTGAAACGGAAATATGCGGCGGCATCAGAAAAAAGCTGCCGGCAGGGACGATTCTGTTGATAAAGTGTCCCCGCCGGCAGCTTTTGAAATGTCGGGATGTTTACACGCCGCAGTGTAAACCTTTAGGAGAGCAGCGCCTTGTCGCTTGCAAACTCCTCGCCGCTGACGCGCTCAAACTGGTGAAGCAGATCCTCGACGGTCAGTTTCTTTTTTTCTTCGCCCGCGATATTTAAGATCACGCGGCCCTCGTGCATCATAATCAGTCGATTTCCGTGCGCGATCGCATCTTTCATATTGTGTGTGACCATCATGGCGGTCAGATGATTCTCCGCAATGATCTTGTCTGAAATTTCAAGGACTTTTGCGGCTGTTTTTGGATCCAGAGCGGCAGTGTGCTCATCGAGCAGCAGCAACTTCGGGTGTTTGATGGATGCCATCAGCAGCGTGATGGCCTGGCGCTGCCCGCCGGAGAGAAGTCCGACTTTGCTCGAGAGACGATCCTCAAGTCCGAGATCTAACGTGGCGAGCATGGAGCGGTAGAGGGCCCTCTCTTTTCGGGTAATCCCCCAGCTTAATCCCCGGCCCTCGCCGCGGCGGGCGGCAATTGCCATATTTTCCTCGATGGACATTGTGGTGGCGGTTCCGGTCATGGGATCCTGAAAGACGCGTCCGAGGTATTTTGCCCGTTTATATTCGGAGAGTTTCGTCACGTCGTCGCCGCCGATATAAATTTTGCCGGAATCCACCGGCCACACGCCGGCGACTGCATTGAGCGTCGTCGATTTCCCGGCGCCGTTTCCGCCGATGACCGTGACAAAGTCGCCTTCATTTAAGACGAGGTCGACGCCGTCTAACGCAACTTTCTCGTTGATGGTTCCGGGATTGAAGGTTTTGCGGATATGCTCGATTTTCAGCATTTCGGTCATGCGCGCGCCTCCTTCCTGCCGTATTTCGCTTTGAGATATGGAATCGCGAGGAAAAGCGCTACGACAATCGCGGAAAACAGCTTCAGGTCGTCAGAGGGAAGCTTTAACCACAATACCAGGTTCATGACAATATAGTAAATGATGGCTCCGGCGATCACCGAGAGCATGGTGTAGGCAAACGCGAAATACTTGCCGGCACAGAGTTTGCCGAACACGACCTCGCCGATGATCACGGCTGCGAGTCCGATGACGATGGCGCCGCGGCCCATGTTGACATCCGCGGCGCCCTGATACTGTGCGTACAGTCCGCCGGAAAGCCCGACAAGCCCGTTGGAAATCATCAGTGCGAGCACCGTATGAAAATCAGTGTTGATGCCCTGCGCTCTTGCCATCTGCGGATTGCATCCGGTTGCACGGATGGCATGTCCCTGCTCGGTCCCGAAATACCAGTAGAGAATCATGACAACGGCGAGACAAAACAGGATACTTGTGGCAAACACACGGATTTTTGATATGGGGGAATCCGAAATATAGCGGAGTGAGACAACCAGATTGTACTTGTCTACGCTGACGGCCTGATTCGAACAGCCCATGATGTTTAAGTTAATGGAATAAAGGGAAATCTGGGTTAAAATACCGGCCAGAATCCCCGGAATTCCGAGTGCGGTGTGCAAAAGTCCGGTGACGAGACCGGCGGCCATACCTGCGATAAAAGCAAAAATAAGTGCGAGCCACGGATTCATGCCGCCGCGGATCAGCATAACCGCAACGGCGCCTCCGGTTGCAAGAGAGCCGTCCACGGTCAGGTCGGCAAAGTCCAGCAGACGGTAAGTGATATAGACCCCGAGAGCCATCAATCCCCAGATCAGTCCCTGTGCGCAGGCACCGGGCATGGAACGGAGGAGAGACGCGGGGTCTAAGGACATTAAGATTGTCATGTCAAACCCTCATCTTCCTAAAAAATTAAAGTAAAAAATTATTCAACCTCAATTGCGACATAATCGTCCGGAACGGTAATGCCGAGCTGCTCGCAGATTGCGGCATTGTATTTTTTGGTGACGGTCGGAGCATACGCAATCTCCATGGAGGAGATGTCGGCGCCGTTTACCAGGACATCGTAAGCCATCTCACCGGCGGTGTAGCCGATATCGTAATAGCTGATCGAGAGCGTTGCGGCGCCGCAGCCGCCACAGATCCCCTCCTCGCCGGCAACGATCGGCACCCCCGCGGGAAGCGCGATATTGTTGATGGTCTCGGCGTTGCCGGCCATCGTGTTGTCAGTCGGAACATAGAGGACATCCGCTTCGTTTACGGCATTCTGTACGACCGCTGCGATATCGTTGGAATCGGCTGCGGTAAATTCCTTGTATGCGATTCCGTCCGCTTCCAGAGCTTCCTCGAATTTTGCCGCCTGATATGCGGAATTCGGCTCTGCGGAGCAGTAGATGATACCGACCGTCTTCGCATCGGGGAACAACTCAAGCAGCATGTCCTCCTGCTGATCGATCGGGGCAAGGTCGGAAGTTCCGGAGATGTTGCGCCCGGTTGTACCGCTCCAGTCGTCCATATCAAGGGCGGTGGCGTAGTCGGTGACGGAAGTCCCGAGAATCGGAATCGTGCTTGTGGCTGCGCCCGCACACTGCAGCGCGGTCGTTGCATTTGCGAGAATCAGGTCGCAATTGTCAGAGACGAAACGGTTGCTGATCGTGGCACAGTTGGCCTGCTCGCCCTGGGCATTCTGAAGGTCAAAGGTGACATTTCCCTCGCCGAGCAGTTCGGTGAGCGCGTCCATAAAGCCCTCGGAAGCGGAGTCAAGCGCCGGGTGCTCTAACTGCTGTACAATGCCGATCCTGTAAGTTTTTCCGTCTGAGGAAGCGGCATCGGATTCCGCCGAACCGCTGGCATTGCCGTCGGCTTCGGTTGCCGCAGAAGCATTTCCGTCCGCGCTGCCCGAATTGGAAGCGGACTTGTCGTCACCGCCGCAGGCACCCAGAGAGAGCGCCATTGCGGCAGCCATCATAATCGAAAAGAATCTTGTTTGTTTTTTCATAAATCCTCCTTTAATGCTTTAACGCATTACTGCTTTTGATAGAAAAATTATAATGAGGAAAGGCGGATTCGTCAAGCCTTAATCTCAAATTAAGAACACATAAAAACAGCCGTGCTGCGGTCGGTTTGCAGACACGGCTGTGTTAAACAAGAGTTTTATACCAGTTTCATTTTTTTGCGCGGCGGCTTAGGTGTAGAGTCCTCTCCGTCCGGAAGAACAATATCCGGCAGGATTGACGCGGAGTCAAGCAGGGTTTCCATCTCTTCCTGTGCCTTCATCTGCTGACGGATGCGTGCGCTCTCAAGCTTTGCGCGCCGGAACTTGTCGGCAGTCTCCTGAATATACCGGTCCGTGACAAAGTGCTTGAGCGTCTCCTCGTCGATGGCAATGCGGTTATCCATGGTCTTCATGATGTCTGTGACGTGAAGGGAATCCCCGATTATCGGATCGCTTAAGTCGTAGAGCATATTGTTGGAGAACTTCAAAATCATCGGATGGCGGAAGTCCTCCGGGTTTTCCATCAGAACGAGAGCCTTTTCGCCGTCGGATAAATCCACACAGGCGCCCGTGGGCAGAATGTGGATACACTGCGCTAAGGCGGTGACAACCTTTAAACTGTAGGTGTGGCAGTTCTGCATCAGAAACGTCGTGGCCGCAACCTCGGAAACGGGCGGATGATTGATGTTCATCGCCGTGAGCCGGTCAAATTTATCCGAGACCTTTAAGATCTCCGTCAGAATGCGCAGGTTCTCCGCCGGTTTTTTGATTTTCAGCGTCTTGCTCTTCGAGAAGATAATCTGCTGGATGATCTCAAGGGAAAGCTTCGGCAGATCGCACTCCTCGTAGCGGGGGCGGAGCGCCTCATAACCGCGCTCTAAGTTCATCTGGATAAATTCCCTGTCGCTCTCCGCAAGGTCATCGCCTTTGTCGAGGACGGACTGGGGCACATACAGGTATCCGAAATCGTAAAGCAGGGCGGCCGTAATCAGAGCGGCCTGCTCCTCTCTCGCAATATGCATTTCATTTGAAATCAGCGCACATAAAATCGCGACGCTGATGGCATGCTTGTAGGTAAAATCCGCAGAACTGCGCAGCGTCTGGATGAAATTCAGCTTATGGTCTATCACGCCGTAGTGTGAATAGATATCGGCTACCAGAGAGGGCAGTGTCGCGGGAACCTGCTCTTTTTCGAGGTAATCCATGTTTTCCTTCAGCTTAAACATATAAATTGTCTGAAACTGTTCGAACTCCAGATCTTCTCTGGATAAAGGCGGCAGGGGTTCGGCGGGTTCGAGAATAAAAATACCGATCAAACCGAAGTTTTCAATGCTGTTGATACCCTGTACCGTCAGCTTTGTGTCGCGCTCGTAGAGCAGCACTCCCATTTTATTGTAGATTGGCTTTGCGAGCCGCATGCCGGGTTTTAAATCGGCAGTCTTAACAAATAACATAAAATATCCTCCTACATGAAACCCCTATAACAATTATATCCTTATAATATCATATTGAAAGGCGAAAAACAATCTGCTATTATGAATGAAAAACAGGAACTCCGGGGGGATTCAAATGAGAAAAATTCCGTGGACGAGGATGGCGGCAGTCTGGCTTTTGGCCTGTATGATTCCGGTCGGTGCGGTCAGCGCCACGACACAGGATGAGATTAACGATGCCAAAAACCGAATAGACGAGCTTCAGGACGAAAAGGAAGAGGCGGAGGAACAGGTCGATACGATCACGGACCGTCGCGAGGAGCTTGAGGGAAGCCTTGGAAGGCTGAACGGGCAGCTTTCGGATATTGTGGGGCAGATAAACGATCTCGAACGGCAGCTTTCGGAGAAGGAAACGGAGATTGACAAGGCCGAGGAGGAACTTACGGCGGCCGTCGAGCAGTACGATCAGCAGTATGAAGATATGAAGCTGCGCATACAGTTTATGTACGAGAACTCCGATACGAATGTCTGGCAGATGCTTTTGGAATCCGCCTCGTTTACGGACTTTTTGAACCGCACCGAGTATGTCTCGGATATCAACGCCTATGACCGCAGCATGTTAAAGAAGTTTGAAGCGCTGCGTGAGGAGATCGCGGAAAGAAAAAAGGAACTTGAGGGACAGAGAGAGGAACTTGTCTCCATGCAGCAGGACATGCAGGAAAAGAAAAATTCGGTGAACAGCATGATCGCGGCGACACAGGGGGACCTCGAGAAGGCGAAAGCCGATCTTTCGGACGCGCAGGCCAGTGTGGACGAGGTCTCGGAACGCCTCGCGAAGATGATCGAGTACGAAAAGGAACTGGAGATCAAAAAGGCAAAAGAGGACGCGGCACGGCTCGCGGCAATCAAAGCGCAGGAGCAGGAGGATACCTCGGGGGTTGTGTATGTGCCGGAAACCAGCGATACCTATCTGCTAGGGGCCATTATCCAGTGCGAATCCGGCGGGGAATCCTACGAGGGGAAACTGGCGGTGGGAAGCGTGGTGATGAACCGGGTGAAGAGCTCTTATTTCCCGAATACGATTGCGGGGGTTATTTATGAGCCGGGACAGTTTTCGCCGGTCGCGAGCGGACGCCTTGCCTACTGTATGCAAACGGGGGTGGATTCCGCCTGTCTGCAGGCGGCGCAGGAGGTGCTAAACGGAAAGATTACGGTGAACTGCCTCTACTTTCGCGTGAACAACGGAATCATTCAGGGAACCGTGATCGGCAATCATGTATTCTACTGACGGCAAAGAAGCGTTTTTTGTGAAATATAACCAAAAAACGCTTCTTTTTTATGATAAAACGGTTTTTAGAATGATAAATTTTTAACGTGAAATTGAGAAAAAGAAGGAAGAACGAAAAGAAGAAGACTGTAAATAAAAGTTTTGAAGTCTGAAAAAGCAAGAAACTTGTTGCAATTAAAGGTGAAGTATGGTAGCATAAAACAGTAGTCGGGAGGCTTGGAAAACGCTGGTTAAGACGGATATTCGCAGGAAAAAGAGCGCTGCTGCAGCAGGGATTAAGGCTTAAGTGCGCGTTTATTTTTTTTGTGAAAAGATTGTTAAAAAATTAACGGCGATTTTCGGCGAATTTAAAAGGAGACAAATTCTCTGCGTACAGCAGAGTTTTGTGCCGTGAGACTGAAAGGAGAATTCAAAATGGCAAAGAAAGTAGTTTTAGCAGGCGCATGCCGTACAGCGATCGGTAAGATGGGTGGAGCACTCAGCAGCACACCGGTGGCAGATCTGGGCGCAATCGTGATCAAGGAGGCGTTAAACAGAGCCGGAGTAAAACCGGAGCAGGTTGACGAGGTGCTGATGGGCTGTGTAATCCAGGCCGCTCAGGGTCAGAACGTTGCACGTCAGTCCTCCATCAAGGCAGGACTGCCGATTGAAGTTCCGGCGGTTACTTTGAATGTAGTGTGCGGTTCCGGGTTAAAGTGTGTCAATGAAGCGGCTACTATGATTCTCGCAGGCCAGGCAGACATTGTGGTTGCCGGTGGTATGGAGAATATGTCAATGGCTCCGTATGCTATGACAAAAGCTCGTTTTGGATATCGTATGAACAATGCGACCATCATTGACACCATGGTAAACGATGCACTTACGGATGCGTTTAACCACTATCATATGATGATCACTGCAGAGAACGTATGTGATAAATACGGAATCACCCGCGAAGAGCTCGACGAGTTCTCCGTAAACAGCCAGCAGAAATGCGAGAAGGCAATGGCTGAGGGCAAATTCAAAGATGAGATCGTACCGGTTCCGGTGAAAGTGAAAAAAGAGATGGTTGACTTCGTGACGGACGAGGGTCCGCGTGCGGGTACGACGATGGAGGCACTTGCAAAATTAAAATGCTGCTCCGGCAAAGAGGGCGGTTTTATTACTGCAGGAAACGCTTCCGGCATCAACGACGGTGCTGCGGCAATCGTTGTGATGAGCGAGGAGAAAGCGAAAGAGCTCGGTGTGACACCGATGGCTACCTGGGTTGCAGGCGCACTCGGCGGAGTTGAGCCGGAGATCATGGGCGTAGGACCTGTGGCATCCACCAGAAAGGTGTTGGAGAGAACCGGACTTACAATTGATGATATGGATCTGATCGAGGCAAACGAGGCGTTTGCAGCACAGTCTATCGCAGTGGCGAGAGACTTAAAGTTCGATATGTCCAAGGTAAATGTCAACGGCGGTGCAATCGCGCTCGGACACCCGGTAGGCGCTTCCGGATGCCGTATCCTTGTGACGCTGTTACATGAGATGCAGAAGAGAGACGCGAAGAGAGGACTTGCTACGCTGTGTATCGGCGGCGGAATGGGATGCTCTACGATTGTTGAGAGAGAATAGCAAAGAATAGCAAAGAGAAGTACTGAGACGCCGCACCGGAGGGGCGGTGCCTAAGTACTTCTAACTTTGCATTAGAAGAACGCAAAAGCGGCGTTCTTTGCCTGAAATTGTGTTTGAGGCAGTGACGGAGAAGTTCCGGAATGTCATTAGAAGAATGTAGTTATATAAAATATAAATTTACAGGAGGGTTCAACATGAAAGTTGGAGTAATTGGAGCAGGAACCATGGGACAGGGAATTGCAAAGGCATTTGCCCAGGTTGACGGATACGAGGTTGCACTCTGCGACATCAAGCAGGAGTGGGCAGACAACGGCAAAGCAAAAATCGAAAAAGGATATGCCAGACTCGTTGAAAAAGGAAAAATGACGCAGGAAGCGGTAGACGCGATCCTTGCGAAGATCACACCGGGCTTAAAGGAGAATCTCTGCGCGGACTGCGATCTGATCGTGGAGGCTGCATTCGAGAATATGGAAGTAAAGAAGACGACGTTTGCAGAGTTAGACAAGATTGCAAAGCCGGAGTGCATCTTCGCATCCAATACCTCAAGCCTTTCCATCACCGAGATTGGAAACGGACTTACCCGCCCGATGATCGGTATGCATTTCTTCAACCCGGCAGACCGCATGAAGCTCATCGAGGTGATCGCAGGTGTAAACACCCCGGCCGAGACCGTGGATGCGATCAAGAAGATTTCCGAGGAGATTGGAAAGACACCGGTACAGGTAAACGAGGCTGCGGGCTTTGTTGTAAACCGTATCCTGATCCCGATGATCAACGAGGCCGCTTTCATTAAGATGGAAGGTGTTTCCGATATTGCAGGCATCGATACCGCTATGAAACTCGGTGCAAATCATCCGATGGGACCGCTCGAGTTAGGCGACTTTATCGGTCTGGATATCTGCCTTGCAATCATGGATGTGCTCTACAATGAGACCGGAGACAGCAAATATCGTGCCTGCCCGCTGATCCGCAAGATGGTTCGCGGCGGCAACCTCGGCGCAAAGAGCGGCAGAGGCTTTTATGTATACAATGCAGACCGCACCAAGACACCGGTTGACGCACAGTAGGATTATCCGGCCGAAAGCCGGCAGATGCGTACTTTTATAAAATCATAAAATGGAGGAATTTTAGATCATGGATTTTGCTTTAGATAAAAAACATGAAATGGCGCGTTCTCTGTTCAGAGAATTTGCCGAGAACGAAGTAAAACCTCTGGCTCAGGAAGTGGATGAGACAGAAGAGTTCCCGATGGAGACCGTGAAAAAAATGCAGAAGCTGGGCTTCATGGGAATTCCGGTGCCGAAGGAGTACGGCGGACAGGGCTGCGACCCGCTTACCTATGTGATGTGCGTGGAGGAGCTCTCCAAGGTCTGCGCGACGACAGGTGTTGTGGTATCGGCTCACACCTCTCTGTGTATCGACCCGATTATGACTTACGGAACAGAGGAGCAGAAACAGAAATATGTGAAAGCGCTTGCAACGGGCGAGAAGCTCGGCGCATTTGCACTGACCGAGCCGGGTGCAGGTACCGACGCGCAGGGCGCGGTGACAAAGGCTGTGTTAGACGGCGACGAGTGGGTATTAAACGGCTCCAAGTGCTTTATCACAAACGGTAAAGTGGCGGACGTTTACATCGTGATTGCGATCACAAGCGTGACCGAGGACAAGAGAGGCAGAAAGAAAAAGAACTTCTCCGCATTTATCGTGGATAAGGGAGCTCCGGGCTTCTCGTTCGGAACCAAAGAGAAAAAGATGGGTATCCGCGGTTCGTCTACCTACGAGCTGATTTTCGAGGATTGCAGAATCCCGAAGGAGAACCTGCTCGGAACCGAAGGAAAAGGATTCCCGATTGCAATGCATACATTAGACGGCGGACGTATCGGTATCGCTGCACAGGCTCTCGGAATTGCAGAGGGCGCACTTGACCGCGCGGTTGCATACACCAAAGAGAGAAAACAGTTCGGACGTTCGATTGCGCAGCAGCAGAATACACAGTTCAAGCTGGCGGATATGGCGGCGAGAATTGAGGCTGCACAGCTTCTTGTATATAAAGCGGCGATGGCAAAGGCAACTCAGAAGGTATATTCCGTTGAGGCTGCAAAGGCAAAATTATTTGCGGCAGAGACGGCGATGGCTGTTACGACAGGGGTTGTTCAGCTGTTCGGCGGTTACGGATATATCAGAGAGTACGACGTAGAGCGTATGATGCGCGATGCGAAAATTACGGAGATCTACGAAGGAACCAGCGAGGTTCAGCGTATGGTTATCTCCGGCGCATTGTTGAAATGACAGAAATCCGCAAAAATTATAAAAAATAAGGAGTGAATATACCGTGAAGATAGTTGTATGTATTAAACAGGTACCCGATACCAAGGGCGGTGTGAAGTTTAACCCGGACGGTACATTAGACAGAGCTGCGATGCTTACCATCATGAACCCGGATGACAAGGCAGGCCTTGAGGCAGCACTCAGATTAAAAGAGCAGTACGGCGCGGAGGTTACCGTGATTACCATGGGACTTCCGAAGGCGGACGAGGTACTTCGCGAGGCGATGGCGATGGGCGCCGACAAGGGAATCCTTGTGACAGACAGAGTGCTGGGCGGAGCCGATACCTGGGCTACCTCCACCACGATTGCAGGGGCAATCCGCAATCTGGAGTATGATCTGATCATCACCGGACGTCAGGCGATTGACGGTGATACCGCACAGGTGGGACCGCAGATTGCCGAGCATCTCGGACTGCCGGTGATTTCCTATGCGCAGGATATTAAGATTGAGGGCGATTCCGTGATTGTACAGCGCCAGTATGAGGACAGATATCACGAGTTAAAGGCAAAGATGCCGTGCCTCATCACGGCTCTCTCCGAGCTGAACGAGCCGCGTTACATGACACCCGGCGGGATCTTCGAGGCGTATGACAGTGAAGTGACCGTGTGGGGAAGAGCAGACTTAAAGGATGTGGATGATTCCGATCTTGGTCTGAAAGGCTCTCCGACCAAAATTGCAAAGGCATCCGATAAGGTGCGCAAAGGTGCAGGGGAGAAAGTAAACCTTGACACAGACGAATCCGTTGCTTACTTAATCGGTAAATTCAAAGAGAAACACATTATCTAATAAAAAAGGAAAAGTGGTGAATAAAATGGGTTTAGAAGAATTTAAGGGAGTATATGTCTTTGCACAGCAGGTTGACAACGTGTTAGACGGCGTTGCATTCGAGCTGCTCGGAAAAGGAAAAGACCTTGCAAAAGACTTAAATACAGATGTGACAGCAGTATTAATCGGTTCCGGCGTAAAGGATCTTGCAGACCAGTTGGCGGTGTACGGTGCAGACAAGGTGATCGTTGTGGATGATCCGGAGTTAAAAGAATACCGGACAGAGCCGTATGCACATGCGCTGGCATCCGTGATTAACAAATATAAACCGGAAATCATGCTGGTTGGCGCTACCGCAATCGGGCGTGACCTCGGACCGACCGTTTCCGCGCGTGTGAAAACCGGTCTGACTGCGGACTGTACGGTACTTGAGATCGGAGATTTCCCGCTCAATGCGGCTCCGGATCAGGAGCAGTTACATAATCAGCTTTTGATGACACGTCCTGCGTTCGGCGGAAACACAATCGCAACGATCGCATGTCCGTATAACCGCCCGCAGATGGCGACGGTCCGCCCGGGCGTGATGCAGAAAATCGCTCCGATTGAGGGCGCAAAGGCCAATATCGAGGAGTTCAATCCAGGATTTACACCGGACAGCAGATATGTCGAGATTTTAAATGTCGTAAAGGCAGTGAAGAACACCGCAAACATCATGGAGGCAAAGGTTCTCGTATCCGGTGGCCGTGGCGTCGGTTCCAAAGAGAACTTCAAACTGCTTGACGAACTCGCAGAGGTACTCGGCGGTACCGTGAGCTGCTCCCGCGCGGTAGTGGAGAACGGCTGGCAGCCGCAGGATCTGCAGGTAGGACAGACCGGTAAGACCGTGCGTCCGCAGATTTACTTTGCAATTGGTATCTCCGGAGCAATCCAGCATGTGGCAGGCATGGAGGATTCCGATCTCATTGTTGCGATCAACAAGGACGAGGACGCACCGATTTTCGACGTGGCAGATTACGGCTTAGTCGGAGACCTGAACAAGATCGTTCCGGCGCTGACCGCAGCGTTAAAGTCTGAGATGGGCAAATAAATCTTTGTTCGGCAGATAAAATAAATCATTATAAAAAAGCAGTACCGGTGGGGGATAACCTCGCCGGTGCTGCTTTTTTGTATAACGGGATTTGCGTACCGGGGGATCCTTGAAAAAGCTCCACATTTGTGGTAGCATAAACTTACAGGCAGGGACATATCTGTGTGAATCCATTGGAGGAACCATATATGTCAAAACAAAAGAATGTATTTCAGGAACTGGACTTATGCAATTCGTTTTTGTTCGCCGCAGCGTTAGAACAACCGGAAATCTGCCGGCTGGTGCTGGAAATTATACTTGGCTGCAAAGTGCCGGAGGTGAACGTGCACGCGGAACACAGTGTGCTGGTCAGCTCCGACTTTCGGAGCGTCCGTTTCGACGTGTACGCGAGCGACAAACTGCAGGTCGCCTATGACGTGGAGGCGCAGAACGAAAACGAGGGAAATCTGCCGAAACGGAGCCGCTACTATCAGGCGGAGATGGACGTATC
>JAETRD010000082.1 GCA_021770345.1 Lachnospiraceae bacterium | reverse complement strand
CCGATGTGGAGGAAGGCTCTACCCGCAGCGAGGACATTTCGATGGATTATGATTTTTTCCATTCGGATTTGATGGAACTGTCCTGCGGGAACAACTACACGGCGGAAGTCATACCGAGGGACATCAACATCTGGATTTCCCGGCTGTTCCTTGGGGATGCGGACGGCTTCTCCATCCTCTATTACCAGGACGTGGACTCGCTGGTCTATTGGGCAAACCAGGCGGCGTACCGCTGGAAGCTGCGGGGGATGTGTATGTGGTCGCTTGGGCAGGAGGACATGAGGCTCTGGGAGTGGCTGCCGAAGCAGATATAAACTACACAATTCCCGCCCCGGATGTTTGTGCAGTATATGCCCCGGATTGACTTGATAATATGTGCATTCAGAGCGAATATGTGTACTGCCGAAAGGGAAAAAACACAAAAACGGAGGAAAACACAATGACGAGATTTGAAAGGGAAATCAGCGGTAGCCTTGGGGAGTTCTGGAAGAAGAACGCAGAGGAGGAAGTAAGGAAAGCGGTGGCGCAGGCGGAAACACAGGCGACAGTCGATGCGGACGGCGCAATCAGATGGGAAAGCAACGGGCGGTACCTGATGGACGATTTCTGCGAAAAGCTGGAATACGCAGGCTACGCTTTTGACAGGGAGGCTACGGCAAAGAAACGGGATGCACAGAATGCGGAGAGCCTTGCACAGTACCGCAGGAACGACAGGTTTTTCATACACAAAAATCTTTTAAAGGAGGGTTTCACTATGAAGGAATTCTGGAACACGATTCAACTCATTTTTGCAGGCATCGGGGGATGGCTCGGCTGGTTCCTCGGCGGCTGTGACGGGCTGCTGTATGCGCTGATTGCCTTTGTCGTGGTGGATTATATCACGGGCGTGATGTGTGCCGCGGCAGATAAGAAGCTGTCCAGCGAGGTGGGCTTCAAGGGCATCGCAAAGAAGGTGCTGATCTTTTTGCTGGTGGGGATTGCCAATATCCTCGATGTGCAGGTCATCGGCACGGGGAGCGTCCTGCGGACGGCCATCATCTTTTTCTATATCTCCAACGAGGGCGTGAGCCTTCTGGAGAATGCCGGACACCTTGGGCTTCCCATCCCGAAAAAGCTGAAGGACATCCTGGCGCAGCTCCATGACAGGGCAGAAAGCGGGAAGGGGGACGAGTAATTATGAAACTGGCAGAAAGCATCCTGACAAGGAACCCCTGCTATGCGGCAGGGAGGAAGATCACGGTCAAGGGGCTGATGCTCCATTCCGTGGGCTGCCCGCAGCCGAAGGCATCCGTTTTCATCAATAGCTGGAACAGCCCGGCGCATGACAGTTCCTGCGTCCATGGATTTATTGACGGGAACGATGGCACGGTGTATCAGACATTGCCGTGGAACCACAGGGGATGGCACTGCGGAAGCGGGAATAAAGGGAGCGGGAACAATACCCATATCGGGGTGGAGATGTGCGAGCCTGCGTGTATCCGTTACACGGCAGGCTCAAATTTTACCTGCTCCGACATGGCGGCGGCAAAAGCGGTGGCAAAACGCACTTATGAGGCGGCGGTGGAGCTGTTCGCAAATCTCTGTAAGAAATACGGCCTGGACCCGCTGGCGGACGGCGTGGTGATTTCCCACAAGGAAGGGTGCAGCCGGGGGATTGCCAGCAACCACGGCGACCCGGAGCATCTGTGGACGCAGCTTGGCATGGGGTACACGATGGACGGATTCCGCAAAGCGGTCAGGGCGGCGATGGGAGGTGCATCCTCCGGCATGGACGGATACACGAAGATCATGGGAAATGCTGTGGCAACTGCGGAACAGATGAAGGCATATATCAAAGCGAAGAATCCGAAGGTGGCGCAGTCCGTCCTTGACATGGTTCCGCTGTATCTGTCGGAGGG
>JAETRD010000003.1 GCA_021770345.1 Lachnospiraceae bacterium | reverse complement strand
GAGGCGTTTGCAAACCTGCGGAACGACACGCCGGAGGAGACCTACTATTTTACACATGAGACGGTGCTCGAGATGAAAGCGTTTATCAATGAGAACGGATTCGGGGACACGGAGAGTGCGGACGGCCTGCTGCGGTTTTACAATCGGTTTCTGGCACCGAACAGGGTGGAGTGAGACGGAACGGTGATGAAATTTGTTGACAAATGCGTGTATTGTGTTAAAATAAATCATATTCGCGATGCAAATATCGCACTGACAAAAAGAAAAGACTTTGACGAGGAGTAGTAGGAATACCTGGTTTTCAGAGAGCTGTCGCAGGGTGCAAGACAGCAGCGAAGGATTTCGAACTCGCCTCCGAGTTCCCGAGGGGAAGGATTGCCGGCTGACAGCCGACGGATCTGAGTAGCTTTGGGCGTGAGTCCGCGTTAAGGAGGATAAGAGCGCACGGGGCGGCGGCCGGATGCATGGGTGAGACATCGGACAGGAACTGTGCGAAACAGAGTGGTACCGCGGGGAAAGTAGTCTCCGTCTCTGACAGCGAGAGCAGGGCTTTCGGTCAGAGACGGAGATTTTTATATGTAATATTCATTTTAAGGAGGATTGATATGTCAGAACTTTATAATCATAAGGTTGTGGAGAAAAAATGGCAGAACTATTGGGAGGAACATCAGACTTTTAAGACAGATGTCCGGGATTTCAGTAAGCCGAAGTATTATGCGCTGGACATGTTCCCCTATCCGTCGGGTGTGGGGCTTCATGCCGGGCATCCGGAAGGGTATACGGCTACGGATATCATGTCAAGGATGAAACGGATGCAGGGCTATAATGTGCTTCACCCCATGGGGTATGATTCCTTCGGGCTTCCCGCAGAACAGTACGCGGTGGCCACCGGGAACCATCCGGCGGGATTTACTGAGGAGAACATTAAAACGTTCTCACAGCAGCTCAGAGAGCTGGGATTTGACTATGACTGGTCGAAAATGATTGCGACATCCGACCCGAAATTCTATAAATGGACGCAGTGGATTTTCAAACAGCTGTACGAGGCAGGTTATGCGAAATATATTGATATGCCGGTAAACTGGTGCGAGGAGCTTGGAACCGTGCTTTCCAATGATGAAGTCATTGACGGGAAGTCGGAGCGCGGCGGTTATCCGGTGGTCAGAAAGAATATGAAGCAGTGGGTGATTGACCAGCCGGCCTTTGCGGAGAAGCTGTTGGAGGGGCTTGACGAGATTGACTGGCCGTCCTCCACAAAGGAGATTCAGAGAAACTGGATCGGAAAGAGCACCGGTGTCGAGGTGGATTTTCAGATTGTGGGCGGCGGGAACTTCTCGATTTTCACGACCTGTATCGAGACGATTTACGGTATCACGTTCATGGTGCTTGCGCCGGACGGAGAGATTGTAAAGAGCCTGTTGGACCGTGTTTTAAACAGGGAGGAAGTACAGGCCTACATTGACGAGACAAATAAAAAGAATGATATGGACCGCACGGAGCTGAACAAGACGAAGTCCGGCTGTATGTTAAAGGGGCTTTCTGCCATCAATCCGGTAAACGGGAGGGAGGTGCCGCTCTTTATCGGTGATTTCGTACTTGCAAGCTACGGAACGGGAGCGGTCATGGCAGTTCCGAGTCATGACCAGCGTGATTTTGAGTATGCCGTGGCGCACCATATCGATATGCTTCAGGTCATTGACGGGGCGAACGTCTCGGAACATGCGTTTGAAAAGACGGATTATCTCGGCAAGGGCTGCAAACTGATGAACTCCGAGGAATTTACCGGACTTACCGTGGAGGAGGCCAAGGAAGCCATCACGGCAAAACTCGAAAAGATGGGCGTGGCCAGAAGAAAGGTCAACTACCATTTCAGAGAGTGGATTTTTGCCCGTCAGAGATATTGGGGCGAACCGGTTCCCTGTGTCTATAAGGAGGACGGGGAAATCTATTTTCTGCCGGATGAGGAGCTGCCGCTGATTCTGCCGGAACTTGAGGATTATAAGGGAAAGAACGGCAAGGCGCCGTTAGAGAATGCGGCCGAATGGAAACAGTATGACAAAGACGGCGTCAGGGGTACGCGCGAGACTTCCACGATGCCCGGTTCTGCAGGTTCCTCCTGGTACTACATGAGATATATTGACCCGGATAACGAGAAAGAATTTGCCGATCAGGAATTGTTAAAGCACTGGCTCCCGGTAGACTTATATGTGGGGGGTCCGGAGCATGCGGTGGGACATCTGATCTATTCGCGTATCTGGAACCGTTTCCTCTATGACAAGGGGCTCTCGCCGGTCAAAGAACCGTTCAAAAAGCTGGTTCATCAGGGTATGATTTTAGGTGGAAACGGAATTAAGATGGGAAAACGTTTCCCGGAGTATGTGGTGAATCCAAGCGATATCGTAAGGGAATACGGGGCAGATACGCTCAGGCTCTATGAAATGTTTATGGGCCCGCTTGAAGTGTCAAAACCGTGGAACGACAACGGTGTGCAGGGGGCAAGAAAATTCATCACAAGGGTGTGGACGTTCTTTTCGAATCCGGAAAATATCACGGAGGAAGATGACGGAACCCTCACGAAAGTCTATCATCAGACCGTAAAGAAAGTGACGAACGATTTTGAGGAGCTCGGATATAATACGGCAATCAGCCAGATGATGATTTTTGTCAATGAGGTCTACAAGGCAGGAACATGCCCGAGAGCGTATGCGGAAGGCCTGATTCAGATGTTTTCCTGTATCTGTCCGCATGTGGGAGAGGAACTCTGGGAGAAATTAGGGCATCATGACACGATCGCATTCGAGCGCTGGCCGGAGTATGACGAGGCAAAGACCGTGGAAGATACGGTGGAGATTGCAGTGCAGATTAACGGAAAAACGAAAGGAACATTGGCAATCGGCAGGGATGACGCGAAGGAGGACGTCATTGCAAGGGCAAAAGAATCCGTGGCGGAAAAACTGACCGGCAATGTCGTAAAAGAGATTTATGTGCCGGGCAGAATTGTCAATCTGGTGATGAAATAAGATGCGGATTTTGTTGGTGGAGGATGATGAGACCATCGTGGAAACATTGTCGGATTTCCTCAGGACAGAGCAGTACCTTGTGACCGCGGCGGACGGACAGCAGAAAGCGCTTGCGCTGGTCGCACAGCAGGAATTTGATTTGGTGCTTCTTGATATCGCGCTCGCCGAGGGGAACGGTTATGCGGCGTGCCGTGGGATCAAGGAGATCCGTGATATTCCGGTGATTTTCCTGACGGCGTCCACGGATGAATTCTCCGTGGTGACGGGGTTAGATCTCGGGGCGGACGACTATATCGGAAAGCCGTTCCGCCCGCGGGAGCTGCTGTCCCGGATGAAGAGCGTGCTGCGGCGCTGCGGAAGAGCGAACCCTTTGATACGGTTCGGTGAGCTGTCTATCGACCAGTCGAAGGGACAGGTGAAGCGGGGCGGTGAGGAAGTTTTTTTGTCGGCGCTTGAATACCGGTTACTTCTGTATTTCGCTTCGCATCAGGGACAGCTTGTGACCAGAAATCAGCTGTTGTCAGAAATCTGGGATATGGCGGGAGAATTTGTCAACGATAATACGCTTACGGTTTACATTAAGCGTCTGCGCGAAAAAGTCGAGGAGGATCCGCAGAATCCCACGCTGATCGTGACGGTCCGGGGGATGGGGTACCGGGTATCTTCCCCGTAAAAACGGAGAATACTGTAATGAACAACTATTCTGTTTCACAATACATCAGAAATCCAGAGGTAAAGCGGGAGTTGGCAGGGTATCTTGCCGTCGGAATTATGGGCGTGCTGGGAAGTGTATGTTTCTTCCCGCATGCCTTTTTTGGAGATATGGACGGAGTGAGCCGGGGGCCTGTATTTGGTATTGTTTTGATGTGGGCGATACTGTGCGGCCTGCATTTTCGCAGTTCTTTTTGCCGTTATCGAAAGCTTGCGGCACTTTCCGACGGGATTGACGCCATTTTGCACAGGGAGGAAATCGCATTGCTGGAACGCGTCGAGGAGGGGGAGCTTTCTATCCTGGAAAATGAGATCAATAAGCTGATGATTCGACTCAAAGAACAGAACAGGGAGCTCAGAAGGCAGAAAACATACCTCGCGGATTCCCTCGCGGATCTCTCGCATCAGCTCCGAACGCCGCTCACCTCGATGAACCTGATTTTTCCGATGTTCACGGAAGAGGGGCTTACGGAGAAAAAACGGGAAGAATATCTGTGGAAGCTGCAGAGTCTGCTGCAGAAAGTGCAGTGGATGCTGGATGTTTTGCTGAAAATTTCGAAGCTGGATGCGGATGCGGTGCACTTTGCGGTGCAGCCGTGTTCTCTGGCAGGTCTGGTGCGGGAGGCTGCCTCCGCTATCGAGATACCGATGGAATTAAAAAGACAGAAGCTGATTTTGGAGATTGCGGATGAGGCCGCTTTTATGGGCGATTTGCGATGGACCGGGGAGGCGGTTGTCAATATCATCAAGAATTGTATGGAGCATACGGGAGAGGGCGGTACGATCTGCGTATCGGGCAGGGAAAATGCGCTTTTTACGGAGCTTGTAATTGAAGATGACGGGCCGGGCATTGCAAAAGAGGACTTGCCGCATATTTTTGAGCGCTTTTATAAAGGAAAAAACAGCGGTGAGACGAGCGTGGGGATCGGTCTCGCACTTGCGAGTATGATTATCAGGAAGGAAGCGGGGATGATTTCGGCGGAAAACCGCAGCGAGGGCGGCGCGCGTTTTATAATCCGCTTTTATAAAGGTACCGTGTGACTATTTTGTCACTGAAAAGTCACGGCAGAATCATTTGCGGCTGATAGAATGATTACAAAGAACAGAACGGAGGAAAACAGATGATTGTAGTCGAACATATCAGCAAAATTTACGGAAAAAATGAAAATGAGGTGCGCGCGCTTGACGATGTTTCATTTTCGGTCAGAAAGGGAGAGTTTGTGGCGATCACGGGTCCGTCCGGGTCCGGAAAATCCACGCTGCTTCACATATTGGGCGGGGTTGAGCGCCCGACACAGGGGAAGATCCTTGTGGACGATATCGATGTTTACGCGCAGAATGAGGAAAAGCTCGCCGTGTTCCGCAGGCGGGAGGTCGGACTGATTTATCAGTTTTATAACTTGATTCCGGTCTTAGATGTCGTGGAGAATATGACGCTTCCGGTATTGCTGGACCAGCGCGCGGTCAATGAAGAGCGGCTGGAGGAACTGCTTGTGCTGCTTGGAATGAAAGGCAGAGAACATCATCTCCCGAATCAGCTCTCAGGCGGGCAGCAGCAGCGCGTCTCGATCGGGAGAGCGCTTATGAATGCGCCCGCCGTGGTCTTAGCCGACGAGCCGACCGGAAACCTCGATACAGCGAACAGCAGAGAGATTATGGAGTTGCTCTGCGCGTCGAATGAGCGCTATAAACAGACGCTGATCGTGATCACACATGACGAAGATATCGCGCTGATGGCAGATCGGATCATCAGCATCCAGGACGGAAAAATTGTGAGAGATGAGGTGATTCGCGCATGAATATCTTTCACGCATATGCAAAAAAGAGCCTGAAAAAAAACAGGACGCGCACGATTGTCACGGTGATCGGAATTGTTTTGTCCGTGGCAATGGTAACCGCGGTGACGACGATTATCACGAGTATCCAGCAGTATGGAATCCGTTATGCGGTGGAGACGGAGGGGGACTGGCACATCCGTGTGAGCGGTGCAACAGCAGAGCGCTGTGAGGAGCTTGCGGCGGACACACGGGTTTCGCGGACATACCGGCTTGAGAATATCGGGTATGCGACGCTTGCAATGGACAAAGAATGGCAGAAGCCATATCTGTGCATTCAGGGAATGGATGAAGCATTTGTATCCGGTATGCCGATTTTTGTGACGGAAGGGCGGTTGCCGGAGAGAGCGGATGAGCTGCTGCTTCCGACACATCTTGCGGCGGAGGCGGTGACGGGCACATCGATTACGGTCGGGAGCCGGGTGACGCTTTCTTTGGGGCTGCGCCGGGATGAAAGCGGAAAGACGCTGTGGCAGGACAGCGCGTTTTCGGAGGATGGAGACGGCGAAGTCTCGGAAGAAGTTGTGGCGGTACAAAAAAAGACTTATACAGTGACCGGATTTTATAAGGCACCGTCTTTTGAACTGGCATTTGCGCCGGGTTATACGGCCCTCACGCGGTCGGAGACGCTAAACATCGCCGCGTCGAACGGAACGGAGAGTTCTGAGTTATTTCTGGTATTAAAAAGCCCGCAGCAGGCGAAAGGGGTTTACGAGGAACTGCCGGATTCTTTTCGGGCAAACCGTATGTTGCTGCGCTTTTACGGAGTGTCATGGAACAGCAGTTTTAACACGATCCTGTACGGGATGGGGAGTATTTTGATTTTGATAATCATCGTGGGGTCCGTGGCACTCATCCACAACGCGTTTGCGATTTCGGTCAGCGAGCGGATGAAAGAGTTCGGACTGCTCGCCTCCGTGGGGGCTTCAAAGCGGCAGATGAAAAAGATGGTCTGCTATGAGGCATTTTTGCTCTGTGTGATCGGTGTGCCGCTTGGAATCGTCTGCGGGATTGCGGGTATCGGGGTCACGCTTGCGCTGGTGGGAAGTCCGCTTGCGGAGTTTATCGGAACTTATCCGGGCTGGGACGGCAGAATGAATGTCACCGTTTCGCTGCCGGCGTTAGCGATTGCGGTGGCAATCGGCGTGCTCACGGTGCTTGTCTCGGCATATCTTCCGATGCGTCGCGCACTTGGTGTCGAGACGATTGATGCGGTGAGACAGCGGACGGATATCGTGCTTACCAAAAAACAGCTCCGGACGCCGGGATGGATTGGGCGGTGTTTCGGTCTGGAAGGCGTGGTCGCTTACAAAAATATGAGACGAAACCGAAAGCAGTACCGGGCCACCGTATTTTCTCTTGCGATGAGCATTTTTCTGTTTGTCACGGCGGGAAGCTTTTCGGAATATCTGTTCGGAAGTGCCTGGCGGGAAATGCGGGTGAGCAAATACGACATCAGTGCCTCCGTGTATGCGGAGGATGTCGCAGAACTTTTGGCGGATCGGGAAAAACTTTCCGCGGCCGCTGAGATGGAGAAGGTCTTTGAATTTCTGTCGGTATCGCTGTATTGTGACGCAGGGCAGGACGCGGTCTGCGAGGAGGCAAAGAACAAATACAGGGAGAGCGGGAGGGAAGTGTTTTCCGCGGCGGTTAATTTTGTGTCGGAGGATGTCTATGCGGAAATTCTTTCCCGTTTCGGACTCGATTCGGAAATGTACAAAGACCGGGGGACGGCGCCCGCGATTGTATTAAATCGCGTCGTAACCTGGGATGATAATGTCAGATCCGCGAGTTTTCCGGTCTTAAAGGAGCAGACGGCGGAATTGCTCTGCGGGGATTATGATGTCGACGAAACGGCGGAGCAGACGGCAGTTGCGATCGGGGATGTCGTGGATTTTGAGACGGGCCGCTTTTTTGAGTTGTCGGATCAGATCTGCGGGTCGATGGGAAGCGATGAGGATATCATGCTGATCTATCCGATTACAGCCGTGAGAGCGTTTGCAGGACAGCATCAGACGTACTCGCCATATGGAATGCATCTGTTTTTTGCGGCGGAAGACCATACGGCGGCATACGCAGCCTTCGAGAAAGCGGTAGAAGGTACGGAGGGAATGTTTCTCTATGACGCGGCAAAAGAGGAAGAGCAGCAGCGCGCGCTTCTTCTGATGATAAATGTGTTCTGTATCGGTTTTATCACGCTGATTTCGTTGATTTCCGCCGCAAATGTGTTCAATACCATCTCAACGAACATGAATCTGCGCCGACGGGAATTTGCAATGCTCAAATCGATTGGCATGTCGGCACGCGGATTCCGACGGATGATGAATTATGAGTGTATCCTCTACGGCGCGAAAGGACTTGCGGCAGGCGCTGCTTTGACCACCCCGGTGGTGGTGCTGCTGTATTATTTTGGCTTTGGCAGAACCCTTGACGGTTTTTATCTGCCGTGGCAGTACCCGGTGATTGCGTCATTTTGCGTGTTTGCGGTTGTCTATGTGACGATGCGCTACGGACAGAGCCGTGTGGGGCGGACAGATATCGCGGAGACGTTAAAGGGAGAAATCCTGTAAACAAGCCCGGCGATTTGGGATGATAAAGGCGGCCTTCTATGAAAGATTTTCATAGAAGGCCGCCTTTATCATCTAACATGGTGACTCGGAACAGGCAATATCTATTCACAATTTCGAAGCGGGTCTGAGGTTGAAATTTATTCCGTTTGGGAGTAAAATGAGTTCTGCATGAGAGAGGTGTGTAGATTATGGAACAAAAGGGAATGAAACTTTTGGAAGGTTCTATCTGGAAGGGGATCGTATCGTTCGCGATTCCGCTGTTTCTGGGAAATCTGTTTCAGCAGCTGTACAATACGGTGGACTCGCTGATTGTCGGGAATTTTCTCGGGAGTGATGCGCTCGCGGCGGTCAGCTCTTCAGGCAGCCTGATTTTTCTGATGGTCGGCTTTTTCAACGGCATTGCGATGGGAGCCGGGGTTGTCATCTCAAAATATTACGGTGCGCAGGATTATGAGAATCTGAAAAAGGCGGTACACACGGACGTGGCGTTCGGACTTGCGGCAGGACTGCTTCTTATGGGAATCGGTATGCTTTTGGCGCCGCAGATTCTCGTCTGGATGGGAACGCCGGAATCGGTGCTGCCCAATTCCGTCGTCTATTTTCGAACCTATTTTGCGGGTTCGCTCGCGTTTGTGATGTACAATATCGTCATGGGAATTTTGCAGGCGGTGGGGGACAGCAGGCATCCGCTTTACTATCTGATCTTTTCGTCCATCATAAATGTGGCGCTCGATCTGCTCTTTGTCGGTGCGCTTGGGCTCGGCGTCGGTTCCGCAGCAGCGGCGACCGTGATCTCGCAGGCGGCAAGCGCGCTGTTATGCTTTGTGCGGCTGATGCGCACGGAGGATGTCTATCAGGTGAAAATCCGGGAGATCCGGTTTCATCCTATTATGCTTGAGCAGATTATCCGAATCGGACTTCCGTCCGGTATGCAGAATTCGATTATTTCGATCGCGAATATTGTCGTGCAGTCAAATATCAATAAATTCGGAGTGATGGCGGTGGCGGGATGCGGTGTGTATTCCAAGATCGAAGGGTTTGCATTTCTGCCGATTACCTGCTTTGCGATGTCACTGACCACGTTTATCGGACAGAACCTCGGGGCGAGACAGTATGACAGGGCAAAGCGCGGCGCGTATTTCGGCATCGCCTGTTCGGTGGCGCTCGCAGAGATCGTCGGCGTCATCGTCTATTTCCTGATTCCGTATTTTGCGGCGGCATTTGACAGCAGTGCGGAGGTTGTCGCGGTCTCCGTGACGCAGGCGCACACGGAAGCGCTGTTTTACTGTTTCCTCGCGTTTTCCCACTGTATCGCGGGCATCATGCGCGGCGCGGGCAAATCGAGCGTGCCGATGTTTGTGATGCTTGTGAGCTGGTGTATCATCCGCATCACCTACATCACCGTGACCGTACATTTCATTCCGAAAATACAGGTGATTTTCTGGGCGTACCCGCTGACCTGGTCGATCAGTTCCGTGATATTTCTGATTTATTTCCTGAAAGCGGACTGGGTGCACAGCTTTGAAAATTCTTGTAAAATCGGATAAACTCCGCGAGTGATTTGGACGGCCGCCCGTTTGCGCGGCAGGCGAAGCCGACTTCACGCCTGCGAATCGGGATCGCTAACGGGATTTCCACTAAGGCGCCGCTTTCGAGATCGGACCGCACGAAGTTTTTGATCACGCAGGCGACGCCCACGCCGATTCGGGCAAATTCGATCAGCAGATCCATGTCGGAGATGTCGATGGAATCCTGCACCGGGATCTGATTTTCGAGTAGATAGTCGTCAATATACTGGCGGGTCATATTATCCTTGTCGAGCATCATCAGCGTTGCGTTGGACAGGATCTGCGACTGGTCAATGCCGCGGGCCTGCAGATTTTTCAGGTAATCTTTTGTTGCGACAAAGATATCTTCAATTTCTTCAAAAAAGTCGAACTGAATATTGCGGGTATTTGCCGGTCTGCCAACAAGGCTGATATCGATTTTATTGTCCTCTAAAAGCTTTAAGGTCTCGTTCGTGGACTGGCAGGTGATGGAGATCGTGATATGCGGGTTCTGCCGGATAAATTCCTTGAGGCAGGGTAGCAGCAGATATCTGCACAGTGTGGAACTGACGCCGATTTTTAAATGGCCGATGCCGAGCTCAATCGAGCGCTTTAGCTTTTCCTCGCCGAGCGTTAAGGTGTCGAACGCCGCGCCGACATGTTCGTAGAGGAGTTTTCCCTCTTCCGTCAGCACAACACCGCGGGAACTGCGGGAAAACAGGCGGCAGCCGAGCCCTTCCTCGAGTTTCTGGATGGATTTGCTGATGGCGGGCTGGCTGATGTATAATTCCTTGGCCGCTTTTGAAATGTTTCCGGTATTTGCAACCGTATAAAAGATACGATAGGAAGACAGATTCTGATTCATGATGATTCCTCCGTATAATTAAAATTTATGGAAGCTATAACAAAAACAGTATAGCATGAAAAACGGTTATGGTAAATATGTTTATTATGTATTATGATTATAGTGGTTTGTATGATATGATTACAACGGTATCATTACCGTGGTATCATTACCGTGGTATCATTACAGCGGTAATTGTACCGCATACATTCACACAGATTGTAACAGGAGGAAAAAGATATGGGTATGACAATGACGCAGAAAATTCTGGCGGCGCACGCGGGACTTTCGTCCGTCAGTGCCGGACAGCTGATCGAGGCCAATCTGGATCTGGTGCTCGGCAACGATATCACGTCGCCGGTGGCAATCCATGAGATAGAAAAGATGAAGGTGGACGGTGTGTTTGACCGGGACAGGATTGCGCTGGTGATGGATCATTTTGTACCGAACAAGGATATCAAGTCCGCACAGCACTGCAAATGTGTCCGGGAATTTGCCTGCCGACATGAGATTTCAAACTTTTTCGATGTCGGAGAGATGGGAATCGAGCACGCGCTGCTGCCGGAAAAAGGTCTGACCGTGGCCGGCGACGTGATTATCGGTGCGGATTCCCACACCTGTACCTACGGCGCGCTGGGCGCTTTTTCGACCGGTGTCGGAAGCACGGATATGGCGGCCGGAATGGCGACCGGAAAGGCGTGGTTTAAAGTGCCTGCGGCAATCAAATTTACACTGACGGGAAAGCCTGCGGCGTGGATTAGCGGGAAGGACATTATTTTACATATCATCGGAACAATCGGCGTGGACGGCGCGCTGTACAAATCGATGGAGTTCGTCGGCGATGGGATTTCGTATCTGACAATGGACGACCGCTTTACGATTGCAAATATGGCGATTGAGGCCGGAGGAAAGAACGGGATCTTCCCGGTGGACGCTGCGGCAAAGCAGTATATGAAAGAGCACTCCGCGCGGCCGTATACGGTTTATGAGGCCGATGCGGACGCAGTCTATGATGCGGAGTACACGATTGACCTTGGCGCATTAAAGCCCACTGTGGCGTTTCCGCATCTTCCCGAGAATACGAAAACGATCGACGAGGTCGGGGAGATTCCGATTGACCAGGTGGTTATCGGGTCCTGTACTAACGGAAGAATCGAGGATCTGCGCACGGCAGCCTCTATTTTAAAGGGGAGAAGGGTGGCCAAAGGAGTGCGGACGATTGTGATTCCCGCAACGCAGCAGATCTATCTGCAGGCGATGGAGGAAGGGCTTCTCCGGACCTTTATCGAGGCGGGGGCGGTTGTCAGCACGCCGACCTGCGGCCCGTGCCTGGGCGGCTACATGGGAATTTTAGCGGAGCACGAGCGCTGCGTGTCCACGACAAACCGGAACTTTGTGGGACGTATGGGACATGTGGAATCCGAGATTTATCTCGCGAGCCCTGCGGTGGCGGCCGCGAGCGCCGTCACGGGAAAACTGTCCGGACCGGCGGACGTTGTATTGGAATAGCAGCAGGACTTAAAATGCGCAAACAGCAGCGCGGAAATGGAGAAAAGTATGAAAACAGCGAACGGTCATGTGTTTAAATACGGTGAAAATGTAGATACGGATGTCATCATCCCGGCGAGATATCTCAATTCCTCGAATCCGAAGGAACTTGCGGCGCATTGCATGGAGGATATTGACAAAGAATTTATCAAAAAGATGTCCGAGGGCGATATCATCGTCGCCGGCAAAAATTTCGGCTGCGGCTCGTCGAGAGAGCATGCGCCGCTGGCGATTAAGGCCGCGGGGGTCAGCTGTGTGATCGCGGAGACGTTTGCCCGGATTTTTTACCGCAATGCCATCAATATCGGTCTTCCCATCATTGAGTGTCCCGAAGCGGCAGCGGCGATTGCGGCGGGAGATGAGCTGGAGGTCGATTTCGATACGGGGGTTATCACGGATAAGACGACGGGAGCGTCCTACCAGGGGCAGGCATTTCCGCCCTTTATGCAGGCGATTATCGACTGCGGCGGACTGGTGAATTATATCAACCGGACTGTCGTCTGATTTCGTCGAGGCAGGCGAGATAGCGTTTTGAGATTTTCAGAGCCGTGTAGAGTTCCGCGTATTCCTTTGGAGAAAATGCATCCACATAGTTTTCCGGGAAATTTTTCGCAATCCCTGCGGCTTTCGCAAGGTCTGCGGCCTTGTTGTAGGCGACGGCAGCCTTCTCCTCCGTGTTGTATATTCCGATTTTGTGATTTCCGTTGATATGGATGACGGCGCGGTAGCGAGGGCCGCCTTTTGCCATTATTTTCCGGACGCCGTGAAAGCGGTTGACGACGACAATATTTGCATAGCGGTAGTCGGTGACATCCCCGTTTGAGAAACGGTAATCCCGGCCGCAGACAGCGTGCGGTCTGATGCCGTAGCGGGAGAGGATCGAATACTGCATGCCGTAATCATTGACGAAAAGGTGTCCCTGGCGGCGCTGTATCTTGTGGCTGGAATAATAGAACAGATCATCGATATCGAATTTGAGCTCGGTATCCGAACTCAGAAAATAGCTGAAATACCCCTTGCGCAGATAGATCGGATTCTTAAAATACAGTCCGTTATCCCTGAAATTGAGAAGGACGACTGCTTTTTCAAACGGCAGCTGGCCGCAGCGGTCAATGATGCCGACAAGATCAATGTCCGGCGATGTGAGAATGGCCTGTGCCTCGCGGTAGGCGCTGGCCGCGTCTTTTTCTGAGGAAAAACTGCCTAAACTGATATGCTTATTGCGGTAGGTAATGCCGGAGCGGTAGTAGTCGGTTCCGTCTTTTTTTACCGCGCGGGAAACTCCTGTAGACATAGTGTCCTCCGTAGTTTACCATAATATTATTATGTAAACGTTTGTCATGATTCATTCCTGTGTCAGATAAAGAATAACAAATGCTGCCGCAAAAATCAAGAAATACACGAAAAGTGTTTGCAGTATGTTGACGCAAAATGGAGAAATCTGGTATACTAAATATGTTACTACGTCTATAATTTGTCAGGGGGATTTCTATGAAGAAAAGTATTTCGGTTAAGGTATTGATGCCGGTGGTGCTGCTGGCGATTGTCGCACTGGTTTCCGCGCTCGGCGGGCTGCTCAATACACGGGTGATGCAGAGGCAGAATGAGCAGATGAGTCAGAACACCGTCAGTCAGCTGATGATCATGAATGAAATCTCCTCGGATTTTAAGGATATTAATACGCTGGCATTCAGTATGTGTGTCTCTACCTCGAAGATAGACCGTGAGGGAATGATCAGGGAGGCGGAGCAACTGCGTGTCGATATCGAGGATGCGATTGTCAGATATGAGCAGACGGTCACGACGGAAGAGGAAGCCGCATGTTATGCGGCGTTAAATGAAAAATATGCGGAGTACGGCGCGGCATATGAAGAGGTTGTGGATTATATTTCGAGGGGCAGCAAGGACAAAGCGCGTCAGGTCTGCAACGAACAGCTGTCGGATTGCAGCGACGCGATGGATATGGTGTTGTCCGAGATGGAAGCGTACATGCAGACCGAGGTAAATGACGTGACGGCGCAGCAGAAAGCGCTCGGTGACATTATGCAGGCCGTGAGCCTGTGCGCACTGTTTATGATCGCTGCGCTGCTTGTGTTTGCGGTTGTCTGTTCCCAGCGCGCGGTTGCGCCGATCAAACAGGCGACGAGGCAGCTCGAGGACATTATCGGGGAGATTCAGTCCGGAAACGGGGATCTGACAAGGCGTATTCATGTGAAGAGTGTGGATGAGGTCGGGAAGCTCGCCGGAGGAATCAATGTATTCTTAGAGACGCTGCAGCGGATTATGGGACAGATTGTCGTGGACTCCAAAGAGATGGGCGAAGTTGTGAACAGCGTTGTCGGCAGTGTCGGAATCGCAAATGACAGTGCCTGTGATATCTCCGCACTGATGCAGGAATTGTCGGCGACAATGGAAGAGATTGCATCTTCCGCGATGTCGGTCAACAACAATGTATCAGAGATTGAGGCGGAGGTAGACGGAATCACCGCGGCATCCCGGGAGATGAACGACTATGCCTCCAAGATGCAGGAGCGCGCAGAAGAGATGAAAAATACGGCTGTCAGCAACCGGGAAAACACGAGCAGTATGATAGCCGAGATTATCGATAATCTAAAGGCCGCGATTGAGGAGAGCAGAAGCGTGGAGCGTGTCAATGAGCTGACGGACGAGATATTAAGCGTGTCGAGTCAGACAAATCTGCTTGCGCTGAACGCATCGATCGAGGCAGCGCGGGCCGGTGAGGCGGGAAAAGGCTTTGCGGTTGTGGCGGATGAGATTCAGAAGCTCGCGAATTCCACGAGAGAGACCGCGAACAATATTCAGACGATCAACGGTCTTGTCACACAGGCGGTGAATAAGCTCGCGCGCAATTCGAACGCCATTGTGGAGTATATTGACGAGACAATTATGCCGGATTATGCCGGGTTTGTGGATACCGGCGTGCAGTACCGCAACGATGCGGCGTTTGTCAATGAGACGATGGATGACTTCGAGAAGAAAGCGGTCAACCTTCACAGAATCATGCAGGAGACCGCGGAGTCTATCAAGGGGATTTCCCGCGCGATTGAGGAGAGCACGAACAGCGTCGGAAATGCAGCGAACAACACCACGGTTCTGGTGCAGAATATTGACACGGTGAATGCGGAGATGGAGGTTAATCAGAGTATCAGCAAACGGCTGAAAGGGGAGGCGGATCGCTTCAGGAAAGTCTGACGGAATTTAGTACTTTAACACATTGACATATGGATACAGTTTCTTATATAATGGACGCGGTAGCCAATACGGCTGCGGGACAGTATATGGGGAACTGTATTTGTTTGAACAAGAAAAAGGATAAGAGGATTTTGAAAATGGAACTGATGTATGCCAGTACGAGAGATGAAAAGGAAAAGGTAACAGCTTCACAGGCGATTTTGAAGGGCCTTGCAAATGACGGCGGATTGTTCGTGCCGACGGAGATTCCTGCTTTGGATATCGATATCGAAACGCTTGCAGGAATGTCCTATCAGGAGACGGCTTATGAGGTGCTGAAACGGTTTCTGACGGACTATACCGAGGAGGAACTGCGTCACTGCATCAATTCGGCCTATGACGGTAAATTTGACACGGAGGAGATCGCGCCGTTAGTGGACGCGGACGGAGCTTACTATCTGGAACTGTTTCACGGCTCGACGATTGCCTTTAAGGATATGGCGCTCTCGATATTGCCGTATCTGCTGACGACAGCCGCAAAGAAGAATCAGGTAAAAAACGAGATTGTCATTCTCACCGCAACCTCCGGAGATACCGGAAAAGCGGCTCTGGCAGGTTTTGCGGATGTCCCGGGGACCAAAATCATCGTGTTTTATCCGAAGAACGGAGTCAGCCCGATTCAGGAAAAGCAGATGATTACACAGAGAGGGGATAATACCTTTGTGGTGGGAATCAACGGCAATTTTGACCAGGCGCAGACCGGCGTCAAGCAGATGTTTGCGGACAGCCGCCTTGCGGCGCAGATGGATGAAGCGGGATATCAGTTTTCCTCGGCCAATTCCATCAATATCGGCCGTCTGGTTCCTCAGATCGTATATTATGTGTACGCATATGCAAAATTGTATGCAAACGGGGTAATTGCGCGGGATGAGGCGATCAATGTGGCGGTGCCGACCGGAAACTTCGGAAATATACTCGCGGCCTTTTATGCCAAAAATATGGGACTCCCGATTGCAAAATTAATTTGTGCTTCCAATGAAAACAAAGTGCTGTATGATTTCTTTGCCACCGGCACCTATGATAAAAACCGGGAATTTGTTCTGACGAGTTCTCCGTCGATGGATATTCTGATTTCCAGCAATCTCGAACGGCTGATTTACCGGATTGCCGGAAATGATGCGTCGAAAAATGCGGATCTGATGAAGAGCCTGAACACGCAGGGGTGCTATGAGATCACGGAACAGATGCGGGCCGGTCTGCAGGATTTCTACGGGAATTATACCGATGAGAAAGAGACGGCAGAAGTCATCCGCAGCTTATACGAGAAGACCGGATATGTGATTGACACGCATACGGCAGTCGCGTCGGGCGTCTATCACAAATACAAGGCCGGGACGGGAGATACGGAGACAAAGACCGTGATCGCATCTACGGCAAGTCCGTTTAAGTTTACCAGAAGCGTGATGGAGGCGATTGACGAAAAATACAGCAGCATGACGGATTTTGAACTGGTGGATGCGCTTAGCAGGATCGGAAACGTAAAGGTACCGCAGGCGATCGAGGAGATCCGCACGGCACCGGTGCTCCATGATACGGTATGTGAGGTGGGGGAGATGCCGTCTGTGGTAAAGAAGTTTTTAAAGATGTAAAACAACGGGCAATAGCCCTTATGAAAACAACGGGCAATAGCCCTTATGAAAACAACGGGCAATAGCCCTTATGAAAACAACGGGCAATAGCCCTTATGAAAACAACGGGCAATAGCCCTTATGTTAAAAAAAACCGGCGTAAGCCGGTTTTTTTTATATGTTGATAACCTCAAAGATAAAATGAATCATTCCAAAAGGATAGACAATGGGCAGCAGATAAGTCTCCTTTTCAAATGTCAGCAGTTCGTCCGTCTCCGTTACCGGGGGAGCCAGCTCCAGTTCGATGGAACATTCATTTGACATATTTACGCTGAAAATTCCGTTATGTAAATTCAGAAAATCATTTAGGGAAGCGCGTACATACTCGTCAAACTCATAGAACGGTTCGCCGACATAGCGGGAAGCAAACTCAATACAGGCGTCCTCTGGCATGTCGATATAAGTGCGCACGGAAAAACTGCCGATAAGCTGCTGAGATACGCAGAAGGTTGTCGGATATTCCCGGCAGGGGCTGGGCGATACCGGTGTATAGTCGTCACCGATAAAGCGAATCAGATTGTTGATCAATAATTTTATGAAGGAAACTTCGTTGGAGGAGAGTGCGCGTTCGGTCAATACAAAGAAGTTCTCGATCATATGGTCGATCTGGTCAATGGTTTCGTCGGAATAACTAAAGTCGTCAATTTCGCTCTCGGACTGATAGTCGATAATAATATTCTGAAATTCGTCAATCGTGAAGATTCCGTCGTCAACCAGAAACTGCCCAAGAAGAAGAAAATCAGGGGTCTGGGCACGCAGAAGCTCGGTCACCTGCTGCTCGGTGAGATATCCCTCACTGATGGCAAGCTCACCGAAACGCTTATCCTGATGCGTCTGTAAGATAATGACGCGGTCGACTTCGTTTGCGGTCATGTAACCGGCATGAATTGCAAGCGTGCCGATTTTGATATGTGCGGAAGACTTTTCCTGCATCGCACGAATCAACTGGTCTTTGGTAACGATACCCCGTGATAATAAGTAATTGCCGAAAAACTGAGCGTACATATACTATCTCCCTTCAATCCTCGAAGTAAAAATGCGGCAAACCTGTTCCGCATTGAGCGGCTTTTGTATAAAATCTTTGGCGCCGGCCTCAATTGCGGCCTTCAGCTGAGATTGGGTTCCGACAGAGGAAGCAATGATAATTTTCGCGTTGCTGTCGTATTCCATAATCTCACGCACCGCAGCATTGCCGTCTTTTACGGGCATTACTATATCAAGGAATACCAGATCCGGAGATTCCTTTTTATATAAATCGACAGCTTCCTGTCCGTTTGAAGCCTCAAAGAAGATCGGGTTTATATCACAACGGGTTGTGATAATGTCTTTGAGCTGCTTTCGTGCAAGAATAGAATCATCGCCGACCAATATTTTAACATCCTTTTGCATTACAACTATCTCCCTTGTCCTAAATTTATTGATATTACTATTTTACACTAAGTAAAAAAATAGTTCAATTAATATTTAGTGAAAAATATGGAGAATCTGACCGAATCCCGAATCCGGGGGAGCCGTTGGCGTAGTTCGTTGCAGGAATGAGCGGGAGCGTATATAATAGAGAGAGCAGAAAAGAAGGACAAAGGAGTGTAAATATGGATGTGATGACGATTTTGAACGGAATTATTGCGGTATTTGGCATATACATGGCGGCAGCGGGACTGCAGATGAAAAAGACGGGGGAAATCAGTCCGGTGGTGCTTACGCCGGAGGAAATCGCAGGGTGCCGGGATAAGGACGCGTTTATCCGCTTCATCTACTGGCGGGAAGCGGTGTTTGGAGGGGGCATGGTTGTTTTGGGTGCGCTCGGCCTTGTAAATGACTTCGTGCTGTCTGCGGAATTATTCCCGTATGCGGAGATGGCGGCGTTTGTTGCGGCGTTTGTCTGGTTTATGCATGCGCTGAAGACGGCAAGGGAATTTTATCTGTAATTTTTGGAGAAATTTCATCAGACTTTCACACAGGCGTCACATTTTGCCGTTATGATGCACAAGAACAGGGGGATGCGGTCGATGAAAAAAATTCTGGTGGTTGACGATGAGGAAAAAATCCGCGCGATTATACGAAAATACGGAGAGTTTGAAGGTTACAGCATCACGGAGGCGGGAGACGGGATGGAAGCTGTCATGCTGTGCCGAAAAGAGGATTTTGACGTGATCATCCTCGATGTGATGATGCCGGAGCTGGACGGGTTTTCAGCTTGCAGAGAGATAAAAAAGCAAAAGGACATCCCGGTCATCATGCTGTCGGCCAGAGGAGAGGAATATGACAGACTTCATGGGTTTGAGCTGGGAATCGACGACTATGTGGTAAAGCCGTTTTCTCCGAAGGAGCTGATGATGCGCGTAAAAGTGGTGACAGACCGGAACGGCGCAAGAGGGACGGCAGAGACGGAGCACGATATTTTCCGGACGGAGGGTCTGTGTATTGATTTTACGGGCAGAACGGTTACGGTAGACGGGACGCGGGCGGAACTCTCCCCGAAAGAGTATGATCTGCTGTTTTACCTGGTGCGCAACCGCAATATTGCACTGGAACGGGAACGGCTGATCACGGAGGTCTGGGGCTATGATTATTATGGGGACGAACGCACGTTGGATACCCATATCAAGCTGCTGCGCAGCCGTCTGGGAGAATACCGCAGATTTCTGGTGACATTAAGAGGGGTGGGATACCGGTTTGAAGCATGAAAAGATAAGTATCAAATGGAAAATCTTCCTTTATCTTCTGATATTTACGGGAATTTTGCTTGTGATTCTGTGGCTGCTTCAAATCTGCTATCTGGATACGTTCTATAAAAGAATCAAGACGAGAGAAGCCCAGAACCTTATTGCGAAGATCACAAAGGTATTGACAGACGGGACGGCAGGCGCAGAGGAGCAGATTGACGCGTTGGCGGCCGCCCGCAATATGACGGTGTTTGTGACGGACACAGAGGGAGAAACCGTATACAGTGCGGAATACATTCCGAATTCAAGGCTTGAGACGATGCCGCCGGAACAGGCGGAGTGGTTTTATAAACAGGCGCTTGCGGGCGGTGGTTTTGCAAAGGTGGAGTTTCAGGGAGGACTTAACAAGCTTCTGCTGGATCGGAAACAGGAACTTTGGCTGCTGCCGGAGAACGGGCGAAAGACAGCGGAGGATTTGCTGTCGGCAGATGTGGCCGGAACGGAGGAAATATTGCGGCCGGCGGGCGAATCCGGAGGAATGCATGTACCGGACGAGAGAGACGGGCTTATGCAGAACTGGGGACAGGAGCAGGTCGAGAGTGTCATATATGTCAATATCGTTCCGACGAAAAGAGGGGATCTGATTTTGATGGTAAATACCCAGCTGACGCCGGTAGATGCCACGGTCCACACGCTGCGGATCGAATTGTTCTGGATTACCGCAATTATGATCCTGCTTTCGTTCGGAATTGCGTTCCTGATTTCAAGACAGGTCTCGAAATCGCTGATTCACATGAACGAGTCGGCCAAGGAGATGGCCGCAGGAAATCTGAAAGTTCAATTTGAGGGGAAAGATTACAGAGAGGTGGCGGAACTTGCCGATACGCTGAACCGCACGGCTGCGGAGCTGGACAAAAACGAACATCTGCGCAGGGAACTGATTGCAAACGTGTCGCATGATCTGCGCACGCCGCTGACAATGATTATTGCCTATGCGGAGGTGATGCGGGATTTGCCTGGGGAGAATACGCCGGAGAATATTCAGGTTGTCATCGACGAGGCGGAGCGGCTGACAAATCTGGTAAATGATATGCTCGCGCTCTCGAAGCTTCAGGCGGGAGCATCGGAGAAACATGTGACGGTTTATAACCTGACGGAGAGCATAGAGTCGGTGTTTGACCGGTATAACAAGCTGACGGAGCGTGACGGATACACGATTACGTTTATCTACGGGCGGAAAGTTCTGGTGGAGGCAGACGAATACAAGCTGTTTCAGGTGATCTATAATCTGGTGAACAATGCGGTTAATTATGCCGGGGAAGATAAGTCGGTCACGGTTATCCAGACGGAGCATGACGGGAAGGTCCGCATAGAGGTGAGGGATAATGGGGCGGGCATTGCCGCAGAGGCGCTGCCGTATGTGTGGGACCGCTATTATAAAGTAGACAGGGAACACCGCAGAGCCGTGATGGGCACCGGTCTCGGGCTTTCCATCGTAAAAAATATTCTCGAACTGCACGGGGCCGCCTACGGCGTTGAGAGCAGGGAGGGCAGCGGTTCGAGCTTCTGGTTTGAGCTTCCGGTGATCGAACAGCGGGCTTTGCGCCTGGTGAACGGCACCTGTTCTCAAATCGAGTAGGGGGGGGAGAGCTTCTCCCCCCCCTACTCGATTTGCGCCCCCAGCGCCGTCTTAGCGGCATACTTCCTCTGCATGGGGGGGGGCGGCGCATATGTTTCAGCGTTCGTCAACAGGAATGTAGGAACGGCGTTCCTTTACATTCATATAAGCGGGACGCATGATCTTTCCGTTGCCGGTGATTTCTTCAAGACGATGAGCGCTCCAGCCGGAAATCCTTGCAATGGCGAAGATAGGGGTATAGAGCTCTGCGGGAAGGTCTAACATGCTGTAGGCAAAACCGCTGAAGAAATCGACATTCGGGCTTACGCCTTTGTAAATCTTGCGTTCTTTGGCGATGATCTCGGGAGCAAGCCGCTCTACGGTGGAGTAGAGGGCAAATTCTTTTTCACAGCCTTTCTCTGCGGACAGGCGTTCCACAAAAGAGCGGAAAATTTTCGCTCTGGGATCGGAGAGGGAGTAGACTGCATGACCCATACCGTAAATCAATCCGGCGCGGTCGAATGCTTCCTTGTGCAAAAGGGCGGTCAGATAGCGCGCGATTGCCTCCTCGTCACTCCAATCAGTCAGGTGTGCCTTCATGTCGTCGAACATTTTTACGACTTTGATGTTAGCTCCGCCGTGCTTTGGACCCTTGAGGGAGCCCAGCGAAGCGGCGATAGTGGAATAAGTGTCAGTCCCCGAGGACGATACGAGATGCGTCGTAAAGGAAGAGTTGTTTCCGCCTCCGTGCTCCATGTGAAGAATCAGCGCAATATCCAAAAGCTTTGCCTCGAGCGGTGTGAACTTGCTGTCCGGCCTTAAAATGTGAAGAATATTTTCGGCTGTGGAATACTCCGGTTTCGGAGAATGGATAAACAGGCTGGCTCCGTCGTGATAGTGTTTGTAGGCCTGATAACCATATACGGAGAGCAGCGGGAACAGGCTGATCAGCTGCAGGCACTGACGCAGAACGTTCGGCAGGGAGACGTCGTCCGCCATGTCGTCGTAGGAGTACAGGGTCAGCACACTGCGCGCCAGGGTATTCATCATATCCTTGCTCGGGGCTTTCATAATGATATCGCGCACAAAACTGGTGGGCAGAGTCCGGTACTCGCCGAGCATTTTTGTGAAGTCGGCAAGCTGCTGTCTGGTCGGAAGTTCGCCAAACAGAAGAAGATATGTACACTCCTCAAAGCCGAAATGGCTTGTTTCGTCGATGCCCGCGATCAGGTCTCTGACATTGTAGCCGCGGTAGAACAATTCTCCGTCCGCAGGGACGCGCTCGCCGTTTACCTCTTTTGTGGAACAGACTTCGGAAATCTCGGTCAGCCCTACCAGGACGCCTTTTCCGCTTAAATCACGCAAACCACGTTTGACATCGTATTTTGTATATAAATCGGGGTCAATCTGCGCACACTGTGCGCTTTTGGCTGCCAGACATTCAAGCTCATGGGTGATTTCACAGTATTGATTTGTTGTCATAGTAAACCCTCCTTTGTCGTTGTCGCTTTTATAATGATAGCATATGTGCGGACTTTCATACAATAAAGTTGCATTTCATTTAATCAAAATTTAAAAAAATGGATATAAAATATTCATGAATTAGAGAATAAGTACCATGAAAATCGCGATAAAGAGAAGCGGAGGCAGACGCCGTTCCCATATATAAATAAAGAAGAGAGGGCCAAAAACTCATGTCGGAGTCCCCGGCCCGGTCATCAGAACGAGTTTCTTACTTTTTCTTGTTTTTTAATACAGCCGAGACGATGGCAATCCCTGCAAGTACGAAAAAAGCGATAGTTACGATAGTTTCCATGAGATGTTTCCCCCTTTCTGTCTGTCTGTATGTACGTTATTATTATACAAAAATCAGAGCCGTTTTTCAATTGTGATATATGACAGGGACAGAGCGGGAATTGCGTTTGCGGAGAGGAAGGAAAAGGTGTATAATATATGTGTTTCGGAAATTCGCCTGGTCTGGAGAAGGGAGACAAGATTGAAAATTAAAATTTTCAATTTCAAGTTTGTGCGCACACGCACAAACTTGAAATGCACAAAATGCGTGTGCGCATGGAGGTAAATATGGAGACAGATAAAATGGAACTGGCAAAGACGGCAATCGCAGCGAAGGAGAGGGCTTATGTTCCCTATTCACATTTCAGGGTCGGGGCGGCGCTTCTTGCGGCGAGCGGAAAGATATACAGCGGTTGCAACATAGAAAATGCGGCCTTTACCCCGACGAACTGTGCGGAGCGTACGGCCTTTTTTAAGGCGGTGTCCGAAGGGGAGAAAGAGTTTACGGCGATTGCCATCACCGGTGATGCCGACGATTACCTCTATCCCTGCGGCGTGTGCAGGCAGGTGATGGCGGAGTTCTGCAGCTCGAAGGACTTTAAGATTTATCTCGTAAAAAACGAAAAAGAGATTCGGGAATTTACGATGGACGAAATTCTTCCGGGAGCATTTACCGTCACCGATCTGGAAAAGGGGCAGCGGCCGGAATAAAAGAGGATGCCGCGTAGCAGTTTCGCCTGTCCGGCTGAATTGTTACGATGCCGCGCAAAATTTATAGAATTTTAATTGACAAAAAAATCACATAGTGTATTATCTAAAGTAGCGGAATTTTTGAATTTGCTAATTATTTAGTTTCAATTAAAGGAGGAATTCTACATGTCAACAAAAGCGTATTACCCAATTAACGAGATTGGAGCGGGAAAAGTCGGATTTTCCAAGACACGTTCCATTATCGAGGCTGCCTTTTACGGCAACAATGTCGTAAAGGTAAACACATTAAAAGAGGCTTATGAATTAGCCAAGAATTCACCGGGAACAATTGTTACCGACATGCCGATCAAGGACGGCGAGACCTTTGGTCTGGAGAAGGACGCAAAGGTACTTCTGTTTAATGACGGTGCGGTGACGGGACGTTACGCAGCCGCACGCCGCATCAAGGGCGAGCCGGGTGTTGACGATGCGAAGCTCGACAAGGTGGTTATGGATGCTGTCTATGAGACCAGATGGAAAACACTGTATCATGCGGAGTGTTACATCGGTCTGGATCCGGAGTTTATGGCAAAGGCACATCTGTTAATCCCGGAAGGCGAGGAGAATATCCTCTACAACTGGATGCTGAACTTCCAGTACATGTCCGATGAGTATGTGAAGATGTACAAGAATTCCAAACCGATCGCCGACGGCAAAGAGCCGGACATCTATATTTTCTCCGATCCGCAGTGGGCTCCGCACGATGCGCCGGACGTTGATTACAGCTGCCTGAGCGATCCGCTGACGCTGTGCTATTTCGACACGAACCAGAACTGTGCGGCGATTCTCGGTATGAGATATTTCGGTGAGCACAAGAAGGGTACCTTAACGATGGCATGGGCACTTGCAAACAGAAACGGTTATGCATCCTGCCACGGCGGACAGAAAGAGTACTCTCTTGAGGGCGGACAGAAGTTCGTTGCATCCGTTTACGGTTTGTCCGGTTCCGGAAAATCCACGCTGACCCATGCGAAGCACGGCGGCAAGTATGACGCATTCGGCGGTATCAAAGTGCTTCATGACGACGCATTTATCATCAACACCGATACCTGTGCATCCATCGCATTAGAGCCGACCTACTTTGACAAGACTGCGGATTACCCGACCGGCTGCCCGGACAACGAGTACCTGTTATCCGCGCAGAACTGCTCCGCAACCTTAGACGAGAACGGAAAGATTCAGCTCGTGACGGAGGATATCCGCAACGGAAACGGACGTGCGATCAAGTCCAAATTATGGTCTCCGAACCGTGTCGACAAGATTGACGCACCGGTAAATGCAATCTTCTGGATTATGAAAGATCCGGTGATCCCGCCGGTAATCAAATTAAAAGGTTCCGCGCTTGCATCCGTGATGGGCGCGACGCTTGCGACAAAGACATCCACCGCGGAGCGTGTTGCCGCAGGTACCGACCTTAACGCACTGAGAATCGTTCCTTACGCAAATCCGTTCCGGACTTATCCGCTGGTAAACGACTACGAGAAGTTCAAGAAGCTGGTTGAGGAGAAGAACGTGGCGTGCTACATCGTAAACACCGGTGATTTCATGGGAACCAAATGCAAACCGGCGGATACGCTCGGAATCCTTGAGACGATTGTCGAGGGCAAAGCGAACTTCGAGAAGTGGGGACCGTTTGAGGATATCGAGATTATGAGCGACTGGTCCGGAAAGACCGCCGATTTCACGCCGGACTTAAGCGACAAAGCGTATGTTGAGGCATTGAAGAATGCAATGCAGAGCCGTGTGGACGCTGTGGAAGGCTTCGCGACCAAGAAAGACGGTTACGACAAGCTTCCGGACGAAGCGCTTGAGGCATTGAAGAAGCTTGTAGATGAGGCTGCTTCCCTGTAAGAGCGGAGAGCCGTATTTTGAAGTTAAATTGAAATAAAGTAAAGAGGAACCCTGCGCGGTTCTGTTCGTGGAACAGACCGTGCGGGGGTTCTTTTTGAACATAAGGGCTGTTCGCGAAGCGTGCGGCTCGTTGTTTGACATAAGGATGGCTCGCAAAACATGGCATCCGTTGTTTTGCGGGTTTGTCATTTTTTGAGGAAAATATATGAAAAAACAACTGTCTGTCGTTTTGGTTTTTATTTTGTGTTTCGGGACAGCGGCCTGTGCCTCTGAGACAGAGACGGCATTTGAGGAGATTGAAAGCGGTTTGGAGCGGCTGGGAGATGTCGAGACGCTGAGTTATGAATATGTCACCGAGATAACAAATGAGAACGGTACGGGAAGCATCGGACATGTTGTCGAAATGAACCGGAATACGGGAGATTACACCTATATTATGTCTGTAGACGGAGTTCCGGTATCTGAAAACCGTAGGGAAAACGGCATGTCATACTGGAAGGTAAACGGTGAATGGAACGAGACAGACGGCACGGTCCGGATAGAAATCACCCTCAATGATGCCGCGCTCCGGCAGAGAGAGTCTGATATCCGGCAGGCGGGCGAGGATGCCGTGAAAGCCATGGAGGAACAGGGGATTTCCGATGAACTGACAGATGCGCAGCGGGAATTAAACGAATTTCATCAAAATATTCGCTTTATCGGGGAAAGCAGACATTATGTGATTGACGAAAACGGGATTCTGACCGAGTACAGGGAAATACTCGAATACATGGATAACGGTGCCGCGGAACACAGTGAAACGGTTTTTCGTTTCAATCAATAATAACAATTAATAGAAATTCGGATAGAAATTGCCACTAATTAATGGTTGCGAAACAGGGCATATTAAAGTATAATAAGACTATCAAAAAGAGCAAAAAGCCTGGGATGTGCGACACCCTACATTTTTGAACCTACATTTACGTTTATGGGATTCCTATATCTGAAGGCAGATGTCAGGCCACCAGCACTTCGGTGCGCGAGCAGTGGAAGACAGAAACCGACATGCGGTCACCCACCTAGCTTTGGCTAGGCGTCAAAAACGTAGGAAACGGCATTTTGGGTTATCACCAAGGATTTTTATCAGAGTACCCTGGAGAAAATCTTAAGCTACAAAAGACGGCATTTTACAAAAGACGACATTTTGCAAAAGATATTCTTTTACGGAAGACGGCATTTTACAAAAGATAACGAGGCACAAAAGAACAGATTAAGATACGGTAGATAAGGGAAGCTGCTTTGCAATAGAAGCAGCTTCATTTTTTGCCTTATTGAAATTAAAATGAAGAGATTGTCTGAGGATGAATATGAGCAGAAGAGCGGCAAAAAAGATAGTAATGTGGATTGTGTTTCTGATCGCGGCGGGAATGCTTTTTTTCTTTCTGACACGGCCCGGGAGTCGGAAAAGCCCGGGGATATACAGCGAAAATCAGGTGGAGACGACAGAGATCGCGGCGGAGCTGAATTTTGGTTCTTACAGCGGCGAGGACTGGGAGGGATGGCTATTGGAAGAAAGCGGTCCGTATCTCACAAAGTCGGGCCTTCGCAGTCTGCTTGAGAAGCTCGGACTTACGGATTACATTGCAATACCGCAGGGAGTCGGCATGCGTGTCTCCAGGGCGCAGTGGAATGAGATCTACGGTCAGATTCTCGATTATGTGGATATGGAAGCACAGGTGAGCCGGGAAACGTTTCTGGTGCTTGATACGATGGAGGGCAGCGAGCAGAATGTCCTCATCACGAATCAGGGAGATTATGATACCCGGCTGCCTCTTACATACTTTGAAGTCTGGGCCGCCTACGAGATTTATGAAAGAGAGGGCGAATGCTTAGGGATTGCGTCCGTGAGCGACGGGGAGGAAGCCGTTGCGAATGTCTATTTGAAAGAGGCGTCGGAGGACGGGATCACATTTTTGTACGGGGGCGCATCCTATCGGAAGGAACTTACCGCGGCGGTCGAAAATGTCGCGCCGGGAGTCTGCGACGTGATCATAAGGGAGCGGGAGATCGTTGCGCTGCGGCTTAAGCAGGAGGCAATCACGGGAGGCCTTCTGTCCTATGACGAGGAGACGATCGAGATCGAGGCCTACGGGAAGATCGCTCACACCGGGGATATTCCGGTCTACCAGACGTACGGGGAGGCGGTCGAGAAATCGCTGTCGGATGTCATCCTCGGCAATATGGAGGTGGAATATATCACGGGGGACGGCGAGGTGTGCGCGATTTTGATTCGTCAGCCCGCAAGCATAGAGAATATCCGTGTACTGCTTTTGGCGGGAGGAGAGAAATTCCGTCAGGAGGTATTTTTAAAGAGTGATGCAGAGATGCAGCTGACCTGCGGTGACACAAAGGAGACGATTCCGGCGGGGACCGTTGTAAATGCCGCGGATTACACGTCGGGAGACGGGGAAGCGGCGCAAAAGACGCTGGTACTCTCCTGTGAGGAAAACGCAGGCGTTATCTATATCTGCGGTGCGGACGGAACGCCTGTCTCCGCCGGCTACGCAGGCAGAATGGAAGTGCGGCGCTGCGAGGAGGGCTACACGCTGGTCAATGAGCTGCCTCTCGAGCAGTATCTGGCCGCGGTGGTGCCGAGTGAAATGCCGTCAAGCTACGCGCCGGAGGCGCTTAAGGCACAGGCGGTCTGCGCGAGAAGCTATGCGTATATCCAGCTTCTGCGGGCGGATTTGGCAAAGTACGGTGCACACATTGATGACAGCACCTCCTATCAGGTGTACAATAAAACGGGAGCCACAGAGGAAAGCCGCGCGGCGGTCTATGATACGGCAGGTCAGGTGCTGACCTACCGGGGAGAGGTGATCGAGGCCTACTATTTTTCGACATCGATGGGATATACGGATACGGCTGAAATCTGGAATGTGGAGAATGACGGAACCTACGGCTATCTGAAGGCCGCCTGCCTGAATGCCAGGGCGTGTGAGGGGGATCTGTCGGTCGAGGAGGATTTCCGCGCCTATATCAGCAGCCCGGCGGAGGGCTATGACAGTGATATCAAATATTACCGCTGGTTTGCCGCCGCGGATTACAGGGATAAAGAGGAGACGCTCAGCCGGATTCTTGCGGAGCGCCATGCCGTTTCGCCGCAGAATATCTGTTATTATAAAAAGGACGGAAAAACGGAGGAGGAATCGCCGGAGAAACTCGGAAAACTGACGGGGCTTACGGCGAAGGAACGGAGCGCGTCGGGCTGTCTTCTGACGCTTCAGCTGGACTACGAGAACGGCATGGTTCTGGTAAAGACCGAATATAATATTCGGAAGATCTTAGGGGCTCTTGTCGAAAAGATTGTCTATGCGGACGCCTCCGAGAGTGCGGATATCACCCTTTTGCCGAGCGCATTCTGCGCGATTATACCGGAGGAGGACGGCACGCTTCTGCTGCAGGGCGGCGGTTACGGGCACGGGCTCGGAATGAGCCAGAATGCGGCGAACGGCATGGCGAAGGCGGGAATGACTTACGACGAGATTCTGCAGTATTTTTACAAGGACGTCACGATAGAGAATATGGGCAGCACGGAAAGCAAATGAGAGGATGACACATGGTGAAAAAGATAATTTGTAACGTAATACACTTCTTAGATAAGTGTAAGCAGGATAAAATCAACGCGTATTCCGCGCAGACGGCCTTTTTTATTATCCTCTCAGCCATTCCGTTTCTGATGGTATTTTTTTCGCTGCTGCGCTATACCGCCATCACGGAGGGAGTTATCTTAAATTTTATCCGGCAGTGGATGCCGGAATACATATCCCCGTTTCTGGTGTCGGTTATCGACGAGGTGTATCACCGGTCCACGGGAATCATCTCCGTGACGGCAGTGGCAGCCGTCTGGTCGGCATCCAAAGGCATTCACTGTATGGCGGACGGACTGAATGCGGTCAACGGCCTTGAGGAGACGAGGAACTGGTTTGTGCTCCGCTTTTGGGCGGTGATCTATACGGTTGTATTTCTCGTGGCCATCGTATTTGTTCTTGTCGTGCTTGTGTTCGGCAATTCCCTGCACGCGCTGGCTGCGGAAAATATACCGTTTCTCGCGGAAATCTCGGAGCTTTTGAATCATTTCCGGGGGCTCTGGATGCTGGCGATATTGACGCTGTTTTTCGATATCGTATTTAAGGCGCTGCCAAACCGGAAACTGAGCTTAAAAAGCCAGCTGCCGGGCGCGCTGATCTGCAGTGTGGCATGGTATGTATTTTCGTTCGGGCTGTCTGTTTATGTGGATTATTTCAACGGCTTTTCGATGTACGGAAGCCTGACGACGATCGCGCTTGTCATGCTCTGGGTTTATTTCTGCATGTATATCATGATGCTGTCGGTGGAGGTCAATGTGGTGTTTAACAGACAGATGCGGGAATTTGTGCATCGGCACAGAAAATGAGGAAAAACGGGCGGTTTTTGAAAAAACAGATTTTTGAAAAAAACGGGTTTTTACAAAAAACTTGAATTCCGGAACACTCTGTGCTAAAATCGGATACAGAGTTTTAAAAACAGCAAAGGCAGTGAATGTGTACGGAAGCAATTCCGGGTACCGTTTCTGGTATCAGTAGAGCGCTGTACTTCTTTCAGAGAGAGCGGGCCGTCGGCTGCAAGCCTGCTTAAGAATCGGACAGTGTTTGAAGTTCGCACAGGAGCCGCACCCGTGAACAAAGAGTAGCGGGTGACGTTTATGCACGTTACGCATGCGAAGCGCTTTTTGGTGTGTCTGCAATCAATCTTGAGGCATTGTGCGGCACATGAAAAGAAACAGGGTGGTACCGCGGATTCATTCGTCCCTGGACGGATGAGCCCGCGTTTTTTTGTGCGTGCAGGGTGTGCGGCAGACGCATATTTCATTTCCAAATTTAAGAAAAGGAGTCTGACATGAAGGAGAAGCTACAGAAAATCAAGGACGAGGCGATGCGGCAGATTGAGGCATCCGGTGATTTGAATCGGTTAAATGATGTCCGGGTTTCGATACTCGGGAAGAAGGGGGAACTCACGGCGCTGTTAAAGAGCATGAAGGATGTGAGCCCGGAGGAGCGGCCGCTTGTGGGGCAGCTGGTAAACGAGACGAGAGAGAGCATTGAGAAAATGCTTGAGGAGACGAAGGGGAAGCTTGAGGCGGCGGAACTGGAGTTAAGGTTAAAACGTGAAGTCATAGACGTTACGCTCCCGGCGAAAAAGAACAGCGTCGGGCACCGTCATCCGAATACCATCGCATTGGAGGAGGTTGAGCGTATCTTTACCGGAATGGGCTATGAGGTGGTCGAGGGTCCTGAGGTGGAGTATGACTACTACAATTTCGAGGCGCTTAACATTCCGGCGAACCACCCGGCAAAGGACGAGCAGGACACGTTCTACATTAATGATAAGATTGTGCTCCGCACGCAGACGTCCCCGGTGCAGGTCCGTGAGATGGAAAAGGGAAAGCTCCCAATCCGTATGATTGCACCGGGCCGGGTATTCCGCTCGGACGATGTGGATGCGACGCACTCGCCTTCCTTCCATCAGGTGGAAGGCCTTGTGGTCGATAAGCATATCACATTTGCGGATTTAAAAGGAACCTTAGCGGAGGTTGCGCGCGAGCTTTTCGGCGAGGACACGAAGGTGAAATTCCGCCCGCACCATTTCCCGTTTACCGAGCCGTCGGCGGAGATGGATGTGACCTGCTTTAAATGCGGCGGAAAGGGCTGCCGTTTCTGCAAAGGCGAGGGCTGGATTGAGATATTGGGCTGTGGCATGGTTCATCCGAAGGTTCTTCGGATGAGCGGCATCGACCCGGAGGAATACAGCGGATTTGCGTTCGGTATGGGCTTGGAGCGGATTGCACTGCTCAAATACGAAATTGACGATATGCGGCTTTTATATGAGAATGACCAGAGATTCCTGGAACAGTTTTAGTCCGTGTAAGAGAGGCGAAAGATTGAAAATTAAAATTTTCAATCCCAAGTTTGTGCGCACACGCACAAACTTGAAATGCACAAAAAACGTGTGCGCATGGAGGTAAATATGCAGACATCATTAAAATGGGTGAAAGATCTGGTGCCGGGGCTTGCCGTTACACCCCGGGAATATATGGACGCGATGACGCTGTCCGGTTCGAAGGTAGAAAATTACGCGTGTTTAGACGCCGATCTCGAGAAAATCGTGATCGGGCAGGTGACAAAGATTGAGCGGCATCCGGATGCGGATAAGCTGGTGGTCTGTCAGGTAAATATCGGAGGGGAGTCCCTTCAGATCGTGACGGGCGCGCCGAATGTGACCGAGGGCTGCAAAGTGCCGGTGGTGTTAGACGGAGGACGCGTGGCCGGCGGCCATGACGGAAGCAGAACCGAGGGAGGCATCAAAATCAAAAAGGGAAAGCTGCGGGGGGTGGAATCCTGCGGCATGATGTGCTCGATCGAAGAATTGGGCTCGACGAGAGAGATGTTCCCGCTTGCCCCGGAGAACGGACTTTACATTCTTCCGGAAGACGCGCCGGTGGGGGAGGACGCGGTGGCTTATCTGGGACTCGACGATACGGTTGTGGAGTATGAGATTACCTCAAACCGGGTAGACTGTTTTTCCGTGCTTGGCATCGCCAGGGAGGCGGCGGCGACTTTCGGTCTGGAATTTGTTCCGCCCGCGGTAAAAGAGACTGGAAACGGGGAGGACGTAAACGATTACATTAAGGTCACGGTAAAAGATGCGGATCTCTGCACAAGATATACTGCAAGAGTGGTAAAAAATATCAAAGTCGGGCCGTCCCCGGAGTGGATGCAGCGCAGGCTGCGGGCGCAGGGAATCCGTCCGATCAACAATATTGTGGACATCACAAATTATGTGATGGAAGAATACGGACAGCCGATGCATGCGTACGACCTGGATACAATTGAGGGCCGAGAGATTATTGTGCGCCGTGCGGATTCCGGAGAGAAATTCGTCACCTTAGACGGACAGGAGCGCATGTTAGACGACAGCATCCTGATGATCTGCGACGGCAAAAAGCCGGTCGGCATTGCGGGTATCATGGGCGGTGAGAACTCCATGATTACCGATCATGTGACGACGATGCTCTTTGAAGCGGCCTGCTTTGACGGGACGAATATCCGCCTTTCCGGCAAGAAAATCGGCATGCGGACCGACGCCTCCTCAAAATTTGAGAAGGGGCTGGACCCGAATAACGCGATGGAGGCCATGAACCGCGCCTGCCAGCTGATCGAGGAGCTCGGCGCCGGCGAGGTTGTGGGCGGTGCCGTCGATGTGTACGGAAAAGTGAAAGAGGGCAGAAATATTCCGTTTGAGCCGGAAAAATACAACCGTCTGCTCGGAACCGAGATTCCGGCGGAGCAGATGCTCGGATATTTCAGGCGCCTTGACCTCGGCTATGACGAGAGCAAAAACGAAGTCCTGATCCCCTCCTGGAGACAGGATTTGGAGTGCGACGCCGATCTGGCGGAGGAAGTCGCGCGGTTTTTCGGTTATGACAAAATTCCGACGACGCTGCCGAAGGGAGAGGCGACGACCGGAAAGCTTTCCTTCAAGCTGCGGATTGAGGCGGTGGCGCGCGATATCGCGGAGTTCTGCGGATTTTCCCAGGGAATGTGCTACTCGTTTGAAAGCCCGAAGGTGTTTGATAAGCTGCTGATTCCGAAGGAATCGCCGCTGCGCCGCGCCGTGGAGATCAGCAACCCGCTCGGGGAGGATTTCTCGCTTATGAGGACGATTTCTTTAAACGGGATGCTGACCTCCCTCGCGACAAATGCGAACCGCCGCAATAAAAACGTGCGCCTTTATGAGCTCGGCAATGTCTATCTGCCGAAACAGGTGCCGGTGACGGAGCTCCCCGAGGAACGCATGCAGTTTACGCTCGGCATGTACGGCGACGGGGATTTTTACACAATGAAGGGCGTGATCGAAGAATTTTTATGCAAAGTCGGAATGACCGCAAAGCCGGAGTACAATCCGGATGCCGGAAAACCGTTCCTGCACCCGGGGCGTCAGGCGGACGTCGTCTACGACGGAACCGTCATCGGGTATCTCGGGGAAGTGCATCCGACGGTGGCTGCAGGTTACGGAATCAAAGAACGGGTATATATCGCCGTTCTCGATCTGCCGGAAATCGTAGCGCGCGCCACATTTGCGCACAAATATGAGGGGATTGCAAAGTTCCCGGCGGCGGCCAGAGACATTTCGATGGTCGTTCCGAAGAATATCCTGGCCGGTGATATTGAGAAAGTATTCGAGAAAAAGGGCGGAAAACTGCTTGAGAAATATGATCTGTTCGACGTCTATGAGGGAGAACAGATTAAAGACGGCTACAAGTCCATCGCGTACTCTCTGGTATTCCGCGCAAAGGACCGCAATCTTGAGGATGCGGACATTACGAATGCCATGGAAAAGATTATTCAGGCGTTAGAGGAGCTGGGTGCAGAGCTGCGCAGATGAAAGGCATGGGAACAGAGATTCATGGATGTAAAAGATTTTTATTATGAGCTTCCGGAGGAACTGATCGCACAGGATCCGCTGGAGGACCGCGCGTCTTCCCGTCTCATGGTGCTTGACCGTGAGACGGGAGCCGTGGAGCATAAGGTTTTTAAGGATATCACGTCATATCTGAAGCCGGGGGATTGTCTGGTGTTAAACAACACAAAGGTGATTCCGGCGCGGCTGTTTGGCGAGAAGGAGGACACGCAGGCGAAGGTTGAGATCCTGCTTTTGCGGCGCATGGAAAACGATATCTGGGAAACGCTCGTACGGCCCGGCAAAAAATGCAGGCCGGGCACGAAAATTTCCTTTGGCGGCGGGCTTTTGCGGGGGGAGATCCTTGATGTGGTCGAGGAGGGAAACCGGCTGATTCAATTTTCTTATGAAGGGATTTTCGAGGAGATTTTAGATGAGCTCGGCCAGATGCCCCTGCCGCCTTATATCACGCATGAGCTTAAGGATAAGAACCGGTATCAGACGGTTTACGCGAAACAGGAAGGTTCGGCGGCGGCGCCTACGGCGGGACTTCACTTTACGCCGGAGCTGCTCGATCAGGTGCGGGGGATGGGCGTGGAGATTGCGGAGGTGACGCTGCATGTGGGCCTCGGAACATTTCGGCCGGTCAAGGAGCGCGATGTGTTAAACCATCATATGCACTCGGAATTTTATCAGATTACCGGGAGCGCCGCGGATAAGATTAACCGGGCAAAGGAGAGCGGGCACCGCGTGATCGCGGTGGGCACGACGAGCACGCGGACGATGGAGGCTGCTGCGGACGAGAACGGAAAGCTCTGCGCGAAAAGCGGCTGGACGGAGATCTTTATCTATCCGGGCTATCGCTTTAAGGTGATCGACGCGCTGATCACAAATTTTCATCTGCCGGAATCCACGCTGGTGATGCTTGTTGCGGCGCTGGCAGGGAGAGAGCAGGTGCTTGCGGCCTACGAGACTGCCGTCGCGGAAAAATACCGGTTTTTCAGCTTTGGGGATGCGATGCTCATCAAGTGACCGGGGAGACGGTTTCTGCGGGGAATCCGCAGCATACGAATTGGGAGAAGAGAGTTATGGAGGAGAAAAGAAAACATAAGCGGCTGGATTTGGATGTTTCGGTGGAACTTGAGCGCCTTAACGAGGATGGGGTGACAACACTGCGTTACGTTCATGTGGAGGTGACGGATATCTCTCGCAGTGGAATTGGGTTTACGACGAAAAAGAAGCTCGAGACCGGCACATACTACGACGCGCGGATCCAGATCTGGACGAGGGAAGTCGTGGATGCCGCGATCGAGATCGTGCGCCGCGAGGAGCTTCCCGACGGCTCCTGTAAATACGGCGGCGAATTTATCGGAATGTCGGACACCGATGCGCTTAAGATCGATATTTACCAGATCTTTAATGACGTTTGAAACATGACTGATCATGAAAAAGGCTGCTGCGCCCGTGACGGGAGCGGCAGTCTTTTTCATATGCGTTTCAGCGCTTGTAAATTGTATAGTGATGCCGCTTTAAGAGGGCAATCGAGGTATCTAAGGACTCGCGGTCATACATCTCAAGGCGCAGGACGCCGTCCTCAAATTCGCGGTTGTGAATGATGCCGATGTTCTTGATGCTGAGATTGTTTGTCGCGAGAATCGTCGCGATCGTGGCAATTCCGCCGGCCTCGTCGATCAGGTCGATGTAAATCTCATAAACCTGTTTGAGGGCGCCGCTGCGGCTGATAGCGATGGAGTCGCGGTAATCCCTGGCGGCGGAAAAGGCAGAGATCAATGCCGTCCCGTCGGCATGTGTGATGTCCGTCTTTGTCTGCTGCAGGCGCTCGATAAAAGCGTCGATGAGTGCAACAAGCGGTTCGCTGTTTGACAGACAGATATTTTCCCACATTTCGGGCGAGGAGGATGCGATCCGGGTAATGTCCTTAAAACCGCCGGCCGCGATCGTCTTCATCGTCTCCTTTTCGTCATCGGACTCGCGCACGAGGTTGACGAGGCTGTAGGCGATCACATGGGGAAGATGGCTGATGGCGGCCGTCGCATAGTCGTGCAGCTCGTAATCAAGAACAAGCGGTATGGCGCCGAGCGAGGCCACCAGCTTGCGGAAATCTTCGACGGCATGCGCGTCTGACTGCTCCGTCGGCGTGATGATATAGTAGGCGTTTTCGAGAAGAAACTCTTTTGCGCTGGAAAGACCTGTTTTCTCGGAGCCTGCCATCGGATGGCCGCCGATAAACCGGCGCTCTAAGCCGAGCGCTTGTACCTCTCTGTGGATGGAACCCTTGACGCTCCCGACATCGGTGATAATGCAGTTTTCGTTTATATTGCCGCGAAGCTGCCGCAGATATTCGATGTTTTTGAGTACCGGCGCGCAGAGAAAAATATAGTCGCAGTCGTAGAAGTCCCGAATCTCGCAGGGCGTCTCGTTTGCGATAAGTCCCTGCCGAAATGCCGCAGACACCGTCCCGGCGTGTCCGGCGGTGGCGATGACGGTGAGCCCGGGATGAATGGCTTTGAGGCGTTTGGCGATGGAGCCGCCGATAAGGCCAAGCCCGATAAATCCAATTTTCTGAAATGACATGGAAAATCCTCCATATTTTATCTTGGTGATTCCTACCTATCATAGTCACTTTATCCCCAAAAGTCAACACATTACTGTGCGAAAGCAGGCTGAACTGTTACGAAGAAAGAGAGAAAGATTTTTCAATTGTTGAAATGCGCAAAAAGCGGCGCGGAAAAGAGGGAAAATATGGATAAAAAGTGAATTTTGTGTAAATGATCGCAATTAAAATCTATAAAACGTTCAGACCGCATACATAATATATATATAAATAGGTGATATAATCATTTTATATTAGTAGAAATGAATAAATAAGTTGTAATAAAAGCGCATATTTAGTAAAATATAACCATACACGAAACTATACAGAACATGGAGGGCTTTACTATGAATGTTTACACAACGGACAAGATTCGTAATGTGGTTTTACTGGGACACGGGGGCGCAGGTAAGACAAGTCTCGTTGAGGCGATGGCGAATCTTGCGGGAATGACCAACCGCATGGGGCGGGTAGAAGACGGCAATACAATCAGCGATTACGATAAGGAGGAGACGAAGCGCGTATTTTCCATTAATACTTCGGTAGTTCCGATTATCTGGGGGGATACGAAGATTAATATTCTTGACACACCGGGATATTTTGACTTTGTCGGCGAGGCCGAGGAAGCGGCCAGCGTGGCGGATGCGGCGATTATCGTGGTGTCCGGCAAGGCAGGGATTGAGGTCGGCACGCGCAAGGCGTGGGAGCTGTGCGAGCGGTACAAACTGCCCCGCATGGTGTTTGTGACGGATATGGATATCGACGAGGCAAGTTTCCGCCAGGTGGTGACGGATCTGCAGGTGATGTACGGAAACAAAATTGCTCCGTTCCACCTTCCGATTCGTGAGGACGGACAGTTTGTGGGCTATGTCAACGTATTGCAGCAGCGGGCAAAGCGCTGGACGGACAGCGGCGAGGTGGAAAAGACCGAGGTGCCGGACTACTCACAGGAAAATCTCGACATCTGCAGAGAGGCGCTGATGGAGGCTGTCGCGGAGACGAACGAGGAGTTTATGGACCGTTACTTCGGCGGTGAAGAGTTCTCTGAGGACGAGATCCGGCAGACGCTGCGCGCCAATGTATCCGAGGGAAGCATTGTCCCGGTGCTGATGGGGTCGAATATTCTTGCCAGAGGCGTATACACGCTGCTCGTCGACATTGTAAAATATCTCCCGAGCCCGGAGAAACGTTCCTGTACCGGTATCAGCGCGAAGACAAATGAGGTGTTCAATGCGGATTATGATTTCGCAAAGCCGAAGTCGGCGTATATCTGGAAGACAATCGCGGATCCGTTTATCGGAAAATATTCCCTGATCAAGGTGAATTCCGGTGTCCTTAAGACGGATGACGTGCTGTTTAACCATCACAGGGACGTCGAGGAAAAAATCGGTAAATTATATGTAATTCGTGGAAATAAAACCGAGGAGGTAAAGGAGCTGCATGCCGGAGATATCGGTGCTTTGGCGAAGCTTTCCCAGGCGGCGACGACCGACTCGCTCTCCACAAAAGCGAATCCGATCCTGTATATTCGGACCTCAATCTCCACACCCTATACATACAAGCGGTATAAGGCAAAGAATAAGGGAGACGAGGATAAGATTTCTCAGGCGCTTCAGAAGCTGATGGCGGAGGATCTGACGCTTAAGATGGTCAATGACAGCGAAAACGGACAGACACTCCTCTACGGTATGGGAGATCAGCATCTGGATGTGGTTGTCAGCAAGCTTGCGGAGCGCTACAAGGTTGAGATTGAACTGAGCAGGCCGAAGGTGGCATTCCGGGAGACCATCCGCAAGAAAGCGGACGTGGAGTACAAATATAAAAAGCAGTCCGGTGGACACGGACAGTACGGACATGTCAAGATGACCTTTGAGCCGTCCGGCGATCTGGAAACTGCGTATGTGTTTGATCAGTGCGTGGTGGGCGGAGCTGTTCCGAAGAACTATTTCCCGGCGGTTGAAAAGGGAATCCAGGAAGCCGTGTTAAAGGGGCCGATGGCGGCATACCCGGTTGTCGGCGTGAAGGCGGTGCTCTACGACGGTTCCTACCATCCGGTGGATTCCTCGGAGCTGGCGTTTAAAGTGGCGGCGATACAGGCATTCAAGAAAGGCTTTATGGATGCGTCCCCCGTTTTGCTCGAGCCGATCGCATCGTTAAAGGTGCTTGTACCGGACAAATACACCGGAGATATCATGGGTGATCTGAATAAGCGCCGCGGCCGCGTGCTCGGCATGAACCCGGCAGAGCACGGATATCAGGAAATTGTGGCAGACATTCCGTATATGGAGCTGTACGGATATAATACGGACCTGCGTTCGATGACGGGAGGAAACGGAACATTCTCCTTTGAATTTGCAAGATATGAGCAGGCACCCTCGGATATTCAGGAAAAGGAGATCGCTGCGAGAGCATCCAAGCTTGAAAATACAGAAGAATAAAAAGGAAAAATCAAAGACAGAATATTGATAACGCGAAAGGAGGATTCCAGGATGAAATTACACCGAAAATTTTTTGTAATTTTATATGTGGGAATCCTCCTTTTTACGGATCCGGGGATGATGCACGCCGGTTCCATGCAGGCGGCCGGGGCTAATGCAGCGGAGCCGGAAGGGGGAACCGCATGTCTGTCCGAGCTGAGGGGAAGCGAGCGTGTTTCGCTCCGCTACGAGCTGAACGGCGGGGAGAACAGCCCGTGTAATCCGGACAGCCTCGGGAAAGCGGATCTGCCGTTTGTACCTGCGGTGCCGCAGCGGGCGGGCTATAACTTTGCGGGATGGTACACCGACTGCGCATACACGGAGAAAATTACGCGTATCACACGCCATACAAAGTATGGCGCTCATACGAATTTCGTTGGGGATGAACAGGCGTGCATCACGCTCTATGCGAAGTGGACTGCGGAGATTGATAATCACTACAATGTCGAAATGTATTCCTACACGGCCTCCGGAACGGTCTCCGACAAACGAAAACAGCTGCGGGACTGCAATTACAATTTCAGGGAGGATGTGGTGATTCCCGGGATGCCGTCCACGAGAGAGCAGGATTATCTCGAGAATATTATCAGCAGCGAGGAGCAGTGTCTGCAGGGTTTATGCTTTACCCCGGAGCTGATTTTGATGACATCCTACGCCGAGAGCAGCAAAAAAAAGGGCTCGCTGCTGGTGTTTGACCGCGTGAGCGGCGACTATCTGTTTACGCTGGCGATGCGGGAGGACAGTCATTTGGGCGGTATCGCATTTGACGGCAGCAATATCTGGATCTGTCACTCAAGGCCCGGGACGCTGGAGCGGATTCCCTACGGGTATATCAAACGGCTTGCGGCGCAGTCGCCGGGTTACTGTGTCGACGCATCGATTGTGTCGGACGAATATACGCTGAAAAATACGCCGTCCTGCATCACCTGTTACGGGGACAGAATCTGGGTGGCAACGCACACAAAGCTGTTTAATTCCGAGATGATCTCATACAGCTACAATGCCACAGGCGATACGCTGCAGGCACTGAGCCGCTATGAAATTCCGAGCAAGGTACAGGGGATTGCTTTTGACGAGAAGGGAGCCGTTTACCTGAGTACTTCCTACGGGAGGGAGAACTCGTCCTATCTGAAAGTATATGACTCTCTGCTCGCCCTGAAAAACAAACCGAACAGCCCTTCGGTAAAGGTGGAGATGCCGCCCTGTGCGGAGGAGATTGCGATTGCGGACAATAATGTCTATGTGATCTTTGAATCGGCAAGCAGGAAATACTTTGAGGGAACGGACGGAAACGGCAGGAGTACCTCACCGCTCGATAAGATGCTGGAAGTGACTACGGCATCCATATGGTAAAATGCCGCCGAACATTTACAGTAAGCACAGAAATAACCGCGTTTACTGTAAATGTCCATGAAGCGGCATCAATGAGAGGGCGTTCTGCGGCTCTTCATCAGAGCGACAAGTTTGTCGGCCTTTGCGGCTTCTTCGGGCGACATGTTCTGTTTTAAAATGTTCACAAGAAGATCCGTTTCCATATCGTTGAACTGAATATTGTTCTGTTTGGCAGTATTGGCCGTAGCCATCAGAAACGGCATCATATCCTTGATGTCGGTCGGTTTGGAGCTGCTTGCAAAATTTGCGAGAAACTGCAGTTTTTCGGGCGACATGCCCTGTAAAAGCGGGTTATTACCCCAGAAATTATTTTCCATGACAATCCCTTCCTGATCCGGTTGATCATTCAGCTGAAAAGAGTCTCATAGGTCTCTAACATTGAGAACATATTAGCGAGCATATCTAACGTTTCCTGTTCTTTTTCCGTACAGAACCCCCGCAGATCCTCTAACATACAGAGCACGTTGTTGTGATCCTCCTCCACGGAACACATGGAGAGTGCCGCGGTGTTCTGCGAGAACAGCTGAATGGTGTTTTGAAGTTCCATATACTTTATTAATATTGCGAATTGTTTTTTTTGTGACTCTTTCATGTAAGGGAGCATGGTTTTTAACATTTGTAATTCTCTTGTCTGCGTCATATTGTCAAAGGGTGTACTTGATGTGCTGTCCATAAATTACCTTTTTTCTTTCAGTTTATGATGCAGTGCGGCACTTTATGAGCGGGAGTGCATAAGATAAGGGGGAGGAGGTCTTTTTATGCTGATTATTGAAGATAACAGTGTCTATGAGATAGATGAGGAATGTCTGCGCACGCGCAGGGTTCCCAAAGAGTGCCACACGTTAGAGAAACTCTATGGAAAGCACGGAAAATCCGAGGCGGAGGAGAAAAAACCGCGCAGATAGCAGCGCGAATAGCAGCACTGATAAGTGCTTCAAATACAAAAAGAGCGGCAGAGCCGCTCTTTTTTGATGCATAGATTAGCAGCAGCCGCCGAAGAGACTGTTGTTATTGCCGCATCCGCCGCAGCAGAAAAGAAGAATGATGATCCACAGGCAGTCGTTGCCGCATCCGCATCCGTTGTTGTTGCCGCCGAAGAAACCACCGTTGCCGTTGCAGCAGGATAACAGCAAGAGAATCCAGATAATAGAACTGCATCCTCCCTCGTTACATCCACATCCACCACCACAGTTTGTTGCAGCTAAATCACTCATTATGAAATCCTCCATATTTTTCTTACACTGTATCTTATGTGGGGAGGAAATAAGTGTTACAATATTTTGAGAAAAAAATTGTTGTGTATTTCGGAATTTGGTATGATAATAGAAAAAACAGAACCGATACCCTGGTAAGGACGGAGGATACATATGAGCTTTGTGGTGATAGCGGAGCCGGATGAGATTCATGCGGCCAGCATTCGGGCGATTTTAGACGGTGTGGAAAAAAATTTTGAATATGAGCTGGTTTCTTCGGCGGAAGCGGCGATTGACGTGCTTGAGCATCATAAACCGGATGTGTTTATCGGAGCGATGGAGATGTCCGTGATGACGGGAGCGGAATTATTTTCGCTCGTGGAGATGATTTCTCCGGAGACGATTCGGATTGTGATGGCCGACGGGCGCAAAATCAGTGAGACCGTGGACTTCATCAACGAGTGTAAGGTGTTCAAAATCATTATAAAACCGTGTCGGCTCGCGGACGACCTGCTGGTGCCGATCGGTGATGCGCTTTTGGAGCGCGCGCGCAAGGGGCAGTCTGCCGCAAAGGCGGAGCGGATGCGTAAGCAGGTGAAGGCGATTCGGGAGGAGTACCGCAAGACAAAGCAGGAGTGGAATACGGCTGCACAAAATTACGGCCGCATTGAGAAAGTCTTTATCGATCTGCTTGGGTTTAACATGAATCTGACTGTGATGAGCGGCGAGGAGGCCGGAAGGCTCCGCGACTGGTATGCGTGGATTGTGAGACAATATGTAAAGACAAATCTGGAAGAGGCGTATATCGATTACGAAAAAGCCGAGCAGTTGCTGGTCGGGTATGGGGATGATCCGATGAACGGCCAGGCGTTTCAGATAAAAAATAACTGTAAGGAGCCGATGAGTCCGGAACAGCTGGGGGAGATATCATATATTCTGACGCTGTGCATCGGCTGCTGCAAGGCCGTGCTCAAGCGTTATGACATGAAGGTTCGCATCGAGGAGGCGGAGAAAGCCTATATTCTGCGGCTGCGCTGTACATTCTTTCGGGACTGGACAAAAGCGGATAAACCGGTTTTGTACCGGGAGCGCAGCGAGGCGGTCCGGAAGCGTTTATGTGCGGCGACCGGACAGGCGATTGATGCTTTCGGTTACCAGTCGGTGCAGCGCGAAAAGGGGGACGACACGATCAGCAATATTGCGATACCGAAAAAGCGTTTGTCATAAAATCAAACAGGGAATAAAACAACGGGATGTACGCTTCGCGAAAAGTCCTTAGGTTCAACAATGGCCGATATAACATATAGTTATATCGGCCATAATATTTTATTCATTGACAAGCAGATGTATAATTGTATACAATTATACACGAAAATTTATCAGAAAATAATGAAGGAATATGAAATCGGATGTGCCGGCGCGCACCGGACAGAGAAGAGGGAGGCTGCAGTGAGGATGGACAGGGAAGTGATCAGAAACAAAAAAACAAATCTGCTTCAATTGGAAGAGCATTTTTATCAGCTGGCGGACGTGGAGGAGCCGAATGTATTTCACAATCTTTTTCCGTACAGTGAGATACCGAAGATCGCGTTTAACGACCGTATTGTGCCGCACAATATGCCCGAAGAAATCTGGATTACGGACACCACGTTCCGGGATGGCCAGCAGTCGAGAGCGCCCTACACCACGGAACAGATTGTGAAGATCTATGAGTATCTGCACCGGCTGGGCGGACCGAAGGGACTGATCCGGCAGAGCGAGTTTTTCCTGTACAGCAAAAAGGACCGCGATGCCGTCTATAAGTGTATGGAGCTCGGCTATCAGTTCCCGGAGGTGACGAGCTGGATTCGTGCAAGCAAGCAGGATTTTCAGCTGGTGAAGGAGATCGGGCTGCGGGAGACCGGGATTCTGGTGAGCTGCTCCGACTATCATATTTTTTATAAGATGAAGATGACAAGGCGCGAGGTGATGAATCTGTATCTGAGCGTGATAAGGGAATGCCTTGAGACGGGAATCAGTCCCAGATGCCATCTGGAGGATATCACACGCTCTGATATCTACGGGTTTGTGATACCGTTCTGCTTAGAGCTGATGAAGCTGATGGAGGAATACCGGATCCCGATTAAAATCCGCGCCTGCGATACGATGGGGTACGGCGTCAATTTCCCCGGCGCCGTGATTCCGAGGAGTGTTCCGGGTATTATCTACGGTCTGACGACTCATGCGGGCGTGCCGTCGGAACTGATTGAATGGCATGGACACAACGATTTTTACAAAGCGGTCAACAATTCCACGACGGCTTGGCTCTACGGTGCGAGCGGCGTCAACTGCTCGCTGTTCGGAATCGGCGAGCGCACGGGCAACACGCCGCTTGAGGCGATGGTTTTCGAGTACGCGCAGCTGAAGGGAACGTTAGACGGGATGGACACCGCGGTGATCACGGAGCTTGCGGAGTATTTTGAGCGGGAGCTCGGCTATGTGCAGCCGTCCCGGACCCCGTTTGTCGGGAGCAACTTCAATGTGACAAGAGCGGGCATCCACGCGGATGGACTGCTCAAAAATGAAGAGATCTACAATATTTTCGACACGGAAAAGTTTTTAAACCGTCCGCCTCTGGTTTCGGTGTCAAACACGTCGGGGCTGGCCGGGATTGCGCACTGGATCAACAGCTACTATCGTCTGCCGAAGGAGCGCTGGGTGGATAAGAATACCGCGCTTGTCATCTGCATCAAAGAATGGGTTGACAGGCAGTACGACGAAGGCCGCGTTACGGTTCTGACCGATCAGGAGCTGGTGGAGGAAATCACACGGTGCTGTGCAAAGATGAATATCACGCTGGATTATGAGGAGAAGCAGAATGGGTGAGGACAACTATTCGCTCAGTTCGCGCGTGTTTCATGCGTTGCGCGAACATATCCTTTCGGGCAAATATAAGGCGGAAGAGGAGCTGAAAGAAAAAAGCATCGGGGAGGAATTCGGCGTGAGCCGGACGCCGGTCAGAGAAGCGCTCAGGCAGCTCGAACTCGAGGGGCTTGTCACGATCATTCCAAACAAGGGAGCTTATGTGGTCGGAATTTCCCCGAAGGATATCCGCGATATTTATGAGATACGTTCCCGATTAGAGGGGTTGTGCGCCGGGTGGGCGGCGTGTTATATTACAGAGGAACAGTTAGACGAGCTTGAGGAAAATATTTATCTGTCGGATTTTCACACGGCAAAGGGAAATTATGAACAGCTTGTGGAATTAGACAGCCGTTTTCACGAGATTTTGTATCGGGCTTCGGGCAGCAGCCAGCTGCGCCACATTCTGTCGGATTTTCACCACTATGTACAGCGTGTGCGCAAAGTCACGCTGGCGATGCCCGAGCGGGCCCAAAATTGCAACGCGGAACACCGGAAAATTGTCGAGGCATTAAGGGAGCGTGACAGAGAGGCCGCGGAGTGTCTGGCAAATGCGCACATGATGAACACGATTTCCAATATGGATCGCTGCGGCTGGGAAAATTTGTGGAAACAGGAACAGGGTAAATGATTCGGTAAAATGATTATGGAAAGCGATGGAGGTAAAAATGGACAAGATTAAAATGACGACACCCCTGGTGGAGATGGACGGGGATGAGATGACCCGGATTCTCTGGAAAATGATTAAGGATGAACTGCTGTGCCCGTTTATCGAGCTGAACACCGAGTACTATGATCTCGGACTCGAATACCGCAACGAGACGGATGATCAGGTGACGGTGGATTCCGCGAATGCCACGAAAAAATACGGCGTGGCAGTCAAATGCGCGACGATCACGCCGAATGCGGCGCGCGTGAAGGAGTACGACTTAAAAGAAATGTGGAAAAGCCCGAACGGCACGATCCGTGCGATGCTCGACGGAACGGTGTTCCGCGCGCCGATTATCGTCAAAGGGATTGAGCCCTGCGTGAAAAACTGGAAGAAGCCGATTACGATCGCGCGTCATGCCTACGGCGACGTGTATAAGGCATCGGAGCTTAAGATTCCGGGAGCAGGGAAATGTGAGCTGGTATACACCGCGGAGGACGGAACGGAGACGAGAGAGCTGATACACAATTTTACCGGGGCGGGCGTGGTGCAGGGGCAGCACAATCTCTGCGGTTCCATTGAGAGCTTTGCGCGGAGCTGTTTTAATTATGCGTTAGATACGAAGCAGGAGCTGTGGTTTGCGACAAAGGACACGATTTCCAAGAAATATGATCATACCTTCAAGGATATTTTTCAGGACATCTTTGATGCGGAGTACAAGGAGAAATTCGAGCAGGCGGGAATCACTTATTTTTACACGCTGATCGACGATGCGGTGGCCCGCGTCATGAAATCCGAGGGGGGTTATATATGGGCGTGCAAGAATTACGACGGCGACGTGATGAGCGACATGGTATCGAGCGCGTTCGGCTCTCTGGCGATGATGACCTCCGTGCTCGTGACGCCGGACGGCAAATACGAGTACGAGGCGGCGCACGGAACGGTACAGCGCCATTATTACAAGCATCTTGCAGGGGAGGAGACCTCGACAAACTCGGTGGCGACGATCTTCGCGTGGACCGGTGCACTGCGCAAGCGCGGCGAGTTAGACGGCAACAAAGCGCTGTCTGATTTTGCGGATAAGCTCGAAAAAGCTTGTGTGAAGACCATCGAGGATGGTAAAATGACAAAAGACCTTGCGCTCATCACCACAAATCCGAATCCGGTTGTCTTAAACAGCGAAGGATTTATCCGGGCGATTCGGGAGACACTGGAGATGATGCTGTAGGGAATTGTCACGGTTAAGGAAATCAAAATTATGGTTTTAGCATGTCAGAATATCTCGAAATCCTTCGGGAGCGACGAGATTTTAAAAGAAATCCATTTTCATGTGGAGGAAAACGAGAAAGCAGCGATTGTCGGCATCAACGGTGCCGGCAAGTCTACGCTGCTTAAAATTATTGTGCAGGAAGAGCAGGCGGATGCCGGGGAGGTGGTCCTTGCAAAAGACGCCACCGTCGGTTACCTGGCACAGCATCAGGATATGGCGGGACACAGGACGATTTACGAGGAGGTGCTCTGTTCCCGCAGCGATATTCTTGAAATGGAGGAGCGCCTTCGGAATATGGAAGCCCGGATGAATGAGCAGGCCGGGGAGAAGCTCGAGGAGCTTCTGGAGACGTATCACAGAGTCAGCCATGAATTTGAAGTGCTCGGCGGCGTTACTTACCGCAGTGAGGTGACGGGCGTCTTAAAGGGACTGGGTTTTGGCGAGGAAGAATTTCAGAAAAAAATGAGCGAGCTCTCGGGCGGGCAAAAGACGCGTGTCGCACTCGGAAAGCTGTTGGTGACAAAGCCGAAGGTACTGCTGTTGGATGAGCCGACCAATCACCTTGATATGGAGTCGATCCGGTGGCTTGAGACGTTCCTCTCCAATTATAAAGGGGCGGTGCTTTTAGTCTCTCACGACCGCTATTTTCTGGACCGGGTGGTCACGAAGGTGATTGAGATTTTTCAGCACAAATCCTATGTCTATCAGGGAAATTACAGCGACTTTGCAAAGAAAAAAGAGAAGGTCAGGGACGATTTGCGGAAAGCATGGTATAACCAGCAGCAGGAAATCCGGCATCAAGAGGAAGTCATCGCAAAGCTGCGCTCGTTTAACCGGGAGAAATCCATCCGGCGCGCCGAGAGCAGAGAAAAGATGCTCGAGAAGATTGCGCGCATCGAAAAACCGACGGAAGAAAATACGGATATGCATCTTGTGTTAGAGCCGAATGTGGTGAGCGGAAACGATGTGCTTGCCGTGGAGAATCTGCGGAAGTCTTTCGGGGATAGGCAGCTGTTTTCCGGTCTGTCTTTTGAGATCAGGCGCGGGGAGCGTGTGGCGCTGATCGGGAACAACGGCACCGGCAAGACCACGATTTTGAAAATCATCAACGGATTGCTTCCGGCGGATGACGGGAAAGTCGTCTGCGGGTCAAACGTACACATCGGTTACTATGACCAGGAGCATGCACTGCTTCATATGGAAAAAACGGTGTTTGACGAGATTTCGGACGATTATCCCGGGCTAAACCACACGAAAATCCGCAGTGTCCTTGCGGCGTTTCTGTTTATCGGCGACGACGTGTTTAAGCGTATCGGGGATCTGAGCGGCGGGGAGCGCGGAAGGGTTTCCCTCGCGAAGCTGATGCTCTCCGACGCCAATTTTCTGATTCTCGACGAGCCGTCGAACCATCTGGATATCACCTCGAAGGAGATCTTAGAGCAGGCGCTTTCCGGTTATACCGGAACAGTGTTTTTCGTGTCCCATGACCGTTATTTTATCAACCGGACAGCGACGCGGATTCTTGACCTGACGGGGCAGACACTGGTGAATTATGTCGGCAATTATGACTATTATCTCGAGAAACGGGAAGAACTCACGCGGGTTTATGTGCCCGGGGACGGCGGGAGTCTGGCTGCGGGCACAGAGAAGAACGCCGGGCGGGCCGTGGACGATGCCGCAGGCTGCGGTGATACCAGGGCCGACTGGCAGAGACAGAAGGAGGAGCAGGCGAGAATTCGGAAACTGGAAAACCGACTGAAAAAAACGGAGGAGCGCATCGCCGAACTTGAAGCGGAGTCGGCCCGGCTTGACACGGAGTTTGCAAAACCGGAAAACGCCACAAATTCCGCCCGGTTAAACGAGCTTAGCGCCGCACAGGAAGCGTGTCGCAGCGAACTCGAGTCCTGCTATGAGGAGTGGGAACACCTGTCGCTGGAACTGGATGGCCAAATCGCATCGGATTGACAGACGGTTTTGGAATCACTATAATAGCATTATACGGGCAATCAGAATAGACAGAAAGGTGGCAGTTTTTGTGCAGGAAAAAGAAATATCACAGGCCGTAATCCGCAGGATGCCGCGTTATTATCGGTATTTGGGAGAACTGTTAGAAGATGGCGTGGAGCGCATTTCCTCGAATGATCTGAGCCGGAGAATGAATGTCACTGCCTCCCAGATCAGACAGGATCTGAATAATTTCGGCGGTTTCGGACAGCAGGGTTACGGGTATAATGTGAAGTATTTATATGAGGAGATCGGAAAGATTTTAGGGCTGAATCAGCAGCATAACATCATTGTGATCGGAGTCGGAAATCTCGGGCAGGCGCTTGCGAATTATGTAAAATTCGAAAAGCTCGGGTTTGTCATTATCGGCCTGTTCGACGTCAATCCGGCGTTGGAAGGCATGAGCGTGCGCGGCATCAAAGTGCGCATGCTTGATGAGCTTGAGACGTTCTGTGCGGAGCACAGGGTGGATATTGCAACTTTGACAATGCCGAAAGAGAAGGCGGACGCGATTGCAAATCAGCTGGTAGATCTGGGAATTCATGCAATCTGGAATTTTGCGCATGTGGATTTAAAGCTGATTGACCGGGATGTGGTCGTGGAGAATGTACATCTCTCGGACAGCCTGATGCAGCTGTCCTATAACATCGTCAAAAACAGGAGCGCGAGGGAGAATGACAATTAAATCGGTACGGATAAGGCGCTGACCGCAGGTGGGCGTCTTTTTTGAACGTAAGGGCTGTTCGCGAAGCGTGCGGCCCGTTGTTTACATCTGTCCTGATAAGGAGGAGTGCGATGCGGTATCTTGTAAACAGCCGTGAAATGAAAGAATATGACAGAAACACCACAGAGACCTACGGCATACCGCCCATGGTGCTGATGGAGCGTGCGGCACTTGCCTTTGCGGAGGCGGTCCGGTCCCGGAATCTTGACGCGGGGCGGGTGCTTGTGGCCTGCGGCAGCGGCAACAACGGCGGTGACGGCTATGCCATTGCAAGACTTTTCTGGCAGCGCGGCAGCCGTGTCACCGTGGTCGCCGTGGGAAGCGCGGCAGAAAGCCCAGAAAACAGGGCGCAGAAAGCGATATGGAAGGCCTACGGAAATCCGGTGTTTGCCGCGATACCGGAGGACGAGGAATACACGTTGATTGTGGATGCGGTTTTCGGCGTCGGACTTGCGCGAACCGTGGAGGGGGAATACCGCGCCTGCATCGAGAAAATGAACGCGATGTCCGGCTGCCGCATCGCGGTCGATCTCCCCTCCGGAATCTGCGCGGACAGCGGCGCCGTTCTCGGCAGCGCGTTTGCCGCGGATTACACCGTCACGTTTGCCTTTGAAAAGCTCGGTACCGTGCTGTGGCCGGGAAGCGGGTATGCGGGGGAGGTTCTGGTGAAAGACATCGGGATTGACGCGCGCAGTTTTCTGGGGAACAGGCCGTCCGCCGCGACCTTAGAGCCTGCGGATATGGCGCGGCTTCCGCGGCGGCGAAGCCATTCCAACAAGGGGGACTACGGAAAGGTTCTTGTGGCGGCGGGAAGCCCGGGGATGGCGGGAGCGGCTTATTTTTCCGCGAAGGCGGCCTACGCGGCAGGCGCCGGGCTGGTGCGTATTTTTACGCCGGAGGAAAACCGGTCCGTGCTGGGATGTCTGCTGCCGGAGGCGGTTCTTACGGTATATTCCGCGGGGGAACCGGATATGGCGCTGCTGCGTGACGCGATGGAGTGGGCGGATGTGATCGCGGCCGGACCGGGACTTGGAACTTCGGACGGTGCGCGGGCGATTGTCTGGGAAATTTTAAAAAACGCCGATGTGCCGGTGGTGCTTGACGCGGATGCGTTAAACATTGTCGCGGCGGATGCGAATGTGCTTTCCGCGGCGCACACACAGCTGATCGTGACGCCGCATCCCGGGGAGATGGGACGTCTGACCGGAAATTCCGTGGATTTTATACAAAATCATCGGAAAGCGGTTGCGGAGGAGTTTGCGGCGCAATATAATGTGATATGCGTATTAAAAGACGAACACACGGTGATTGGCCTGCCCGGCGGAATGACCTGGCTGAACCTGACCGGGAATGCGGGGATGGCGACTGCCGGGAGCGGAGATGTGCTCACGGGGGTGATTGCGGCTCTTGCGGCGCAGGGAATGACCGCCGGGGATGCCGCTGCGTTCGGGGTCTTTTTACACGGGCTTGCCGGAGATTTCGCTGCAGAGAAAACCGGCATGAGGGGCCTGATGGCTTCCGATCTGATGGAAGGGCTGCGCAGTTTGAAAGAGGAAAATATACCGTGCGGTATGGAGATAAATGATGAACAGATATAGCAGAGTATATGCGGAAATTGATTTGGATGCGATTGTGTCAAATATGGAAGCGATGCATCGGATTACAGCGAAGGACACGAAGATTATGGCGGTAGTAAAGGCGGACGGTTACGGGCACGGAGCCGTGGCCGTCGCGCACGCGATTGACCGTCTGCCCTATCTGTACGGCTACGCGGTGGCGACCTTTGAGGAGAGCCTGATCCTGCGGGAGTGCGGGCTGGAAAAACCGATTTTGATTCTGGGCTATGTGTTCCCGGACCAGTACGAGGAGCTGATTCTTGCGGATATCCGGCCGACCGTGTTTACGCTTGAAATGGCGCAGGAACTCTCCGAGGCGGCGGAGCGGCTCGGCAGAGACTGCAGGATCCACTTTGCGGTGGATACCGGAATGAGCCGTATCGGCTATCAGGTCACGGAGGACGCTGCGGATGAGATGGCACGGATCGCAGCGCTTCCGCATATAGTAGTGGAGGGTATTTTTACCCATTTTGCTACGGCGGATGAACCGGAAAAGGAAAAGACGTATGCACAGCTTGCGCGCTATCGGGAAATGACGGGAATGATGGAGGAGAGGGGCGTTTCGATTCCTCTGCATCACTGTTCAAACAGTGCGGGAATTATCGATATCCCGGAGGCAAATCTGGATCTGGTGCGGGCCGGAATCATTTTATACGGCCTGTGGCCGTCGCCGGATGTCAACATGAGCCGCCTTGCGTTAAAGCCGGCAATGTCGCTTGTCACCCATGTGGCTTATGTAAAAGAGCTTCCGGCCGGCCGGGAAATCAGTTACGGAGGCACATACCGCACGAGTGAGCCGCGCATGATCGCGACGATTCCCGTGGGCTATGCGGACGGCTATGCCCGCGGCCTTTCAGGCAAAGGCGATGTGCTGATTCATGGAAAGCGCGCGCCGATTCGCGGCAGGGTCTGCATGGACCAGTTTATGGTGGACGTGACGGAGATCCCCGACGTAAAGTGCGGCGATAAGGTCGTTTTGATCGGAAGGGACGGCGATGAACAGATCACGATGGAGGAGCTTGGAGAGCGCTCCGGAAGATTTAATTATGAATTTGTCTGCGATATCGGAAAGCGTGTGCCGCGTATTTTTCGAAAAGAAGGCCGGATAACAGGCACAAGAGATTTTTTTTCCGAGGAATAAAAAACTGAATACACCCGTGAAAATTGGCAATACTATCCTTAAAAGAATTAGGGAGTGAAAAGTATATGGTAATTCGACGTGGGGATATTTTTTATGCGGATTTAAGACCGGTGGTAGGTTCGGAACAGGGCGGTGTCCGCCCGGTTCTTATCATACAGAACGATGTGGGAAATAAGCACAGTCCAACCGTGATCTGTGCGGCGATCACCTCGCAGATGAACAAGGCGAAGCTTCCGACACATGTGGCGCTTGACAGCCGCAAATATGAGCTTGTAAAAGATTCCGTGGTGCTGTTAGAGCAGCTTCGCACGATTGACAAAACGCGGTTGAAGGATAAGGTATGTCATCTGGATAACCAGATTCTGATACAGATTGACAAGGCGCTTGAGATAAGTCTGGAATTGTATACATAGTGAGAAAACGCAGCAGCGCAGTATACGAGACCGCGGAGTACACCCGGAAAGCTTGACTATTTGTCACAGAAATGATATGATTTTGGAGGTTTCAGGGAGCAGAGGAACGAAAGAAAGGAAGACAGCAAACAATATGGACGACGGTGGCAGTCCCGATATAGGGATTCTCATTTTTGTGATTTTAGTTGTTTTTGATTTTTTGATTTTCGGGTTTATTGCAGCGATGCAGAATCTGAATGAGAGTGCAATCGAGAAACTGGCGGGAGACGGAAACAAACAGGCCGTCCTTCTTTTAAAATATGCGGATAAATCGGAGCGCTATACCTATGTGTGTCAGTTTATGATATTGCTGGCACACATGCTGGTAGGCTTTTTGCATGTTCCGCTCTGGAAAAAGTTTTTCTTTGACGAACCGCCGCAGATGTTGCTGTCCGTCCTGGCGGACATTGGGATATTTGCGGTATTGAGCCTTATCGTGCTGGTGGTCGGGGTTTACACGCCGGAGAAAGTGGCCTCGCGAAAGCCGGAGAGCTGGGCGCTTGCGCTGGTGCGCTTCGTGCATGTGATAGAAATTGTATTCGCGCCTGCGATATGGCTGATGAACATACTCGCGAATCTGCTGGCGCGCATCTTCGGTGTAGACCCCTTAAGTGAGACCGACGATGTGACCGAGGAAGAGATTATCTCCATGATCAACGAGGGGCATGAGCAGGGAATGCTGCTCGCGAGCGAAGCGGAGATGATACATAATATTTTTGAGTTCGGCGACAAGGAAGCCAAGGACATTATGACGCACCGCAAGAGTATCGTGGCGCTTGACGGGAATAAAACGTTTGCGGAGACGCTCGGCTTTATCAAGGAGACCAGCCACTCGAGATTTCCGGTGTATGAGGGGGATATCGACAATATTATCGGCGTCCTGCATATTAAGGACGCGCTGGAGCTGGTCATGGACCGGGAGGTGTACGATCTCCCGATTAAGGATATCGGGGATTTTGTGCGCGAGGTGGATTTTATTCCGGAGACCCGCAACATCAATACGCTTTTTGCCGCGATGCAGGGGGCAAAAAGTCATATGGTCATCGTTGTGGACGAATACGGGCAGACAGCCGGAATCGTGGCGATGGAGGATATTCTCGAGGAGATCGTGGGCAATATCGAGGACGAGCATGACGAGGAGGATCTGAGCATCGAGCGCCTATCCGAAAATACCTGGTATATGAGCGGTATGGCGGAATACAGGGATGTGCTGGAGACTTTGGATATCCCGGACGAGAATGAGGATGAGTTTGAGACGCTCAACGGTTTTCTGATTTCTCTGACCGACAAAATTCCGGATGACGGCGAGGTGTTTTCCACAACGGCTTACGGTTTTTTGTTTGAGATACAGGCGGTGGAGAACAAGATGATTCAGAGGGTTCTGGTGACGAGGCTGCCGGAGGAAGCGGAGGGATCCGCTAAGGAGGAGAGCGAGGCTTGCCGGGACGAAAAATCGGTGGTAGAATAAGCCGGATGATTACAGTTTAGAGGAGAGAATACAATGTCAGGACATTCAAAATTTGCAAATATCAAGCATAAAAAAGAAAAGAACGATGCGGCGAAGGGAAAGATTTTTACCATTATCGGCAGGGAGATTGCCGTGGCGGTAAAGGAGGGCGGTCCCGATCCCGCCAACAACTATAAGCTGGCGCAGGTCATTGCAAAGGCGAAGGCTAACAATATGCCAAACGATACGATTGACCGCGGAATCAAGAAGGCGGCCGGCGACGGCAATGCGGTAAATTATGAGTACTGTACCTATGAGGGGTACGGCCCGAGCGGCACCGCCATCATTGTGAAATGTCTGACCGACAATAAAAACCGCACGGCGGCAAATGTCAGAAATGCGTTTACGAAGGGACACGGCAGCATCGGAACCCAGGGCTGCGTCTCTTATATGTTTGACGAAAAGGGGCAGATTATTATCGCGAAGGAGGAGTGCGCGCTTGAGGCGGATGATCTGATGATGACCGCGCTCGATGCGGGAGCGGAGGATTTTTCCGAGGAGGAGGACAGCTTTGAGATTCTGACGGATCCGGAAGAATTTGAGACCGTGCGCGCAGCGCTTGAGGCGGAGTCGATTCCGATGGCGCAGGCGGAGGTTACGATGATTCCGCAGAACTATGTGGAATTGACCGCAGAGGAGGATCTTACCAATATCAACCGTATTCTGGATCTTTTGGATGCGGAGGATGACGTGCAGGAAGTGTATCACAACTGGGACGAGTAGACGATGACGGCAGTGATTTCGGGCATACGAAGTCACCGCCGTTTTAAAATGTTAAAAAAGTTATAGAATTATCGGCGAAAATGTTATATTATAATTCTAAGTAAGAGAATTAAAGGAGAGTACATAGCATCATGGATAGCAATTACAGGATTGAGACAAAATGTATTCAGTCGGGCTGGAAACCGAAGTGCGGGGAACCGCGGGTACTTCCGATTTATCAGAGCACTACATTTAAGTACGACAACAGTGATCAGATGGGAAGACTCTTTGATCTCGAGGATGCAGGGTATTTCTATACAAGGCTGCAGAATCCTACAACAGATGCGGTTGCGGCAAAGATTACCGGGCTTGAAGGCGGAGCGGCCGGAATGCTCACCTCATCGGGACAGGCTGCAAATTATTATGCGCTGTTTAATATCTGTGAGGCCGGGGATCACATTGTCTGCTCCAATTCCGTCTATGGAGGTACGTTTAACCTGTTCGGGACAACCATGAAGAAACAGGGCATCGACTGTACCTTTGTCAATCCCGATGCGGATGAGGAGGAGCTTGCAAAAGCGTTTCGACCGAATACGAAAGCGGTGTTTGCGGAGACGATCGCGAACCCGTCAATGGTGGTTCTCGATATCGAAAAGTTTGCACGCCTTGCCCATGCGCATGGTGTTCCGCTGATCGTCGACAATACCTTTGCGACGCCGATTCACTGCCGTCCGTTTGAGTGGGGTGCGGATATCGTGACGCATTCCACGACAAAATATATGGACGGACACGCGATGGCGGTGGGCGGAGCGATCGTGGATTCGGGCAATTTTGACTGGGATGCCCACCGTGAAAAGTTTCCGGGTCTCACGGAACCGGATGTGTCTTACCACGGGATCACCTACACCGAACGCTTCGGAAAAGGCGCCTATATCACGAAGGCCACGGCTCAGCTTATGAGGGATCTCGGGTCCATCCCGTCTCCGATGAACGCGTTCCTGCTGAATGTGGGGCTTGAGACGCTGCATCTGCGCATGCAGAGGCACTGTGAGAATGCACAGAAGGTTGCGGAGTTTCTCGAGAGCCATGAAAAGGTCGCCTGGGTGAATTATCCGGGGCTCGAAAGCAGCAGATACTACGCGCTTGCTCGAAAGTATATGCCGGAGGGAACCTGCGGTGTTCTGGCGTTCGGAGTAAAAGGCGACAGAGAGACAGCCGTGCGCTTTATGGACCGACTGAAGCTGACTGCGATTGTTACCCATGTGGCAGATGCCAGAACCTGCATTCTGCATCCGGCGAGCCATACGCATCGCCAGATGACGGAGGAACAGCTCGCAGAGGCAGGGATCGCATCGGATTTGATGCGTCTGTCTGTCGGAATTGAAAATGCCGCAGACATTATCGCAGATTTAAACCAGGCGTTAGATACTATATAATTTTGGAGGAGGTTTTCCATGAGAAAAATACTTTTTGCCGCGTCGGAATGTGTTCCGTTTATCAAGACAGGAGGGCTGGCAGATGTCTGCGGAGCGCTTCCGAAAGAGTTCGACAAGTCGGAGTGGGATGTGCGGGTCGTAATCCCGAATTACACCTGCATACCGGAGCATTTCCGCAATCAGTTCGAGTATGTGACGCATTTTTATATGAATGCCGGTACATACATCCAGAACAAATATGTCGGAGTGCTTAAGTATCAGCTCGACGGCATTACCTATTATTTCATCGACAATCAGGAGTATTTCGCCTGCGATACGCCTTACGGGGATATCCGGTACGACATCGAGAAATTTGTCTTCTTTGACAAGGCGGTGCTTTCGATGTTAAAGGCGATTGATTTCCGGCCGGAACTGATTCACTGCCATGACTGGGAGACCGGTCTTGTTCCGGTATACCTGAAGAATGAATTTCAGGCGGATTCTTTCTACTGGGGGATCAAATCGATGATTACGATCCACAATCTCAAGTTCCAGGGCGTGTGGGACGTGAAGACGATGCAGGGGCTAACCGGATTCTCTTCGAGCCTGTTTACGCCGGATAAGCTGGAGTTTAAGAAGGATGCCAACATGTTAAAGGGCGGTCTCGTCTATGCGGATTACATCACTACCGTGAGTGATTCCTACGCAAACGAGATTCAGACCGAATACTATGGCGAAGGCTTAAACGGCCTGCTTGCGGCGCGTCACTTCGACATGCAGGGAATTGTAAACGGTATTGATTACGGGGTTTACAATCCGCAGACAGATCCGAAAATTTACGCAAACTACGACGCCGAGAGCTTCCGCAAGAAGAAAGCGATCAATAAGACGAAGCTCCAGGAAGAGCTGGGCCTTGCCGTCGACAAGAAGAAATATATGATCGGTCTGATTTCCCGTCTGACGGACCAGAAGGGTCTTGATTTGATTAACTATGCGATCGACCGGATTGTGGACGATTACACGCAGTTGGTTGTCATCGGAACCGGAAGTCCGCAGTACGAGAATATGTTCCGCCACTACGCGTGGAAATACGGCGACCGGGTTTCCGCAAATATCTGTTACTCGGACGATCTTGCCCACAAACTGTATGCGGCGGCGGATGCGTTTTTGATGCCGTCCCAGTTTGAGCCGTGCGGACTGACGCAGCTGATTTCCTTCCGCTACGGAACCGTTCCGATCGTCCGCGAGACCGGCGGACTGAAGGACACCGTAAAGCCGTTCAACGAGTACGAAAACACCGGAGACGGTTTCTCGTTTGCAAATTATAACGGAGACGAGATGCTGCAGGTGATCAACTATTCCAAGCATATTTTCTTCGACCGGAAAAAGCAGTGGAACCAGATGATCGACCGCGGCATGGCGAACGATTTCTCGTGGAACAGCTCGAAGTTCCGCTATGAGGGACTTTATCGTTATTTGCTTGGGGAGTGCTAGGACTGTTTCGTCATCAGCGCTATGCGTGAGAACGTGTCGCAGGTATCAGCCGATTTTCTGCATAGAAATTTTTATTTCACAGATACTAAAACAGGATGCATCAGATCATGCATCCTGTTTTTATGCGCAGGAGCATGTAAGGAAATTAGCAGCTTCGCTGCATGTGCCCCACGCGGCGAGTAGAGGAAGAAAAATCTTCCCTACTCGATTTACTAAATAAAAGGAGAATCGGCGAATGGCAGACAAACAGGAGAAACAGGAAAATAATCAGGAAAATCAGGAACAGAAAAAGGAAAACATCAAAGAATTCGGACAGCTGGATTTGAAAAATAACAGGGAAAACAACCGCATCTCCCTTCTCACGATTATCGGGGAGATTGAGGGGCATGACTGTCTTCCGGCAACCACGAAAACGACAAAATATGAACATATTCTGCCGAAGCTGGCAGAGATTGAGGACAATCAGGACTCGGACGGCGTGCTCCTTCTGCTCAATACGGTGGGAGGCGACGTCGAGAGCGGGCTTGCGATTGCGGAGATGGTGGCGTCTATCAGCAAACCGACGGTTTCTCTGGTGCTCGGCGGAAGCCACTCCATCGGTGTGCCGCTCGCGGTTTCGACGGATTATTCCTTTATCGTTCCTTCCGGCACGATGGTCATTCACCCGGTCCGCATGAACGGGACGATTATCGGTGCGCAGCCGACTTACGATTATTTTAAGCAGATGCAGGATCGGATTTTGAAATTTATTGCAACTCACTCAAAGGCGAGGGAGGAGCGGCTCGAAAAGCTGATGATGAATACCGGAATGTTGACGAAGGATCTCGGAACGATCCTGGTTGGCAGCGAGGCGGTGGAAGAAGGGCTGATTAACGAGGTGGGAGGTGTCGATAAGGCATTCTTGAAACTGCACTGTCTGATCGATCAGAGGAAAAACAAGTGATGTTGGCTGACAAATCGGAGAAAGAAGAACTGAGACGGAATCGGAGCGCATCGATGGCTCCGATTTTTTAATGACAAGCCGCGGTAAATGTGATAAGATAGAATATGTATGTAAATCTTTCACGCAAAACGTGAGATACACGGAAGACATGTGTATGGTACGAAAGAGAGAAGGAGGCAGCTATGTCACTATTGCAGGCAATATTGATGGGACTCATCCAGGGCCTGACGGAGTTTCTGCCTGTCAGCAGCTCCGGGCATTTGGCGCTTTTTAAAATACTGTTTGGGGTGGAGACAGAAAACGGAATACTGTTTGATATCCTGCTTCATGCCGGGACTCTGATCGCAATTTTTTTGGTGTACTATAGGGATATCTGGCGTCTGGTTGTGGAAGGCTGCTGCGTCCTGCGGGATTCTGCGGTAAACGTGGTGATTTTTTTCCGGAATAAGGCAAAAAACGAGTCGGAAGGCTATCGCAGAGTGATCAATAACGGTTACCGCAAGTTTGCGATGCTGATTCTCGTGTCGACGATACCGACAGGAGTAATCGGCGTTCTCTGCAAGGATGTGGTGGAGATGGCGTCGGAAATCTTGATCGTTCCGGGAATCTGCCTGATTGTCACAGCCGGACTGCTGTTTGCCGCAGACCGGATACCGGACGGTGGGAAGCTCCCGAAGAGCGTGACTTACACAAACGCGTTCGGGGTCGGAATCGCGCAGGGAGTTGCCACACTGCCCGGGCTGTCCCGCTCGGGGACGACGATCACCGCCTGCCTGATCAGCGGTTATCAGCGCAATTTTGCGGTGAAATATTCCTTTCTGATGTCGATTCCAGCCATTTTGGGTGCACTGGTGCTCGAACTTTTCGACTTGTCGGAGCTTAAGGTGACCGGAACGGAAGTGGCCTGCTATGCTGCCGGAATGCTTGTGGCTGCGGTTGTGGGATATATCTGTATTAAGGCAATGCTTGTCATCGTGCGGAAGAAAAAGTTTACAATATTTGCCATTTACTGCCTTATCGTGGGAGCATTGTCCGTCGGAGGCTATTTCTATTTGGCATAAGGAAGATAAGAACTGGTTTTGGAGGGAACATTTTTGGCATCGGGTAGTAATAGGAAAGGTACGTCCGGCGGGAAGCGGACGCAGAGCGGCCGGAAGACGCATACAAAGCGGCAGACGACTGCAACAAACAATCAGCAGGAAACGTTTACCAGGGAAGTGGTTCTCTGGGTCGTGGTGGCGGTGTCTATCCTGCTCTTTATCAGTAATTTCGGGATAGGCGGGATCGTAGGGAATACGGTGAGCCGTTTCTTTTTCGGTATTTTTGGGTTTATCGCATATATATTTCCGGTGGTATTGCTGGTCGGGACTTTTTTTTGTGTTTCGAATAAGGGAAATACCGTCGCGGCGGTAAAAATGATTGCGGCCGTACTTTTTGTGGCGTTTCTGTGTATGTTTTTGGAACTGCTGCAGAACGGAGCCGAAGTGCAGACGCCGCTTGCGGCTTACCGGCACAGCTTTGACAGCAAATTCGGCGGCGGAATTGTCGGCGGTTTTCTCGCGTGGCTGATGTGCCCGAGTTTCGGTCTTGTAGGGTCCTATGTGATCGACGCCGTTGTGCTGATCATTTCTCTGGTGCTGATCACGGAGCGCAGCGCGCTGCGCGGAATGCAAAAAGGCGGTAAAAAAGTTTATGAGACCGCAAAGCAGAGCAATGAGCGGAACAGAGCGCGCGCAAAGCAGCGCAGGGAAGAGCGCGAACTGCGCCGCGAGGAGAGGGAGCAGCAACGGGAAGAGCGCGAGCTGCGCCGGATGGACCGCAAAGTGGAGGGCGTGGCGCTTGATACGCGGATATTGCCGGAGGATTCCGCATCTGCGGGCCCTTCGGACGAGCTTTGCGAGATGAATGCGGAACAGTTTTTCGATTTGCCGGAGATAAAGGAGGAGCGCGCAGTCACGCTGACCGCAGGCAGTTACATGGAGGAGCCGTCCGTTTTCGCGCCGCCGTCAGAATCCGCAGTGCATGAAATTTTTGCGGAACCTGCGGAATCTGCGGTGCATGACGCTTTTGCGGAACTTGCGGAATCTGCGGTGCATGACGTTTTCGCGGAACCTGCGGTGACTGATGTTTTCCCGGGGACTGCGGAATCTGCGGTGCATGACGTTTTCCCGGAATCTGCAGAGCCGGCAGCCCCGGTACTGTCGGAGGAGGTTCCGACGGGCTCGGGGAAGGAAGCGGCGCGTTGCGAAGCGAAGGAGCGCACGGCTTCGACAAACCTTAAGGACGGTGCAGCGGAACGGACGGATGACGTCGATATCGCGCAGGAAATCCAAAATGCGGCCGTCATGGAGCGCCCGTATCAGTTCCCGCCGATCACGCTGTTAAAGAAAAGCGACAATAAATCCGGGGATTCGAGAAAATACCTTCAGGAGACCGCCTCAAAGCTGCAGCAGACATTGAAGAATTTCGGCGTCAATGTGACGATTACCAATATCAGCTGCGGGCCTGCGGTGACGAGATATGAACTGCAGCCGGAAATGGGGGTGAAGGTGAGCAAGATCGTGAATCTTGCGGATGATATCAAGCTGAATCTCGCGGCGGCAGACATCCGTATCGAGGCTCCGATTCCGGGGAAAGCGGCCGTCGGAATCGAGGTACCGAACAAGGAAAACGTGATGGTCTCTTTCCGCGAGCTGGTGGAATCGGAGGAGTTTCAAAAGCATGCCTCCCGGATATCGTTTTGTGTCGGAAAGGATATCGGCGGAAAAGTCACGGTTGCGGATATCGCAAAGATGCCGCATCTTTTGATCGCGGGAGCGACCGGTTCCGGTAAGTCAGTGTGTATCAACACGATTATCATGAGCATTCTTTACAAGGCCAATCCAAGAGATGTAAAGCTGATCATGATCGACCCGAAGGTGGTGGAACTGAGCGTTTATAACGGGATTCCGCATCTGCTGATTCCGGTGGTGACCGACCCGAAGAAAGCGGCCGGTGCACTGCACTGGGCGGTAGCCGAGATGACCGACCGCTATCAGAAGTTTGCCGAGACCGGTGTCCGGGATCTGAAAGGATACAATGATAAGGTGGAAAGTCTTCCGACGATAGAGGGAGAGACGATGCCCGAGAAGCTTCCTCAGATTGTGATCATCGTGGACGAGCTTGCGGATCTGATGATGGTGGCTCCCGGGGATGTGGAGGAGGCAATCTGCCGCCTGGCACAGCTGGCACGCGCCTGCGGGATTCACCTGATCATTGCGACACAGCGTCCTTCCGTCAATGTCATCACCGGACTAATCAAGGCAAATATGCCGAGCCGCATTGCGTTTGCGGTGACTTCCGGTATCGATTCCCGCACGATTCTCGACATGAACGGCGCCGAGAAGCTGCTCGGAAAGGGAGATATGCTGTTTCATCCGCAGGGCGTGCCAAAGCCTTTGCGCGTGCAGGGTGCATTTGTCTCAGACCGGGAGGTGACGGATGTCGTCGCCTTTTTGAAGGAGCAGAACGGACAGGGCATATACAGTGAGAAGATACAGGAACAAATGAGTCAGATAGAGTCAACCGGAAATGCGGTGAGCATTGACGGGAACGGCGGGACCGGGGACGGAAGAGATGCCTATTTTGCGGAGGCGGCCAGACTTTTGATCGACAAGGAGAAAGGTTCTATCGGGATGCTGCAGCGCTATTTTAAGATCGGCTTTAATCGCGCAGCGCGGATTATGGATCAGCTCGAGGAAGCCGGAATTGTCGGGCCGGAGGAGGGCACAAAGCCGAGACGGGTGCTTATGTCGCCGGAACAGTTTGAAGCGTTTGAGGAAGAAAATCTTTAAGATATAAGGAGGGCACAGTATGAAGACAGATATTGAAATCGCACAGGAGGCGCAGATGCTTCCGATCCGGGAGGTTGCCGCATCGCTTGGCATAGAGGAGGATGATCTGGAACTTTACGGAAAATATAAGGCAAAGCTGACGGATGAGCTGATGACGCGCGTCGCAAAGAACCCGGACGGGAAACTGATTCTTGTCACGGCAATCAATCCGACGCCGGCGGGAGAGGGAAAGACGACGACCAGCGTCGGGCTCGGACAGGCATTCGGAAAACTTGGAAAAAGGGCGGTAATCGCGCTGCGCGAGCCGTCGCTCGGTCCCTGTTTCGGAATCAAGGGCGGCGCTGCGGGCGGCGGTTATGCCCAGGTGGTGCCGATGGAAGACTTAAATCTTCATTTTACCGGGGATTTTCATGCGATCACTTCCGCGAATAATCTGCTGGCTGCGCTGCTTGACAATCACATTCAGCAGGGGAATGAGCTTGGGATCGACCCGCGGCAGGTGGTGTGGAAACGCTGCCTTGATATGAATGACCGCGTGCTCCGGAATATTGTCGTTGGGCTTGGAAGCAAGATGGACGGCATGGTGCGCGAGGATCATTTTGTCATTACCGTCGCATCCGAGATCATGGCGGTGCTCTGTCTCGCGGACGACATGCATGATTTAAAGGAACGTCTGGGAAAAATCATCGTGGCGTATAACTTCGGGGGAAAACCGGTGACGGCGGATGATCTGCAGGCGACCGGGGCGATGGCTGCACTGTTGAAGGACGCGTTAAAGCCGAATCTGATTCAGACGTTAGAGCACACACCGGCAATCGTACACGGCGGTCCGTTTGCGAATATCGCCCACGGCTGCAACAGTGTGCGGGCAACCAAAACCGCGTTAAAACTGGCGGATTATGTGATTACGGAAGCCGGTTTTGGCGCAGACCTGGGAGCGGAAAAGTTTTTTGATATCAAGTGCCGCAAAGCCGGTCTGAAACCGGACGCGGTAGTCCTTGTTGCGACGGTCCGCGCGTTAAAGTACAACGGCGGTGTGGCAAAGGCGGATCTGGGAACGGAGAATTTGGAGGCGCTGCGCAAGGGGATCGTAAATCTCGAAAAGCACATCGAGAACCTGCAGAAATACGGGGTTCCGGTTGTTGTGACGTTAAATTCTTTTGTGACAGACACAAAGGCGGAGACGGATTTCGTGGAACACTTCTGCATCGAGAGGGGCTGTGAATTTGCACTTTCCGAGGTCTGGGAGAAAGGCGGTGAAGGCGGAATCGCGCTCGCTGAGAAGGTCCTTTGGACGCTTGAAAATAAGGAGAGCCATTTTGCGCCGCTCTATGCGGACTCCCTCGGCCTTGAGGAGAAGATAGAGACAATCGCGCGCGAGATATACGGGGCGGACGGCGTCACCTATTCTCCTGCGGCAAAGAAGGAACTGAAACGGATTGCAGATATGGGAATGTCGGATTTCCCGGTCTGTATGGCGAAAACCCAGTATTCCCTGTCGGACGACCAGACGAAGCTGGGAAGGCCGCAGAATTTCCGCGTCAATGTCAGGGAAGTCTATGTGTCCGCGGGAGCGGGATTTGTCGTGGCGGTAACCGGGGCGATCATGACGATGCCGGGGCTTTCCAAAGCGCCTGCGGCATACGGAATAGACGTGGATGACAGCGGTACGATTACCGGGCTGTTTTAAATAATGAGAAAGGCCGCAGAGAGCGGCAGAATGAGGGGAAACATGGCGCAGACGATTGACGGAAAACGGATTTCACAGGAGATGAAAGACGAACTGAAAGCGCGTGTGGCCGCGCTTGCAGAGGAGGGAAAAGAGGCCACGCTTGCGGTGATTCAGGTGGGAGACGATGCGGCATCGGCCGTGTATGTCAACAACAAAAAAAAGGCATGTGCGTATATCGGAATCAAATCCGTATCCCACGAATTGCCGGAGGAGACGACGGAGGAGGAACTCCTTGCGCTGATTGATCATTTAAACCGTGATGATGCGGTCAACGGGATTCTTGTGCAGCTCCCGCTCCCTGCCCATATCGATGAGGACAAAGTGATAAGAGCGATCGATCCCGCGAAGGATGTGGACGGATTTCATCCCGAAAATGTGGGAAAGCTTGTCATCGGCGAACCAGGGTTCGTATCCTGCACACCGGCGGGCATCATTCAGCTTCTGAAGCGCTCGGGTATTGCGATTGCCGGAAAACGCTGTGTTGTCGTCGGCAGGAGCAATATTGTGGGAAAGCCGATGGCGATTCTGATGTTGAGAGAAAATGCGACCGTGACCGTCGCGCACTCGAAGACGAAGGACTTACCGGACTTGTGCAGGGAGGCGGATATTCTTATCGTGGCGATCGGAAAACCGCAGTTTATCACGGCGGATTATATCAAAGAGGGGGCGGTCGTGATTGATGTGGGAATCCACCGGGACGAGAAGAACCGGCTGTGCGGTGATGTGGATTATGAGGCGGTTGCGCCTCATGCGTCGGCGATTACGCCGGTGCCCGGCGGTGTCGGCCCTATGACGATTGCAATGCTGATGTACAACTGTGTGGAGACCATGTTGTAGAGGCGGCCGATACCGGCAGGGAGAGGATGATTCATATGAAGTGTGTGAAATGTGGGGCAGAGATGAAAGAGGGATGCGTCTACTGCTCGGTGTGTGGAAATGAATCGAAGATCGAGGCGGATTACAGTGTGTTGGAAGACGATTATCTGCGGTCTTTGCTGGCCGCGGATGAGAATTTTTCCGCAGGCGTGAAAACGGGAGGCAATACATCTGCAGAACCAGGCGCAGGCGTGAAAACGGGAGGCAGTACCGCTTCCGGACACAAAAAAAAGAAAAAGAGCAATAAGCTGCCGATTCTGATTGTCTGTATCGTGCTGGCCGTCGCAATCGGTGCCGGAATTGCCGTCAAGCTTTCGATTGATAAGAGAAACGCGAATTCTTATGAGTATCAGGTAAATATGGCTCAGAAAGAGGCTTTTTCCCAGAATTATGAGAAGGCGCTTGACTATTATGAAAATGCGCTGGCTCTGCGGCCGGGAGATATTTCGGTGCGGATGGCGATGGCGGACATCTACAAAAACGGGGAGCAGTATGATGCGGCGATCGTGGTACTGCAGGAAGTGATCGGACTCGACGCGTCAAACAAAAAGGCATATCGGGAACTGATCGCGATTTATGAAGCGCGTGGAGATTACGAGAGTATCGTGACACTGTCCGACGGAGTGACGGATATTACGGTCCTAGAACTGTTTGAGGATTACATTGTCGCACCGCCGATTTTTTCGCCGCTTGGAAATACCTTCGACATGAAAATCGAAATCACGCTGTTTTCGATTGAGGATTTTGCGATTTACTATACGCTTGACGGGACCGTCCCGGATCAGACGAACGGAATCCTCTATGATAACAGGGAGGGGATTATCATCGATGAAGAGGGGACCTATGAACTGCAGGCGGTCTGCTACAACGAAAAAGGGATTGCCAGCGAGGTGGCCTCCGAAACATATGAGCTTGCATTTGTGCCGCCGGATTATCCGACGGTGACGCCGGATGGCGGATGGGCAGAGCCCGGTTCGCTTGTCACGATTCAGGCCGGGCCGTCCTGCAGCATTTATTACACCTGGGACAATACCGATCCGACGACGGCATCGGCAAAATACGAGGCCCCGCTTGAAATACCGGAGGGAAAGAGCGTGCTGTCGGTGCTTGTGGTGGACAATCGGACCGGTTTGGACAGCGGGATTTACCGCACAAACTTTACGCGGAACTGACAGCGAAACGACTTAAAAGATGAGGCTGCGACGGCATACAAAAACGGAAATCCGATGTGCTTTTTCGGATTTCCGTTTTTATCGATTCCGCTCTTTTCGGCAGTGCCTCCGACATTACGGATGCAGATGCATACGATTTTATTTTTCAGGAAGAAACTCGATGTGGCCGGCGCTCATTTTGCCGATGCGGGCCAGCGCATACACGTCGATGCCCTGTTCTTCGAGTTTCGCGCGTCCGGGCTGGAAGGATTTCTCAATGAGAACGCCGAAGCCTGCAACGGTGGCGTGTGCTTTTCTCAAAAGCCGCAGAACGCCGGTAGCGGCCTCACCGTTTGCGAGAAAATCATCGATGATAAGTACATGGTCGTTTTCGGAAATATATTTTTTGGAGAGCGTCAGTTCGTAGCTGGTCTCCTTGGTATATGAGGTGACAACAGTCTGATACAGGTCGTCATTTAAGATTTTAGAAGGCTGTTTCTTAAAAATAATCATGGGTACGTCAAGAGCAAGGGCCGTCATCAGAGCCGGGGTAATGCCGGAGCTTTCAATCGTGACGACCTTTGTGATACCTCTGCCTTCAAAATGAGCGGCAAACGCTTCACCCATCCGTTTCATCAGTGCCGGTTCGACCTGATGATTGATAAAGCTGTCCACTTTCAGAATATCTTCGCTTACGGCCCTGCCCTCGGCAAGGATTTTTTCTTCGAGTTCTCTCACAATCAGTCACCTCGCATTTTTATTTTGTACAACCGCCTGACAATCGGCTGCCTGTTTTTATCAGTATAGCATAAATCGGGTGATAGAAAAAGGGAATTTGATTTTAAATTGAAGTGAACATGGAGGGTATATGATAATAGTCCTATGAAGATTACGATTCTATGTGTGGGAAAAATGAAAGAAAAATTTTACCGGGATGCGGTGGCGGAATATGAGAAGCGTCTGAGCCGTTACTGCAAGCTCGAAATCATTGAGGTTGCGGATGAGAAGACGCCGGACGGCGCAGGCGAGGTCATATGCGGACAGATTAAAGAAAAAGAAGGGGAACGCATGCTTGGCCGCATGGAGCGGTATCTGCGTGAGGGTGCGTATGTCTGCGCGCTTGCGATCGACGGAAAACAGCCGGATTCCGTCGAGTTTTCAAAAAAAATCGAAGCGCTCGGGTGCGGCGGCACAAGCCATATTGTTTTTCTGATTGGAGGTTCGCTGGGAATGTCGGAGACGTTGCTGAAAAGGGCGGACATGAAGCTTAGCTTTTCGAACATGACATTTCCACATCAGCTGATGCGGGTGATTCTGCTGGAGCAAATTTACCGGGCGTACCGGATTATGAATGGAGAACCATATCATAAGTAAGGTAAAAAAAGAAGAGGAAGGTAGGGAGTGATTGAAAATAAACCGATTATTTAGAAAACTCTATAACATGGGAATACCTTTTTATTATTGTCTAGGAAAATATGCCTATTCAAAAGATGTACCTAATAAATATCCGCTTTTTAAAGAATGTAATTTTATATGGAACACCTCTTTACTGTATCGTTGAGATAGAAGAGGCAAATATAAAAATACGCGGGACACAAAGTGGATATCAGGCTATCACACCTGAAGATGTGGGGATTGTTAGCCGGCAGTGGAATGGTGTATCCATAGAGCCTGAGATAATAGATTGGGAAAAGATATTGTGAGGATTCCATTTCAGGAGACAGGTTCTGTGTGTATTGTAATTGGCCAAAAGACTGTGTATAATAGGGTTAGAGGATATAAAGACTATGAGACATACAGAGTTTTCCGGCAGTGTTTTATTTGAAAGAAAGCAGGTAGATAAATGGGAAACATGGAAGCAAAGCAGACAAAATGGGAAGACCTAAGCATATCCAATGATTTCCTGTTTGGGAAGGTCATGCAGAACCCGGAGTTGTGCAAAGAGCTATTGCAGAGGATTCTCCCGGATTTAAAGATTGACCGTATTGAATATCCGGAACTGCAGAAAAGTATCAATGTAGATATGGACGCTCACAGCGTCAGGCTGGATGTGTATGTAAAGGATGACAGGGAGACGATTTACGACATAGAAATGCAGGTCAGTGATACAAAGGAACTGCCGAAGAGAAGCAGATATTATCAGGGAATGATTGACCTACAGCTTGTGGATGCAGGTCAGCATTATAAAAAGCTGAACAAAAGCTATATCATATTTATCTGCCCCTTTGATTTATACGGGAAAGGGCGGCATATCTATACCTTTGAAAATATCTGTAAAGAAGACAACCGTATTTCTATGGGGGACGAAGCCATCAAGATATTTCTGAACGCAGATGGGACAATGGATGATGTCAGCAGGGAGTTAAAGGCATTTCTGGACTATGTGGCAGGGCAGAAGCCGGAGGATTCCTATGTTGAGAAACTGGAAGAAGCTGTGCAGGAAGCCAAGAAAAACAGGAAATGGAGGCATGAGTATATGACGTTGTTGATGCGAGACCAGGAGAACCAGAGAATCGGAGAAAAACGTGGAGAAAAACATGGAGAAAAAAAGATGGCCCAACTGATAATGCTGCTAAATGAAGACGGTCGCTTATCAGACATTATTAGAGTATCACAGGATGAAGGATTCCGTCAGAGACTTTATGAGGAGTATCATATTGTCTAATCACAGAATGACAGCAGGCAGGGCATTTACGGGTGTTCTGCCTGAAAATTTTTAATGTGGATGATTCACTAAAAAATGGGATATAGATGGGAGCGGAGATTATGACATTGGAAATGCGGGATAGAGAAAAGAGGAAAGAAGGAGAAATTTATGGTATTATTGATGTGTGTAGAAAAAGTAATTTTTCAGAAGAAAGCATTATGAAAATATTGCAGGAAGGAGAGAGATTATCTGAAGAAAGTGCAAAGATATATCTTGAAGAAGCAGAAGAAGCTCTAAAAAGAATAGATGACTATAGAGTTTTTGTAAAAATTCTGTGCGAAATAATATCAGATATGAAAAAAATAAATGCAGGTGATGATGCTATTATCTCAAAATTGCAGGATAAATTTCATTTTGATAAAGATGATGCAGAATTTTACTATGATTATGTTATGAAAACATATAAGGATAAAATAACGGATTCCAATATGGAGAAACCAGAGGAAGCAGTAAAAGAAACAAAGAACGACAGGGAGCGGCGGCATGAACCAATATTGTCAATTCATGACAAAGAAAATCAGGAAATTGGTGAAGAAAGGATGCTTATGCTAATCCAAAGATTGGTAGCAGACCAAAGATTTGATGAAATAAAGAGAATGCAAGATGATAAAAGTTATCGGGGAGAATTGTACAGAGAATACCATATTGTCCAGTGAAAAAACATTTAAGCAATTTTCGCACTTGGGAGTGATATGGAGCGCCGTACCATAAGTAAAGGCGAAAAAGAAAATATATTCTTTTCGGTAAAAGAGAATAAGAGTTACATTTTTAATCCCATGGGAGTATGTAGTTTCCATGGGGGTTATAAAGGATGAGATTGTGGAACAAAAAGCAGACAAGAATTTTTTTTGGGAAGAAAGCGAAGAAAACCAAAATCTTTTACAAAAATATGATAAATGCGACAGATATGACTATCTGGCTGCCGTTGCCTGTGGAGCAGTCGGAGGGCTGATTGATATATTTTTTGTAGGAACTCCCGGGAATAGTGTTCTGGGAAACTGGACAGATGCACAGATTGATCATGCGGTAAAAGGGTTTGCTAAAATATCCGGCTGGAATCCTAACAGCGGCCAGCAAGGTAATGTTGCAAGTGCTATTGGATTTTTGGAAAGAAAATATAAAGTAAATTATGACCAGAGATATAACAGTGATGTTAACAATCTGTTCCATATGTCAACCAAAAATCACCATATGATGTCATTAAGCCATTCACCGGATATTGTGGGTTTATTTTTTTCTATATTGAACCAGTTTACCTCCACATCCTCTTTTATCGCGGACGGGAAGCTTATTACGATAAAAACGGAAACGTATGAGCTGCAGGGAGGAAACTTTATAGCGAAAATATTTTGTGGAATCGCAAACTGGCTTGGGCATATTATGTCTGATATAGCAGGCAGTTCGGGAAGCAGGGGGAACGCTGGGAGGGGAAGCGGTGTTGCAATGCCCTTTTTTGAATTATTCCAGTTTTGTAAATTTGGAACATTCAACGTGGGAAAGGATAAGCAGGACTTTGCGGTCATTGCTACCAGGGCATTTCAGGAAGGCTATGATTTCAGATTTGGCATGGCAATGGCAATCCCTGTTATTATTACAGAGCTGTCTATTCGCTTAATATGGGCATTACGGCGAAGGTTCCAGTATGAATGGCCTGTGAAAGAATGTATCCCAACGCAAAAACATGCAGACCTTCGGATTATGCTTATCTTTGGCAATGGTACGCTGTGCGTAATAGACGGACTTGATGCCGGAATCCGTTCAGGCGGCAATTTTCTTGCATTTTTTATGCGGTTGAATTTAATTGCGTGGTTCCGGTTTGTAACATTAGTCCTGAAAGAAGTATGTATCCGAATTGGTCTTGTAAACGGGCTGCAAATGCAGATTGAAGCGTATAAACGAATCAATGAGGCATTGCAGGCATATCTGTGCGAGCTTGAAAAAATTGATATGGAAGCATTTCAGAAAGAGACACAGGAGTATAACAAGTTAGTTGCAATGTTTGCCTCGGCAGATTCAGAGAAGGAGTTAAACGCCATGCTGTTAGAGGCTTTTGAGAAATTCTCAATCAGCAAATCATGGAAAGGAGACTTTAACGAACATATGTCAAATAAAAACGGAACACTGGTGTTTGAATGATGTTTTCATGTGATTGTTGCGGCTGCTGCTGCAGAAACATAGGGGATTCTCCGATATATAAAGGTCTGGACAGGGGAGATGGCGTGTGCAGATACCTGTCAGAAAATTTATGTATGATATATGAGGACAGACCCGTTTTATGCAGAGTAGATGACTGCTATGATTTGTATTTTTACAAGAGCATGGGACGTGAAGAATATTACAGGCTGAATAAGGAAGTATGTAAAAAGTTAAAAGCAAGAGAGAAATAAAGATATGCCGTTACCGTTAATATTAGGAATAGGGGCAGCGATTGCCGGAGTAACCGGTGTTGGAACCGGAATACATGGGGCTGTAAAAATGAAGGAAGCGAATGATATGATGAAAGCAGCCAACAGCCGCCATGAAGAAAATATGAAAAAGTTTGAAACAGCAAGTGAAAAAACAAATAAGGCTATGGACAAATTAGGCAAAACGGAATTATATATACTTCAAGGTTTTTCCAAATTTTCAGATGTAATTGAAAAAATTCAGAACCGGCCTCAATTTAAGGAGTATGCCAGGGACGGTGTGGAACTGCCGAAATATGACAAAGAAGAATTGAAACAGGTTTCGGTCGGAGCAGGCGTTATTTTAGGCGGTCTGGGAGGAGCTGCGACAGGGGCGGCAGGAGGTTTTGCGGCGGCGGGCGTTACCACTTCTGCAGTGATGGCGTTGGGCACTGCTTCTACCGGTACTGCGATCGCTTCGTTGAGTGGAGCGGCAGCTACGAATGCAACATTGGCGGCGTTAGGCGGTGGAGCTATCGGCAGTTCGGCAACGGCCGGCGGTATGGCATTAGGAACTACAATTCTTGGAGCGACAACGTTAGGCGTTGGCTTGCTGGTGGGCGGAGTTATCTTTAATTTTACAGGGGGAAAATTATCCGACAAGTCATTTGAAACATATGGAGAAATGCTGAAAGCAGAAGAGACAATTAACAAGATTGTTGATTACTTAAAGAATCTCGAAAAACTTTCCAGGGAGTATAAAACTACGTTGACTGCGGTAAATGATATTTATAATGAAAAATTCAATTTCCTGAAGCAGACAGTGGAGTCCGGAAAAACGGACTGGAATGATTTTACAGAAATAGAAAGAGTAACAACAGAAAACACGGTTTTGCTGGTCGGTCTTTTGTATAAAATGTGTAAGGTAAATTTGGTAAATAAAGCAGAGAAAGAAGATGAAATGAATACAATTAATGAAGCGGCAGTAAAAGAGAGTATCAATTCTTCTGAAAAGGTGCTGGCTGCATTACAATAATATAGATTACAGGAGGTTACAAAATTGAAAAAACGAATTCTATCAGCTGCGATAGCACTGTGTTTATGTATATCCATTCCTCAGTCAGCGGCATATGCATGGCAGGAGGAGTCCCTGCAGCAAGGGGATGCCTCTGCGGCAGAATCCAAATCAGAACTGACCATCCGTGACAGCGCGAACCCTGATCCGGCGCAAGTCTATAATGCTATGATTGCGCTGAAGGATCAGGACGCATATAAGGAGGGAACACCCTGGACCAATGACGAGCCTTATTCGGACTCAAAGGGATGTTACCATTGGAAAGGCGGCCCTCTTGGCGGGAAGAATATCAGCGCCGTAGGCTGCGTTGCCTTTGCGTTTATACTCAGCGATGCGGCTTTTGGCAGCCTGCCGGCCAGAATGTATGCAGCGGGCGAATTTAAATATGAAGATATAAAAGCAGGAGATATCCTGCGGGTAAATAATGACGCCCATACCGCAATCGTGCTCGAGGCGACCGATGCGGGCGTGATTGTTGCCGAGGGAAATATCAGCACCGGAGACCACAAGGGCAAGGTTCACTGGGGGAGGGCGATATCTAAAGCGGATGTAATGAGCAGCACCAGCCATTATATCACCCGTTATCCGAGCGGCTATGTCCCGCCGAACGATCCCACTGCCAATACGGTAATCAAAAGCGGCACTCTCGTCGGAGGACTTACCTGGAATCTGACAAAGGCGGGTACGATGACCATCTCCGGGAGCGGGCCGATGCCTGATTTTGGCAGCGTCGAAGAGCAGCCGTGGAACGATTACGGCAGTCGAATCCGAAAGGTCGTTATCCGAAACGGCGTTACCAGTATCGGTTCCTGCGCTTTTTGGAACAGCGGGGTTCTTGGTGCAGAGATTTCTCCCAGTGTGAAGACCATTGGAAACAGTGCGTTCCGCGGTTCCTCGCTCGTTTCTGTGACCATTCCATCCAGTGTGAAAACCATCGGTGACAGCGCGTTCTGCGAATGTGGAAATCTTAGTTCGGTAACTGTTTCCGAGGGGGTGGAAACCATCGAACAAAATGCGTTCCGCGCCTGCAAAAGTCTCACCGCGATCGCTTTGCCTGCCAGTATCAGGGAGGTGGGTTCCGCAGCATTCTTTCAATGTCAGGCAATGACAGGCGCCACGTTTGCTCCCGGCAACGTGCAGGTAAAGCTTGGGGATAATATCTTTACGCAGTGTTACTATCTGATGAATGTCACACTGCCCAAAAGTATCGACCGCATCGGTGACGGGATGTTTCAGAATTGCCTGATGCTCGCCGGAGTAGAAATTCCGCAGGGCGCAAAAAGTATCGGAATGTCAGCATTCGCATCCTGTTCCGGCCTGACGACTGTCATAATTCCGGACAGTGTAATGACAATCGGAATAGCCGCATTCTCTGCCTGTCCTCTGCGTGATATATACTTTACCGGTACCGAAGCACAGTGGAACGGCATAAGTAAAATAGGGGATACAGCAGCTGTAGTTTCAAAGGCGACGATACATTATAATTATATTCCCACTCCTCCGCCTGCTCCGGATACGGGTGACGGCGGTAACGGCGGTGACAATTCCGGCGGTGACGATAACTCCGGAACCGGTGACAATCCCGTAAACCGCGTTCCTATTTCCAAAGCGACCGCGACACTGGCCAAAACAATTTACACATATGACGGAACGGCCAAAACTCCGTCCGTAACCGTGAAGATGGACGGCAAAACATTGGTTTTCAATACGGATTATACGGTCTCTTACGGCAACAATATCCAAGTGGGAACCGCTAAGGTAACTGTTACGGGAAAAGGAAATTATACCGGCAGCAAGACGGTCGATTTTACGATCGTAGAAGCCGCAGCTGAGAAGCCGGCGGCATCCATTATCTGCCGGAAAACCGTGTACAAGGTTGCATACGGCACAAAACCGTTCGAAATCGAGGCGTCATCCAGGAGTAGGATGACTTTTACAAGCTCCAGGCCGAAAGTTGCCGCCGTGAATAAAAGTACCGGAAAGGTCACAATCAAAAGTACCGGAGTTGCCATCATAACCATAAAGGCCGGGAAGACATCGAAAAAGGTTGCCATAAAGGTAAGCCCGAAAAAGCAGTCCGTAAAGGAGATAAAGGCGGTAAAGGGCAAAAAGCTGACCGCGAAATGGGCAAAGGATAAGATGGCATCGGGGTATCAGATCCAGATAAGCACGGATAAGAAATTCGAGAAAAACGTGAAAACCGGGAAGTCATCAAAGACTTCTTACACGTTCACAAAGCTGAAAACAGGCAAGAAGTATTATGTAAGGGTGCGCAGTTATAAGAAATACGGCAAGGAAACGTTGTACGGCGCATGGAGCACGGTAAAAACAAGCGGAAAAATTAAAAAGTAAAGAATAGACCTGCAGACATGTCAGGAGGACAGCTATGGGAAAAGATACGGGCCTTGTAAATATCTATCTGAAAATACACAATAAAAAGCCGTTGACTATGGATGATTTGCGCTATCTGGCGGAGTATGATCCCGAATGTTTTGCAAAAACGTGTAAAAACGTCGTATATAACATTCCGGAAGCAAAACCGGTCATAGAGCCGTCCGCGGCGGAAATCCTGTGTGAGGAATCAGAGCCGGAAGTTTCCAGATGGCAGGAGATAGAGAATATATTGGAACGATTGAAGAGTCTGGAAATGAATGATTTTCCCGACATCAATCTTGACAATGAAAAGGTGAAGAGTCTGCTGGGAGATTTATATATGGAGTTGCTGTTCCCGCATAATGATAAAGATACTTTCATGAGTATGGCAGGTGAGGGAACGACATCTTTGTTCGATAAAAAGATATAATCCCGCAGATGTAATTTGGGCAGGAACGGCAATCTTTGTGATCAGAGGAGGAAGAGTATGATACGCCAGATTTCGGATAAGGAAGAAAAACAGACAATTGCAAGAACGGTACTTGAAGCGCTTCCGGAATGGTTCGGTATTCCCGAAGCGAGAGAAGAATATATTTCCGGTACTTCATCTCAAATTATGTTTGGTGCATATGAAGATGGCCGGCCGGTCGGTTTCATATGTCTGAAGGAGACGGGGAAAGACACGGTTGAACTTTACGTTATGGGAATACTTAAGGAATATCACAGAATGGGAACAGGGACGAGATTGTTTGCAGAAGCAAAAGCGGCTGCCGTCTCAAAGGGGTATTCCTTTATACAGGTGAAAACCGTGCAGATGGGAAACTATGAGGAATATGATAAAACAAATCTGTTTTATATAAGCCTTGGGTTTAAGGAGTTTGAAGTGTTCCCGACCTTGTGGGATGAGTGGAATCCCTGTCAGATTTATGTGATGAATCTGACAGAACGAAAGTAGTTATCTGTATGCCTGTTTTCGGGGAGGCGAAAAGGAGTGTGTGTTTGATATGGCTGCAAACTATGATATGCAGAAGGCGGCAATTGTTTTAGGATGCCTGTTGGTGTTGAGCGGATGCGGCGGGCAGCGGGATGAAAACCGGACGCCGGCGGAAATACAGGAGACGGAATCCGGAAGCAAGGAACTCCATGCCGACAATGCGGTTATGGAATTTTATGCCGACAATACGATTGCGGAACTCTACGCCGGCGGCGATGCAATATCCGTTACGGAGGATACCATGACGGCTCAGGTTTCCCCGCAGGACTTCTTGACAGGCAGTCCGATTCTTTATAATCGATTTGAGGTGGACGGCTGGATTTTTGAATGGCTGGTTTCTGATTACTATGACGACGACAACTGGTTTTCGGAGGACGGAGTGCTGGTGGTATCGCGCGAAGGGAATCTGGAAGATGTGCAGATCATCCATGCGGAAGCGGAAGGCGGAGGTGCGGTATGGGTTTCCGCAGAAGATAAATTCGAATATGCGGATGTGAATTTTGACAATCGCCCGGATCTGTTGATCTGTACCGGGCATCATGGCAATCAGGGATTGTTGACCTATTATTGCTTTTTGCAGACGGAGGATGGTTTTGCGGAAGCGCCGACCTTTACGCAGATTCCAAATCCCGCGGTTGATGCAGACCGGCAGCTCATACTCAGCCAGTGGCGCAATTCTGCTGCTTCTCACAGCTGGGCGGAATATAAGTGCGTGGATAACACCTATGCTTTATACCGGGAATTGCGTGAGGAACCGGTCTGGGATTCGGAGGAGGATATCTGGGTCTGGACCGTAAACGGCGAGGAAATCGGTCGGAGCGATGAGCTTTCCGACGAGGAAATCGATGATTTCTTGTACAATGAGAACAGTGAATGGAATATAGCGGGAGACCGCTGGCGGACCCTTTATAACGGCGGTCTGACGACGGATTACAGTATCTATCAGGAACCGCAGGGGAAATGAAACGGGGGAAATGAAAAACGATGGTAAGGCTTGCAATCGTGGAGGATGACAGGAAGTATATTGAATCCCTCAAAGAATATATCAATGTTTATATGAGGGAGAATGGGACTTCCATTGATGTTAAGGTTTTCCGGGACGGGAATAAGATTGTGTTTGATTATCAGCCGGTATATGATATCATCCTGATGGATATTGAGATGCCGGGGATGGATGGCATGACAGCGGCAGAGAAGATTCGAAAAATGGATAAAGACGTAATCATCATTTTTATTACCAATATCGCACAGTACGCCATACAGGGATATAAAGTCCGCGCGCATTCCTATATTTTGAAACCTGTAAATTATTATAGCTTTTCTCTGGAATTACATGAGGCGCTTGCGTCTGTTTCGAAAAAAGTAAACGATTTTCTTCTTCTGCAGGGGGAAGACGGGTTGTTTAAGATAGCGGTCGGAGAGATTTTATATGTGGAAAGCCAACGTCACCATATGCTGATCCATACGAGGGCGCAGGTAATTGATATCCGTGAAACGATGAAGAATATGGAACGGAAATTGTCAAAGTTTTATTTTGAAAGATGTAACGTAAGTTATCTGGTAAATCTGGCTTATGTGTCGTCAATCACAGGCGATATGGCGGTGGTAGGCGGAGAATTGCTTCCAATCAGCAGACAGAAAAGAAAACCTTTTATTGATTCGCTGACGAGATATATCGGCGGAACGATAGGAAAGTAATAAAAGATTTTGCCAAATGCAGGATTCAGGCGGAAATGTTGGAGGGATAACGGATGTTCTGCGAGCGTTTATTTGATGGACCGGTTCTTTTCCTGATTTTATGCGAACTGACTATGGTTTGTATTTTTTCATCGGTTTATGAGAAAAATCAGAGGGAAAATTGGCAGCTGAAGCTTGGAGCTGCGGCCGCTTTGATAGTTCTTGTAGAATTACTGGATTATTATTTTGTAGATTTCAATACGGCTTCAACAGCGCTGGAACCGATTTTTTGTTTTGGCGCCGCATTTTTCTTTGCAGTTGTAATTTTAAAAATCCGTAAAAGAGATGCGTTTTATTGCACGGTCTGGTCCTATTTTGTTGCGGAGGTGACATCTCAGATTGTTATGCCGCTTACGGATACGTTACAGTTGCTGCCCGAAAGATTTTTTATATTTGAAAAGGCGTTTTTCTATTGTCTGGCAATCGCGTTGACGAGCTGTCCGGTAAAGAAGGTGTTGGTAAAAAAGCTGCGGAATGACGATCATTATCATGCGGGACGTCAGAAAATGCTTTATTGTCTTGTGATATGGGGCGGATATTTGATGCTTTGTAATTATCAGTTTATTTTCTGGCTTCTTGGAAATGAACCGGAGAGCGGTTCCTACATGATTACAATTTTCAGGTTAGTGGTTGGGATTGCGTGTATGTTATTTTTATATATGCAGAATAATATCGAGAATATGCAGAGGACAGAGCAGGAATTGCATATGATTCAGCAGCTTTTATATCGGCAGCAGGAGCAATATCGTACTTCACAGGAAACGATTGATTTGATTAACCGGAAATGTCATGATCTTAAATATCAGATGGAGGCGCTCAGGAAGCTGAAGGATGAGCGCTTAATTGATGAACAGTTAAAAGAACTGGAGAGTTCTGTGATGATCTATGATTCTATCTTTAAGACGGGAAATCCCGTTCTGGACACGGTGCTTACGGAGAAAAGTCTGGTATGCGAGGCGAATCAGATTCAAATGACATGTATGGCAGACGGAGAGATGCTTAGCTTTATAGGAAACGTAGATTTATATACAATTTTTGGAAATGCATTGGATAATGCGATTGAATGCGTGATGAAACAGAAGGACGTGGAGAAACGGATTATACAGGTATCTGTGTTTCAGGAACAAAATTTTTTGATGATACATATAGGGAATTATTGCGACGCACCGCTCATGTTTCATCATGGAATCCCTGTCAGTACAAAACAGAACAGAGGATACCACGGCTTTGGTCTGAAGAGCATCCGATATACGGCGGAGAAATACGGCGGGGGAATTGTGTGCCAGAATCCGCAGAACTTTTTTGTATTGCAGATTTTAATACCGCTGTCTGCATGCAGTTAAAATAGGCTCACGAACGTGAGTCTTTTCCAATTGTGCTCCCTGAAATCCAATTGTGCCAGATTTTATAAAAAATTTATAAAAAATGCTATATTGCTTTCATACTCAAAAATAAAAGGAACGGGAGGATGAAAGCATGTCAGAAGAAAAAATGAAAGCTGGCAAATCGAGATTATCTCTGATCGCGGTGCTCGTCTGTTTACTGGTGATTGTAAACAATGTGCTGATGCGTATGCAGAGTGATATCTCCATGTATCTGGGAGGAAACACGGTCGATGAATCCACGCTGGAATTTGGTTCGGCCGCCTGCTTTGAGGAGGGCACGGATGTCGCAACGAGGATACAGGAAGAGGGCAGTGTGCTTCTCCAGAATACAGACGGGGTATTGCCTCTTGAAGAGGGGGCAAAAGTGTCTGTACTCGGCGCAATGTCTTACAATTATGTGGAAGGCGGAACCGGGTCTGCAGGAGGTGCGGACGATTCCAATACGGTCATGCTGAATGATGCGTTAGAAAGCTCCGGTTTGGATGTCAACGAGGCGTTGTGGGACTGGCTGGAGGAAGCATGCGGAGGCTCCCGGGGAGCGGATGCAAAATATGATGGAATTACAGGCACGGATTGGACGGGATATCAGAAAATTAATGAATTTTCTATTGACACCTACGAAGACCATGCGAAGAGTCTGATCGGCGAGTATCGCGATTACGCCGTTGTAACCTTTGCGAGAAGCGGTGCGGAAGGCGCTTCGCCGGTTATGGATTATGACGGTGACGGAAGTACGCTCACCGGACAGTCCTATCTGGAACTGAGCGATGCGGAAAGAGATCTTCTTACATTCTGCAAAGAAAATTTTGAGCATACAATTGTGCTTGTCAACTCTTCCGCGGCAATGGAACTTGGTTTTGTGGAGTCAGAAGAATATGGCGTGGATGCCTGTCTCTGGATTGGCCATCCGGGAGAAGCCGGGCTAAACGGTGTGGCAAACATTCTTGCCGGAAAAGCAAATCCTTCGGGAAAGCTGGTTGATACCTACGCATATGACCTGAGTACGGCACCCTCTTTTTACAATACGGATAATAACCGTTACACGAATATGGACGATACGGAAATGTATGGATATTATCAATATGAAGAGGGCATATATGTCGGATACCGCTATTATGAAACTGCGGATAAAGAAGGTTATTTCGATTCAGAGGATTATATTGGAGCGGAATATAAGAATGATGACCGCGGCGTTTCAGAGGGCGGCGCGCGTGATGAGGAAGGCGGTTATGAAAATACAGTACAGTATCCTTTTGGATACGGATTGTCCTACGGAACGTTTACACAGACAATTGAAACATCCGATATTCCGTTGGCGCTGCACGGAACTAACCGCATAGACGTTACCGTGAAAAATGAAGGAAGCTATGCAGGAAAACAGGCGGTGGAGATTTATATGGAAGCTCCCTATAAGACGGACGAAAATTGCGGAATCAAAGGAAGAGGACTGGAGAAGTCGGCGAAAGTCCTGATTGGATTTGTAAAAACGGATATCATTGAACCGGGAGAGAGTGAAACGGTTACCGTTACGTTTGATACAGATGATCTGGCAAGTTATGATTACTGCGGTTATGGATGCTATGTGCTGGAAAAAGGGGAGTATCAATTTCATGTGTCGGAAAATGCGCATGATGTGATCGAGACTGTGAACGCCTCCCTGAGCGAGAGTTATGTATATGATGACGCGCATGACGGGAAACGGGATTCTGATTTGACGGCGGCAGTCAACCAGTTAGATGACGTCTCCGCAGGAGATGGCAATATGCTAGACGGGTATCTTTCCAGAAGCGATTTTGCGGCGGGTATGAATGCGATCAAAGAACATGAGTCCAACCTGAACGGCAGCGCGGCATGCGAAGAGCTGGGCGCGCAGCAGAAGCAGGCCGTGGAGCTGCGGAACGAGGGCAGCATGGAATACACATATGAATATTACAAAAACGGCGAGAAAACTACCGGAACAAAAACGTTATATGTGCATGCCGGAACCCAGTCATTTTATATGGAGGAGACACCGGACGGACTGGACTTGAATGACGAATCATATCGGGTGACATTTGACTCGGACGCGACGGATTATACGCTGGCAGATATGGTGGACGAAGATGGAAAAGCGCTTGCATACGACGATCCCAAATGGGAACAGCTGCTGGATCAGCTCTCTCTGGAGGAATGCATCAATGTGCATGGAAATTCCGGATGGGGAACGCCGGAAGCAGAATCTGTAGGCAAGGTTTCTGACAGCGTAGTTGACGGACCGGGCGAAGCTGGAAACGGAAATGTTGCCGGCGGTACATGGTGGCCTTCTGCGGTTGTAATCGCATCTACATGGAATGTGGATCTGGCGAGAGAAGAAGGCGTGGCATATGGTCATCAGTCCATTCTGGGCGGATATGTAGGGGCTTATGCGCCGGCTATGAACACGCATCGCTCTCCGTTCGGCGGACGCAACTTTGAGTATTATTCCGAGGACGGATTTATCGCAGGCGCAATCGGAAGTCAGGTAGTGGCAGGGCTGCAGTCAGACGGCGTGATGGTCTATATCAAACATTTTGTGCTCAATGACGGAGATACCAACCGCAACGGCGTTCTTACATGGGCTTCGGAACAGGCGATTCGTGAAATTTACTGCAAGCCATATGAAATTTCTGTAAAAGAAGGCGGCGCGCTGGGGATTATGGCGTGTCTGAACCGGATTGGCATGAGCTGGGGACATTATGGATTATTCAACAATATTCTGCGTGACGAATGGGGATTTATCGGTTATCTGATTACAGACGGCGTAGGCCCCGGATTTACAGATCTTTACAACCCGCCGTCATTGTGTCTGGCAAGCAAAGTGGCTATGCTGACAAGAGATGATCGGGTAGATGAGGAAACGTATACGGTTGTTGAGGGAACCGGAGCCGTGGATACGCTGTACGGACAGTATATGCTGAGAGAGAATATGCACCGTCTGTTCTACCAAATGGTGGCGACAGGAAATGATACGGGTGCGGGAAGCGCCGCGGCAAATGCCGTATCTTCAGACAATCATACATGGAAAATAGGATGGGCGCTCATTGATGTGATTCTGATACTCGGAATAATTCTTATATATGTATTTGGCGTACATAAACAGTATACAAAGCCGATGCTTGAAAAGAAAAACAGGAAAGAGCAGGTGGGTGGAAATGAATGAAAAGAAAGAAGAACAGGTAATTTATATAAACCAGAGTACGGGTATCAGCGGTATTTTAGATCGGTATTTTCATTTTACCGAGAGAGGATCCGCGATGGGAAGGGAAATAAAAGCCGGACTTTCGGTATTTTTCCTCTCAGTATGCGCGCTGTTTATGAACATTCAGATATTAGTTCAGGCGTTTGCGGATGACGTTCCATATTGCGGGCTTTACCTTGGGGCAACGGTTACTGCATTTGCAGGGACGCTGCTGCTGGGACTCATCTGTAATCTTCCGCTTGTTCAGACAGCGTCGCTGAGTCTCAGTACCGTTATGATTTCCATGCTGGGCGTTAATTCCGGATTGACGTATGCCAATCTGCTTGCGGTGACTTTTGCGGCGGCGGTTGCGTATCTGGTAATCATGGCGGTACCGTTGTTTCGAAAATGGGTTCTGATGATGCTGCCGGAAAACGTGCGGCGCGCGCTTCCGGCAGCGATGGGAATTTATATTGCGTATACGGCGCTGCAAAATATGGGACTCATTAGCGAGATGTCTCTGGCAAATGTTTCAGATGACGCCCTCGGAGGGGCTGCGCTGGCGCCATATATGCGGTTTTGCGTATTGGCGGGAGCGCTCGGATTTGTCATAGTTCTCTTTTATATAAAACGCAAGGCAGAAACACCGGTCTTTTCAGGTTTTCTTACGGCGACATTGATTTTCTTCCTGATTGCTTCTGTGGTTGGCGGAATTGTATTCTCCTATGTATACACGCAAAACCGAATCTGGATTGGCATAAATCCGGATCCGCTTGGGGAAATGTATACAATCGGGCTTGGAATCAGGGAACTGGAGATTGGAACGGTATTTGCAGAAGGATTTGATTTTTCGGCTTTTACGGCAGCCGGAGGAAATGTGATCATTCTTTTTGTGCGCGCAATTCTGATGTTTGTGTTCATGGGAATGTATGAATCGGAAGCGTCGGCACAGGGTGCGGATTTGAACGGACGCATTTTTGAAAACGAAGAAGCGTATAAAGAAAAAGCGTATAAAATATTACTTGTAAATGCAGTGACGAATGTGATAGCGCCTGTCTTTGGGGCGGCGCCGGTATCGGTTGCAAAGCAGTCTTCCGCCGCGTCTGCAGACGGAGGAAAAACAGGGCTTTCTTCCGTAGTCTGTGCGATCGGTTATCTGATTTCTATGTTTACATGGCTTCCGTTTGTTCTGTTTGCTACATATACCAAGAGCGTGCCGGAATATGGTCATGCCGGATTTGTATTTCCAAACGTAATTTATGCGTCGTTTCAGATTGCGGATGGGGTCATGCTGGTACTCGCGCTTGGAATGCTGAAAGGATTAAAGAATCTGAAAGAAATGGAAGCGGGAGATTCGATTCCGTTTGCAGCCACCGTCGTGATGACGGCATTTACGCAAAATATTGCATACGGCGTGGCGGCAGGATGCATTGTCTCAGTATTCATGGTACTGGCGGGAATGCAGAAAAAAGAAATTCGTTTGGTCCCGGTCTCTCAGTATGCGATGGCGGCGCCGGCAGTCATATTGCTGGGAATTTCTATGGCTGCGCCGACTTTGGGCGTAAATGCGACTGTTTTGGAAGAAACGGATTCGGAAATTGAAAATACTGTCGGATATACGTTTGACGGTGCGACTGGAGATTTCTCATTTGACGGAAGTGCAGACGTAGACTATTATACGGTATGGGTATATGCGCTGGATGAAGAAGGACAGGAGGGAAGCAATTATGTGGCGGCTTCCTCGCGTCTGACCGGCGAAGGTGAGATTAGCGGAAATGTGGATATTTCGGAACTTCCGTTTGGAAAGTATCATGCAAACCTGCTGATCTTTCAGTCAGACGGAAAGAATGAGGACCCGGTGGTGCAGACATTTGAAATATCAGGTAAGCTTACTGCTCCGGAATTTAAGTATACGCAGGACGGGACATCTGTGACAGTTACGCTGTGGTCGGATTCCCTGACGGTATACAATGAAAAAGAATTGTTTGCGGATATCGAAATCCAGATTTATAATGAAGACGGAGAAGTTGTGCAGACGGATACGATTACCGAGGCAGATCTGATTGGGACGGCAATGGGGCCGATGATGAGTTATAGCTGTGAAAAAACGATTGCTGTGGAGGCAGGAACATATAAAATCAGCCTTACTGCAAAAGGAGACGGAAATCTGGCAGAAGCTTCCGATGAGAGCGAGCGGATTGATCTGATTGTTGCCGAGGGAACAGGCAGCGAAGGGCAGACAGAAAAATATGCAGAGTCACAGGGCGGGCAGATGCCGTAAACAGAACAAGAGATGACCGTACCAGGAGAACATAAACGGAAGTCCGCAGGACGGGCAGAGCATAAAAAAGATGCTCTGCCCGTCCTGTATTTGTGATAACGGTTAATACCTCAGGTGATTTACCGGTAAATATATGTGGAATTGTGCCGACTGTCATGATATGATAAAAAAGTGAGAAGAGGCGCAAAAAACTGCGCAGAAATGGGGAGAACTATGAGCGGGACAGAAGAAATCCGAGCCGTGTGGGAAAATCAGTCCGGGAATTTTCCATTTTTTTTAACAGAAAGTTCAACATTATTTGAACAGATCGGTTCAGAGCAAAAAAAAGAAAACGAATTGCTTGCGCAGGAATTTTCCCGGAAAATCAAAAAAAGAATGCGCCAAAAGCCCAAAAAGAAAGAATGGCGAAGACAATGGGAACAGGAATTAGAGACAGAGCTTATGGATTTTCTGGAGAGAGAGCGTGTGATTTCTCTCGCTCAATGGATAGACTCGGATAATCTTTTGGAGTGCAGACTGGAAACGAAGCGGTTTGTAGAAAGAGCAGAACGCTTTGACGCGTCGCTGGGAGAGGCGCGGATATGGCAGGCAATGCGGAATTATTTTATTTATATGATGATTGTGGATATGCAGGGAGAGCGTCAGAATGCCGATAATCCAATTCTCGCGTACAGTCTCCTGTATCCCTATACGGATAATTATATTGATGACGCGCGCATTCCGCGTGAGGAAAAGGAGCAGTATAACCGCATGATTGCTCAAAAACTCGGCGGGAAGGAGACAGCGTGTAAAACGGCGCTCGAACAAAAGACCTGCCGCCTGCTGGATATGATTCTCAGTTGCTATGAGGGCGGCGCAAAAGATAAGGTGACGGCCGTTTTGCTGCGGCTGTTACATGCGCAGAGCCGGAGTATCGGGCAGCAGAAAGCGCGGCTGCCGCAAAGTCAGATTCTTGATATCTCAATCGACAAGGGCAGCGCCTCCGTCCTGGCGGACTATCTTTTTTCGACGACGGACTGGAGGGAATATGAGGAACGGTTTTATCTGAAATTCGGATTTTTGCTGCAGCTTGTGGATGATTTACAGGATATGGAGGAAGATGAGAGGGCAGGCAGCCGCACGCTGATGACGGAAGCCAGAAGGGAGCGGGAGTTAGAGGCGTGTGTCAACCGGCTGCTGTGGTTTTCGTGGAATGTGATTACGGAGTTTATGCCGAGAAATCCGAAGCGAAAAAAGTTTGTACTGAAAAACTGTATCGGGATTACAATGATGGCTGCGGCGATGAACATGGATTTCTTTTCTGAAGAATACATAAAAAAAATCGAGCCATATCTTCCGTTTTCCGTCGATTTTCTGTTTCAAATGAAAAAATCCCATTTGCAGTAATTTGCTGCCGGACGATGTAAAAATGATACCTTCGATTGACAGGGGAAGCGTGTGCGCCCTTGTCAATCGAAGGCAAGGAAAGGAATAACGCGTATGAGAATGTATGATTTGATAGCAAAAAAGAAAAAAGGTGCAGAGCTTACAACGGAGGAAATACGCTATATGATTGCGGGTTTTTCCGACGGCTCGATCCCGGATTATCAGATGTCTGCAATGACGATGGCAATCTGTTTTCGCGGAATGAGCAAGCGCGAGACCGTGGATCTGACGCTCGCGATGCGCGACAGCGGGGACGTGATCGACCTGTCCCGCATCGCCGGGACCAAGGTTGATAAGCACAGTACCGGCGGCGTCGGGGACAAAACGTCGCTTGCACTCACGCCGATCGTGGCGGCGGTCGGTGCGCCGGTGGCTAAGATGTCCGGCAGGGGACTCGGCCACACGGGCGGCACGATCGACAAGCTCGAGTGCTTTCCGGGCTTTACCACGGAGCTGTCGGAGGAGACTTTTGTGAAAAATGTAAACGAGATCGGGATTGCCATCGCGGGACAGACGGCAAGCCTCGCCCCGGCGGACAAGAAACTGTACGCGTTGCGGGACGTGACGGCGACCGTGGACCAGATGTCTCTGATCGCAAGCTCGATTATGAGCAAGAAGCTGGCCTCGGGCAGCGATGCGATCGTGCTCGACGTCAAGACCGGGAACGGCGCATTTATGAAAGAGTTTTCCGACTCAGTTGCGCTGGCGGAGGAGATGGTATCCATCGGAACGCTCGCGGGCAAAAAGACCGTTGCTGTGATCACGGACATGGATCAGCCGTTAGGCTATGCCGTGGGAAATTCGCTCGAGGTACTCGAGGCGATCGACACGTTAGAGGGGCACGGCCCAAAAGACTTTACCGAGGTCGTGTTTGCGCTTGGCGCACAGATGCTGATTCTGGCCGGGAAGGCGCAGGACGAGGCGGATGCAAGAGCGCAGATGGAGCGTGTGATTGCGGACGGATCGGCGAAGAAAAAGCTGGCGGAGTTTGTCGCGGCACAGGGCGGGGACGCCTCGTATGTGTTTGACAAAACGCTGCTTCCGGTCGCGGCGCAGACCTGCGAGGTGACAAGCGACGGGACCGGCTATGTACACCGGATTCTGGCGGAGGACATCGGAATCGCCTGCATGACCTTAGGCGGAGGACGCGAGACAAAGGAGAGCGGCATAGACCTCTCGGTCGGAATCATTCTGAAGAAAAAGAACGGTGATTTTGTAAAAGAGGGGGAGACACTTGCGGTTATCTGCGGAAACGATGCCGCCAAAATGGAAGCCGCGCGGCAGAAAATCAAAAATGCCTATGAAATCCATGAGGAGCGCAGAACGCCCGAACCGGTGGTTCGCAAATACATATTCTCTGAATAAGATTGCCGCAAATTTCATATAGTTATATATGAAAAGAAATAGCAGGTTATCCTTAGAAAACGATGTTTCCATGCGGCGCAGGGACAATTCCGGGCAGCGGAAGGAGTCCCTGCGTGAAAAAATGATAAGCAGTCTGGAACTCCCCAGAGATTTGATGCTGGGAGCGGCGATACTGACTGTTACCGGCAATCAGGAGGTGCTGATTGCAAACTATAAGGGAATCCTGGAATACGAGGATTCCTTTATTCGGGTTCAGACAAAAAATTGCAGGATCTTGATATCCGGTGATCATCTTGCGATTGACTATTATACAAATGAAGAGATGAAAATTACGGGAACTATTACGGATATTCTTTACGAAAATTAGAAGCAGCGAATGTTTTCACTGATAAAATATGTTCAGGGATATGTGTATGCAGAACTGACTGGATATGCACCGGAACGTTTCCTGAACCTGTGCGGAAATCATGATATTTTAATCTGGAATTTAAAGCCCCATGAGGACGGATACTATTTCTGTATCAGTGTTGCGGGGTTCCGGCGGCTGAAACCGATTCTGCGGAAAACGAAAACCAGAATCCGCGTCATAAAGCGATACGGACTTCCCTTTGCCCTGTTCCGCTATCGCGGCCGCAAGCTGTTTGCCTGCGGTATTCTGATCTGCATAGTGCTGCTTAAGTATCTCTCGGGTTTTATCTGGAATATAGAGGTCAACGGAAATTCCTACCTGTCCGAGGAGACGGTTCTCGATTTTCTTGCGGAGGAGGAGGCGTCCTTCGGCTCGCCGATCCGAAAAATTTCCTGTGAGGATTTGGAGGAGGCGCTGCGCAGCAGATATGATGAAGTGATATGGACTTCGATTCAGATTTTCGGGACGAAGATGACCGTGGACATTCAGGAAAATCTTCTGCCCGCGGAACAGTACGAAAAACAGGACGACACCGTTTATGATATCGTTGCCGCAAAAGACGGCGTGATATCGGAGATGATCACACGGACCGGCACTCCGGTGGCGGCGATTGGCGCCGAGGTGAAAAAGGGGGATTTGCTGGTCAGCGGCCGGATTGAAATCGAAAACGACGACGGGGAAGTGGCGGAGGTACTGTATAACAGTGCCGATGCGGATATTGTCGCGCGGGTTTCCTATACCTATCGGGACGTGTTTGACGAGACTTATGTCGAAAGTGTGCCAACCGGGCAGAGTTTTGTCGACTATCAGCTGATGGTAGGTGACACCTGCATCAAAAATCCGTTTGTAAAAAACGGGTACGAGGAGTACAGTGTGACCGCGGAATCCAGTCAGCTTCATGTGACGGACAATTTTTATCTGCCCGTCTTTCTGATAAAATCCACCTGCACGGAGGTGGTAAAAACAGAAAAAACCTACGATAAAAACCAGGCAAAGGTCCATGCCGCGGAAAATCTTGCGCAATTTCTGGCAGATTTGGAAGAAAAAGGTATTCAAATTATAGGAAAAAATGTTATGATAGAGAGAAAGAACGGAAAATACGTGGTAACAGGCACGATAGACGTCTACGAGTCGATCGTGTCAAAGACGCCCACGGATATCACGAATATTACCAGCGAGGAGAATCAAACAACAGATGAGTCTGACTGAAGTTTCTTTGAATATTCCGGCGGAGCACACGGCAAACGTGTTCGGCCAGTTTGATACCTATATTAAAAAAATTGAGCGCACGTTAAATGTCACCGTGGTCCTGCGCGGGGAGAACATGAAGATCATCGGGGACGAGGCGAGAATCCGCAAAGCGTCCAGCGTGTTTTTACAGCTGATCGAGCTTTCGCGGCGCGGGAATGTGATCACGGAGCAGAATGTCAATTATGCGCTTGCACTCGTGGAGGAGGAGCGTGAATCGGCGATTGTGGAGATTGACAGGGACTGCATTTGTCATACGGTAAACGGGAAGCCGGTCAAGCCGAAGACGCTGGGACAGAAAGCATATGTAGACGCCATCCGGGATAAAATGATCGTCTTTGGCATCGGACCGGCCGGCACCGGAAAAACGTACCTTGCGATGGCGATGGCCATCACCGCTTTTAAGAATGAGGAAGTAGGGCGGATCATCCTGACGAGACCGGCGATTGAGGCCGGCGAGAAGCTCGGATTTCTTCCGGGAGATCTGCAGAGCAAGGTTGACCCCTATCTGCGGCCCCTCTATGACGCCCTGTATCAGATTATGGGGGCGGAGAGTTTCCAGAAGAATATGGAAAAGGGACTGATCGAGGTGGCGCCGCTTGCCTACATGCGCGGCCGCACGTTAGACAACGCGTTTATCATTTTAGATGAGGCGCAGAATACGACGCCGGCACAGATGAAGATGTTTTTGACGCGCATCGGTTTCGGTTCCAAGGCGGTGATTACCGGGGATGCGACTCAGAAGGACCTGGCGCCGGGGACACAGTCCGGACTCGATGTGGCGCTTCGGGTGCTCCGCCGTGTAGAGGAAATAGGAATCTGTGAGCTGACAAGTAAGGATGTGGTGCGCCATCCGGTTGTGCAGAAGATTGTGCAGGCATATGAGGATTACGAGAAAAAGAGCGGCGGAGAAACGGGGCCGAAGCGAAGAAAACGGGAGAAGAGGGCGCGATGAAAGATCGGTTGGTGGCAAAACGTTTTAGAAATATGGCACTATTGCTGACCGTGACAATTCTCACAACCGTTTTTATGGCGGCATTTCACGGGCGGTATCTCGACGAGATTGTCCTGCTTTTGCTGGTAGATTTTATATTTTTTCTGTTATTCTGGTATGTTCTGGAATACCACCGCCTGCAGAAAAATATTGCGGGAAACAGAGAAACATCCTTCCGCAGGATTCTAAAGGGCTATACGATTTGCTGTGGGGTGGTTTTTCTGTCTTCTTTTCTGCCGGAATTCGGAAAGCCGATGCTTCTTGTCCCCGTCATTATCACGGGGTTTGGCGTTCCCGTTATCGGCCTTTATGCGGGCGTATTTTTGAACCTTCTGCTATGCCTTGCCGTGGGGAGCAGCCTGTGGGAGTGTGTGCTGTATGTATTTTTTGCGCTGCTCGGGTGTATGCTCGCGGAGGGCATGGAGCATCAAAAGCTCAAAGACATCTGGTACGGCATCAGCGTGCTGGCCGTCTCGGTCATGCTTCCGGGGAGCTTTTACTATCTGGCGTACCGGGAGGTAAAGCCGGAACCGTTTTTTTTCGGTCTGCTGGAGGGGGTTGTCTCCGCGGCTGTCCTGCTGTTTTTATATCGGCGGATTGCGCTTGTGAAGGAGCATGAGATTGCGGATATCCTTGAAGATATCATGGAAGAGAACTATCCGCTGTGCCGGGAGCTTCGGAATTTTTCCAAAGTGGATTACAACCATGCCAGACGCGTCTCGCGGGTGGCGGCGGCGTGTGCAAAGCTGGTCGGGGCAGATGAGAGCATCTGTGCGGCGGCCGGCTTTTATTATCGCATCGGTATTCTGGACGGGGAGGCGATCGGGGAGAACGGTGTGCGGATCGCGCAGCGGGAGTGTTTTCCGGAGGTCATTATCCGCATTATCAGCGAATATAACGGGACGGCAGCGCTGCCCTCGGATATTGAGTCCGCGATCGTACATATGGTGGACGGACTGATCAAAAAAATCGAAGTCTTTGACGCGGAGACGATGTCTTCGGAATGGAATCAGGATATGGTTATTTACCAGACACTGAACGATTTTTCGGCACAGGGGCTGTACGATAAATCCGGTCTCAGTATGAATATGTTTTTGAAAATCCGCGAATACCTGGTAAATAAAGAGGCGCTTGTGTAAGCCCTTATGATCAATAAAGCCGGCGTGAGAGCACCTTGCGCTGCGGAAACGGAGAAAAAATGAGTCTCAATATAGAAAAAGAAATCGAAGCCGGTTTTGACTTTGACTGGGAATGCGTTGCGGCGGAGGTAGTTTCCTTTGTCATCGAACATGAGAATTTTCCGTACGAGGCGGAGATTACGCTGACGCTGACCGATGACGAAGGGATCCGGGAGATCAACCGCAGCTATCGGGAGATCGACGCGCCGACAGACGTACTGTCGTTTCCGCTGCTGTCCTACGAGCGGGCAGGGGAGTTTGACGGCTTGGAGGAGGATTACGGGGACAATTTCAACCCGGACAGCGGCGAGATTATGCTCGGGGATATTGTGATCTCTGCCGGGCGCGCAAAAGAGCAGGCAGCGGCCTACGGACACAGCCAAAAGCGTGAGTTTGCCTTTCTGCTCGTGCACAGTATGCTGCATCTTTTCGGGTATGACCATATGACGCCGGAAGATGCGGCTGTCATGGAACCGAAGCAGGAAGAAATACTAGAGGCGATGCATATCGTCAGGGATTGAATTGAGGAACTTTTATGGGTAACAACAAAGGCAGAAAAAACGGCACGGGCTTTCTGATGCAGGGATCGATCCTCGCGATTGCCTCCATTATCAGCCGCATCATAGGATTAATATACCGCATCCCGATGACGGATATTATCGGGGATGCCGGAAATGACTACTACGGAAGTGCATTTCAGATTTATAATATTTTGCTGATCATATCTTCCTACAGTCTGCCGCTTGCGGTCTCTAAACTGGTATCGGCCAACAGTTCTTTGGGCAGGCGCAGAAATGTCTACCGCATTTTAAAGTGTGCGCTGATTTTTGCGCTGGTTTCGGGAAGTATCGCGGCGCTGATTCTGTTTTTCGGCGCGGAATATATCACGGAGACGATCATGAAGACGCCGCTCAGCATTTTTGCGGTTCGGACGCTGATACCGGTGCTGGTGATTGTGGCGGTTCTCGGCGTCATGCGCGGATTCTTTCAGGGGCTTGGCACGATGATGCCGAGCGCGGTGTCGCAGATTATAGAGCAGATTGTAAACGCCGTCGTGAGTATCTGGGCTGCATATGTGCTGTTTTCTTACGGCACAAAGGTGGGAGCTCTTCTGGGGAACGCCGAAAATTACGGCTCCGCCTACGGTGCGGCCGGAGGCACCATCGGTACCGGAGCAGGCGCCCTGGTGGCATTCCTTTTTTCGGCGTTTGTCATGGCGGTTTATCTCAAGCGCTTCAAAAAGAAAATGAAAAAAGAGCGCAAGGAAAATGTGGATTCCTACGGGGCAATTTTTCGTGTGCTGTTTCTCACCATCGTACCGGTGCTGCTCTCGACGACAATCTATAACTGCAATGCGCTGTTAGACCAGGCGGTTTTTAAAAATATTGCGGTATTGCAGGGGTATAAGAGCAGTGAATACGGGATCTTAAACGGCATTTACACCGGAAAATATCAGGTCCTCATCAACGTTCCGATCGCGATCGCATCCGCGCTTGCGGCCTCCTCGGTGCCGGCGGTTTCCGCGGCGTTTACCGGCGGGAAGCGCAAGGAGGTGCGTATGCAGATTTCCCTTGCCATCCGCTTTATCATGGTGATTGCGTTTCCGTGCGCGGTCGGCATGGGGGTTCTTGCGGGCCCGATCATGCAGATGCTGTTTCGGGATTCCTCGGACACAGCCGCGTTTATGCTACAGCTCGGCTCCGTTACCATTCTGTTTTCTTCGCTCTCCACGCTGACAAACGGGCTGCTGCAGGGGATTAACCGCATGAAAGAGCCGATTCGAAACGCGCTTGCCGCGCTGGTGCTGCATCTTCTGGTGCTGGTGGGACTGATGTGGTTTTTGGATTGGAATATCTACGCTGTTGTGATCGCAAATGCGGTATTCGGACTGATCATGTGCATCTTAAACGCGCGCTCCCTGCGCAGATACAGCGGCTACCGGCAGGAGGTAAAGCGCACGTTCCTCGTTCCGGCCATCGCGTCGGCGGGGATGGGTGTGGTTGTATTCCTCGTCTATCGGCTGGTTTTGTACCTGATCCGGGTCAATGCGGCGGCGACGCTCATTTCGATTGTGGCAGGAATCGTCACTTATTTTATCCTGCTGCTCATGTTCCGCGGAGTTACGGAAAAAGAACTTTTGCGTTTCCCGAAAGGAAAGCTGATCGTTTCCGTTGCCCGGCGCATGCATTTGATGTAAAATTGTATAAAAACAGAAAAAAGGCAAATACTTATCGTATATATGGAGGAAATCATGAGAAGAACGACAGGTATTTGCTTTTTCATGGCGATGGTACTGGGCGGTGCGATGCTTGCGGTATGGACAGTGGGATCGCCAAAGGCACCGGATATAGAGCGAATTTCCACCGAACCCGAGCTGGAGGCGGACCCGATTGAGGTGACGGAGCAGTGGGAGGTGGCGGAAAGTATGGCGCTGCGGGAACACGCGCGCTATGTGATCGGGGAGAAGGACGGGTTTTTGGTGGTGTACGAGGCGGACGGCATCACCGTTTATCTGGAGACAAATATCCGGCTCGAACATCTGGGCACAGAGACGCAGGAGGCCATAAAAAATCACATCTACATCCGGGACGACAAAGAGCTTTATGATTTTCTGGAAAGCTATTCAAGCTGAGAACGAATCCGACCGCTTGCCTGTTTGCGTTCGGTGTGCTACAATAGTCTCACTGACGTGAGCCATTAAGTCTCACCGACGTGAGCCATTAAGTCTCATACGCTATGCCGGAGGGCAATTATGATACAGACAGATGTGACCGTGATCGGCGGGGGTGCGGCAGGGCTTGTGGCCGCGATTTCCGCCGCTTCCTGCGGCGCGGAAACGATCATTGTAGAACATATGGACCGGGTGGGGAAGAAGCTTCTTTCGACCGGGAACGGAAAATGTAATTATACCAATGCTTTGCAGGGAATCTCCTGTTACAGAGGAGAAAACCCTGCTTTTGTCTTGCCCGTCTTTGCACAGTTCGGACTTGAGGAGACGCTTTCCTTTTTCGAGGAGCTTGGAATATACCCGAAAGAGCGGAACGGCTGCTATTATCCGGCCAGCGAACAGGCATCCTCGGTACTTGACGTGCTTCGGATGGAGGCGGACTATCGGAACATACGGATCTGTACCTCGTGCGAACCGAAATCGGTGAAAACGGTGAGAGGCGGTTTTCGGATTCGTCTCGAAAAAGACGAGATTTTGACCAAAACGATTGTTTTTGCGCCGGGGCTTCTGGCATCGCCGAAGACCGGAAGCAACGGAACTGCATTTCAACATATAGAAAAACTCGGCCATCACTTTATAGATATTGTGCCTGCGCTGGTGCAGCTGAAGGGAAAACAGGCATTTTTTAAGGAACTTGCAGGAATCCGTGCAGAAATGCGCATAGATCTGACGGTAGACGGCGAACCGATTTGCTCGGAATATGGGGAATTGCAGCTGACCGAATCCGGCATCTCCGGCATCCCGGTATTCCAGATCAGCCGTTTTGCGACGAGAGCCCTGCAGCAGAACAGGCCGGTTGCGGCAAGCATTGATTTTGCGCCACATATGGCAGAGGAGGAGCTGTGCGCGCTGTTAGAGAGGCGTTTCGGTGAGAATGCACGGGGAAAAAGCGCTTCGGAGGCGATGACGGGGCTTTTTAACAAAAAATTATCCGCGGTGCTGCTCAAAGAGTCCGGCATCGCTTTGCATATCCCGGCCCGCACGGTCCGGAAAAAGCAGCTTGGCAGGCTCTGTGGCACGATTCGGAATTTTCGCGTGGATATCGTCGCAAGCAGGGGATTTGAGGCGGCGCAGGTGTGTGCCGGAGGGGTCGACACCAAAGAGATTGACAGCCGCACGCTCGAATCGAAGCTGGTTCCCGGCGTCTATTTTGCCGGGGAGGTTATCGACATCGACGGGACCTGCGGCGGCTATAACCTGCAGTGGGCGTGGTCAAGCGGTTATGTGGCGGGGCGCCATGCGGGCGAGGAGGCATTGGGAAAGCAAATCGGGGAAGGAGTACTATGATTCGCATCAACCAGATAAAGCTGCCCGTTTCACATACAGAGCAGCAGCTTCGGCAGCAGATTTGCAGACTTTTAAAAATAAAGGAAAGCCGGCTTCTCGGCTACCGGCTTGTAAAAAAATCGATTGACGCCAGAAAGAAACCGCAGCTTTGGTATGTGTATGCCGTGGACGTGCAGGCTGACGGGGAAGAACAGATTCTCAAACGGGTTGACAATAAAAATATTATGTTAACCAATGAAGAGACATATCGTCTTCCCGAATGTACGGCCACGTTTGCGGGACGGCGCCCGGTTATAGTGGGAGCCGGTCCGGCAGGGCTGTTCTGCGCCTATGCGCTGACGCGGGCGGGGTGTCCGCCGGTGGTGCTCGAGCGCGGGCGCAGAGTGGAGGAGCGCAGGCGGGATGTGGAAACGTTCTGGGCGACCGGCCGCCTTGACACCGGCTCAAACGTACAGTTCGGGGAGGGCGGCGCGGGAACGTTTTCCGACGGCAAGCTGAATACGCTCGTGAAGGATCCGAAGGGGCGGAATCGCTTTGTGCTCGAGACGTTTGTGAAGTTCGGGGCGCCGGAGCATATTCTGTATGAGAACAAGCCGCATATCGGCACGGACGTGCTCTCCGATGTGATTCGGAATATGCGCCTTTTTATGGAAAAGGCCGGCGCGCGCTTTTGCTTTGAGAGCTGTATGACGGATTATGACGTGACAGACGGCAGGCTCTCGGCAGTGGAAATCAACCATACGGACCGGCTTGAGACGGACCGGCTTGTGCTGGCCGTCGGACACAGCGCGAGAGATACGTTCCGGATGCTCCACGCAAAGGGAACGCTTGGAATGGAAGCAAAGTCTTTTGCCGTGGGTTTTCGGGTGGAGCATCCGCAGGACGCGGTGAACCGGCTGCAATATGGGGAGACCTATGCGGATATCCTCCCCGCGGCCGCTTATAAGGTAACGGCGAATCTTGCGGCAAATCTTCCGTTACATTCGTTGGCAGATTCGCCGGCAGGAGCGCCGTTAAATCAGGCATTGCGCCGCGGCGTATACTCGTTTTGCATGTGCCCGGGCGGGTATGTCGTAAACGCTTCCTCCGAGGCGGGGCGGTTGGCAGTCAACGGCATGAGCTATTCGGGCAGGAACGGCAAAAACGCAAACAGTGCGATTATCGTGTCGGTGACGCCTGCGGATTTCGGCGCCGATGACGCGCTTGCGGGCGTGCGGTTCCAGGAGCGGTTAGAGGAGGCGGCATACCGGATCGGCGGCGGGCGGATTCCGCAGCAGCTGTTCGGGGACTACTGCGCGAACCGTGTTTCCGCAGGCTACGGGGCATTTGAGAGCACCTCAAAGGGCGCGGTCTGCTTTGCCAACCTGCGGGGGCTTCTGCCCGCGGAGGCCGAGACGGCATTTATCGCCGGCATGAAAGACTTCGGGCGGCGGCTGTCCGGTTTTGACCGCGCGGACGCCGTCCTGTCCGGAGTGGAGAGCCGGACGAGTTCCCCGGTGCGCATTCCAAGAAACAGCGCCTTCGAATCTGCGGTGCGGGGGATTTATCCCTGCGGGGAGGGCGCCGGCTACGCGGGTGGAATCACCTCCGCCGCGATGGACGGGTTGCGCGTGGCGGAACAAATTGTATCAGAGAGAAATTGAGGAAAGAAAAGTGGCAGAATATACACCAATGATGCAGCAATATCTGCAGACAAAAAAGGAGTACAGCGACTGTATCCTGTTTTACCGTCTCGGCGATTTTTACGAGATGTTTTTCGAGGATGCGGAGGTTGTCTCAAAAGAACTCGAACTGACATTGACCGGAAAAAACTGCGGGATGGAGGAGCGCGCGCCGATGTGCGGCGTTCCGTTTCACGCGCTGGAGGGCTATCTGAATAAGCTGGTAAGCAACGGGCACAAGGTTGCCATCTGCGAGCAGGTGGAGGACCCGAAGCTTGCAAAGGGCCTGGTGAAACGCGAAGTGATACGCATCGTCACACCGGGCACCAATCTCGACATGCAGGCGCTCGACGAATCGAAGAATAATTACCTGATGAGTATCGTATATCTGGCGGACAAATACGGGCTTTCGATTGTGGACGTCTCCACCGGCGATTACTATGTGACGGAGGTCGATTCCGAGCGAAAGCTGATCGACGAGATCAATAAATTCGCTCCGTCCGAAATTATATGCAACGAAAGCTTTTATATGAGCGGTGTCGACGTGGAAGACATGCGTCATCGACTGCAAATTACAATATATGCGCTCGAGAGCTGGTATTTTGGAGATGAACTTGCAGAAAAAACATTAAAAGAGCATTTTCATGTAAAAAGCATTGCGGCGCTCGGGCTTTCCGACTACGACTGCGGTGTGATTGCGGCGGGAGCGCTGCTCCGATATCTCTACGAGACGCAGAAAAACAATCTGGAGCACATTTCCGCAATTCATCCGTATTCCACAGGGAAATACATGGTCATCGACAGTTCCACGAGACGCAATCTCGAGCTGGTCGAAACCCTGCGCGAGAAGCAGAAGCGCGGTTCGCTGCTCTGGGTGCTCGACAGGACAAAAACCGCTATGGGGGCAAGGCTGTTGCGCTCCTATGTGGAACAGCCGCTGATTGAGCGGGCGGAGATTGAGCGGCGGCAGGACGCCATCGCGGAGATCAACCGGCATGTAATCACGAGGGAGGAGCTAAGGGAATACTTAAATCCCATCTACGACCTGGAGCGTCTGATTACCCGCGTTACATATAAGACAGCAAATCCGAGGGACCTGATTGCGTTTCGAAATTCCCTGGCCATGCTGCCGTCCATCCGCACCCTGCTTGAGGATTTTGACTGTGAGCTGTTAAACGAACTGAAAGGCGAAATGGACACGCTCGAGGATCTGCATGCGCTGATCGATGGTTCCATCGTGGAGGAGCCGCCGCTTTCCGTGCGGGACGGCGGACTGATCAAAGACGGCTACAACGAGGAGGCCGACCAGTATCGGCACGCGAAAGCGGAAGGGAAGACGTGGCTGGCGGAGCTGGAGGCAAAGGAGCGCGAAAAGACCGGCATCCGCAACCTGAAAATCAAGTATAACAAAATTTTCGGCTACTATCTCGAGGTGACAAATTCCTATAAAAATCTTGTGCCGGATTATTTTACGCGCAAACAGACGCTCGCAAACGCGGAGCGCTATATCACGCCGGAGTTAAAAGAACTCGAGGATATGATTCTCGGCGCCGAGGACAAGCTCGTACTCCTTGAGTACGAATTATTCTGCGGCGTGCGCGACAAAATTTCCGCGGAGGTCGTGCGCATCCAGAAGACGGCCAAAGCTGTGGCGGGAATCGATGTGTTTTCCTCGCTGGCGCTGGTGGCGGAGCAGAACAATTACTGCAGGCCGAAAATCAACGAGAACGGTGTCATTGACATCAAAGGCGGCCGCCATCCTGTCGTGGAAAAAATGATTTCAAATGATATGTTTATCGACAATGATACCTATCTCGACAACGCAAACAGCCGGATTTCGATTATCACGGGGCCGAATATGGCGGGAAAGTCCACCTATATGCGCCAGACGGCGCTGATCGTGCTGCTCGCGCAGATCGGAAGCTTTGTGCCGGCATCCTCTGCCAAAATCGGTATTGTGGACCGCATCTTCACCCGCGTGGGAGCCTCGGACGACCTTGCAAGCGGCCAGAGCACATTTATGGTGGAGATGAACGAGGTCGCAAATATTCTGCGGAACGCCACGCCCGATTCCCTGCTGGTGCTCGACGAGATCGGCCGCGGCACCAGCACCTTTGACGGTCTGAGCATCGCCTGGGCGGTCGTGGAACACATCAGCAATCCGAAACTGCTCGGGGCCAAGACGCTTTTTGCGACGCACTACCACGAACTGACGGAGCTTGAGGGCAAGCTCTCAAACGTCAACAATTACTGTATCGCGGTCAAGGAGAAGGGGGACGACATCGTCTTCCTGCGCAAAATTGTAAAGGGCGGTGCGGACAAGAGCTACGGGATTCAGGTTGCAAAGCTGGCCGGCGTGCCGGAGAGCGTAATCGAGCGCGCCAAAGAGATCGTGGAGGAACTGATCGCAAACGACATCACCGGCGTCACGCGGAAAATCCCGGTAGATTCCGGAACCCGCCGGAAAAAGGAGCATCTCGACGAGGTGGACCTGACGCAGATGTCGCTGTTCGACACGGTAAAAGACGATGATATCATTGAGGAGCTGCGCAACGTGGACGTCGGAAACCTGACGCCGATCGAGGCGCTGAATAAATTGTACGAGCTGCAGAATAAAGTGAAGAACCGCTGGTAAAAAAGCGAGTGCCCGCGCACTCGCTCGCAAAAAGCTTCGCTTTTTGTCGGGGCAATTTATGCTGTCGCAATTTTTACTCAGAGAGAGGAGAGAGTATGCCGCAGATTACGCTGCTGAATCATGAGACAATTGATAAGATCGCTGCCGGCGAGGTGGTGGAGCGCCCGTCCTCGGTCGTAAAAGAGCTGACGGAAAACGCGATTGACGCGAAGGCCACCGCCGTTACCGTGGAGATCAGGGAGGGCGGCACCTCATTTATCCGCGTCACGGACAACGGGTGCGGCATTGACAGGGAGCAGGTACCGCTTGCGTTTCTGCGCCATTCCACGAGCAAGATTAAGAGCGTGGAGGATCTGCTGTGTGTGAAATCGCTCGGATTCCGCGGTGAGGCCCTCTCGAGTATCGCCGCCGTGTCACAGGTGGAGCTGATCACCAAGTCCGGCCGTGAAATGACCGGAACCAGATATGTGATCGAAGGTTCTAAGGAACTTGCAAATGAGGAAATCGGCGCGCCGGACGGAACCACATTCATCGTGCGGAATCTGTTCTACAACACGCCGGCCCGAAAGAAATTTTTAAAAAGCGCCATCACCGAGGGAAACTATATCAGCGATCTGATGGAACGGCTTGCGCTGTCCCACCCGGACGTGTCGTTTAAGTTTATCAGCAACGGGCAGACCAAAATGCACACCTCGGGAAATTCCGAGGAAAAAGATATCGTCTACCATATCTATGGCCGGGATATCACCGCGGCCATTCTTCCGGTACAGGCGCAGACGGCGCTTTTTTCGGTGAAGGGGTTTATCGGGAAACCGGTGATCTCCCGGGGAAACCGCAATTTTGAAAGCTATTTTGTCAACGGGCGCTACATCAAAAGCGCGCTGATCTCAAAGGCTGTCGAGGAAGCGTATAAGGGTTTTCTGATGCAGCACCAGTATCCGTTCTGCGTCCTGTATTTTACGATTGACACGGAAAAGCTCGATGTGAACGTGCATCCCACCAAAATGGAACTGCGCTTTTCGGGCGGCGAGGAACTATACCGCAGTCTGTGTCAGATTGTGCGGGACGCGTTGAGTGGCAGGGAATTGATTCCCGAAGTGCCGATCGAGGAAAAAAAGGCGAAAACGGAAGAAAAGCGGTGGGAAGCGACAAAAAAGGCGGCCTGTGCCGGGGCGCCGGAGCCGTTTGAGAAGCACCGCATGGAAGCGATTCGCAGCCGGGTTGCGGCGGACAGCCCCTACGAGCGCAAATATCCGCAGCGGGAGCAGTCAGCGCCTGAAAAGCAGGTTTCTGACACAGCAGAGCCGGAGAAGAAACCGCGGCAGCCGGAAAATCTTGCCGTATTTGAAAAGCTGCTGCACCGGACGCTGGAAAAAAACGCCGGCGCCAAAACGGAAACGCTGCCGGGACGCGGGAACCGCGAGGCAGAGATCCTGCGGGAGAGCGGCAATTATCAGTCAGATTCCGCAGCGCCGGAAGCAAAGGAGGCGCCGGAGCCTTTGTATGAGCAGCAGACGCTCGCAGACCGTACGGTCGGTTTTTTCACAAAAGAGGGCGCGAAACGCCACCGGATCATCGGACAGCTCTTTGAGACCTACTGGCTGGTGGAATACGAGGACAAACTGTTTCTCATCGATCAGCACGCGGCGCATGAGAAAGTGCTTTATGAGCGGACGATGGCAAAAGTCCGGGAGAACCGTTTCGTGTCGCAGAACATCAGCCCGCCGGTGATACTGACACTAAACGCACAAGAGCAGGAAGCGCTCGAGCGGTTTGGGGAGCAGATTGCGGCGTTCGGGTATGAGCTCGAGCCGTTCGGGGGCAAGGAATTTGCCGTGAATGCGGTCCCGGCTGATTTTGAGGCGGTGGATGTGAGGAGCATGTTTCTTGAGCTGTTGGACGATTTTACCAATATAAGCGGGCGTGATGCGCCGGAGGCAATCTTAGAGAAAGTCGCGTCGATGTCCTGCAAGGCCGCCGTCAAGGGAAATATGCATCTTACGCGCCCGGAGGCGGAGGCGTTAATCGACGAGCTTTTGTCTCTGGAAAATCCCTATCACTGCCCGCACGGAAGACCGACTGTCATATCCATGACAAAATACGAAATCGAAAAGAAATTCAAAAGGATTATTTAGCATGAAACAACGACCAATGGTGATTCTGACCGGCCCGACCGCGGTCGGAAAAAGCGCGCTGTCCGTCGCACTTGCAAAAAAAATAAACGGGGAGATTATCTCGGCGGATTCGATGCAGGTTTACCGGCATATGGACATCGGCTCCGCGAAGATCACCCGGGAGGAGATGCAGGGGATTCCCCACTATCTCATCGACGAGCTCGCGCCCTCCGAGGAATTTCATGTGGCGCGCTTTGCCGAACTTGCCAAAACGTACACGGAACGGATTTATGAAAGGGGAAAAATTCCGCTGATTGTAGGGGGAACCGGGTTTTATATCCAGGCACTGCTCTACGACATTACTTTTACGGAGCAGGACTGCGACCCGGAATACCGCAGCCGTTTAGAGCGTCTTGCAGCGGAACACGGGGCAGCGTATCTCCACGCGATGCTGCGGGAAGTCGACCCGGAATCGGCGCAGGCGATTCACGCCAACAACAAAAAGAGAGTTGTCCGCGCCCTGGAATACTACCGTCTCACCGGAGAGAAAATATCCGTGCATAACGAGCGCGAACACACGAAGGAATCCCCTTACAATTTCGCGTATTTTGTGCTGTCGGATGACAGGGAAGCGCTTTATCGGCGCATCGATGCGCGGGTGGACGACATGATGGAAAAAGGGCTTGTGGAGGAGGTGCGCCGCTTAAAAGAGATGGGGTGTACCGGGCGCATGGTCTCGATGCAGGGACTCGGCTACAAGGAAATCCTCGCATACTTAAACGGCAGCTGCACACGCGAGGAGGCCGTCTACAAAATCAAGCGGGATACGCGCCATTTTGCGAAGCGCCAGCTCACATGGTTTCGCAGGGAGCGGGACGTACTCTGGTTTGACAGGGGACAGTACGGGTACCAGGACGATAACATACTGGCGGATATGATTTCAATCCTGCGGGAAAAACAGATCTTATAGTGGAACGGATTCGGAAGGATAAAGGAATGGATTGTCTGGTAAAAGAACAATATGAAACACTCGGGATTTCCGAGGAGGTATATAAATTCGGAGCAAACATTGAATGTGAATTGCGGGAACGCTTTGCGGCGATCGACGCGCGGGCCGAGTATAACCAGCTGAAGGTTCTGAAAGCCATGCAGGATCACAGAGTCAGCGCGGAGTGCTTTAACGGCAGTTCCGGCTACGGCTACAACGACCTCGGCCGCGATACGCTGGAAAAGGTGTACGCTTCCTGCTTTTGCGGGGAGGACGCGCTGGTGCGCCCGCAGATTACCTGCGGAACCCATGCACTTGCGCTCGCGTTAATGTCTAATCTGCGCCCGGGGGACGAGCTGCTCTCCCCGGTGGGGAAACCCTACGACACGTTAGAGGAGGTGATCGGCATCCGGCCGTCCCGCGGCTCTCTGGCGGAATACGGCGTTACCTACCGGCAGGTGGATCTGCGTCCCGACGGCGAATTTGACTATGACGGCATCAAAGACGCGATAAACGAGCGGACCAGGCTGGTGACGATTCAGCGCTCCAAGGGCTATGCGGCCAGAAAGACACTGTCCGTCGCGCGGATCGGGGAACTGATTTCGTTTATCAGAAGCGTAAAGCCGGATGTGATCTGCATGGTTGACAACTGCTACGGCGAATTTGTCGAAGAGCGGGAGCCGCTCGAGGTTGGAGCCGATATGATTGTCGGGTCTCTGATCAAGAACCCCGGCGGCGGACTTGCCCCGGTCGGCGGCTATATCGTCGGAAAAAGGGAATGTGTTGAGAACGCGGCATACCGTCTGACGTCCCCCGGACTCGGCAAGGAGGTCGGCGCCTCGCTCGGTATCATGCAGTCGTTTTATCAGGGGCTGTTTCTGGCTCCGACCGTGGTGGCCGGCGCGTTAAAGGGTGCCATATTTGCGGCAAATATCTACGAGAGGCTCGGCTTTTCGGTGATTCCGGACGGCTCGGAGAGCCGCCATGACATCATTCAGGCGGTCGTATTTCAAAATCCGGACGCATTGATCGCATTCTGTGAGGGAATCCAGGCCGCGGCGCCGGTGGACAGCTATGTGACGCCGGAACCGTGGGCGATGCCGGGGTATGACAGCGACGTGATCATGGCGGCGGGGGCTTTTGTGCAGGGCTCTTCGATTGAACTGAGTGCGGACGGTCCCTTAAAGCCGCCTTACGCGGTTTATTTTCAGGGCGGGCTGACCTGGTTCCACGCAAAAATCGGGATTTTGAAATCTTTACAAAAACTTAAGGAACGAAATCTTGTGAACCGTGACTTGTTATGGTAAAATAATGTGAATACTTTTGCAATGTTTCAAAGCTTTCGGGGAGAGATTGCCCCGGGTGACAGATACCTGTGGGCAGAAAGGAAGCAATATGAGACAAACTGTTACCGTCAAAGAGCTGCCCGATTCGGAGAAACCCTACGAGAAATTCATCACGTCGGGACCGGAGGTCTTAAGTGACGCGGAGCTGCTGGCCGTGATCATCCGCACCGGCGCAAACGGCCGGAAATCCATCGAAGTCGCACAGGATTTTCTGAATCTGGATGACAGGAGCCTGTTAAATCTATATTCGGTGTCGTATCGGGATATGCAGCAGATTAACGGAATCGGTGAGGTGAAGGCCATTCAGCTGAAATGCATTGCGGAGTTGTCAAAGCGCATTGCAGCGACGAAATACCGCAGCAGGGTGTGCCTGAACAATCCGCGTTCCATCGCAGAGTACTGTATGGAGCGGATGCGCCACGCAGCCAGGGAGATTCTCTGGCTGATGCTGTTTGACATTAAGTGTCATCTGATTGACACGGTCTGCCTGTCTACGGGCAGTGCCACGAGTACCTTTGTTCCGGCCCGGGAAGTCTTTGCGGCAGCCCTTCGTTTCGGAGCGGTGCAGATTGTTCTGCTGCACAATCATCCCAGTGGGAACCCCCGGCCGTCGTCGGCGGATGATCTCGCCACGGCACGGATTGCGGACGGCGGCAGGCTGCTCGGAATACCGTTGATCGACCATATTATTATCGGGGATCAGGTTTACTACAGCTACAGCGAGAACAAAAGAATAATTGGTGAGGGAGAAAATGATGACGAATAACGTGTATGGGATTGACCTCGGCACCTGCAATATGAAAATTTATTGCAAAGCAACCGGAAAGATTTTAAATGAGAAAAACACAATCGCATTGGTCAACAAAGATCAGATTTACGCCTACGGCGACGCTGCCTATGCGATGTATGAGAAAGCGCCGGAAGATATCCAGGTGACATTCCCGGTAAACGGCGGTGTGATCGCAGACCTCAACAATCTGCAGAATATGTTACAGATTTATCTCGAGAAGAATGTGAAGGGAAAGCTGCGCGGGGCGGAGTATATCGTCGCCGTTCCGACCAATATCACCAAAGTGGAGAAAAAGGCGTTTTCCGACATTTTTTATAAGAGCAAATTAAAGCCGAAGAGCGTGCTGCTCTGCGAGAAGCCGATTGCGGACGCCGTGGGCTTCGGGCTCGACGTCAGCGAACCGACCGGGATTATGATTGTGGATATCGGCGCAGATACCACCGAGATTTCGGTGATTTCCCTCGGCGGGCTGGTGCTCAGCGATCTGCTGCAATACGGCGGCAACAAAATCGACGAGTCGATTATCACATATGTGAAACGCAAGTATAATCTGGTCATCGGGCAGAAGACCGCCCAGACCATGAAAGAGCGCCTTGGTTCCGGCGTTCCGGGCAAGACGGAGACAATGGGTGTCGTGGGCCGCGATGTGGTCAGCGGACTTCCGGTGGAGATTGAGATGTCTGCCGCAGTGGTGTATGAGGCCATCAAAGATCACCTCGGGACCATCTGCAATGCGATTAAGATGATTCTCGAGAAGACGCCGCCCGAGCTTGCGAAGGATATTGTTCATTCCGGTATCTATATCACAGGCGGCGGCTCAAAAATCCATGATCTCGATCAGCTGTTTAAGGAAGTGACGGGGATTGAGATCAATACCTGTGAAAATCCGGAGGAGTGCGTGGTGCGCGGTCTGATCAAGATCGTATCGGACAGCAAATTTAAAAATCTTCCGTTTAGTATGAAGAGCAATATTTTGATTTAGAGGATACTATGAAACGAAAACCCAAATTTGTACTGCCAACGAAATACATCCTGCTGATTCTGACCTGTGTCTGTGTGCTGGCCATGCTGCTGAGCTTCACGTTAAATATCAGCGGCGGGCCCTTAAATTCGGCGGCCGGCTATGTATTCATTCCGATGCAGCGGGGAATCAACGCGGTCGGGGGCTGGATTTCGGAGAAATCGGACAGTCTGAAGCAGCTGAATGACGTTATGAAAGAGAATGAGGAACTGAAACGCAAGGTGGACGAGCTGACAACGGAGCTGAATACGCTGACGCTTGAGCAGTACGAATTGGAAAATCTCAGAGATCTGTTTGAGCTGGATCAGAAGTATCCGAGCTATGAAAAGATTGCGGCCAATGTCATCGGAAAAGTCAGCGGAAACTGGTTTTCCAATTTTACGATCGACAAGGGGAGCAATGACGGCATTGAGGTTGATATGAATGTGATCGCCGGCAGCGGACTGGTCGGAATCGTCACAGACGTAGGGCCGAATTATTCTACGATCAGTTCGATCATCAACGATACAAACAAGGTCAGCGGTATGGTCACGACAACCTCCGATAATCTGGTGGTCAGCGGAAGCCTGCAGAGCATGAGTGAACGGATGGTGATCGAATTTTCCGATTTAAACGATTCGGACGGTGAAGTCGCAGTCGGCGACCCGGTGGTGACTTCCTACATCTCAGACAAATATCAGCAGGGCATCCTCATCGGCTATATCAGCAGTATCGAGATGGATTCCAACAATCTGACGAAATCCGGTACGATTACCCCGGCCGTAGATTTCGAGCACATCCAGGAGGTTCTTGTGATTCGGAATAAAAAGCAGCAGACAAAGGAGTGAAGACAGGAGATTTATGAGACGAAAAATAATTGTAAGTATCATCATTGCAATATGTTATCTGCTTCAGTCCACACTGTTTCAGAGGCTGGCGTTTGCATCGATCTCGCCAAACCTTCTGATTATCGTGGTTTCGGCTTTCGGTTTCATGCGCGGGAAAAAGGAAGGGATGTTTATCGGGTTTTTCTGCGGGCTGCTGCTGGATATCTTCGGCGGCAGGATCCTCGGCATGTACGCGCTTTTGTATATGTATATCGGATACTTAAACGGCCGTTTCCGCAAATTATTTTACCCCGAAGATATCAAGCTTCCGATGCTGTTGATTGCGGGAAGCGATATCGCCTGCAACCTTCTGATTTATTTTTTCCTGTTCCTGTTCCGAAACCGTTATGATTTCCGGTTTTACCTGCTTCATATTATGGTGCCGGAACTGGTTTACACCATGGTGGTTACGATATTCCTGTACGCATTGATTCTGGATATCAACCAGCGGCTTGAGGTGATCGAAAAAAGGAGTGCTACAAAGTTTGTTTGAGAAAATAAAAGAATATTTCCGACTGTTTATAAAATCACGTCTTGCGGTTGCGAGTGTTGTCATGACAATGCTTTTTTCGATTCTGCTCGGACGGGTCTTTTATTTGCAGATTGTCAACGGAAAAACATATCAGGACAACTACACCTTAAAAATCGTAAAGGAGCGCACGCTAAACAGCACGCGGGGCAATATCTATGACCGGAACGGCAAGCTTCTGGCCTATAATGAGCTGGCCTATTCGGTCACGATTGAAGACAACGGCACCTACAGCGGCCCCTCCGCGAAAAACACGGCGTTAAACGAGGAACTCGCACAGATTATCACGGCGCTCGAGAAAAACGGGGATGCGATCGTAAACGACTTTAAAATTGACCGCGACAAGGACGGAAGTTTTTCCTTTAACGTGACCGGTACGTCGTTAAAGCGGTTTATTGCGGATGTCTACGGCGCGGCTGCATACACGGACCTCAAGTACGACAAAAAGCTGGGATATAATCCGGCGGAGGCCGACGCCGATACGGTGATGGAATATCTGACGCAGACAAGCTACGGTGTTGACACGGAATTATATGACGGTGAGATGGCATACAAGATTACCGTTATCCGGTTTGCCATGGCGCAGAATGCCTATCAGAAGTATATTGCCGCGACGATCGCCACCAATGTCTCGGAGGAATCGGTCGCCTATATCAGCGAGCATTCCCAGGAACTGCAGGGCGTGGAGATTTTGGAAGACACGATCCGCAGATACAACAACAGCAAATATTTTGTCTCGATTCTCGGTTACACCGGGAAAATTTCGCTGGAAGAATACGAAAAGCTTTCCGCCGAGGATGACAGCTACACGTTAAACGATATCGTCGGCAAGGGCGGCATCGAGCAGTATATGGACGGGTATCTCAAGGGCCAGAAAGGGTATGAAAAACTCTATGTGGACTACATGGGAAAAGCGGTCGAAGTCATTGAGCGCGAGGAGCCAAGCTCCGGCAATGAGGTCTACCTGTCGATTGACAGTGATCTGCAAATCGCGGTTTACAACCTGCTCGAGCAGGAGATCGCAGGTATCGTATATTCCAATATCGACAATTCCTCATCGGATATCCCGATTCCGATTACGGATGTTTATTTTGCGTTGATCAACAATAACGTGATTGATCCGGGGCACTTTTCGGCGGAGGACGCAACGGGGAACGAGCGATCGGTACAGCAGGTGTTTGAGGCGCGCCGCGACAGTGTCAGGGCACAGCTCTCGGATCATCTGACGCGGGAGGGAGCCGCAGCGTTCGCCGCTCTCGACGAGGAATACCAGGACTACTTTAACTATGTGATCACCCGGTTAAAGGAGGAGGATATCCTTGTGGAGGAAAAAATCGACGCCGCGGACGAGGTATACCAGGAATGGTCGCAGGGCAGTGTCAGCTCCAAAGATTATCTCGGCCATGCGATTTCTCAGAACTGGATTGATATCACAAAATTTACGGTGGAAGAAAAGTATTCCGATTCCACCGAAATCTATGACGCGCTCTGTGCGTATATCCTGGAAGATCTGATGGAGGAGCGCGAGTTTTCAAAACTGATTTACAAATACCTGATCGAGAGAGGACTCATCGGAGGAAAGGAGCTGTGTCTGATTTTGTTCGACCAGAACGTACTCCCCTACGACGAGAATGAAATCAGGGGACTGTCCGACAATTCCGTCTCGGCGGTGTCGTTTCTGAAAGAAAAGATCAAAAACCTGGAGATTACGCCGGCACAGCTGGCACTCGACCCTTGTTCCGGCTCCTGTGTCGTCACCGACGTGAATACGGGAGAGCTTCTGGCACTTGTGACCTATCCGGGTTATGACAGCAATAAGCTCGCGAACACCGTGGATGCGGAATATTTTCAGCGTCTGCAGACGGACAAGTCCCTGCCCCAGTACAACAATGCGACTCAGCAGGGTATGGCTCCCGGCTCCACGTTTAAGATGGTGATCGCCACAGCGGGATTGACGGAGGGCGTGGTCACTACCGCGGAGCAGATTACGGATTTAGGAGAGTACGAGAATATCAGCAACCGGCCGAAATGCTGGATTCATCCCTCTTCGCACGGCAGTATCAATATGGCGGAGGCGCTTCGGGATTCCTGCAACTATTTCTTTTATGAGGTCGGATACCGTCTGAGTACCAACAATTATGCGACCAGCTACAATGCGCCGCTCGGCGTCTCAAAGATTCAGAAATATGCGGAAATGTTCGGCTTTGACGAGAAAACCGGAATCGAGATCGAGGAGGCGGAGCCGCGGATTGCGGATGATTTCCCCGTTATGGCAGCGATCGGACAGAGTAACAACCGCTATACCACGGTTCAGCTCGCCCGTTATGTCACCGCTGTCGCGAACAGCGGAACCGTATACCGATACACCCTGTTAAATCGGGTGGAGGATGCGGAGGGAAATGTCTTAAAAACTTATACACCGGAGATACGAAATACCGTAGATGTCTTAGATGCTTCCGGATGGAATGCCATTCATACCGGCATGCGTATGGTGGTGGAAAACACAAAAGAGTTTAACGGGTTCCCGATTGAGGCCGCCGGAAAGACCGGTACGGCACAGCAGAATCCGAAACGTGCGAACCATGCACTTTTTGTGGGTTATGCCCCTTACAGCAACCCGGAGATTTCCATTGCCACCCGTATTGCATACGGATATACGTCCCACAATGCGGCCGAAGTCTCAAGAAATGTATTTTCTTACTATTTTGGTGTGGAGGATACGGACGAGTTACTGAGCGGGCGGGCAGCGGAGGTAGATTCTTCCTCCAATGAGTTTAGTGATTGACGGAGGTTTTTCATGGGACAGACAGTGATGATCAAGAGCAGCAAATGCGGCATTAATCTGGTACTCTCCCCGGAGCTTTCCTTTTCGGAGCTTCTTTCGGAAATTGTAAACCGGTTCAAAGAGTCGGAAAAATTTTTTGCGAAGGCTTCTTTCGCGATATCCTTCGAGGGGAGGGAACTCTCCGACGAGGAAAAATATCAGATTGTGGATGCGATCACCGAACATACAGACATAAAGATTCCCTGCATCATAGAGGCGGACGAACTGCGGGATGCAGTGATCCGGCGCAAAATGGAGGAGCAGGAGAATGCCGCGAAGCTTGCAGCGGAAACAGCGAAGCGAGCCGACGGAACCTTTTATTACGGCACGGTTGCCGCCGGGGAAGAGCTGACGACGAAAGACGGCATTGTCATTGTAGGCGATGTGGCGCCCGGGGCCACGGTGATTTCCGGGGCCGATATTGTTGTGCTCGGGACGCTTGCGGGCAGAGCTTATGCGGGACTTGAGGGGCGGAGCGAGTCGTTTATCGCGGCGCTTCGTTTTGAACCGGAACAGTACAATATTGCGGGGATTTACGGTGCAGAGATCCCTTCCGAAAAGACAGGTCTTTTTTCCAGACGTAATAAACCCACACAGGCAAAGATTGCTTTGCTCTGTGACGGGATTATTAATATCAGTCCGCTTATCGCAGACTGAAACATATTAAATAACAGGAGGCTTCCAAAATGGGTGAAGTAATTACTTTTACCTCAGGAAAAGGCGGCGTTGGCAAGACAACCACAACGGCAAACGTCGGAGTAGGGCTTTCACTGTTAGATAAAAAGGTGGTATTGGTGGACACCGATATCGGCTTAAGGAATTTGGATGTGGTGATGGGACTCGAAAACCGGATTCTCTATAATCTGGTGGATATTTTAAGCGGGAAATGCCGTATGCGGCAGGCGCTGATTCGGGACAAACGGTATCCGAACCTCTGGATCATACCGTCTTCCTGTGTAAAACCTTCCGGGAGCGTACTCGGAGAGAATCAGATGAAGCAGCTGCTTGCAGACCTGCGCGAAGAGTTCGATTACATTCTGATTGATTCGCCGGCGGGGATTGACGAAGGCTTTTACCTTGCCACGTTTGATGCGGATCGGATTATTGTTGTCACGACGCCGCAGATAGCTGCCATTCACGATGCGGACTGTGTGCTGAATCTTTTGAAACACGGCAGCTGTAAGGACATTAAGGTACTTGTAAACTGTTTTCGAAAACAGATGGTAAAGGACGGCAATATGCTTGACCTGCCGGATGTCCGTGAACTGCTGGAGACGGAACTGCTAGGCGTGATTCTCGAGGACGAAAATGTGATTGTCAGCCAGAATCACGGGGAACCGGTGATGGGAAAGCATACTGCGGCGGAACAGTGCTATCAGAATGTGGCGAGGAGAATTGCGGGGGAATCACTGGAAATTCCGGATTACACAAGGCGCGTGAGCTTTTTTGCAAAATGGTTTACTCCGAACACGGCCGGAAAGCGGGTGTGATATGTGTCATAGAACAAGGCGGAAACAGTCCGCGGAATCCAAAAATGTTGCAAAGGAACGCCTGCGTCTGATGATTGATGCGGACAAGAAACGGTTAGATGAGGACACGATGTCTCAGATCCGTCATGAGATCGGTGAAGTGATCACAAAATATGTGGATATTGAACCGGAAAATATGGAGATAAAAATTGTTCTCCGCGACTATACGAGACGTGCGGAATAGAAATGGATACCTACTATGTTCAAACAATATAAACTAAAGAACTACAAATTCATATTGATCATGTTCGTGATAGCGTTAAACACGCTCGGTGTTCTGCTGGTGGGAAGCGCCAGCCCTTCCGATATGAAAAAGCAGATGCTGGGTATGATTTCAGGACTTGCACTCATGCTGGTAGTATCTGTGATCGACTACAACTTTATCCTGAAATTTTCCTGGTTAATCTATCTGGCCGGCGTTGGGATGCTTGTCCTTGTCATGGTGGCGGGAGATGACAGCAAGGGCGCCCAGCGCTGGTTCCAGATCGGCAGTTTTCGGTTTCAGCCGTCGGAGCTGGTAAAGATTCTTCTGATTCTGTTTTTTGCGTATTATTTTATGAAGCATGAGGAAAAAATTAACAGCGCCGGAGTTCTGCTTGGTTCTTTTGTGCTGGTCGGGATACCGCTCGGTCTGATTATGGCGCAACCGAATCTCTCGACGACAATCGTGACGACGCTTATTTTTGCGGCAATGCTTTTTGTCGCGGGTGTCAGTTATAAGCTGGTCACCGGGGTTCTGGTGACCTGCGTGCCGTCATTTCTGATACTGATGACGCTGATTATCCAGGATAAGGTTCCGTTTATCCGTCCCTATCAGATCGGGCGAATTATGGCCTGGCTCTATCCGGAGGACTATCCGGATATTGCCTACCAGCAGCAAAACTCGATTATGGCCATCGGATCCGGGCTCTTGTGGGGAAAGGGTCTGAACAATACGGACCCGACTTCCGTCAAAAACGGCAAGTTTATCTTAGAGCCGCAGAATGATTTTATTTTTGCGGTGGCCGGCGAAGAACTGGGCTTTGTCGGCTCCGTCGTGATTATTCTGCTCTTGCTTTTCATAACGATTGAGTGTATATTTATTGCTAGAAAAGCGAAGGATACCGCCGGCAGGCTAATCGGTTCCGGCATGGCGGCGCTGATCGGTTTTCAGAGTATCGTAAACATCAGTGTGGCAACGGGACTGATGCCGAATACGGGCGTCACGCTGCCGTTTGTGAGTTATGGTCTTACGTCTATATGGTCGTTATATATCGGTATCGGACTGGTTTTAAATGTCGGTCTGCAGCCGAAAAAATATTAATCGGGAGGTTTTTGACATCATGAATATAGGATTGATCGCGCATGATTCCAAGAAAAAATTAATGCAGAATTTCTGCATTGCATACCGCGGAATCCTCTGCAAAAACGAATTGTATGCAACCGGGACTACCGGACGGCTGATCGAGGAGGTCACAAATTTAAACATTCACAAGTATCTTGCGGGACATCTGGGCGGGGCACAGCAGCTTGGCGCACAGATTGAGCACAACGAAATCGACCTCGTGATTTTCCTGCGGGATCCGCTGACCCCGAAATCGCATGAACCGGATGTGCACAATGTGATCCAGATTTGTGATACTCATAACATTCCCCTTGCAACAAACCTTGCAACTGCGGAACTGCTGATTAAATCATTGGACAGAGGAGACTTAGAGTGGCGTGAAATGTATAAATAAGCTATGCGCGGTCCTTCTGGGGATCGTTCTGGTTTTTCAGACCGGATGCGGGTCCGATACGGTGGAGTTGTCCCGGCCTTATGATATTTACCGAACGACAGCCGATATGGGGCTTGCCGTTTCAAACAGCGGGGAGGAAAAGACCTTTTTTTCCGACGGTCTGTGTGTGACGGATGACGTCACGATCGGAACCGACGATACGGATTCCTATGTGGCCGGCGGAGCGGCTGCGTTTAACGTTGCGACCGGCGAGGTCGTCTATGCCAAAAATCTTTATGCAAAATTTTATCCGGCGAGCACGACAAAGGTCCTGACGGCCTACATCGTCCTCAAATATGCATCCAATCTCGACGAGATGGTGACGGTCAGCGAGAATGCGGCCAATCAGGAGGCGGATTCCTCCATCTGCGGAGTGAAAGCCGGGGATGTGATATCGCTCAGAGATCTGCTCTATGGGCTGATGCTGCGCAGCGGAAACGATGCGGCCATCGCCATCGCAGAGCATATGTCGGGGAGCGTCGAGGCGTTTGCCGGGCTTATGAATCAGGAGGCGTTAAATCTCGGAGCAACGCAGTCTCATTTTGTGAATCCAAACGGTCTGCCGGACGAGAATCATTATACCTCCGTGTATGATATGTATCTGCTTTTTAACGAGGCTGTCAAAAACGAGGCGTTTCTCCAGCTTATCTCGACAAAGTCCTACGATACCGTATACACCGATGCCGGGGGAAATCCCGTCGAAAAGACCTGGGAGAACACGAATCAGTATCTGGCCGGCAATCAGACGGTGCCCGAAGGCTTTACCGTGGTCGGCGGCAAGACCGGAACGACCGGAGATGCCGGATATTGCCTTGTTTTGTATTCGTACAATACAAAAAACGAGCCGATTATCTCGATCGTGTTTAAAGCGGACGGCAGATCCAACCTGTATCTGCTGATGAACGAGATGCTCGCGGGCTACGCAAATTAAAGGCGGGCCGATTCTGAAAAATTCTGTTGTATTTCATATGCATGTATACTATAATTACTTTATATAAACAACTGTTTTTATTCAATTTAACGAATAAATGTAGAACAGTGAGAACCAGGAGGAGATGACCATGATAGAAATTATTGCAGGAGAAAAGGGAAAAGGAAAGACGAAAGAGCTGCTCGGCAGAGTAAACTCCGCTGTGACAGCAGCATCTGGCAATATCGTTTATCTGGACAAGAGTCAGAAGCACATGTATGAATTGAATAACAAGGTTCGTCTGATCAATGTGACCGATTATCCGATTGACAACTGTGACGAGTTTCTCGGCTTTGTCTGCGGTGTCGTATCGCAGGACAACGATCTGGAGGAGATGTACCTCGACAGCTTTTTGACGATCGCGTCCATCGAGACCGACGAGGAGATATGTCATGCCATTCAGAAGCTGGATGTGATCAGCGAAAAATATAATGTGAAGTTTATCTTAAGTGTTTCAAGAAATGAGTCAGCGCTTCCTGATTCCGCAAAAGCAAAAATAGTCATTTCCCTGTAATAGCTTACATGAAGTGAAAGTGCTGTAACGCAGCGTTACAGCACTTTTTATGTGCAGAATTAAGACTGGCTCACAGAGCGGATCCGCCCGAAAAGACTGATGAGATAAAGGCCGCCGATTCCGACGATTGCATAGACGATACGGGAGAACCAGGACATATCTCCGAAGATAAACGCTACCAGGTCGAAACGGAAAAAGCCGATGAGTCCCCAGTTGATTGCGCCAATAATGACAAGTGTCAGTAACGTGTAGTCTAACCAATTTGTATTCATAGCGATATTGCCTCCTTTTTTTTGTAGTATCTGCGCAAAAATAAAAATTATACAATGGTAGGGTGAAATGAAAAAAATAAGAGAGGACAGAGGTTTGAGCGATAACCGTAAAATTGTAAGATATCGTAAACCGTTTAATATAAATATCGGTATCGTGATTTTTATTATTATTTTTATATATCTGGTGTTTAATGTATATACCTATGTGACGACGGAGCATATCTCTGTCTATGAGGTAGAACAGGGAACGATGGCGGAAAACAATATCTACCGCGGATTGATTCTGCGGGACGAGCAGGTTTATTATGCGGATTATTCCGGCACCCTGAATTACTATGTCAAAGAAGCGTCAAAGGTCGGCAGCGGTAATCTGATCTGTTCCGTGGACGAAAACGGGGATGTTTCAAAGCGTCTCTCCGAGGCAGGCGCGGATATCTCTCTGCTGTCGGCGGAACATCTGGACGAGATTGCGGCGAGTATCTCGGATTTTCAGCAGTCTTATAATTCCGGGGACTTTTATCAGGTATATTCGTTTAAGGAAGATTTGGATTCGACGCTGGAAGAAATTTTAAATTTAAGTGCGCTGAGCAGCATCCAGGACTATGCCGACGGCGCGGAGCAGGGCAATTCTTTTCACCGTATTTATGCAAAGGAGGACGGCGTAGTCGTCTACTATGCCGACGGCTATGAGGACGTGACATTAGACGACATTACCGCGGATATGTTTGACGAATCCGCTTACTCGAAAATCAACACACGAAACAGCCATACGATTGCGGCCCAGGATCCGATTTATAAGCTGGTGCGCAGTGAGATGTGGAATATTGTTATTCCCGTAAGCGGTGAGACGGTAAACAGACTTGCCGCGGACAATGTTCTGCGCCTGCGCTTTCTGCAGGACGGCAAGACGACCTATGCAAATTATACGCTGACGGAAAAAGACGGCGCCAATTACCTTGTTTTGTCTCTGCGCAGCGCGATGATACGCTATGCGAAGGAGCGCTATGTGGAGGTGGAGCTGCTTTTGAACGAGGAGACCGGACTGAAAATTCCCAATTCCGCCATTACGGAAAAAGAATTTTACACCGTACCCGTCGAGTATTTCGTGAAGGGCGGGGATTCCAATCAGGAGGGGCTTTTGGTTGAACGGCTCGACCCCGACGGGAAAAAAGTTACGGAATTTGTGACGCCTACGATTTATTACGAGACGGAGGAGGCCTACTACATCGACAGCGAGCATGTGTCGGGAGACGACGTGCTCTTAAAGCCGGATTCGAGCGCAACCTATACAGTGGGACGGAATACCGCCGTTCTGCGGGGCGTTTACAATATCAATAAGGGCTATGCGGTATTTAAACAGATTGACATCCTGTATCAGAACGAAGAGTATACGATTGTGCGGACCGGCACGACTTACGGGATTGCCCTCTATGATCACATTGCCCTTGACGGCACCAAGATTCATGAAAATGATCTGATAAAATAAAACGGAGGATGGAAGAGATGATGATAAAAGAAAATCTGAGTACGGTTGAGACAAAAATAGCGGCTGCCTGCGCACGGGCAGGGCGTGACAGAGCCGATGTGACGCTGATTGCCGTGAGCAAGACAAAGCCTGTGGAAATGCTGCGGGAAGCATACGATACAGGAACCCGCGATTTTGGTGAGAATAAGGTACAGGAAATGTGCGACAAGATCCCGCAGCTTCCCGGAGATATCCGGTGGCACATGATCGGTCACCTGCAGCGCAACAAAGTGAAATATATCATCGATAAAGCCGCGCTGATTCACTCGGTGGACACATATCGTCTGGCCGAGGAGATTAATATTCAGGCGAAAAAGCACGGGATTGTCGTGCCGATTCTCGTCGAGGTCAATATCGCCGGTGAAGCGTCCAAATTCGGCACGTCTGCCGAGGATGCAATACTTCTTGTCGAGGAGATTGCCGCTCTTGAAAACGTGCGCATTCAGGGTCTGATGACGATTGCCCCCTACGTTGTAAACGCGGAGGAGAACCGCCTGTATTTTCGGAAAATAAAGCAATTATCTGTTGACATAACAAATAAAAACATAGATAATGTATCTATGCAAATCTTGTCTATGGGTATGACCGGAGACTACGAAGTGGCGATTGAAGAGGGCGCTACGATGGTGCGTGTCGGAACCGGCATCTTTGGCGAGCGCAATTATAAAAAAGGCAACGAGTAATTACAGGAGTGAAATATGGGTGTTTTAGATAAATTTTTGAGCATCATGCATCTGGATCCGGATGACGATGAGGACTTCTACAACGAAGACTATGACTATGAGGACGATTATGAGGAAGAACCGGTTAAAAGCCGCAGTTCTTCCCGGAGGGAAAAGCGGGAAGAACCGGATCCGGATGACAGATTTGCGGAGAAATCGGCGAAATCAAATTCCAAAGTCACCCCGATCCGCCCGGTCAAAAAGCAGTCCGGAGCCGGTATGGAGGTCTGTGTGATCAAGCCCACTTCCGTCGAGGATGCGCGGGAAATCACGGAGACGCTGCTGAATAACCGTACCGTTGTTCTCAATGTGGAAGGGCTTGATATGGAAATTGCACAGCGTATCATCGATTTTACATCGGGTTCCTGCTTTGCAATCAGCGGAAACCTCCAGAAGATATCCAATTACATATTTATCATTACTCCGGCTACGGTAGATATATCCGGAGATTTTCTTAATTTAGTAGACACATTTCAGGGAAGAGGGATTCAGACCGAGTTTTAATCATGAATGAACAGGAACTTTGCAGGAAAAAATTGACAGACCTGTCACGTCAGGCAAACAGAAAGGGAATCGTTGTGTTCAGCGATTTCCTTAATTTAAATGAACAGAATATTTACCGCCGGTCGGAACGTCTCTTTGAGACACGCACGGAGAGTTTCGGCGGTGTGCCTTTTGCAGAGCGTCAGATGGTTGCGTTTATCCCTGATGCTCTTTCCTATGAGTGGGATTATCCGATTGCGGCGCTGCATATTTCTCCCGTTGCCCCGAAGTTTGCAGAGAAACTGGGACACCGTGACATCTTAGGCTCCGTCATGCAGTTGGGCGTGGAGCGCTCTAAAATCGGCGATATCCTTGTCGCAGAAACGGAGGCATGGATGCTCTGTGAGGATCGCATTGCGGATTATTTTGCGGAACATTTAAACCGGATCCGCCATACCGACGTGCGGCTTGAGCGCACGGATGCGGCCTGCATTGCAGTGCAGCCGAAACTGGAAGAACATGACGGCATTGTCACGTCGAACCGGCTGGACTCCGTGATTGCCTGTGTCTATCGGCTTTCACGCAGCCAGGCACAGGATTTGATCCGTCACGATAAGATTTTCGTGGACGGAAGGCTGGCGGAAAACCCAGCCTATGCCTGCCGCGAGGAGGAGATTGTCTCGGTGCGGGGATACGGCCGGTTCGTCTACGGAGGATGCAGCGGCAAAACAGGAAAAGGCCGTATGAAGATTACCTATAAACAGTATACAGAATAAGAGTTTGTCGGAGGGCAGTAATATTATGGCAGAAACAATTTCCGTGGCCGGAAACGGCATACACGCATATGACATTGAGATTACGGACAGTTTTTCGGCGCTTGTGCTAAAACTTGCCGCGCTTGGGTATCAAAGGGAGCAGAAAATCTGTATTGTCACCGATTCCAATGTGGGGCCGCTGTATGCACAGGAGGTTGCCGGACTTCTTGCGGACGCATTTGATACGGTGAAAGTCCACACATTTCCTGCCGGGGAGGCAAGTAAGAACCTCGATACGGTCGGCCGCCTGTACGAGGAGCTGATTGTCAGCCATTTTGACCGCAGGGACATTCTGGTTGCCTTAGGCGGCGGTGTCGTCGGGGATCTGACCGGCTTTGCGGCCGCAACCTATCTGCGGGGCATTGATTTTATACAGGTTCCGACTACGCTTCTCGCGCAGGTGGACAGCAGCGTGGGCGGAAAGACCGGCGTGGATTTTATGCAGTATAAAAATATGGTCGGGGCTTTTTATCAGCCGAAGCTTGTATACATGAATCTATCGGTATTAAAGTCGCTTCCGGAAAAGCAGATTATATCGGGAATGGGAGAAGTATTAAAACACGGTTTCATTAAAGATGCCTCCTACTATGCGTGGATGACGGCGCATGCCGACGAGATCAAAAACCTCGTGCCCGCAGCACTCGAGCGCACGGTTGCGGGTAGCTGCCGGATTAAGCGGGATGTCGTGGCGCAGGACCCGACGGAAAAAGGAGAGCGGGCGCTGCTGAATTTCGGACATACCATCGGCCATGCAATTGAAAAGCTTTCGGATTTTGGCCTGTATCACGGCGAATGTGTGGGGATCGGTATGGTTGCCGCGGCGTATCTCTCCGCGCGGTACGGAACGCTGCCCGCAGAGGACTTTGCGCGCATCGAAAGCAGTCTGGCCGAATTTGGGTTTCAGACAAGGGTTTCGGGATTTTCTCCGGAGGAAGTGCTTGCGGCGTCAAAATCAGACAAAAAAATGGTGGGAGCAAACGTGAAGTTTATTTTGCTTGACAGGATCGGAAACGCGTATATATACAGAGATTTTACGGACGAGCAGCTGCTTGCGGGGATCCGCTATGTCTGTGGAATGGAGGCCGCTCATGAATAACGGAAAATTGACAGTCAAAAAGGCGCTTGCCGGTGCGGCCGCCTCCGCAGTTTTGATTTTCATCGACTGGCTGACGAAGCGTCTGGCCGTGGCGCATTTAAAAGATCAGGCTCCGATTCCGCTCTGGAAGGATGTTTTTGAGCTGCACTATCTGGAAAACCACGGCGCGGCTTTCGGCCTTCTGCAGAACCGGCAGACGTTTTTTATCGTCACAACGACGGTATTGCTTGTGCTGATTGCTTATTTTTATCTCCGGCAGATACCGGACGAACCCCGTTATCGTCCGTTGAATCTGGTTGCGGTCCTGTTTTTTGCCGGTGCAGTCGGCAACTTTATTGACCGTGTAAAAGCGGGGTATGTGGTAGACTTTTTTTATTTTGTGTTGATTGACTTTCCGATTTTTAACATGGCGGATATCTATGTGGTAATCGCGGCGTTTTTATTGATTGTACTGGGAATTTTTTATTACGGGGAGGAAGACTTTGAACGACTGCTCACGTTTCGTCCCAAAACCGGAAACACTCATTAATCTACCGTGGAAACCGACGTCAGCAATTTTTTCAGAAAAGTTTGGAGCGGCATCAGATGAACAGAGAATGCTTTGAAGTGGAAACCGAATATGAAGGAGAGCGGCTTGACAGGTATCTCGCCCTGCTTTTTGCCGAAAGCGGGGCATGGTCCCGCTCTTTTTTTCAGAAGTTAATCAGGGACGGCCATGTGCTGGTAAATGACGCGCCGCAGAAGGCAAATTATCGTCTGAAGGCGGAGGATATGGTGTCCGTCGAGATTCCGGACGCCGTCGAAACGCCGATTCTGCCGGAAAATATCCCGTTGGATATCCTCTATGAAGACGATGATCTGCTGGTCGTCAATAAGCCGAAAGGGATGGTCGTACACCCGTCCGCGGGACATGTTTCCGGTACCCTGGTAAATGCCGTGATGTATCACTGCAAAGACAGCCTGTCAGGGATTAACGGCGAGGTCCGCCCTGGAATTGTCCATCGGATTGATATGGATACGACCGGCTCGCTGATTGTCTGCAAGAACGACGAAAGCCACCTTTTTATCGCGGAACAGATCAAGGAACATTCGGTGTGCAGACGCTACCGGGGGATTGTCTGCGGCGTCGTGGGGGCTGATACCGGGACGGTTGACACTTTCATCGGCCGTCATCCCATCGAGCGGAAAAAGATGGCGGTGGTAAATGAGAAAAACGGTCGTCATGCGGTCACCCATTACCGGGTACTCGAGCGCTTTTCCCGTTATACCTATATGGAATTTGAACTGGAAACCGGGCGCACACACCAGATTCGTGTGCATATGGCGAGCATCGGCCATCCGCTTCTCGGGGATGCGCTGTATTCGAGCGGAAAGAGCCCCTACCGGCTGCAGGGCCAGACACTTCACGCCATGCTCATCGGATTTATCCATCCGCGGACCCGGGAATATATGGAAGTAACCGCCCCCCTGCCGGAATATTTTGAGAAAATACTGCGAAATTTACACTAATTTCAAATAATTCTTTCACTTTTTTGATATCTGTATTATAATATTTTTATAGAAATTTTGAAAGGCGGGAGCTATTTATGGGAAATAAAATTTACACAATCGGCCGTGAATTCGGCAGTGGAGGAAAAGATGTAGGGGAGAAGCTGGCAGAACGGTTGGGGATTGCACTCTATGACAAGGAATTGCTGCAGAGAGCGGCAAAAGAGAGCGGCTTTTGTGAGGAGATATTCGAAAATCACGATGAAAAGCCCACAAGCAGTTTTTTGTATTCTCTGGTGATGGACACATATTCGATGAATGGTTATTCGTCCTCACCGTTTCTCGATATGCCTTTGAATCATAAAGTTTTTCTGGCACAGTTTGACACGATCAAAAAGATCGCAGCCAATGAATCCTGTGTCATTGTGGGACGTTGCGCCGACTATGCGTTGTCGGATAACCCGGACTGCATCAATATTTTTATTCACGCGGATATGGACAAACGCGTCAAACTTGTCAGCAAGCGTGCAAACATAACCGAAAATAAAGCAAAAGATATGATCATAAAAAACGACAAGCAGCGCGCCAGCTACTACAATTATTATACCAGCAAGCGCTGGGGGGATTCCGCAGCTTATGATCTGACATTGGATGCCGGAAAACTCGGTGTTGACGGCTGCGTCGACATGATTCTGAAATTCCGGGAAATCATGGATGCCAGAAAATAAATTGATATTGAAGAAAATAGTATCGCTCAGGTTTAAACCCGACTGTAATTTGCAGTCGGGTTTTTTTTATGATAACAAATCAGATTCGGTTTGGATTGTAGATTTAGATGTGAAAGTGGTGATTCGGTTTGAAATCGATCCAACTATTCGTTAAACTTGTGTTTTGCGAATAAATAAAACGATGCCACAAAGTGCTATCCCATCTGTCTCATGCAAAACTATTCGTATTTTAGTTTAACAATGCGGCGATTTATGGTATAATGTCGACAGACATTATACTGCCGAATAGCCATAGGTCGCCCACGCGACAGCATATCCGCATCGCGGATATGGTATAAAATCGAAAGCGGCGGTTTAACAGATTTCATCCGAATCAAGGATAATCGTAAACGGGCCGTCATTTAGCAAGGAAAGCTTCATATCGGCACCGAAAATCCCACGCTCAACAACCGGAATTTCGGTTTTGCAGCGTTCCACGATATATTCGTACATATTGTTTGCCATATCAGGTTTTCCGGCACGGATAAAAGATGGTCGATTGCCTTTTTTACAGTCCGCATACAGCGTAAATTGAGAAATCAGTAAAAGGCTGCCGCCCACATCATGAAGTGACAGGTTTGTTTTTCCCTCGGTGTCTTCAAAGATGCGTAAACCGACTAGTTTTTTTATCATTTTATCGGCAATCTCTCTGGTATCCGAATCGGAAATACCGATAAGAACCAGAAAACCGCGGTCGATTTGTCCGGTAATTTTATGATTCACGGTACAGGAAGCCTGTGTCACACGCTGAATAACAAATTTCATGGGAATCCTCCTTATATTTGCGAGACTCTTTATTTTCGATGATTACTGGATTACTGCAGACGAGATTTATTATACGCGATCTGACAGATATTTTTCAACTATTCCGGGAGGAAAATTCTATTATGGAGTTTCAGAAATTATTAAGTTATACCAGACAGGCGGTTGACGATTACCGAATGATTGAGAACGGCGATCATATCGCAGTCGGGATATCCGGCGGCAAAGACTCTCTTGCACTGCTCTGCGCGCTTTCACATTTAAGGCGTTTTTACCCGCGCAAGTTTGAATTGCAGGCTATCACGGTAGACCTTGGCTATGACGGTTTTGATTTGTCGTCGGTTGAAGCAATGTGCAAAGAACTGGATGTGCCCTGTCATATTGTGTCTACGAAAATTGCTTCAATCCTGAAGCGTAAAGTACCGGAGGGGTCATCCCCCTGCTCTCTCTGTGCCAAAATGCGGAAGGGAGCGCTCAACGATAACGCGCTTGCGCTTGGATGTAACAAAGTCGCCTATGCGCATCATATGGACGATGTTATAGAAACGGCACTTATGTCCTTAATCTATGAGGGACGCTTCTATGCGTTTCCGCCGGTGACAAAGTTAGAACATACCGGCCTGACTGTAATCCGGCCGCTGTTATATGTTTCGGAAGCCGAGATAAAGGGCTTTCAGAAAAAACACGTGCTTCCGGTTACAAAAAATCCCTGTCCGGTTGACGGAAAAACCCGGCGCGAATATATCAAAAATCTGATCGGACAGATAAACCGGGACAATCCCGGCGTAAAAAAACGTCTGTTTCACGCGGTTATGCACGGAAATATAGACGGATGGCAGGCCATACAGCGGAGGCATCCGTGATTTTGACTGTTTAAATGGCGCAGAAACAGCGCAGAAAGGCGGTTTATAAGAATGAAAGAAAAAGCATATTACGAAAATGTAACTATAAAAAATGAACTTCGACTGCGAAAAATGCTCGGAGACTTGCCGGCATTCTGCAAGCAGTTTTTTATCGGTATTGAACCTACAACCTCTTCCCGCACCCGCATCGCATATGCATACGATATCGGTTGCTTTTTCGATTATCTCCACCGGGAAAATCCCATATGCAGCCGCATGGATATCCGTGAAATTCCGTTGTCTATTCTGGATGAAATCACGCCAATGGATATTGAGGAATACCTTTTCTATCTGAAATATTATGAGAAGGACGGAATCGAGCACACAAATGATGAACGGGGCATCAAACGCAAACTCGCTTCTCTCCGCTCCTTTTATCGCTATTTTTATAAAAACGAGCTGATTCAGAACGATCCGGCCGTTAAGGTTGATATGCCCAAAATTCATGAAAAGAATATTGTCCGGCTTGACATTGACGAGGTGGCCCGCCTGCTGGATGAGGTGGAATCAGGGGAAAGCCTGACCACACGTCAGCAGATGTATCACGAAAAAACAAAAACAAGAGATCTGGCCATTATGACGCTGCTGCTGGGAACAGGAATCCGTGTCTCGGAATGTGTCGGGCTGGATATCGGTGATGTCGATTTCCGCAATAACGGCATCAAAATACATCGAAAAGGCGGCGCGGAGGTAGTTGTATATTTCGGGGATGAAGTCCGCGCGGCACTGATCAACTATATGGAGGAACGGCAGAAAATAACAGCCGAGGACGGAAGCATCAATGCACTCTTCTTATCGCTGCAAAATCGACGTCTGAATGTACGATCCGTGGAAAATCTGGTCAAAAAATATTCGAAGCTAATCACGAATCTGAAACATATCACGCCGCACAAACTCCGCAGTACCTATGGCACCTCCCTTTATCGGGAAACAGGGGATATCTATCTGGTAGCCGATGTTTTGGGTCACAAGGATGTCAATACAACGCGGAAGCACTATGCGGCCATCGACGAGGACAGACGGCGCAGTGCCGCAAAACATGTGAAATTGAGAGATGTATAAAACGGCGTCAGGGCAATCCCTTTTTATATGCTTTGATCTGTGCAAGCGATTCTCTGACTGCGGCCTCCGCTCCCTGGGTCGTCGGACAATAATACGTTCGCTCCTTTAATGCATCCGGAAGGCACTGCATTTTTGTCAGCTTATTTTCATAGTCATGCGCATACTCATAGCCCTTACCATAGTCTAAATCTTTCATCAGCTGTGTAGGGGCATTGCAGATCTGAAGCGGAACCGGATCCACCTCGCGGTTGCGGATATCAGATTTAGCGGCCTCACATGCCCGGTACGTCGCATTTGATTTTGGGGCCATGGAAAGATAGACAACAGCGTGCGCAAGATTCACATCACATTCAGGCATCCCGTTAAAATGGCACGCCTGATAAGCGGCTACCGCCACCTGGAGTGCATTTGAATCGGCCATTCCCACATCTTCACTTGCAAAGCGGATTAACCGGCGTGCAATATAAAGCGGATTCTCTCCTCCTTCAAGCATGCGCTCCATCCAGTAGACTGCGGCGTCCGGATCCGAATTGCGCATAGATTTATGCAGTGCCGAAATGATATTGTAGTGTTCTTCACCGTTTTTGTCGTAGAGCAGGGATTTTCTGCTGATACATTGAGATAATTCTTCATCACTCACAGCGATGGAACCGTCAGAGCGGATGCTTCCGTTTAATACGACCATCTCCAATGTATTTAACGCGGTGCGCGCATCACCGGAGGCCGCCTGCGCAATTACGCGCAGCTGTTTTTCCGTGATATGGACAGGCTGCGTTCCAAACCCCTTCGGGCTGTGGATCGCGCTTTGCAGCAATTGCGTCAAATCCTCGTCTTTTAACGCTTTCAGCACAAAAACTTTACAGCGGGATAAAAGTGCGGCATTGATTTCAAAAGACGGATTCTCTGTCGTTGCACCGATAAGCAGAATACTGCCCTTTTCAACAAACGGCAGAAAAGCGTCTTGCTGTGCTTTGTTAAATCGATGAATCTCGTCTACAAACATGACCGTGCGGATTCCCATTTTGCGGCTGTTTTCCGCCTGCGCCATCACATCCTTGATCTCTTTGATACCGCTTGTGACCGCACTGAAATTGATAAAATCCGCTTTTGTTCTGTTCGCAATGATACTGGCAAGCGTTGTCTTTCCGACACCGGGCGGCCCCCAGAAAATCATGGAGGAAATCTGGTCTTTTTCGATCAGCTGGCGGAGAATCATCCCCTCTCCCAGCAAATGCTGCTGACCTACGAATTCCGTTAGCTGTTCCGGCCGAAGACGACTGGCAAGCGGAGCATTATCCCGGCGGTTATCAAATAATGACATCTGCTCCATTGAACTTCACCTCCATACCATTTTCCTCAGCACTCAGGCGATACTCTTCCGCTTCGTGCCCGGCCATATATTTATTATATAGTTTCAGGCCAATCTTACCTTCGATCGACAGGAGTATCCCCTTGTCAATCGGAGGTAAGATCCTCTGTCCCTACAATTTCGTTTATTTTTTCCTGAATCCGTTCCTTTACCAGAGCGGCAATTTCCTGTGTGCGCAGCGCGCCGTACTCCTCAAATAAAATCGGTTTCAGATAGTGTACCTGCGTCGTAACCGGGCCAAACGTCGAACTGTTGAATACTTTATAGGAATCATACAAGGCCACCGGGATAATCGGTGCATGCGTTTTCAGTGCGATCTTAAAGCTTCCGGCTTTAAAATCACAGACGCGGTTCCGGTTGTTAAATTCATATCCGCCTTCCGGAAACAAAATGTAACGTTTTCCGTTTTTCACTTCCTCGGAGACCTCATTGATAATCGTAAGAGCTTGCCTGACATCCTTTTTGTCCAGACGTTTTCCCTGCAGTAAGTCCACAAACTCCCGCACAAGAATGGTATTTGACTTTGCCTTATCCATCACCAGTGAACAGGGCTTTCTGTGCGTGTGGATAATTCCAAGCGCGTCATATTTTCCCTGATGATTCGGATACATCATATAACCGCCCTTTTCCGGCAGATTTTCGGTTCCGGAAGCCTTTGTACGAATGCCGCCGGTCAATTTCATAAGACGAATGACATGGCGCGCAAGCTCGTAGCGCTCTTCCTCGGAATACTGCTCCGGATGATCGGCTTCCCTGCGCATCCGCGGAATCATATAGGGCGCGCGGAACAGATTCATAAAGATTACATATATAAGTTTGATCATAAAACTTCAACATCCTCCGTACAGTCGCATGCAGTATCGGAAAAATAATCCCCAAAAAACATACTGCATAAAATACGATATGGGATTATTATAGCTTATTTTCCGTGAAAAAACAACCGTCCGGCATCCGGCTGCAATGTGTACACTGACATGCGGCTATGACGGGTATCCATTTATTATTCCAGATAGTCACTTGAATAATAGGGAACGGTAATGTACTGTCCGTAATGGATTTCGGATGCGTCGATATGGTTAAGCGCGCAGACTTCACTGATATATGCGTCGATATCCTTATACTCGGCTGTCATGTAAGAATCGGCAATGCTCCAGAGTGTGTCTCCTTTTTGGATGCAGATACTCGTATAATATTTGTAAGACGGCTCCGTGGAAGCCGCCTGTGCCCTGATGGTGCCGGAGAGCATCGAACAGAGGATGATCAGCACGGCTGCCGATAAAACGGAAATAAAAATCATTTTCAGGTTTCCCATTATAACTCTTCTGCTTTTCATTTGGACCTCCTCTTTTCTCCTGGCGAACGTTTGTTGCGAACGTTTGTTTATATTTCTATCATATAATCAGAACAGGCGTTTGTCAACAGAAAATTCGAACAAATTTTCGGAATATATGTTTGCATTTTCTCAAAACCTGTGTTACACTTATAGAAATAAAACACAGCATACGATCATCAGTTTAGGAGGTATTAGATTCATGGCATATGGAAAAATCAGCGAGAAGCAGAGAGAAATACTGGAATATATCAAGCAGGAAATTTTGAACAGGGGTTATCCTCCCGCTGTGCGCGAGATCTGTGAGGCTGTGGATTTGAAGTCTACCTCCTCCGTGCACTCCCATTTGGAGACGCTGGAGAAAAACGGATATATCAGAAGAGATCCCACCAAGCCGCGCGCGATTGAGATCATTGACGACAGCTTTAATCTGACGCGCCGTGAGGTTGTAAATGTTCCGATTATCGGCAATGTTGCCGCGGGACAGCCGTTACTTGCGGTTGAGAATATCGACAACTATTTTCCGATTCCGATGGAATTTATGCCGAATAACGACACGTTTATTTTGAATGTCAAAGGGGAAAGTATGATTAACGCCGGAATCTGCGACGGAGATAAGATTCTTGTGGAATGTTGTACGGATGCCCGCAACGGAGATATGGTAGTCGCGCTCGTAGAAGATTCCGCAACGGTTAAGACTTTTTATCGGGAGGACGGCCATGTGCGTCTCCAGCCGGAAAATGATACGATGGATCCGATTATCGTGGAGGATTGTACGATCCTTGGAAAAGTATTCGGCGTGTTCCGTTTCTTTTCCTGACAAAACGATCCCGGCTGTCTGAGACAAAAGCCGCCATGTCAGATCATTTTGTACATGTCAGACTTTTGTTTCAAATGCAGCCGGGACGGATACTACGATGCCGGGACACCTTCGGTTTCCGGCGCAGTTACAGTTCTTCTAAGGTTACGCGCTTACCGTCTCTCCAGATTCTCTCCAGATCATAGAACAATCGATCTTCCTTTGAAAAAATGTGGATAATAATGTCGTTATAATCCATCAGAATCCAGGTAGAGTTTGCATTTCCCTCCACCTGACGAGCCGGCAGACCGGCTTTGTGAAGTGCCTCGTCGCAGGCGTCGCGCATTGCCTGAATCTGATTTTGATTGGTTCCGTTTGCAATAATAAAATAATCCGCAACCGTTGATACCTCGCGGATATCAATGATTGTTACATCCTCCGCTTTCCGGTCTTCCAAAGCGGCAACGGCCGTTTTGCAGAATTCTGCTGATGTCATATCGTTTTCTCCCCTCTCTTCTATCGGTTATTTTTGAAATTGTCTGTAATATTCATAGGCGATCTGTGAGGCCGCATCAATCGAATTGCCGCGCATGCGATTGTACTGCAGACAGTCATCAAGGATCTTCGCCATGCATGCGTCAAGATTTTCAAATGCCAGCTTCCGCACGGCGGTTAAATCAGGCGCCTTGTCTCTTCCGGGTTCAATGTAATCGGCAATATAAATAATCTTATCCAGAAGACTCATATTCGCTTCCCCGGTGGTGTGTACTTTGATTGCATGCAGAATCTCGGGATTTTTCACCTCATATTTTGTCTCTGCAAGGAAAGCTCCGAGTTTTGCATGAAGCAGATAGGGACTTTTCTGTTCCACTGCGGTTATGGCAATCTTATTTTTTCGACAGAGTGCAATTTTTTCGTCGTTTGGAATACATTTCGCACAGTCGTGCAGCAATCCGGCCAGCATGGCATCCTCAATCGAATACTCATAAGCCATCGCAAGACTTGCGGCCGTATACATCACGCCCTTTGTGTGCTCATAACGTCCCTTATCCAATGCTTTTTTTAAACGTTTTCTGATCTCATTCCGCTCCATGTGATTTGCTCCCGTATAATCCCTGTTCTTTGATATAGCGCCATACACACTCCGGCAGACACGCGTCCGGCCGTTCTGTCTGCCTGTTCCCCTGCTCTGAAATCCGCTTTCGCAGTTCGGTGGAGGATATCTCGGTGCGGCCGCCCCGAACCGGATAGATTTCCGCCGGAAAAAGACGCTTGATAAAGCGAATTTTCTCCTCAATCTGTGTAAGATCGAGATCATCCCGAACCGCTACAAGAATTACCGCTTTTTCACAGATCAGTTCCGGATGAAACCATTCTTCAAAATAGTCCAGAGAATCCGCGCCCATGATAAAATAAAACCGATCACCCGGATACTGCGCGGTCAGTTTTTCCAGTGTCCGGCAGGTGTAACTTTTCTCCTCCGAGTCGAGCTCAATGCGTGAAAGACGAAAAAAGGGATAGGCCTCGATCGCAAGCTCCACCATCCGGGCTCTGTCTTCGGCCGATGTCATATCACACTCGTCCTTATTCGGGGAATGCCCTGCCGGAACAAACCATATTTCCTCCAGAGAAAACTCGCCTCTGGCATTTATTGCGATATTGATATGCCCCTGATGAATCGGGTCAAAGGAACCGCCTAAGATACCGATACGACGGCCCTGTAAATGCTCCTCCATATAACTGTCACGCCTTTCCGGGAAGGTCATATTTCGTGTTTTTCTTTGCCTGTCGGAACAGAATAATCTTTTTCCCGATGACCTTTACGACCTCCGACCGCGTGCGCCCGGCGATCATGCCGGCAATCTCTCGCGGGTCGTTGGCACAGTTTTTAAGTACGGATACTTTTATCAGTTCGCGCTTTTCGATGGCTTCCTCTATGGCACAGACAAGCTCCGGGGTAAGGCTCGATTTTCCGACCTGAAAAATAGCCTCCAGGGAGTTCGCCTGACTGCTGAGCCAGGCGCGCTGTTTACTTGTTAAACTCATAGTAATATCTCCATTCCGGTGTTTTCTCACACCGATTCCCACCTATTTGTAGTAATCAAATTCGTTGCCGTACATGCGGACGGTATCTCCGTCCTGAATGCCCATTTTTTCAAGCTCCTTTAAGATCCCCTGCTCCTTTAAGAACTTCTGGAAGAACAGAAATCCCTTTTCCGAGTCGATATTGGTGTATCCAAGCATTTTGTCGATTTTCGGCCCCTCCACCACAAACGCGGCATCGTCGGCCCTTGTGATCGTATAAGGTTCGTCCTTAAAGAAACGCACCGCAGGGTCAAATTCCTGCTCATAGATTACCGGCTCTCTGCTGCAGGTCTCAAGCAGAGCATTCACATGATACAAGAGCTCGCGGATTCCCTGACCGCTGACCCCGGAAATGGGAAAGACACGAATGCCGTCTTTCTCAAACTCGTTTTGCAGCGCTGCGATAATCTCATTCTCGTCTCCGTAGACGGCATCCATCTTATTTGCTGCAATCACCTGCGGTTTCTGCAATAATGCCGGGTCATAGGCTTCAAGTTCCCGGTTGATGGCTTTGATATCCGCAATCGGATCGCGTCCCTCTGTCCCGGCGGCATCCACCACATGGATCATCACCTTTGTCCGCTCAATATGCCGCAGAAACTCCAGCCCGAGGCCGATACCCTCCGAGGCACCTTCAATCAGTCCCGGAATATCCGCAATGACAAATCCTTTTGCACCGTCTAAGTCAACCACACCGAGATTGGGCTGTAATGTGGTAAAGTGATAGTTGGCAATTTTCGGCCGGGCGTTTGTCACACGGGATAAAAGTGTGGATTTGCCCACATTGGGAAAGCCCACAAGCCCTACATCCGCAATCACCTTAAGTTCAAGCTTTACCTCAAGCTCCACCGGCTCTCCGCCGGGCTGCGCATATTTTGGCGCCTGCATCGTAGCAGTTGCGAAATGCTGGTTGCCGAGACCGCCCCTGCCGCCGTGCAGAATTGTCTGTCTGCGGTTATCGCCGGACATATCGGCGATAACTTTTCCCGATTCGGCGTCTTTGATCACGGTTCCGGCCGGAACTTTAAGGATAATGTCTTCCCCGTTTTTCCCGTGACAGTTTCGTTTTCCACCCTCTTCACCGGGGCGAGCTGCGAATTTTCGTCTGTGACGGTAATCGGTCAGCGTGTTCAGGCCGTCGTCCACCTCAAAGATGACGTCACCGCCCTTTCCGCCGTCGCCGCCGTCGGGACCGCCGTCCGGCACATATTTTTCCCGGCGGAAACTGACATGCCCGTCGCCGCCTTTTCCTGATTTTATGATAATTGTCGCTCTGTCTGCAAACATTACTCCCTACCTCACAGATATTGCGGCATTCGCCTGCCATGCGACGGCAAATACCGCTGCCGCGTGTGCCGCTCCTGTATCAATGAAAAAATAGACCCGACGAAAATGCCGGGTCTACAGTAAACTTATTCAGCTACCGGATATACGGAAGCCTGCTTCTTGTCTCTTCCTTTTCTCTCAAATCTCAAGATACCATCCGTCAAAGCAAACAAAGTGTCATCGCCGCCGATACCTACATTGGTACCCGGATGAATCTTTGTTCCGCGCTGTCTGTATAAAATATTACCAGCTTTTACGAACTGTCCGTCTGCTCTTTTTGCACCTAATCTCTTAGACTCGGAATCACGGCCGTTCTTCGTAGAACCGACTCCTTTTTTATGAGCAAAAAACTGAAGGTTCATATTCAACATGTCCTACACCTCCTTAAACTTTAACATCACATAATCATTTCCATACGAATCCTGTATTCCCTGCAGGCCTAAAACAAGTGACTTTACAAGCAGCTCCGCATCGTGTCCCGCCGGAGCCGCAAAGCGAACCGTAAGTTCGCCGGAAACCTCCGCCTCCGTCTCGAATTGTTCCGAAGTAAACGTCGAAAGCGCATTCACCGTATTGATTACCAGCGCGGAAATCCCCGCACAGACGATGTCTTCACCCTCTTCGGCATACCCGGAATGCCCGAGACAGGTAAAACCGAGATATTTTCCGTCACGGTTTGAAAAAAACGTTATCGCTGTCATAACAAGCTTCCTGATCTTGTCTCAGACGAGCGGATTACGCGTGAATCTTTTCGATCTTAACCTGGGTAAACGCCTGTCTGTGACCGTTTTTCTTGTGATAGCCGGTTTTTCTCTTGTACTTGTAAACGATAACCTTTTTGCCTCTGCCCTCTTTTACGACAGAAGCCTCCACCGATGCGTTCTCCACATCAGAGCCGACCTTGATTCCGTTGTCAGATACAGCCAGAACCTGATCAAAAGTTACTTTCTCACCGGCTTCCACACCAAGTTTTTCAATGGTAATGATATCGCCTTCGGATACTTTGTACTGTTTTCCGCCTGTTGCTATAATTGCGTACATATGGCACCTCCTATTATCATTACTCGCCAGTTATGGTGCTGTTTTGCGACACAAAACAGACTTTGAAACCTCACTGTGCGGCATACTTCGTTATTCTAGCACACAGAGCTTGTCCCGTCAACTGTTTTTTCATTCTCATTCTCGGAATTTCCGAAAATAATCCGGTGTTTTCAGATCTTCCGCAAACGTCTGCTTTCCCTTTTTCCGGGCCATAACACTATGATTTCAGCGCTTCCGCAAGCGTCTGCTTTCCCTTTTTCCGGGTCAGCTCCACGAGTCCGAGTTTCGTCATATCGACGAGCCTGGTCGGAACCGGGTCATTCTTTATAACCGCACGGAACCGGGATAAAAGTGCCGCCTGTGCATCCGGACTTTTCAGATTGATAAAATCAACGATTATGATACCCGAGAGATTGCGCAGCCGCAGCTGCCTTGCGATCTCGTCCGCAGCCTCCAGGTTGACCCGCAGGAAATTCTCCTGCACGTCCCGCTTTGCCACATTCTTTCCGGTGTTGACATCGATGACGGTCAAAGCCTCCGTCGGCTGGATGATAAGGTATGCGCCGGATTTCAGCCACACGCGTTCCCTCAAGGCCTCCTGCAGATTGCTTTTGATGCTGTAGAGCATCGATAAGGATACGGCGTCGTCCCTGTGATAGCGGATCGTCAGATGATCTCCCGCCGCTGCCGTATCGACCGGCACCGGAACGCATCCCTTTGTCATGAGCGCTTCCCGCGGAATATGGTAATGTGCGCAGACCAGCTCAAAGACTTCCCTGTCATCTGTGACAATCTGTTCTAAGGAATCCGTGCGCAGATTGTCCAACTCTTTCAGGCAGAGCGGCGGTTCCTCGTAGAGCAGGCTATAGCAGGTCCTGTGCTCCGCGGCGGCAAGCAGATCGTCACACTGCTTTTGTAAGCCTGCAATCTCGGCAAGCACTTCCTCGTCGGAAGCCTTCCCCGCGTTTGTGCGGACGACGATGCCATATCTGTCGTCCGCCCCGCGCTCGAGAAGCTCTGCAAAATGCGTCCGCAGCTCTTTGGAAAGCTTTGAGGAGACACCCTGCTTTTTGTTTCCGGTCGTCACGACCGCATAAGTGCCGGAGAGACTCAGATTTGCGGTGAGCGTGGGTTCCTTGGTCTTTAAAGCCTCCCGCGTCACCTGCACCAGAAGCTCCTCACCCTCCGCGAGCGTTTTTTTCTTCGACAGCTTTTTGGTAAAGACCGGTGCTTTCAGATCATCGAGCGAGAGATATCCGCGCTGTTCGGGCGAAATTTTTACAAAAGCCGCATTCAGATTGTCAAGCACATGTTCCACGCGGCCGATATAGATATTTCCCAGCATCGAAGTCTTCCCCTCTTTTACCGGAAACACCTCAATCATTTTTTTTGATTCGTCGAAAAGCGCCGAAATCTGATATTCCTGACCGTTCATCTGCTCTTTGGTAATTACATAGCGGTTCATTTCAGATTAAATCCCCCATATCTCCCAGCGAAATAAAATCTGACGCAGACAGCAGCCCTTCTGCAGCTGCGGAATCTTTATCTTTCAGCGCGTAGATATCCTTCCTGTGAATCTGGACGGCATCCGGACAGTAATGCAGCCCCATTTTTCCGAAAAGCGCTTCCAGTACCAGCTCAGGCTTTAAGTTGTCCGTACTTCCGGTGCGGGTCATCAGGGAAAAATACGGCAGCTGCTCCCGCTCTTCCACGGAAAAAACATAGACCAACCGCTTCAAATCCATAACTTTTTCGCTTTTTTTCGTCTGTTTCGTGATCAGAAATTCCTTTGGCAGCCAAAAGTGTTCCCGTATGCCCGCAGAAAAATCCTCGGCTGAAACGGGAGGTGTATATCCCTCCTTAAAATACAGCTCATAGTCGGCTGCGGCCACCAGAGACATCGCGGTTTTCGAGGAATCCGGCAGAATCCGGCAGCCGGTGATCTCCACTCCTTCCACCATAACCTCATTCAGCGCCGCAATGGTTTCTTCGGTTGACGTGAAGCTGTGCACTTCGATATCGAGGTATTCTCCGTCGCTGGTGAGGCCGACGCCGAGCGGCGCCGCAAAGGACATAATCTGATGCGGGGAAAACCCTTCGGAATAGCAGATGTCAATGTCTGCGCGCCGGATGGCCTTCTGAAAATACCGCATGATATCCAGATGCCCGATGAACTTCATCACCCCGAATTTTCGAAACTTAATCCTTATCTTCATAACAGACACCTCCGCCAAACTTTTTGACCCCGCAGCCCGAACAGCGCGCTCTGCAATTCGGCGTCACCGTCCCCGCCATCGCATTGTCCCACTCACGCCGCAGAAATTCCTTTGACACGCCGGTGTCGATAAAATCCCACGGAAAAAGCTCGTCTGCGGACCGCTCCCGCATCGTGTAGAAATCCGGATCAATACCGGATTCGGCAAATGCGTCCGTCCATCTCTTATAGTCAAAGAACTCGGACCACGCGTCAAAGATACCGCCCGCCTCATAGACCTTCAAAATGGCATCTCCGACCCTCCGGTCTCCCCGGGCCAAAACCCCCTCGAGCACCGTCACGTCCGCCTCATGCCAGTTGTAGCGGATGCTTTTGCGGTTCAGCTGTTCTTTGACGGCATCGTTTACCACCTTTGCCCGTCCGATGTAATCCTCCGGCGGATACATCCGTGCCCACTGAAACGGCGTAAAAGGCTTCGGCACGAAAAAGGAAGTCGAGATCGTAATCTGACATTTGCCGTTCCGCTGCTCTTTGGGCACCGTGTCGTAATAGCGGGCCGCGGTCTCATTGGCAAGCTGTGCGATCGCGCGCATATCCTCCACAGTCTCCGTCGGAAGCCCGAGCATAAAGTAAAACTTTACCTTATTCCAGCCTCCGCGGAAAGCCATCTCGGCGCCGTCTAAAATAACCTCCTCGGTCAGCCCCTTATTGATAACGTCGCGGAGGCGCTGAGAACCTGCCTCCGGGGCAAAGGTGAGGCTGCTTTTTTTGATATCCTGCACTTTGCTCATCACATCCAGCGAAAAAGCGTCGATGCGGAGCGAGGGAAGGGAAATATTGACGCCCTTCCCATGAAACTCCTCGATCAGAAAATTCACCAGCTCTTCAAGTTCGCTGTAATCCGAGGAACTTAAAGAGCTTAAAGAAATCTCTTCATGTCCCGTCGCGGCAATCATCTGCCGCGCCAGATCCTTGAGTCGTTCCACGTTCTTTTCCCGTACCGGACGGTACACCATCCCGGCCTGGCAAAAGCGGCAGCCACGGATACAGCCGCGCTGGATCTCGAGCACGACGCGGTCCTGCGTCGCCTTGATAAAAGGCACGACCGGCTTTTCCGGATAGACGGCCTCTGTCATATCAAGGACTAACTGTTTGGCGACGACCGCGGGCACGTCCTCATACAGCGGCGCAAACTGCGCGATTGTCCCGTCTTCTCGGTAGGTCACCGCATAGAGGGAGGGCACATAGATTCCCGGCAGCTTTGCTGCCTCCCGCAGAAACGCCCCGCGGGTTTTCCCCGCAGTGCGCATGGTCTTGTACAAATCAAAAAGGGCGTCGTAGGTAATCTCTCCCTCTCCGATGTAAAACAGGTCAAAAAACGCCGCGATCGGTTCCGGATTATAGGTACAGGGGCCGCCGCCGATCACAATCGGGCAGTCGTCTGTCCGCTCCGCGGCAAGCAGCGGAATCTGACTTAAATCCAGAATCTGCAGCACATTGGTATAGCACATCTCGTACTGGAGCGTAATGCCGAGAAAATCCATATCGCGCACCGGCTCCTGCGATTCGAGTCCGAACAGCGGAATCGACTGTTCTTTCATGATCGCATGCAGATCCGGCCACGGAGAATACACGCGCTCGCACCAGACATCGTCGCGCTTGTTGAACATGTCATAGAGAATCTGAATCCCCAGATGCGACATTCCGATTTCATACACATCCGGAAAACACATTGCAAAACGGATTTCCACTTTGCTTTTGTCTTTTTTTATGCTGTTTAATTCATTTCCGATGTATCGGGCCGGTTTTTCCACCCTCATCAGTATCTCATCGGATAACGCTGGCTTTGTCATCAAAACACAATCCTTTCTTCCGTAGGTTTGGGGCCTGGGCATATTGCCGAAACCCGGGATTGAAATCTGCAAACTAAAATTTTATTTTTTAATCATAACATAATCAAGCAGATTTGTATCAAATAAATTTTCTTCAATCATTGCAACCACATCCGCCGGCTGATAACCGTACCACTCCTCGCCGGACTCCTGCCACAGGTAAAAGGCCCCGAATAAAATCAGTGCGATCAGAAACGAAAGCTTCGCAAAAGAAAACGAGGTTTCTTCCGATTCTTCCATCCGTGCGGTATCATTTTTTTCAAAAGAACTGCGCACTTTCTCCACATATTCTCTGCGCCTCTGCACATTCTGCTCCATCGTAATTCCCATCTTTATAACCATGCTCCTTTCTCACCGTGTCAATTTGGGCGCGCGCACAAATTGACGGATTGAAAATTTTAATTTTCAATCTTCTACCTTCGAAACGCCGCTTTGCGGCATTTTCCTTCCTGAGAAAATATATGAAAAAACGATGCGCGTTATACTAGAGCATGTTTGAAAAATACGCTAGCTTTTTCGTCCGCAGGAACGGAAAAGACGCGTGGCGGCGCGCGCAGCCCGGGAAAGCCCCCGGCGCACGGCGGCCACAAGCGTATTGTCCACGAGGACTGCTCCCGCCGCGGAGAGCACAAGCGTAAGGACGATCATCAGCAGGCAGCCGCCGACAATTCCTCCGGATGTAACGTCCACGCGCAGAAGTTTCTTTACCACCACATGAAGCACACCCCAGTGAATCATCAGAATCGAAAAACTGTACTTTCCGATCAGGCGGGTAACCAGAGATTCCGTGCGCTTCGCGCCGGCCAGCCGCTTTGTGAGAACCACCAGCGCGCCGGCCGCCAAAACAGCGGTCGGCGCATTGTTGTAGATATAATCGTCATAACCGCCCCTCGTAAAGATAATCCCCCCTGTCACGAGCGCAGAGCAGGCGCCGCCGATAAGTGTCAGACACTCCGCAGTCCTTCCGCCGCGCTCTGTCAGATAGTACCCGAAAACAAAGACGATCACAAAGCTGTCCACAATTCCCGAAACGGGCAAAGACACCGAAAACAGCGGCGCATACGTGTCCGCGGCCGCAAGCAAAAGAAGTACTGCCATAACGCCGTGCATCACGGGATCCGGGATATTCTGCAGCAGATACCGCAAAAACGGGGTCAGCACATAAAGCCAGAAAATCGTGTATACCAGCCAGAAATGCGGCGCCTCCACCGGCGGGCCGAGCAGAATCCGACGCAAAAGCGCGGGCCAGTTGGCGGGATAAAACGGCGTAAGCCCCTGTTTGGCAAAAATATAAAGCAGATAATAAATTACAAGCGGAAGCAGTATTTTCGTAAACCGCTTCCGGAAAAAAGTTTGTGGCCGCTCCCCTCTCACGGGCAGAAGCAGAGATCCGCTGATCATGATAAAAAGCAGATTGCTCAGTGTAAACAACCATGTGACATACTCAAGAATCTGAAACGTAACGGTGCCGGGACAATAGAAATCTCTTGCGAGGGCCACGGTATGTCCGCAAATGACAAAAACCGTTGCAAGGAGGCGCAGAATATCCATATAAATCCTGCGCCCTGCACCGGGTTCTCTTCCAAATAAAAGCTCTTTTAACTTTAAGTTCCAATCATGCATGTTACATTCTATCTCTGGGATAACTCCTGCGTGATCTCTTCCCAGGTAACCCCCTTTTCCGCCATCAGAACCATCACATGGTAGAGGAAATCAGAAATCTCGTATTTGAGTTCCTCCGGATCCGGATTCTTTGCGGCAATTACAATCTCCGTTGCCTCTTCGCCCACCTTCTTTAAAATCTTGTCAATGCCCTTATCGAAAAGATAATTTGTGTAGGAACCCTCCTTCGGGTGCTCTCTGCGATCCTGAATAATCGCATAGACATCCTCAAACACCTTCAGAGGATTTTTTTCCATGTATTCTTTCTTTATGATCTCATGAAAAAAGCAGCTTGGGTTTCCGGTGTGGCAGGCCACGCCCACCTGGGAAACCTTGGCGAGGATCGTATCGTAATCACAGTCCGCCGTCAGAGACTTTACATACTGGATATGTCCGGAGGTGGCGCCCTTGGTCCAGAGTTCCTTTCGGCTCCTGCTGTAGTAAGTCATTTTGCCGATATTGATCGTGGTGCGAAACGCCTCCTCATTCATGTAAGCTAACATCAGCACCTCGTCTGTCCGGTAATCCTGTACAATGACGGGAACCATACCGTCGGAATTTTTCTTTAAGTCCGCCCACTCGAGCGCGGGCGCAAAATTGTCCATCTTAATCCCGGCCGCGGAAAGATGCGACTTGAGCTTCATCACGTCGGTATCCGGATCATTGATAAAAGTTCCTGCAATTCCCCGGGTGTTTCCTCTCCGAAGGATCTGTACAAGCTGATCGTAATCGCATTCCTCATAGTACAGCACATAGGGCAGCGCGGTGATGTTTTCCACCGCCTCATACAGCTTCGGGTTCAGCACAAGAAGCTCATGAAAATTCTCGTTGAGTTTGTCCTTGTATTTAAACAGAAAATCCACGTTCTCGACGGAGACAAGAATCCGCTCTTTGCCGAAGCGTTTGCTGGCCTCCTCCGCCAGGTCCATGCTGGCAAGCTTCGCCCCATTGACGATCACCTGCAGGCAGCCGGCATAGATGAACTTCTTAATGTCCTCTAACCGGTTAATGTTCCCGCCCGCACAGACTTTAATCTCAATATTGCGGTTGATATTCTTAATGGTCTGGATATTTTTTTCATGCTCCTCATCATCGTCGGATAAATCGAAAATGATAATCTTGTCGATCCCGCTGTCGTTATACATGCGCGCAAGCTCAATCACGTTATCCGTCATCGGCTCAAAGTTATCAATTCCCTTCACGGCATTCCCGTTCTTCAGATAAATGGTTGCAACTACATTTTTTTGCTCCATAAAACAAAACCTTCCTATTCAAGTCTTCCTTTTGTGGAGAGGACATCCGCCACTCTCGGATCCGGTGCAGATGCCCCGTCAAGCGCCCGCGCAAAGGCCTTGAACATCGCCTCGGCCATATGGTGGTTGTTGCCCGGCTCGAGAACCTTAAGGTGGAGGTTCATCCCGGCACTGTAAGAGACCGCATAAAAAAATTCTCTGAACAGCTCGGTATCCATATCTCCGACGCGGTCCGCGGTAAAATCGGCGGAGAAACAAAGATACGGTCTCCCCGACAAATCTATGGCGCAGCGCACGAGCGTCTCATCCATCGGCAGCAGACAACTCCCGTAACGGCGAATCCCCCGCTTGTCGGAAAGCGCCTCGCGGATCGCCGTTCCGAGCACGATCCCCGTATCCTCGACGGTGTGATGACAATCCACATGAAGGTCGCCTTTTACCCGCAGCGTCAGGTCAAAAAATCCATGCCGGGCAAATCCCTCCAGCATGTGATCAAAAAATCCGATTCCGGTACTGATATCGCCCGTGCCGCTCCCGTCGAGCGACAGCTCCGCCGTGATATCGGTCTCTTTTGTCCTGCGCACCGCCTTTGCTGTTCTCACCATATCTGTTCCCTCATTTCCACAAATTTATTATAGTACGAAATGCCCAAAAAAGCAAAGTCATTCCGTCTCAAAGCGCACGCGGATGGAGTTCGCATGAGCCGTCAGCTCCTCACACTCCGCAAACTGCACGATATCCCGGTACACCGGCGCAAGCGCCTCACGCGAGTAGCTGATAATGCTGGACTTTTTGACAAAATCATCCACCCCGAGCGGTGAAAAGAACTTTGCCGTCCCGTTCGTCGGAAGGACATGGTTTGGCCCGGCAAAGTAATCCCCGAGCGGCTCCGAGGAGTACTCTCCCAGGAAAATCGCTCCCGCATTGCGGATTTTGGTCATAATCTCAAACGGGTTTTCGGTCACGATCTCCAGGTGCTCCGAGGCAATCGCATTTGCGGCGGCGACGGCGTCCTCCATCGTCTCCGCGACCAGAATATATCCGTAATTTTCCAGCGACTTTTCGATAATGGCCCGGCGGGAAAGCTTTGCGGTAAAACGGTCGACTTCGGCCGCGACCTCCTTTGCAAGCGTCTCGCTCGTCGTGATTAAAATGGCCGAGGCCATCTCGTCATGCTCCGCCTGGGACAGCAGGTCCGCCGCCACAAAACGGGGATTCGCACTCGCGTCCGCGAGCACCAGAATCTCGCTCGGCCCGGCGATGGAATCGATGCTGACATGGCCGAACACCGCCTTTTTCGCCAGCGCCACATAGATATTTCCCGGCCCTACGATCTTGTCCACTTTCGGAATGCTCCCGGTGCCGAACGCCATCGCCGCGACCGCCTGGGCGCCGCCCGCTTTATAGACGGCATCCACCCCGGCCTCTCTTGCCGCTACCAGCGTCGAGGGATAGACCGCGCCGGTCTTATCCGGCGGCGTCGTCATAATCACGGTGCCGACTCCGGCCACCTTCGCGGGAACGACATTCATCAGAACCGAGGACGGATAGACCGCCTTTCCGCCCGGCACATAGACGCCCACGGTTTCAAGCGGCGTTACCTTCTGGCCCAGCATAATTCCGGAGGCTTCTGAGGTAAACCAGGAATTCTGACGCTGCTTTTCATGATAAGCCCTGATATTTGCAAGCGCTTTTCGAATCACCTCCAAAAGCTTCGGGTCCACCAGCCGGTAAGCCTCCTCGAACTCTTCCTCCGTGACCTTTACATTGTCAGCGGTGATTTTCGCGCCGTCAAACTGTTCCGTGTAAGCGAACACCGCAACATCCCGTTCGGCGCGCACCCGCTCGATAATCGCAGCGACGCGCTCCTCGTATGCGCCGTAGGAATTCGGGCTGCGCTTTAACAGATTTTCCAGAATATTCGTCTGCGTTTCCTTTGTCAAGGTTAAAATTCTCATTGTTACCCTCCTCTGTTTATTGGTTAACAATTTTCTTTAAGTCTGAGATTAACTTCGTGATGCGCTCCTGCTCCATCTTCATGCTCACCTGGTTGACCACCATCCGGGCGGACAGCGGGCATACCTCTTCGAGCACAAAAAGCCCGTTCTCGCGCAATGTGGAACCAGTCTCCACGATATCGCAGATCACCTCGGAAAGCCCGACAATCGGCGCGAGCTCGATCGAGCCGTTGAGCTTGATGATCTCGACCGTCTGGTGCTTCTTGTTGTAAAAATAATCCTTCGCGATATGCGGATATTTGGTGGCGACGCGAATCAGCTCATGGTGCCGCAGCAATTCCTCCGCGCTCTTCGGACCGCAGATGCACATCCGGCATTTCCCGAAATTCAGGTCAAGTACCTCGTAGATATTGCGACCCTCCTCGAGAATCGTGTCTTTTCCCACGACCCCGATATCCGCAGCCCCGTACTCCACATACGTCGGCACATCCGGCCCCTTTGCGAGGAAAAAGCGGAGCTTTAACTCCTCGTTCACAAAAATAAGCCTGCGGGTTTTTTTGTCCTTCATCTCCTCGCAGGTGATTCCGATCCGCTCGAACATTTCGAGGGTCTTATCTGCAAGTCTTCCCTTGCCTAACGCAAAGGTAAGATATCTCATCTCATCCATCACTCGTCTCCGTTCTCCGTAAGTCTCACCGTCTCCTGACCGTCCTCCCGCCAGAAGTGTACGGCCGCAATGTGGTTGCGCCTGGCATAGGCGATATAATCCGCTTTTGACTTTGCGCCGTCGCAGAGAATCAGCTCGACACTGCAGTCGTCCGCCCGTTTGCTGCATGCCCAGCGGATCGCCTGCTCTCTCGTCTTTGGCGTATAGACGGCCAGCACGGTCTGATGCTTTAACGGAATCTCGATTTTCTGGTGCGAGAGCGCTGCCAAAAGCTGATCCACGACGATTGCAAAGCCGATGGAAGCACGTTTTTTTCCAAAGTGCGTCAATAGCTCGTCATAGCGCCCGCCCCGCACGATCGGTTCCCCGCTGCCGAACGTATAGCCCTGGAAAATAATGCCGGTATAGTAGCGGTAATTGCTGATAATCCCGGGTTCGAAAGAGACATAACGGGAAATCTCATAGACTTCAAGTATATTTCGGAGCGCTTCAAGTCCCTCGATCGCCCTTAAAATACGCGGGTAGGAAGCCGCAAAACGTTTCGCAGCCGCAAGCTCATCCCCATCGGCGTCGAGAACACCCAGCATGCCGAAAAGCCGCTTTAAGTCCTCGTTTAAGTGCAGGGTCGAGACAAATTCCTCCACGCCGAAGAAATTCTTGTTCGATAACAAATCCCGCAGCTCTTCCTCCTGTTCGCGGGAAAGGCCCGCCGCCTCCATCAGTCCGAGGAAAAAGTCCGCATGGCCGACGCTGATCTGAAATTGCGCAAGCCCGGCCTCTTTCAGACATGCGGTGACCACCGCGATCATCTCGGCATCGGCATCCGCGGTGGAATCCCCGATGAGCTCCGCGCCGAGCTGTGTATTCTCCTTGAGTCTTCCCTGATAGCTGTTGTTATTGATATAGGTGTTGCCGAGATAACAGAGACGCACCGGCATATCCTCATCCCCGAAGTATTTCGCCGCCGAGCGCGCGACGGAGGGCGTCATGTCCGGCCGCAGCACCAGCGTATTCCCCTCCCGGTCAAAAAATTTGTATAAGTCCTTCGAGGGCGTCGAACCGATCTCCCTACCGAATATATCAAAAAACTCAAAAGACGGCGTCTGAATCGGATGGTAGCCGTACCGGCGCAGCCTCCGATGCAGGTTATCCTGCAGGAGCAGCTTTTTTTCGCACTCGTCGTTGTAAATATCCCTCACGCCTTCCGGTGTGTGAAGCAGTCTTTGATCCATAATCCCCTCCGTTGAACAGCTGCACTTTAACATGCTAATATGGTAAAATACTACCATATAAAACTTTATTAAGTATAAAAGATTGACAAAAAAAAGTCAATCCCTGATCTGTAAATCCTTCTGCAGCGCTTCCAGATATGGAATCAGAACGCCCTTTCCTCTCCCGAGGAAAAAGTCCGTTTCCAGCTCCTCAAACCGGAAGCTTTTGCGCCCGCCCGCCTCGGCGCGCTCCCAAAAAGCCTTTAACTTCTCGAAACGGAGGTAATAAAAGAGATCCCGCTTTGTGTAGCTGATCAAAAAAAAAGCTACGCCTCCCTGCTTTTCGAAATTTTCCATAAATGCGACCTGATGCGCGTGAATATTTTGCAGCGGAAACGTATCCGTATTGCATTCCTTTGCGTCAAAGCAGACCGGGATTCCCTGCACGGCCCCGATATAGTCGACCGTGCTCTTCTGGTCAAAATAGGCGAGTGTGATATGCCTTGTCTCCTTGTCAATCGTAATCGGCGTGATCGGCGTCGGCACCTTCTGGATTAACGCCAGCCCGCTCTCTAAATATTTCTCGTTACTGCGGTTAATGTATTCCTCTAACGTGGAGCCCCGAAGCCCCCGTGAATTCCATGTTGCCATCTTCGTTCCCCTCTGATTGTCTCTATTATATCGAAAAAGAAGCCTTTGTCAAACCGGCATGCCTGTGCTATACTTGTAAGAAACAGCAAGGAGGCTGCACTTAAATGGTATTGAACGAATCGACCGAGAATTATCTTGAGACAATTCTCGTTTTAAATCACAGACTCGGAAATGTCCGCTCTGTTGATATTGCCAACGAAATGAATTTCAAGAAGCCGAGTGTCAGCGTTGCCATGAAGCATCTGCGCGAGAACGGTTATATCACTGTGAGCGCCGAGGGTTACATCCGCCTGACCGACGCGGGACTCGAGGTCGCGGAACGCATCTATGAGCGCCACACGATTCTCTCAAACTGGCTCGTCATGCTGGGCGTTGACCCGCGTGTGGCCGCCGAGGACGCCTGTAAGATCGAACATGATGTCAGCATCGAAAGTTTCGAGGCGATTAAACGTCACATTAATGCAACCAGATAGCGCCACACCCGCTCAAATTCTTCCCCGCAGGGGGCAGTGAATTCCCTGCCGTCCGAAAAGACCATCCGATACGCGTGAAGCATCTGAGAATCTACCTGAAGCGCTTGCTTTAACTTTCGGTTTAAGACCGGATCCCCGTACTTGAAATCCCCTAAAATCGGATGCCCGATGGAGGCTAAGTGCGCACGAATCTGGTGAGAACGTCCCGTAATCAGATGAACTTCAAGCTCCGAATACCCGTTCCCCGTGCGGACGGGCCCATATTCCGTCTCGATGCGCACCGCATGCTCCGCCGCTTCCGGCAGAACCGTCACCCGGTTCGTGCGCGCATCCTTAAAAAGCCAGCCGTCAATTCGGCTGCACTCCTTCACTTCCCCTTTTACAAGACATCGATAATATTTTTGTATGCTGCGGTCCTTTAAGGCAGCCGCCGTCTCCTGCAGCCCCCTTAACGTCTTCCCCGCAATCAGAAGACCCGAGGTATTCCGGTCTAAGCGGTTGCACACCGAGGGACGGAAGGTTCGAAACATCTGCTCCGTCAGCTCGCCGCGCGCGATCAGGGTGTGCAGAATATATTCGTTTGCCGAGAGATCCGAGGGCGCGGCCTTCTGCGAGAGCATGCCGGCGGGCTTGTCTATGACAATCACATCCGCATCCTCATAGATCACCGTAAGCGGAAATGCCGGTTTTAAATCCCGCAGCCCGGCAAACCCGGACTGTGCGGCGCCCGCGCCGGAAAACGTTTCGAATGTCTCGTCGGACAGAAAAAGCTTCACCTGATCTCCGGCACACAGCTTCTCCGTGCCGTCCGCACGTTTCCCGTTCAGCACAATATTCTTCTTTCGGAGCATCTTATACAGAAAGCCGTTCGGCGCGGCCGAGAGGAGTTTTTTCAGATATTTGTCAAAGCGCTGCCCCGCTTCGTTGCCGTTGATATAAAATTCACGCATAGATTCCCTGCCGTTACCGTTTCCTTTCCGTCTTTTTCCGATGCACGTTTCGGATGGTTTTCTTTTTGGGGACTTTTCTTTCGGGCTCCGCGGCCCGCATGTCCTTCCTGCGCGGACGTATCAGGCATTTTCTGTCATAGCCGATTAAATCCGTTCTGCCCGCCTTTGTCAGCGCCTCTTCGACCAGCGCATAATTTTTCGGATTGCGGTACTGTATCAGTGCGCGCTGCATCGCCTTCTCATGCGGATTTGTGGCCACATAAACAGGCTCCATCGTCCGCGGGTCGAGCCCGGTGTAATACATGCAGGTCGATATCGTGGAAGGTGTCGGATAGAAATCCTGCACCTGCTCGGGCATATATCCCAGGTCCCGCAGAAATTCCGCAAGCTCCACGGCCTCCTTTAACGTCGAGCCGGGATGGGAAGACATCAGATAAGGTACCAGATACTGCTCTTTGCCGAGCTTTCGGTTCATGGCCTCATACGCCTGTACAAAGCGCCGGTATACCTCCACGCGGGGCTTTCCCATCCGCTCGAGCACCGCGTTCGAGATATGCTCGGGCGCCACCTTTAACTGTCCGCTGACATGGTGCTCGCACAGCTCCCGCAGAAACGCGGGGTCTTTGTCATAAATCAGATAGTCAAAGCGGATTCCGGAGCGGATAAACACCTTTTTCACATTGGGCAGTGCCCGCAGTTTTCGAAGAAGCGCAAGGTAATCCGAGTGATCGACCACAAGGTTTTTGCAGGGCGCAGGAAACAGGCACTGCCGGTTCGCACAGACGCCCTTTTCCAGCTGCTTGCCGCATGCCGGCGCCCGGAAATTCGCGGTGGGGCCGCCGACATCGTGGATATATCCTTTAAAATCCGGTTCCCAGACCATCTTTTCGGCCTCGGCGAGAATCGACGCATGACTTCTCGTCTGGATGATGCGCCCCTGATGAAACGTCAGCGCACAGAAACTGCAGCCGCCGTAGCAGCCGCGGTTGCTCACCAGCGAAAACCGGACTTCCGAGATCGCAGGCACGCCGCCCTGCACCTCATAATCCGGGTGGCAGGCGCGCCGGTAGGGCAGCGCGTACACCTGGTCCATCTCCCGCTCCGTCAGAGGTTTTGCGGGCGGATTCTGCACGACAAACAATTTGTCGTCATAGGTCTCAAACAGACGCTTTGCGGTAAACGGGTCCGTGTTGCAGTACTGCGTGTAAAAGCTCTTTGCATATTCACGCTTATCCGCGCAGAGCGCGTTATAATGCGGCAGTTCGATGGCATCGTAGATATCCTCCCGCTTCCGGGTCTTATAGACGGTTCCGTCGATAAACGTGATGTCCGACACCGCAAGACCGCTGTTTAACGCATCCGCAATCTCCACAATACTGTGCTCTCCCATGCCGTAGGAAATGAGATCGGCTCCGGAATCGAGAAGAATGGAACGCTTTAATTTATTCGACCAGTAATCGTAGTGCGCGAGACGCCGCAGGCTCGCCTCGATTCCTCCGATGATAATCGGCGTCGTCTTATAACTCTGACGAATCAGATTACAGTAGACGACGGTTGCGTAATCCGGCCGCTTTCCCGTCACTCCGCCGGGGGTAAAGGCGTCCGTGGCGCGGCGCCTTTTTGACACCGAATAGTGATTTACCATGGAATCCATATTCCCGGCCGTCACGAGAAAGCCGAGTCTCGGTTCTCCCAAAATCCGGATCGAGTCCCGTTCGCGCCAATCGGGCTGGGCTATGATGCCGACCTTATAGCCGTGCGCCTCAAGCAGTCTTGAGATGATAGCATGTCCGAACGAGGGATGGTCCACATAGGCATCCCCGCAGACATACACGAAATCAAGCTGAGCGATCCCCGCCGCTTCCATATCCGCTTTGCAAACCGGTAAAAATCCGTTACTCATAAATTTCCTCGTTTCTGTGCTTTTAACGCCGCAAGTTCCTCTGCGGTCAGCGGCCGATACGCGCCCGCAGGCAGATCGTCCGGCAGACGCAGCGGCCCCATGGCGATCCGCTTTAAATAGACGACCTCTTTGCCGACTGCCTGAAACATCCGCTTCACTTGATGAAATTTCCCCTCGCATATCGTCAGAAGAATCTCCGACACTTCGCCTTCCGTTAAAATCTCAAGAGCTGCGGGCCTCGTCGGCGCCTTTTCTCCAATGTCAACCCCTTTTTCAAACAGGTTGACGTCCTCTGCCGTCACTGTCCCTGCCACCTTCGCGTAGTAAATCTTGCTCACATGCCGCGTGGGAGCAAGCAGCGCATGGGCCAGCGCACCGTCGTTTGTGATCAGCAGAAGGCCCTCCGTATCGATATCCAGCCGACCGACCGGAAACAGATCTCTGCGCACCGTATCGGTCAGATAATCCATGACCGTCCGGTGGACGGCGTCCTCCGTCGCGCTGACACAGCCCGCCGGCTTGTGAAACAGATAGTATTCAAAGGCCGCATAAGTTACGTTTTCTCCGCGCACACACACAATGTCCGCCTCCGGGGAAATCTTTTGTTCCGGGGAAGTCCCCGCATCTCCGTTTACCGTCACAAGCCCCGCGTGTATCAGTTTTTTGACTTCGGATCTGGTTCCCGTGCCAGTCTCTGCAAGAAATTTATCCAGTCGTATCACCGTTCGACTCCTGTTCCCATAAGTAACGCAGCATCGGATAGGAGTTGACGCTGTACTCCGTTCCGCTGCCGTCATATAAGTAAATGCCGAGATGCAGATGTACGTCAAACATCCCGGTCGTCCCGGGCACCTCGCTGTAGCCGGTATCTCCCATATAGCCCAGATGCGTCCCGGCCGTCACCCGCTCTCCGATCTCAAACTCTTTTGCATACTCCGCGAGGTGCGCATAATAAAAATAGGCGCCCGAATCACTGCGTATCCCGATGCGGTATCCGCCCAGCTTCAGCCAGCCGATATTCTCCACCACGCCGTCCGTCATACTGTAGACCGGATAAATCCCCCGCTGATTCATCTCCGGCATGATATCGGTGCCCTCGTGGCCGCGCTCCCCGCCGAACGTGCGGCTCTGCATCCAGCTGTCGGCAAAGGTCACAAAGGCATTGCCGTCCGCATTTGCCGCGCTGCGCACAGCAGCGCGGCCGCGTGCATCCCCCGCGCCGCCTGCAGCTGTGCTGCTCCCCGTCTGCACTCTGCCCACCGGAAAGCGCTTTAAATCCTGCCACACGGCGAGGACGCTTTCGCTCAGCTGCCGAAATTCATCCCCGTGATACCGCATCGCATAAACCATATCCTGCTCCAGCAATTTCACATCCGTCTCCAGTCCCTCCTCGGCAAAATACATCGTCATAAGCTCGGCAAAATGATTCATTCCGTCCTCCGACGCCTGCATGAATGCCGCGAGGGTCTCCTCCGAAATCCGGTGACTCCGGAAATTTTTCTGGGCCGTCTCATACGAAAAACAATTCATCTGACGTGTCTTTTCCTCGATGTGCTGCAAAAGACACACGTCAAACACCAGCACCGCGAGGAACAGCAGTAGAATATGAAATCGTTTTAAATGCATAGATTATCTGCTTCTCTTCAAAAATTCAACCAACAGCTTCCAAACCTTCTCCACGGAGGAAATGCTTAATCGCTCCTTGGGCGTATGAATGTCGTAATTGTTCGGCCCGAAGGAAACACAGTCGAGATCCGCGATCTTTCCGGACAAAATCCCGCATTCGAGTCCCGCGTGAATCGCCTCGAACACCGGCTCCTCGTCGAAAAGTTCCCGGTAAATCCCGCTGATTGTCGTGCGGATTTCGGAATCCGCGCGGTACTCCCACGCCGGATAATCCCCGTTTACCGCAATCTCTCCGCCGAGGAATTCCGCTAAATATTCCAGACGGTCCCGCAGCTCCTCCTTGCGGGAGGAAACGCTGCTGCGCACGGAGGTCGTGACGCACAGGGCATCTTCTTTTAAGGAGAGAATGCCGAGATTCAGCGAGGTCTCGACCAGTCCGGGCATCACGCGGCTCATATGCTGCACACCGTCCGGCACATTGCGCAGATAAAAGATCACGCGCGTCATCGCGCCGAAAGAGAGAATCCGTGCTTCCTTCTCCTCCCCCACTGCGCAGTCAATCCGCACGCCGGCATCGGAGGCCACATATTCCTTTTTCAGGAGATCGGAAAGCTCGTTTACCAGACCGGCAAACGCCGCCTGCTCTTCTGCCGGAATCAAGAGCTCCGCCGCAGACTCCCGCGGAATCGCATTATCCTTCAATCCTCCGGACAGCGAAACGATTCCGATATCCATGCGGTCCGCGAGCGCTTTCAGCAGACGTCCCATCAGGATATTGGCGTTGCCGTGTTCTTTGTCAATCTCGCTTCCGGAATGGCCTCCCGAAAGGCCCGTTACGGTCACGGTCACGGCAAGGCCGCGCTGCGTCCTGCGGTCTGTCGGAATCGTCGTCTCGACCGTCATTCCGCCCGCACAGCTCGTCAGGAAATGCCCTTCCACATCCGAGTCGATATTTAGGAGCTTGTGCCCTTTTAACATCGACAGATCAATCGCCTCGGCGCCGAGCATGCCGATTTCCTCGTCCACGGTGAGCACCACCTCAAGCCTCGGATGAACAATCTTTGGGGAATCCATCACGGCCAGCGCGTATGCCAGCGCGATTCCGTCGTCGCCGCCTAATGTCGTGCCGCGCGCCTTTATAAAATCGCCGTCCACATAGATATCGGGACCTTCTTTGGCGAAATCGACGGCGCAGCCGCTCTCTTTCTCGCAGACCATATCCATATGTCCCTGAATGATGATCGGTTCCGCATTCTCATAGCCTGCGGAGGCCTCCTGGATAATGACCACATTATTCGCATCATCCTGCTCATATACAAGGCCGTGCGCTTTCGCGAAATCCACCAGATAATCGCTGATCCGTTTCGTGTCGCGCGAACCGTGGGGAATCGCACAGATTTCCTCAAAATAGTCAAATACCTTCGCGGATGCAAGGTTTCGTTCTTTTAATGCTTCTAACTTACTCATAGGAACCTCCTGTTACTCATATAGTTTAGTATGAAAAAGAAATTTATATTCTTATGTTTTATCGTATTTATCGGTTATGTGCTGCTGTTTCCGGGAGAGGCCGTCGGCGCTGCGGCCGGCGGCCTCATGCTCTGGTACGAAAAGGTGCTGCCCACGCTGCTCCCCTTTGCGATTCTCTCCAACATACTGATTTACTCGAATTATCTGCAGTACTTTACCCGCATTTTAACACCGCTGCTGCGGCCGTTTTTCCCGGTCAGCGGAAGCGGCGCTTTTGTGCTGATCTCCGGCTTTTTGTTCGGATTCCCGATGGGGAGCAAAAACTGCGCGGAGCTGCTGAAAAACAATCTGATTTCCGAGGAAGAAGCCGGTGTGCTCTTTGTCGTCAGCAACAATATCAGCCCGATTTTCATCAGCAGCTACATCCTCTGCCAGCAGTTAGCGATGCCGGGGCTGATCGCAGTAAGTTACCTGATCCTGTACGGCCCGCCCCTTGTTGCAGGCGCAATCCTGCTCCGCAAAAACGTGGCTGCCGACTCCCGCATAAAGATGCCGGCATCAGGATCTCAAATGAATTTCAGAATCATTGATGCCGGCATTATGAACGGTTTTGATACCCTGGTAAGACTCGGAGGGTATATTATGCTGTTTGGTATGATGGCCCGGCTTCTGCAGAAACTTCCGATCTCTGCGGGAAGCAGGCTCATCGTCACGGGCATCGCCGAACTGACGAACGGTATCGCGTCTCTGTCGGCCTTTCCCTGCTCTCCGCGGGCAAAGTACATACTCGCAATGGCGTTTACGGCATTCGGCGGCCTCTCCGGTATCGCCCAGACAAGTTCGATGATACGGGACACCAAACTTTCCATGCGGCGCTATTGTCTGCTGAAGGGGGTATTCACCCTGGCTTCCGCAGCGCTGGCCGTCCTCGTGGCCTTTAGCAGCGCATTTCCCTGTTAGGGTTCGGGTTCCGCAGCGCCCGAATCCGGCCCGGAAGAACCCCTGCCTGGTCAGCCCAGCATATCGGACGTGATCTCCACTTTGGGAAGACCGGCGTCCTCCTGCCTTGCGGGTATCTCATGCGGCTCGTCCGGAACCGGGTTTAACTCTGCGCGGTTTGTCGTCACGACATCCAGAAAACTCTGCAGCGATCCCATGTAGGAATCGTGGCGGCTCTTCGCCGCGTCCATCGAATGCGAGATGGTGTTTTCGAGATTGCGCAGGATATCGTCCGTGTACTGCATTGCACCCATGCGGATACCGTTTGCCTCGTTGGTCGCGTTGTCGAGTATCTCCTGCGCCTGCTTCGTCGCGATCATCACGACCTCGTTGGCCTGTGCATAGGCTTGCTGCATAATCTGATGCTCGCTGACCAGCTCGTCGGTCTTCACCTGTGCCTGGGCAATAATCGCATCCGCCTTGGACTGTGCATCCGCTAAAATCGCCTCTTTATTGCTGATAATTTTCTGGTAACGCTTGATTTCTTCCGGTGTTTTTACGCGCAGTTCATTGAGCAGCTCTTCCATCTGTTCCCGGTTCACGATAATATTTGAGGCGGAAAAGGTCTGCGGTTTACAGTTGTCAATGTACTCCTCGATCTCCTCAATAATCTGTTCTATTCTGCTTGCCATATATTACACTCCTCATTTTGAAATATGATATTTCGCATAAATTCTGTCGATAAAACATGCCGGAACAAAATTTGATATGTCGCCGCCGTAGGATGCAAACTCCTTCACGATCGTGGAGCTTAAGTAGGAATATTTCAGATTGGTCGTCAAAAAAATCGTCTCCACGTTGGCATTCTGCACATGGTTTGTCTGGGCAATCTGAAGCTCGTACTCAAAATCCGTCACCGCACGCAGCCCTCTGACAATGATTGTCGCATCAATCTCTTTCATGTAATCTACCAGGAGTCCGTCAAAGGAAGCCACCGTGACATTCGGCATAGACGCTGTCATCTCTTTTATCATACTAACACGTTCCTCAAGAGAAAACAACGAATTTTTTGCGCTGTTGTTGAGCACGCCGACCACCAGTTCGTCCACAATTTTCGCGGAACGCTCGATCATATCGACATGTCCGAGTGTCAGTGGGTCAAAGCTTCCCGGATAAATCGCTCTCTTCATAAAAAACACCCATGCCTTTCTTATCTTCTGCGTATAAACGCGTGCTCGTTGGTCTTATAAGCCTTAAGCCTCACCAGACGAAAACCGTAATCTTCAAGATAAGCAAAATCCGTTTCCCGCGCGGCCTCGACGATGATCTGCGTGTGCCGTCCCGCAAGAGACGAACTGGACAGGTACGCGAGCACGTCCCGCTCCAGCCCCTTCCCGTAGGGAGGGTCGATAAAAATGAGGTCAAACGGTTCGCTTCCCTCGAGCATGTGCAGCGCGCTCATGACGTCCGCCCCGATCAGCTTCGCCCTGTCCTCAAATTTCGTGAAACGGATATTATCCGCGATACAGGCGGCGGCCTTTTTTCCGTTGTCCACAAAGACCGCCCGGCCGGCGCCGCGGCTTAATGCCTCAAGTCCCATCTGTCCGCTTCCCGCAAACAGATCGAGAAACGCACAGCCCGGGATATCCTCCTGCAATATGTTAAACAGCGTTTCCTTGATACGGTCCGTTGTGGGACGCGTCTCTGTCCCCGGAACGCTTTTCAGTGGAAGGCTTCTTGCCGTTCCCGCTATAATCCGCATGCAACTTCCTCCTCTATGGTTCGTTTCAGCAGCGAAAGCGCCGCCGCACAGGCCGCACCGCGCACCGCGCCGCGGTCACCGGAAAACAGGTGGCGCTCCACCGCCGTTTTCCCGCGGAAACAGCAGCCGATAAACACCAGCCCGACCGGGCACTCCTCGGTTCCGCCGTCCGGTCCCGCCACTCCGGTGACGGAGACGGCCAGATCCGTTTGCGCCGTGCGCCGCGCGCTGCGCGCCATGTCGGCGGCCGTCTCGGCGCTCACCACGCCGTATTTTGCGATGGTCTCCGGCGCAACGCCGATCATCTTCACCTTGGCCGCGTCCGAGTAAGTGACATACCCCTCGGTAAAATACGCGGAAATCCCCGGCACATTCACAAGCGTGGCGGCTATCATCCCCCCGGTGGCCGACTCCGCAGTCGTCAGCGTGAGGCGATGCCGCCCGAGCAATTCATAAATCTGATATTCCAGGTCTGTCTGTCCCATCGAAAGCTCCTTCTGCCCGGTTTTCCGGCATTTATTTCTGTTCTTTTAACACGTCCTTATTCTTGGCGATATAATCCACGAGGGAGACAATCGTCAGAATCAGCGCAATCCATGTGAGGGCGACGCCGAGCACGGCAAACGCCGGGTGCGGAAGATCCAAAATCAGCACGATGACCATAAGCATCTGAAACGTCGTCTTAAATTTTCCCCAGTAGCTTGCGGCGATCACCACGCCGTTGTCCGCAGCCACCAGCCGGAAACCGCTGATGATAAATTCGCGCGCGATAATGACGATCACGATCCATGACGCGAGCTGTCCGGTCTCGACAAGACAGATCAGCGCAGAGCAGACCAGAAGCTTATCCGCAAGCGGGTCCATAAACTTTCCGAAATTTGTCACAAGATTATATTTTCTTGCGATTTTCCCGTCGAGCATATCCGTAAGGCTTGCCACAATGAAGATCGCGACCGCAATATAGTTGCCGTACCCCGGAAAATAAGGAGCCATCAGAAAAAAGACAAAAAACGGAATCAAAATCACACGCAGCACAGTCAGTTTGTTCGGTAAATTCATAGCAATTCTCCTATCAAATCATATTCGCAGGCTCCGGTCACCCGAACCCTTGCAATATCTCCGGTCATCAGTTCCTCCTCTGTATTGATGAAAATATATCCGTCGACCTCCGGCGCATCCCGGTAAGTGCGGCCGATATATGCGTTTTCATCCGCCACCTTCCCCTCGATGAAGACGAGAAACTCCCGGCCTTTCAGCTCTTCGTTCCGGTCGAAAATAATCTCCTCCTGCAGCTCCATCACGTCCGCCTGCCACAGGGCTTTCTTCTCCTCATCGATCTGATCGGAAAACTCTGCGGCCGGTGTCCCCTCCTCCGGGGAATAGGTGAAAGCACCGAGACGATCAAACTCCATATCGTTGATAAACCGCATCAGCTCCTCGTGCATCTCCTCCGTCTCACCGGGAAAACCGCAGATCAGCGTGGTGCGGAGCGCGATATCCGGAATCCGCTCCCGAAGCCCCGTGATAATCCGCACCAGATCCGCATTGGAAGTCCGTCTTCCCATCCGTTTTAACATGGCGTCACTCGCATGCTGAATGGGGATATCCAGATAGTGACAGACTTTTTCATTGCGGATCATCGCATCGATCAGGCCGTCATAGATTTCCTCCGGATAGCAGTAGAGAATGCGGATCCAGAACAGCCCCGGGATTTTGTTCAGTTCGTCCAAAAGCAGGTGAAGCGACTTTTCTCCGTAGAGATCGACGCCGTAGAGCGTCGTCTCCTGCGCGACCAGAATCAGCTCCTTTGCGCCGCCTGCCACAAGCTCCTTTGCCTGCGCCACAAGCTCTTCCATCGGGACGCTGCGGTAATTCCCGCGGATAGAAGGGATAATGCAGTAGGTACAGCGTTTGTTGCAGCCCTCCGCAATCTTCAGATACGCAAAATGACCTCCTGTAGTCACGGTCCGCTTTGCCCGGATTGTCGGAAGTCCTTCCAGCTGCCTGTAATTTTCATAAAATGTGCCCGAAAGCGATGCGTGGAGCGCGGTTATGATATCCTCGCAGGAATTCGTCCCGAGAATCGCATCGACCTCCGGAATTTCCCGCTTAATCTCCTCCTTGTAGCGCTGCGCCAGGCACCCGGTCACAATCAGTGCCTTTAACACCGCATCCCGCTTGTGTTCCGCCATCTCGAGAATCGTATTGATGCTCTCCTCTTTTGCGTCATTGATAAAACAGCAGGTGTTGATGATAATAATATCTGCCTCGTACTCGTCATCCGTCAGCGTGATGTTCTCCTCACGGAGCATACCGAGCATAAACTCGGTATCCACCAGATTTTTGTCGCATCCGAGGGATATAAACAATAATTTCATGAATTTCTCTCTTTCTAACGCTAAAAAGGATGAGTCTTGTTTTCTCATCCTTTCTTTCTCCTGGGGTTCTGCAATTACGCTAGTCGTCGTCCTGTTCCGCACCTTCGGGAACAATCTTTACCTTCGATTCGTAGAGTTCCTCCACCGCGATAGACAGCGGTTTTGCGCAGGTAATCTTATCGGCCATCGGGTCATCTCCGGCGATAATCTGGCGCGCCCGCTTTGCGGTCGCAATCACGATGGAATAGCGGCTGTTGATCACCGGCTCCTCTCCGATTTCAAGATCATTATTTACGACCTTCATTAACTCCACATAAGACGGATGTATCATGGTACTCTCTCCTTTATTTAAATATTACTTGATTTTTTTGAAAACATGTCTAATTCCCGGCGCATTTCCTCAATAAACGATGCGTTGCGCGAAATGCGGTAATGCTCGTTGGAGATAATCTGATGAACCTCCTTTACGCACTCCGGGAGTTTGTCGTTGACAATCAGATAATCGTAGGCCTCGATACCGCGGATCTCCTCTGCGGCCCGCACAAGACGCGATTCGATCACGTCTGCCGTCTCGGTGCCTCTGCCGGTCAGCCGTTCCTTCAATATGGCCGCGCTCGGCGGTGTGACAAACAAAAGCAGTGTGTCCGGGAAACGCTGCTTCACCTTCAGGGCTCCCTGAATCTCAATCTCTAAGATCACGTCCCTGCCGGCGGACAGCTGTTCTTCCACATAGGCGCGGGGCGTTCCGTAGTAGTTGCCGACATACTCCGCATACTCGATCAGAGCACCGTCGGCGATCATCTGTTCAAATTCTTCCCGGCTGCGGAAAAAGTATTCCGTTCCGTCTGTCTCCCCGGGTCTCGGAGCTCTCGTCGTCGCCGAAATCGACAGCGCATACCGCTCGCCGTGCGCGTTCATCAGCTCTTTCATGATCGTGCCTTTTCCGGCACCGGAAAAGCCGGATACAACCGTTAATATTCCTCTAGTCTTTTGCGTCATCACAAACCTCTGCTGTACTGCCGTTGAATCTGCCTGCCAGCGTCTCCGGCTGCAGTGCCGACAATATGATTTTATTTTGTTCCGTGAATATGACACTCTTGGTCCTTCTCCCCTGCGTGGCGTCGATCAGGCTCTCCTGCTCTTTTCCCTTTTGGATCAGGCGCTTTGCGGGCGCCGAATCGGAAGAAATAATACTGATGATCTTATCGGTATTTACCATGTTGCCAAATCCAATGTTGATTAACCCAGCCATAGTAACCTCTATTCGATATTCTGAATCTGTTCCCGTACCTTCTCGATATTTGTCTTCAGGTTAATTCCCGTATCGGATATCTCGAGATCGTTGGTCTTTGAGAGAATCGTGTTCGCCTCGCGGTTCATCTCCTGTGCGATAAAGTCCAGTTTACGGCCAATACTTCCGCCTGCCGCAAGCGCTTCCCTTGTGCTCTTAATGTGGCTGCGCAGCCGCACGGTCTCCTCGTCCACGCAGATCTTATCGGCGAAAATCACAACCTCCGCCGCAATCCGCCCCTCCTCAAACTGCCGGTTCTCCAAAAGCTCCCTCACCTTCTCTTCGAGACGGCCGCGGTATTCCGTGACCACCTGCGGGGAACGCTTCTCAATGAAGTCGACGCAGGTCTGCATATCATCCAGCTTGTCAAACAAATCCTGCCGCAAATGTTCGCCCTCTTTCCTGCGGCTTTCCACGAACTGCTCACAGGCGCCGCGGACTGCCCGCTCAAGAGGCGGCCACAGTTTCTTTTCGTCCACGTCCTGTTCCTCCATCACAAAGACCTCCGGATAGCGGGACAATGTGCTCACTCTCACATCGTTCTCGATATCGAACCGCTCTGCCATCCCGTTCAGATAGCCCATATACTGAGCCGCGATCTCCTCGTTATAGCGCAGAGAAAAATTCTCTTCGGTGCGATCCTCGCAGGAAATAAACACGTCCGCCTTTCCGCGCTCCATATACTCCCTGAGCAGATTCCGGATATCGTTCTCAAAGAGATTGAATTTCCGGGGAAGCTTGATATTCAGGTCAAGGTACCGGTGATTTACGGATTTGATCTCCACGGTAAATTTTCGGTTTCCGTCGCTTATCTCGCAGCGGCCGAAGCCGGTCATACTCTTAATCATTCATTTTCTCCTGTATGGAACTGTGTGGATAAAACACTGATGCACAAGCGAATATATTATAAATCTAATTTCGGGGTAAGTCAAGAAAAAGCCCTTTCCTACAACTCGTAATCCGACATCTTTACAACGACCGTCCCGTCAATGACCCGGATGGCACCGTCCTCGGGATAGCCGGGCATCTCCCTGACTTCCTCCCGCTCCATCCATGCCCGGACTTCCTCATAAGTTCCGAATTCCGGCGTAAATCCGAGATATTGGCTCATGATAAAAAACTTCATGTTGCCGCCGATATTCGTTTCCGATTTCCCGTCCATCTGAAATACTTTTCCGACGAGGCTGCCGGCCTCGTCCGTATCGTCATCCGGCTGGTCCATGCCGACAAATATGACCGGCATCTTGCTCGAATACCCGGGGAGGCTTTTGATCTGGGTGACAATCGCCTGATAATACGAGAGATCGTGATATTTCGTGTATTCCAGTCCCATATAGCAGCCGTTTGCAAACCAGATATACACGCCGATGACCGCCACGGACATGAGCGCCGCAACCCACTGCATCCCCGCGCGCAGCAAAATGTGCAGATTTGTTTTCGCAAAAAAAGCATCCGCCCACACGACGGGAAAAATCAGAAGGAAGACCGCCGGATAAACCATCAGCGCATACACATAGCTGTCGGGTGCCATGATAATTACCAGAAACATCGCAACCGGCAGCAGCACGATTCCGATCGCCAGAAAGATATTTTTGACAATCTCCCGCCTGCGCACCACGGCGTTTGCCGCTATGCCAATCAGCGTGGCGAGCACCGCAACAAGCACCGCTTTCCGAAACGCCGCAATCGGAGACAACCCCATCAGATTCTCCGAGAACAGCTGCGCAAAATTTTGGTAGCAGAGCTTTACCGACGCGATCAGCTGCGCCGCCGTAATATGCCCCATGGTATCCATCCCCTGATAGCTGACGGAGCTCACATTCCAGAGCCGCTGGAACAGTTTATTTGCCGCAAAGTACACCGCAAGCCCCGCAAAAAGCACGGCCAGATAGCGCAGCGCCGTAAAAAATATGTATTTCCACGACTCCGTTTCCTTTGAAAATGCGCAGAGCAGAATCACCGAAATCAGAAAAATACAGACGGTGCTCGGGAAATACGCCTGGTAGGTCCCCAGGGAGCAGGCCAAAAGCAGAACCGCCGCAAGATGCGCCGGAATATTTTTCGGATACCTGATCACCAGATACGCCGCAAGAATACTCATAAAATGGCCGATGGCATAAAAGATCGCCGTAAACATAAAAAAATACATGCAGGTCACCGACGGAAACGCAACGGAAATTCCCCCGATAAGCGCCGCCGCAAGGCCGTCCTTCACGTCAAACATGTCCACCAGAAGCATCGCGGCGACCGCGAAAAGCAGCAGCGAGAGAAGCCCTGTCAGAAGCGGCAGCGAATAATTTCCACGAAAAACAGCCGAGACAACCTTTGCCATCAGCTGCAGAAACCATCTTCCGAGTTCCGCTCCGATGCCATAGCCGCCCGGCGTGTTCACAAGCTCGTCGTAATTGTATAATTTGTTGGTAAACTGATATAAATGCGCCGCAAGGCCTACAAGAACCGCGGCGGCAAAAGCCGCTTTCTGCTGGAATGAAATCCTCTGATACAGCTCCCTGATACAATCCGAAGGAGTTTTTGCTTTTGTCATTCTGTCTGTTCTCCTATCCTGTCCGTGTTTTATATAGTTTACCATAAACGGCACGTTTGTCAAATTTCTTCCACCGAAAAAGCCGCCTGCTCATACGGCAGAAGCTCTGCAAGATAGCCCTTCCTGCGCAGCGCATCCGCAATCTCGTCTAAGATTTCCTCCGAGTCCGCACAGATGCGGTGGAAGTGATAGCCCGCGGTCACATTCAGAAGCGGCGTGGATTTCCCGGTGTTCAGATCGCTGACAAACGCCCTTACATCCCTCCTGTTTGCAATGCGCAGCGGTGCCGTCACCTTCCCGTAAACCCGGTGATTGACCATGACTTCAAGAACCATACCGCCGCTGTCCACAATCGTGTTCAGTTCATCCTCCACCTGTGCGTCTGTGTGAAAAACCTTAAACAGCCGCATCGCCTGCGTGTTTTCGTCGAGGCGGTAGCCCCGGGCCGTCGAGACGATGGAGTAGCCCTCCGTCCGCAGCAGCGCAATGTCCTGCACGACCACCTGTCTGCTGACACCGGTGGCCTGCCCGAGCTTTGCTCCCGATAAGGGCTGCCCTGCTTCCCGCATCAGGGACACTAATCTTTTTCTTCTGTCCGCTCCGGTCAGTTCCCGCTCCATGCGAGCCTCCCCCTTTCGATAAAAACAAGGTTTCCCGCGCGGCCGTCACTCATAAACGCGCAGATGCTTTAAGCTGATATCCAGAATCGGCGCCGAGTGTGTCAGCGCGCCGCTCGAGACATAGTCGACGCCAAGTTTTGTGATCGTCTCGATATTCTCTTTTGTGATGTTGCCGGAGCACTCCGTCTCGGCACGGCCGTCGATCACGCGGATGGCCTCCGCCATCTGCTCCGGCGTCATATTGTCCAGCATGATAATATCGGCTCCGGCCTCCACGGCCTCCCTTACCATGTCGAGATTCTCGGTCTCCACCTCAATCTTGCGGACAAACGGCGCGTATTCCTTTGCGGCAAGCACCGCCGCACGCACGCTGCCCGCGGCATCGATATGATTGTCTTTTAAAAGCACGCCGTCGGAAAGATTGTACCGGTGATTGCAGCCGCCTCCGACGCGCACTGCATATTTCTCGAAAATACGCATGCACGGCGTCGTCTTTCTGGTATCCAAAAGGCGGGTTTTCGTCCCCTCCAACAAATGTGCCACCTGGTGCGTGTAGGTCGCAATCCCGCTCATGCGCTGAAGATAATTGAGCGCCGTCCGCTCCCCGGACAGCAGCACGCGCACGTCGCCGGTCACGACTCCGAGCAGCTGTCCCTTTGTCACCGCATCTCCGTCCTTCACCTTAAAATCCACCGTTGTCTTTTCGTCCAGCAGAAAAAAGACACGCGCAAACACCTGCAGTCCGGCGATCACGCCGTCCTCCTTGCAGATTAACTGTACGTCGCCTCTCCGGCAGGAAGGCATCACCGCGTTTGTGGAGACATCCTCGCTGTGAATGTCTTCCTCGAGTGCCATGCGGATATATTTGTCAGCAACAAGCTGCATTGTAATTGGATTCATATGTGTCGCTCCTCTCCTGATTTTCCGTGATTTTGTGTGCCGCGCGCTTTGCAAAGACCAGACTCTCCAGCAGACTGTTGCTCGCGAGACGGTTTTTCCCGTGGACGCCGTTGCAGCTGGTCTCACCCACCGCATACAGATGCGCCATCGTCGTCGCGGAATCACGATTTACATAAATTCCGCCCATAAAATAATGCTGTGCCGGGACAATCGGCGCCGGTTCCTTTCGAATGTCATAGCCTTCCGCAAGACATCGCTCAAAAATATGCGGAAAATGTCCCAGAATCGTCTCTTCCGGCACCGCTGCAAAGGACAGGTATTCAAACGGCACCCCTTCCTTTTCCATTTCCTGATGGATCGCCTTTGTCACCACGTCGCGCGGAAGCAGCTCGTCTACAAAGCGCTCCCCTCTGTGATTTAAGAGGACGGCGCCCTCCCCTCTCGCCGACTCGGAAATCAAAAAACTTCTGCCCGGTCTCGTGCTGTAGAGGCAGGTCGGATGAATCTGCACATAATCCATGTGCTCAAGTTTTACGCCGTGCCGCCGTGCCGCCTCGCAGCCGTCGCCGGTAAGCAGCGGAAAGTTGGTGGAATGCTCGTAGAGTCCTCCGATGCCGCCGGTGGCGAGCACGGTGTCCGCCGCATGAATATGCAGGCTCCCTCCGTCCCGCGTCTTTGCCGCCACGCCGCGGCAGGTTCCCTTTTCTACCAGGATATCCGTCATTTCGGTATACTCCATAAGCGAGACATTCGACCGCTCCCGCACGCGGGCAAGCAGCGTCGACGTGATCTCCTTTCCCGTGATATCCTTGTGAAAGCAGATGCGCGGTGCGGAATGGGCCCCCTCTCTGGTGTAGGCCAGGCTTCCGTCCGCATTTCTCTCAAAGCGGACGCCGAGCGCAAGCAGATGGTCGATGACGGATCTGCTTCCGCGGATCATCAGCTCCACACTCTCCCTGCGGTTCTCATAATGTCCTGCCCGCAGCGTGTCCTCAAAATAAGCATCATAATCCGTCTCGTCCCGCAGGACACAGATGCCTCCCTGTGCAAGCATAGAGTCGCAGCTTGCCAAATCTTCCTTGGAAAGCATTACAATCCTTTTATCCGACGGGAGCCACAGAGCGGCATACAGTCCCGCAACGCCGCATCCCACAATCACCACATCGCAATACATATCATTCATAAACAGGCCTCGATTCTTTCACCTGCAGGCGCTCTGCCGCAGGTTTCTGCGTCGTGTTTCTCTAAAAATCCATATCAGTATAACACATTGCTTTACACCTGACAAGACACCTTTTCCGGCACGATATTTCCAAGAACTCTGCCTGCCGCCGTATATTTCAGGAACGTTCATCGAAGAATCCCCGGCACATGCAATGCGGGCTTACCTGCTGGCAGCCCGCATACTGTTTTTTAAATTTCGTCGAGCAGTCCCTCAAGCTCGTCTAACACCGCGCCGAACACGTCAAGCGCATCCTGGATCGGCTTCGGCTCCTCCATATTGACGCCTGCGATTTTGAGAAGCTCCACCGGAGACTTCGAGCAGCCGCCCGAGAGGAATTTCTTATAGCGCTCCACCGCCGGGGCACCTTCCGCAAGGATAGCGTTCGCGATCGACACCGCAGCAGAGAAACCGGTCGCATACTGGTACACATAAAAATTGTAGTAAAAATGCGGGATTCTCGCCCACTCATACGCGATCTCGTCGTCGGAATTCATATCCGGCCCATAGTATTTGCGATTCAACTCATGGTACAGCCTGCTTAAGGTGTCCGCAGTCAGGCTCTCGCCCTCCTCCGCCATTTTATTTGTCTGCATCTCAAACTCCGCAAACATCGTCTGGCGATACACGGTTCCCTTGAAACTGTCAAGGTAATGGTTCAGCAGATAGGCACGCTCCTTTTTGTCCTCCGTATTCTTCAGCAGGTACTGCATCAGCAGCACCTCATTGCAGGTCGAGGCCACCTCCGCGACAAATATTTTGTACTGGGAATAGATAAAATGCTGGTTTTCATTTGAATACCAGGAATGCATCGCGTGTCCCATCTCGTGTGCCAGCGTAAACATATTGTCCAGCGTGTCGTTGTGATTTAAGAGCACATACGGGTGCACGCCGTAGACACCGGCAGAATACGCGCCGCTGCGCTTGCCTTCATTCTCGTACACGTCAATCCAGCGGTTTTCAAAACCTTCCTTTACCTTTGCGACATAATCCTCACCTAACGGCGCAAGCGCCTTAAGCACCGTCTCCTTCGCCTCGTCAAACGGAATTTTCCTTGCCGCATCCGCGATCATCGGCGTGTAGATGTCGTACATGTGGAGTTCCTCCACACCGAGACATCTCCTGCGTATTCTCACATAGCGGTGCATCTTGTCCATATTGTCATTCACGGTATCGATCAGATTGCGGTATACCTGCGGATGTACATTGTTAGCATTCACCGCAGCCTCTAACGTCGAACCGTACTTTCTTGCGCGCGCGTGAAACATCTGCTGCTTTACCTGGCCGTCGTAGAGCGCGGCAATCGTGCTCGCGAACTGCTTATAAACGCTGTAGTAATTCGTAAACGCGTCCTTTCTCACTCTCCGGTCCGCGGACTCTAACATCGGCACAAAATTTCCGTTTGTCAGACGGACTTTCTCCCCGTTCTCATCAGAAATCATCGGGAATACAAAATCCGCATTATTTAAAATCCCATAGACCTGGCTCGCGGTCTCCGACATCTCTCCTGTCATCGCCACCAGCTTTTCCGCCTCCGCAGACAGGCAATGTTCTTTTGTCCGCTGAATCTCCGCAATCTGAATGCGGTAGAGCGCAAGCTCTGGTTCCTCATTCAGATACGCCTCGATCACGGAATCCTCGGCGGCGAGGATTTCCGGAACCACGAACGCCGTGCGGCTGCCGTACTCGATATACCGGCTTAACGCCTTCTGGTTCATCGCCTGATTGGCGCCATCCTTCGTGTCCTGATCGTGCAGCCTTGCCGAGTACGAATATGCCATATCCAGCTTTTGCTCTGCCTGCGCTCCCAGCGAAAGCACGCGCAGCAGATTTGCGGCACAAGCCGTCACTTTCCCCTCATAGGTCGAAATCTCATCCGTAAGGCGCTCCGCTTCTTCCAGAGACTTTTCCCACTCCTCCCCTGAGCCATACATATCGCTCAGATTCCATGTAAATTCTTCCTTTACCTCGCTTCGTTTTAATAATTCTTTTGCCATAGCAACAATCGTTCCTTTCTGTTGGTCTTCCCATTATTTTCTGTTTTGTTTCATTTTCTGCATCGTTTCTTTCGCCCGATTCTCCAGCTGCTCCGACATCGCCCGGTGCTTCGCCGGCACCGTCAGATACAGCGCGAGCGCCAGAAGCAGAAACGGAATCAGAGCTTCCATAAACATGACAACGCCAAGCAGAGGCATCTGAGAAAGATACGGTAGCGTCTCAAGCATATCGGAAGCATTCATGGCCAGCAGTCCGAAATTCGTCAACGCCCAAACATAGACGATCAGATTCATCTTCCAGCCGCCCTCCGGATTCAAAAATACACAGAGCCAGAACAGCTGCATCACCAGTTTAAACACTTCCATATTAACATTGTCTAACGCCTGCATCTGTGCAAAAAGAATCAATGAAAGAACCGTATGCAGAATCCAAAATGCCAGCAGGAGATTCCGCAGTGTTCGTCTCGTCTTTACCCACCGGGAAATCTCCGGATAATTCCGGTAAAACTGTTCTCTCTCCGCCTGCATCTGTGTGCGCTGCATTTCACGCTCCTGTTTCGTCATTATGTATCCCTCCTCTCTTTTAACCTAAATTATAACACCTTTTGCAGAAAAGAAATCCCCGACCGCAATGACATACGGCCGAGGGATTTTTCTTTGTTATAGCGGCAAAGTATGTGCCAGACGATCTGCTATCTTTATATAACATACGGCCAATCGAAAATCAAATCAGCACCTTGCCGTTTTCGTCGGCTTTCATCGGAAGGACAATAAGAAAATCAGTGATACACAAAAAGACCGGAAAATAAGTCCAGAAAAAAGCAAGATAAAAAAGCCCCAGAAGCCAGCGGCGCTCATAAAATCGATGGATTCCGCACCAGCCCAGCGCAAGGGAAAGTACCAAATACACCTTTTTACTGACAAGATGCTTGGTGCGATGGTCTTTCCACTCGTAATAGCAGTTGATAAGCCGTTTTATAGGGGAACCCTGTTCGACAATGCCCATCTGCTCTTTCAGGTATTGGAGTTCATCCTCTGCAAGGGCGAGATCGGATAAATTCACATAATCCTCATGCCGCTCCCTGGGAGCGGCATGACTGAGGTCCGGACGGCGAATCGTGCCGCTTTCATCGAGGACGGTAAAGTCCGTACCGTCCTCTCCTTTTGTATCTGTTTCCTTACTCATAGTGTCTCCTTTTTCATGGCCGGAGCCAAACTCCGGCCCCTGAAGCCGGAGACAGGACAAAAATAATTGCAATTACTCGGTATCTGCATTTATTATGCCTTGACTTTGGTCGCTTGATTCTTGATTTCGGCGATCTTTTCCTGAATCTCCTCCATCTTTTCCTTCGTCAGCGGATAGAACTTCATGGCTACGATATTACAGATATAGCCGATCAGCGGGCAGCCGATCAGACAGAACATCGTGACAACAAAGATCGGGGTCGAATACGGGGTATCCTGCGTGGGCAGCGTGTCCTTGAATCCGATAATGGAGAGCATAACCGCAACCAGCGTACCGGCCAGGGAGGAAACCATCTTATCCACAAAGGAGAAAAGCGTGCCCATCAGGCCCGGGACATACTTGCCGGTTCGATAAACCTCGTAGTCCGCACAGTCCGCAGTCATCGTGATGCCCAAGTCGCCCGTAACGCTGACACAGCTCTGCCAGATCAGATAGAAGGCAAAATAAAGAGCGGTAAAAACCGTAAGTCCATTCGAGAAGTTCAGGTCGAGTGTAGTCGGATCACCCAAAATAAACAGCAACAGTATGCCGATGCAGGAAACGATGCCTCCCCATGTGCCGATAACCATGGCTTTTTTCTGCCCCATTTTGCGCGCGACAAAGTTAAACAGCAACAGAGCAAGCACAATTTTAGGAATGGTAATCAGCGCGGACATACGGCTGTAATTCGTATAGTTCTGACAGACAATACCGTAGAGCATAATCATAATGGTGGAGTTGCTCACCATTGACATTGCCAGCTTATCGGTGGAAGTCGCAACAATCATCATCTGAATCGCGCGGTTATTTTTCAGGACATCCCAGTAATCGCGGAAGCCGATCTTCTGCACTTCGCCGGTACCAAAGTACTTGCTGTTATCCTTGCGCCACAGGCCGATGACAGCCAAAACAGCAAAAACAGCAGAAGAAATCACAACGATGAGCCACAGCTCGCGGAAGAACTGGATATTGGACATCGCGTCTCCGTAATGCGCCTCGGCCGTACCGTATTTCGGCATCAGGTGGTCGGTGATAATAATCGGGAAAAACATCATCATCGCAGCGCCGAAAATCATATTGAACATCGAGAATACCGGGCGTTGCTCCGGATCATTCGTCAGACAGGTCTGCGCCGACTTGGTAACGCAGCACTGACAGGTATAACCGATGATGTAGAGCATGTACAGAATGATGTACGCCGGAAAACGGATAGCAGTCGATTCCGGCAGAACCGGGATCAAAAAGTAAATCAATCCGGAAAATACGGCCAGGATCAAATTGCCAATCAAAATGAACGGGCGGTTCTTGCCGAACTTGCCGTTGGTCTTGTCCACAACCATACCGATAAAGGGATCTGTCACACCGTCCCACATACGCATGACCGTGGTAATGGAACCTGCCAGCACCACGCCGATACCGACAAAACCCGTCAAAAAATAGCTGACATACATGAACGCCATCATATACAGGTTGGTCGAGAGATTGTTCAGCGAATAGAACGCGATCTCCCATGTTTTGGCACGGTGAATGCCGTTCTTGGGGTCTTCTAATGGTTTTTTTGACATTTTGTATACCTCTCTCCTCTAATAAGATATTATTTTCCTCTATTGTGAGGAAACGACCAAGAACCCGAGGGAAAAATACCGACCGCTTACTCTCTACACAATACACAGCTGACCGCGTCGAATTTTATCAACCAAGTATTCCAAGTATTGTTTAATACTACATAAAATTGTTCATTTTGTCAACCTCACATAGTGCTTTTTATTGTTTTTTTGTCGAATTTTCGCCGGATTTTTGTGAAATTTTCCTTATATTTCATGGGCAATGTCGGTTCGTTGAGAGCGTCGCGTCAGCTCATGATCCCCGCGGTTCCTCCAACAGCGGCCGCGGCAAAAAACTTTTATTGTCATCGCCGCGCAAATCTTCTATAATAGACAGCGGATGCGGACGTCTTTTGGCCCGGACCCGCAAAATATACTGCCTGTTTCGGAGGAATAAATATCATGGCTTTTGACGGACTTGTGATTTCTAATTTAGTATACGAATTAAACAACACCATTTTAAATACAAAAATCAGCAAAATTGCACAGCCGGAATGCGACGAGCTGCTCTTTACGCTGAAAGGTGCAAACGGACAGTTCCGCCTTGCGATGTCCGCAAGCGCATCCCTGCCCTTTTTGTATCTGACAGAGCACAACAAACCGAGCCCGCTCACCGCGCCGAATTTCTGCATGCTTCTGCGCAAGCACATCGCAAACGGCCGCATTGTGCGCATTTTTCAGCCGCACATGGAGCGCATCATTCATTTCGAGATCGAACATCTCGACGAGCTCGGAGATCTGTGCACAAAGACGCTCATTGTCGAATTGATGGGAAAACACAGCAATATCATCTTCTGCAATTCGGAGGGCATGATTTTAGACAGCATCAAACATGTCTCCTCCCTGATGAGCTCCGTCCGGGAAGTGTTGCCGGGACGTACCTACCGGATTCCGGCGACACAGGAAGACCGGTTGAATCCGCTCGAGGTGACCGAGGATGCTTTCATGGAAAGCGTCCTGACAAAACCGCTGCCCGTCGGCAAAGCGATCTACTCCTCTTTTACCGGAATCAGCCCGGTCATCGCAAACGAAATCTGTTACCGCGCTTCCGTGGACAGCGATATGCCGGCGGCCGCGCTCGATGCGGACGGCAGAAAGCATCTGTATCACAATTTTGCCTGGATGATGGAGGATGCCGCAAATCATAAGTTCTGTCCGAACATTGTCACCAGCGGCAGGGAGCCCGTGGATTTCTCCTGTTTTGCACTACACGCATTCATCGACGAATCGTCGGACAAGACATACCGCATGACGGAATACGATTCCATTTCCCGCGTGCTCGAAGAATATTACGCGGCAAAAAATGTCTACACCCGCATACGCCAGAAGTCTGTCGACCTGCGCAAAATCGTAAACACCGCGTTGGACCGCAGCCGCAAAAAATATCAGCTGCAGGAAAAACAGCTGAATGACACCGAAAAACGGGAAAAATATAAAGTATACGGCGAACTTTTGCACACCTACGGCTACGGCCTCGCAGAGGGCGCCTCAGAGCTTTCCGCGCTCAATTATTATACCAATGAGATGATTGCGATACCGCTCGACCCCACGCTGGACGCAAAGGCAAACGCACAGAAATATTTCGACCGCTACAATAAATTAAAGCGGACATACGAGGCGCTGACCGGACTGATCAAAGAGACCGCCGATGAAATCCGGCATCTCGAGAGTATTTCAACCTCCTTAGACATTGCGCTGTCCGAAGACGACCTTGTTCAGATTAAGGAAGAACTCACGGAATACGGGTATATCCGGCGCAAACGCTCCGACAAAAAAGCAAAAATCAAGAGCAGGCCGTTCCACTATGTCTCCTCCGACGGTTTCCATATGTATGTCGGAAAAAATAATTATCAGAACGAAGAGCTGACCTTCCAGTTTGCAACCGGAAACGACTGGTGGTTTCACGCGAAAGGAATCCCCGGATCCCATGTGATCGTGAAGGCCCGAAACGAAACGCTGCCGGACCGCGTCTTTGAGGAGGCAGGCAAACTTGCCGGTTACTACTCCAAAGGACGCGACAGCGATAAAATCGAGATCGATTATCTCCAGAAAAAAAATATCAAAAAGCCGAACGGCAGCGCGCCGGGATTCGTGGTCTACTACACCAACTACTCGCTCACGATCCACCCGGATATCTCGGAGCTGACGCTTGTCGAATCCTGAATCAGAACGCCGAAAACCGCCGTTTCAGATGACTTCCGATCCCTTGCAAAAATTGGCTGTTTTTTCTTCCACTGACAGGAACTGCCTGTTTATCCTCCTGTATGGTGCGCATACTATCACTGTACCAAAGAATCAATCAAACGTACCAAAGGAGGAAACAACTATGTCAAATCGTTCTTCAAACAAGGCTGTCGTTCCGGAAGCAAAAGGTGCATTAGACCGATTCAAGTATGAGGTTGCCAACGAGCTTGGCGTTCCGTTGACGGAAGGTTACAACGGCGACCTGACTTCCAGACAGAACGGTTCTGTCGGCGGCTACATGGTCAAGAAGATGATCGAGGCCCAGGAGAAGCAGATGGCAGGCAAATAAGCCGGCCTGTATGACAGAAAACGGCATGCAAAAGGCACTGCCCTTACACTGAAAACTGAAAAATCGTAGGACCGGGCCGCAGCGGAATCGCTGTTGCCCGGTTTTACGTTTACAGATTCATCTGGTGCTGTTCCTGTTTGACATATTCTTTGAGATAACGGCACAGCTTTGCGTTCTCCTCAGACGCAAGTTCCGCGTCCTCCGCGAGCAGTTCCGTCACCGCCTCCGAAGCATGCTTTAGCACCGCGGCATCCTGATAGATATCTCCGAGCGCAAACTGAAGCTCCCCGGACTGGCGGATCCCGAAAAAATCGCCCGGCCCCCGCAGTTTTAAATCCTCGGCCGCAATCTCAAAGCCGTCATTGGAGCGGTTTAAGATGGAAAGCCGCTGCTCCGCCGTCTTGCTGTCCGAGGCGTTTACCATGATACAGTAGGACTGCACGTCTCCGCGGCCCACCCGCCCCCGCAGCTGGTGAAGCTGCGCGAGCCCGAAGCGCTCCGCATTTTCGATCATCATCACCGTCGCGTTCGGCACATTGACACCGACCTCCACAACTGTCGTGGAGATCAAAACCTGCACCTCGTTTTTCATGAACGCTTCCATGACTTCGTTTTTCAGCGCGGGCTTCATCTGCCCGTGAAGCAGCCCGAGTTTTACCTCCTCGGGAAAAATGTCCCGCAGCCGTCTGGCATAGTCCGTCACATTCTCGACGTCCATATTTTCAACCGCCTCCACCAGAGGACAGATCACATAAGCCTGGTGTCCTTTTTTGATTTCATTTAAAATAAATTCATACGCCTTCGGACGGTAACCGGTGCCTACGACACAGTTTTTGATCGGCAGGCGCTTTGCCGGAACTTCGTCCACCACCGAAATATCCAGATCTCCGTACAGAATGATGGCCAGTGTCCGCGGAATCGGCGTCGCACTCATGACAAGAATATGAGGATGACAACCCTTTTCCGCAAATGTCTCCCTCTGGCGGACACCGAAACGATGCTGTTCATCCGTGATCACCAGCGCAAGATTGTCATAGACGGCACGCTCCTGAATCAGCGCATGCGTTCCGACAATCATCGCGTTCGGATAGAGCTGCAGCGCCTCGTATGCCATACGCTTCTGCTTTGCAGTCATCGCGCCAGTCAGAAGCACCACGGGTATTTTCAGCCCGAACTCCTCCGTCATTGTTCGAAACGTTTCGTAATGCTGCCTTGCAAGGACCTCAGTCGGCGCCATAATCGCCGACTGATAGTCGTTGTGAGACGCGTCCGCCATCGCAAGAAATGCGAGAATCGTCTTACCGGAACCGACGTCCCCCTGAATCAGCCGCTGCATCACAAACTCCCCACGCATGTCACGCCGTATCTCGTCAAGCGCTCTCCTCTGCGCTCCGGTCAACCGGTACGGCAGCTTTTCGATTAACCCCTCCACAAAGGAATCCTCCCGCCACTCAAAGAGATTGGCGTCCCGGATGCGTTTCTCCTTCTGGTAGCGCATCTGCAGGATAAAGAGAAAGAACTCGTCAAAGACAAGCCGCCTGCGCGCGTTTGTCAGCGTATCCATATCCGCCGGAAAATGAATCTGCCGCACCGCATAATTATACTCGCAGAGACGGTACCGCTCTCTGACTTTCGCCGGAAGATAATCCCAGAATAACCGCTCCTCCGAGAGCACGGAGCGGATGGTCTTTGTGAGCAGATTGTTGGAAACGCCTCCGGTCAGCCCGTAGACCGGCAGAAACGCCTGCTCCATTCCGGCATACTGCTCTAAGCCGTAGACGGCGGGCTGCTCCATTCCGAGACGGCTGCCCTTTCTGCAGATCTTCCCGTAGAACACATAGGTGCTTCCGGGCTTTAACTGATTTTTCAGGTAGGGCATACGGAACCAGACCAGCTCCATATCCACGCCGGCCGCACCGATTTTTGCCGTGGTGATCAGCATGCTGCGCGTCTTGCGCACAGCGGGCTGCGTCAGAATCCGCCCCATCACGGCCGCCGTCTCACCCTCCGCCGCTTCGTTGACCTGCTTTGCCTCCGGGAACCGGATATAAGTCCGGGGATAGTGAAGGAGTATATCACCGACGGTGTATACTCCCAATTTGTGAAACAGCGCTTCTGTTTTTGCTCCGATTCCCTTTACCTCTGAAATCGCAGAATTTCTGTCCATTACGCCACTCCTTATATTCGCATAAGTTGCCTCTGTTCGCCGCGTTTGCTTCCGTTCGACGTGCCGGCCTGGAAACCCTTCGGCTTTCCAGGCTGATTTCGGCGTTCGCCGCGTTTGCTTCCGCTCGACGTGCCGGCCTGGAAACCCTTCGGCTTTCCAGGCTGATTTCGG